>NZ_JAMFLX010000044.1 GCF_023502345.1 Parendozoicomonas callyspongiae
AACCATATGTATGGGATCAAGCTGATTTTTTCTATCCCCCGAGCCTCGAACTGTCTTACCATCAATGGCAACAACGACACCGGCAGTGGCCTCGTGGCAGTCTTGCATCCACGCCGAAAAGTATTGATGAAACTGTTGCGGATTCACCAGGCTGACAACACGCTCAATTGTGTCGTGAGATGGAATCCCACCCGCAAAGTCTCCCAGCTTTTTAAGCCACTCTTCACGATATTTGCCGAAGTCTTCGATTTCTTTCCAGCCTCTGGCACCACTTATCATGGCGCAGGTAACAAGCAGCAAAATGTCGGTTAGCTTATGCTCAACTTTCCAGGGCTGGCGATAGTCTGGAAGTTTTGAAAAATGTTCTATCAAAGTAAATGCGTTCATGGTGCTGCTTCAGTATTGGTTTATCCACTGAAGAAGCGGAAATTTTCAGGATTAGTTAAATTTTGATCCGGCTTTGAGGCCAGTGATAGCAAGGGGTTTCATGCGTTTCCCCTGTTGCGATGGGTGAAGATAACTGCAGAATTCGCCGAGGTGATTGTCCTGAGATCCTGGCCAGCCTTCGCAGGTTAGCAATCAACCTTTTGAATAATATCACCAGCTTCAAAGGTGGCATGAAAAGGAAGATGAAAAAGGCTGCAATGAACACCAGTTATACGGCAGAAGTGCTTGAAGGTGCAGAGCTTGTTTTTGAGGATTTGCCTGCAGCCCAGTGATGGCGAATAGTTTCGTGCGTTTTCCCTGACTACCCCCGAGTCTTCTCGCTGCGGCTCCGGCTGTAGCGGGAAGGCTCACCCAAGGTACAAGCGTTCTGAAAAAACTGCCTTAGCATGAGAGCAAATCACCTTTCTCGTCCCGCCACAGAAGATAAAAGGTATTTCCTGATAAAAGTATCACCTATTACTCATCCAGCCACGTACTACCCTTCTCGCCTGATGCGTCCTCCGCTGATACAATGCCTGACCGACCCAGCAGTTTAGGAGTGTCGAGTGTCAACTGTTTTTGTGGCAGCATCCCGTCTGCCCACGCCTTACGGCACTTTCACAATGCATGGATTTGAGGATGAGGCTACCGGCAAGGAGCATCTGGCGCTGACCATGGGTGATTTTGATGACGGTGCGCCAGTTCTTGGACGAATCCACTCTGAGTGTCTCACCGGTGACGCTCTGTTCAGTATACGCTGCGATTGCGGAGCCCAGCTAGAGGCCGCAATGAAGGCCGTTGCAGAAGAAGGTCGTGGCGTTATTCTCTATTTGCGTCAGGAAGGCCGCGGCATTGGCCTGCTCAATAAAGTTCGGGCTTATGAACTGCAGGACGAAGGTGCAGATACAGTAGAAGCCAATGAAAAACTGGGCTTTGCACCGGATCTGCGCAAATACGATATGTGCGATGTTATGCTGCGCCATCTCGGCATTACCAAGATGCGCCTGATGACCAACAATCCGCGCAAGGTTGATGCCCTGAAAGGTCTGGATATTGATATTGTTGAGCGCGTCCCGCTCCAGACAGGCCAGAACCCCCATAACGAGCGTTACCTGGCTACCAAAGTTGTGAAACTAGGCCACCTTTACAATAACGCCTGATAGTGTGCTGAGGGTAAATTCGAAGCCGGTTTACCCTCTCTGACTCCTAGCCTTCCAAACGGGAAGTGATCGCTTCCAAAATCCCTTCAGCAGTTAAGTGACACTGGTTCAGCTGGTCTGATCGGCTTCCATGTGGAATAAACCTGTCCGGTACTCCCATTGTCAGCACCTGGGCATTGCTCTCTTCCAGAGAATGAACAAAATTGGCAACTTCTTCGCCAATACCACCCTTGGCAGCACCTTCTTCCAAAGTCACTAGCAGAGAATGGCTTGCAGCCAGCTCTGCCACCAGTGTCTGGTCATAGGGCTTGATAAAGCGCATATCAATCACGGTTGCACTCAGTTGTTCCGCAATCTTAATGGCTTCAGAAACCAGTGGTCCAAATGCCAGAAGGGCAATATTGTCACCCTGGCGGAGCACCCTGGCTTTACCGAGCTCCACAAGGAAATCCAGCCCAGATACAACTGGAAGACTGGCCTCTCCCCTTGGGTAGCGCACAGCTGCCGGGCCGGAATAATCATAGCCAAAACTCAGAATCTGCCGCAGCTCCACCTCATCCGAGGGAGCCATTAAAACCATATTGGGCACGGCACGTAGAGCGGCAATATCGAAAATCCCATGATGGGTTGGTCCATCATCACCAACCAGACCGGCTCGATCTATGGCAAACAGAACATCCAAATTCTGCAGCGCAATATCATGAATCAGCTGATCATAACCGCGCTGCAGGAAGGTGGAGTAAATGGCCAGAACCGGCTTCATTCCTTCACAGGCCAACCCACCGGCAAATGTGACCGCATGCTGTTCTGCAATGGCAACATCGCAATAACGTGATGGAAACCTTTCCGAAAACTGAATTAGATCGGAGCCTTCACGCATGGCCGGAGTAATTCCAAACAGGCGATCATCACTTTCAGCAGCTGCACATAACCATTGGCCAAACCGGTTAGCCCAGGTCGGACGCTTGTCTTTGGGAGTGGATGAAGAAACCTTGGAGACAGCATGGTAACGAACAGGGTCAGCTTCAGCTTCTGATAACCCTCTCCCTTTTCGGGTAACAACATGAAGGAGCTTGGGTCCAAGCTTCTCTTTTAACTTCTGGAGAGTATCAACCAGTGTCGGGAGATGATGCCCGGGAACCGGTCCGGTAATACTCATGCCCCTCTCGCCTAAAGAGCCGTCGAGGTGAACGACTGAGTCGCTGTCCATTTCATCCACATCACTCTGCAGGCCACGCAGATATTTCGCAAGCATGCCCACACTTGGAGAGATGGACATATCGTTATCGTTCAGAATCACCAGCAGGTTGGCCTGAACACAGGCCGCATGATTCAAGGCTTCAAAGGCCTGACCGGCGGTCATGGCACCATCCCCAATAACAGCGATGGCCTGACGGTTTTCTCCCTTGGCACTGGCTGCCATGGCCATTCCGAGTGCAGCACTGATCGAAGTACTCGAGTGCCCGGTACCAAAGGCATCGTACTCGCTCTCTTCACGCAGAGGAAAACCACACATGCCACCGGTATGGCGCAGAGTTGCCATCTGGCCCTTACGACCAGTCAGGATTTTATGGGGGTAACATTGATGACCAACATCCCAGATCAACCGGTCTTCAGGGGTGTTAAATACATAATGAAGGGCAATAGTCAGCTCAACAACACCAAGGCCAGCACCAAGGTGACCACCAGTCTGGTAAACGGATTCAATTAAGAAGCCACGCAATTCATCGGCCAGCTGAGGGAGCTGCTCCCTCTTTAATCTGCGCAGATCAGCAGGCCCGGACAAGAGATCCAGAATGTTGTTTCCAGTATCACTCATACAGGCTTAGTGATTCCTGTTAACAATAAAATCAGCCAGTTCCCGTAACATTTCGGCTTTCTCACCCAGAGGGTACAGTGCAGTCAGCGCCTGATCCCGCAGGGTAGCGGCCTGCTCACGGGCTTTATCCAGACCCAGCAGGGAAACATAGGTATTCTTGCCCAGATTGATATCTGCCCCCTGATTCTTACCCAGCACCTCAGTGCTGGCGGTGACATCGAGAATATCATCCTGCACCTGGAACGCCAGTCCAGATGCATCAGCGTAGCTGGAAAGAGCACTAATTTGCTCAGCAGAACCATTTGCGGCCAGGCCACCAAGCACACAGGACGCTTTAATCAGAGCACCGGTTTTATGCTGATGCAGCTTTTTCAGAGTTTCAAGATTCAGGTTTTTACCTGTAGCCTCTATATCCATGGCCTGTCCTGACACCATCCCACCAGCTCCCGCAGCCTGTGCCAGCACGCGGGTCTGTTGAAGCCGTGTTTCCGCAGGCAAGCTGGATTCCGTGATCACTTCAAATGCCAGTGTCAGCAGAGCATCACCTGCGAGAATGGCTGTCGCCTCATCAAAGGCCTTGTGACAGGTCGGTTTGCCCCGGCGCAGGTCATCATCATCCATGGCTGGCAGGTCATCATGGATCAGTGAGTAAGTATGAATTAACTCCATAGCGCAGGCTGCAGGCAAAGCATTCTCAGGGGTACCACCCAAAGCCTCACAAGATGCCCGAACCAGAAGCGGACGAATGCGTTTTCCGCCAGCGAGTGTTGAGTAGGCCATAGCCTCATGCAAAAGGCTGTGGCTGCTGGAACCGGACTTATCAAGAACTGACTTCAGGCCGGTATCGGCCCACTTCTGACACTCGGCCAGATACTGCTTGAATATCATTAATCAGCGCTGTCGGCAGGGTTAAAAGGCTGGGTTTCTACCTTGCCATCTTTTTCTAGCAGAATACGAACTTTCTGCTCAGCTTCTTCCAGAGCTTTCTGGCACTCACGGGTCAGACCGATGCCTTTTTCAAAGGCCACCAGCGCCTGCTCGAGAGGAAGGTCTCCCGATTCAAGCTCCCGCACAACAGTTTCCAGTTCCTTGAGGGACTGCTCAAAAGCAAAGCCCTTTTTTTTGCCTGCCATATCAGACCCTTCCGGGGAAATGATGAACTTAGTAAAGGTGTGAACAGTACCCGACGCGGTAAATACCGTCAAACCACACTGCAGGTTCAGGGCGAGTTCAGGATTTGTGTTCTAAAGCGGATTGAACAGATGGCAGGTTGTATGCAGCAGACAATGCGCCAGAAATCGTGCTGGACTGCACACTGTTGAAGGCAAAACCGAAGACAATAATCAGAGAGATGGAGAACGCAATTCCCAACCAGCGCAGACCCAGTGCCTTCTGAATGTAGTAAGCAGGGCCGCCACAGTAAGTACCGTCGTGGTCATTAGACTTGTAAATCTGCGCCAGAGTGTTTCCGACAAAACTGGTAGACATACCCAGCAGAGCGATCATCCACATCCAGAACACAGCGCCTGGACCACCGATGTAAATTGCTACAGCAACACCGGCCAGGTTACCGGTACCTACACGAGCAGCAAGGCTGGTACAAAATGCCTGGAAAGAAGAGATTTGATCATTACCGCTGGTTTCACGGCTTCCGAACATGGTTTTGACGGAGAAGCCAAAACGACGGAATTGAACAAACCGGCTGGCCACGGTGAAATACAGGCCTGCACCCAGTAGAAGATAAATGAGGACACTTCCCCATATCACGCCGTTAGCGGCGTCGATCAGTTCACTCATACGGTACTCTTTGTATTGGGATATTTAAAATCTGGAGAGCAGCCGAGATATTAACGATGGTTAAACTTAAAATATTGGTGAATGACTGCGAGAAGCTCTACACATATCCGTAGCAAAATTACCAAAAACACCAAGAGAAAACAGTGCAAAACACAAACACCGGTTTACACTTAGCGACAAAAATCAACCAAACAGCCTTGAGTGGGAAATATATTTCCACAGCAAAAAAACAAAAAATAAACCATTCTCCGAATATTTATTTAAAAATCCGGAGAAGACAGAGGTTTTTTTCGCTTTTCTGCAGACCACACATTGCGGTCCATGATTTTATCAAGATGAGGGAAGTTTCCGCGGTAAAAAACAGGGCTTAAACCAGCCCGATACTGTTTTTCATAATCATCAAGCAACCAGAAGGCCTGACGGGAGAGAATTAATATGGCTGAAATATTCACCAGAGTCATAAAGCCCATGGTGATATCGGCTATAGACCAGATCAATGGCAGACTGCCAACAGCCCCCCAGTACACCATACCCAAGACCATTAACCGGTAAAACGTCACCCACTGATCATTATCTTTAATGAAACGCAGACTGGATTCACCGTAATAGGTGTTAGCGACAATCGAAGTAAAGCCGAACAGCAGAGTTGTTATGGCAATAAACGGCTTACCAAAATCGCCAATTGTTGCCTGCATGGCATTCTGGGTTAGAACAATACCTGTCTGCCCCTCTACGCCATATGGCACACCAGAAATAAGAATAATGGCTGCAGTGGAAGTACAGATAACGATCGTGTCGAAAAACACACTGAACATGGATACCAATCCCTGGGTGACTGGATGATCCGGAAAAGGAGTGGCAATGGCATGCAGGTTGGGGCCACTACCCATCCCCGCCTCATTGGAAAACAGACCACGACGAATACCATGGGCGACGGCCTGTGAAACGAGATAGCCAGTTCCTCCCGCTACAGCATGATCAAGCCCGAATGCACTGCGAACTATCATACTCAGGATGGCGGGTAACTGGTCTATGGAAAGCACAGTAATCGTTATTGCCAGCCCTACATAGCCAATGGCCATAAAGGGAACAATTTTCTCGGCAAAGGATGCAATGCCCTTGATGCCTCTGAAAATGATCAAACCCGATAGAACCAGGAGGCATCCACCAGTCAGCCATTCCGGCAGCGAGAATGCTGCAGCCATAGAAGCGGAAACAGAGTTGGCCTGCACGGCATTGAAGGAAAAACCGAATGCGCTGATCAGGCAAAGAGAAAACAGAACCCCAAGCCAGCGCTGCCCAAGCGCCTTTTCTATGTAATAAGCTGGTCCACCGCGAAATGATCCATCCGGATTCTTGGTTTTATAAACCTGAGCCATGGTGTTTTCGACGAATGCGGTTGCCATACCCAACATGGCCATTACCCACATCCAGAAAATGGCTCCCGGCCCACCAAGGCTTATGGCAATAGCAACACCGGCAAGGTTACTGGTGCCAACATGGGAGGCCAGGCTGGTGCAGAGAGCCTGGAAGGTGGAAATGCCATGTTTCTGGTCTTCCGCAGTTGCCCGTGAATGCACCAGCAACTTGGTTGCCAGTGGAAAAAGCCGGAACTGCATAAGTCGGCTCCGCAGGGTGAACCAGACACTGGCTCCCAGCAGCAGATAGACAAGGAAGTAATTCCAGAAGTAGTTGTTGATTTCGGTTATCTGGTCTGCATTCATAGGCTTGTCTGGCAACTGCCGGATAGACAACACTCAAAAGCCGGCATCAGCTCCTTTAGATAATCTTGTTATATTCCATTACTTGATTATAAGCCGCTCTCACAGAAGTAATGGACATTGCTCGAATTTTTATTCGAGAACACCTATCTTGCTGCTCTTTTCCTTCATGCATTTCTGTTGCGGCCCTGCTTTCACTGTTATGCTACGCCCTCCTTTTCATTCTTGAGTATTTCCAGCCAATGAAGATTGCTGACAAAAAAGTTGTCTCCATCCACTACACCCTGAAAAATGACAATGGCGATGTGCTGGACAGCTCAGCAGGCCATGAACCATTGGCTTACCTGCATGGCATGGGCAGCATTATTGCCGGTTTAGAGGCTGCGCTGAAAAATAAAGAGAAAGGGGACAAGTTCTCTATCAAGGTGGAACCCGCAGAGGGCTATGGCGAATACGATGAAAGCTTGGTGAACCCTGTTCCTCCTGAGCAGTTTGGCGACCATGAAGTTGAAGTCGGCATGCAGTTTCATGCAGATACAGCTGTCGGCCCACGTATTGTCACTGTTGTAGGCATTCATGAAGAAGCCATCATTATTGATGCCAACCATGAATTAGCAGGCGAGAACCTGAACTTTGATGTGGAAGTGATGGATGTCCGTGATGCCACAGAAGAAGAGCTGGATCACGGCCATGCTCATACCGCCGGCTGCAACCACTAATCCCCTCATTCGGAAAAGTCGGCGTTGTAACAAGCCGACTTTTCCACATCGATAAATGGGAGACTTTAATTATGCCTCTGGCTCCAGGCTCACTCTTCGGGAGAAGTTTTCAATATCACCAAGATCACACAAGGCTGTCTGGAAAGTACTGACAAGCCCACGTGCATCAGGGCGCATATATATTGCACATCTAAGAAGGTGTTGCATTATTTGACAGGGATTCCAGGAGTGCTTCCCCTCACACTTTTCATATTTCGCAAAATACTCTTCGATCAGCTTCTGAACTTTTGGATCAGACTGGGGAGGATTTACAATCAGATTATTCAACCTTACACAAAAGTCCCTGTATTCATCTGGGGTCAAAACATATTCTGCAAATAAAAGAGCAGCAGACCAGACATCAGATGCTGGTACAGCAACACCATTGTAATATTCCGGAGGGTGAATAATTGGGCAGCCACTTAGTTGTTGCCATTCATTCGTTGAAGCGATGCCACGAAAAGCTGTTGCCTCACCCAGATCAATGATGACCGCATTTCCCGTTTCCCGATCAATCAGAATATTATCTGATTTAATGTCCTGGTGAATGATTCCATATTTGCCGAGCAAATCGAGCCCTTCCCCGATTCCCATCATGATATGACAAATATGTCTTTTTGATAGATTACGACTCTGAATATGCTGGCTTAAAGTCTCCCCACTACGATACGCCATGGCGAGGTAAGGAATATTATTCTGATCAACTCCAGAACAAATAATCTTGGGCAAGTGCTGTACACCATCGTGATTTTTTTCTGCTCCACGTAAAGCCGATAACACTCGGGTCTCATGTTCAAGAGAATGAACGCCAAGCAGACTACGCTCAAAAACATAGCAGCGCTTAAATACAACTTCCTCACCGAACAATCGTCCGCGATGAGCATAGCCATTGCTTCCACGACCAAGTAAATCATCCCCCAATTCTTCAATATTGGGGAGATTAGCAGGCACGGCATGGTCATTGGCTTCAACAATTAAAACATTTCTTTCACCAAGGCGGACATTGAAACCACTGTTTCCCATTTCTTGAGTAAGTTGTTTCTCGCTCACCGTTATTGGGTTATAGAAGCTGGAGTTTCCAATAAATAACTTTGTCTGATCCTTACTTCCGGTTTCGCGCAATCTTTTTATAGGTGATTGAAATGCATTGACCATGTTACGCAAGCGCATGGAACCTAACATAATATCTCCCCCAGATAGTTTTTCTTATATAAAAGTGAAGAGGATATTTGCTGATCAGCTATAGAACTTTAGTTTCCCTTACTTTGCTTTTAATACTAAAGAATAAGAATCTTCTTAGCGTGGAATATCTATTGAAAGGAAAAACAGCGCAAAGCTTGTCGTACAGGAACCTCTATGAAATATGAGATTCCTGTCCACTCTTAGCTTCAACCGTTATAGCAATAACACTTAACTTATCGCCCAACCTTCCCCATTCTGACCACTAGTCAGAACAAGTGGCCCATCTTTCGTAATGGCAACAGAATGCTCATAGTGCGCACTTGGCTTGCCGTCTGCGGTCACAACAGTCCAGTCAGCTGCAAGATTTCAATAACCTACGGCCTGAATTGTAAAAATCCTTCTCCTCAAATAAGGAAAACCACTACCATCTACGTACAAACCGAAACAAGCAGTTAGCCAGAAAGCCAATAGCTATAGATACGGTTAGACGTGGAGACCCAGTACAGATGAGACCTGTTGACCTCGAAACCATGATTAACCTGGTAAAAATGCCCAATGCTCCTGCCGTGCTCTGCCAGGCCGGTTATATATTTGTAAACACTCTTAACCTTTCCCGGCACCCACAGCTGCAAACCCAATTACATCAGAGACTGGAACAGAGCATTATCAGTGAGATGCCACAATGCTCTGGTGATGGCGTTGCTGTCTATTGCATGAGTAACGTTCCAGAACATCCCGACCAGATTAGAAAGCGGAAGCGGGCACAACTGTTTACTATCAATCATTAAGAAGTGGGCTTGGGAGCTGCCAGAAGTTCACTGAACTGCTTGGATAACTCGACTTCTGTATCCACAACTTTCACTTTCAGCATTTCTTCCAGCTGAGCTATTCGCTCCGGCCCCAGACCAAGGGGCAACTCCGTGCAACTCAACAGGATGTGAGAAGGTGCAGTGTACTGCCTGCAAGCAAGAAGATAGTTTTCTACGACTATTCGGAATATTTCATCTGCATCCTGAATGCAGCTTCCCGGTGACTTCTTTACCTGCTCAATTAGATTTTGAATCTGCGTCTGGTACGAATTATTCGGAACAATAGCGGGCACACCGAGGGAATGAAACTCTTTGGGATACAGTTCTTTCTCGTATGCCTGGGATGTACCAAGAACCAGAACAGAGCTTGGTTTCTCTTCGTGAATTGATTTAGCAATTTTGGTTACGCAGTTGACCATCCGCCCACCAGAGTCCAGCACCTTTCCGGATTCGAAACTATCTATATGGCAATGTGCTGTATTACTGGCAAGCACCAGATGATCATGGCCACGTTTAACAAACTCTCTCACGCCATTCAGATAGGCCAGACCACGAATAGATTTTTCTGTCAGGGTTCTGGGGGGAGGGCTTGAATAGACTTGGACTTTTACCTCACTGAGTCTCACCCCCTTCTCCTGTAACTCAGACAACATTTTTTCTGTCATATGAGCATCAGAAACGGGGCCAACCCCACCGATAATTCCAAAAGTTCTCGTAGCACTGCCCCCAGGCACCTCTATGGTTAAATCAATAGTTGGCCTGTCCAGCTCCTCCGGGATCAGTTTGGCTATGGACTCCTGCAGAGCAACATACCTGGAAATCTCTGTTGGTTTCAGAGTGAGTGTCATGATCTTGCCAGTGTATTTACCGCCACGGGTAATCCCCCACTGCTCAAGTTTATTGACAGCCCAAATAATACTGCCAGCCTCTAAATCTGTAGCCTCAACTTTGCGGCTTGATAAGCTCTGACTCTGCTGCTGTAACTTTAAAGAGCTGCGGAACAACGTTTTTTCATTTGATTTACTGGAACGGGTTCTTTTTTCAGCAGGCTCCTGCGACAGCCTCATTGAGTACCTGCGTCGACGGGCACGTTCCATGTGAGAAAGCTCCAGAAGAAATGTTTTTCATAATATTAGATCAAAGTAAAAAAGAGATTATTTGATCGAAAACCTTTAGTTGAGTAGTTTGATTTATCGTGAACAGGCCCAAACTAAACAGAACATAATTTCTCGACACCTATCTCAGTACTTACCTCGACAATCCCTCAGCAGCCTACCGCATAAGCAGAAGTCAAGCCTGGAACAAACCGAAGCCACAGTCACAGAAACACGTAAATAACACCGAATTATTAAACAGAAAAGTTATATAACATGACACAGGTCATTAATGACTCATTCGTAATCCTTATGATTGCTTGCGTTTTCGCGTGCGCGGGTAGTCCCTCCATATAGCTCCATTTCTGCCCGCACACTTTTCTCACAGACCAGACAGAGTGCAACATGGGCAAATTTAAATTCCCTTCAGCCTATACCGTGCTGGTGGCGATCATCGTCTTCGTCGCAGCATTGACTTATATCGTACCGGCCGGTCAATACGACCGGGTTATGAACGACGCTCTAGGTAAAGAAGTTCCTGTTGCCGGAACCTATCAGGTTGTGGAATCCACTCCTCAGGGTTTCTTCGACGTGGTAATGGCTCCTATCGCCGGTTTCTTTGACCCCATCACCTATGAAGCAGGCGCTATTGACGTTGCACTGTTCGTTCTGATTATCGGTGGCTTCCTGGGAGTAGTTACCAAAACCGGTGCTATCGATGCCGGTATTGCTCAGGTAACGAAAGCCATGGAAGGTCGTGAGAAGTGGATGATTCCTATTCTGATGGGACTGTTTGCTGCCGGCGGTACTTCCTACGGCATGGCTGAAGAGACCCTGCCATTCTACATGTTGCTGATTCCGGTTGTTATTGCAGCAGGCTACGATGCCCTGACCGGTGTTGCCATCGTTATGCTAGGTGCAGGTATGGGTGTACTGGGTTCCACCATTAACCCTTTTGCAACCGTTATCGCCTCTGACGCTGCCGGCATTTCGTTCGCTGACGGCATGCCTCTGCGCTTCGTTATTCTGGCACTGAGCTACCTGATCGGTGTTGTCTATGTCATGCGCTACGCTGAGAAGGTTCGCAAAGATCCTAAGGCTTCCATGGTTGCAGACCAGAAAGAATCCAACGAAGAGTTCTTCCTGAAGAACACCGCTGAGGTTCTGGAATTCACTGCCGGCCGTAAGTTGATCCTGGCTATGTTTACTGTCACCTTTGGCATCATGATCTGGGGTGTTTCCAAGGGTGGCTGGTGGATGGCAGAAATGTCTGCACTGTTCCTGGTTGCCTCCATCGTTATCGGTCTGGCTGGTCGTCTGTCTGAAGAAGAGCTGACCGGCACCTTCATTGACGGCGCACGTGACCTGCTGGGTGTTGCGTTCGTTATCGCAATCGCTCGCGGCATCGTGGTTATCATGAACGCCGGTAACATCACCGACACCATCCTGTTCTGGTGTGAACACGCCGTTACCGGTCTGTCTGAAGTTGTATTCATCAACGTGATGTACTGGATTCAGGTTGTTCTGTCCTTCTTCATTCCATCCACTTCCGGTCTGGCTGTACTGTCCATGCCAGTAATGGCTCCTCTGGCTGACTTCGCCAACGTTGGCCGTGACCTGGTAGTAACTGCTTACCAGTCTGCTTCCGGTGTGGTTAACCTGATCACTCCAACTTCTGGTGTTGTTATGGGCGGCCTGGCCATTGGGCGTGTTTCCTACGCCAAGTGGGTGAAATTTGTGATGCCTCTGGTTGTTATCATGACTGTGTTCCTGATGGCTGTGCTGAGTATTGCAACCATGATCTAACAGTTCTGAACTGTTGATAAGAAAAAGGCAGCCCGAATCATCCGGCTGCCTTTTTTCGTTACGGATCAGACAATTACGTACTTATCCATACACGACAATCAATTGTATAAATTTTAAACAGTTATGGCACTTCCAAGCCTGCCTTGGGCTGAAACAAAAAGTTAATAAGATAGACACATGGTTATCCACAATTAACTTGGATAAGTCATTCTAATACCTATTTATCCACTGTTTTAGCCATTATGTTTCTTTCTGAACAGGCTCTTAAAGTGTGGTTAACTGCCCATAAGAGTGATACAAGTAACCTTTGGTGGAACAGGACATGGAATAATCCACAATGGCAGATATAAATCGTCAGCGCTTTGGAGGCTTAGAGGGCTACTCAATTTATCGAGTAGAAAAGACAAATGAAGAAGGTGTAGTTACATCAGCTGCCTTTGAGGTTCTGACTCCGGAAGGGGAATTTCTGGATCGGTTTAAAAGTCTCGAGCAGGCCATGAGGCTGGTAAAATCTCTGGCAGGTGTCCCTGCTGATGACGATGACTTTTATTGATACCAACTGCCATAACAACCTCTCATAAATCCTCTGGACTCAGGCTCTGCCAAGAGTTTTATAACTGAGCCAATGAGCCATCCTGACTGGTCGAAACGGTCACAGACAGCTATGCCCTTCCTCTGGCAAAGTGATTTCCTGAATATGTCAGTGGAGGGATTAGCGTGATTCCAAGAACAGTTTACGATTCAGACCATGAGATGTTTCGGGACAGCGTCCGCCGTTTCCTGGAAAATGAAGCCGTTCCACATCACGAAGAGTGGGAAAAGAATAAGCAGATAGATAGGCAGCTCTGGAACAAGGCCGGTGAAATGGGCTTTCTCTGTCCTACGGTCAAGGAAGAGTACGGTGGTGTCGGTGTCGACTTCCGCTATAACGCCATTGTTGATGAAGAAATCGCTCGCCTCGGTTTAAGCGGTATTGGCTTTGGTCTCCACTCCGATATTGTTGCACCTTACATTGAAAACTATGGCTCAGAAACACTAAAGAAAAAGTATCTGCCCGGAATGGTGACCGGCGATTTTGTAACTGCCATAGCTATGACGGAACCTGGAGCCGGATCTGATCTGCAGGGTGTTCGCACTACTGCTGTCGTCGATGGGGATGATTACATTATCAACGGCTCCAAGACCTTTATCACCAACGGACAACATGCTGATCTGGTCATTGTGGTCGCTAAAACTGATCCAGCTGCAGGCGCAAAAGGAACCAGCCTGATACTTGTGGAAGCAGGCTCCCCTGGATTCAGCAAAGGTCGCAACCTCGATAAAATCGGCATGAAGGCACAGGACACTTCGGAACTGTTTTTCGAGGATGTTCGTGTTCCCAGGGAAAACCTTCTTGGCCAGGAAGGAATGGGCTTTATCTATCTAATGCAGGAACTACCGCAGGAGCGTTTATCTGTTGCTCTCAACGCGACATCTAATGCTGAAGCGGCTCTGCAGTGGACTCTTGATTATGTCAAAGAGCGCCAGGCCTTTGGCCGGGCTGTTTCAAAATTCCAGAACACCCGCTTCAAGCTGGCAGAGATGTCAACAGAATTGTCTGTCACCCGCACCTTTATAGACCGCTGCCTTGAACTGCACGTTCAGGGAAAACTTGATGTGCCCACAGCGGCCAAGGCCAAGTTATGGTCAACGGATATCCAGTGCAAAGTTCTGGATGAGTGTCTGCAGCTTCACGGTGGTTACGGCTATATGCTGGAATACCCCATTGCCCGGGCATGGGCGGATGCCAGAGTCCAGAGAATCTATGCAGGAACCAATGAAATCATGAAGGAGATTATTTCACGTTCTCTTGTATAGTTAGGTTCTGTTGACGTAAGTTTGTACATACAGCGCCAGCGAGGTCATGTAGTCGGCCCGCAATGGCTGGATCTATGGTGCTGCAATCCAGGGTTCCTGGCGCATTTGCCGGTGGAATTACAGCTGACTTGCTTTTGGTCTGGTTAAGAACCCGGGAGCTGCCGTTGCGATAAGTTTTTTTCACTAACACAACCATATGATTTCAAAGATATTTTCTAATAAGACATCATATTTAAGCAATACACACCATTAACTCTACATTCTGCAAATTTTTTTAACTTGCAGAACCTGTGTTCTGTTCAAGACTTAGCCCGTTAAAAATTACACAATTTTGATGGAGCTGAACATGGTCACACCCATACCTGTAAGACCCAAAAGACTTGTAGCTGCCAGCGCACTATGCTTGGCAATTTCTGGAATTACCACCTCCTGGGCCGACGGCCCAGTTGATCCAGCACACGCTCCTGAGCAGCTGACACCGGAACAGATCGCGGCACTCTCAGCCATGGAGCCAACACCAGCTGAGTATCTGTTCAGCTCCGGAAGAGTAGAAAACACTGACAATGGATCAGTTCTCCAGCTAAAAGTTCCAGAAGGTGTTCCTGGCGTAATTGACGGCCTGACTCAGGCAATTGATGAAGGCGATGGCACGGTTACCCTGTATCTGGATTCAGATCATGGGGCTGGAGAAATTGAAACAAGAAATCTGGGTGGAACTTATGGCCGCCTTCATGTGAGAAGACTGAAAATCTCCCTGGACGAATTTGAAATGGGGCCAGCCCAGGGAAACCAGTCCCAAGTCTTTCAGGATGATATTTACAACGCGTTCAAATCCCTGATTAACGCAGTCACTATCAAGAAGGATCTGCGCGTAAGAGACCTTCTCCTGCAAGCTAACAAATCTTTGATTATCCACCGCGCCAATGGTGATATGACAGTGGAGCTCTATCGCCAGAATGATGAAGAGCAGATGGAGTATCTGGGCAACCTGCAAACAGATAGCAAATACCGCTACGAGTTCACACCATCACCTGAACGTCAGCCATTCTATGATCAGCGGGAAGAGCTGCATGCGCAATTCAAGCGCCTGACTGGTGAGGCGACCAACTTACGTAACGAAATCGTAAATGCCCAGGATAAGGCTGACCTGCCTGAGAAAATCAAGCAGTTTGAAGCTGTCTCGGAAAAACTCCGGGCTTTATACAAAAAACTTGATCCCCCTGAAGAGTACAACTTCTTTGCTGTCACGGAAGAAGTGAACTACGCCGCGACCAACTGGCTCAAAGCTCCCCAAAATATTGGGGCAGAAGTAGCTGGCCACAGTATCGCATTTTCAACAATGAGCAATATTCATCAGCTGTACCTTTCCAGGGCCGCAGCCATTCAGGGCATCAATAAGGCCAAATACCTGGCACTCCTTGAGCTGGAAGATTTAATGAAGGGTACGAACAGGATGTCAGGTGTTCACGGTATCGACCAAAGTGCAGCAGGTAATATCGGTCGGGTAAATGAAACCGGATTGAATTTCCTGTTTCGTAAGCTGCATGCTGCCTACGCCTATTTCAGGGGAGAGCAGCCTCCGGTATTTCAGTACGAGCCGGACGTCGGACCTGAAAACCTGAACCACCAAGGCCTGATTGCACAAGCAGTAGATGGACTTTCACCTCAGGAAACTCTCGACAAAGCTCAGGAACTGCTGAAAAACACCTCTCTGAACACAGATCGCGTCATGATCTGGGATGACCATTTCCGACACTTTGAAGCCTCCCTGCACAAGTCTGGCCGCTGGTCCTGGGTGAAGAGCTTTTTCAAGTCGGGAGCCTATGAAAACACCAAGATGGCAGATGACCTGAGGCAATTGATGACTGAAAGAGGTGCCAATAGCCTGGATGAGCTCTTTATGCACTCTCATGCGGAAGGCGGCATTCCTTTCATGGAAGGTGATGCAATACAGATGGCCAAAGGTTTCTGCCCGGCTGAAGCTCGTCAGAAGTTTCATGAAAGCTCAGAAATCCCGGTTCTGGCTCGCAATGATCAGAACGAGTACACCTTTACTGGGGAATACCGCAAGCTCAGTGATCTAAGCGACGAGCAGAGACAAAACCTGTTCGATATACGTCGAGATCAAGCTCATGAAACTGCAAAAACAGAAATTCACGAAGAAACCCAGGCAAAGCTTGATCAACAGGAAAAGCTAAGTGGTACAGGTGTTCACCCACTTTCTGCTTTTGCAACAGGGGCTGCTATCGGTTATACCCTGCAGTATGGTGTTGATGGTTTCGGCAAGTATTACAACGAGGGCAAACTGCCCTGGCACTACAAGCCCCGGGACTGGGAAGAAATCAACTCAAAAGCCAGCAGAACAGCTCTTGTCAGTGGTGTATCCAGTGCTGTCCAAAACTATGCATTGCCACACGTTGCCAAAAGCTACTCACTGTTTGAGAACATGACACCTGCACAATTACGCTCCAAAGGCCTGATTAACGAATATACCGCTGTTGGCGCAGGAGCTATTGCCGGTTTCACCTCGCACACACTGACATCTGGCTACGGCTACTGGCAGGGAGAAATGACCGGTAAAGAACTTGCACTGGATGTTGCAGATGCAGCTGGTCGCGCTATTCCAGGAGCTATTGGTAGTGCAGTTGGTCATTACCTGATGCCGACCAATGTCCAGATTCCTGTTATTTCAACCCTGGCACCTATCGGCGGATATATCGGCTCTATTGCAGGTAATATCGCGGGTAACATGGCTTATGACACAGCCAAGCACTATGTCTTCGAAGGTGTCAGAAAACTTCGTGGCCAGAGTAAGAAGCACAGTGGTTATAATTTCGATGATCAAACCGACCATGTCTCAGAAACAACACCAGACTCTGGGGCTTTTGAAGACCAGCAGCAACCGAAACAAGATGTGCCAGGAGTGGAAGTAGAGCAGCAGGTTCAATCTGAATCTGCCATCTAAGAATAAAAGGAACAAATAAAAATTTAACGGTTAACCGCACAGCCGTTCAGTTCATTTCGGTGACTAAATGGCTGTTTTTTTCTGACTTACCCAGTAGTCAAATTCAGTTTACTTGCAATCCTCTTCTTCCCTGCCCTGCTTTCTGCAGGATCAAAGCCTGACGTTTTAGCATCAAGAATATACACACGGTGAGCATCAAGACCCTTATCCACAAGACTGTCCTTGATATGCTTTGCCCGCCTGATTGCCAGCTCTCTTAACTCAATATCACTGACAGGCCACTGCTGAGTAATATGCTTTAAGAGTTCTTTGGAAGACATGCTTTTTTTGGCTTTCAAACCTTTCTCATCACCTATTGCTCGCAGAACCTCAGCTTTGGTTTCTTCGGGTACTATGTCACCGATTGAAATCAGCTTGCCCACATCAGCCATCATTTTTGTATAGCGTTCGTGAACCTCTTTCTCTACCGCATGCTCAGCGAGCTTTATAGCATCGAGTTCCCTTGAAGCCCGCCCTTCAACTTCCAGAACCAACTCAGGCCTGGATTTCAAAGCATCAGCAAGGTGCTTCAAAGAAAGGTCATGCTCAACAGATAACAAATCATCCCCAGCTTTAAATAAGACGGATGACATTTCATCCGCATCTCCGGAAACAAGGGAAGCCAGAAACTTAAACGGCGCTTTCACAATATTGGTAATGAAGTTCACGATAGCCGTTCTGATAAGAGGGCCAAACTCAAACTCCGGATCATCCAGATTGCCTTTGATGGGCAGGTCTACATCAATCTCACCATCACTGTTTTTCAACAGGGCAATAGCCAGCTTCAGGGGCAGCTGGGTGGCATCCGGACTATCAACTTTTTTCCCAAGAGTCAGGTGCTTGAGAAGAATAATATTCCTGGCATTTAGCTGTTTTTTCTCGATGGAATAATCCAGCTCCAGATTCATTCGGCCTTTTTCAATATTGTAACCGGCAAAGCGACCCGAATACGGTGTCAGTGTTGTCAGCTCAACTTCCGAAAAGTCCATTTTGATCTTTGTACTGCGGAAGGGTTCAGCCGGATCAAGGCTGCCAGAAATCGACACAGGAGAATATTTATCTATCGCGCCATCAAGCTGAATATCAGCAAGAGCTCCGGAACCTGTATGAATGTTTGTTATCTGGCCTGACAGATTTGAAATTGGTGCAGAAAAGCCAGGATTAAAGGATGTATCCGAGAAGTTGAATAATCCATCGCCAATAACAAAGGAGCCAATATCAACCTTCAGCGATTCCTTATCCTCTGTCTTGGCACTTGTCTTATCTGAAGAATCTGGTTGAGGCTTGACCAGATAGGCGAGATTCAACTTCAGGTTATTATCAATCTCAATGGTGACTTCTGGTTTATCAAGGCTGATAGCTGTGACCTCAACCCCATCTTGCCCATAGGCAAGTTCGGTTACAGCCAACTTGTTCCAGCCAAGAATATGCTGCCCACTTCTCTCATCAGTCATCAGGATAGACGTGATTGATGTATCACCAGAGACTGATAATTTATCCCCCTGCCTAACCTCTGCCTGAATCTGGCCCGACAGCTCACCATTATCCAGTTGCAGATAGGTGTAAGGAGACAGATACGGCTGTATGTCTGGCAAAGGAATATGATCCAGACCGATAAGCGCCGCAACATTATTACCGGGCTCAAGGGTGACCTTAGAATTTAGAAGCCCGGAATTATTCAACCTCGCCTTAAGGTCAATATCTCCCCGCGTTTCAGGCCATGACAGTTCTTTCGCACTGATATAAACCCGATCAAGGATTCCATTAAACGGCTGATCTCCTGTATTTGCAGAGTCACTGAACTTGATTCTGGCATTCACTACCGAAAGGTTATCCAGAGCCACTGCAAGTGAAGAACTCTCTGTAGCTTCAGGCTTAGTGTCAGTTGCTGGCTGCTTTCTGAGAACTGCCGCCAGATTTATTCGCCCGCTCTTATCTATCGCAATATTTGTATAGGGATCAACCAGTTCTATGCCATCAAGAACTACCGATTTTTGTGTCAGGGATCGCCAGGATGCATCGAGTGTTACCTCATGGAACCCGGCAAGAACATTATCACTGTCACCCAAACGAACAGCTTCAACTTCAAGTTTCAGAGTCAGTGGATTAAAGCGAACCGCCCCCACACTCAAAGGTTGAGTTAAATACTGCGGGTGAAAGTAATAAATTGCATAGTGCACTGCCGCCGGTAAAAGAACAAATCCGCAGAATGCATAGGCAAGAAAGGTTTTTGAAAAAATTGATATAAAGCGCCACATTTTCATCTTCTGACACTGAACGGCTACATGCGCATCGTATGATGAACAAGGGTTTCAAACACAGAGTAACTGGTGAAAAGGCCCTTACATTAGCCCCCAGTCACCCCGAATGAAAGAACTGTTTTCAGTCAACAGTATTACTTGCCTTCAACCTTGTGTACAAGACCGCCACGATCACGGAAACGACGGGTCAGTTTTTTGAGATACTTTTCCTGCATGCTTTTGCCAGGCTCTTCAGTGGCAGAAGTCTGGATCTGCATTTTTTTGAACTTGACTTCTACCTGTTTCTGGTAAATTCTCACCAATTGATCAGTTGTCGTACACCCGGCCATTTTCATTGTCCTGTTATTAATTCTTATAGGCTTAAACGATACTACAACCAGAGCTATTCAAAGAAAAGTACCCCAGTCAATAGAATGCATAACAAGAAAGTTATCTTGTAAGAACTCCTTCACTGCCAGCAATGTCATATCTGAACTGATATAACATTATTTGGAGGCTGACTGTGAGCAAGAAAAAACATTCCCTGATATTGATAACAATATTGCTGTCAGGTTTTATAACTTTTACCAATTTTTGTTGGGGCCAGACTCAGCAACTCGTACCAAAATGCAAAGCTGAATCAAGTGAAGGCTGTCGTGGTTTTTTGCTTGAGGCTTCTGACCAGTTCACTTTTGCATCCTACCTAAAAGCGATAAAAAACAGACTCAACAAGGAATCCCAAAAGGAAGTTAATCAAAAACTCAAAGAATATCTTGCTATGGCAGAAGATGTTCACGAGGCAATGAAAACAAAAAACTACCCGGTTGCCTTTGAAGTTCTTAACAACATGGCTAGTTCAATGAAAGACTGGAGCTCCATGAATCAGAATTCAATCTATCAGATAACATACGCTCTGTTCAAAATCATGTCAGGAGGTGAACGCACTTCGATATATAGTCACCTGAGTAGTGACCGAGTAGTTATTGATCGTCAGCTTCTTTCATTTATGCATGTTATTTATGCAACGGCTAACCGCTGGCATGTGTATTCAGTACCCGATATGTCACGGGCAATACCGAAAAATTTTATAAATGCTCAGAGCACTCGTAAACAAGAAGGTGAACGTGCACATATAGATACATCGTTCAGCCTTATGCCAACGGAAAATCCTGCATTTCCGAAAGCCATTATCGCCACTTTGCTACTGGACACATTTACCGACCGGGCCATTCATTCCGATTGCGCTTTAGCATCTCTTTCAAGCGCCCAAAAACTTACCGAATATGTTCCAGAGTTATTGCAGGGGCAGGTTATCGAGCTGGGTGCAGGATTCGGTATGCGCGCCGGGACTTTAGCAATGGCGGGTGTGGACATTATCGCCTCGGATATCATATCAGAGCCCTCCAGAAACTATCCCGTTGGCGTTCACATGCTTAACGCTAATAACGCCGTGGAAGTCTATCCGGAGGCCAGAGTTTATCTGGCAGAGCAGCCTGGGTGGACTATTGGTAAACTTGATAGTGACAATTACAGGCCCGACGATACCCTTTGGCAATTATTAGAAAAACGCCCTAACGATGAATGGACTGTGGTATTAATAACTTCAACAGACTATCACCCCAATATTCAAATTCCACAGGAATTTTCAGGACGCATTAAGGTAACCACAAAGCGCCCTATGAAGTGGAAAGGAAAAGAACCTTTACCAAAAGTCATTCCAGCCCCAGACCGAATGATAATTCATATTTTGCGACATACTCCCCCCAAAAAAATGCTGCGACAAACAGAACTCTAACAGGCGCTGACAGTGGGAGGGACTGAATTCTATCTGGCACCTCCTGCATCCTTTTCAGTAGAGTTACTCTAAACTCCAGCGGATTGTGTCTGGTATAATCTGATGAATTGGAAGATTTCCCCTCAGCCCCGATTTCTCGGTATTTTATGATTGCTAACGATGTACTGCGTCGCCTGCGCTTTGCCCTGAACCTCAGCGACAAGGAAATGGTCGCCATTTTCAAACTAGCGGACCACGATATACCCGTTTACCACCTCTATAACCTGATGCGCAAGGAAGATGAGAAAGGCTATGTACTCTGCCATGATGACGTACTGGCCCGCTTTCTTGATGGCCTGATTATCCATCGTCGAGGCAAGCAGGAGGGACGGGAAACAGATTATCTTCCCAAGGGTCAGCAGATTTCTAAAAACGAAATTCTGCGTAAGCTCAGAATCGCTCTTGAGCTGAAGGATTCCGATATTATCGATATGATGAAACTGGCGGACTTTCGAGTTACTAAAGCAGAACTCTCTGCCATCTTCAGAAGAAAAGGACACCGCAATTACAAGGAGTGCGGTAACCAGTTCCTGCGTAACTTTATCTCCGGTTTAACCCTGAAATTACGCAAAGATCTGCCACCCAAAAAGCTGAGCGCTGAAAAAGAAGGCCGGAAAACGGTAACTCCCAAAGGCTAAAGGTCTCTTGATGTCAGTTCCTGCGTGCAATGCAAGAACTGACACCTGCATTCTATTGTGAATACTACCGCAGTAAACTACACTCGCCTGCGCAGTATTAAAAAGGACAGTGGACGTATATTTCTTGTTCGCCATTAATAAAAAT
>NZ_JAMFLX010000045.1 GCF_023502345.1 Parendozoicomonas callyspongiae
ATACGAGTCCCTTTAGCATGCATTGTACGGCTTAAGGCGTGTATTCGGCGGGAATTGCTGTATCTCTGTCATGTGTTTGGTTTGATCAAAGAATGATCATGCGTTTGCCCTGACTTACAGGGCTTACGCATTAGTTGAACAAAGAGTGAATTCCTCAGACAGGTTTTCAGCCCCATTTTCATGCTTGGTCTGACTGGTCAAACACCCAGCAGCAGCGGTACTCCTTGCGACCATGACCTGTATTTTCCTGCTCGGCAAATGACTCTGAAGGAAGATTCTGTGGGTGGAGTTCCCAGTGACTTTCAACAACAGCCTGAATGTCTTTTTGCAAAGTCTCCTGATTTCCCTTGACAGCCAGCAGATAATCAGCGCCTTGCTCAATACACTTGGACGCAATACTTTTCTGGCAACTAATGGCATCGGCAGTCACCAATGCACCTCTCAGGTCGATGGCTTCAAGGAGTTCTGGAACAGCAGTGAGGTGAGTAGACCGGCGGAACCTCCCCGTCTTGATTGCGGAAATCTTCGAGATCTTAATTTGGGTACTGGCCAACTATTTTCAAGGTCTGTAGGGTTTTCTGGCACACTGCGCATGAGAAAACCCTAGCATTTGACTCGCTACTTTTAAGCTAATTAATCCGATTAATGATTAGAACTGGATGATATTCAGCATAATTCCATTAAGCCAACAGGAATAACTCCTGCTGGCTATGACACAATAAATCCAGAACTCCGTTTGGCTATTTTTGCTGCCATGAGCCTGTAGAGCATCAAACTTATTGAAGACTAGCGTCTACTGTTTACGACGAAATGCATTAATATAGGAGACAGTTCCATTAGCTTCTTCTTTATAACGATACAAGGTACCGTTATTCATTTCTGAGCCTTCCGGTACATATACCCATCGAACATATTCAATCATCCCATCGTCTTCGTCTTGCCATTTAACTCTGCTGTTAAGTTGTGCAAGAGTAGCTTTGGCTCCCTTCTGACCTGCATACTTTTGATTGTAAGCAAAGAACCATAAGTCAGAGTTTCCATACTCATCTTCATAGCTTTCATTTTCATCAGTTTTATATGGTTTAAAGTTACACTTGTCTGGCCCAGTTCCGCCAACAGTTTCCTTCCACTTCCAGGTTACCCCTTGATCAGAAAAAGTCGCGTACTCTTTATATGTCAACCCGCACTTCTTATCAAAAACATCAATTTCCCAATTGCCATTCAGGTCAACGTACAGGGGAGCGGCTGGATTTTTCGCATCCTTAACCTCATAGGTTAACTCTATATATTCAGAGCTATCAGATTTGCTGTTCCAGACCCATACTGGCCCATCCTGAGTATCCAGTTGTTTACCCTTACTCGCATCCAGTTTAAAGCGTTTTTTGTGATTAACAATGACTCCTGAAGATTTTGAATAGTTGTAAATATCTTCCGTTTTTTTGATATCCCCTGTAGCTACAGGCATTCCATTTTGCGTCTTGCCTTCTTTTACAACAACACTGCCATTTGCTTTATAGTCAACATCAAACTTTTCACCAAAGCTATAGCCACTGATTTCATTGGATGGAATATAAAGTTCCAAGCCATCATCACCCTGATTTGGATAGGCTTCAAACTCGCCTTTTTGTCCATCAATGGTGACTATACCTTTTGTTTTCTCAGCTTGATCTATTGAGCAGAAA
Source organism: Parendozoicomonas callyspongiae (assembly GCF_023502345.1). Lineage (GTDB taxonomy): Bacteria > Pseudomonadota > Gammaproteobacteria > Pseudomonadales > Endozoicomonadaceae > Sansalvadorimonas > Sansalvadorimonas callyspongiae. The sequence continues at coordinate 1,683 of NZ_JAMFLX010000045.1, forward strand.
TCTGACTTATCGGACAGCTTGACACCCCAGGTATCATTGGATCCTTCATAATCAAATGATCCAACCTTACCATCGCTGGTAACACCTTCTTTATAAACAAGGTAGCCAAAAGATTTTTCTACTTCTTCTTTTTTGTCTGTTTTAGTCAGATCAACATAACAGTATTGTTTATTAGTGCCAGAACCATAACTCAAACGAATATTATCCGTTCTGACAATCTTTCCTTCGATGTTGAAACCATCAGAAACAGGATCATAATCTTCATCCTTTTTCTTGGACTTCATGACCTGATCTGTCGACCTGGAGAGATGTTCTAACGCTTTATTAGCAGTCTGAATGGATTGAGAAGATGATATTACATCGCTTAAAATATTTTCAGCTTGATCTTTTGTCGCATCCAGATTCAACAGGTTAATTTTGGCCAGAGCTGCAATTTCCTGAGCCCTGTCCTTATTTTTGGCAACCTGAAAATCGTCAGGAATATCAATTTCTGAATCATTACCTGCACTATTAAGAGCAAGAAGAATACGGCTCATATTCAGTGCAACAGCAGGTTTGGCTATATCCTGAGGCATCACAAAATCCTGAGCCTCCCCTTTACCCAGCAGCAACCCATCTGGCCCGCCTAAGCGAAACTCAACAATTTCATTCTCCTTGGTATACAGAAACGCTCCTGGTTTTTCATTGACCAGAGTTGTGTAGGCACCTTCAGGTTTGGCTGACGATTTATACCAAAGACCATTAGTTGGTGCATCATAAAACTGACCAGTGATTACTGGTGAATTCGTGGGGGGAGGGGTAGAGCTGGAACCAGATGTGGAGGAAGAACCACCTCCACCTTTACAGCCAGCGATAGAGATGGCGATAGCAGTCGCAAGTGCGATTTTTTGAAACTTCACAATATATCCATTTGTGTATACAGAAATGTACGCTGGGAAACCCGTTAGAGCCTACCAGCGCCCCCCTCACAGCTACTCCTGAGCCGAAAGATAAAACCTGTAGGGAGTGGGGGAGAGCATCATACTCATACAAATCCGTACGCATGTTGACATAAATCAATTTCAAACAATCAACAACAAAGCCGCTGAACAAGCAGCGGCTTTGATAGTAAGTATGAAAAGTAGCTTCATCTAAAACTAAACCGGTGTTTTCGCTCCTTCAGTTTCAGCTTCAGATATTGTCTCTGTGCGGATAAAGAAACGGGCCAGCGCAGGGAGCAACCAGATAGCACCGATCATATTCCACAGGAACATAAAGGTGAGCAGCATACCCATATCAGCCTGGAACTTGATCGGAGAGAAGATCCAGGTACAGACGCCGATAGCCAGGGTTACCCCGGTAAAGACAACAGCTCTCCCTGTTGTGCGCAGGGTCTCGTAGTAGGCTTCACGCAAATGCATGCCCTGCTTAAGATAGGTTTCCAGCCGGGTGTAGATATAGATTCCGTAATCCACACCGATACCGACTCCAAGCGCAATCACCGGCAGGGTTGCCACCTTGATACCGATTCCAAGATGAACCATCAGTGCCTGACAAAGCAGCGATGTCAGTGCTAATGGGGCGATAACACAGATCACGGCCCGGAATGAGCGGAAGGTCAGCAGACAGAGAATACTGACAACCGAATACACGCAAACCAGCATCAGGTTCTGGGCATCCCGGATTACCGAGTTAGTGGCAGCCTCTACACCGGCATTACCTGTTGCCATCAGGAACTTCACATCATCGGTATTATTGGCTGCTGCAAAAGCAGCTGTTGCATCCACAACTCTCTGCAGGGTCTCCGCCTTATGATCTTCCAGATAGAGCACAACCGGAGCCAGGCTGCAGGCACTGTTATACAACTGCTGTGCTGTCGGGTTACCAATAGCACTGTTCAGCACATACTGGTTGCGGGAAAGAGCCTGCCACTGGGGATTACCTTCGTTCAGCCCGCGTATCACCTGCTTGGCAACAGTGACCATGGAAACCGCATCCTGCACACCCGGCACCGTTTCCATCTGCCACATATAACGATCAATAGCGTCCATAAACTCGAAGCTGGAACACTGCTCCGGCCCGGTTTCCACCATGGTTACGAAAATATCGGCACTGGTAGAGTAATGACCGGTGATAAAGGCATTGTCCTTGTTGTAGCGGGAGTCAGCCCTTAGTTCAGGGGCACCTGGATCAAGGTCGCCGATTTTCAGTTCCGACTTCATATAAATGCCATAGCCAAAGCCACACAGAGCAATCAGTATTGAAATCGGGGCAACCTTATGATGTGACAGCATGGAAAGGCCAGACCAAACATTTTTATGGTTGTTATCCTTGCGATGGGCACGCTGCCGGGCTCCTTCACTGACACCGCCCCATGACATAAGAACAGGGAGCAGCACCAGGTTGGTAAGAATAATAACGGCCACACCAAGACTGGCTGCCAGCGCCAGATCCTTGATCACATCAATATCAATCACCAGCAGGGTCAGGAAACCAATAGCATCGGAAGTCAGTGCCAGCATTCCGGGAATATAAAGAGCCCGGAAAGAGAGACGTGCCGCCGTCAGGGGATCAGATCCACGGTAAGACTCAATACCAATATTATTAATAATCTGTACGCCATGGCTGACACCAATGGCAAAAACCAGGAAGGGTACAAGGACAGAATACAGATCAAGCCCCAACCCAAGAGAGCTGAGCAAGCCAAGCTGCCACAGCACTGCCACCAGCGAACAGATAATCGGGATCAACGTCGATTTGAAACACCCCGAATACATGAACAACAGCAGCGAGGTAATTCCCAGGGCAACAAGGAAGAACAGGGCAATGGCTTCCACCCCCTCAAAGAGATCACCCACAATCTTGGCAAAGCCGATAATATGGAGATTCACTCCCTGGTCAGCATACTTCCCTCTGAGTTCTTCCAGCGCTGCAGCAAGCTCTGCATAGTTCAGTTTCTCACCGGTTTCAGGGTTCAGTTCAAACAGGGGGAAGGTGATAATGCTGGACTTGAAATCGTTGGCAACAATTCGTCCAACGGTTCCTGACCGGAGAATATTGGCCCGCAGCTCTTTAAGGCTTTCCGAAGAACCATCATAGGTCTGGGGAATAACCGGCCCGCCTTCAAAACCCTCTTCCGTTACCTGTAGCCAGCGTACGTTGGCCGTCCACAATGAACGCAGCGATGCCCGATCAACACCAGGCAGATAGAAAACATCGTCCGTAATCTGCTGCAGGGTTTTCATATAGTCCGCATCAAAAATATCACCCTTTTGCGGGGCAACGGCAATCCGGACATTATTTCCCCCAGTCCCCAGCTCATCCCGGCGTTCCAGCCAGTTCACGATAAACGGGTGTTTCAGGGGAATCATCTTTTCAAAACTGGCATCAATCCTGATTCCCGTGGCTTTCCAGACCAGGAAGATTGTCGCCAGGAAAAATCCCAGAAGGACAATACGGCGGTTATTGAAGATCAGTCGCTCAAGAAAAGACTCGGTGGAAAAATGATGTGTACTCATAACATACAGCCCTTACTGTCGACTGAGTGACTGACCAAGAATGCCCGGCCCTACTCGCCTGACACCATTCTCACTGGTGATAACATAGAAATTATCCCGGGCCTGAATAACACCAGTCAATGTTGCCCGGTCGTTTAGATTGGAGACAAGACTGTCTGCACCGCTTTTCAGCGCCAGCGCTCCGCCTGAGCCAACAAGCAGTGGCTGATCACCATCCAGTACCACGCCATCAAAAAGCGTCTGTTCGGTACCGGTATCCAGCTCTTTCCAGGTCAGCCCACTGTCTTTGGTCATAAAGGCATTACCCCTCAGGCCAAAGGCGACAGCGGTTCCTTTCTGATCAAGGGATTGCACACCAAAGAAGGAGCCGTCGTATGGGGTTTCCAGCTTTTCCCAAAACTTGCCATCGTCGATAGAGCGCAGAAGCAGCCCGGCTTCACCGGCCATCAGCAAGGTTCCGTTGTCGAGCCGGGTCATGGCATTAAGATGGAGTTCTTCATCATTACTGGTGCGATCAGCCCAGTTATTCCAGGTTTTACCGGCATCGCTGGTCTGGAGAAAGTAGCCATAGGCCCCCATGGCAAATCCTGTGTTTTCATTGATAAAAAACACATCCAGTAACGGTACTTCTGCGGCTTTATCTTCATAGACAGCTGCCCAGTTCACACCGCCATCCACAGTTTTGAAAATGGTGGCATCATGGCCAACAGCAAAACCTGTTTTTTCCGTGGGGAAATAGACAGATGTCAGCATGACATCCACCGGCACACGGGACTGGGACCATTTATTCCCCATATCATCCGACCAGATAACATGCCCGCGTTCGCCAACAGCCACCAGCCTGTCCCCCTTCCCTGCCCGTTCAATATCAAGCATAAGGGAAGACAGAACCTGATCCGTGGCTGGCTTGGCATAGGCAGAAACCACCAGCATGCCAGAGCAGACAGCTGGTGCCAGTTTTCTGAAAAAGCGGGACAACCCTAGTGTTCGCTTATTTTGTCCTGAGTGGTACCAATTATCGGGATACTTCATAGTGAACCCTGCAATTATTATTTTTATTTTCCTGGCTGCCATGATGGAAATGGTCAGCGTAAAGGTGTGGCCTTAATTAAATGGCCATATCTCGTATCAAAACGTTCTTATCGACGCCCACGACGACGAAGTGCTGCCGGTTTGAAGTAACTGTCAGCCGGTATCGCCTTGGTATGATCAAGGTACATATCTTCTTCATTCACCAGCCCCTGCACGTGATATCGACGTGACTGCAGATCGTGGAAAACATCAAGGGTTGTCCAGGTCGTCGGCATATCATAAAGATTGGTCAGATACGCCATACTGACACGCCATAACACCCCGCGACCGTCGTACTGATCGACAATCGCCGCACCCCAGCTGTCTTCATCAAGATAAAGGACACGCTTGGAATAAATGTGACGCTTACCCGGTTTCAGATTGCCTTCAACAACCCACACCCGGTGCAACTCATAGCGGGTATGTTCCGGGTTTATATGGTTTGGCTTAAGAATCTGCTCATACTTCAGTTTGTTACTGATCAGGTTGTAGTTGTTGTAAGGAATATAAATTTCCTTTTTACCTACCAGCTTCCACTCATAACGATCCGGTGCACCGTTGTAGAGATCGGTATCATCCGCCGTTCTCAAGCCATCGGCTGCCGCAATCGGCGTATCGTAGGCAAGGTTGGGAGCTCTTCGCACACGGCGCTGGCCTGCGTTATAGCCCCAGGCTTTACGGGGCTCTTTTACCTGGTCAAGGGTTTCATGGACCAGAACCGCCCCACCAGCCAGTCGTGCTGGCGCCTTGGTAAACGACAGGTAGTAGAAAATAATATTGTTCAGTTCTTCAGGCTTGATAGCAGGGTCGTTGTATCGGATATAGGCTTCCTGCTGACTGGTCACCAGTGAATAACTGCCATTTCGCTGAACTGCGACTTCAGACAGTCTTCTGACCAGATACTCCCCCCGATAACGAACAATATGATTCCATAAGGCCTCCAGACCATTTTGTGGAATCGGGAAAGGGTAAGCATCAATAGCACCCTTAAACCCATTGCCTCCGGCAAGAAGTTCTGCCTGAGTTGACGCCTTACGGGTATTGGCATAAATCCTCGGGGGATAATGGGCATTTCTGCGCGACTGATAAACCGGCATCTTAAAAGTGTCGGGATAGGCCTTGAACAGCGCCAGCTGACCGGGAGTCAGATGATCCTTATACTTATCCAGATTCCCCTTATTGATAGTAAAAAGCGGCTTATCATCCGGATAAGGGTTTGGCAGATGCTGTCCTGGTGTTTTAAAGCTTGATGGAATCTGGGCCTCGGTAAAAGGCTTCCAGTCTGGAATGGTTCCGGCTGCATTGCCTTTCTTTTCAGCCCCAAGAGGCGTCAGGTCTTTGCCAAGTCTGGAAGCTTCGCTTTCAGAGACTTTGGCAGATGCGATCGGAGCGGCAGCGATCAATATTGCTGCACAGCCCAGGAGCACACCGTTGATTTTTCTTTTCATTAATTTTTCCCAAAAGCAAGTCGGATCACCTTAAAACCGGGCAACCCATTTTCAGGGTTGCCTTAAGCACAGTTAGAAGGAATATTTCAGACCAACGGCAATATTGTCCCGATCCCTCTGCGAATAGGTGCTGGGACCGGTAAATTCGGTGTACTGAACTTCCGCCTCAATATCCAGGTATTGAGCTGTCATGCCAACAGTCATGGAGTTCGCACCTTCCAGGAAATTACCGGTCCGGTGAGAATTACCATTAACATCCTGACTCCAGCGCAGGTAAGGGTTAAGAGTCACTCCGGCATAAACGTCGTTCCAGGTACCTGCCAGAACAGCTGTGTAGCCCCAGGCATTTTTGGAAATCTGATCACCCTCATTACATTCCCCTTCTGCAAATGAAGCGTACTCACAGTCTCCACGACCAGCATATTTTCTTACCTGGCCGTCATGAGCAGTATACTTCAGGCTTGAACCGGCTATATGTTCCGAGGATACTTCTACAATTCCAAAAAGCGAATCAAAGCTGATTACCGGCCCAAAGTTATGGATAGCTGAGAGTGATAAATTCCAGGATTCAACACGCTCATAATTATTTAATGTACGCATTGAGGCATAATTTACACCCTGTCCTGCAACCGTCGCATTTTGACCCAATGATAAATTTATTGCCTGCCCTAAAGCATCCCCAATGAGGTCATCTGTTGCCGAAATCGTGATTGGCATATTCGGGCGATAAGAGATTTCACCGGCATATGATGTGTTTCCATAAGTCGTACTGAATGAGAAACCATAGACCCTGATATCTTCCAGGTATTTCCGGTTTCCTGTTAAGCTGTTACCCAAATCAACAGCCGTAATACCACCAGCCCCACTTACCATCGACTGTTCATCAGCGGTCAATGACACACCAGCTGCGGCTTTACCAATCGCAGTTTGTACATCCGTAGCAGTGTAAGTTGTACTGCCTCCATTGCCTGCGTTGACACCTACCGCAACAGTTTGAAATACATTAGCAAGCGTTGTGGAACCGTTTTTTCCCTGACCGGTGAAACCATAGTAATCATTATCAATTCCAGCATAAATTACCGGCTCTTTGTTGTGATAGTTGACGAAATAAAAACCAAACTCGGTATCATTCAACTCTTCTGCAATATAACGGAAAGACAAACCAAACTGACCATCATCATCAGCATTAAAGTCTTTTCCAATTGATGCGACCTTAAAAGCATCTGCTTCAAAATACTGTTGGACAATACCGACCCCACTACCACCAGGTCCTGCTCCAACAGGAGCAGTCATCAAAGATTTTAGAGCAAATAATGAGGCAGGGGTCTCGTTATAAGCAGTATTCCCGCCCTTGGCAAACAAATCAGTTTCGGCGAAAAAAGTACCGACAGGATCAATCTCTGTCTTTCGGAAATTCCACTGATAAAAAACATCCGCTGAAAGGTTATCGGTCAGACCAACACTGAGAGAGAATGTCTCAACAGGAATCAAAGCTTCTTTCAACTCTGAACCGGGCAGACGAAATTTTGCGGCATCAATAGGGTTGGTGGTGTTTATGCCGTTGCGGTAAAAGATCCCCTCCCCCCAGCTTAAAACCTGCTTACCAAAACGGGCATCAATCGGCGTTTCATTAATATCCCAGCTGCCATAGATATAGGCATCAAGAATCTCTGCACTCTTTCCGGAAATCTCCCTGGCCTTTTTGGTAAACCGGTTTGGCTGCTTCCCTTCACCTTGAGCCTGACTGGGCTGAGTGGCCTGCCAGAACGACTTGCCATAGTCTGTACTGCCTTTCATTTCCGCATCATAAAAAGCGGTGCCACGGACAAACAGGCCGAAACTGTCCCAGTTCATTTCGAGATCGGAAGTAATTTTATAAACTTGGGAAACAAGTCCGGTATCGTAATTACGATTACCATCATTGCCATTAATACCGTCATTGGAATGATCCTGTCCCTGTACCCGCCACATGGCTCCATAGGAAAGCGTGGTATCCAGGGAACCCATCACATCCCCATCCATCAGTTCAAACTCAATGGCATGAGCAGGCGCTATCGCAAGAGCCATCATGCCACTTAAGGCAAAACCGGCACGGGCTGGAGCAATACGCAAGGGAGAAGATACAGAAAACCCTTTCAGATTCATTCTTATTATCCTTGTGTTGTTATTATTGTTATTTCACTTTTTATTATTTTTTCCGGGCTTATTTCAGCGCAGTCTCCCCCAAACAGTCACTCCCATGACTGATACTTTTGGCTACTACAACCCGTGAGTGATCAATTTATCGTGATTGCGAAAGGATGTATAGCCCTTCATAAGGCTGGAGAATCAAGTAATTGAAGCACAGGAGCAATCAAAAATTTTGATAACTCCACTGTCAAAGGGACTTACATTTTCTGAACCCAGCGCAATTTCCTTAGTCAAATTACCTTTACCAAAACAGCCAAATTTATTCATCATATTTTGCCCACCAGAAAAGTGGGCAAAATACAACGAGCCAATCAAACAGGTTATTAAGCCAGAGACTTACTCACCACCTCAAAGATATCGCTGGACAGTTCATGCTGTTGAATACGCTTCAGAACCTTCTGCATCAGTTCACGACGTTCTTCATCGTAGCGTTTCCAGCGGGTCAGCGGATTGATCAGACGGGCAGCCAGCTGTGGGTTCAGGGCATCAATGCGAATAACCTCATCTGCCAGGAACTCATAACCGGAACCGGACTTATCATGGAAGTTCACCAGGTTTCGACCACAGAAGGCACCAACCAGAGAGCGCATCTTGTTGGGGTTTTTCTTGTCAAAGGCCTTGTGCTGCATCAACTCCTTGACCTTTTCCAGGCCATTGTGATGGCAGGCCGCCTGGGTGCTGAACCACATATCGATAACATTGGTATCTTCCGCCCACTTGTCGGCAAATTCCTGCAGGGCTTTTTCAGCCAGAGGACGGGAAGAAGCATGTTCAGCAGAAGCCAGACAGCTCATGGCCGCCATGGAGTCGGTCATATTACCTGCGCCAGCATACTGGGCTTGAGCCAGTTGCACACCGGTCTCTTCATCCAGCTCAACCAGATAACCCAGGCAGGTGTTCTTCAAGGTACGCTCAGCAATATCATCAGCTTCCGGCTTATAAGGCTTGTCGATATTCAGTTCGTTATAAACTGCGACCAGCTGATCCTTCAGCGCTGCTGCCAGGGACTGCTTCACAAACTGACGAGCCTGATGGATGGCATCAATATCAATAACTTCCATCTGCTCAGCCAGATAGGTTTCCGAAGGTAGATGCAGAAGCTCGGCCACCATGGCCTTATCCAGGGAATCATCAGCCAGCACCTTGCCGAATGCTTCGATCAGACTGGAATCCAGAACCAGCTCTTCCCCTTTCTGAACCTTGCCGACCAGTTCCATAATGATATCGATAGCCAGACGCTGACAGCTGTCCCAACGGTTAAAGCCATCTTCGTCATAGCTCATCAGGAACACCAGATCTTCACGACTGTAGTCGTAGTTCAGATGAACCGGTGCTGAGAAGCCACGCAGCAGCGAAGGCAGAGGACGCTCATCAACACCAGTGAAGACAAAGGTCTCCTCAGGCTGCTTGATATCCAGAACCTTGGTGGTTAATCCGGATTTGTCCAAAGGCATAGGCTCGCCTTCACCATCCAGAAGTCCCATTTCCAAAGGGATATGGAATAGCTTCTTTGTTTCCTGACCCGGAGTAGCCGGGCAACTCTGCTTCACTGTCAGACGGTATTCCTGAGCATCTTCATCATACTCATCAGTCACATCCAGAACCGGCGTGCCCGCCTGGGAGTACCAGTTACGGAACAGGGTCAGATCAACACCATTGGCATCTTCCATGGCCTTAACAAAATCATCGCAGGTCACAGCCTGACCATCATGGCGTTCAAAGTACAGATCGGTACCTTTGCGGAAACCTTCCTTGCCGACAATGTTATGAATCATACGCACGACTTCCGCACCCTTCTCATAAACAGTCAGGGTGTAGAAGTTATTGATCTCAATAAAGGAGTCCGGGCGAATCGGGTGAGCCATCGGGCCGGCATCTTCCACAAACTGGTGGCTGCGCAGCAGATTCACATCTTCCACACGCTTAACGGTGCGGGAGTTCATATCCGCAGAGAACTCAGCATCACGGAATACGGTAAAGCCTTCCTTCAGGCTCAGCTGGAACCAGTCGCGGCAGGTGACCCGGTTACCGGACCAGTTATGGAAGTATTCGTGGGCCACGATCGCTTCAATACGCTGGAAAGTGGCGTCAGTCGCCGTATCAGGACGGGCCAGCACACAGGAGGAGTTGAAGATATTCAGGCCCTTGTTTTCCATGGCACCCATATTGAAATCATCAACCGCCACGATCATAAAGATGTCGAGATCATATTCACGACCATAGACTTCTTCATCCCAGCGCATGGATTTCTTCAAAGAAACCATTGCGTGATCGCACTTGGTAATATTGTGTGGCTCAACAAAGATGCGCAGGGTCACTTCACGACCACTCATGGTGGTGAAGGTGTCTTCTACAAACTCCAGCTTGCCGGCAACCAGGGCGAACAGGTAAGCAGGTTTTTTGAATGGATCGTTCCAGGTCACCAGGTGGCGACCATTGTCGAGATCCTTGCGCTCAATGGCATTACCGTTGGACAGCAGAACCGGGAAACGCTCCTTGTCAGCAATCACTGTGGTGGTAAACACAGACATTACGTCCGGACGATCCAGATAGTAAGTAATCTTGCGGAAGCCTTCAGCTTCACACTGGGTGCAGAACATGCTGCTGGAGCTGTACAAACCTTCCAGGGAAGTATTTTCCTGAGGTTTGATATCATTCACGATCACTGTTTCAAACTGCTCGAAAACCGGCTGCAGAATCAGGCGTTCCTTGCTGATCTGATACTGCTCCTTGGTCTGCACCTGTCCATCAATGGCAACACTGATCAGTTCCATATCGGTACCTACCAGTTCCAGTGGTGGCAGCTGATCATGTTTTTTGCTGGTGTTCAGATGAAACTTGAGAGTGGACGTCACGCGGGTACTTTCATCGCCGAGATCAAAAACCAGATGAGTGGTTTCAATCCAGTAATCTGGCTGCTGATAATCCTTCAGGTAAATAGCCCGTGGCTGTGCGTCTTTCATAATATCTCCCTTGATTCTTACCACAGGAGTACCTTACCCGAAGGTAGTGGATAAGGTATTCCCAGCTCATGGTTGTTTAATGCAGAAGTGGGGCTTCTCTTAGGTTCTGTTGACGTAAGTTTGTGCATTCAGCGCCAGCGAGGCTTTTCAGATCTAGACGCAGACGTGAAGGAAGACTGGTTGTCTTTCGAACGGCTGCAACGACGAGCTGAAAAGCCTCGCTGACGCCCTGCGGGTGGCCCAGAAAGCCGCCACTCGCTGCGTCAGGTTTGCTCGATGTAGAACCACTACACCTTCACAAACCTTTCTTGCGATTAGCGGCTTTCTGAGCCACTGAATCGCACAAACTTACGTCAACAGAACCTAATATATTTCAACTGCCATTTCATAGGCAGTATATTTGCGGATATTGATGACGCCGGTATCGAAAATCAGATACTGCCCTTTGATACCAATCAATTTGCCCTGGGCAACAGGTTGTTTATCCAGGTTAAAAGAAACCACTTTCGTGGGATAGGAGTGAACCGGGTAATGAATAGTGGCCGGTTCAGCATCATAAATCTGTTGCACCGCCTGCAGACCATACTCCTGCTGCAGCAGATCAATACCAGGGGCAAACAGTTCAAACAGACGATCACGCTCCACCGCCAGATCCACATCGGCAGACTGCCCTTTCAGCATCGCCCGCCAGTTGGTACGGTCATTGATATCCTGCCGTAACAAATCTTCCACCAGACCGGACAGTTGCCGTGTAGCAACCCGGAAAATGGGGATAGCCTGTACCGCCCCTTGGTCAATCCAGCGTGTTGGCACCTGTGAGATGCGGGTAATGCCCACTTTCAAACCGGATGAGTTGGCAAGATAGACTATGTGATCTGTCATGCAGAACTTCTCGCCCCACTCCGGCTCACGACAGGTGCCATGCTCATAGTGGCACTTTTCTGGGCTCATGATACAGCTGTCACAACAGGCCAGCTTCTGGAAACAGGGCCAGCAGAAACCCTGGTTAAAACTCTTCTTGGTTTTCCGTCCACAGTGGGTGCAGAAAATATTTCCGGTGTACTGAAGGCGGAGAACTCTCCCCACCAGATCATTCATCTCAAGCTGTTCATCACCAACTGGAAGTCGGTAAGAAACCGGCTGTCCATTGGAATCCAACTGCGTATGCATTTTGCTGACCGTGCCGGTCAGACGAGTCACTTCAGACATCAGGCATCCTGAAATCGGAGAATGGAATCCTTCTCATCCTCTTGTTCTGAATGAGAACGGGTGTTCTTGCAACTTCCAGCCAGGTAGCCGGTTCGCTGCTCTTCGGGGAGGTTACGGGCTTCCCAGGCCAGTACAGCCTGCAGGCTCTGCTCGCGTTGTTCTGGAGTAAGGACACGACCATCGGGCCATTTCCCCAACTCAACAGCACGCTTAAGGCTGCTGACAATTTCCGGAGTCAGCTGCTTAAGCAGTTGCTCAAAATCCATAACTTCCCTCTGATATTTCGAGATAAAGCAGTATTATCCGGCTCTTCTTTTTGCTCTTCGGTTATACAGCCATCCAGCTGCGACACCAGAAAGCAGACCTCCGGCATGAGCGGCATTGGCAACCTTGCCAAAACCCAGCAGATCTAAAACGCCGGTAAAGCCGATAACCAGCCAGACCAGCATAAACATATAGATACCGGATGGTACATCGTAAGCTTTTGGGTATTCTTTTTCCCGAATCCAGCAGAAACCGAGCAATCCGTAAATAACCCCGGACATACCGCCAAAACGGGGAAAGCCATCCATAACCGTATACTGCAGAATATTGGACACGATACCGGTAAAGGCCACCAGACCAATCAAAAACAGCCCTTTATGCTGCAGTTCAATTCTGCGGCCAAAATCCATAACCCAAAGCGCGTTAAAAAGCAGGTGGGCAATACCAAAATGAAGAAAAACTGGGGTTATCAAGCGCCAGTACTCCCCCATTTCCAACATACTTTGCAGAGTGGCGTAATGAATATACTGCCCCTTCACTACATAATCATTCATGGTGAACAGAGCGGCAGTGACATCATTGGCTCCCAGCCGGGTAATTACCGCAACAATAAGGCAGCCGAGCAATAGAAGGATGGTAACCGGTATCTGCCTCCAGTCCCCCAGAGGCCCCGATGCAAGCCCACCGGTTCGCCATTTGGCCTTAACCTTACCGAGCTGCAGCAGCCCCGCTTTCCAGTCCTGATAATACTGCTGCACCACAGGATAATGGTCGGTCTGCTCAACCCACAGCACCTGGCGGCCACCTTCCTCGGTAATCCGGTGGACAATGCCCTGTTGCCAGAGAAAAGCGGTGAAGGGTAACAGATCTTCTTCCGCCGGGAGGTCAAATACCCGAATCATTTATTGGTATATCCATTCATACGGGGGCTGCAGAAAACAGCTCAGCAGCCTACTAAAGGGAGTCAGGAGTCTAAACGGTTGCCCCAGCCCAGCTTGGTCCGGCAGACTTCATAGTAGTTATGATTCAACGGGTGAATCAGTCTGAGCTTGAAAGGCTTCTTGTGCACTGACAAAGTATCACCCGGTGCAGCTGTCAGATGAACCTGACCATCACAGGAAAGCTGTGGGTAGGTCGCATTCTTGGAGCCGATAACAATCTTGATTTCACTGTTGCCATCAATCACCAGGGGGCGGCTGCTAAGGGTATGGGGAAACATTGGCACCAGCACCACCGCATCCAGGCGTGGATGCATGATGGGGCCGCCACCGGATAAAGCGTAGGCCGTTGACCCGGTTGGTGTTGAAATAATCAGGCCATCGGAACGCTGGCTGTAAACAAACTGCCCATCAATAAACAGTTCGAATTCAATCATCCTGGTGGTTTTGCCCGGATGAAGCACCACTTCATTCAGAGCATCGGCATGGCCGATCGCTTCGCCACTGCGCTTAACCGTTGCTTCCAGCAGAAACCGGCTTTCAACAATATATTTTCCATCCAGAACATCGCCCACCTGCTCTTCCAGGCGGTCGGGCTGAATATCGGTAAGAAAGCCCAGGCTGCCACGGTTCACACCAAGAACCGGAACGTTTGAGCGGGACAGGGCTCGGGCCGCACCGAGAAGACTGCCATCACCACCGACAACAATCACCAGATCACAAATCTCGCCCATCATCTTCCGGCTGCACACCTGCAGGCCGTGTCCTGGCATCAACTCTGCCACCGGCTCTTCAATTATGACGTGAAGATCCCGGGATAACAGATATCGTTTGAGACGTTTCAGGGTGTCGACAACCTCGGCGCTGCCAGGCCGTGCGATCACGCCAATATGTTTGAACTGTTCCATAGATGCCGGGAATTAAAAATTCATACCAATGATTGTAGGCCACTGAACTCAAAGGACTTTTCACAATCATATAAATTTCATCAGCGACTAGGCAGCGTTGAAAATTAAACATCGACTCAGTGGCTCTAAAAGCGGCCAGATGTTAGAAGGACTTGTGACAATCGTAGTTGTTCTACATTGAGCAAGTCCGACGCAGCAGATGGCCGCTTTTAGAGCCACCCGAAGGGCGCTTCCGAGAGTTCCTATGAGCTGCGTTGTAGCGCCTTGAAAGGCAATAGCATTCCTGCGGCACTACGCCTTGTCATAGAAACTCTCGGAAGCGCTGAGTTCGATGTTTAATTGTCAACGCTGCCTAACGCCTTGAAAATAATGACCACTGCTCGAACACAGCGGCGCTGGCTATTATCACCGTAACCATGGTGGCAAGTCTATCGAGAGGACGTCAAATCTACTAATAAGATTTCGCTTTATCCATGGGCCATCACCGCACTCAACCAAAACGAAGTATCTGTTCAATATTCAAACGGATACTGAAAGGCAATTGAACAGTGGTTAAGGTTTGGATAGATTGATATCAGTAGCTCTATTGCATTACCCAAACTTTGGAGCCGACCCAGGCCGTACAACCGGATTCTGTTATCGTGGACACAATAACACTGAAAAAACACACCACGCTCCCCAAACCTCAACCAACTGAGAATCTGCAGCTTATCGAAAGTGAGTTTGACTGGCTCCTGGATAGTCCGACACTTTTACTGGATTCTGCCCACCCGGCACTTCTTGATGCCTCATTAACAGATAACGGCACAACGATTGACCGGAAAAACCTGCAAAGCCAGGTCCACCTTTTCTACGACATGCTGCGGCAAAGAAAAAGTACGCGACTGGGTATTCGCTACGAAACCATGTGGCAGTACATTACCCGACTTAATCCTTCCCGGACCTATCTGGGAAGTAATATCCAGGTTCGGGGCATAAGCAAAACCCTGGGGGAATTTGACCTTCTCTATTTCTGCCACAAACGTCAGCAGTATGTGCATCAGGAGCTGGCAGTGAAATTCTATCTTGGTCGCCCCGGCAGTAAAGGCGACTGGAATGACTGGCTTGGCCCTGACCACTCCGACCAGCTGGACAAAAAGCTGAAACGCATGTTTGACCAGCAGATCAGGCTTTCATCAACGGAAGAAGGAGGAAAGATACTGTGCAACCTTCTGGGGAAAACAAAACCAGAGCCCTGGTTGTCAGAAATCCTTCTTCAGGGATACCTGTTTTATCCGTGGAAAAAGTCCTGTGAACCTCCCTTGGACAGCAACCCCGAACATTTAAAGGGTGACTGGCTGCCCCTGAAACAACTGACCGCATATTCCAGGGCAATCGGTGCAGACTCTTTCTCCATCCCGGTCAGATATCAGTGGCTGGCCCTGCAGGATATTGACCCTGAGGGGGAAGGAATCAACCTCAGTCACCTGCAACAGACGCTGACAGAGTTACTAGAAAAAATTCAAAGACCTGTTCTGGCAGTAGCTCATACCGACAGTTCCAACAGATTGTTCTTCGTAGCTCCCGACAACTGGCTGTGACTATGCATGAGGTTCCTTTAATAGATTCGTAACTTTTTGCAATCCGAATTAAGAAGGAATACTCATTCTCACCCACACAATAAAGCAAACTGAAACCAGTTAATCGGTATAAATACCCAGACATCTGCCAAACCAGTCTATTGATTTGCAAATCTGCAAAGCAGCCTTCCATTCGCAGCAGTTTTCGAATCCATTCATCTCCATATACTGATTTCCATTGTTAGTGGTCATAAACAAACGCAGAGCTGCACAGCTTCTGATGATGTTTGATTTATTGGTGCTGTTCGTGCTTGCAGTGAACAGCCAAAGGTTCTTTATAACTTGCTGGTATCAAACTGGAAAATCACTGCCGTAAGCTGGATAACACTATCTGCTTATACCGCTCTCGTTTTGCAATAACTCTGTGCTCTCCAGTCAGTGAGTGGCCATTCAATCCACATCGTTTCCTGTATTCAGATACCCGCATAACCCTACCGCATTAGTCTGTCGTACCTATTTCTATCCAGACGCGGATCAAAGAACCTTAACAACGCCAGCACCATTTATTCGCTCACCAGCCGGGAAGACGTATACGATGACTTTTAGTGCACTTGAATTTAAACAAAGAATTAAGCACGACAATCCTTCCTTTCGGGAAGGTTCAAGTTCACTCAGCGAAGTCAGCCGCCTGATTGATTTCTATCCTGGACTGGTGAAACCTTCTGAGTTCCTGATTGAAGATCATAAGGTTCTGAAAGATGGACAACCAATCAACTTCCGGGTTTCCGTAGGCCCTGAGCATGAAGTACATGGTGACCTACTGTATGGCATCAATTCTTCCCGGGGACTTGAGCCCTACAAGATGGGCGATGTTGGCAAGCTGAGCATCTGTGATAACTACAACAATGCCGCTGATATTGGTACAGGCCTGGCGTTTGGCCGTCAGTGGCAGGGAAATGGTGTTCTGGATACCACACCCAGTAACATCACCAGCTGGGTCAATATGCGCGCAACAAGGTCTGAGCAACCCTGCCGGGAAAATGGTATTCGCCCCGGACGATTTGCCGCCTATGCCCACGGACTTATGGAGTCTCGATACAACCCGGCCGATGCCTGGACCCTTCCCGATGACCGGGTACAAAAAGATGCCCAGCGCACTCCTGAAGAAATCCAGCGGGTCCTCGGCCAAAAGGTCAAAAAGAAAGAGCTGAAGCAGCACTGTATGGCTCATGCCCACTTCTTCAAGGCGGTTCGCCGGGCCTGTAAGGGCGGTATTGCCATGGCGGCGACTTCACCTGAGTTTGCCGCATCCGGGGCCCGAGTTCATTTTGTACTGGATGGTCTGGGTGACCTGGCGACTGTTGCCCGCAAGGAATTTTTCAAGAACTGTACCCCCATCACCACTTCAGAGCTGGCGTTCTGCTTCCGGTATTGGGATAAACTGAGAGATGTCGTACATTTCTACCTGAACGGCATTGAAGTAAAAGCGCCATGGGAAGCCCAGTGGTCGGCGAACGATGCCAATGGAAAACCTGTTGATTCCGGTAAAGAAGCCTGGTTGCGTTACGGTCTTTATCGTGATTTAACTGGCCGCAGCATGAAGCCATTTCCATCAGGCTGGGAGATTCACGGAACAGCCAGTTAACACCTAACGTTCATCGCTCTACTCCCCCACGTTGTGGGGAGTTTTTGCCAGCTATTTCAGATATCTTTCAGACTTTTATACCTGAATGGTGCAAGGATTTTCGGATCTCTTCAATCTGACGGGTGGACTCCAGCTGTTTTCTCTTTAGCCAAAACAAATCATTTGATAGTTGCCTTGATCTTTCTTGTAGTTCCAGTACAGAAGAAACGGTTGCAGACTCTTCATCGGTCATTGGAGTATCAACGGCGTTTCCTGCTGCTTTTATCATCTTCTGCCTTTCAAAGGCTTTTCCGGGGTGATGGCTATTCTCCATGGCCGATATGAACTCTTCAGGATCGGCAAGTGGGCAATTATCTCCAAGTAAATCATCAACTGACCAAAAATGTTTAGGTGTAATCTCATTCCAAAAAGTCACTACATCCTCATATGTCGTCTGACTAGTTAGCAACTGACGATTAAGAAGAAATATTCTGTAACGG
This sequence comes from Parendozoicomonas callyspongiae, assembly GCF_023502345.1. GTDB lineage: Bacteria > Pseudomonadota > Gammaproteobacteria > Pseudomonadales > Endozoicomonadaceae > Sansalvadorimonas > Sansalvadorimonas callyspongiae. The sequence continues at coordinate 19,854 of NZ_JAMFLX010000045.1, forward strand.
TCTTCATCTGAAACTCGCTTTTGCCTGCTTGCTTTCTCCAGAAGTTCGCTCAAATTTCTTTTAACTTCAGCTTTTGTTGGAGCCTCCATCTGCAGCTGAAACTGGATCGTTTGATTATTATGAAGTGGCTTTCCAAGTATTCCATTCACTCCCCAGACTGATTCCACTGTCCATGGTGAGATATTATCCAGACGGTTCCAGGTTGCTATGACTTGATCCAGATTTCCATCCGATGCAACCTGATGCCTGCAGGCGTTCTGAAGCTCTTTCTTGTGTTGTGGCAGCAGCATGGAGTTGCGGGCGGCACAGAGCAATGATCTTAAGCGGCGCTCCCACAACGATGTTTGTACACTGTCTGTTGGAGCAACGGAGTCAATTCTGTAGATCATCTTTGGATCAGGCAGAGAATCCCGGCCAAGCCCCATTTCATTCAGATAGTAGTCAATGTTTGCGGCAATCCATTCTCTCTGTTCTTTGGTATAACGGCTTTGCTCTTTCCAAACACGTTGATAAACAGAATGGTTGTAAACTGTTTGATAGAGTTCTCCGGATTTTTTCAATAGCTGAGTTGCAGTAATTTTCCTCACCTGACGCTGAGACTGCACACTTCTGACGCGCATAAATACCTCGGAACTGCCGGGATTCGATTCCACATCGCAGTCATCAGCAAGAGAGTCCTCGATTCTTTGAAAGCACTTGAACAGCTCTTTCTCATCAGGTTTAAGCCAGGCTGGAAAATGCCATTTTGACAGGCTCTGTGAAACCCAACCCTGCAGTTTTCCATGAATTGCTTCTTGTTGTTTCCTGACATCTCCATCGGCGAAATCATCAGGGATGATGCATGCTTTGACAGAGATATCCGGAACATTTTCACTGACCCACCGATCAACAATCTTTCTTTTTCTCTTTTCTGTAGATTTAGGATATTGATAATCGTGTAAAAGCCTTGCCTCCGAGAATCCATTCCACCATTTTTTATCAATGATGGGAGGCCTGTCTGTTCGTGCAGGCGTTTTATCTGGCAGAATAGTCGAGAGATTACCACCATAACGCCCCCAAAAATCACACTGATCCGAGGGGTAGTAACTCTCTAAAACCATGACTTGATGGACTCTCTTAAGACGAGGAGCCATAGCTTGCTCCCACTTCTCTTTACGCTTTCTTTTACGAATTTCTTTTATTTCTTCCAAGGCGCGGGAACTGGGATATTGCTCCCTGATAGAAGTATCGCAGGTTGTGCGCATGGATCTGAATCTGCCAGAATTAAAACAGCCTATCCTGCCTCTCATTTCCCATCGCATGCATAACAATTCAGCAAGAACAGCTTTCTGTCTAGCCACTTAGGTTTTAAACGCAAAAACCCGGCCAGAGCCGGGTTTCAAAGTCCTTTGCAACTAACTAGATATCTGCGGCCAGACGA
>NZ_JAMFLX010000046.1 GCF_023502345.1 Parendozoicomonas callyspongiae
TGATGCTCTGCAGAGCCTGCTATCACAGGGAATTCATTATTCAGCGGGAATTGCTGCCTGAAGGTTTTCGTCTTAATTGGGTGGCATTTAAGCCTGACAATTACCTTCCATTTTCCTGAAGGAGTTCTAACAAGTGTACCCATTTTTGTACCTTCATTTGAGGTACAGTGGGGATAGAGTTAGCAGCTATTAACGCTGAAGAACAGACTGATAAAGGATTCGATTGCTGGCGTCCCTACCAGGACTCGAACCTGGATCGGCCGCTTAGGAGGCGGCTGTTCTATCCGGTTGAACTATAGGGACCGGAGAAAAGGGTTCTCAAGTGTATACCAAAATAGGGGATTTCCCTGCGAGAACGCGTGTATATTAACGAAAATACCACGAACTCTTCAATAGTCTGGGTGCGATTGGCAGGAAAAAAATTGATATAACACAAATATATACGTGTGTTTTGAACTTGGTAAACGGAGTTCACGAACAGGGTTGAATCGGGTTACTATATTGATTGCCGATATAATGGACAGGTCGGTTCAAAGACAATCACCGGAAGATGAGGGCTATATGGTGAAGATATCGCAAAGGTGGCTGAAAGTTGGAGCCCTGACATTAATGCTGGGAGCCAGTGGGCAGGCATTTTCAGCGGCCAAGGTGTCGGAAGGAGACCCATGGGAAGGGTTTAACAGAGCCACGTATCGATTCAACGATACTGTGGATGCCTGGGTGCTTAAGCCTGTTGCACAGGGCTATGACACCGTGACTCCAGAACCGATTCAGGATGTAGTCAGTAACTTTTTCCGCAATCTCAGTGAGTTTCGGAATATTGCCAACTCTCTTCTCCAGTTCCGTCTGAAGGAAGCGGGCGAATCCGCCGGCCGTCTGGTTGTTAACAGTACTGTGGGCATGCTGGGTATGCTGGATGTTGCCTCCGGTATGGGGCTTGATTACCACTATCAGGATTTCGGCCTGACACTGGCCCAGTGGAACGTGCCTTCAGGTCCTTATGTTGTTGTTCCTCTGCTGGGGCCGCGTACCGTGCGCTCAGCTGCCGGTATCTACCCGGATATGCAGGCTTCTCCCATCACTCATATCCATGACAGCCGTGACCAGCTGATTACCCAGACTTCTGATCTTGTCAGCCTGCGGGCTTCGCTGCTCAAGCAGGAATTACTGATTGTTGGTGATGAATATACCTTTGTCCGTGATGCCTATCTCCAGCGCCGTGACTTCCTGATTACCGGCGAACTGCCGGAAGATGATTTCTAGATTCTGCTGATTTAACCGGAGCTATCAGGCTCCGGTCTCTTCCCCCTTATCTCATCATTTATCCATCTGCTTGCAGACTTTGGGCAGAGGGAGTAATGTCAAAATCATTATGATGATGTCAACAGAACCTAGTGCCGTGGTTGCCTATTCTTGGTCAGGCTCCTAGTATCTGCGGAACCTTTTGGCTCACCCCGGTATTTAAAGTGCTTATGTTGCAGTCCTGCCAAGATTTGTGGGCAGCCAGGGCTTGTTGTCCCCACCAGGGAGAGGAGAGGGTATGAGCAGGGACAATACACTGTTAGTGATTGATGATGACACGATAGTTCGCGAGAGTATTGTGGCCTATCTCAGTGACAGTGGTTTCCAGATCCTTGAAGCAGAAAACGGAGAACATGGGCTGGAGGTGTTTCGCGCCGAACAGCCTGATCTGATTCTCTGTGATCTCCGTATGCCCAAGCTGGACGGTCTGGGGGTATTGCGCCAGGTGCGGCAGGAAGCACCGGATACACCGTTTATTGTGGTGTCAGGTGCGGGTGTGATGGCTGATGTAGTTGAAGCGTTACGCCTTGGGGCCAGCGATTACATCATCAAGCCCATTGTTGATCTGGAAGTTCTGGAATATGCCATTAACCGGGCCCTGGATAATGTCGAGATTCTGAAACAGAATCGCCGCTATCGGGAAAGCCTTGAAGAGGCAATTGATTCCCTGAAAGAGAGTCTGGAAGTACTCAGGACTGACCAGAAAGCCGGGCGTCAGGTGCAGATGAAAATGCTGCCCCATGGTCCGCTGCAGTTCGGAGCTTACAATATTGATTACCGGATTATTCCCTCCCTTTATCTCAGCGGCGATTTTGTTGATTTCTTCCCGGTAAATGACCATTGCTTCGGCTTTTATCTGGCCGATGTGTCCGGTCATGGTGCGTCATCCGCTTTTGTGACCGTGCTGCTGAAGCATATGTCCATGTCTCTGCTGCAGGATTACCGGCAGAAAGGGAAAGAACTTCCGATTCAGCCTTCCCATGTCTTGTCCACAATCAACCGTAATCTCCTGGAAACAGCTCTGGGCAAGCATGTCACCGTATTTGGCGGTGTGATTGATACCCAGAAAAATACCCTGACCTATGCCCTAGGCGGGCACTTTCCCCTGCCCATGCTGAGTATGGGCGGGCAGAACCGTTTTCTGGAGGGTAAAGGGCTACCTGTTGGTCTGTTCGACAACCCGGAGTTTGAGGACGTAACGATTGACTTGTCCGGCCCTTTTACATTAACTATCTTCTCCGATGGTATTCTGGAGGTTCTGCCTCAGGACAGCCTGAAGGAAAAAGAGCAATACCTGTTGTCTGCGATTAATGAAGATGCTGACACGGTAGACAAAATTATGACCCGGCTCGATGTGCAGACCATGCATGAAGCGCCGGATGATATTGCGGTCATGGTGTTGGCTGGAAGGGTTTGATGAGCGCAGGAAAAATTCAGTATGCCGAGTCAGACGGCAGCTTTATTCTCAAATTTATCGGAGATGTGCGGCTGACCCTCTGTTCCGCACTTGATAAAACGCTGGAATCCATTCTCCAGCATCCGGGGATTCGTTCCGTCATTATTGATTTGACTGAAACCCAGGGAATAGACAGTACATCTTTGGGGTTGCTGGCCAAGCTGTCCATTCAGTCAAAGAAGCATTTTGGCTTTGTTCCCACCATTCTTTCCACCAGTGATGATATCAACCGTATCCTGATGACCATGGGCTTTGATCAGGTGTTTGTGATCGTTCGTGAAAGCAAAGCGGGCGAGGGGGTTGAACTGCTGAAAGATCTGCCCTGTGAAGAGTGTGGTGAAGACGAGGTTATGGATAAAGTGCTTTCAGCCCATAAAACACTGATGGAGCTGAATGAACATAACCGTCAGGCTTTTCATGATCTGGTCAGAAAGCTGGAAAATGATGATGAAAGTTAAAAGTATTTGAGAATAAAAGCCGGGTTTCAACCCGGCTTTTATTTGCTGACTGATTATCAGGCCTTGGCCAGTTCGGTCAGAGTCTTTTCCAGTTTTACCTGGTCAGCTGCGAAGTTGCGGATACCTTCAGCCAGCTTTTCAGTCGCCATTGCATCTTCATTCATATCCCAGCGGTAGCTGCTTTCGCTGACAGCGATCTTGCTCTCGGTGCTTTGAGGGTTGGCTGCATCCAGCTTGCGCTCCAGCGTTTCAGTGCTGTTTTCCAGCTCTTCCAGCAGGGCAGGGCTGATGGTCAGACGGTCACAGCCTGCCAGTTCAGTGATTTCACCAGTGTTACGGAAGCTAGCGCCCATCACAACGGTGTTGTAACCGTTTCCCTTGTAGTAGTTAAAGATGCAGGACACAGACTGCACGCCCGGATCTTCGTGGGGCAGATAACTCTCTTTGCCGGTGCTCTTCTTGTACCAGTCCAGAATACGGCCAACAAAGGGAGAGATCAGGTAAACGCCAGCATCGGCACAGGCACAGGCCTGGGCAAAACCAAACAGCAGGGTCAGGTTGGTCTGGATGCCTTCCTTCTCAAGTTTCTCGGCGGCACGGATACCTTCCCAAGTGGAAGCAATCTTGATCAGAACACGGTCTTTCTCAATACCTTCCTGAGCATACATATCGATCAGGCGCTGGGCCTTTTCGATGGTTGCGCGGGTATTGAAAGACAGGCGGGCATCAACTTCAGTGGAGATGCGACCGGGGATCAGGGAGACGATTTCCTTGCCAATCAGTACAGACAGTTTGTCAGTGGCATACTGCAGGCTGTCGGTAGAACCGCGGCCATACTGCTTGCCAAAAGCCAGAGCCGCTTTCACCTGCTCTTCATAGGCTGGCAGGGTTGCAGCCTTCAGCAGCAGGGTAGGGTTGGTGGTGGCATCCTGCGGACGGTAGCGACGGATAGCGTCGATATCGCCAGTATCGGCAACAACGGTGGTGAATGTTTTCAGTTGTTCAAGTTGACTTGTCATACCTGTTGTCCTGATTCCCTTGTTTCAAAGGAAATATCTTCGGAAAGACAGAAACTGGCAGCTTCCCGCAGTAATTCTGCGCATGAACCTGCCTTATGTGCGTGTTCGCTGAGGTGGCGGCGGAACCTGCGGGCTCCGGGCAAACCGTTGAACAGACCGAGCATATGGCGAGAGATATGATTGAGCGGATGCTTTCCGTTTTCTATATGATTTTTTGCATAGGGTATCATCTTTTCGATGATATCGTTGCGGCTGAACGAATTTTTTTGCGCACCGAAGATGCGTGGGTCGGCTTCAGCCAGAATCCAGGGATTGTGGTATGCCTCACGACCGATCATCACACCATCAAGGTGCTGAAGGTGTTCTTCGGTCTCGTCCAGAGTGGTGATGCCGCCGTTAACGATAATTTCCAGGTCCGGGAAAACCTGCTTCAGGCGCCAGGCCCAATCGTACTTCAGCGGAGGAATATCACGGTTCTCTTTCGGGCTGAGACCTTCCAGAATGGCAATGCGGGCATGAACAATAAATGTTTTGCAGCCGGTATCCGCCACCTGTCCGACAAAATCAACCAGCTCTTCCCAGCTTTCCCGCCCGTTGACACCAATACGGTGTTTGATGGTGACGGGAATAGAGACGGCATCCTGCATGGACTTGATGCAGTCAGCAACCAGTTTAGGCTCTTTCATCAGGCAGGCACCGATCATGCCATTCTGGACCCTGTCACTGGGGCACCCGACATTCAGGTTCACTTCATCATAACCCCACTGTTCCGCATACTTGCAGCTCTGTGCCAAGTCGCCGGTATCACTGCCGCCCAGTTGCAATGCAATGGGATGCTCAATATCGTGATAACGCAGGAACCGTTCCCGGTCGCCATGGATCAGGGCACCAGTGGTGACCATTTCGGTATAGAGCAGGGTGTGATGGGTAATCTGGCGCAGAAAATAACGACAATGGCGATCCGTCCAGTCCATCATGGGTGCGATGGAGAGTTTACGGCTTAAGGGAGCCGGGCTTTGCAGAGGCTTGGCAGAGACAGGGTCGGTAGTCATTAATTCAGCTGGGATTTGTAAGGTTATTGAAAGTGGGCGGCTACTCTATAGTGGGCACTGATTTTGAGCAAGTGCTTTTCATAGCGAACGCCGACACAAAGAGAATATTCATTTCAAGTTAACACTCCCGAAAAACACCGCCTATAGTGAATCTCGGTTCCTGTGCAGCAGTAGGTGTCGAAATGTTGTGTGTCGAATCCTGGCGTAAGCGGCACCTTCTGGCAGTCGTACAGGATTTTCCTGTTGTCCATACATGTGTTATCTGCCATGAGTTTTATCAACAGTCTTGCCGGTATTTTTGTTCTTCTCCTGATCGCCTGGCTCCTCTCGGAAAACAGGAAAAATATCCGATGGCGAACAGTCGGTGGTGCCTTGCTGATCCAGGGATGTTTTGCCGGTTTTGTACTGGCTGTGCCGATAGGCAAGGATGTGCTGGGCGGAATGTCGGCTGCGGTGCAGCAGGTGATGAACTATGCCAATGACGGCATAAACTTTCTGTTCGGTAACCTGGCTGATCCTTCCAAGGTGGGCTTTATCTTCGCGATCAAAGTTCTGCCGATGATTATCTTCTTCTCGGCGCTCATCTCTGTTTTCTACCATCTAGGTGTTATGCAGAAAGTGATTCAGTTCATCGGTGGCGGTCTGCAGAAACTGTTGTGCACCAGTCGTACAGAATCAATTTCGGCCACCGGTAATATTTTTGTTGGTCAGACCGAAGCTCCACTGCTGGTTCGTCCCTTTATTCCCAAGATGACGGAGTCGGAATTGTTTGCCGTTATGGTGGGTGGTCTGGCTTCCGTTGCCGGATCGGTAATGGCGGGTTATGCCAGCCTTGGGGTTGAACTGCGTTACCTGATTGCAGCCAGTTTTATGGCGGCACCGGGGGGCCTGTTAATGGCAAAGATGATTCTGCCGGAAACTGAAAAGCCTGATGAAAGCGCCAAGAGCATGGAGTCCAGCGAGCATGCCAACCTTCTGGATGCTGCGGCAACGGGTGCGTCTTCAGGCATGCAGCTGGCAATGAATGTGGGTGCCATGTTGCTGGCATTTATAGCTTTAATCGCCTTGCTGAACGGTGTTATTGGAGGTGTTGGCAATCTGTTTGGATTTGAGGAACTGACCCTTCAGGAAATTCTCGGACGAGTATTTTCTCCCTTGGCATTTGTTCTTGGGGTGCCCTGGGATGAGGCTGTTCTGGCCGGTGGCATGATTGGCCAGAAACTGATCGTGAACGAGTTTGTGGCATACATCGACTTTATTGAGGTGAAGGATACTCTGTCCTTCCAGACTCAGGCCATTATCACATTTGCTCTTTGCGGCTTTGCCAACTTTTCTTCCATTGCCATTTTACTTGGTGGTTTAGGGGTTATGGCACCAGAACGTCGGCCGGATATTGCCCGTCTCGGTGTGAAAGCGGTTCTTGCCGGAACACTCTCGAACCTGATGAGTGCGGCGCTGGCCGGACTGTTTATCTGATTGGCTCCACCGTGGGAGTGTTACCGGACGATGTATCTTTATGATGTCTTTCTGGCCACGGTGACGGGTGTGTTTATCGGAGTTTTATTTTCATGGCTGAAGCTGCCGATACCTGCACCCCACGGACTGGCCGGGGTTATGGGCATAGTAGGTCTGTTTCTTGGGCGATATGCCTACCTGGAATTTATGGCGATGATCGGCCGTCTCTGAAGAGGAGAAATAATGCCAACACCTCACATAAATGCTGCTCCGGGGGATTTTGCTTCCGTTGTGATTATGCCCGACGATCCGGTTCGGGCGAGGTTTATTGCTGAGCATTACCTTGAGTCAGCCAGGGAGGTGACATCAGTCAGGAATATGCTGGGTTTTACCGGACAGTATGAAGGCAGGGATGTTTCTGTTGTCGGTTCAGGAATAGGAATTCCCTCCATCAGTATTTATGCACGGGAGCTGTATGTTGAGTATGGGGTGGAAGCCATTATCCGTGTTGGGCGCTGTTCTGCCATACATCAGGATGTGGCTGTGCGGGATCTGATTCTGGCTATTGGTGCCTGTACCAGTTCAGGGGTTAACCGGCAGCGTTTTGCCGGTTGTGATTTTGCTGCAACCTGTGATTATGATCTGCTTTGTTCGGCCTCCCGGCTGGCTTATGAAAAGAAGATCCGCCTGCGGGCCGGTAATGTTTGCTCAGTGGATGCTCATCTTGAAAATGAATCAGCACTGAACAGGGCTATGGAGCGTATGGGTATTCTGGGAACGGAAATGGAAGCGGCAGGGCTCTATGGTGTGGCAGCCGAGTGTGGCAGAAAAGCTTTGGCGTTCAGTGTTGCCTTTCGGCATTTAAAAACTGGTGATGCCATACTGGAAGAGGATCAGGAGAAAAGCACCCGTAACATGATCAGCCTGGCCATGCGAACCGCAACCAGTTATTCACGGAAATAATCTCTTTCTCTATGTAGACTGAGTAGATAGCAAGGATGATCGGGTGGTTATGCCATGGCTGGCAAGTTTGCTCAGGTAAGCTCAATTGCAGCAATGCTGCTTCTTTTGGTTTCTTTTTCTGTTAAGGGAAATGACACGCCTCCTCCGGGGTACAAGTGGCGCTCCTGTCAGGTTGTTGAATGTTCTTTTCTTATTCCGGATGGTTGGAGTTTTGAGAAACTGGAAGGGGGTGATGTTCTGAAATACCAGATCATCAAAGAACGCTCCAATCAAAGCATTACCCCCAAGGTGCGGATAAGCATACTGCGTGACAGTGAATCCAGAACCGGGATGACTGTGGAAAGGCATCTGCAGTTATTCACCCAGGACTTGCAGCGGAAATCGAGGGTTCTGGAAACATGGAATAACAAGGCTGGAGTCCTGACCAGCCGAGCGGCAACATCGCTTCATTATTCCAATGTTGATAAGCCGGTTAAACAGTTCAGCCTTATGGTTGCAAATGACCGGACGGGAACACTTTACGTTTTCAGTTTTGAAGTACTGCCGGAAGCCTGGGAACGGGAGTGGCCTGTGGTCGAACAGTTCTTCTCCCGCTTGCGGTTTGATGACAAAATCTGAAGAGTTTTTTCTCAGGCAGGCACGTACAGCATCGAACCTGGCCTTTTAGAGAGTGGCTTCAGGCAGGTATCACTTCGCTGCAGTCGTTCCTGCTTCATCTCTGGGTTCCATGGTTTGATGCGGTTAAACTCCGGCAGGTTTTCTCCTTTCTCAAGTTGAAGAAAAACCGGAAGTGGCGTATTGATCTGCCCGGGCCACTGTTTCCTGGCTTCTTTACTGATCTTTCTTTCAGCGCTAATTGGATCAGGCCAGGTCAGGTTCGCCCGCAGGTGGGGGGCAAGAGGGCGCTTGATAACCACTTCACATGATTCGGTCATGGTTTCCACAAGACGGATATCTTCTGTTAACCCAAGGCTAGGTGTGAAGTTTCTGCGGATATGGTCAATGGCTTTATCACGTGTCAGTCTGACTGTGCCGTGGGTACCTGTTGCCCAGCTGAACCCAACCCGTCGCGGAGGTGTCTGGAAGAACTTCAGCTGGCGATAACACTGAACGAAATGGATATGCTGAATATTCAGTTTTCCGAGCAGACCTTCCCTTAATTCCTTTGAGCTGAGTTCGGTCATATCAAACCCGTGACCAAAGCAGGAGCGATAATTGACCATTGCCGCTTTAAAGTCAGTCTTGCTTTGATTGAGCGTTTGTCCAATGTCATAGGTTTCTGAAGAAATCCCAACCAGTCCGGTCAGTTTGATGGTTTCCTGACCGGGCTGGTCAGGGTTATAGGTCAGCTTCAGGCTGATTCGTGATGCCAGGGTTCTGCTGTCTTCAGATTCCCCATTTTCCTGATAAACCCAAGCTGGCAGCTGGTAGTCTTCCAATAATGCTTCTCGGAAGTCATCCCGACTTTCAATAAGTGCAATCAGTGAGTCCCTGACCTGGATACGGGCAGCTGTCTTGTTCTTCATAATATACAATCGTAAATATTTGCCAGTATCACCAAACTAACCGGATAAGCTTGGAGATGCCAGCGTTGTTTTATCAAGTTGGCTGAGCTGCTCAGTTCAAAGAAAAGTCGATATAGACAGGGCAGTGATCAGAGAGCAGTGAGTTTTTCCCTACCGCTTCGCTCCAGACATGTTCGGAGGCAGGGGGGGAGCGGAATGTACCTGCGATGATGATATGGTCGATCAGAAGACGGCTTTTATGGCGATTATGGATTTCTCTGGCGCAGAAGCTGTTCTTGTTCAAGGTCGGGCTGGTGATTTCATAACCCTGGCTGATGGCTTTCCAGAATTCCCCCTCGGTTTTCAGTCTTCTATTAAGGTCACCCAGGATAATGGCACTGGCTCCATTGCGTGAATAGGTCAGCAGCCAGTCCCGTATCGGGCTGACCAGACGCTTTAGCCTCAGGCATCCGGTTTTTTCCTGGGCCAAGCTTCCATCATGGCAGCCTGATGGCAGGTGCACACTCAATAGATGCAGGGGGTGTCCATTCGACATTAGGCTGATATGAACCCCGTTGCGCAGCCCGTCGTGGCCAAGATCGAGGGGGACATCAGAGTGCCTTTTCCAGGGAATATTCTTCCTGACAGTGAACCCTGCACGTTGTTCGCTGTCTCTATATTCGAGAATGGTCTGGAACTGATCAGAGGGAGCTATTTTCGCCATAATCTCTTCTGAGGCGACCTCCTGTATGGCCAGAATATCTGGGTTTAAGCGGATAAATTCCTTTCTCAGTGCCTGATAATCCTGTTCAGAGCGCCGTAAGTCAGAATTTGGCCTGAACTCAGGGCGCAACCACTCCAGATTCCATGTCGCCAAGCGGATACTGTCCGTATTTCGGGCATTCTGCCCAAGAGTTAGCGGCGCTATGGTCAGCAGGGCTGCCAAAATCAGCCATCGGGTAACCAGTCCATAAGACTTTTGGGGAACTTCTGACTCTAGTCGCATTCTAAGTTCATGTAGCAAATATGGCCGAGGGCCATGTTTCCATGCCCCGCACTCTTTAACTATAAGGGATGCCTTCCGGCGTTGCGCTGGAGTTGTGTCCAGGTTGTTTCAACCCCTGTTGGAGTAGTGAGTTTAGGTGGGACGGACTGAATTAACAGACAGGGACTAAGGGAGTGCAGTTATGACTCTGACTATTCGACTGATTAAAACCCGGAGGGAGAAGCGCCTTTCACAGCAGGCGTTGGCTGATCTTATCGGGGTATCCAGAAGCGCACTGGCGCAGTGGGAGACTGATATGAGTCGCCCAAGCCTTGATAACCTCCGCAAGATTGCAGAGATTCTTGATGTTTCATTTGAGTGGCTGGCCACTGGTCGTGGTAACCAGTACATCACGGTGAATGATGATGAAGTCAGCGATGATGAGCTTGACGATGAAATCAGCCGCCTTCTTCCCCGCCTGAATACCCGCCATAAAAAAGCCCTTCTCGACGTTATCAAAGTTATGCACTGATCCGGATGGATTGTTCTGCCGGTGGCAGAAGTGCGGATAAAAAAAAGAGCACATCAAGTGCTCTTTTTTTGTATCCGAGAACAGGGATTAGCTGTTTACGGATTCCTTCAGCTTGGCACCAGCCTTGAACTGAGGTACGCGAGACGCAGGAATATCGATTTCCTGGCCAGTCTGAGGGTTGCGGCCCTTACGTGCAGCTCGCTCAGCAACGGCGAAAGTGCCGAAACCGATCAGCTGTACAGACTCGCCGCGAACCAGGGCTTCTTGGGTGGCATGCAGAAATGCATTCACTGCCAGCTCAGCCTTGCTTTTGGGCAAATCTGCCTGTTCGGCTACTGCTTCGATCAGCTCTTTCTTGTTCATGTCGAGTCCTGGATGTTACTACAGCCAAAGTTGTGAGGTCGGCGATAATACACCAAAGAAACCGGGGCTGGTAGCGGTTGAATGGGAAAAAAACGCATTATTAGCGGTTAAACCGATAACCTGTTTATTAGATAGTCAGTCCATGGGCTTTTGTCAGGTCTCTTAACCGTTCTTTTTCAGGGGTGTAGTACTGTTGCGTTGTCGTTATTGCCTCATGTCCGGCAAATAAAGCGAGATCTTCGATATCCATATTTCTGGCAAGGTGTGATAGTGTCGTATGACGAAGAGAGTGAAAACTCTTGCTTAACAGCCGCCTTGCCAGCTCCGGATCATTATCAAATACTCGGTCAGCGCAATATTGCATAAACCCGCTGAACCATTTGCGTACCTGGCGTGGACTCATGCTTTTGAACACTCCGTTCTTTTTAACCGGATAAAGGCAGGGAGCCAGTGGAAAGGCATCCCGCTCAAAAGGTTCCGCGCCATGCAGGGTGCGGTACTGGATAATAGCCTGCAGGGCATTGTCGTTTATCGGCAGCTGTCTTAACCGGCGACCTTTACCGGAAATATAAAGTGTCAACTCCCCCATATTGTCCCGGCGGATATCCTCACAGCTATGACCAGTTAACTCCGACTGTCGTAAACCCAGGCCGTAGGCAATGCTGAAGATATATTTCAGGCGCGCTTTCTCCATACGCTCTGACCGGGTGGTTTCGGGGTACTCTTCAATAGCCCTGATAATGACCTGCCATTCATCTGCATAGAAGAAGCGGGATTCGCCATGTCCCCGGGCATGTTTCTCTCCGCTTTTATCAAAGCCATGTACCGGGTTGCCGGTCAGGTATCCCGTTGCCTGCAGATAACTGAAAAAACTGTTGAGTACAGTGACGATCTGATCAGTACTTTTTCCAGGTTTGATGGCGTTGGGGAAAAAGACTTTTTCGGGATTGCTCTTATCCATTCCCGGCTGTTGCCAGTGAGGCCAGGGGCTGTGAAGAAACATAACGTAGGCTTCAATATCGGCAACAGTGCACTCGCTAAACCCTCTCAGCCGTTCGCGACGCAGGAAGACAGTAAAACGCACCAGTTCTCTGGTGTAACGACGCAGGGTTTCCTGAGAGCGTCTGGCCGCTCTTCTGAGAAAAAGGGAGAGGGCATCCTGATCATTGCTGACACCAAGTTTATTGGTATCAGGGTTGGAAGAAGTTCTCAGCGATATCTCGCTGAAATCCGAGTTGGCTTTTAGATCTGGCAAGTTCATTCGGGGACTTTAACAAAACTGCCATGGAAAAGTCTTGGTACTGATTTCTGCCTATTCTTTCGTATCGATCAGGGGGGCAGAAGAACAAGCATGAAAGCAAATATCGGCAGTATGGGGTTGTTTGTCTTATTGGGTATGGTTGGCTTCTTTGTAAATGCAGGCTTAAGGAATTACTTGGTGTTGTGTCAAAATGACTTGAGTGAAAACAGGGTTTTAATTGGCAGTGCAAGTGTGAATGATGACTGTCAATCATTGCATGCAGCTATCGCTTTTCAGGGGATTTCAGGTGTTACGGGTTATGAGGGAATTGGAACAATTGATATCGAGACAGGCAAGGATCGATTAACACATATAACCACGGACGTCGGTGGCGAAACACCCATGAGGAAGACTGATGGCCAGGCCCCAGTGGACAGTCTTTTGAGGAAATTCTTTATGAAAAGCACAGAGTGTGAATATGACGCACTATTTTGTGCGCCAGATCAATCGAGTGTTGCTTTCAGGTTGCCTGAGTTGTTGATAGAGAAAATGAACCCTGCTGGAGATGGAAAAGAACCAAAGGATGATTATTCTGTTGACTCAATTTGCCTCAGTCACTTCTCAAAACAGTTAACTGATGTTGGGCTTAATAACGGGAGACTTTATCTGGAACACACTGAACAGACCGAATTTTATCCAGAGGGTTTTCTGCCTATTTCAGCCAGAAGTACGCAGGATCTTATTGAACTCTTAATAGTGACACTCAATCTCCAAAATCTACATACATCACATATGCAAAGTGTTAGGCAGGCAGAACAGAGGCGGAAGGAAATAGGTTTGCGACAGGCTTTAGTGCGACCAGTTCGACCTCCAAACCTTTGGCAAGATCCGAGGTTTACATCTGGAAACAGCATCCCCCCTCCTATGCATTGGTTCCGTCCAGTTATTCCGACAAACCAAATGATGGCAGCTGCTGTAACAAACTTTGCTCATTCAAGACCGCAATTATTAAACCATCCTGCAGTGATGGCTCCGCAGATGACGCCATTTCATTTGATGCCGGTGAATGCACGCAGCCTTGTACCTGCTTTACAGGCCGTTACTCTGGATGACCGAAGGGCGAATGATTTGATGTATCCACCCGTTATGGGTCACCAACGGCATGCAGGAGCTAGGAAGTCTGGAGGAAATCCATCATCGCGTCATTAAAGGCGGCGGGTTGGTCAATTACAGTGGCATGTCCGGAATTTCTAATGGTTACAAGGGCAGCATCCGGTATCCTGCGGCAGATTCGGCTGGCTGCTGATGGGCTGAAGAAGTCATGTTCACCGCGAATAACCAGGGTTTTCGCTCGGATATCTTTCAATCTGGGCCAGAGGTTGGTATTGACCAGGCAGTGAATAAGACGGGCAATCACTTCCGGCTTGTTTCTGCTCCAGAAACGATAGGCATGTTTTCTAAGGGAGGCTTTGGTTTCCCCAGGCAGAAGCTGCCATAACATTAAGCGGGCCGTCAAAGTCATTGGCATATGCGCAATAACCCGGCGCAGGGGCAGCAGGCATTTCATAAATGGAGAAAGACTTCCCAGTGAAGGGGCGGTGTTAACCAGTATTAGTCTTCTTACACTTCCTGAATAGCTTGATGCCATGGCCATGGCGATCATACCTCCCATGGAAATACCCATCAGATCAAAGTAAGGAATATTCAATTCGTTCATCAGGGTATGAAGATCTTCAGCCATGGCAGGGACACTGAACTGGCTGTTATGTCCGGTTTTGCCATGTCCTCTGAGATCAACCAGGATAACCTGTCTATCCTGGCACAGGGAAGGAAGTTGCAATAACCAGTCCCTCTGGCTGGATGCAAGACCATGGACGAGCAATATGGGAGTGCTGTTACCGGGCTTTCCGACTACACGATAGAACAGGGGTAATCCATTAACCCATGAAATTGGCATTGGTGGAGCTCTCTTCTCTACTTATGTCAACAGAACTTGGCTTATCGACTTAACTTGCTGGCCTGCCGGCCGCTTCTGCGACCGGGCAGAGAAGAGAAGGGCAGTGATCAGGCATTGTCTTTCTTATTTATGTTAGACGGTTGGTGTGTACCTGCCTCTTTTCCCCAGACATCTTTCAGACGGCTGTCCCGTCCGCAGCTGGTGCGGTAAAAGGAGTAGCGAATAGGATTCTTTTTGTAGTAATCCTGGTGATAATCCTCTGCCGGATAAAAGGTACCCAGTTCACTGATCTCGGTATGAATTTTCGTAAATCTCTTTTGATCCTCGAGTTTTTTCAGTGAAGCTTTTGCCAGCAGCTCCTGTTCCTTGCCGTTAAAGAAGATCCCGGTGCGGTACTGCTCACCGATGTCGCAGAACTGTTTGTTCCTGACTGTCGGATCAATACTGCGCCAATAGGTATAGAGCAGCTGTTCGTAGGATACCTTCTTCGGATCGTAAATCACTTTGACCGCTTCCGTATGGCCGGTAATGCCAGCCGATACCCTGGGGTAGGTCGGATTTTTCTCATGACCGCCGGTATAACCACTGATGGCCTCTTCAACACCGTCCAGCTTTTCAAAATCGGATTCGGTGCACCAGAAACATCCACCGGCAAAAACAGCCTCATCGGCAGATGCTGTATTAATGCTTCCTGCCAGTGAGAGCAGAAAGGCGGATAACAAAAATTTTCTGTTCATAGTATATCTCCATATGTTTTCTACTCTTACGTATAGGTTTAGCTGGTAGATTCATTTGTAAGAGGAAAAAGACAGGAACACCCCCCTGGTGAAAAAGGAATTTGGCTTAATTGTTCTACAGGTGTAGCCTAAGATCTAATGGCCAAAAGATTTGAATTTCCCTTTCTTATCAAACCGTCTTTTTCACCCGGGCCTGTTTGTGTTTCTGCCGGTTATAGCTTGGCCCTCCACGTTAACTAAAAACAAATGATTGAGTAATTATGAGATACATCCTGCTGCTTTTGGCTGCCTTGATGAGCGGGTTGGTGAATGCGTCTGATGTGGCATCTTTGGGCCTGACCAGTGCGCCGCTGTCTATTGCCTGCATTGCTGTTTTTGTTGTCGCTTATACCGCTGTGATTTTTGAAGAGAAGCTTCACCTTCGAAAGTCGAAACCGATGCTTTTGTCCGCCGGGATCATTTGGGTTCTGATCGCCATACTCGTAGAAAACAGCGGTGGCGATCGTCACAGTATTGAGCAGGCGGTAATGTTTGACCTTGAAGAGTATGCGGCACTGCTGCTGTTCCTGCTGGTGGCTATGACTTATGTAAAAGCCCTGGAAGAGCGGGGCGTGTTTCAGGCCTTGCGGGCCTGGCTGGTGCTACAGGGCTTCAGTTTCAGGGCTTTGTTCTGGGTTACCGGTGCTCTGGCATTCTGTATATCACCAATTGCAGATAACCTGACTACGGCTCTGGTTATGGGGGCGGTTATTGTTGCCGTGGGGCAGAAGCGAAAAGATTTCGTGGTGCCCGCCATGGTCAATGTTGTTGTCGCGGCCAATGCCGGTGGGGCATTCAGCCCGTTTGGGGATATTACCACCCTGATGGTATGGCAGGCTGACAAGATTCAGTTCTTCGATTTCTTCAGTCTGTTCCTTCCTTCGCTGGTTAACTGGATAGTTCCTGCTGTCTTGATGACGCCGTTTATTCCTAACGCTCACCCTGAGCCTGTGTCCGGGCATGTGCGAATGAGTCAGGGAGCTATTGCTATGTGTGGTCTGTTCCTGATTACCATCGCTTTGGCAGTGACTTTTGAACAGATGTTCGCCCTGCCTCCCTTCCTGGGAATGATGACTGGCCTTTCTCTGTTGATGTTCTACACATGGATTTTCCGCCTGCGTACCGGTGGTTATTCAGAACATCAGGAAGTCTATGTGCGCAAGTACGGTGAGCTGGATACTTTTGCCAAGATCGCCCATGCGGAGTGGGATACGTTGTTCTTCTTCTTTGGGGTTATGTTTGCAGTCGGTGGCTTAAGTTATCTCGGCTATCTCCAGTTAATGTCTGCCACCATGTACGGGGATGTTGGGCCGTTTATCACCAATGTTCTGGTCGGTATTGCGTCAGCCATTATCGATAACATACCGGTGATGTTTGCCATTCTCGATATGAGCCCGGAAATGAGTCATTTCCACTGGCTTCTGGTAACTCTGACAGCTGGCGTGGGTGGTAGCCTTCTCTCTGTTGGATCTGCTGCAGGTGTTGCTTTGATGGGGCAGTCTCGGGGGACTTATACCTTTATGGCCCATCTCCGCTGGAGCTGGGCAGTAGCCTTTGGCTATTTTGCCAGCATTGGTGTGCATATGCTGGTTAATGGCTGATGGGGGCTACCCGACTATAGAGTTAATCAAAGAAAGCCCGCCATTAGGCGGGCTTTCTTTATGCAACAAACAGCCATGAGCAGGAAATGCCCACCTCGAAAAATAAAAATGCGGAGAGCATTTCCATGGTAAATTATTCCTGAATAGATGAGTCGTGGCGGGTTTAGCCTTATAATCCGCCGATTATATTTCTTCAGTATTGAACAGCACTATGACAGTTCGCACTCGAGTTGCTCCTTCTCCTACCGGTGATCCTCACGTAGGTACCGCTTATATCGCTCTGTTTAATATGGCTTTTGCCAAGAGTCAGGGTGGCCAGTTCCTTCTGCGTATTGAAGATACCGACCAGGTGCGCAGCACCAGGGAATCTGAACAGCAGATTATGGAATCCCTGCGCTGGCTGGGTCTGGACTGGGATGAAGGTCCGGACAATGGCGGCCCCTGTGGTCCTTACCGTCAGAGCGAACGGCGTGATATCTATGACAAGCACGGTAAAGAGCTTCTGGAAAAAGGCCATGCCTTCCGTTGTTTCTGCAGTTCTGAACGTCTGGATGAGCTGCGCAAAGAGCAGGAAGCCAATAAAGAAGGTTCCGGTTATGACGGTCGCTGTCTGCACCTGAGCGAAGAAGACGTGCAGGCCAAGCTGGATGCCGGTGAGCCTCACGTTATCCGGATGAAAATTCCGGAAGAGGGCACCTGCAAGATCAACGATATGCTGCGCGGCGAAATCGAGATCGACTGGAAACAGGTGGATATGCAGGTGCTGGTTAAGGCTGACGGCATGCCAACCTATCATCTGGCTAACGTGGTTGACGATCACCTGATGGGCATCACCCACGTAATCCGTGGTGAAGAGTGGATCAACTCTGCGCCCAAGCACATCCTGCTGTACCAGTACTTTGGCTGGGATATGCCGACTCTGTGCCATATGCCGCTGCTGCGTAACCCTGACAAGAGCAAGCTGTCCAAGCGCAAGAACCCAACCAGCATTACTTACTACCGTGATATGGGCTTCCTGCCGGAAGCTGTGGTGAACTACCTGGGTCGTATGGGCTGGTCCATGCCTGATGAACGTGAGAAGTTCACAGTTGTGGAAATGATTGAGAATTTCGATATCAATCGTGTTTCCCTGGGCGGTCCGATCTTTGATCAGGAAAAACTGTCCTGGTTGAATGGCAGCTGGATTCGTGAAAACCTGTCTGTTGACGAATTTGCTGAGCGTCTGCACGGCTGGCTGCTGAACGAACAGTACATCAAGAAGTTCCTGCCTTTTGCCAAGGAGCGTTCCGAGCATCTGTCTGATTTCGCACCCATGGCTAACTTTATGTTCAGCGGTATGCTGGATCTGCAGCCAGAAGCTTTCGCTCACAAGAAACTGGATGAAGATCAGGTGAAGAAGGTTCTGCAGTTTGCCCTGTGGAAGCTGGAAGCTCAGCGTCAGTGGAATAAAGACAATATCTTTGGTGATATCAAAACCTTGGCCAAGGATATGGGCTTTAAGATCGGTGACTGCATGCAACCAATCTTTGTGGCGATTGCTGGTACCCCCAACAGCTGGTCTGTAGTGGACTCTATGGAGATCCTGGGGCCGGATATGAGCCGTGCCCGTCTGCGCCATGCCATCAATATTCTGGGTGGTGTCTCCAAGAAGCAGATGAAGAAGATGGAAAAAGAGTTTCGTACACTGGGGCAGGAAGCTCAGGCCTGATAGCTGAGTAAATGCATTAATAAAAAATGCCCGGTTTATGCCGGGCATTTTTTTTAGCCACTCGAGTGGTTAGAAGTGGTTGGCTATATAGCGCCCGGCCACCATTCCAGCTCCGACAAGACCAAAACCGGTCAGTGTACATAGGGCTGGTATATAGAGAGGAGCGTAGAGGGCACCAGCGGTTATAAAGGGAACACCAACATAGGCAGCTCTCTTGTACCACAGGCCAACCTGGTTCCAATCTACTTTTTTCAATCCTTGGGTAATCTTGCCGGGGATAGCGGTGATGGTATTGTCATCAATGGTGCCATTCAGATAGGAGATGCCTAGCGTTGCAGCACCAATCGCGCCAAGAACGGCACCAACACCTGTAGCCATCGGTGTAACTACAAAGCCCAGGAAGGCACCCAAACAAACAGAGCCAAGAGCTGCTCCTCCTATGACCATTGTTCCAGCAGGACTGGTGTTATGTACATAGTCATCATAAATCGTTGATGAGCCTGTCGTACCTGGGTTGGTTATGTTTACTCTTGATATCTGGCCATCCATAGTGGTTCCCTCATGTCGATAAAGTCTAAATCTCTGAACTTGGACACTTTTTCGGGGATCGAGTTCGCAATGATTAGCTATAAAAAGAGGTGGCTCCTGCTTGACAGGTTATAAGCAGCTCCATAGAATGCGCTCCGCACTTCGGCACTGATCAACGCCTTCCTCGGCAGAGATGAAAGTCGAAGGGTGTGATAAACACCAGGCAATATGGGGCCTTAGCTCAGCTGGGAGAGCGCAACACTGGCAGTGTTGAGGTCAGCGGTTCGATCCCGCTAGGCTCCACCAAATCTTCTTTGGACGCTTTTTTGAAGAAGTCATGTGTCCCGTTCGTCTAGTGGCCTAGGACACTGCCCTTTCACGGCAGTAACAGGGGTTCGAGTCCCCTACGGGATGCCATATTAAGGATCTCTGATCCGGGTATTGGCTCTTGCGGCTTCGGAAATACGTAGTTGCAAGAAAAGATGGTGCCGTTAAGATGTGCGCCATCCTTTGACGCGGAGTCGTCACAAAACACTCCAGTACGGGAATAGCTCAGTTGGTAGAGCACAACCTTGCCAAGGTTGGGTCGCCCAGAGTTAAGGGGGTAAGTCTCGTTTCCCTGCGC
>NZ_JAMFLX010000047.1 GCF_023502345.1 Parendozoicomonas callyspongiae
AATTCAGGGCAATCCCCGTTTGACGTGCCACCTCATGGATGGGCTGATCCGGCCTGCTGACATCATGCAGTATGATATCGATTTTTTGCTCACCCCACTGATCTTCGAATGCTAGGCGAAAGTTGATTTTTCTTTCCAGAGAATTATCCAAACCCTCAACTTCAATCATAAGATCAATATCCCCGCCCTTTGCCTGATCATCAGCCCGGGAACCAAATAACCACACCCTGGCAGATGGAGAAATATGTTCCTTGGCAAGCTGGACGATACTTTGAGCCATCTCCTCACTTATCCGCACGGTTTAGCTCCTGAAGCTGAATACCCTGCTTTTCACAATAAGCATGAATTTTTTCAGCAACATCCAAAAGATCAGAGGCAGTCTTCCATGCCAAGTTGATTGCATTAGCTCGATCTTCCTCAGCCTCTGGATAGTCGTGGGCAAAGGCGTTGCGAATCTCCCGCAACTTTCTCCAAAAATCAGCAGAGCCTAAGATTCCCCTTTTCTCCATGCGATTAAGAGTGTCAGCCATATTCACGGGTTCCTCATCCTCTGTAAGGAGAAGACTCCGGAAAACTTTCCCCCCCAGGCTATCCTGCAGATCCCCATAGCGAACCCTGAAAGCATCAAGTTTTTCCAGCAGATCCTCATTGGCTGACAGCAAGGCTTCAGACTCCAGAGGCAAACTGCCCTGAAGACGGGAAATCGAAACAGACAAACGATGCGCAGTTCGGCACGCTTGAGACCAATTTTGAATGAGAAGCTTCAAATAGGAAGAGTTAAATGTCATTACGGGTGCCCGAAAATTTTCTTTCCATAAAATAACGAAATAAGGCACTTATAGCGAGCTTGAGTACTTGTAGCCCAGAGAATAATGTTGAGTGCTGCAGTGCAGCGGCAGACAACGAGTTTAAATTCCCTGGTATTTGTATACCTGAGGTGAACTTTTATAGAGATATTTAAACCAGTCTCCTGGGTGGACTGGATAACTAGTCATAACGCGCAGTACGAATAAAGCCAATAAAAACCACTGATGTCCATAACTACTGCCTCATCACATCATACGACTACCTCTTTTGTGATAGTTCGGAAATACAAAGCCTTACATTTTGGATACTATCTTCACAAACCTGTAAGCGATCCAAGAAATTGTTTTCATTTCAGAAACACGTTTATGCGGAAACCACAAGGATATAGCAAGCAGTGCTAAACCATAAGCATCTGCACGAGTATCAATACGGCCATTAAGCAGCCAGGACGGTCGCCACTCCGGAGAGTAGCTCTGTGTTGCTCGTGGGCTTCCAATCACTGCTGAAGACGAATAGTCAAGAATTGTTACATTTGCATCTTTTGTATTTATAAAGAGATTATCTGGCTTGATATCGCCATGCTCCCATCTCAATTTATGAAGAGCTTTTATGGCACAGGCAATATTCTTTAAAATTTTTATTTTGAACTTAATTGGCCACTTGCAGGTTTCTCCAGAAGCCAACAAATCAAGTAGTAACTCCCCCCGGGCAGGCTCCATAACCAACCAGTGTTGTTCATGAGAAAAGAAATACCCTTCCCCATGAATCAACCCCGGGTGAGTCTGCAGCTTAAGAATTGTCCCTTCCCGACAAAACTCAGCCACTCTTTGAGGAGATGCTCCATCAGGCAGTTTCTTCAAGACAACAGCATTACCACTGACAGTATCCCACCCTTGGTAAACAATGGAATTTCGGGAGCGGTAAATCTGTTGTCCGCAGGCGTAACGGTCAGCAACCAGAGAGCTGGTTGCCAGCTCTCGTCTGCTTTTGATTATGCGGCGGCAATAGTCAGGTCTGCTGTCGTATTTGTCTTTCATTATTTGGTCATAATCTTTATTTTCTGGTTAAAGTTCCGTCTACCTGCATGGATTTTCCTGTCAGTATCTTTCCTGGCAGGTGGAAACCGGTCAGCAATCCCTGCGTAAACGGGTTACCGCGTTTATCCAGATCCAGTTCCAGCGTGACATCGTAAGACTTCAACTGATAGGTCAGCTGGATCTGGTTATCGTCTTCCCAGGAACGGCTGTCAGCGACAAAATGCTGCCAGGCCCAGGGGCCGGTATAACTGCTTCGCGCCAGCTGCAGACCGTTGTTGGCAAAGTTGATTGAGAGAATGTCTGTTGGGTCTTGTGGCCAGCGGCGTTCCTGCCACCTTTGCGGGCCGTGGCTGTAAGTGAAGTTGCCATTACCGTCTCGCAGGTTAAAGGCGGTGATATCACTGTCCAGACGTTTGGCTCGCATGCGGTAACCGATATCCAGTGAGCCATCTGCACTGAAGTAGCGGCTGCGAATGGTGTCGGCCTGCTTCAATTGTTTGAGCAGCGCACTGCTTAGAGGCAGGGTAGCTCCATTAACCGGGCGTATCCGCCAGCTGTGATCACTGGTTTCATTGCCTGGAACAACAAAGGGTGCCAGGTAGGTGGTAACAAACTGATCCAGTTCTCCCTGGGGGCGCAGGAACTCAACAAAGTCACCCAGCCGGACTTCCTGATGGACATCATTGGCAAACGGAAATCTGTTCGCCAACCGGCTTTGCCAGGTATTAAATACCGAAGCCTGCCAGTGCTTCTGGATGTACTGACCGGCACCATTCATCCAATCAGCCCACAGAGTATCCGTCAGCTCCAGCAGCCACACACCGGCAGCCGTTCTTTCCTGTCTGGCCAGTCGTTCCAACTCGGGCAAACTACTGCCACTGCCGCTGGTCAGACGGGTGACACTGTCAAAGTAGGCTTTGCGGATATCAGGGTTGGCACTGATCTGCTGCAGCTCAAGATTAAGAAGATCAAGCTGCTCGGTAAGTTTTGCGCCCTTGTCTGCAAAGAACGTGGCATAGGCACTGAACGCTTCATTCACAATCGCCGCTGAGCGCTGTTTTTCCAGCTTGGCCAGAGCGCTGCGACCAGCACCTGAGGCAATTTTCTTGCTGGCACCTTTCAGGCCGATGGCTTTGGCCACCTTCTTTTCAGCCTGCTTGGCTATCAGCTTCTTGGTGGGGTCTTCCTTTTCTTCAGGTTCTGGTTGTTCAAGTTGCGTCTGGTCAGCAATAGCTGCAATCAGGTCGAACAGGGCCGGATTATCTCCCTGGTAAAGCTGCTGCAGGTGAGTCAGCTGCTCAGAGAGTGTATCGCCGGGCTTCAGCTCAATATTGCTGACAATGGCTTTCCAGTTACGGATATAGTCGAGGAAATAAAGCTCACGCACCTTGCCGCTGATACGGGTACGGTCGGCCAGTGTGACACTGTTTCCCATCCCCTTAACCTTGGTAAGGTTCGCCACTGCTTCCTTGATAATCTCGGAATCAGGGGAAAGATCGAGCTGGCTGTACCCTTCGCGGGTAAAGATGATGGGCAGGTAATAACCATCAAATCCGGTGCGGAAAGCAAAGGTTTTGCCAAAGTTCACACCCAGACGGTTACGGATATCCACCTTACCGGTATGGGCCTGGTGAGAGCGGATAAAGTCATATACAAGGTTGTTGTCCAGACGCTGACCGAGATCGCTTTGCGCCTGAATAATCAGCTTCTCATCAGGCTCAAACTTGTCGACGGATGTCTTCCAAAGATCATTTAACAGAAATGCAAGGTACTGCTCGCTGCCTTCAGGCAGTTCTTCCCGGTCGGCCAGAACTTTTACGATATAACCATTGAGCTCAGGAATGTTCCGGATTTGCGGATCATACAGCATCATGTAATTCAGCAGATGCTGAAAAATCTCATCATAATCACCCAGGTGTACAAACGCTGACAGGGTATCGTTCATCCGTTGAGACAGAGGCAGAAATAGTCGTTGCTGAAGCTGGTTGTTATAGAGAATTTCCACGCTCCGGGCTTCGTTCTCATCAAATAAACCAATCCTTAGAATCCATGGACGGGGCTGTTTGAAGGTTTGCACCAGTTCCCGCAACTGCAGCAGGGGAGGGATAACATCAATCAGTTCCGGCTCCGAACCAATATCTCTGATCTCTGCCTGGTAAGTACTCAGTTCCTGCTGAGTCAGGTTTTGCAGATGCTGGTTGTGAGTTACGTTCTTCCATAAAACCCAGCTACCACCGCCTAATAGCAGAGAGGCAGTCACGAATCCGGTCAGGACTTTGCCCTGCCAGAAACGGTGAGCCAGACGATTTACGCCAACGCTGGCCAGAGTGCGCACAGCAACTCTGGGGAAGAAACTGCGTACGAAATAGCTGTTATTCCCCTGGCTTTGAGGCTGCTGTCGTGCACTTTGGAAACTCCAGCTGCGGCCCAGCTCATTGGCCAGCAGGTTGAAACTCTCACCCTGCTGAAAGGTAGAACTCAGCCAGACACCAGCCAGCCAGGCCTCGGGAGCATGGTGGCGGTTGCTGTAAATCTCCTCAAGGCTGATCTGCAGTCGCTCCTGCAGAAGTGTCATCTGCAGCAGGAAACGTCCAAGAGCCTGGCGCTCATTGGCATCCTTTTCACTGTGCAGCAGGTCAGACAGTTTTTCAGTCAGAGAACTGTGCAGTTCCTTGAAGCCTTTATCCCAGGCATCACGTCGATATCCATCAGGCAATTCGATACCAAGCGGATAGCTGCGTTGATTGCTGCAGCCCTGGTTAAAGCAGGCCTGGAAACCTTCAAGCTGATCACACTGGGTCACTTGCAGCCATATCGGTAAATCAATACCGGTGACTGTATCCAGCTCCCGTAGTCGGCGACGCAGATGTCGTGCCTGCTCCTGCAGCCAGGCAGGCTGGCGGGTAATCAGATGACTGGCAGGCTGGGCAACCAGGATACCCGTCAGAGGCTGACGGGAGCGGTGTTTACGCAGCAGGGAATAGAGATGCTGCAGCACCGGCATATCCAGCTCGCTGGTCTCATCGGCCAGGAAATGTCCCGCCAGTTCCAGTACAACTGCATGTTCACTGATCCAGAAACCGACATCATCATTGTGCTGCTGCTCATCCTGTGATGAGTTCTTGTTGTTCTGTCCCTGTACCCGTTCAAAGCCTGCATGCTGCAGCCAGCTGCTTTTGCCGGCGGTATCATTGCCGAGCATAATCAGCCAGGGCAGGGCATAGGGGTTATGGCCGTTGGGTTGTTTCTTCAGTTGTGCCAGCAGCTTTTTCCAGTTGCCATTCAAACGCTGCTTTTCACGACGGAGGTACTGTAACTCCTGATCTTGCTGAATACGTTTCTGGCGACGTTTCCAGGCACGCCAGCCGTAGATCATTCCGGCAATTGCCAGGGGGACTCCAATAAGCAGCAGGGTAAGCTCTACCCGGGTACTGACCGGATCAAGCCACTCAAGGGCTTCCGGCCAGATATAAACGGCACCCCAGACAA
Organism: Parendozoicomonas callyspongiae; assembly: GCF_023502345.1. Taxonomy (GTDB): domain Bacteria; phylum Pseudomonadota; class Gammaproteobacteria; order Pseudomonadales; family Endozoicomonadaceae; genus Sansalvadorimonas; species Sansalvadorimonas callyspongiae. Next base: position 5,334 of record NZ_JAMFLX010000047.1, read on the forward strand.
AGGCGAGAGATAAAACCAGAAGAATAATAAAAATGATGGTGAGAACTTTCTTCACTGAGACCACCCTTCCATATCTTCCTGGGTGCTGTTGTAGATCACGTTCGAGCTTCCCTGGCTGGGGGCTGTCCAGACAGACAGGTCTTCAAGGCCATATATCACTGTCTGGTTGAAGTTGTTGATCCAGAAGGCCGTGGCAATATATCCCGCCAGCAGAAGTACCGGCACGATGCCAAGCCAGGGGGCCTTGCGAAACAGGCGTAAAGGCTTCCAGTCATGGCTGGTAGATGGTGCCTGTCGTTCTGTTGGAGCAGGCCGAATGCGGCGCAGTTCTGTATAGAGCTCCGCGCTTAACCGAGTCAGGTCATGACTTTCCTGGTGGTTTTGCTGATTGTTCTGATAGCGACCCTGGAAACCAAAGCGCAGCAGGACATATATCAACTCAATCAGTTCAGCCTGCTGCTCAGGATGCTGGCGGGCCTGATCTAGCAGCACGAAGAATATTTCACCGCCATTACGCTGCTGAAACAGGCGACTCAGCAGACTGTGGTTTTCCCAGCCATCTCTTCGGCCCCAGGCTGTATTGTTGATACCTTCATCCAGTGCGGCGCACAGGACATAACAGCATCTGTCCATCAGACTCTGTGGGTAGCCGCACAGACGTCCGCGGTTGTTTAAGGCCGAGACACGATCAACCAGGTTTTCCCTGAACTCGGGCAGATTGGTCGGGCGCTGCTGCTGTGGCAGAGTAACCAGCAGAGCCAGCAGTTCTGCCGAAATATTAATCAGACCATTATCGGAGGCCTGGAAGTCATCCAGCTGTTCATGGGCATGGCCATGAATTCCCCAGCTGTGATGGTTGGGCGCAGAGCCGGTCGGTCCAGCACTGGCTCCCGGTTGATTTGTCTCCGACGAAGCCTGCGCAGAGGTCTGGGACGATCTGGGGATAGTATCACTGCGCTGGAAACTGAAAATCTGAGCCATCGTTACCTCACCACGTACAGGGTCACTTTGACATCAGCAGGCATCTGCTCATCAATATGCAGAGCCACGGCGTCGTGGTGATTGACCAGCTCTTTCCACAGGGCGTGACTGGTATCCACTTCAAAATAAACCGTATCAGGCCGTGCCTTCAGCTCCAGGGGGGGAACCTGCATAGGCAGCAGAGGAACGGCCGAAAGTGCTCCGCGAACCCGCTCGGCAATACGGGAGTTGCCAGCCAGCTTGGCGGTGGCCGGGAACAGTTCACGGCAGCGGCTTGGCCCCAGTGAGCTGGTAACAGCCAGAACAAACCGGGCATCATTAAACAGGGAACGGTCTTCTACCAGGGTTCGCAGCAGACGACGGCGTTCGAACAGACTGTCATCCCAGGGCAGGGAACGGACTTTCTCGCTGCGGGCCTGACGCAGGTTCTGCTGCAGAGCGGTAAAGACAGGAGCAAAGGAGCGATAAGGCTCGTCAAAGTCATAGGCCGGAAATTCCGGTGCCAGTGTGGTGGTAAATGTGGCCAGATCGGCGGCAATAGTCACCAGCTCCCGGTAAAGCTCTCCCGGGCGCAGACATTCGCCGGTCATAATGCTGTCGAGCCGGGCTGCATATCTGTTTAAAGCCTGCAGCCAGAGATACTCCAGCTGCATGATCTGTACGCTTTTCTGTTCGGCATGGGGGCCAATCTGTGCAGACATGGAAGCCGCACGACTGCGCATACGGGCCTGCAGATTCTGAACCTGCTCTTTCAGGAAGGAACTGGTACGGTAATCCAGACAGCGTGGAATAAAAGTGCTGTCCAGTAAAAGGCGTCCGTCGTTCTGACGTTCCTGGATACGGGCCACAGGCAGGCGGATATGGGTATCCGGCTCTTCATCGGCCAGCAGCAGTTTCAGGTTGTGCTTGGACAGCGTCAGTGTCACCGCTTCATTCTCGCGATCCGTGCTGTCGGAGACTTCCTGGTCAAAGCTCAGGTGACGGTATGCTGCTGTTTTTGCGCTCTCGTCCTGGGCGGTATCAATGGTTCCGGGGCGCATGACCGGCAGTGCCAGGTAAACCAGGGAGCCGGCTTCGGCCTGTTCCACTTCCCTGACAATGGCACTGTCGCTGTGAAAGGGCGTGCCATCAGGGAAAATGCCACTGCAGCGGCGCAGCATAAAGCGTCCGATACTCAGCTGTTCCTGATCAATAATAAGTTCCGCAAAGCCAACCGGCTGTCCGGTTGCCAGTTTCACCAGCTGGCGGCTATAGGATTCCAGGTAACGATCCTGCTGCTGGAAATGCTGAGGGCTGAGAAACATTCCCTCCTGCCATACGACGCGACTGTTATCCATTGGCAATACCCCTGCGCTGAAATCTGTGGCTATCTCTCATTTTTTGGCCCCTGTTGTTTTCTTGTCGTCCTTGCTGTTTTCGGGGAACAGGTCAAACAGCTGCTTGGCGCGATCAAACGCAGTACGTTCGGGAGTGATTTTTAGAAAGAGACTGTTACCTTCCATTGACAGGTATCCGATATTGCGAACTTCCGGAGCAATGGGGGCAATAACCCGGGCATCGGCATCCTGGTAGCGGGAGAACTCGGCGAGTACCGCAATAAAACGGGTGGAAGGATCAAGAGGAAAGTCGAGCTGGGTTTTCTGGCCCGGTCTTTGGGCCGGTATTCGGTGGATTTTGATCAGGCTGTCCTGCAGGGATGCAGAATCCTGATCATAAAGATCCAAAAAGTCCGCCTGGGAAAACAGGTCGGCAGCCTGAAGTTCATAGAGGCGGATCTTCAGTGGAGATGCCTCACCCCTGTCGTTAGGGTTCAGGTCGTAACCGGCATCCAGGGTAATCTCCAAGGAGGTTTTACTGTTTTTTAGCCGGTCCGCTTCAGTCACCCCGGAGCTGAAAGTGCTGCAGCCTGCCAGTGTCAGAAGAGAGATAAGTGCGGCAGATATTCCGAACCCTTTTTTCAAACGAGAGGCAAAATGAGTGATCATGGTGTTTTCTCCTGCAACTTGCGCAGGGCTGCCTGGAAGCGGGCAGTAAAGGCCAGACGGCAGGTTTGTTCTTTCATAATTCTCTGGAAGTGACGACCGTAGAGTTCCCAGTTATTGCGCTTACGAAACAGACCACGTTTTTTACCGCTGTAATCGTCAAACAGTTTTTCCAGGTACTCCGGGGAAAAATCCATCAGAGTCTGTTCAAGAGCCTGTCCCATGGCGTGATAGATCACCTTTTTCACCAGCTTGTTCTTTTTCTTCAGTTGTTCCCGAAGCTGCCGGTTCTCTTCCTGCAGCTGGAAAATTGTGTCCTGGCTGGAGGATGAGAGAACAGGTACTCCTGAATGCTCAACTCTTTGAATCGGAGTTGGAGTCAACACCGGTTGCTGAACGTCCGGTTCAGGTTGAATAACCGCTTCCCTGACCGGTTCTATGATCTCGTTTTTGATATTCGCTTCTGCAGGGATGGATGCCGCTGGTGCATCGCCCAGCACATCAATAAGACTGGAACTGTCAGGCTGATGTGCAGTTGGCTGATAGTCACCGGCCAGCTGATCAATCGATGGCGCTTCTTTGTCACGGCCAAAAGAGATGGATTCTGCCTGAATGTGGTCAGCTTCCACTGGCTTTGGAATTGCTCTTGGGGCAACGTTTGATGAAGCAGCTTCGCTGGAAAGATCACTGAAAGGGTCATCCAGAACCATGGCGGTTGCCTGGCTGAACTGTGACGGAGAGGTCGAGAAAGGATCATCGGACGAATGATCATTTAAAGGTGCCGCTTCCAGCGTATCGGCCAGACAGGATGTCAGGCTGATCTCGGGGGAAAACAGATTGACCATAATACGGTACTCACCGCAGGTTAGAATATCGCCATCTGTCAGAGTGTGTCGTTTGCCTGGGCCAAGTGGCGAGGAGGCATTGTTAATCAGCAGCCCATTGGTACTCAGGTCTTCAATCAGCCACTGGGTATCTTCCTGAAACACCCGGGCATGGCGGCTGGATAAAAAGCGACTATTGTCGGGCAGAGGAACAGTGCACTCCGGCGCGCGGCCAATCAGTCCACCGGAAGCTGGAATACGGTAAAGAGTATCGGCCAGCAGCTCCCCTTCGGGGATGTTGATTATCTGCAGCTGTAAACTCATGAATCAGCTCCTGTTGCTGCTTTAGTTGCTGGCGGCACACAGGACTTCAACGCCTTGTTGAACTGGTCAAGAAAACCCGGGTTACGGCCCAGGAAGTCCCGTCCAAAATAGACGCCCAGTTTTTTCTGGCGCAATTCAATCTGGTTCAGGGAGTCGGCTTTGATGCCGCGTCTTTTCAGTTCTTCGTCCATGACTTCACGTGTTTCCAAAACGGCACTGACTTTTCTGTCGAGCAGCAGATCAACCAGACGGCGTACGTCTTTGGGATACTTATCAACGCGATAACCGTTCTTTTTCAGCCAGAACCATTTGGCGGAGCCAAACGTGGCAGCAACGCTGACGTTTTCCTTGTAGTCCATGGTGGTGAACAGAGCCTTACCGATATCCTGAAAGCTGTAGAGCACCCAATGCTGCCTGGCCACGGTATCTGACAGGGTGGCGTATTTATCCCGGCTCTCGTTCCGGGAAGCCAGGAAAAAACCGTCAAAGTCGCCACGGCGAACATTCAGCTGGGCATTGCTCCATTCCATAAAGGCTATCTGGTAGGGTTGCTGCAGATTGCCCAGCGTGCAGCGAACCCGGTCAATCGCCAGTCCATGAATCTGACCGTCGGGAGTCGTGTACTGATAAGGCGACCACACCTGAGTCGCCAGTTTAAGCCGTTCAGTTGCGGTGTTGCCTGTTATTGGTGTCAGTGCCAGCAAAAGACCTGCCAGCAGACCTGCACGTTTAATTCTGAGGCGATTCAACCTGCATTCCCCTCCTGTTAACTGGCTGCCCGTTTTTGTTAAAAAGAATCGTAGCCAGCTCAAACATACGAACAGGAATCCGCCATCCGGATTCCTCGACTTTCTGGAAATTAATGGCAATATCCGGCGGTGACAGCTCACCAACCGGCAGTTGGGCGGGCGTGACCCGGTCAGCCAGAATTTGTCGCCCATAGACCGCAGCCAGTGCGGCATTACTCTGGAAACCAATACCTATCGCCAGCATCGGGCTTTCCGGCTTCGACGAAACCAGATCCGGCACTGCCGTCAAAACTGGAACGCCATCGGCCAGCTGATTGATCTGTTCAAGCCTGCTGAACAGCAGGGTGCTGCCGGTAATCCAGATCAGGCTGTTTACCAGACCCGGATCTTTTTCCCGGAACGTGGCAAGTGCGCGTGGTATCTGCTCAGCAAGGCTGGCTTCCGGCTGGTCTGCCTCAATAGCAATAGGATGGACATCGATACCCACCTTGCGGGCGGCAGCAATGACTGGCAGAACCTGTGTTGTCCTGGCACTTGAATTGTTGCTGCTGTAGATCATGCCTATATGCATCATCCGGGGGTTCAGGGTTTGAAGATAGCTGGTCAGGATTTCCGGACGAACATTTAATGAAGTAAATGCATACTGATGCCGGTGATCCTTTTGCCCGGGAGCAGTATTCGGCGCTTCATAGCTATCGATTAAACCAAGCAGCACCGGGTCTTTTGCTGTCACAGTGACAACAGACATGGCGGGATTAATCTGGCTGCCATAAAGCTCTGATGTCGCTTTGGAACCGGCGATAAAAGCGAGGTCAAAGCCTTCCTGCAGTAACAGCTGACGAGCCAGCTCAGGCTGTTGACGAAAATTGACCACCAGATAACTGGCTCCCAGCAGGTGTTGCTGGAATGAGCGGGCAATGGTGGCAAAGGCCTGGTCGTAGGCAGATGACGCTTTGGAATAGATAAAGAGGATCTTTTTCTCTGCCTCAACAGACTGGAAAGATCTTTCTGAAAACGAAACCGGCCACTGGCCATTGACAGTTACGCCAAACCACTCCGGATTGTCTTCCACAGATTCTTCAGCCTGACTGAACTGTGAAAAGGTCAGAGCGGTTACAAGCAAAAGAGCCAGCAGGCTCTGAAGCCTGCTGGCTGAAAGCATCGGCATCTTCACCATTCAGTGCAGAATCCTGTTGATATGAGGGATGGACTCCGGCAGAGCCTTCATTCGCTGACCGATGGCATTGAGAAGCTGGGACTCAATTAACTCTTCATAAGTCATATTTTCCCGTGGCAGGCCATGGCAGACCAGGCTGGTCTTGTCTGGTTGCGGACGGGTCAGGTCAGGTTTAGGGTTAGCTTCCATAACAGAGAGATTGCCCGCGCTGTCCATCCGCAGATCAACACGGATCAAGCCTTGCAGACACAGCCCTGCATGAACCTCTTGCCCGAGTTTGTTGATTTTGGCGATCAGCTCTTCATCGGTCACATTCAGAAGACGCTGGGCTGAGATCGCCTTTTTATCCATTGATGTGAAGATATGCTCATCCTGTTCCAGGCGGCGTTCAATAACTGAGAAAGCGAAAGGTTCAGCTTTGCAGTTGATCTGGTTCTGCTTTTTCACCATTGGTCCGCTGATGGCCACAACAAACTCTCGCCCCGGAAGGTATTCCTCGACCAGCACGGTATTAGAGGTACATTGTTGTGTGGCCAGCACCAGCTTCCAGGCCTCTTCAATGGTTTCGGCATAGTTGACATGGATAGAGGCACGGCCAGAAGTCGGCTTAACAATAAACGGGCCTTTGCTCTCACCAAACCGCAGAGCCATCTTTTTCTCAAAACTGGAAAAATCATTTTCACAGCCATGGCAGACCAGGAAACCGGGTGTGGGAATACCAAGGTCAGAGAGCGCCTGCTTGAACAGATGCTTATTATCAAGAAGCGTGGCATTAACCGGGTTATGGCCAACATAGGGCAGACCCACCATTTCCATCAGGGCTGGCAGGTGAGACATGGGGTTGTATCCCTGCAGACCACCACTGTTACAGAACACAATATCAACCTGGTGCTTCTGCAGCTCTTCAACCAGCCGGGCATTCTCCGGCAGGGTTACAACACGCTCGTAACCACACTGCTGCAGAGCTTCGGCAATCTGACGGGCAACCGGTTCATAGGTCTTGGCGGCTCTCGGGTTATAGGTTTTATAAAAGCAGCTGCCATCGTCGTCTTTATCGCCGCCGTGGATAACTGCAATGGAAAGGTGTTTTCTCAGTTTTTCTTCGTTGGCTGTAAGAGATGCAACTACTTCATGCATAAAGCTGGACTACCGCAAATCGCTGTCTGGTGAGTGCTTTACGCAGAGAATTGAAATTGAGATTCAAGATAAAGCATGAATGGGACAATATTTCTGTGCCATCCAAGAGTCGATAGCATTTTTGGGAAGAGGTTTTGTGATTGTTTCAAAAATGGAAAGGTGGCTAACAGGAGTTGTTAGCAATACTTGAAAGTATTGGAAGATACCTGGCTAACAGTGATGTAAGTAATCCCTCGAACTTGTCAGTTAACGGTAAATCTAAGGTGTTCAGAGAATAATTCCGACCCTGGGGGAATATATGCAAAGTTCACCAACCACTGAGAAAAAAACATTTGTGCAGACAGAGCTGACGGAGCCTCTATCAGTGGCTGCAACTACAACTTCTGCTTCTGCTTCTGATCCATCAGAGGCAACGGTTACTGTTAGGCCCCCTGAAGAGCTTAAAAGTCATATGCCTCGACAAGGAGAAGACGGCACTGGCGGCGGTGCTACTGATATTTCAGGAAGGGAAATGGAGGCTGCTGAGGCTGAAGTCAGGATTGGATGTCCTCTCAGTCGTGATGCTTTCGAAGGGCGGAATCTATTACTGAGATGTGTGACACAGGAGTCTCGATTTGCTGACAAAGTTGTTATGCAATTTCTGGACTTGCTTTCAGCTAAGGAGCTTCAGCTCTTGGCAAGAGAGTTGAAAGTCAGGAGAGGGTCTCAGGCAGGTCTTGATGTGCTCGTTGAGCCAAAACAGGCAGCAGCAAAAAAATTACTTGGTGTGGGCAGCTCAGATGATACTTACATTGAGGCCAAAAAAGAAATATCACAGAAAATGGTGTTGAGGCTCAATAGAGACAAAGAGAATTTTTTAAATTTCGTATCCCAGGTTCTTGAGGCTGATCACTCAACCTATCAAAAGTTTGTCAATGCAGTTACGACTAAAGGCGAGTTTGCTGAGCTTCGTGAGCGTATAGATCTTCAAGATAAATCCAGCCATCGAGTAACGCACAAAGGTATATTGGGGCTGTCTGTACCTGTCTTTACCCAGTGCACAGTAGGTTCAGGAAATTATTCTGATCCAATACCTGGTCAGAATGTTGGCGATTTAGTCCAATGCCTATTACCTGCAACGAAAAGACTTCCACCCGCAGCAGGATTGGTAAGACAGACAAGCAATCCGATGGAAGGAGACAAAACCTACTACCCTCCGGCGGTTCAAGTCACTTTCGAGATTGCTGACCAAGATGGGCGTTTAGTAAAGACCGAACTATTACATGGTGTGCAGGTTTCAGATACATCGGAAAGTTTTGATAAGGCTGTAGAGAAATATCTGGATAAAGAGGAGTCAACGAGACAGTTCTGCCAACACTTAATCAGTCTCGAGACTATCCATAAAGCTCTTTCCATAGCTACACAGCATCTGCGTTATCAGCTGGATACAAATACAAACCATGCTGCAGAAGAGAGAGATTCTTACATTGTAAGAGTTGTTAAGGTTGATGATGATCGGGTACTGGTTTGCTGTGAAAGAAAGTTTTCCCAGTTTGCCAAACTAGGAAAGATAACAAAGAAATGGAAATGTAAATATGGAAATGGCAGCCTGAAGTTAGCTGTTATGTTCAAGAAAAGTGGTATTTGTTTACACCCATGCTGGGTGGATATCAAATACCATGATGATGTCAACACTGTTCCTCTTGAGAGAAAATCTCTCGAAGCATCGGTTAAAGCCAATGGCAAGCGTGAATCAACAACTGTGCGCTGGAGTAGTGAACTTTCATTGGCAAGTTTGTCTGCAACAAAGACAGCTCAGTCAAAAGAAGAGTTTTCAAGAGTTAAGCCTGTCAAAACAGGCCAGTGGCTGGTATGTACAGATATGGATCTTCTTGGAAAGATTTCTCTGATGGAAACAAATATGAACCTGTTTCTTGATGGATGGGAGAAAAAAATTAATGCAGCCGAATTCTCTGCAAGAAGTGGTGAGGTGGATTTCAGAAGGACATTGAACACAGGTAAAATATTTAAATCGATAGATCCTGATGATGATAAAGATTTTGTAATGCTGAAATCTGATCATAAGGATATTGATCCTGGACTCATCAGAAGGTCTCTGTCCACACAACTCAAGAGTGCCAAAACTCGAAGAAGGGATCTAACCAATCGGTGTAAGCTGGTGTATTCAAAATTTGACCAAGATGATACTGCCCCTCTGAAAGTTGATGCATCTCTATTTGAAGATGGTGAACAAGGACTTTTAAAGAAATTAATCGCTTTTTACGATGAGTCTCGCGTATGGCATAAAGCAACTAACAAAGATTTGTTAAAAAGAATGCAGTCAGATCTTCATTCTATGAGCAATGAAGAAATTAAAAGCGAACTGGAGTGGTGTAGATCAACATATCATCAATCTTACGAGGTTCTTCACCCATTTCGGGGGGATCCAATGTTCAGTAAAGATGAGGATGGCAAGGAAATTACCATAATTGGAGAGGGAGTTGATATAAAAGGAAAACTCCATTTTCATGAGCGAACAGATGATCCTGAAGTCAATAAAAAGAGAGCAAGTCGGGAAAAAGCATTCCAATTATTTTCGCAACAGACATTCGTTTACAACAATGCATTTTCGCGTTTTAGGCGCCAGTATGAAACTGCTTTGAAAAATGAATTTGATGCACGTGGAGCAGCATCCCAGAAACCGGTACAACCAGTTCAGGTGTAGATTAAAGCGAGGAAGCCCCGGCATTTGCAGAGGCTCCCTTCCTTTTAGGGCTCAAAAGAAGTGGAGAAATATTTGCCAATCAGAAGAAAACCAACCCATTACAGGCGTGTAGTCATGGATGATATCAGGATGCTGGCAAGAGGATATTTTTTGACCAATATAACTTGAAGATTTTATCTCTATTTTAATGACTATTTTTGTATCATCGACCAGACTTCTTGAACTTTGGCTGCGATAAAAGAATAACTTGAATGAAAGAATGCCTAACACTCCGGTATATCAATTATTTAAGCCACTCTGTTCGAATCGTATTGAAACTAAATTTTGTTAATTGTCTCTAACTATTTTGTTAGTAGATAGATTAACACATTTTAACTAATTCTCCTGTCTAACCCACATTAAGTTTGCACTTTCATCCTATAGAACTACTTAACATAGAACTACTAAGCGGAGTATCGAATGGCAGCAGGGAAAGTACCTGAAGGCGTCAGAGGGACACCCCTCTTTGGCATTAAGTCT
>NZ_JAMFLX010000048.1 GCF_023502345.1 Parendozoicomonas callyspongiae
TTACTCGCCAGATAGAGACACCTGACATACAATGCCCCGCCTGAATGAATAGCAGCCTGTTTTTTCAATTGTGGAAAAATCAGAGCTAGAGCATGGATTAAGAGTATGACCGCCCTTTTTGTAGAACAACTGACCACCATTGATTTCTCGTATCTCTGCCCTGCCAGGGGCGTTGTCGGTGAAACATGGCTGGTTGATGTCATTCTCACGGGAGAGCTAAATGAAGAGGGCATGGTTTTTGATTTCGGACACGTAAAGAAAGAGATCAAAGCCATGATTGATGCCCATGCTGATCATGCTCTTCTTGTACCCGTAAAAAATCCGAACATCACTCTCCTCGAGCTGGGTGGCTCAAGAGATGTCACACTGACGCTGGATCAGGGAGGAATCATAGGCTGCCGAGCCCCTGATCAGGCTATTCTTCCACTTCAGCTGGAAGAAATTACTCCCGCAGGCGTTCGTCCAATTATTGAAGCCCATGTTCTCAAGGGTCTGCCTGAAAATGTTACAGGTATAGAACTCCACCTATACCCACAAAAACTGACGGGGGCCTACTATCACTACAGCCATGGCTTAAAGAAGCATAAGGGTGATTGCCAGCGTATTGCCCATGGGCACCGCTCCCCCCTTTCAATTTATATTGATAACACTCGCAGGGAAGATATTGAGCATGACTGTGCAGAGCAGTGGCGTGATATCTATATTGCCTCGCAAGAAGATCTTCAAGGCACGACTCTTATCGATGAATGTGAGCACAATGTGTTTTCCTATCAGGCAATCCAGGGATACTTTGAGTTAACCATCCCCGCTTCACACTGTTATGTCATGGATACAGACACAACTGTTGAGCTTCTGGCAACTCATCTTGCGCAAAAGCTAGGGCAACAATTCCCTTGTTCAAATATTAAAGTTATTGCCAACGAAGGTTTCCGAAAAGGTGCTATTGCTCATTACTTTTGCCAGGGATAAGAACGTCTGGGTTCAAACTCTTTTTTGGGGGTATGGATGGTTGCACTGCCCTGGAAATTGAAGAAGGAGTATGAACAGTACTAGTCACTGGAGTATCCGGAACAGCTGGATAGTAATATGTTGAATTCGTAGGCCAGCTGCCATTCCATTCATCTCCATGTACCCAGCTCGCTACATGCGTCATAGGGAGAGGGTCTGTATAACGAGGTGTATGCCCATCTACCGGCGGTCCAGACCATTCAAATGTTTTTCCTGAAACAACAGGATCCGAAGAAGGAGTGGATTGCCTTTTACAAGAACCGCTCCCTGAAGAAGAACGTGAATGAGAGGGATGTTTTTTACTTCCCGCTCTTAACCTTCTTTGGGAACTGGTGTACTTTTCACTAGGGGGAGAGCTGGGAGAAGCAGTCCCAATACTTACTAAAGTAACTGGCGCTGGTTTTACTTTCTTTGCACTTGGACTTCCAGCTTCATGGTCATCCTCCATTGTAGATGAATAACTGCTTGCCGAACTTCCTAATGGACTAATGGATGAGGGAGACACAATTGGTGTTGTCGTATGAATGCTTAATGGAAACATTCCCAGGTTAGTGCCAATAAATGGGTAATTCGGTTCGTTTTGAGATAAAGATGAAAGTCGGTTAATTTCACATAGTGACATTAGTGAACCTGCGGGGTAGGGGTAGGGGTAGGACCAGTGACCATGGCAAATGGCTGGGGATAAACGTAATGAGTCTCGGCGAGAGATTTGACAACCACCGTCATAATTTAGATAGTGAAATGCAGGTAATGACGCTGCATAGGTGTCACTCTCCTGAGATACGGGCTTATACTTGTACATAACCTGTGATATCTCTGTTGATTGACAGGCCAACCCATCACAAGGCCAGATGAAAGGTTTACCTGCATTACCCTTGGCCTTTAAATCTGCCGATTTAACAGTACAACGGCCACATTTATTTATGCGCCAATCACTTGATAAGAAAGCAACCATGCGAGGCTCTTTATCCTCTTCAACACGAGCATAATCAGTGTACACGCAAATTCTTCTGCCTTCTTTTTCGAGAGGAATTTCACTCCATCCACATACTCCCCTATTAGCATGCCCTACGATGATCCCCCTGCTTGTTGCTAAAGTAACATAGCAATCACTTCCAAGGCAGGAACAAGAGATGGAGTTGATAACATGATCAGTTGCAAGTGTATCATGGCTCTTTAAAAATTCTGGCTCAGAATCGGAGAATACATCAGAGTCCTGTTTAGTAACTTTTTCTGCCAATTCATCTATTGAAATTAAAACATATTTTGATATATCTAGATCGCTATACCCTCCCTTAAAAACTACAAGTGCTTTTTTGAAAGCAATGTAGACTTCCATATCAGTTTCAGCGATTCCAACAGGTTCTCCGAGTCCACTCATTAAGGAGATAACTGCAGGCTGTTCTGTTTCAATAATTTCTCTACCATCTCTCTTATCGTGAGCGAAGTGGATTGCTTCATCGCCTATTAAGATAATATTTGCATCAAACTTTTTAGATATTCCTTCATCATAACCTTCATATTTTATTTCTCTTTCACTTCTAAGAGCATACACCACCTTCAGCGCTGATATATTGGTACCAATTAATACCCCCGGTTCAGGTTCGAGTATTGCGGAGCTATCAGTTTTTTTTGAGGAGCCATCAGGTTTTATATATTTTACTGAGTACTTTAGCCGGTATAGGGAATGTCCATCAGATATATATATTAATGATCTCCCATATTCTCTGTTGTAGCTTGAAAGCGTGCCCGTTAAATTACTGTTTAGATAATCCCATAGATAGGAAGGAGGCATCCCCACACATGCAAAAGAAACATAGTGCATTTGCCAGTTATCTTCTGTTTTACCAGACGACGGGAGTTGGTTAGATGATTGGCCGTCTTGTCTGCGAGCCCCCCCTTTGGGGGTCTTAATGTATAAGCCTTTTCCATCATGATCGGGTTGAATAGCAACAGCGGAATCACAATACACAAGCCCCGGTATCCCAGGCCCAGGATTTATAAACATTGCAATCGCGTTTCCCCCGAAACTGAAACAACATAAAATGCCTGAAATATAATTTCTTAAACGAATATTAGTCGCCCTCCTGCGAACACAACAAAGCGTCAAACACCCGACAAAGTATCTACAGCCCGCCCACCTGTAACTTATGGTATTTAAGTCGAAAAACTGCGTTTTTCCAGAAAAATGACAATTGACGTCTAGTTAAGAGAGCATCAGGAACTCCTCGGGTAGCATTAATCCACTGACTTTCGGATAATAGTGCCCCCCGAATATAAAAGCGGTTTCCAATGTCGCGTTTGTTTTACACCCTGATTTTCTACCTGGGCCTGCCACTCATTGTCCTAAGGCTTCTCTACAGGGCCTGGAAAGCACCCGCCTACGCCAAACGCTGGAGTGAACGTTTCGGCTTTTTTACCGGCCCATCCGACAGCCAGAAAAGTATCTGGGTTCACACAGTATCCGTTGGGGAAAGCATCGCTGCAGCTCCTCTGGTCAGAAAGCTGATGGAAGCCTGCCCGGATCATCGTATTGTGGTCACCACCATGACGCCAACCGGCTCAGAACAGGTGAAGAAGCTCTATGGTGACAGCATGTTCCATGTTTATGCGCCTTATGACCTTCCCGGTTCGGTCAGTCGTTTTCTGAATAAGATCCAGCCGGAGTTGGCCATTTTTATGGAAACTGAACTCTGGCCCAATACCGTGGCTGCCTGCCACAAGAGAAACATCCCAACCCTTCTGACAAACGCCCGTCTCTCGGAACGCTCTGCCCGCGGTTATCAGCGTATTAGTTCATTAAGCCGTAATATGTTAACGAAGCTGTCCTTCATCGCCGCGCAGACAGAAGACGATGCCAGAAGGTTTACCGAACTGGGCTTCCCGAAAGCCCGTATGAAAGTGACAGGCACGCTGAAATACGATATCGCTGTTTCACAAGAATTAAGGACTGAAGGGCAGAGCCTGCGCGTGCAATGGCTGAGCGGCCGACCAGAGCATGCCCGTATCTTTATTGCTGCCAGCACCCACAAGGGTGAAGATGAACAGGTTATCGAAGCGTTCCAGTCGGTACGTGACTCACTGCCCGACACTCTTCTGATTCTTGTTCCGCGCCATCCTGAACGTTTCAACCCTGTCTATGAACAACTTTCAGGCGGAGGGTTACAAGTCAGCCGTCGCAGCACTAATGACCCGGTTACACCTGAAACCGATGTTCTGCTGGGAGATACCATGGGGGAGCTGATGCGTATGTTTGCAGCATCAGATATCGCCTTTGTTGGTGGCAGCCTGGTTGAACATGGCGGGCATAATCCACTGGAGCCTGCAGCACTTGGTCTTCCCACGATTATGGGACCACATGTGTTTAACTTTGCCGAAGTGGTTCAGACAATGGAGCAGGCTGGTGCTTTGGCAACAGTTCATACCGCAGCCGGACTGGCAAGGCAGACAGCGTACCTTCTGGCGGATAGAGAAGCCTGTCTGGAAGTAGGAAAGGCTGCGACCGAAGTCATGGACAGAAACCGTGGGGCGTTGGATCAGCAGTTGATGCTTTCAATGGCTCTTTTGGATAAATAGCCGCTTGGTTAAAGCGAGGACTGGTCAAGGGGAAATGATCAGTCCTCATCCCTCTATTTACTTAGAGCCTGAATACGAACAACTCGGGAAGCATCCTTGCTTTTACGTCATTTCGCCTTGATCAAAACGAATACGGTGCAGCAGCAAATAGATAACCGGCAGCACAACAAGAGTCAGAACTGTGGCAAATCCAAGACCAAAAATGATGGTGACTGCCATGGAACTGAAGAACGCATCAAACACCAGGGGGATCATGCCCAGCATGGTGGTCAGGGCTGCCATACACACAGGCCGGACACGGCTGATTGATGCTTCCAAAATGGCGGCCTGAATAGTGATATCTTTTCTGGCTTCAATATTGATCTGTTCAACCAGCACAATACCGTTTTTCACCAGCATTCCGGAAAGACTGAGCAGTCCAAGCAGCGCTGTAAAAGTAAATGGCTTGTTTAACAGCAGCAGACCAGCAGAAACACCAATCACTGCCAGGGGAACAGTTGCCCAGATAGCCAGCGGCTGACGTATGGTTCCAAAAAGGAAAATGGTTATCAGGAACATGGACAGGTAACCCATTGGCAAAGAGCTGAACAGGTTTGTCTGCGCATCTTCCGACATTTCCTTTTCACCACCCCATTCGAAGGTGTAACCGTCGGGCAGAGGAATGGCTTCAATTTTCTCTTTCAGACGCAGGCGTATGGATTCAGGCGTGTCATCGCTTAATGGTGACGGATCAGCCATGACTGCCAGCATCCGGCGCAGGTCACGACGCTGTACCAGAGGGTTTTCAGTTTCTGTCTCAAAACCTGTGACAGCCTGAGAAACAGGAACAAATGAGTTGCGCTCCTGGCTCCAGATCTGGAGGTCACTGATGCTGTCTGCATTCAGGCGCTCTTCATCAGGGGCACGGGCGATAATCGGCAGCATATGACTGCCATCCCGGTACAGGCCAACCTGCATTCCACTGAAGTTAACAAGCATGGCCTGATCAATCGCCTTCTTGGAAATACCACTCCGTCTGGCGGCAGCTTCGTCGAGAACCGGACGAACAATATCCTGTTTTTCACGCCATGTATGACGGACACCCATTGCTCCCGGTTCAGCTTCCATCACGGCAATTGCCTGGGCACCCAGTTTACGAAGAACGGCAGGGTCTGGTCCGTAAAAGCGGGCCTCAATGCCGGCTATAGGGGTTGGACCGTTCTGCAGCAGCTTGATCTTGTATTCAACATCGTGCTGCTGATCCATTACATCGTAAACCTCAGGAATCAGTGCTTTCACTGTTTCCAGATTTTCAGCTTCGACGATTAACTGTCCATAGCTGCTGTACACCTTCTCAGGCATATAGGTGAGGATAAATCGCTGGGCTCCCATACCCATCACACTGGTGACATTGAGCACGTCATCCAGCTTCATCACTTCCTGCTCAATCTGCGCCACCCTTTCGCTGGTCTGGCGGATATCCGTTCCTTCCTGGAACCAGAGGTCAACAAAGAATATAGGTGTATTGGAAGGTGGGAAAAATGCCTGCTTAACATTACCGAAACCAATCACGGCAACAACCAGGAGCAGACCAGTCAGGGAAATGGAAATAATCCGGTGCGTCAGAGCTTTCTGCAGCAGTTTTCTATAAATGGTGAACAGCAGCCCTTTGTAAGGATCAACCTCATCACCAATTAAAGCTGTGGGAGCCTCTTTAAAAAACAGGTTGCAGAAAAATGGAGTGAGGGTAATTGCCAGAACCCAGCTGATAATCAGGGAGATACAGAGAACCGTAAATAACGATTTCATGAAATCTCCGGTCAGATCCGGGGAAAGTCCAATCGGGGCAAAAGCGATAATGGCAATAACCGTTGCACCAAGCAGTGGCCACTGCTGGTGTTTAACAACCTGGCGAATCGCTTCAAGGCGGGACTGACCTCTCTGCAAACCAACCAGAACGCCCTCGGTAATCACGATGGCGTTATCAACCAGCATACCCAGAGCGATCACCAGTGCCCCCAGGGATATCAGCTGCAGATTGACATCCAGCAACCACATACCGATGAAAGTACCGAAGATGGTCAGCAACAGAATTGCTGCCATAATCAGGCCGGAGCGCAGACCCATGGCAAACATCAGAACAACAATAACAATCGCAACGGCTTCAACAAGACTGACCAGAAAATCTGATACGGATTGATCAACAACATCTGGCTGGTTGTAAACAGTTGTAAGATCCAGACCGACCGGACGGGCAGGTTCCATTTCAGCAAGGCGGGCATCAATAGCGCGACCGACATCAACAACATTCACATTCTTGGCAAATGAAATGCCGAGCGAAAGTGCAGGCTGACCATTACTGCGATAGAGAGACATCGGAGTCTCATCATAGTCACGGCTGATGGATGCAATATCCCCAAGGTAAATCAGTTCACTACTGCCGGGAAGGCTGACCAGAAGGTTCTCAAGTTCACGGATATTCATAAACTCACCCGTTGGGTGAATCCTTACCTTCTGCCCGCTGATCAGCATATCGCCAGCATTTGAAACGACGTTCTGGTTCTGGAGCAGTCCAAATATCCAGGAAGGGTCAAGGTTCAGTGCAGCCATTTTGGCCTGCGAAATCTCGATCAGAACCTGTTCACGAACTTCCCCGGCAATGTTGACCTTCTTTACGTCTTTTACCAGAGAGAGTTCCCGGCGCAGAAAGTCTGCATAGTTTTCCAGATCCCTGTAGCTGTAACCTTCGCCACTGATATTCAGCATGATGCCAAAGACATCACCAAAGTCATCATTCACAACCGAGGTCATCACACCGGGAGGGAGCTGTGACTGTATATCATCGACCTTCCGGCGCATCTCATCCCAAATCTGCGGATGCGTATGCACAGGAAATGTTTCTTTCAGCTCAACTTCAATCTGGGAAACACCTGCACTGGATACCGAAGAGATATGCTTCACGTACTCCAGCTGCTGAATCGCCTTCTCAATGGGAAGGGTCACCTCTTCTTCAACCTGCTCAGGTGAAGCCCCGGGATACACTGTATTCACCATTGCCTGGGGAATCGGGAATTCCGGAAACTCCAGCTGGCCCAGCTGAGTAAAGGAAATTGAGCCCCCCACCAGCAACAGGACAACAAAAAGCCAGCTGATGACTTTGTTGCGTAATGAGTATTCAGAGATATTCATCCTTACAGCCCCCGCTCACGGGTCAGAGGCTTGACCTTCATACCACTGCGCAGACGGGTCAGACCGGCCGTTACGACCATATCGCCCTGCTTCAGTCCAGAAACGACTTTTATCCCTTCACGGGTAACCTGACCTACTGCGACCAGAACAGGCTTAACAGCACCGGTTTCCGGATCATAAATCCATGCCTGCTGCTGACCGGTAACATCGTCTTCCAGTATTGCTGTCAGTGGGACAACGACGGAAGGGGCCGAGCCTTCATGATTCATCAGCTGGACAAAATCGATGGCGACCGTGGCTCCCATTCCAGGGTAAACGATAATATCTTCAGGAACCGGCATGGTAAAAGTCACTTTGTACGACTGCGTACCAGGTGTGACAGTGGTTGAATGCTCTTTGTAGGAAACCAGGAATGTTCTGTTTGGAATGCCGCTAAAGGTCACAGTCGGCTGATAGCCTTCGTCCACGTGCTCTCTTTGTACATTTGCCAGAATGTTCTCCGGCATTTGTATGTTGACTTTAAGAGTTTTGCTGTCCTGAAGAATCAGAATGGTTTGCTGGTTCATAACAAACTGGTAGTTTTCAACATCCACCCTTGCCACTCGTCCATCAAAAGGTGCTGTCAGGGTGGAATACTCCAACTTGTCTTTGGCCAGCTTCAGAGAAGCACGTGCTGATTTCAGGTTTGTGCTTGCTGTATCCAGCTCAGCCTGGGAAACAACCTTTTTCTCTCGCAGGGACTTGATGCGCTTGTGATTGATTTCAGTCAGATCATAGTCAGCCTGGCGAAGATCCAGCTCGTTGCGAATATCCCGGTCATCAAGACGGGCGAGCAACTGGCCTTTGCTGACTTCTTCTGCGGTTTTTACCGGAAGCGCAATCAGCTCTCCCGGTATCCGGAAAGAGATCTTGGATTCTTCTGCTGAATACACCTGCGCGGGAAAACGTCTGACGTCGCCGCCGTTTGTATCTTTGATTTCAAAGAGTTTGACTGGGCGCACCACCTCTTTCGCAATCTCTTCCTGCTTTGAACAACCAAGAAGAAGCCCCAGAGTAACAGTGACAAACAAACCTGCTCTTGCTGCGATCTGAAAATATCTTGTGGGCATGATGCCTTCCTCGTTAACCAGCTCCAGCTATCTGAACAATGGAGCATCAAATTAAATTTGAATTAAAATCGAATATTATTCGCGTACATCATTTCCTTGTTTTTGACTTCTGCCAAGGAAAGCAAACTCGAAAATGGGCATGATTTGGAATTTTTCAAATCATGCCTGTCAAATACCATATCCGGCTAGCAGCTGAAGAACAGCACTCACTCAAAGCGCTGGTCAAAAGCAAGGCTGCTCGCCACAAGCGCTTACACGCACAGATCCTTCTCGGGCTAAACGAAAACGGACCAGCCCTGAGTGAAATAGAAGTGGCCGATGTTTGTGCGACCTCAAAGAAGACCGTACAAAGAACACGGAAGCGCGCAGTGGAAGAAGGGCTCGGCATCGCCATTGAAGGTAAATTCAGCCGAAAAGGTGCAGAGCGCAAGCTTAATGGAGAAAAACAGGCCTACCTCATTGCTCTAACCTGTTCA
This sequence comes from Parendozoicomonas callyspongiae, assembly GCF_023502345.1. GTDB lineage: Bacteria > Pseudomonadota > Gammaproteobacteria > Pseudomonadales > Endozoicomonadaceae > Sansalvadorimonas > Sansalvadorimonas callyspongiae. Next base: position 9,338 of record NZ_JAMFLX010000048.1, read on the forward strand.
GAACCTCCTGAAGGCCGCTCAAAATGGACTATGGAACTGTTGGCTGACAAGCTGGTCGAGTTGGATATTGTTGAAAGTGTCTCTGATACAACAGTCTGACTGAAGAAGCTTTACCCGACAATTTCATTGAAATGATGTACTAGACACACTTTGAAGAAATACGACACCTGATTGATGCAATACAGGAACTTTTTCAACCGGCAGATGTCAGTGTGTGTGATAAGCTCAAAGACAAACCTTTCCAAGGACTTCCAAGAATTACCATGACTGACAGACCCCGTTTCCGGAAAAGGATTCTGGCACTGGTGTTATCCGGTGCGTTTCTGGCTGGCTGCTCCGGCATGAGCGTAAGTTCATTTACCGCTTCATCACAAACAACAGCTTCGCAACCAGCAGCACTACCGGAAGTCACGATTCCATTTCAGAAGTTTACTCTGGATAACGGCCTGACTGTGATCGTCAATGAAGATCATAAGGCTCCCATTGTGGCAGTGAACATCTGGTACAAGGTTGGCTCCAAGGATGAGTCGCTTGGCTCCCGCGGCTTTGCCCATCTGTTTGAACACCTGATGTTCCAGGGTTCAGAAAACTTCCAGGGTGAATTCTTCACCCCTTTCAAGGAAGCAGGTGCCACAGATCAGAACGGTACCACCAGCTCTGACCGCACTAACTACTTTCAAACAGTGCCGACTCCTGCACTTGATATGGCCCTGTGGATGGAATCCGACCGTATGGGGCACTTCCTCAACTCCATCAGCCAGGCAAAGCTGGATGAGCAGCGCGGTGTTGTGAAGAACGAGAAGCGTCAGGGTGAAGACAGACCTTATGGCAAAGTTTGGTCCCGTGTGGCCGAGCAGTCATTCCCGGATGGTCACCCCTACTCCTGGCCAACCATTGGTTATATGGAAGATCTTGATGCTGCCAGCGTCGATCTGGTTAAGAAGTGGTTTGAGACCTATTACGGGCCATCCAATGCGGTTCTGGTTCTTTCCGGCGATATTGATGTAGAAACAGCCAGAGAGAAAGTGCAGAAATACTTTGGCGATATTCCCGCAGGTGAGCCATTAAATAAACTTGAAGCATGGGTTGCCAAGCGTAGTGAAGATAAACGGGACACTATTCAGGATCGTGTGCCGCAAACCCGCATAATGATGGTTTGGAATGTCGCTGAATCCGGCACCGAAGATGCCGAGCTGCTGTCACTCGCCTCCGATGTTCTTGGTGGTGGCCGCAACAGCCGTCTCTACAAGCGGTTGGTTCTGGAAGATCAGCTGGCAACAGATGTCAGTGTCTTTCTTTATGACCGCCTGCTGGCAGGTCAGTTTATGATCTCTGCCAGTGCCCGCCCCGATGTGACCACAGACCAACTGGAAACGGCCATCAGGGAAGAGCTTGCAAGCTTCCTGAAAGATGGCCCTACCAAGGAAGAGTTGCAGCGTATCCGCTTCAGCCAGGCTGCAGGGTTTGTTCGCGGAACTGAACGGGTTGGTGGTTTTGGTGGCAAGTCAGATATTCTGGCCCGGGGAGAAGTTCTCCATGGTGACCCGGCTTTCTATCAGAAAAGCTTGGATATGATGAAAGCGTCAACACCAGCAGCTATCCGCACTAGTGCCAAAGAGTGGCTATCCGATGGTGCCTATGTTCTCGAAGTCACGCCATTTCCTGAATACAGTCACTCCGCTCAAGGTGCAGACCGCAGCAGAGTTCCTGCAGCTGGTGATCAGGTTGACCTATCTCTGCCAGCCCTGGAAAAGGCGACTCTGGATAATGGCCTGAGTGTTGTTCTTGCCAGTCGCCCGCAGACACCTGTTGTACAGATGGAACTTCTGTTCAATGGCGGATTATCCGGCCGCCTTGGAAAGCCGGGGCTGCCTGATTTAGCCATGGCCATGTTGACTGAGGGAACTAAAAAACGCTCCAACCTACAGCTGGCTGCTGATCTTGAGAACATCGGTACCGGACTCAGCACCGGCAATGATCTGGATACATCCAGTGTTTATCTGAACACCCTGACAGTCAGCCTGGATCCATCACTGAATATTCTTGCCGATGTGCTGATGAACCCGGTGTTCCCGGAAAAGAACTTCGTTCGCGTACGCAATAATCTGCTTGATGGCATTCGCCAGGAAAAGGCCACACCAACCAGCGCTGTAGGCCGTGTTCTCCCTGAGCTTCTTTATGGCAATGACCATGCTTACAACACGCCTTGGAGTGGAAACGGCACCACCGAATCGGTTAAAGAGCTTCAGCGGGAAGACCTGATCGAGTTCTGGAAAACCTGGCTGCGTCCGGACAATGCCACCTTGATTGTCACCGGTGATATCACCATGGAGCAGCTGTTGCCCAAGCTTAACAAGGCTTTTGTCAAATGGAATGCTCCACAACTGCCACTGCCCAACAAGAACATTGCCCATGTTGATGCCCCTGAGAAAACCAGGGTTTATCTGGTTGATTACCCAGGTTCAAGTCAGTCTGTGATTGTTGCCAGTCAGCTGGTCATGCCCAGCAACAACGACAACACTCTGGCATTTAATCTGATGAATGATGTCATTGGTGGTCAGTTTACTGCCCGGCTGAATATGAACTTGCGAGAGGATAAGTCCTGGGCTTACGGTGCCAAGAGTTACGCCAAAAGCGCAAGAGGCCAGCGCCCCTATTTAGCCAGCGCCTCAGTTCAGGCTGATAAAACCTCACCAGCTGTTCAGGAGATTCTCAAGGAGTACCACGCATTCCTGAGCAGCAAACCTGCAACAGCGCAGGAAGTAGATTTTGTGAAGCGTAACCGTATTCGCAAACTGCCTGGAAGTTATGAAACCAACGGCGCCCTACTGAGTTCTATCAGCAGCCTGGTTGAATACGACTTACCGGAAAATGACCTTTACGAATATGCAGACAAAGTCGAGGGCGTATCCACCCACGATATCCAGGCCATGGCCAAAGAATATCTGACGCCTGACGCCTTCACCTGGGTGATTGCCGGCGACGTTAAAAAAATCAAACCAGAACTTGAAAAGCTGGGATTAGGTGAGATTGTTGTTTTAAACAAGGATGGAAGGCCCTCCAACTAATCAAGTATCAGGTTATTAACCCAGCCTGTCTTTTAAAGCCGCTCCCGTAGTAACACGGGGGTTGGCTTATCCCCTTCCCTTTCATTACACACGTACCAATCTTCGATTAAAAAATGGTAATTCTGTTGAAATGGGTCATGAATCAGATGCGTTGATCTCGTATAGTTCATAGATCCGCTTTACTGGTATTCTGCCCACTTTTTCCTATGGCAGTCATTAAAAAAGTTGTATGTGTTCACTGTGATACCACAGATGGAGTCGTGAAAAACGGTAAAGCACCTTCTGGCTTACAGCGCTACCT
>NZ_JAMFLX010000049.1 GCF_023502345.1 Parendozoicomonas callyspongiae
TTTTTTTATACCCAAAGGAAAAACATGTGATATGGCTTTCGGTACACAAATGGAAACCTTCTGGTCATATGAGAATGCCTACAGGCCCCGTCATTAAGCTTTCTTCGCATAATTCGCTTAATCATCAGTGGGCTTCCTGCAAAGTGGAGTAAGGTGACAAAAGGAGACATTTTCAAAATATTCCGGCACGCCTCCCTTTTCATGTAATCTACTCCCATTCACAAATTTTCTCAGAGAGCTATTACACGACTGGCTGCTGGTGGTTTTGTCCCGGCACCTGCCCGCTTCCGTCTCTCTGCAACTCGGTTTAGTCCATGTCTGACACACACAACAAACTCACCCTGGAAGCTCTGGAAAGCTGGCTTTGGGAATCCGCCAATATTATGCGGGGCTCTATCGACAGCTCCGACTTCAAGAACTACATCTTTGGCCTGATCTTTCTCAAGCGTTTTAACGATGTATTTGAAGAGAAAGTGCAGTCCCTGATGGAGGACGAAGAGTGCTCCCGGGAGGAAGCCATTGAACTGGAGCATGATGAAGGCGATCACTTTGTGCCGGAACATGCCCGCTGGGATTATATTATCCAGCGCACCGAGAATATTGGTGAAGCCATCGACGAAGCCTTTGCCGATATTGAAGCCCGCAACCCTTATCTGGAAGGTGTGCTGACGGCGATCCAGTTCGGCGACAAGGCCAAGCTGGGGGATACTCTTCTGGCCCGCCTGCTGCGGCACTTTAACCAGTATCACCTGGGCAACAGCAGCCTGTATAAAGCCGATATGCTGGGGGATGCCTACGAGTATCTGATCAAGAAATTTGCTGACGATGCCGGCAAGAAAGGCGGCGAGTTCTATACCCCGAAGCCTGTGGTACAACTTCTGGTGCGCCTGCTGGACCCTCAACCCGGCCAGTCGGTTTATGACCCAACCTTTGGCTGCGGCGGAATGCTGGTGGAAAGTGCCCACCATGTGGCGGAACTGCCCGGTGGCACCATTCTCGGTAAAGCCAATGTCACCCTCTATGGTCAGGAGAAAAACCTGGGGACCTGGGCCATCGGTAAGCTGAACCTCTATCTGCACAATATGAGCGCCGATCTGCGCCGGGGCGATACTCTGGTCAGCCCGCTGCATCTGGAAGGCAAAGCGCCCGCCCAAACCCTGAAAACCTTTGACCGGGTGATTGCCAATCCACCGTTTTCCGCCAAACAGTGGTGGACGCCCCTGGAAGTGAACCTGAAGAAGAAGGTGGATAAGAACGGCAAAGAGAAAGAGGTTGCCCCCAACTATAAAAAAGATCTGCACGATAAACATGGCCGCCTGGCATACGGTGTTCCACCACGGGGTTATGCCGATCTGGCCTTTGTCCAGCATATGCTGGCCAGTGTTAAAGACAATGGTCGTATGGCGGTGGTGCTGCCCCACGGTGTGCTGTTCCGTGGTGGTGAAGAGGGCAAGATTCGTACCGGGCTGTTAAAGGGCACCAGTGAAATCCCCGGCGACCGTATTGAAGCGGTGATCGGCCTGCCTTCCGCCCTGTTCTATAACACCGGCATTCCCGCCTGTGTGCTGATTCTGAACAAGCAGAAACCGGCCAGTTTAAAGAATAAAGTCATCTTTATTGATGCCAGCCGGGAGTTTGCCGAAGGCAAAAACCAGAACACCCTGCGGGAGCAGGATATTGACCATATCCACGATGCCCACAGCGCCGCCTTTATCAACAGTGCCGAAGAGGAGAAATACAGCCGGGTTGTTGAACTGAAAGAGATTGCGGATAACGATTACAACCTGAATATTGCCCGGTATATTGATACCTCTGAGCCTGAGCCGCTGGTGGATATTCCGGCTGTGCTGGGTGAGCTGGATGTTATTAGCAAGCAATTAGATGAAGTTGATACTGAGCTTAATGATTACCTAAATGAACTTGGCCTTACTTCACTTCGTCATTCCAGCGTAAAAGCTTGCTCTAATACAGAGGTGTCATAATGGGAGCTGTTACAAATCAAAGCGACTACAAAGATAGTTTGGTTGGTTTGATACCAAAGGACTGGTCTGTTTATACAGTTGGTGAAGCTCTTTCCATTCAAAATAATCGTAGAAAACCAATAAATCGGGATGAAAGAAAGCTTATACCCGGCCCATATCCGTATTATGGTCCAACTAAAGCTCAAGATTTTATATCTACATATGAGCAAGATGGAACATTCACATTAATCGGAGAAGATGGTGACCACTTCTTAAAGTACGCCAGTATGTCGATGACTCAGCTCATTCACGGCAAAAGCACGGTTAATAACCATGCTCACGTGCTTAGTGATACTGAAATATGTTCAGCTGAGTGGTTCTATCACTACTTTAGAAATAGGGACATTGTTAACTACCTAACCAGACAGGGAGCAGGACGATATAAGTTAAACAAAGCAGCACTTGAGAAAATTAGTCTTGCCGTCCCCCCCATTGCAGAAAGAAAAAAAATCACCAAAATTCTCTCCACTGTTGATCGCAAGCTGGAGCTGATCGACCAGCAGATCACCACCACCCAAACCCTGAAAAAAGGGCTGATGCAAAAGTTGTTTTCCGAAGGTGTGGGTACACAGGATGCCAACGGCCAGTGGCAGCCTCATACCGAGTTTAAGGAGACTGAGCTGGGGCGGATTCCGGTTGAGTGGGAAGTGGAAAAGCTTTCAACTTTGCACCATGTGTTCGATAGTTTACATAGCACACCTAAGTTTTCTGATGATGGTTATCCTATGGTCAGAGTTGGAGATATAAAGGATAAACACATTGACCTGAATAACTGCAAGACAGTGAGTAAAGATGTTTACTCAGTTTTCATAAAGAAGTATCAACCCAAAATCAGCGATGTTGTGATAAGTCGAGTTGGCTCCTTCGGGCAGTGCGCCTTAGTGGTAGAAAGCCAGCCATTTTGCCTCGGGCAGAATACAGCAGTCATTGCAACAGAAGGCCGAGGTGAATACCTATATTACTTTTTAACCAGCCCTTCCTGCCAAAAACAAATAAAACACAATATAAATGGCTCCTCACAAATGTCGCTGAGCTTGAAGGATATTCGCAACCTGAAAATACCAGTACCAAATGATTTAAATGAAAGCCGCAAAATTTCCAAAATACTATCTGTGGCTGATATGAAACTTGATCAGCTATCTAAACGCAAAACCCAAACCCAACAACTCAAAAAAGGCCTGATGCAAAAGCTACTGACCGGCCAGATCAGGGTTACCGTATGATGAACCCGGTTTCTATTCCCGTTAAACTGATCAAAGTTATTCAGGAGACCCCCAGCCCATGAGCCAGCGCACGGAGAAAGAACTACAGGGACTACTGCGTGAGCTGCTGGCTTTACCTGCTGAAACGGAATGGGTTGAGTTCAAGCATAATCGAATCAAGCCCGATGACCTGGGTGCCTATATCTCTGCCCTGAGCAACGGGGCAGCTCTATCCGGCAAGCTGAACGGCTATATGGTGTGGGGCATTGATGATGCCAGCCATAAAGTGATTGGTACTGATTTTGTACCGGCAACCGACAAACGCGGTGGCCAGGAGCTGGAAAGCTGGTTGCTGCAAAAACTCTCTCCCCGTATCTACTTTACCTTCCACTCATTGAATGTGGATGAGAAGCCTGTTGTTATCCTGGAAATAGCCAAGGCTTCCCACACTCCAGTGCAATTCGATAGCACAGAGTTCATCCGTATTGGCAGCTACAAGAAAAAGCTGAAGGACTTTCCTGAAAAAGAGCGGGCACTCTGGCGAGCCTTTGATGCTACACCTTTTGAAGATTTGCCAGCCATGGAACAGGCAGATGATCAGCTTGTTCTATCCCTTCTGGATTACCCTTCCTATTTCGAGCTTCTGGAACTTCCTCTACCTGATAACAGAGCGGGAATTCTGGAGAAGCTGGCACAGGATGACCTGATTACAGTCAATGACTCCGGCACCTGGAATATCACCAACCTCGGAGCTCTGCTATTTGCCAGGGATTTCAGTAAATTCAAGAAGCTGAAACGCAAAGCCGTTCGGGTGGTGATCTACAAAGGACGGAACAAGCTTGAAACAGTGCGTGAACAGGTTGGCGGTAAAGGATATGCCAGCGGATTCGAGGGATTAATTTCTTTTATCAACTCTCATGTTCCCCGTAATGAAGTGATGGGGCAGGCTCTCCGTATGGAAGTGCCCATGTTTCCGGAGCTTGCCGTACGCGAGCTGGTGGCCAACGCACTTATTCACCAGGACCTGTTCGCATCCGGCACCAGCCCTATGGTGGAAATTTTTGAAGATCGCATGGAGATTACCAACCCTGGCATCCCTCTTGTTGATACGGATCGTTTTCTTGACAGCCCTCCACGCTCTCGCAATGAGGCAATGGCTTCTTTATTACGACGATCGGGTATCTGTGAGGAACGGGGTAGCGGTATTGATAAGGTTGTGGCACAGACAGAAGTCTACCAGCTACCCGCTCCACTGTTCGAAATCAGGGATGACAATACCCAGGTTGTACTCTTTGGCCATAAGAACCTGAACGAAATGGATCAGGCTGACCGCATTCGTGCCTGTTATCAGCATGCCTGTCTCAAGTGGGTTGAGCGCAGCCAGATGACCAACTCCACACTGCGGGAACGATTTGGCATTGACCCGAAAAACAGCGCGACCGTCTCCAGAGTCATCAAGGACACCCTGGCTGCCAGCCTGATTCGGCCATTTGATGAAAACCAGGGAAAGCGCAATGCCCGCTATATACCTTTCTGGGCCTGAGTTTATTTGATCGTTATTTGATGGTTATTTGATGGGGCTTCCCACACCAGCCAGCAGAAACTAGATAACCTGTTGAATTTAATAGGTTTTCACCAGCAATATTTATTTGATGGTTATTTGATGGCTCCCTGGCCGAGCAGTCCCTTCTCACCACAGAACGTGTATAGAAAAAGCCATTTTTGTATATACGTCTGCCAGATATGTATAGAAAACCGGGATTTTCTATATATGTGGTCCTGCCTCAGGGTAATCCTGAAGAAAAGGTGGCTTCCAAAATCAAATACAATAGAATCGCCGTAATAAGTAGAAGCAAAACGACAGCACATAATAATAACGAGGGTGTCATCATGCCCGTACCAGTCAAGGACCAGCCTCTGCACGAGCAGGACAGGGTTGAAAGGTCGATCAGGAACTTTGCCGCCATCAAAAAGCCTACGGCAGTTGATATTCAACGTGTTGCGGCCATTGCCCAGGTAGAGACTCAGCTTGATGTTTACCGCCTGGCCGGGAAATATAAAGAACTCGATGATCTTGAAGAAGAGGAGCATCAATCAAAGCAACTTGCATTACATATGGCGCTTGAGAATGATCCCCGGCCACATGAGGAGTGCCATGCTCATGCCACTGTCTCAGGAGTCCATAAGGGAGCTGCTACCCAGAGAGCGATAATCGCCTGGCACAGAATCCGTATTGATGATCCACATAACGGCTGCTGGCTTCCAAGAAACACAGCCTCACTGGTCAAAATGCCGGAACATCTAAGAAAAGCTGTACCCCATAGCCGAATTCACCGCTTCAATTATTACTTCTGGCTGGACAGAGAGATCAATATGAACAAGATCAAGAGCCAGAAGCAGTTGATAAAGGCTCTGGATGAGATCGAAAACCGCCTGCAGTCCGGTACCCAGCCTGGCTATGTTATGAACAGAAAGGGAGTTGGCCTGCCGCTATGATTTATTCCATCCACCCTGATTATATGAATTACCAGCTGTTCAATATCTCAGGGAAAAATGCCAGAAAGGCATTGGGGCAGGGCACTCTGTTTCATATGAGCTCAGAACCAACGCCCTATAAAGATCAGTGGAGCACTCTGGAAATTGATCTCTACTCACACTCAGGTAAAGCCATACCTACCCCTGATATTACTCAGAAGCAGGGGCGTCTGTTCTTGAGTGAAAAAGCCTGTAAGGCCCTGTCCCCCTTAATTGCCTCTTCAGGCGAACTGTTACCGGTTTCCTATATCGACGAGAAAGGCAATAAAGGAACGGGCTGGTTATTTAATTGCCTGACTGTTTCCGACCATGCCTTAAACTCGGGGCGATGCCTGAAGAATGAATGGGGCGATATTACCTGGTTGGAATTTACTGAAGAGAAACTGGAGGGCCAGCCGCTGTTTCGTACAGAGTTTGATGACTACCTTAGCCTGTTTTGTTCCGAAAGTTTTGTGGAAGCATGTAAGCAGGCCGGTTTAAGTGGAGTCATTTTTAGTGAAAACTTGGCACCAGAGCCAGCCTGATATCTAAAAAACAAGCGTGGTATTGGTTAACGTGTAAAAAACCTCGCCATGGGAGGGCGTGGCTTTTTACTGCCAGTTTTGAAAGAGCATATCAAACTCACAAAATCCCCTTATTCTCTGACCATCAGCAGTGATAAGGTCTATTCTCGCAGCTCATCTATACAATACGACAGACCCGCAGTAGTAACAGGAATCGACCCTCATGCCCATGGACGACAGCAGCCACCAGCACAAAAAGCCTGAACTGACAGGCGTGGAACAACCTGCTATCGCCTGGCTGAAAAAGCTTGGATACATTCACCTTTCAGGAAAAGATGTTGGCCAGCAGCAGGCCCACAAACATCTGCCGCCAATTCTGGCCGATATTCTGGATGAACGACTGCTGACGATTAACCCATGGCTGGGTGGTATCCATAACGGTGTTGAAACGGTTCTGAGGGAGCTGCGCAAGTTCTGGAACGGCAACCTGATGGAGTCTAGCCAGAACAGTTGGGAATCGGTGGTTCATGGCAGCAATATCCAGCTAAAAGACAGTAAAGGCCACTCCCACAGCGTTCGCTTCTTTGATCAAGCCACTGTTGCAAATAACGCCTTTCATGTTGTGGACCAATATATAGGTACAAACAGTGAGGGTGACGAGTTCCGCCCCGATCTGCTGCTGTTTATCAATGGGCTACCCATGGGGATGATTGAATGTAAGGCCAGCCATGTAAAACTCTCCAAAGGCATCCACCAGCTGCTGGCTTACCAGAACAGTCATCCCCGGCATTTTGTTTTTAACCAAGTTTGTGCCGCGATTAACCGTAACCAGGCTCGGTATGGCGCCATCTTTACCCCTGAAGCATTTTACTTTCGCTATCGTCTGGAAGCCGCTGAAGAAGCAACTGTTCAGTCACTTCTGGGGAAGAAGCCAACTGAGCAGGACAAACTTCTCTGGGCTCTGTTTGAACCTTCCCGCTTTCTGGAACTGGTCTGCCAGTTTGTTCTGTTTGAAATGGAAGAAGGGAAAGTCATCAAGAAACTGCCCCGTTACCAGCAGTGGCGGGCCGTTCGTAAAACCATTGCCCGGCTGACTGCAGACAAATCACAGGGCGGACCTTCTGGAGGAGTTGTCTGGCATACTCAGGGCAGTGGTAAATCCCTCACCATGGCTTATCTGGCCCGTTATCTTCGAGCAGAAGTAACCGGTTTAAACAACCCCAGCATTCTGGTTCTGACCGACAGAACAGACCTTGACCAGCAGATCTATAACACCTTTACCAATGTTGGCCTGAATCCCCTGAAAGCGCCCTCAGTTGCTGGCCTGGAACTAATGCTGATTAATGATTACGGCAGTGTTTTTACCAGCACCGTGCAGAAGTTTCAGGAGCGGGATGGCAAGCCTATTAAAGCAGCAGCCAAGGATTCTGAAGCGGACAATGAAGAGAATAAAACCCGTGTTCGCAGGGTGCTTGAAGATGGTCAGTTCTATATCTGTGAAGATAGTAATATCAACTTTGGTTTGCTGAACAGTGATGGTTCACCACTGCCTAATAAATGGGTTGAGCAGAGCAGAGAAGCTGTCGACTTCCATGTACTCACCAACAAACCCAACTTCTATGTGCTGGTGGATGAAGCTCACCGCAGCCAGTACGGCTTTCTGGCGGCTTTTATGCGGGCCAGCCTGCCTAACGCCAAGTTTATTGCCTTTACCGGTACACCGTTGTTTAAAGATGATAAGAACACTCTGAACGAGTTTACCGGTGTTAAGGATTCAGACTACATCGACACTTATCGCCTGGATGAGGCCGTTGCTGATGGTGCCACTCTGCCTATCAAGTATCAGGAGGGCATGACGGAACTGACTGTTGACCCTGAACTGGATCAGGCATTTGGTGACCAGTTTGGCCAGGAGGATGAAGCGCGACAAAAAGAGCTTAAACAAGCCCTGCTGAAAAAACGCCGTATGGCCAAAGACCGTATCGAAGAAAACGCCAGGCATCTAACCAGCCACTTCCTTTCCAGTGTGAAAACCAAAGGTTTCAAAGGCATTCTGGTATGTGATGGCCGGAGTATGGCTGTACGCTACAAAGACACTCTTGATGCCCTTATGAAAGAGCGGGCCGAAGCTGGAAAAGAGACCTTTGAAAATCGGGTTGTTATCTCACTGGGAGGCATCACCGAAAACAAAACCGGCGTGAATGAGGCTCAGGCGGCTTATGAGATCCATGGGCTGACCAAACCACTGCAAACCATTGAGGAGCGGGTAAAGGAAGAACTCAAGCAGGGCAAACAGCCTGTCGCTGTTCCTTCAGAGGATATTCCCAAACTGGTCAACGATCTGTTCAAGAAACCCTACGGTGACGAAACAGAGAACGATGAGCACAACATTCGGGTAAACAATATCGGACTGTTGATCGTCTCGGATATGCTGCTGACTGGCTGGGATGCGCCTATTGTCAGCACCCTCTATCTTGATAAGCCGTTGAAGGAACATACCCTGCTCCAGGCCATTGCCCGGGTAAACCGGACACGCAAAGGCAAGAATGCCGGTTATATCGTCGATTACTTTGGTGTTGTTGAATATCTTGATAAGGCTCTGTCCATTTATGGTAGTGATGTAAAACCGGAGCAGATATGGACAGATATTGAGAGTGAGCTGCCAAAGCTGGAAGCTGCTCTTCAGAAGGTTTTAAACCTGTTACCCAGGAAACATGAACTGCTGAAACAGCCCGAACTTTATAAAGAAGATGCAGACCTGTTCCTTGATCCCGACGAACGCCTGGACGTTGTAGAAGACTTCCTGGCCGCCTTTAAAGAGTTTAATGCCCGTCTGGATATTGTTCTGCCCGATGAGCGTGGTGCCCGTTTCAAGCCTTATTTCAAGGTGCTGGTGGAGATCAAGCTGGCGCTGCGAAACAAGCTGCCGGACGACGCCCATAAAGGACCTTTGAACCAGCTGGAATCAGAATTGCTCCAAAGGCTGGTGGATGATCATATTGATTCAGGGGAAGTTCACAGCCTGCTTGGCAAAGAAGTCTCTATTCTTGATGCCCGGGATATGGAACGTCTGAGAAAGCTGAAGAATGTAGGCAGCCAGGCACTGGTCATGAAGAACCAGCTCAAACACACCATTGCCACCGGCAAGCAGAAGAACCCTGGTTTCTTCGGGCCACTGGAAGAAGCCCTGCAGAAGCTGATAGAAGAAGAAAAAGAGAAACGTATTGAGCAGGCAGAATTCTTGAAACAGCTGGAACTGTTCACACAGAAGGTGAGAGAAAAGGCAGCTGGTGGCCAGCAGGCCGGATTTGAAACACCGGCACAGATAGCAGTTTTTGATTATCTGAACGATCAGCTCGGTGGCAAACAGGATGAGCAGGCCGCTCAATGGACCAAAGCGTTGTTTGAAAAAAAGGACATCTGCGAAGTGCTGGCCAGCCCGATCTGGAAAGACAAGCAGGATATACATAAAGAGCTGCAAACAAGAATACGTAAAACCATGAAGGCTCTGGCCGGGTGGGATATGTCAACGTCCCGCCAGCACGCCGCCACCCTGTTCGATATTTTGCTGAATAACTGAGCGTACGACGGATGCCTGTTTACCAGTATGGAGCCACCATGATTGAGTGGCAGTTCCAGAAACGACCCGAGTTAAAACGACACTATGTGACAGTGGAGCGGAACAGGCCTGTTCTGCTGCGCGGCCCTGCTGTTTCTGAGCAGGAGCAGCAAAAGCTAATCCGTTACCGCGCCCGCTGGATCAAGTTAAAGCTGGAAGAGGTGAACCAACCAGTTAAGGATGAATTTGTGACCGGCAGCCGTCTGCTTTACCGGGGCAAAAGCTGGTATTGCCAGGTAGAACCGGCACTCGAACTAAAGAAGCCAATTATCAGCTTTAATCACAGCAAGTTCTTTATTCAGTCACCCGAAGGCAGGTCTTTATCTAAAAAGGCTTTGAGGGAAGCCAGGGACGTGTTCTTTCGACAGAAGGCCAAAGACAAGCTCATACCCCGCATTCGCCACTGGCAGCGTCAGACAGGCCTGGAAGCTGTAGCTACACGCCTGCACCGTTTCCCCAGACGATGGGCCAGCTGTGCTGAACAGAATATCCTGGAGTTTCACCCCCGCTGTATGGAGTTCTCACCAGCGGTTCTGGACTACGTGATAGTCCATGAACTGTGCCATACCGTTGAGAAAAGCCATAACCAGGCTTTTTGGAAGCTGGTGGCTTTGCATTACCCGGATTGGGAGAGGTGTCATGCTGAGGTGGAGAGGCTTGGGGTGGAGGTTTAGTGGGCGATAATGAAAGTTCCATTGATTCATACACCAATGGAACTATTCGAGGCGACTACCCCATATTACAAGTGGTCAAAAACTGATCCTTTATTTGGAACATACAGCTTTTCATAGAGTCGTGTCGCATACCCGTCAGTCATGCCTGAAACATAATCACAAATCACTCTTAGTCCAGATTTGGCCTTTTCCTTTTCCGCACGAGTATATTGTTGGTAGGTTGTTTTTGGTAAGAATCTCTTTGGGTCTGTCGCCAAAGCTTCAAACAATTTAACGATCAACATCTGTCCTTTAAATTGAAGCAGCTGTACGTTGGTGTTTTTGATAACTTTCTCAACGGTAAGACCTTTGTGTATTGCCTCATGGTAGCCCTTTACCTTATCAGGTAAATAAGCTTGGAACTTTAGCAAAGGCTCCTGAAAGTCAGGGTTTTTCGCATCCACCTTCACATGAGTCACAAAGTAGTTAACAAGAGCACTGATGGCCTGCTTTCTTTCAGCTGCACTATCAGAGAAGAGCTTTTTTCTTAGGCCTTTTGCATCCAGGCTTTCGACACATAACCCGTTGAGATCGTTTTCGATACGCATCCAATCATTGCTATCAACCATCCCCAAAGAAATCGCATCTTCAAGGTCATGAATGCTATAGGAAATATCATCTGCAAGCTCCATGATTGAGGTATCAAGGCTTTTATAACAGGGCTTACGATGAAACTCTCCGAATTTATCCGAGGTATTGTCATCATCATCGGGAACAAGCTTGGATTTTACAAAAAGCTCTTTATCTTTTGGTGAAAAGTCTTTCGTTACCCAATCAAAAATATCCCTGTCATCATCGAAGTAGCACTTGGGG
>NZ_JAMFLX010000005.1 GCF_023502345.1 Parendozoicomonas callyspongiae
CTTTAACAATGAACAACCCGGCCATACTCTGTATGGCCGGGTTGTTCATTGTTAAACATCAATCAATTATGTGCACAATGGAATTACTGTTCCATGTCTTGAAGCCCTCTGGAAAAGTTCACGAATACTTCAAAAAGATCCGCATCAACACACTGGTCAGCTGCCATCATAATATCCTCTCTGGTAATACCTTCAACTTTTGAAAGTGAATATATACCTTGTGCCATCATGGCCACATTTTGCACCAGCATTAGAAGCACACCAGATACCTCTGCACCATGCTTCGTTTCCATAAGGAGCAGAGCCCTGCCTGCACATTTCATAAAGCAATTTATTAACTGCCTAGCTTGCGGTACAGTGAACTCCTCAAGATTATTAAACTGTTCTAATTCACTCTTCTGCTCTTCCATCACCTGCTTGATAACATCTTCAATAGCTTCCTTGGACAACTTCTGCTGTGTTTTCTGATCTGATGCAAGCGCGCCTGCAATTCGGATTACGTTACGAACGGTGTTTTCCAGAATCAGTAACCCATTATCATCCGCGATAAATTCCATCTCATCAGGGTTAACAAGCTGCTGCTGACCTGCAACCATACCGAGTATGTGTGTCGGTACAATCGTGGCACGGCCCCAGTCTATAAAGGTCACAGCATCAGGATTATCATTACTGCCCATGAAGTTTCCGAACTGGACATCTGTATGGATAAAACCAGTTTTCGAAGCGGTTTTTAACCATGAGTTAGCAGCTGTCAGATAGAGTTTCAGTGCACGCTTTGGATCATTCTCCTTGATCTGAAGCATGTTCCCACCATCAATGTAATCCATAACCAGCACGTCCTTGGTCGAGACATCTTTATGGATACCGGGTACTCTGGCTCGATCGGCCAAACCAAGCATCTTGTTCGCTTCTTCAAAGGTTTCCATGTAGAACTTTTCATAGTCCAGGTCACACTCTTTCTCATAAGCTTCCAGAAACCAGTCAACCTTGTCACCTATAACCTTTTTAAGTTCTTCAGGAATCATAAGCAGACCCAACAGCTCGAAATACATAGTGATAAACGCTCTGATTTCTGCGAACTCCGCTCGAGTACTACTCTTCACAATTTTAATAACAACATTTTGATCCGGTTCTCCGTTCTTCCCTTTGCGAACTGCTTTATGTACTTGAGCCACACTGCCCGTTCCAATTGGCTGAGGGTCAATGACAAACTCATCCCTGTGAGACTTTAGAACTTCATCAAACCTTTTATTCATAACCTCAGTTTTTTCAGCAGGACAATCATGAAGGAGATGCTCAACAGCTTCCTCATATTCTGTTGGCAGTGCTCCCAACATGTACACACATTGGACAAATTTTATACCAATCGCTCCAAGTTTTTCTGCAGCCTTTGCAAATAGTTCTGGTGAAATTTCCTGATTACGTGATCTCTTATAAGCAACTTGAACAGCTACTGAACCGGCCTTCCATAATCCCCTGTGAGTATTAATCCAATGCTTAGTTGCACAAGCTACAACATTACTGGAATTCTCGATAACCTTGGCAGCATCCAGTGTCTGGATACCTTTCAGTGTTTTCTGTCTGAATTCAGCATACTCTCTTTCCTTTGCTGCAAGCTGTTCTGGTGTTGGATCTACGCCCATTGGCTCAGATCCATTCGCACCTGTACCACCTGTTTCCATTGGTTCAGGGCCAGTTGTACCTGTAGTTGGTCCCTGAGATGTCGGTGTTGACGAAGCTGGCGTAGAGGCAGAGCTTCCAGGCTGCGGAATCTGATTAGCAGTAGAAGTCTGGACTGAAGCCTGTCGCTGCGCCCGAAGGTTTTTCCATTGATCCAAAGTGAGAGCATAACCCGCTGGATTATGTTGATGACGCCTTCTAAGCTGGCGGATTTCTTGACGTCTTGTCTGCCTTGACCCCATTTTTCCTGCTTCTGGAGTTCCTGTTGAAGCATTAGGTGTAGTTGTTTGATCTGTACTGGTTGCTGGAACCGGCTGTACAGGTGATTGACTTACATTGGCAGCCATTTTTCTTTCCCCATTTATGGATTTAATAACAAGCGGGGATATAGAGCCTGCACTGTAAAATTTGTTTCAACAGAGGTGTTAGCAGGGATAACCAAAAAGGTGCCCGACCGGACACCATTGAAATAAAATAGTGTATTTACAATAACTTTATCGCGGTCAGCATTGGCTGCTGCACTCAGAATGGCGGCCAAAAATTGCTGCTTCCAGATTACTTGATGGCTTGCCAAGATCGGCTGGAAAATCTGCCGCCAGCCAGGAGAAATAGCCGTCACGGTAATAATAGATATTTTTATAGCCCCATGCAGAGGCCATATAAGTAGCCATGGCTGCCCGCATCGAGTGTGGACCATTGCCATAGATCACGACCGGATCATCCCGCTCCACAAAGCCCTCATACCGGAGAAGGCTGAACGTTGACCGCAGATCAAAATGATGAGCGCCTTTGACCCGCCCCCAGCGCCACTTATTCCGGTTTCGAACATCAATAAAGGTTGTTCCCTGTTCAAAAAGCTCTCGTGCTTTGAGGGTGTCAATAGTGATGGCCCCATCAACAGAAGCCGGGGCTTCACCTGCCAGAGGCCGGGAAGCCACACCCAAAAAAAACAGAGTAAACATCAGAAGCCGCATCATAATGACATCCTTGTCTTGGGATTCTGGATCCATCTAAACCCTGAAGAGAATCACTTCCAGTTCTGCAGCCTGCCGCGTAAGCGCAGAGCCGCCTGACTGTGAATCTGGCTCACTCTGGATTCACTGACTCCCAGAAGTTTGCCAATCTCTTTCAGGTTTAACTCCTTTTCATAATAGAGAGTTAAAACCAGTTGTTCCCTTTCAGGCAAGGTTTTTATCGCATTCAGCAGCGCCTGTCGGAATTTTTCATCCTGGAGGTCTGCATCCGGCGTATTTCCATCACCTGGACGCTGTAACCGGGATTCCTCACTGTCGAACATATCCTCGAAACTGAACAGGCGGCAACCCCTGAGATCCTTAACCATATTAAAGTACTCATCGAGGGAGACCTGCAGCTCTGCCGCCACCTCAGCATCCCTGGCATCCCTACCAAGCCGGGCTTCAACATGCTGAATGGCTTCACTGACCCGTCTGGAGTTGCGATAAACTGAACGAGGCCCCCAGTCACCACGGCGGATCTCATCAAGCATGGCTCCACGTATGCGAATACCGGCAAAGGTCTCAAAACTGGCACCTTTGGAGGCATCATACTTTCCTGCTGCTTCCAGCAAACCGACCATTCCTGCCTGAACCAGATCATCAACCTGAACACTGGCTGGCATTCTGGCAGACAGGTGGCGGGCTATTCTTTTCACCAGCGGTGCATGCTTGGTAACTGTTTCCGTACGCTCGGCAAGGCTCAGCTGCTTACGTTTACTGTTGTCATTGGAGTTTTGTACCAGAGCTTCCATTCTCAGATTCCTCCTGCACAAACAGTCTGTTCAAGAAAGAACGTCATACCACCCGGAACAGCCCTGCTCAGGCGACGACGATCAAGTGTTTCTGCCAGAAGCTGCAGGGACCGTGCTGCCCTGGAGTCCGGTCTTGACTGCATAATGGTCTGATAGTTAACACTGGATTTGGCGATATCCTGATCAAACGGCACCTGCCCACAATGACGAAGAACCAGATCCTGGTCGAAACCCAGTTTCTCCTGCAAAGCTTCCATCAGGGCATGTCCTTCCCTCTGCCGCTTGATCATATTGGTAACAATGCCGAACTGCTGAATACCACAGAAATTACGAAGGGAACGTATGTAGTCAGCAGCATCAGCCTGAGCAACCGGATCAGGTGTCAGCACAACCATAACTTCACCTGCAGCCTGTGCCAGCTGAAGGTCGGTAGGTGACAACCCTCCAGATGTATCAATAAGGAGGTAATCAATTTCCCCTGCCAGCTGGTCTATAGCATGAATCAGCCCTGACATACGTCCATGGCAGAGTTCAGCATCTTCTGGCTTACCACGGCCACCGGGAATTAACTGTACCCCTTCAGCCCCGGTAATCAGGGTTTCTGAAACAGTGCATTTCCCGGCCAAAACATCAGAAATAGTCTTTTCTGGTTGCTGTCCGGTTAATAACTCAATATTAGCGAGACCAAAGTCGGCATCGAGAATAACAACTCGTCGTCCCATACGTGCCAGTGCTTCGGCGAGATTCAGTGTCAGAAAGCTTTTCCCAACACCACCCTTGCCACTGGCAAGGGCAATAACTCTTGCAGGTTTCACGTCCATAGTCCTTTATGATTCACTCCAAATAGATAGGGTTGTGCGCCATCCTTGGCGCGAACAATCTATCTATTGCAGTGACTGTGCCAACTTGTGAATCATAGAGAGAAATAAGCCACAAAACTCCTAAATCAATGTTTTAAAAGAATAAATTAAACGACTACTGAAGAGTTCATTCCTAGAGAATACAGATCAGAACCGGTTTTCTCGATTGGATTTTGACATGTCAAAACAGCAACGCCAGTTAACTGCCGTGATTAAAAAATCACGGCGTACTTCTTCGTCAGTTACCTGTCGTTTATAAGAAAATATTTTGCTTAATTCAGAAGAGATGTCGTGTATAAGTGCAATAAGAAAGAGCTAAAGAAATACAGCTGAAACGCTATCCAAGACAGCGTTTCAGCAAGTAATAAGAAGAGGCTTTAAAAAGAGGGGGTAATTCAGGGTTTCAGCAAATCTTTGAACTTTTTGATTGAACGACTATCTGGCTCATTCTGGGGAAGTAACTGCTCATAATCTCCAAGCAATACGATTTTACCCGGAGAGACTCCCAGCAGAAGTTGCCGTTCACCAGCCTGTACAACGACAACGCGATCTCTTCCTCCTAAAGGCAATGCAGAGATCACTTTCATGCCAGCAGTACCAGGAGCAAGGCCTGGCTGCCAGCGCTTAAGCATCCAGGAGCAGAAAAACAGCAGACAGATAACTAATACGAAAATAGCAATAGACTGCATCAGCTCCCAGAAGTCAGGCCCCTGATTTTGGGTCTCACTATCAGTACTTGGAATTATCGTATTGATAGAGACAGGTTCACCACCGAAAACCAGTGATGAACCCGCTAATAGAAAAGTCTTAAGAAGAAGGAGAGTTATCTGTCTGTTCATAGCGATTCAGGCCATACTTCCTCATTTTTTCTACCAGAGTAGTACGTCGCACCTGCAGTTTGTCTGCAGCGCGTGCCACAACATTACTGCAATCATCCAGTGCCTGCCTGATCAGCTTACGCTCAAGGTCTGACAAAAACTCTTTCAGGTTCAGACCATTAACCGGCAATACCGCCAGTTCATCTAGTCCGCCAATACCGGGAGGTTGAATAGTTGTCGGGAACATTTCGGCAACCCCCGATTCCTGAGAGTTCTCTGTTGATGCCTTGCGGAACCGCCCAGGCAACTCATCAAGACCAATCACTCCCATTGGGTACATGATCGCCAGGCGCTCGACAAGATTGGCCAGCTCCCTGACATTTCCCGGCCACTCATAGCGACAAAGAGAAAGAATAGCGGCAGAACTGAAGCGTACAGAACCACGCTGCTCGCGCTCCATTCGATTAATCAGATCATTCAAGATCAGGGGAACATCTTCAACCCGATTTCTAAGGGCTGACATTTCGATTGGGAACACATTCAAGCGGTAGTAAAGATCTTCCCGGAATTTTCCTTCCGCTACCATCTCTTCCAGATTGCAGTGTGTTGCCGCAATAATCCTGACATCTGCATCAATTGATGCCGTACCACCCACCCGCTCAAATTTCTTTTCCTGCAGCACTCTAAGAAGCTTCACTTGCATAGTGAGAGGCATATCACCGATCTCATCCAGAAACAGTGTTCCACCTTCAGCGAGTTCGAAACGGCCTTTACGCGCTGCAATCGCGCCGGTAAACGCCCCTTTTTCGTGGCCGAACAATTCACTTTCAAGCAAATCCGGAGGAATAGCACCACAGTTAACCGGTACAAATGGCTTCTCTTTTCTGGAGGAGTGCTCGTGGAGATTACAAGCTACAACTTCCTTGCCCGTGCCGGATTCACCGGTAATCAGGACATTGACATCTTTGTCCATCACCTGGGCCATCAGCACACGAACATGGCGAATACTGCGACTGTTACCAACCAGGTTCCGAAACAGCTGAGCATCGTGATGGCCGGCCAGAACCTGTCCCTGACGGCAGTGAATCCTGTACACCTGCACCATATGCAGGGCATCAACAATCTGGCTGTATGTCAGCGGATGTTCCAGCTCCCCAACCACCTGCCGACGCAGGCTACCTTGAAGGCCTACCCGGCTGAAAGATCCATTGATAAGGATTGGCAAAGCCGGACAGTGCCGGTTGAGCTGTTTTAAGATATCGAGAGTGCGTGGTGAGCGGCCAACAATAACTGCCAGGCAGTCCTCTGGAGCCACAGTGATACGTGTTTCCCAGCCACCGGCTCCGGAGAGCACGATATCATGACCCAGGAATTCAAGAATTGTACGGAGCTTGTGCCTCTGCTGCTGGTCATCTTCGATGACGAGTATCCGGCTTGAATCACCCATGTTGCTAATCATCCATGTCTTGCAATGACTCTGTCGGGACAAACAGCAGCACGATAGAGACGTGAATAAAGCTGAAACGTCGTTTAGACGCGTTTATTACCAGTTAAGGCGGTAGCTTTTGGTTCGTCAAACCATGACCAGAAATGTTGTAATAATTCCCTAACAGAATGATTTCAGACAAAAAAAACGCCATATCAATGGCGGTTAAGCAGTACAGATTGCATGTATAACGTGCCCCTGTCACCAGGAAAGACATCTCATAATTTCACTTCGATAATTCACTTATGAATGACACCCTGTGCTGAGTCAATAAAGCTCATCTTCACCCTCATATTCTGCATCGGCTCCATACTCATCATACAAATCATATTCTTCTTCATTTTCTTCAAGGCCTCCATCATTTTCCGGCACAAACTCGTCTGTTCCATTATTAATATCTGACTCGATGGGCTGCCAGCCGGAATCCAGTGATTCATTGCGTTGCTGCCCGGGGCGGTCTTTTGAATTTCGACCATAACTCCTCTGAGGCTGCTCTGCTCCCTCTCCATCCATTTGATCATACTGGTATTCTTCTGGCAGTCCCGGCTCATCTTCAGGGCTTAACGACTCTTCTTCCTCTTCATACTCCTGATACCCGCTGTTTTCATAATCCTCATCTTCATCCAGATAATTCTCAGGATCATCCCAGGTTTCATACCCTGTTGAATCAGAGTCATCAGACCACCCCCAGCCTTCTTCATCAGCCAGAACAAGCAGGAAAGGAATAGCAACTGCCAGCACCAAAACAATCAGTAAACCTGTCAGTATTTTTCTTCTACTCATCCCTAAGCAACCCGAACGAAAGATACATTGAAATAAAAAGCGGCCATGGCCGCTTTTTATTGAGGTTATTCAATCAGAACTTGTATTCTGCCCGTACATAAACATTGTCTGAATGGAAACCTTTACGCCAGTTACGCTCATAACCAGTCGTCATTTCAAAACGCTCATCTTCGACAAAGGTCACACCAGCAGAAGCCGTCCAGGTGGTTTTCTCAGGATCAATACCCTTAGCTACGAAAGTATCTCCTCCAGAAACAAAGCGGGACTGTACTTCAACACCTTCTCCAGAGAAGTCATGCCAGCCTGACACCTTCACTTCAGGAATAACCTCTGTCTCGTTGTACTGGAAGCTTCTGCTGACTCCAACGCCCAGACCTGCTTCAATAATTTCGTAGCGCTGTTTACCCATTTCCAGTGCAGCCGCAGAGCCCTTTTCCTTGTAGGCATCGATATCAAAGCGACCATAGTGGAGACCAACAAGAGGAGTCACGGCCCACTCATGAAACATCACGGTCTGGCTTAGAACAGCCTTGATTCCGTATTGCTTGGAATCAAAGTCAGACGTGGCTTCATTCAAAACAGCATTTTCAACATCAAAGAAACGCTCTCTGCTGTTTTTGTGCAGGCCATAACTCAGGAAGACGTCAAGATTGGTATCACTTTCAGGATCGACATACCAGCGACCATAGAGTGTGGCCATATAGGTATCCATCTCCGTATTATCTCTCACTTCGTTCTTGTTGACAGAGGCCTGGCCAACAGAGATAGCCGCCCCAGCCATTAAGTCATGCCCCAGTTCCATATCCATACCCATGGTGAAACCGGAAATACGACTGGTATAACCCCTCAAGGTAGTGTCATCTGAGCGTTTGCGGTCATCCTGTTCACCTTCACCATAAAGACCCTGCACCCAGAGAGTCTTTCCATCAAGCAGGGAACCAGCATTCATGCCTGATCCTGGGGAGATGGTATTCAGTCTTTTAGCAATATTCTGATGAGAAAGATCCTGGGCATCCTGAGCCAGCGCTATGGCTCCACCATTAGTGGTTGGTGCCAGCTCTTCGGCGAATTCAACGGTATTTGCCAGTCCAACTTTTGAAGCAACAGCTTTGTACAAGGTTGTATTAGGGGATAGTGTCGCTGATTTGTAGGCCTTGGATGCATTCTCACTTCCGCCGCCGTTACGAATGATATCTTCTGGCAGGGAGCTATTTCTTGTCACGGTAACGGAGAGAGTGCCTCCATTACTGGCTGATGGGGTACCGAGATCATAAAGCTCGGAAGCAACAACAATATTCGAGGCTGCCGTAACAGTATTTGCATCAACTTTGCTAATTACACTGACAGTTGCTGTTGTGAAACTCCTGTCAGGCACAATAACCACTTTACCATTGGAAAGATTAGCATTATGTGTGTGCATTGTAATAATTGGGCCTGTTGATGAGTTACTTACGCCGACCCTCAGCTCTGCATTTTCCCTCAAATTTAAAGGAGCATCTCTGACTTCCAAATCATCCGTAAACAAACTTGCTCCAGAAAGAACCTCTAGCTGTCTAGTAATCGTTCCTGCTGATGCAAACTCTAATTCACCTGAAATACTACTGGCGTTTTTCAATGCCCGCACAATATCAATATTATTCACTGTACCACTATAACTACCGCCGGTTAGAAATATGTAGTCCCGTGCAGAGTCATCATAAAGATTAATTGTCCCAGACATGGAACCGTCCTCAAGACCAAGGGTCAATGCTCCACCCACTACATTGTAATTAATGGCCGTAGCCGCTGTGATCGTGCCTCTGTTTGTAACATGCAATCGTTTTCCGGCGGTGGAATCCGCTGATATAAGGACGCCTCCATCAGCGTTTAACACGCCATTATTATCAATTTTGTAATAAGCACCACTACCAAGCCTGAAAACAGATAGGGCACCACCCAGGTTGATGTTTGCAGAGTTGGTGAAAGTACATGAATGACTTGAATTATGACAGGAAGAAGAAAAGAAAGACCCTGATTTTTCCAGAGAAAAAACCGGCTCAGGTCCTGACGTACCAGTTACATCCCTAACATAAGTCTGACTCCCTGTGACAACTAATGCCGCAGCCGATGCTGAGCTGGCTGCTCCAAAACTAATTGCAGTTATTGCTACAGCAAGAGTCGCTTTCCGAAAGCCATTCCTTGGCATGGTCTTATTCCTGTTTACATAAACACATATTTTTCAATGTAGTTACATTGACATAACATGCAAAAAACAAGAACTCATTTTTAGAAGCGACGATTTCTCAGTGCTCACAGCCTCTCAACAACAACACTGCCAATTGAGTACCCCGCTCCAAATGAACATAAAACACCCTTTGTTCCTGTGGGAAGATTGGGCTTGGTTTTATGAAAAGCGATCACCGATCCCGCTGAACTGGTATTTGCATATTCATCGAGAATGACGGGGGCTTCTTCAGGGCAGGGCTCCCGACCAAGAACTCTGCGGGCAACCAGCTGATTCATGGAAAGATTGGCCTGATGCAACCATAACCGGTCAATTTCGGCCACCTCCATCGATAAAGCCTGCAGATGCCCGGTTATATGCTTGGCCACCTGAGGGCAGACTTCCTTGAAAACCTTTCGCCCATTCTGAATAAACAGTTTGTCAACTGCACCAATTCCTTCTTCAGCAGCATTATTGAGAAAACCAAAATTATTGCGGATATTATTGGAATACTGGGTCCAGAGATGGGTTCCCAATACTGCCCACCCCTCCTTTCCTGCCAACTCTGTGGATTCCAGTACTGATGCAGTACAGGCATCACCAAAAATAAAGTGGCTGTCACGATCACGAAAATTTAAATGAGCTGTGCAAATCTCTGGATTTACCGTCAAGATCCGCCGTGCACCTCCAGCCCTTATCAAATCACTCGCTATTTTCAAACCAAATGTCGCCGAAGAGCAGGCCACGTTCATATCAAATGCCAAGCCAGAAGCCCCCAGATAATGCTGAATCTCGACAGCCATTGCCGGATAGGGACGCTGCAGGTTAGAGCAGGCCACAATCACACCATCCAGATCGCTCCCAGCGATACCAGCCTCCTTCAGCGCCTGATCTGCGGCAGCCAAAGCCATATCGCACTGGATGGATGGCTCATCATTACTGCGTTCGGGAATTCTTGGTTTCATTCGCTCAGGATCCAGAATACCCTCACGATCCATCACATAGCGGCTGCGAATACCGGAAGCTTTTTCAATAAAAGCACTGCTGCTCTCCTGCAAAGGCTCAACAGTTCCATTATCTATAGCATTTTGATTGTGATGGTTTTCAGCAGTCACCCACTGATTAAATGAGTCAACCAGCTCATCATTGGTAATTGAATAAGGCGGTGTATAAAGCCCGGTTCCAGTGATAACGACTTCAGCCACTTATGACCCCCACTGTTATTCTGATTTCGCTGGCATGAAGAAGAGTACCAGCTTTTATTATTGCAACAAATGGTATAGCAGGAGATGAACAGTGAAAACAGCAGAAAACGATCCAAAAAAAATCTGTAAGAATTGGACAAAAGAACTGGCACAACCGGCCAACTCTTATGCCACTACGAGGGGGAGTATTATGGAATAGCGATTTCTTCCCAGACTTTTCGCAAGCGCTTGTCTGAAACAGGTATACGGGTCTTCAATGTCTGGGCAAACAAAGACACCCGGTACTCTTCCAGCATCCAGCGATACTGCCAAAGGGTCTTATCAATAATATGAACCTTGGCTAAGGCTTCACGGCGAGCATTCCAGGCATCATGGAGATGCTGAAGTTCATCGACATAGACCCGATCCCGATTGTAGTTGGCACCCAGTTTATCCAGCCGCAGCTCGACAGCCTGCAGATAACGGGGAAACTGCTCCAGCCACTCCAGAGGGGTCTGACGCAGGAAGCCTTTATACAGAAGGTTCTTTAACTGCGCCTGAATATCCGACATTGACAGGGCCACCTGAAAAGAGATTTTTCCTTTCAGGCGCTTTTGAATGGCTGTATGGCGGGTAAAGATATCCAGAAGAAGTTTGTCCAGTGACTCAGCAAAGGCAACCAGCTCACTCTTGTAGCGTGCCACCAGAGTACGGAAGTCTGTTTCATTACGTGGCCACTCAGCCTCATTGGCCAGAAATACCTGACGAATCACAAACAGTTCAATATCTTCCAGAAGTGCAGTTTTGGGAACCGCATTCACCGCCAGCACTGTAATTCGATTCAGATTTTTCATCTGCTTGAGCATAAAGCGAACCTGCTCGGGCATAGAAAGGCGAATCAGGCGAGCCAGCCCCCAGATCATCTCGTCCCTGGCAAGTTCAGGGCTGTCGAACAGACGAAGGGCAACAGAGCTCTTCTCATCCACCAGTGCAGGATAGGATTTAAACAGAAGTCCGCCTCGGGTCTGACTGATCTCTTGCGGCAACTCTCCGATCGTCCAGCTGGTAATGCCTGATTGCTCCAGACCACGATCGGTTATATCCCGCAAACTGGCCTGGGCCTTACCGGCAAACTTCTCACGCAGCCTGACCATATCCCGCCCCTGTCCAAGAACACGACCATCGTCATCCAAAACGCGAATATTCATCTGGAAATGCTGATCCAGGGTTTCCGGCTTCCAGGCATCTTCAGGAATTCGGGTCCCCGTCATACGGAAAAGTTTCACACCCAGCATCTCGGTCAGAGACTCACCGCAGGCATTCAGCCCTTCCATAGCTGCCTTGGCAAAATCCGGAACCGGAACAAAATTCTTACGAATCTGTTTGGGAAGCGAACGAATCAAGGCAATAACCTTCCCTTCCAGCATGCCCGGCACCAGCCATTCCAGGCGTTTGCGTGACAGTTTCTGTATCAGGGAAACCGGCACCGAGACAGTCACCCCATCATCGTCTTCTCCTGGAGCAAAATGATAGGTTAGAGGCAACTCCATACCTTCCCACTTCAGGCGATCCGGATACTGCACAGCTGTCACATGGGCAGCATCATGCTGCATCAGGTATTCACGGGTCAGATACAGACACTGGGAATCTCCCCGTTCAGCCTTTTTACGCCAGGTTTCAAAACCGGCTCCATTGACAATATCTGCCGGAACTCGTTCGCTATAAAAGGCAAACAGTGTTTCAGGATCAGCCAGAATATCCTGCCGACGTGACTTGGCTTCCAGTTCCTCAACTTCTTCAATCAGCTTCTGGTTGTGTTTGAAGAAAGGAGCATTACTGGTGTACTGACCGGCAACCAGCCCTTCACGCAGCAACAGTTCCCGGGAAACCACCGGATCAATGGTTCCGTAATGAACCTTGCGACGGGAATAAATCACCAGCCCGTATAGCGTGGCCTGCTCATAGGCCACAGCTCTGGCCTGTTTCTTCTCCCAGTGCGGCTCAAACCAGTTGCGCTTGATCAAATGTCCTGCGAGAGGCTCAATCCAGGACGGTTCGATTTTGGCAACGACCCGGGCATAGAGTTTGGATGTTTCCACCAGCTCTGCTGCCATCACCCATTTCGGCTTGCGTTTAAACAGGCCGGAACCGGGGAACACCCAGAATTTGCGATTACGGGCTCCAAGATAGTCAGCTTCTTCGGTTTTATTACCAAGATGGCTGAGCAAGCCTGTCAGAAGAGCCTTATGCACATCCGCATAGGAAGCCACTTCGCTGTTATGGCGCAGCTTAAGATCTTTGCATACCAGCGTCAGCTGACGGTGCATATCCTTCCATTCCCGCATTCGCATAAAACTCAGAAACTGGTTTTTGCACAACTTTCGCAGTTGACTGGAAGACAATTCCTGACGCTGTTGTTCATACCAGCTCCACAGATTTACAAAGGTCAGGAAATCAGAATCATCATCGTAAAACTCACGATGTTTCTGATCCGATGCCTGTTTTTTCTCTGCAGGCCGTTCGCGTGGATCCTGAACACTGAGGGCGCTGGCAATAATCAGTAGCTCTTCAAGGGCATTGGTATCGTGGGATGCCAGCAACATACGGCCAAGACGCGGATCTATTGGCAGCTGAGACAACTGGCGCCCAGTTCGAGTCAACCGGTTATCATTGCTAACAGCACCCAACTCCTGCAGTAACCGGTAACCATCGTTAATCGCTTTATTGTCAGGACGATCCACAAACGGGAAGCGAGTGACATCACCCAGCCCCATTTTCAACATCTGCAGAATAACGGCCGCCAGATTGGTCCGCAGGATTTCTGCATCGGTAAATTCTGGGCGGCTGTAGAAGTCAGCTTCATCATAAAGACGGATACAGACACCCTCTGCCACACGACCACAGCGCCCCTTACGCTGATTGGCTGATGCCTGTGAAACAGCTTCAACCGGCAGGCGCTGCACCTTGCCGCGTATACTGTAACGACTGATCCGGGCCGTGCCCGGGTCAATGACATAATGAATACCCGGAACCGTCAGGGAAGTTTCAGCAACGTTGGTCGAGAGAATCACCCGCCGGCCAGAGTGCGGTTTGAAAATCCGGTTCTGTTCGGCATTGGAAAGGCGGGCATAGAGCGGCAGTATTTCTGTATCCCGAAGCTTTCTATCCCGAAGAAACTTGGCTGTTTCCCTGATATCCCGCTCACCGGGAAGAAAGATCAGCACATCACCCAGTCGGTGCCCGATACCTCCCCGTTCAAGGTCTTCAATTTCCTGCAGGGCCTGGTAAATACCATGCATCTGCCGTTCATCGGCATCCTTGGCCTCAACATCGAGATCAGCCAATGAGCGATATAAAACCTCAACCGGATAAGTACGCCCGGAAACCTCAATCACCGGCGCATTATCAAAATGTTTGGAGAAACGTTCTACATCAATTGTTGCCGAGGTAATGATCAGCTTGAGATCAGGGCGTTTGGGCAGAATGACTTTGAGATAACCCAGCAGAAAATCAATATTGAGGCTGCGTTCATGGGCCTCATCAATAATCAACGTGTCATAGTTATTGAGAAAACGGTCGTTCTGGATTTCTGCCAGCAGAATACCGTCGGTCATCAATTTGACCCGGGTCTGCTCACTGACCTGATCGGTAAAACGCACCTGGTAACCAACCTGGCCACCCAGTTCCGTTTCCAGTTCTTCAGCAATACGGTTGGCAACAGAGCGTGCTGCCAGACGGCGTGGCTGGGTATGACCAATCTGGCCATGAATGCCCTGCCCCAGTTCCAGGCATATTTTGGGAAGCTGGGTGGTTTTACCTGAACCGGTTTCACCGGCAACAATAACCACCTGGTTTTCGGCAATCAGGCGAGCAATATCATCTTTTTTCTGGACAACTGGCAGACTGTCCTGCCAGTTCAGCTTAACCTGCTGGTCTCTACGAAGTTCCACCTGGGCACAGGAGCGCTCAAGGCGATGGTGAAAACGCCCACGCTCCTTACCCGACAGCCGACGCCAGTTGCGCCACTGACGCTGTAGCCAATAACGATCTTTAGTAAGACTGTCCTTGATATCAGCAGCAATCGCTGCCCGGTCTTTACGACTTTCCTGTTCTGTCATTTCAGCGCAGTAATTTCTCTCTCAACCTGCCTGAAACAAAACAATCAATGCATTCAGACTAGGCAGCATCATCGGTATTATTTGGTCCGACAAGTTCTGACTTCATGGCCAGACGGGCCAGTTCATCATTACGCAGCACCCGGCGCAGAACCTTGCCGACATTGGATAGAGGAAGTGAATCCCGGAAAACAACAACCTTGGGTACTGTATAACCCACCGCATATTCCCGGAAGTGCTTGCGAATATCGCCGGTTTCACGGCATGGAATGCCAATGGCGGCACATTGTTCAATATCCAGTTGGCGCACAAGTATATCTTCAAGTTCACTGGGATACACTTTAAATCCGGAAACAATAATGGTGTCTTTTTTCCGGTCAACAATTCGGCGGTAGCCATCGTCCTGCATAATGGCAATATCACTAGTTCTCAGCCAACCCTCTTTGGTCAGTGTATTTTCGGTTTCATCCGGGCGATTCCAGTAGCCTTCATTACCTGCGGACCTTTTACCCACAATTCACCCGGTTCCCCTGGCTTAACTTCAGTGCCGTTATCTTCAAAGATCTAAATTTTTGTTGCAGGTAATAGCTTGCCAACAGCTCCAAGGTGGTTATGGGTTATTGTGCTCAGTGTTACGGCAGGTGAGGCCTTTGTCAGTCCATAGGCTTCATAAATGGTGCCGCCAGTGACATCTTCCCACTGTCTGGCGGTTTCCATCTGCAGGGCCATACCGCCTGACATGGTCATTTTCAGATGGGTAAAATCGAGCCTGCGAAACTCAGGATTATTCAGCAGCCCATTAAATATGTATTCAAACCAACAAGGACGGTAAAAGAGTAGATGTGGTACAGAGGCAAGGGGGGCCACCAGCAACTCTTTCCTTCAACAATATCCCGCCCAACCATCATCATGCCCTGTCGGGCATTGGCCAGAACAACAAGCGCCTGGGCCCCGGAATCCTGAAACTGGTGTTCCATTTCAGCCTCGGTATAGAGCGGATTGGTATTCACCACGATCAAACCGGCTTTCAGGGCACCAAAGGTCGTCACTGGAAACTGCATCACATTGGGAAGCTGTATGGCAATCCTGTCACCAGGACTGAGGTTAGTTTCTTTTTTGATCCAGCCGGCAAAGTGCGAGCTCAGCTCATCAAGTTCCCCGAAGGTTATCGTGTGCCCAAGGTTGGAAAAGGCAGGGTAACTTGCAAACCTTTTACTGGACCACTTGAGAACACCCAGAACCGACTTATATGGCATGCCATAGAGGTCAGAAAAATCACCATGTGAACCCGTATCTTCGGGGGGAGCTACTCATAAACCGGCAGCAGATAAGGACAACTGAAACCGGGAGGAATGGTAATATCTCTCACAATAATGAGGAGCGGACTATCAGTCTTCCGGGTGACATCCAGTTCGAATATGTATCAGCTTGTTGTAGGTTTTATTTGCATAAGGAAATGGAAGCCTGACTCCGGATAAGCAAGATTAGCCGAGGTCAGGATAAATGCCGGAGAATTATTTTGTCAGGGCAGGTTCTTCATTCAGTTTTGCCAGCTCTTCATCTCGCAGCTGACGTCGCAAGATTTTACCGATATTGCTCACCGGCAGTTCATCACGGAACTCTATGATTTTGGGTACCTTGTAACCGGTCACATACTGACGGAAATGACTGCGAATATCATCCGGGGTCAGTGTCGCATTATCGGCAACAACAAAAATCTTGATACGCTCTCCGGTCTTGGAACATGGCACACCAATAGCAGCACACTGCACCACATCCGGATGACGGGCCAGTACATCCTCAAGCTCATTGGGGTAAACATTAAAACCGGACACGCTGATCATATCTTTCTTGCGATCCACAATACGGACGTAACCACTCTCGTCAATCGTGGCAATATCACCGGTACTCAGCCAGCCATCGTTACTAAGTGTTTTAGCAGTTTCTTCAGGCCGCTGCCAGTACCCCTTCATGACCTGCGGACCTTTGATGCAGAGTTCCCCAGCTTCACCCAGAGGCAGCTCATCCCACTCATCATTGATAATTTTCAGCTGAGTAGAGGACAGTGGAATACCAATAGTACCCAAACGATTATCGATCAGAGGATTCAGAGTCACCACAGGAGATGCCTCCGTCATGCCATAACCTTCGTTAATGTCACAGCCGGTCATATCCTTCCAACGTCGGGCAGTATTCATCTGCAGAGCCATACCGCCAGACAAAGTCATTTTCAGACGTCGGAAGTCCAGATGCTGAAAATCCGGGTTATTCATAAGGCCATTAAAGAGGGTATTCAGGCCAACCATCATGGTGTAAGGATACTTTTTCAGATCCTTAACAAAGGACTTCAAATCCCGCGGATTGGTAATCAGCAGGTTATGCATACCCGTTTTCAGGGCAACCATGCAGTGCACAGTAAACGAATAGATATGATACAGAGGCAAAGGCGCTACGATCAGTTCGCCACCAGTAGCAATATCTTTCTGCACCATGGCGTATATCTGCTCCATATTGGAGATAATATTGCCATGAGTCAGCTCTGCACCTTTGGCGATGCCGGTGGTTCCACCAGTATATTGGAGAACGGCGGTATCATTCTTATCTGCCTGATGGCGCTCAACCTTCCAGCGTGCTCCCTTGGACATCACTTCATTAAATGGAACAGCTGTTGGCAGATTAAAAGCGGGCACCATTTTTTGAACATGCTTAACCACACCATTAACGATAAATCGCTTGATGGGATTCAGCATATCGCCCACTTCGGTCACGATCACATGCTTGATAGATGTCTTTGGCAGAACAGCCTCTGCCAGATGAGCCATA
This sequence comes from Parendozoicomonas callyspongiae, assembly GCF_023502345.1. GTDB lineage: Bacteria > Pseudomonadota > Gammaproteobacteria > Pseudomonadales > Endozoicomonadaceae > Sansalvadorimonas > Sansalvadorimonas callyspongiae. Next base: position 17,721 of record NZ_JAMFLX010000005.1, read on the forward strand.
TTAGCCAGTACCACCAGCGCTTTCGCGCCTGAGTCCTTGAACTGGTGCTCCATTTCACACTCGGTGTAAAGTGGATTGGTGTTTACAACGATCAAACCAGCTTTTAGGGCACCAAAAGTGACGATGGGAAACTGCAGAAGGTTAGGAAGCTGAACAGCAATGCGGTCACCGGGCTGCAGGTCAGTCGCATTCTGCAGCCAGGCAGCAAACTGGTCACTCAGCTTGCCAATCTCACCATAGGTTAAAGTGCAACCTAAATTACTGAAGGCAGGCTTGTCGTGAAACTCCCGGCAAGCTTCATCAAGAACATCAAGAATTGAAGTGTATGATTCGCTGGTGATCTCTGCCGGGACACCTTCGGGATATTTGTCGGCCCAAAAGTTCCTGTTCATGATCTGACTCCTGACATACCTGTGCCTGTATTCATCAGCCCGGGATGAATTCCGGGCATCAGTCCCTGGTGAAAAAATCAGAGACGGGGAAACTTAAAGCTTGGGCGGAGATAGTGCCCAGCGGAAAAAACGAAGAGGCGAATAGTAACAGTTTTATAGGGTTTATATCCAGTTTTGCTGCGTTTTAGCGCGTAATTTGGCAGTATCTAGAACATTATCGAAGAAAATAAAAGCCACCAGCTTGCGGGAATCACCTCATGTCTGCCCATGAACTTCACTTACAAGCAAACGACGGCCACCAGATAACCGGCTACCACTGGCAACAGCCTGATTCAAAAGCGGTTATTCTCCTGCTGCACGGGATGACAGAACATGCCGCACGATACCGTTCTTTTGCAGAAACTCTGAATAAGGCAGGGTATTCCGTTGTCGCCCCAAACCACAGAGGACACGGACCACATATTCCCCAACAGCAGCTTGGGTGGTTTGCAGAGAGTAATGGCTGGCAGAAGGTACTTGGAGATATCTCTTTGGTGCACAGTTTTGTGACTGATCTATATCCTGATATACCAGTTATCTTGATGGGGCACAGCATGGGCAGCTTTCTTGCCCAAGCCTGGTTGTTGAATCGCCCAGAACCAGTATCAGGTACTATTCTCTCCGGCTCGAATTTTGCTCCCAGATTGTTACTGAAGCTGGGAAAGCTGGTCGCGATTCTTGAAAACGCCAGGCAGGGGACAAACGGTCACAGTAAACTGATTGACACACTTTCATTCGGCTCGTATAACAACGCGTTCAAACCTGTTCGCACCCCGTTTGACTGGCTTTCCCGAGATTCAGCCGAAGTGAACAAGTACATTGAAGATCCCTTGTGTGGCTTTTTATGCACCAATGTCATGTGGCTTGATCTGTTCAATGGATTGTTATCAATAACCTCCATTAAAGCGCTGAAGAACATTGATAACCGGCTACCCTTCTATATTTTCGGTGGTTCGAAAGATCCCGTAGGCCAACAGGGTAAAGGGCTGAAGCAACTGGCCAACTCATTGAGCAAAGCCGGTTCAGACAGTATTACCCTCGAAATTTGGCCGGAAGGCCGTCACGAGATGCTTAATGAAACCAATCGCCAGGAAGTGGTCATTAAGCTGCTTCAATGGCTGGATCAACAGGTACAGAATTTTCGTTCAACCGAAGCAGAAAACCACGGTTGATAGCAGTTTTAGTGAGGATATATCCGTGACCACTCTGGCAAACGTGCCTTTTGAAGTTTTGAAAGTCGGTGACAAGGCAACTTACCAGCGCACTCTGACTGAACGTGATCTCGTACTTTTTGCAGAAGTCTCTGGTGATCACAACCCTGTTCATCTGGACAAGGAGTACGCCAGCACATCTATGTTTGGCGAGCGTATTGCCCACGGAATGTGGACAGGTTCCCTGATTTCCGCCGCCCTGGCCATGAAACTGCCTGGACCTGGCGGAATTTATCGTGGACAGGAACTGAAGTTCCTTAAGCCGGTAAAACTGGGCGACACTCTGACCGTGGAACTGGAAGTGATCGAGATTAAGGAACGTGGCGGCAGAGCACTGATGTCCACCAATGTTGTCAACCAGGATGGTGTTTATGTGGTTAAAGGCACTGCGACCATTCTTCCCAGCAAGGGTGAGGTGATCTTAAATGCACCACAGATGCCCGCCATTCGCATCGAAGGCCTGGACGACTAACCATCTTCATACTTCGGGGCTGGCAACAGCTCCGCAGCTCTTACCATCCATCCATCCATCCATCCATTCATTTACTCTCCCACCCTTTTTTCATTAACAGCAAGCGCGGTTCGCTGCTTTGAACTAGTTTTATCTGGCACTCTCAGGAGGATGTCTCAATGCAACCGATCTGGGTACTCGTGGCCGATAACAGCCAGGCCAGCATGTATCACTTTCAACCACACCAGAAACAGCTCAGACTTCTCGACCGAATACAGCACGAAGAAGGTCGATGGCATAATCAGGATTTTATCACTGACGGGACGGGGCATGGCACGACAATCAACAATATGACCTCGATGGCCAACCGCGGGCTTGGAACGACCGACCGCTCCCCCAAAAATCAGGAAAACACTCGTTTTACCCAGCAAATCGCAGAAGCGATAAATAACGCTTACGACCAGCACAGTTTTGAGTCTTTGCAGATCTGTGCTCCCCCAAAGTTCCTGGGCGAACTTCTACCCAAACTAAAAAAATCAGTTCCCCTCAGTCATAAGGTGCCAAAGGATATGGTGCATGCAGACAGTGGATTGATCATGCAGCACCTGAACCCCCTGACCCTAAGCAAATAAAGATTTTCCGGGTGTAGTCAAACGCCCGGTTTAGATTATGCGAAAAGAAAACTTAACAGCATTGCGACAACTGCCTGCTATTGAAATTCCTGACCAGCAGAAATGAATCAATGCATGTCGTGGCCTCAGCGATCCAGATTAATCCACAGGAAAACCAAGGGACTTACCGGGCTGGTTGATCGTCATTTATACGAAGAACAGTCCTATTTGTACTGGCTCATAATCACCCCTTATTCTCAGAAACGGACAATGATCAGATGGTATCCTTGGTTCAAAATCAGGATATCGTTATGCCGGTCTATGCCCAGCCCCCCGAGATCAAAACTATTTATCAAGACCTAAGGGCAGGAGCCAGCGCAACTGACAGGGAAGGCATAGCATTCCTGATTCTGACGGGAAAATATCTTGGTTTCCTTCCCGAACACTATGCTTCCCGATGGATAAAGGAGCATAAAATGAGGGCTCTCTGCCCTGCCCACTTTAACCACACAACCCCATTTACCGATATCACTAGCAAAAGCACACCCGGCAATCTTGTTCTGGAGACATTCCTTGAGTTGATTGATAAGGAGATCCAGTCCCAGACTGCCTAGGGGGCGTTCTCAATTAAACGAAACTGATATCTTTTCCATTTTCACGATGATCAATATCACATAAAATCAGCAGTTTTGTTTGAACGGAAACAACCGGGCTGTCATGACCAAGGACACTTCGAGTACCAAAAAACACACCCCAATGATGCAGCAATACCTTCGCATCAAGCAGGAGCACCGCCATCAGCTGGTGTTCTACCGCATGGGGGATTTCTACGAACTGTTCTACGACGATGCCCGTAAAGCTGCCAGCCTTCTCGATATTACCCTGACTGCCCGGGGCCAGTCTGGCGGCGAGCCAATTCCCATGGCCGGTATCCCTTATCATGCCGCAGAAGGATATCTGTCACGGCTGGTGCGTATGGGTGAATCAGTGGCCATCTGCGAACAGGTTGGTGACCCAGCAACCAGCAAGGGGCCTGTTGAGCGCAAAGTTATGCGCATCCTGACACCAGGCACTGTCAGTGATGAAGCCCTGCTGGAGGAGCGTTCTGACAACTGGTTGATGGCCATCCATAGCCATGAGCAGCAATACGGTCTGTCCTGGCTGGATATTACCAGTGGCCGCTTCCGGGTTATGGAAGTCAGTGGTGAGGAAGCCTTTTTGAGTGAAATCCAGCGTTTGGGTCCACGGGAACTTCTGCTCAGTGAAGATCGCAACTATCCAGACAGCGTCGCCAAACGTTCGGGTGTAAACCGCCAGCCTCCCTGGTGCTTTGACCTGGATAGCGCCAAAGATCTACTAACCCGCCAGTTTGCCACCAAGGATCTAGCCGGTTTTGGCTGCGAGGATATGTCCGTTGCCCTGGAGGCCTCTGGCTGCCTGCTCCAGTACGTGCGCGATACCCAGCGTACAGAACTTCCTCATCTTCGCTCACTGTCTGTTGAGCTGCGTGAAGACACCGTGATTATGGATGCTGCCAGCCGCAGCAACCTTGAGCTGGATATCAACCTGAACGGCGGTAAGGATAATACTTTGCTGTCGGTGATGGATACGACATCCACAGCCATGGGCAGCCGACTGATGAGCCGCTGGCTGAACCGCCCACTGCGCAACAGGGAAAGACTGGAACAGCGCCAGAATGCTATCAGTGAACTTCTTGAACAGTACACCTATGAAAGCCTGAATCCGGTTCTGAAAGGCATTGGTGATATTGAACGAATCCTGGCTCGTGTTGCCCTGCGCTCAGCCCGCCCTAGAGACCTGGCACGTCTGCGCGATGCCCTCTCCTGCCTGCCGGAAGTGCAGAGTCTGCTGACAACAACCGCAGGGCAGTTACTGGGTGAGCTGTCTGAACGCATCAGTGTTTTTCCTGAAGAAGTCAATCTTCTGCAGAATGCCGTTATCGAAAACCCTCCAGTCGTGATTCGTGATGGCGGTGTGATTGCGGCGGGCTATGACAGTGAGCTGGATGAGCTGCGCTCCTTGAGCGAAAACGCTGGTGGCTACCTGCTGGAACTGGAGCAACGGGAGAAAGAGCGCACCGGCCTCAGCACTTTGAAGGTTGGCTTTAACCGTGTGCATGGCTACTACATTGAACTGAGTCGGCGGGAGTCTGATGAAGCCCCGGTTGACTATATCCGCCGCCAGACACTGAAGAACACCGAGCGCTTTATCACGCCGGAGTTAAAAGAGTTTGAAGACAAGGCCCTGTCCAGCAAGAGCCGCGCCCTGTCCCGCGAGAAAGCTCTGTATGAGGAGCTTCTGGAAAAGCTGAATGAAAATCTCGGCCGTCTGCAGGATTCGGCTTCTGCCATCGCCGAACTGGATGTTCTTACCAGCCTGACCGAGCGCAGTCAGACCCTGAACCTCTGCCGCCCGGAACTGACCGATAAAACAGGTATACATATTGATGAAGGTCGTCACCCCGTGGTCGAACAGGTGCTGGATGAGCCCTTTGTCGCCAACAGCCTGGAGATGAACAACGATCGTCGCATGCTGGTTATTACCGGCCCTAATATGGGTGGTAAATCGACCTATATGCGTCAAGCTGCTCTTATCGTTCTGCTGGCCCATATTGGCAGTTACGTGCCCGCAACCAGTGCCCGTATTGGCATGGTCGACCGCATCTTTACCCGTATCGGCTCATCGGACGACCTGGCCGGTGGCCGCTCGACCTTCATGGTGGAAATGACCGAAACAGCCAGCATTCTCCACAATGCCACTCAAAGAAGTCTGGTTTTGATGGATGAAGTGGGCCGCGGCACCAGCACCTTTGACGGCCTCTCCCTGGCCTGGGCCTGTGCCCGCCATCTGGCCGACAAGATCAAAGCCTTTACCCTGTTTGCAACCCACTATTTCGAACTGACCCAGCTGCCAGAAGAAACCACGGGCGTTGCCAACGTTCATCTGAATGCTACTGAGCACGGGGATTCCATCGTCTTCCTGCATGCGGTTCAGGAAGGACCAGCCAGCCAGAGTTATGGCCTACAGGTTGCCCAGCTGGCTGGCGTACCCAGAGATGTTATTCATTTGGCAAAAGGACGCCTGGAACAACTGGAAGCAGGTGAAAGTAACAACTCTTCTGAAGAGCGTGCCAAACGGAAACCAGTTAACTTTGTCAGCCCGCAGGTTGATATGTTCTCAAGACCGAGTCACCCAGCTGCCGACCGTCTGGAAGATGTTGACCCTGACAACCTTACCCCACGTCAGGCTTTGGAGCTGTTATATGAACTTAAAGAAATGGTATAAGGTCGATCAATGAGCGATTTGTTCCCTTTTGGGCAAGCTGATAGACTAGCCCGGCTGCCCGGGGACAGCTCAAACAGCCTTGAGCGGGAGCCACTTCTGTCATTACCTTTGGTGATGACAGAAGTGGCTCCACAATAAAGAAATATATTTCGATGCCTGATGATGAATTGAAGATGGAGTATCTGCCATGGCTTTCGTAGTGGGTGACAACTGCATCAAATGCAAGTACACGGACTGCGTTGAGGTTTGCCCTGTTGACTGTTTCTACGAGGGTCCCAACTTTCTTGTTATCCATCCTGATGAATGTATTGACTGCGCCCTCTGCGAGCCAGAGTGTCCGGCCAATGCCATTTTCTCTGAGGATGAAGTACCAGAGGATCAGCAGGAGTTTATCGAGCTGAATGCCGATCTGGCGGATATCTGGCCGAACATCACTGAGAAGAAAGATGCTCTGCCTGACGCTGAAGAGTGGGATGGCAAGCCCGGTAAGTTGGAGCTGCTGGAACGCTAGCAACCGCTGAAATGCAAAGAAGGCAGGAAAAACCTGCCTTCTTTCGTTTCGGCGTAGTCAGCTGAGAATCTTAAGATCAGCCTCCACTGAACAGTGACTCGCTGGTCAACCCCTGCTTTTCAAGGATAAGACGCAGGCGCTTCAGAGCCTCGACCTGGATCTGCCTGACCCTCTCGCGAGTCAGCCCAATCTCTTTACCCACCTCTTCCAGCGTGCTTGTTTCGTAGCCCCGCAAACCAAATCGTCTGGCAACCACTTCACGCTGCTTCTCTGACAGCTCACACAGCCACTTATCGATACTGTCATTCAGGTCGCTGTCCTGCAGAAGCACCGCTGGGTCGCTTTCCCGAATATCAGAAATCGTATCGAGAATAGACTTGTCAGAATCATGACCAAGAGGTGTATCAACCGACGTCACCCGCTCATTGAGACCAAGCATGCGTTTCACATCGTCGACAGGCTTGTCGAGCAGCGTTGCAATTTCTTCCGGGGTCGGATCATGATCGAGTTTCTGGGTCAACTCACGGGCCGCACGCAGGTAAACGTTCAGCTCTTTCACCACATGGATGGGCAGTCGTATGGTACGGGTCTGATTCATAATGGCCCGTTCGATGGTCTGCCTGATCCACCATGTCGCGTAAGTTGAAAAGCGGAATCCACGCTCCGGATCGAACTTCTCCACCGCTCTGATCAAGCCGAGGTTACCCTCTTCAATCAGATCCAGAAGAGATAGTCCACGATTCACGTAGCGTCGGGATATCTTGACCACAAGTCGCAGGTTACTCTCAATCATTCGGCGTCGGCCCGCTTCCACGCCTTTCCGGGCCAGGCGGGCAAAGTGCACCTCCTCTTCCGGTGTCAGCAGCGGAGAAAAGCCAATCTCATTGAGATACATCTGGGTTGCGTCGAGTGACTTATAAAAAGCATCTTCTTCACGCCGACCAGGAGCCGGAGTTGTTGAAGCAGCTTTCTGTACCACTGGTTGTTGTTGAGACAACTCCAGATCAGACCCTGTGACTTCTTGCGGATGATCAGGCTCGATATCCTTTCCGTTACCTGCATCATCACTCACTGCGGTCAGATCAGTCTCTTCCTTTTTCAGTGCCATAAGTGCCAGCCTTATTTAATTGGTCCCACTCACAGCCGAACAGCCTGGGCTGTATCGACGACCTTTTTTTACGAGGTCCGTCTTTTATATGCCTTCACGTTACTTCAAATACTGACTCCCTCAACGTTTCGGCAAGAAAAGAAGAGGATCAACAGGCTTACCATTGCGCCGTATTTCAAAGTACAGTTTTGGCTCGTTAGTCCCTGTAGAACCTAATTCGGCTATCTTCTGACCCGCTTTAACCCTGTCACCTTCCCTGACAAGCAACACCTTATTGTGGGCATAAGCGCTGAGATAACTCGCATTGTGTTTTATTATCAACAGGTTGCCATAACCTGTTAGACCACCACCGGAGTAAACCACTTCCCCTGCCGAGGTCGCTACCACAGGTTCTCCGATACGGCCGCCAATAGCAACACCCTTGTAAGTCCTTTCCGAAGACGAGAATCGGGAAATTACTTTGCCCGATGCTGGCCACTGCCAGCTCACTTTTCGGGCCACAGCCGCCTGTGAACTTTTTTTTGCCACTGGTCGTTTTTTGTACGGCGCGGACTTTACTCCTGTCGAAGGCCGTTGTGAAGAGGCAGCGACCTTTTTGGGAGTGGAAGGTTTCACCAGGATGGATGAGTACTTGGACTTCCCACCCAGTTTCAATTTCTGACCTGGATATATCGTATAAGGTGCGCGCAGCCCGTTAACAGCTGCTAACCTGTGGAAGTCTTGGCCGTAGCTGTAAGCAATCTCATAGAGAGTCTCGCCGGATTTGACCGTGTGAGCCCCCCAAGTCACTGTTTTTGGACGGGTTCTTGAGCTGACAGGAATATCAGACGGGGTGGATGAACAGGCAGACAAAACCAATGCAAGAACACTTGCACCGATTATTTTTGAGCAAACACTCAAATGAAAAACACACTGCCCTGTGAGCCTTTTCACACTTTCACAACATCCCCTTGGGTAGGAAGTTAACCGCTTTTAATTCTCGAAAAGAATATTCAAGCAAGTTAATAATCTAAAGTATTCTAAAAAAACTTGGTTATTCACTATTAATCCACAAGTTTTCCTATTGTATCGGTTACAAAATTCAGTATTTAAATGAACCGTGCTTCACTTTTCCACAGGCAAGAGTTACCTATACACACTTTTCGCTTCACAACTCTCATCATGATTGCTTCTGACTGAAAAAATCATGATCAGCAAGCCACTCCAGACCTAGTACAAGACCTATAGCCAGCCCCATACAAAGCACTGCCAGGGCAAACTGGGAGGGTTGGCCAGTTAGCTGCTCATAATGAAATGGCAGGATATTATTCTGCAGAAGAGGAACCTCAATACCCTTACTGTTCACCCTTGTGGTGAGAGTTTCTTTCCAGGGCCAGATTTTATTCAATGAGCCCAGCATTAAGCCCACCAGGAATGCCAGTGTCTGCATACGAGCCCTGAGCAAAAGCCAGGACAGAAACCGGGCAAATACCAGTAACCCCACCACACAGCCTGATGCCAAAACCGTAAGCACCAGAAGATCCAGATCCTTCACCGCTGATAACACCGATCCATAAAGTCCAAGCAGCAGTAAAATGAAGCTGCCTGAAATTCCTGGAAGAATCATGGCGCAGATGGCCAGCGCTCCGGCCCAGAAAAAAGTAAACAGGTTAACTTCATTCCCGGCAGCAGCAGGAACACCTCCCGCTATAACCCAGGCTAAAACCGCCCCGACCAAAAAAGGAAGAACTGTTGAAGCAGGCCAGCGCCGGATCTGTTTTGCCACATGCCATGCAGACACCAGAACCAGGCCAAAAAAGAATGACCACACCAGAACCGGATGATGATCAAGCAGCCAGGTAATCAGTTTCGCCAGAGAAAACAGGCTGGTCAGAATACCCGTAAACAGGGTAATCAGAAATGAGCCATTGATATATGACCAAAAGCTGCCAAAACCCTGCTGGAAAAGTACTTTCACCGCCGCTGGGTTACAGTTTTTAAGACTATTCAAAAGCTCATCATAAATACCGGTGATAAAAGCAATAGTCCCGCCAGATACTCCAGGGACAACATCTGCGGCTCCCATCGCCACACCGCGGGCAAAAAGCAGTAAGGTAGGTTTCAAGCTCATATACAATCTTAAAGAAAAATGAAAAATATTCGCAAACCGGCCTATCGACCCCGAATAGAACGGCAGCTTAGCGGATAACACCACCCAGCAATGGAACAAAACGTACAGGTTCCAGATAATCCCGCTCATACCCGGTCTCTGTTCGTGTTATTCGGTAAAGGTGTTGCTCAGTGCCACCGACAGGAATGATCATCCGCCCGCCCACAGCCAGTTGTTGCAGCAGGCTGTCCGGAACTGTCTCCGGAGCCGCAGTAACAACAATGCCATCAAATTCGCCCTTATCTGGCCAGCCCATACCTCCATCAGAATGGCGGCAGAGCACATTACGAATACCGAGTATGCGAAAACGCTCCCGGGCTTTCGCCTGAAGGGGGCGGATTCTCTCAACCGTAAAAACCTGTTCAACAAGGCCTGCAAGAACGACAGTCTGATAACCGGAACCAGTACCAACCTCAAGAACCTTTTTTGGCTCATGCCCACCTGCCAGCAAGGCTTCTGTCATTCGGGCAACAATAAAAGGTTGAGATAGAGTCTGACTATGGCCGATGGGAAGAGCGGTATCTTCATAAGCACGATGGGACAGCGCTTCATCGACAAAAATATGTCTGGGAATCGAGCGCATGCAATCAATCACTTTATGATCACAGATACCCTGATCATAAAGACGCTGAATTAACCGGTCGCGAGTCCTGAGTGAGGTCATACCAATACCTTTCAGGTTCAATCCAGAAACCCCGGTTCCCACTATATAACTCCTTTTCCAGCCAGACCGGTTTTACCAGTCTCATAATTTCCATATTACCCAGTTGGAACACAGAACTCGACTTTTCATCAACGATTCAAAGAGAGAATCAAAGAATAAATTAATTATCCTGCACACCTTCCAGCATACGACAGGTTACCAGTTCATGAATAACTGCCGTCGCATAGCACCCTTTATAGAGGAAAAACTTTATTTCAAGATCGTCGCCATGCCAGATCCACTCCATATTCTGAACAAGCGAAGTCAATGCACGACGCTCCTGATTTAATCCACGCTCACAAAGCCCCTTGGCAAAGACTTCCCACTCACTGGCAATTCCCTGCTCGAGCTCGGCAACATGCTCCGTAGATGGCAGTTGCCCTTTACCCCAAAGCGGTCCGGTGACCAGCAGCTCACCCTCTTCAAAACGTTCAGCGACACTGTCATCACGTCGCTCCGGAAGAATAAGGGAAGCAGCCTGGGGAAATGTCAGAACATCGCCGTCAGTCATCTGTCGCCAGGTATCTGTACGAATTCTGTCTGCCAGCACATGGTTGAAAATCCAGGATCGTGCGGCCGAAAGAGCGAAACTGCGTTTCTCCCGCGCCAGCTTGATCTCTTTTTGAAACAGCTTACGTGCCAGTTCCAGGTTATGCCCCTGGTTACCAAACCGCTGATCACCAAAATAGTTGGGAACACCATGATTCTGAATCTGCAGCAACAGAGCCTCTGCCTGTTCATGATCCCCCTCAAAGTTGCGCAACCGAATCACAAAATGGTTTCCTGTCAGGGCCCCAATACGCAGCTTTCGATCATGACGTCGTGCCGCCAACAGGCGTACACCTTCCAGTTCTGATAACTTCTCTTCCCAGAGTGACTTTTCACCCTCGGGTGGCAAACCGGGAATACGCAGGCTGAACCACTGGGTTGTGACTGCATGGCGATCCTTGATGCCCGCGTAACTGACATCAGCAGCAGGGATATCTGCCATTTTGGCCAGCTGGCGAGCCAGCCAGTTAGTGTTTTGCCCGGTTTTCTCAATATGGAGAAATAGATGTTCCCCTTTACCTATCGGAGCAAAAGGGAGTTCCTCATTCACCTGAAAATCTTCAGGGCAGGATTTAAACAGAGCAGATCCGGCACGTCCGCCATAAGCAAGCGGCCAGTCCAGAGACCATTGAGAACAAGACATAAGAACTCAGTCAGGCATATAGAAAAAGGTTTCGTCCTTGCGAATCATGCCCAGCTCCTGGCGGGCATACTCTTCCACAGCGGGTAAGCCATACAACCCTTCAGAGCGCCCCTGCTGCAACGCGATAACTTTTGCAGCCAGGGCATCATTACGGGCCTGAAGCGTGCGGTTATCCTGCACTCTTTCGGCAATCTGCTCGCGTACACTCTGGTGCTGGGCAAAACTGCCCTCTCCTATCCAGAGCCGGTACTGGAGCACCACCAGGAAAAACGAAAGAGTGATAACAATAGGTCGCATAGGTCAAAGCAAGACGAATCAAAACAGTCCGTACAGCCTGTACGAACATAACGAAATAAACAAGGGGGAAGACCTCGCGATCTTCCCCCTTATCCCAGGTTCTGTTGACGCAAGTGTGTACATTCAGCGCCAACAGAACCTAACAAGACCATCGCACGATTACTTGGTATCGAGAGGCTCAAAGCCTTTAACCAGATTATCGATAGCCTGCATTTGCTTCAGGAACGGTTCCAGCTGATTTAAGCGCAGAGCACTTGGACCATCGCAGAGCGCCTTGTCCGGGTCAGGATGTGCCTCAATAAAGAGACCGGCAATACCCAGAGCCAGACCGGCACGAGCCAGTTCAGTTACCTGCTGACGGCGACCACCGGAAGCTGCACCATTCGGGTCACGACACTGCAGGGAGTGAGTCACATCAAAGATCAGCGGTGCACCACCACTCACCTGAGCCATGGTAGTGAAACCAAGCATATCGACAACAAGGTTGTCATAACCCATGCAGGCACCACGCTCACAGAGCATAATCTTGTCGTTGCCAGCTTCCTTGAACTTGTCAACGATATTGCCAACCTGAGGAGGGCTCATAAACTGAGGCTTCTTCACATTGATAACAGCGCCGGTTTCAGCCATAGCAACAACCAGATCAGTCTGGCGGGCCAGGAATGCTGGCAGCTGAATCACATCGGCAACTTCCGCGACAGGCTTGCACTGGAATGTTTCGTGCACATCGGTAATCACCGGACAACCATAGGTTTCCTTGATCGCCTGCAGGATTTCCAGACCTTTATCCAGGCCCGGACCGCGATAAGACTTAACAGAAGAACGGTTGGCCTTGTCAAAAGACGCCTTGAACACATAGGGAATACCAAGTTTCTTGGTCACTTCCACATAGTATCCAGCAATTTCCAGAGCCAGCTCTTTGGATTCCAGCACATTCATACCACCAAACAGTACAAACGGCTTGTCGTTAGCCACTTCTGTACCATTAGGCAGAACTACTGTCTGATGCTGCATGCTCATTTTCCTCCGTGGGCCAGAGCAGCTTCTACAAACGCCTTGAACAGCCCGTGACCATCACGAGGCGTAGAAGTAAATTCGGGGTGGAACTGGCAGGCAACAAACCATGGATGGTCTTCAATCTCAACCATTTCCACCAGGGATTTATCAACAGAACGTCCGGCAATCTTCAGGCCTACCTTTTCCAGCTGACCAATGAAGTTGTTGTTCACCTCATAACGGTGACGGTGACGCTCTTTTACGGTATCACTGCCATAGGCAGCACGAGCCTTGGAACCTGGCTCCAGGTGGCACAACTGGGCACCAAGACGCATGGTGCCACCAAGATCAGAGTTTTCTGTACGCTGCTGAACTTCACCGCTTTCATCCAGCCATTCAGAAATCAGACCGACAACTGGGTGCTTGGAAGCAGGGTCAAACTCAGTACTGTTGGCACCTTCCAGACCTGCAACATTGCGGGCGTATTCAATAACTGCAACCTGCATACCCAGGCAGATGCCCAGATAGGGAACCTTGTTTTCACGGGCATAGCGAACAGTGGCAATCTTGCCTTCCACACCGCGGTTACCAAAACCGCCAGGCACCAGAATAGCATCCACATCTTTCAGCTGATCAGTACCATCGCGCTCGATATCTTCGGAATCGATATAGCGCAGGTTAATTTTGGTGCGGGTCTTCAGACCACCGTGCTTCATCGCCTCAATCAGAGACTTGTAAGCATCCAGAAGCTCCATGTACTTGCCAACCATGGCAACAGTCACTTCTTTTTCGGGATGCAAGTCACGATCCAGCACATCTTCCCAGTCGGACAGATCAGCCGGACCACAACCCAGACCCAGGCTATCAACAACGAACTGATCCAGCCCCTGGTCACGCAGCATGCCCGGGATCATATAGATGGATTCAGCATCTTCCAGGGAGATAACCGCCTGCTCGGCCACGTTGGTAAACAGGGAGATCTTGCGACGGGAAGCAAGGTCAATATGTTTTTCGGAACGGCAGATCAGAATGTCGGGCTGAATACCAATAGAACGCAGCTCCTTTACAGAGTGCTGGGTCGGCTTGGTTTTCAGTTCACCGGCTGTCTTGATCCAGGGCACCAGAGTCAGATGCATATGCTGGGCCTGACGTGGACCGAGTTCAACCTTCAGCTGACGAACAGCTTCCAGGAATGGCTGGGATTCGATATCACCAACAGTACCGCCGATTTCTACCAGTGCTACATCTGCATCACCAGCTCCAGCAATAATGCGAGACTTAATCTCATCAGTGATATGTGGAATAACCTGAACCGTTCCACCCAGGTAGTCGCCACGACGTTCTTTCATCAGAACGTGCTCGTAAACCCGGCCAGAAGTGAAGTTGTTACCCTGGGTCATGGTGGTACGAACAAAACGCTCGTAGTGCCCCAGATCCAGGTCAGTCTCAGCGCCGTCTTCAGTTACAAAGACTTCACCATGCTGAAATGGGCTCATAGTACCTGGATCAACGTTAATGTAAGGATCCAGTTTAAGCATGGTGACTTTCAGCCCGCGAGCCTCAAGAATTGCAGCAAGAGATGCGGACGCAATGCCTTTTCCGAGAGAGGAAACAACACCGCCCGTGACGAATATATAGCGCGCCATCTAAAACCCGTAATTTGACCGACGGAAGAACCGTCTGTGGGGAATGAGTAGAGTTAACTTAAGATGGGAGTGCAGGATACCAAAAACTGAACAATCAGACAACGAAAAGACTGCCACTAATCAATAAAAAGACTGCTTCTGTAAAAAAGCAAACCTTTTTTCATAACAAACAGGCAGAATGGATTGTTTAGTGTTCCGGATTAGTCTTGGTAAACACACCCGACCAGGCCAGCCGAGCCGTTCCCCGCAATTTCATAAACGCATCATTATTCATGGCATATTGATAGGCATAATGACCGGCCAGACTCCCTACCAGAGACCCCGTCAAAGACGCTCCAGGAATGCGATTGATCAGAGGTATTGAACCCCCAATCCAGGAACCCGTCAAGCCAGAAACTCCGGCGACCAGTGATTCCGCCCCGGCACCAGCCACAACGGCAGGAGCATTCAAAAGCGTAAGGTTCCCCTGGCGGTAACTGTCATAAACATGATTCCCCACCCCTGCGACCGTCGCTGCCGCAAAAGCTGGCATAACCTGTTGCAGGTTATATACGGCTAATCCAGTGACTGCATGGCGTGCAGAATCATGCCCTACCTCAGAGACCAGCTCATGCATCTCCTCATTACTGTAATTATGAGGTAGCTTTCCTGTTCCCCCGTAGCGGTTATAAACATTGTTACCCGCGCTGAGAATTCCACCAAAAACTCCACTGACAGCAGCGGAACCAACGGAACCGGCAAGATATCGGGTCAATCGGGAGGCTCGCCCTACATATGAAATCTGCCCATCACCGAGCATTTTATTGAGAGAAGGATACTGGCCAGCCTCAAGATCAGCAGACAACTGGGTAAATGCCTGAACCTCTGTATTCCCTTTCAAATCATCATAAACATTGCGGGGCAGCAAAATCTGTATTGCTTTTTTATCAGGAAGAGTACTGTCAGCATCCAGCAGCAACTTCCTGAGCGCAGCTATTGCTGTATCACTGCTCGATACATCCAGCTGAATATAGGATGAACTAAAAACCGAGCTGAATACCCTGCCATTGTAACCGCCATAGTTAAAGTCACGCCCTGCCGACTGACTCTTCCACCCCCAGGCCAGCTCACCACCATAACCGAGATACGGCACTTTACTTCCTATTATTCCATCGGTGGCAATATCCGTTATTACGTGTCCAAGATAACCCTTGACACCTTCCCCTCCCCGCTGCGGTAAATATTCAACAAGACCAACAATGTTCAAGCTTTTTGTCGTTTCACCCTCTTGCCAGTCAGCATCGGGTAAATAGATATCAGAATCCAGGACATTAACAACGGGCAGACCGGAATCAAAAACATGCACTTCAGCTAGAGGGGAAAGAACCGACTCATCACGATATACGGTCATTTCAACGCAATCTCGCCTGGCATTAACCAGGGCAATACTGCGATCAGACACTGACAACAATACTTCAGGAGCATGGCTGGCCAGCGCTTTTAAAGCCTGTTCCAGCGCACTCATCAGACAGGCATCTTCCTTACCCTGAACCGCAGTAGGAAATTGAATATCCTCAAGTTGCCCATCCTCGCCAAATGCAACCCTGGCGCGCTGCATAATTAAGTGACCTGGGATTCCATTTAAATCGGCAAACTCAAGATCATCACTATCGGGCACAGGGTAATATTTCAGTATCCCTCCATTACCCATGGCGACAATTGAAGAGACTTTAGGTATTTGAACCGGAAAAGCATTAACCTCCAGTTCCAGACCCGACCCACTTTCTCCAGGGACAAGCTTTGCAATATGTATTATTGAATTCGTCTGCTTTTTTGCAGATTCACCCTTCTCATAACCAGTTTCATTTACCGGGTATCCAGCAGGTGAATCAACTGCTGCAGAAACTTGTTGGTCAGCATAAGAGGAAGCAGCTGATAGCAAGGCTATTAAACAGATCAAGCCAAAACACGACAGGTGACTTAAACCATACTGCAATCTCATCAGATAATCTCTCTCGCCCACTCAAATCAAAATGCGGGCGAAGTGTAGTCACCACCGATTACAGCTGCCAAAAGAGGTTGTTAATAACTGTTAATTTGCATTTCTCTTCGTAAATAAATCAAAGCCTAGAATGCCGGAGGAAATAACCATGCAGCAAAAAAGCCTAATTATCGAGAATCCACTGCAAATCCAGACAGCTACTGCCTAAATCAGCCTGAAAACCTTCAGCAATCAAAAGCCCCGGAATCGCGATCATGATATCCCCCTCATGCAATACCGGCAGACGCCCTCGAATCCAGGCAGGTACATCAAGCTCATTTAACCATTTCTTGAGAGTTTTTCGCCCCTTTCGTCCCGACAACGCAAAAGGCTGCACCTGAATATCTGCACGCGGGGAACATGTAAAACTCACACCCGCTTTTATTCGAAATGAACCATTACTATTACCTTTAGCTGGTGATACTTGCACCACATCTCCATTCGATAGAGACAAAGACGGCTGCCCGGCAAACACTAAAGGTTCAAACCCTTTCTCAGACAAAGGTTTTTCAAAAGCCAGCAAAAAGCCGCAATGGCGCCTGACCAGCCCCCCCTCCCAGGCAAGGACAGGCTCAGCATCTTTACGAGCTGAAACCACCTCATCAAGGATCCGCTGAAGCATGGATTTTCCAGGGACAGCGACTCCTTGCCGAGACAGCCACGCCCTCAGGAGTAACTGCTGACGTGAATGAGATAAAGCCTGAAGAGCTGCTATATCCACAACCATCTGCTCACCAATAAAGGGAAACGATCTGACCAAAGAGCAGGTTTCAAGATCTGATCGGGCAATATCACCCAGCAGCCCCTCAGTTTCAGAGCAGATATCAGTAAGGCGCGCCAGTGATGCCTTCATTCCTGGCCAGCGTTGACTTAAAAGCGGAACAATCTCATGACGCAGAAAGTTACGGTCATAGCGAGTGTCAGTATTTGAATCGTCTTCAATCCAGCTCAAGCCGTGATCATCTGCATACTCTTCGATATCCTTTCGCTCAAACTCAAGCAGAGGCCTGGCTAAATATCCCTGCCCCAAAGGCCTGGTCGCAGGAATACCTTTCAGGCCTGATATACCTGTACCACGCACCAGTCGATACAGCAGGGTTTCAACCTGGTCATCATGATGATGGGCCTGAAGGAGGAACTCATTGGCTTCCAGTTGCTTTTCAAAAAAGGAATACCTGGCTTCGCGGGCACTGTCTTCAACATTTCTTTCTGCACAGACTTTGGCATAGCCAACATCCAGGGGGATATCCCAGTCACGACATACCGCTTCGATATGCTCCACCCAAGTGTCTGCCAGAGAACTTAAACCATGATGCAGATGAACGGCCCGTAAGCTGGCAATCATGCCCTGCTGCCTGAGTTGATGACACAGATGCAGTAATACTGTGGAGTCCAGGCCACCACTGAATCCAACCACAACCTGAGGATGGGAGCCAGGAACCAGATCCTGAAAACTTGCCAGAAAAGAATCGAGTGTTAATTTCATGGCATAAGGATACAAAAAAGCCGGAACTATGTATTGCACAGTTCCGGCTTTACAGTCTCTGCAAGGAGAAGCTTTAAAGGATTATTGAACCCCAAGCTTGCGCAGACGCTCGTAGCGGTTTTGAACCAGTTCAGCACCACTCAGGCCACGCAGTTTCGCCAGCTCTTCGGACAGAGCTTCCTTCATATTGGCGGCAGCATCTTCAGGGGAGCGATGAGCCCCACCCAGAGGCTCCTGGATAATGCGGTCAACCAGGCCCAGTTCCTTCAGGCGAGGGGCCGTTATACCCATAGCCTCGGCAGCGTCGGAAGCTTTCTCTGCAGTCTTCCATAGAATAGATGCACAGCCTTCCGGAGAAATCACAGAGTAAGTGGAATGTTGCAGCATCATCAGGCTGTCACAGACACCAATAGCCAAAGCACCACCAGAACCACCTTCACCGATAACGGTGGAGATAATCGGAGTTTCCAGGCGGGACATTACAGCCAGGTTCCAGGCAATTGCTTCACTCTGGCCGCGCTTCTCGGCATCAATACCCGGATAAGCTCCAGGGGTATCAATGAAAGTCATAATAGGCACACGGAAACGTTCTGCCATTTCCATCAGACGGCAGGCCTTACGATAGCCTTCCGGACGGGGCATACCGAAGTTACGGCGTACTTTTTCCTGAACCTCACGACCTTTTTGGTGGCCGATCACCATAACCGGCTGACCGTCAAGCTCGGCCATACCACCCATAATGGCGTGATCATCAGAGAAGTGACGATCACCATGAAATTCATCAAAATCGGTGAAAATTTCCCGAATATAGTCCAGCGTGTAAGGCCGACGCGGATGACGGGCCAGCTGGGCTACCTGCCAAGCAGAAAGGTTTTCAAAAATACTGGCGGTCAGTGTTTCGCACTTCTCTTTCAAGGTTGCGATTTCGCCAGTAATGTTCAGTTCATTGTCACTGCCAACCAGTCGCAGCTCATCGATCTTGGCTTCGAGTTCAGCGATGGGTTGTTCAAATTCAAGATAATTCGGATTCATTTGTCCAGAGCGCTCAGAGGAGCCAGGTCGGTAAAATTCAACCACAAACCTTAAGGAATAGCCTTGGCAATGTCGAGAGAAAAGATGTAAGCCAGCTTTACATTCTTATACTCACCTTAACACTCCCACTATCCCCCCTATGCAATACCGACGAAGCTGGTCCAGTTTTTCCGTCCGGCGCCACATGAAAGACTCAGATGAATGCCCCTGCAGGTTGAGCGGCAATTCGCAGCGTGCCAGCGGTTTATTCCAGCTTTCGATATTACCCAGCCAGTTGCGATCCACCTTCATTAAGCCCATGGAAACGGTATCCAGAAGAGGCTTTAACAGCTGTTTACGTTCACGGTGATTCATATCAACAACTGGTTTGGAAGATGGAGCATAGCGCAGATTCTGCACAGTTTTTCCATCATAGATTTCCGGATCAGGCACAAGCAGGTAATCGATATGATGTTTCTCCAGAAAATGAAACAGCATATCGTCACTGAAATATGGTCCGCTTCCAGGTAACCAGCTGCTGACCCACTTCCTGCTACTGCAGGACGGTAATGGATCTATGGCCTTTTCTGGACACGCCTGTTCGACGGCAGCAATCATATTGAAGTGCCATTTCAGGCTTAACTCGGGTGGTGCCAGCTTCAGCCCCGATTTTTTCAAATCATCGTATAGTTTTGCCGTACGGATATAGTCCGGGAGCAGCTCACCATTAGACTGGATATCCATAACTGGAACAAGAAGCAGGGTTTTGTATTTCAGAATTGAGCGAAACTCATTGGCCTTACTACCATCAACAACCCAAATCTTGGGAACAGGCATATGCTTATGAGCCTGCTGCGGCACACTCTCAACTTGCTCAACAGATTCTACGGACAGCACGGGATCAGTTTGATCAGTCCACAATCCCCTTACCCAGGAGCAGCCCGACACAGAAGAAAACAGGAAACAGAGAAAAACCAGGCGAACAGTCTTACCAGGGTAAACGTCACCGCATACCCATTGCTTAATCAGGCAAAGTTGCGGGTAACAAAACCACCTTCTAGTCTGAGAAGACACCATTAATCTGAGCTCCAGCACAATGGAAGCTTCATATATCTGCTGCTGTTACCTTGCTAAAAAATAAGAACAGCTGCTTTTATATGGCAACAACCAGCCTTCTGGCTGGTTTACTGATAAATGAAATGACATCTCAGGGATTGAGCGTCATCATGGATTTCCAACTGGCAACCTGCCCTTACTGTGGCAACCGTCACCCAAAACTGGTACACCGGCTCTTCGGCAACCGGGTTATCTGCACAAAATGTCATGCTGTCGGACCCGATAGAAAATCCGGTGACCTGGCACGCTATGACTGGAACCGTCAGTCACGTGAACTGGCTTTTGAAAAGAGCATCAAGAACCAGCAACTTCTTGCACATTTATCGCGGTTATCGCGGTTATCCCGCTAACCCGATAAACCAGCTTCCGCTCAATAAGCCCTCAAAGATGAAGGCATATTATTACTGAGCAACATTCAGCCCGCGCACGGTATTTTCCAGCTGTAACAGCCGACGATTGAGCTGCTGACGATGGACATCAAAAGCTTTGTCATTCTCAGCACTTTCCTTCAGACGTGCCTCAATATTTTTGGTCAGCCGCTGGTTATCTGCAACAGTATTGCTGAGACTGGTTTCAAGCATTCTCATTTTTACGGAAAGACTGTCCAGCTGCTCCTGGCTGATAGCCGAACCGGCAGTAATCTGGGCATTAATTCCCCTGACTTCTTTCTTCAGGGCCGCAAGACTATTCTGGGCTGTATCCAGCTCTTTGCCCGTTGTAGATAGCTGCTTTGTAAGCGATGAGATCTGTCCTTCTGCCTTGTCGATATTGCTGACAGATGACTTGGCACTTTTCTCGACCGCATCCAGACGTTTGCCCTGAGCCGCTATATTCTGGCGGTTGCGCTTATTGGACAGATCCCAAAGCTTGCGAATCTCAAAATTAATCGCCTTGAGTTCATCCTTAACCTTGCTGTCACTCTTGCTGAGGTTTTCATCGGTTTTGGAAACACTGCCCGACACCTCAACCAGACGGGAGGTGGTTTCTTCCAGCTGCCTTCGTGCCAGGTTCAAATCATCCTGAACGGCTTTGAGTTGCAGGTAACCACCACCAGCAAGCGCCAAGAGGGCAACAGAGAGAATCACTGCAGCCATGGGAAAACGACTGCCAGCCTGACTTTCGGTTTTGGCAGTTACCTTTTTTGCTGACTTGCGACTCCTGTCCGCAGCCCTGTCGGGCAGATCATCCGGAGACAGGGAAATGCTGGGCAGCTTGTCTAGATCATCCTGGGATCGCGAATTCATAGGTCCGGTAAATTACAAGTACAATCTTGCGTATGATAGAGGAAAGCCATGATCACCCCAACAGGCAATCCTTTAAACCTGATCTGACTATGATTCAGAACAAGCGTTCTCACACTTAATAGAGATTAGCTATCAGGATGATGCAAAAATACTTGCCGATTTCACCCCCAAAACCACGAACAAACCCCTATCCGGGATAGCAAACCCCGCAACCATAGTGCTATTATCGCCTCACCAAATCCGACAGCGCCGAGGCTTCGTCAGCCTCCGCTTTTTCAATTTTGAATGGAGATCATCAAAATGGCTTTTGAATTGCCTGCCCTGCCTTATGAGCGTGATGCACTGGAACCACACATCTCCAAGGAAACTCTGGATTATCACTATGGCAAGCACCACAACACCTATGTTGTGAAGCTGAACGGTCTGGTGGGTGGCACCGACCTGGAAAGCAAATCCCTGGAAGAGATTATCAAGTCTTCTGAAGGTGGCGTTTTCAACAACGCAGCCCAGATCTGGAACCACACTTTCTACTGGAATGGCCTGAGGCCTAACGGTGGCGGCAAGCCTTCCGGCGCTCTGGCTGCAGCTATCGACAAGGCTTTCGGTTCTTTCGAAGACTTTGTTGCCAAGTTTGATGAGATGGCCGTTAACAACTTCGGCTCCAGCTGGACCTGGCTGGTCAAGAACCCTGATGGCTCTGTAGAAATTGTTAACACCAGCAATGCAGCGACTCCGCTGACTACTGATCAGAAGCCTCTGCTGACCTGCGATCTGTGGGAGCACGCTTACTACATCGATTACCGCAATGTACGCCCGGATTACCTGAAAGCTTTCTGGAATCTAGTGAACTGGGAATTTGCTGAAGCGAATTACGCTTAATTTTTCCCTTCAAAAAAGAGCTGGCAGGGCAATCCCCCTACCAGCTCTTTTTTTGTCTGCAGTTCAGTGAGAACTTTCACTGATTTCATTCTTTGGGTAAGGGTAAAGCCTATCCAGTGCTATAGACTGCCCGTTATCCATCACCTGTCGGGCATGATAACGACGCAGTTTGCGCGGTTCGTTAACACCACAAGAATGACTGATCAGCTCAACATCATGCACGAGGTTATCGTGATAATGAGCAACACGTTCAGCTTTATTAGCTGGCACCAGTCCACGCTGCAGTTTCCTGTTATGGGTAGTAATACCGGTCGGGCAGGTATTTTTATTGCACTGCAAAGCCTGAATACAACCCAGAGCCATCATGAAACCACGGGCCGAGACAATAAAGTCCGCTCCCATACATAAGGCCCAGGCAACATCTGTCGGGTTAATCAGCTTGCCGGAACAGTTGATCCGGATTCTCTCCCGTAAACCCTGGCTCATCAGCAGATCGTGAACATAAGGCAGGCTCTCTTTCAGAGGCAGGCCAACATCATCAATCAGCGCCATTGGCGCAGCACCGGTACCACCATCACAGCTGTCGATGGTAATAAAGTCAGGTGCGGATTCGATGCCACGCTTGTGAATCTCCCGGCACAGATCATCCAGCCAGTTGGTGGCACCCAGCACAAACTTGATACCAGTTGGTTTGCCAGTGACCCGGCGTACCCGGTCAGTCATGTCTAGCAGATCGCTAGTAGAATTAATTTCTGGATGACGGTTGGGGCTGATGGAATCTTCACCAACAGGGATCAGACGAATCTTGCTGACTTCCTCCGTTACTTTTTCACCCGGCAGAATACCTCCCTTACCAGGTTTGGCCCCCTGGCTAAGTTTAATTTCAAACATACGGACATTGTCGTGGCTTGCCACATCCCGCAGACGCTCATTGGAAAGCCTGCCCTGCTCATCACGCACACCGTACTTGGCTGTTCCTATCTGGAAAACAATATCGCAATCGCCAGACAGGTGATGCTCAGACAAACCTCCCTCACCGGTGTTGTACCAGCACCCTGCCTTTTTTGCCCCTTTTGAAAGCGCCTGAACAGCCGGTGCCGACAATGCTCCGTAACTCATCCCGGAAATATTGAACAGCGAACCCGGACGGTAGGGTTTCTCACAAAAAGGGCCAATTAATACACTGTCGATCTCATGGGCATCTTCGGTCAGCGTCGGATAGGGGCAGTTGAGAAACAGAATCGAGCCTCGCTCCTTAATAGGTTTGGTGGAACCAAAAGAAACCGTGCTATCGACATTCTTCGCTGCGCGGTAAACCCATGAGCGCTGAGCTCTGTTAAAAGGCAATTCTTCCCGGTCTCCGGCAAAAAAATACTGCCGGAAAAACTCTCCCATATGCTCAAAGAAATAACGAAAACGCCCTATAACCGGGTAATTACGTCGAATCGTCTGACTGGTCTGATTTTTGTCGATAAAGTAGATAGCGATAACACCTGCCAGCCCCGCGCCAACGACAAAAACAAAAAGTGAAGCCAGGATTTGCAGAACAGCTGTTAATACACGAACAAACTCTGAATTTAAGATTTCCATTCCCATCATAGGAACTACCTGTGGGTTACTGCATGAATATCTAAGATACGCATCTGATATTGTTATAGATGCGATACTTCCGGTTGCGAGAACAAATGATTACAAAGAACTTTGTTTTGGCTTGGCAAACATAATTCCAGTGGCCATTGCCGTGGTCATAATTGTTTCCATGGGGAGCATTTGTTGTTCCTTCTCTCTTTGAAATGGGTTATTTAATCCTGCAGCCTGAAGCACTTCGCAAGGGTTATTAACAGGGGTAACCCAGACACTGAGGGCTAATGGCCCTTGATATTTCCCGGTGGGTATTTCAACCATCCACTGTGCTTTGTCCCGACTTTGCATCACCCTCCCAAATTCAAGAGCCACAAAGTCATGATGCAGAGTGTTATGGGCATTCTCCCCGCTCTTGACCTCAGTACTGCGGTCAGAACCAGTTAACGCCCAGTGGAGCAAGTACTGCTGATTTTCAGCTGTTGTCAGCGGGGTAAATTGAAGCTCAAGTCTGCTGTCAGCAAGCTTTCCTGTCAGTCGCATAAGCACCCCGATTCATTGTTTTTATAAGTACCCGGGCAGTTGCTTTCGTATGTTATGGCGAGTGGATTTTTTCACCCTTCGAGGCGCAACGCCGGGAGCGTAGCCGTAGCTACGTGACCAGAGTTGCAACGCTGTAAGGGTGGAAAAAGACGCCGCCAGAATATATGAAAGCAACTGTCTGGGTACTTAGATATACGGGGAGTCAAAGGATTTGGAGGCAGAAGAGAGAAATCAACTCAGCCAGGAGTAGGGATTATGGTAAATGGCAACCCCCACTATATAACCGGCTATCAGCAGGGCAAGCATTCCTGCTACAAATTTCTGGGAAAAGGTTTTGCCTCCTTTAACTGCGGTATAGCCAATCACAATATATGCCACCAGCGCGACAACCTTGGCAGTCAGCCAGCTATGAACAAACGGGTACTGGCTGAGAAAAACGCATAACCCAATTGCAGCCAACAGCAGCAATGTATCAATAACATGCGGAACAACACGAAACACTGAGTACCGGAGCCAGCGCGGGTTAATCAGAGCAATCAGCCAGCGGATAAAAAACAGAACCATACTGGTCGCCGCAAAAGCGGTATGCAGGTGTTTTAAGGCAAAATAAATCAAACAGCACCCCGATAAATTCATCCGGTCAGCACAAAATGCGTGCTGACCAGAATAGCGAATTCTCTAGAGCCTATTTAGATACCTAGAAGAATCCAAGTGGGTTCACATCATAGCTGACCAGCAGATTCTTTGTCTGCTGATAATGCTCCAGTGCCCGCTTATGGGTTTCACGTCCAACGCCGGATTTCTTGTAACCACCAAACGCGGCATGAGCGGGATAGGCGTGATAGCAGTTTGTCCATACCCTGCCTGCCTCAATTCCCCGACCCATCCGATAGGCACGGTTAATATCACGCGTCCAGACTCCAGCCCCTAGTCCGAACTCGGTGGCATTGGCAATACTGAGCGCTTCGGCTTCATCCTTGAAAGTGGTTACCCCGACTACCGGACCAAAGATTTCCTCCTGGAATACCCGCATATCATTTGAGCCTTTCATCAGCGTTGGCTGGATATAGAAACCCTTGCCATAGCCTGTGCCCAGCTCTTCCTTATCACCACCAATCAGGAACTCGACGCCTTCCTTCCGGCCAATCTCCAGGTAGCTCATAATCTTGTCGAACTGCTCTCGGGATGCCTGTGCTCCCACCTGGGTATCAGTGTCCAGAGGATTGCCACGTTTTATCTGCCGGGAGCGATCAACCACCAACGAGATAAACTCATCGTAAATGGATTCCTGGATCAAGGCCCGGGAAGGACAGGTACACACTTCACCCTGGTTAAAGAAGGCAAGAACAGTTCCTTCCACACACTTACTGAGAAACTCATCCTCATGCTGCATCACATCTTCAAAATAGATATTGGGTGATTTACCGCCCAGCTCTACCGTCGAAGGGATAATATTTTCAGCAGCGCATTTCAGAATATGCGAGCCCACTGGAGTCGAACCGGTAAAGGCAATCTTGGCAATCCGCTTGCTGGTTGCCAGAGCCTCACCGGCTTCCGGACCATAGCCATTGACAATATTGATGACACCAGCCGGGAACAGGTCACCCACCAGCTCCATCAAAACAAGAATGGAAGCCGGGGTCTGCTCTGCCGGTTTCAGCACCACGCAGTTACCTGCTGCCAGTGCCGGAGCCAGCTTCCATGCTGCCATTAACAGTGGGAAGTTCCAGGGAATAATCTGACCAACTACACCCAGCGGTTCATGAAAGTGATAAGACGCAGTATTGCCATCAATATCCGCCGTTGAACCTTCCTGCGCGCGAACACACCCGGCAAAGTAGCGAAAGTGGTCAACCGCCAGAGGAATATCAGCGGCCAGCGTTTCACGCACTGCCTTACCATTATCCCAGGTTTCAGCAATCGCAAGCTTCTCAAGATTTTGCTCAATCCGGTCTGCCATTTTCAGCAGCAGATTAGAGCGCTCAGTCACCGAGGTTTTTCCCCAGGCATTTTTGGCCCGGTGAGCAGCATCAAGGGCCAGATCAATATCTTCAGCCGTTGAACGGGGAACTTCACAGATCACCTCCCCGGTAACCGGCGTTGTATTCTGAAAGTATTGTCCTTTAACAGGAGCAACCCATTCTCCACCGATATAGTTTTGATAGCGCTCCTTAAAGGAAACGACAGAACCGGCTGCGCCGGGATTTGCGTAAATCATCAGATCCGTCCTTCTTTGTTATTGTTGTTGAAAGACCAATTTCACATTACTGAAAATCAATGGGTTATGCTACACCACGGTTGTAAACAATTATTACATTCCCACAACTTGATCTTTAATCATTCTGTACACTCCTACCCTTAACTGCCATTTCTATTAAATTGCTTTTACCTGTAGTTCATTTTGATATTGCCAGTCTCCCTCCTTGTTCCGTATCATGCGCAATTAGGCAAATAACGAATAAGACAAAGACCAGAAAAAGGATTCACCAGAAGTCATGGGTCGATTGTCACGCATAAATATCGTAGGAATACCTCAACATATTGTTCAGACAGGCCATAACCGCCTGCCCTGCTTCTTCGACGACGAAGACTACGAGTTCTATCTAAGCAGCCTGCGTGCTGCATCTGATCAGTACCAGGTGGAAATCCATGCCTATGTCCTGTTGCCGAACTCTATCCAGATAATTGCCACCCCGCGAATCGACAAGAGCATTTCCTCCATGATGCAGTCTCTGGGAAGACGTTATGTGCAGCATGTCAATCATAAATACAAACGCTCAGGTACCTTATGGGAAGGTCGTTATAAATCCAGCCTTATTGATTCCGACAACTACCTTCTCACCTGCTATCGCTATGTTGAACTGCGTCCTCTCCATCAGGGGCTGGTTGATAATCTGTCCGATTACAAGTGGTCCAGTTATCACCACCACTGCGGTAATTCGGTTAATTGGCTGATTCAGGATCATCGCCTATACATGGCCCTGGGCGATACGCGGGATGAACGCTGTGATGCTTACAGTGAAACCTTCCGCTACCGTTTTGATCGCCGGCTTATCGACTTTATTGCCGAAACGGTCAACATGGGCCAGGTTCTTGGTGGAGATGCTTTCAAGGATAAAATCGAGAAAATAGCGAACCACAGAGTAAGACCACTGAAACGTGGCAGACCTCGAAAAAAAGTTGCTGAAATTAAGCCTGAGAAATCACCAGCAAAAGATAAAACAACCTTGTAAAAACAGTGGTATTGGTTATTTGCCTGAAAATTTCTAAAAAAAGTCGTGTCAGAGTCAAATCCAGCATAAAGACTGGTCAAAACCCTCTCAAACACAGGTAAATCAAGGCTCGGCAAATTTCAGTCTGAGAAGAATTAAACCCTCTCATTTCATGAATATTAAATAAGTGTCAGAGTGGGTTTTATAAATCATTTCTTACCTTCACGACCCGGAAAACCTCTGATTAAATCAACCTCAGACAGTGATAAAAACCAGCCCCCGGGCGCTCATCTGTCGGATAAAAATGAATAACAAGCGATGAAAGAGGACTTCGCATATGGCCATTTACATGAACTTCAACAGCAACAAGCCCGCCGGTAATGTAACTGCCAAGGGTTATGAAGACTGGATCGAGGTGGACTCCTTCTCCTTTGGTGTTGGCCGCAGCATCACCATGGAAGCAGGTGCCATGTCTAACCGTGAAGCCAGCCGCCCTTCCTTGAGTGAAGTTTCTGTCACCAAGCTTATGGATGCTTCTTCCGGTGGTTTGTTTAAAGAGTCTGTAACAGGTGCTGAAGGTGTCACCGTTATTATCGACATTGTTCAGACTGGAGCCAAATCTGTCCAGAAATATGCCAGCTACACCCTGGAAGACTGTATTGTTTCTTCCTACAGCGTTGGCGCATCTGCAGGTGGCGCACCTACTGAAACTATCTCCCTGAGCTTTGCCAAGATCGTTGGTGATCTGAGCCACGCAGACAAGACTCATAAGAACAAGTCCAACCTCAAAGTTGGTTACAACCTGACGACTGCAGAGCCTATGTAAGTTTCAGGCATTTTAGTAGTGAAGTGATACTCCTGCGGGAGCTTTCCGGTCTGCACTGCAATAAGAAATTTCCAGCTGCAGGCCGGATAATAACAGGACAGTTTGCGCAGTATCGAAGAAAATCGAACAACCATAAAAAACTGCGCCCAGTTAGAACTGCAACAGGAATGGATGTCTTCTCATGTCGGCTTTGACCCAGAATAACCGCCTGATCACCATAAATACGCCCTTGGGAAAGGATGCATTGATTGTGCGCGAACTTGAGGGTCAGGAAGCACTCTCCCAGCTATTCCATTTTCAATTGACACTGCTATCTGAAGATAGCGCCATTACATCAAAGAAATTGCTGGGGCAGCCGGTTACCATTGCCATTTACAACAGCGGCCCGGATACCCCACGGTATATTCATGGGCATATCTGTCGATTCGCGGCTCTTGATACCAACGAAGGAATGAAACGCCTGTATCGGGCAGAAGTGGTGCCGGCACTCTGGTTTACCACACTGGGCGGGCAGAACAGAATTTTTGAAAACAAGGACTTCAGCGACATTATCAATGAAGTGCTGGGGGACTATACCACCGTCACTTTCAAAAAGGCTTTGTCAGGTTCCTACAGCAAACGCCGTTACTGCACCCAGTTTGAAGAGAGTGACTTTGAATTTATCAGTCGCCTGCTGGCGGAAGAAGGCGTTCATTATTATTTTGATCACAAAGATGGCAGCCATGATTTCTGCATTGCCGACAAAGCCAACGCCTTCAAGCCATCTCTGACCACCCCTGTTGCCTATATTGGCACTGGCAGCAACCCGCTGGAAAACAGCATCCATCAATGGCAGCACAATTACAGCTACCATACGGCAGAAGTCGAATACCGTGACTATCTCCCTTTTTCAGCCTCAGCCTGGATCGAGAAACCATCCAAAGAGAAAAGCACCTGTGGCTCTCTGAATACCGCCAAACCCATGCGGGAATACTTTGGCCGATTCGATTACGTAAAAGAACAGGACCATACCGAACAGCTGCCAAATAATTTCTGTACCCAAAAAGCCAGAACCATGGCAGAAAACCAGGAAGGTCAGTTCGATACAGCTGACGGCCGCAGTACCTGCTGTGAGTTCTATGCAGGCGGGCAATTTGAGGTCGAACACCCTATCGATAGTGAGTCTGGAAAGTACCTGCTGACAGTTGTTCGCCATACAGCACAGGACAGTAATGATCTCGGTACTCGATACAGTAATCACTTTACCTGTATCCCATCTGATATATATGCGCCGCCATCACCTGAGAACTTCCGTCGCACCGTACATACCACCCAGACGGCGAAAGTGATTGAAGTAAAAGCTGCAGGTGAGCAGGGTTCTGACGAGTTTACCCAAGTCAAGGTTCAGTTTCCCTGGAAGAGCAAACTGAACAGCTGCTGGATCAGGGTTGTGCAAAGTTACGCAGGAAGTAACTGGGGTGCCAACTTTGTTCCAAGAGTTGGCCAGGAAGTGGTGGTTGAATATTTTAATGGCAACCCGGATCGCCCGGTCGTCACGGGCGCTCTCTATAACAGCGATAATAACGGGCCAAAATATTCCCGCACCCAAAGTGGCTGGAAAAGTCAGTGGGAAGGCAGCAAATTCAACGAGATGCGCCTGGACGACAAAAAAGGGGCCGAGGAAATCTACTTTGAAGCTGGTAAGGACTGGAATGTCCTGGTCCATAACGACAATACCGAAACCGTTGAGAATGACCAGACCATAGAAGTCACCAACAACCGGGATATTACCGTCAGCAAAGGTAATGAAACCAAGAAGGTCAGCAAGGGCACCCAGAAAACCACTGTTCAGGGTGCTATCACCATCGAGTCAAAAACCAGCATTACCCTGAAAGTGGGCAGCTCGGTTATCAAGATGACACCCAGTGAGATTTCCCTGAAAGCGATGCAAATCAAATCCAAGTCGGATACCAATACCAAGATTGAAGCTGGTGTGATGATGGATGTTAAGGGCGGAGCCATAACACAGGTGAAAGGCGCTCTGGTGAAAGTCAACTAACGGCAGGAAGGAACTATGAGCAAGTTAGTCAAGATCGAAGCCAGCAAAGCCTGCCAGATCACCACGCATTACGAGTTGGGCGAAGATATTGAAAGTCTGTTAACGCCAGAGCTAACACCGGAAGGTTACATTCAGGTACTTCTGAATCAAAAACAATATTATGAGTGCGTTCGCTTTCTCGCACATGCCCTGCCAAAGCGTGAAGGCGTCTGGTGGGCTTGTCTGGCCACCCGCTTTACCCATACACCGGACACGCCTCCTTTAAATCAGCAGACCCTCAAAGTGACCGAAAGCTGGGTGCGGCAACCGACAGAAGAACTTCGCCGCAATGCCGAGACGCTGGCGAATAAGGGCAAATTCAAAACACCTGACAGCTGGGCAGCCATGGCCGCGTTCTGGAGTGTAGGGAATATGCTTGATAATAATGAACAGACTATGACTGCTCCACCCTTTCTCTATGCTCAGGCAATTTCCGGATCAGTTGGCATGGCAGCTGCTGCTGACTCTGAGGATGAGATCCAGGAACGCTATCTCCGGTTTATCAGCCAGGGACTGGATCTGGCCAGTGGCGGCAAAGGGATGATACATAAAGAGCCGGCAATCCTGTTAACTACAGCGCAGGATGCTGCCCCCGTTTCATAAATAAAAATAAAAGAATCAGGGATTAAAAAAATATGGGAATGCCCGCAGCGCGAATAACAGATATGCATGTCTGCCCTATGGTGAACCCAGGCCCGGTTCCTCATGTAGGAGGACCAATTAATGTTCCTGGTGGTCCCACTGTTTTGATATGCAGCCTGCCTTCGGCGACTGTCAGCAGCATGTGTGTCTGTGTAGGCCCACCAGATACGATTGCCATGGGCAGCACCAGTGTTTTGATTTGCGGGAAACCTGCAGCTCGGCTGGGGGATTCTACCGCTCATGGTGGGAAGGTTGTGGCTGGGGCTCCTACGGTTTTAATTGGGTGATATATGCTGTTGCAATCAACGTTTTTGAAAAGAGATAACTTCACCGCAGGAGTATCTCTTATTTGTCTCCTAGTGATTTTGGCTGGATACTCAGGATCAGGTGTTGCTATGTCATTATTTTCAAGTAAAGAAGTCGTTCTTTTTTCCGATGTTGAAGGATCAATCACTTATGATGGGAAGCCAATAAGTGGAGCCACAATATTACGCACTTCCAAGTGGCAAAAAGAAAATAGCGATAGTGTAATAACTGAGAATGATGGCAGTTTCAGAATGCCTGCAATCACAATGAGTCATAACAGCCTTCTTCCTTCCCAATTTGTTTCCCACCAAAGAATTACTGTGCAGTATCAGGGTAATGATTTTGTTATATGGTCGATGGGAAAGATAAATCCTGAGCTTGATGGCGAACTTGGTGGGAAGAAAATCAAATTCACCTGTGAACTCAAAGATGAAATGGAGCCAGTTGACGTTCCTGAAGGGCTTCTAGTCACAGCCTGTAAATTACAACAATAATTGGCAAAGCGATGAACGTAACTGAAAACAACCACCTTATTCCCAAAGATGCAGCCAGCCTTGCAAGAGATATTTATGCCGTGCAGGATGAATTTCTTGTAAAAGCCTTCCTTAATAAACCACTCTTCTCTCCCAAAGGAAGAGAAAAGAAAACCATGAGTGCTGAGGTTGGTTCTCGTCTTATTAATACAAAAGATGGTTTTGGTGTTTGCGCATTAGGTGCTGAACAAGAAAAAGTGGGAAATCAAGATACTAGCAATCGACATGCAATTATTGTTTTCAGGGGTTCAACAACTGCCAACATGTATGCTGACTGGATCAGCAACTTTCGAATAGGAGTAGAGACCTCCAGCACAGGGCTACCAGTTCATATTGGTTTCAACTCGATTTTCATGAGTATGAAAGACCAGATCGAGAAGTTCCTTAATCAACATAACAACAAGATAAAATATGTTCATTGTGTGGGCCATAGCCTAGGTGGGGCAATAGCGACCATCACGTCAGACTGGATTAAATGCAATTACAGCACAAAGGAAGTGAAGTTATACACTTTTGGAGCACCGAAACCAGGATTTGAATGGTTTGCAAGAAAGCTAACAACCAGACTGAATAGTGAATCTGTTCACAGGGTCTTTCATTCAACCGATCCTGTTCCCATGATACCACTCTATCCTTTTGTTCATGCGCCTATTCCTGGCACAGGAACTCACCTCTACTCAAGTGAAGCCTTACTAAGTGCTGATGCACACGATATGCGTCTTTACTTTGATTCAGTGAAGGATCCAGAGGCCAGCTGGTCGAGCCTTGGTGATCCTTTGCCATCCACATCATATGACAAGCTTGTCGAAAAGTGGCTCGCGTCAGATGGTTCTGTTAACCCGTTCAACCCAAAAACATGGGAATGGATCAATGCCGGCCTGGAATATGTCATAAAGAAAATTCTCAAGGTAACAGCGATAAGCTTACAGGCAGGTTTTTCGGGGTGTATTACCCTTGCTGACAAATTAGCCTTGATACTCCGCAAAGGAATTGAATACTCAGCAAAACTGTCAATATGGGTAGTAAGGCTGATGGCCAAAATCATGCAGGCATTAGGAATGAAGATCAAACAAAAGGCTGAGGAGCTAACTCATTTTGTGATACGCTATGTTTTGCAAACGCTAATGAATAAAATATCAACTGTAGGAAAGCAGGCCATTAAGAATATTACAAAGTATTAATTACAATACTCGATTTCTATAGGGCTGCGCTGCAGCCTTATAAACCTTCTTCATGCATTGCCAACTTCCATCGCCGCCATACTACCTTCTTCAGATTTCTCTCATCCACTGTATCTATCAGCAATCCATCCATTTCTACCCTCATTGCTACAGGCATACCGTGCTTCGATAGTATCAGGCGAGAAATAAGTTGACTCTCATTGTTCTTAAAAGAAATACGCCATAACTCAGCAGATCGAGGGATATACCGTCCTCGAGCACTAAAGAAATCATCATAATTTTTTTCATTAAGATAAAAGACTATATAGATTTCACTTTCATCTGCCGCAACGACTATCGCATAACTCTTTCTATCGCCATACTCCAGTTTCATCCCTGCCATTTCCTGTCGCTTACTAATTGCAGTTAAATGGTTACTAGAGTGATCTAAGAGCAGGACTTGTCTAATATGCTGATACTCAAAGTTCAAACTCAGCACTGTATAGCGTTCTGTTGCACCATGAACCTCAAATCCCTCAGGTCCGTCTTCAAAAGGTAAATCCACAGCATTAATTCTATCGCTAACCTTTCCTTGCCAACTGATAAGTTTATTTCGGTAGTTCACATCTGAGCCGGAAGAGTAGCTTTGAAGAAAAAAGCGCGAAGGATGTGCAGATCCATAGTTAATTTGAAAACCGTAATCTCCCTCTTCACTACTCCACAGGTCGTTAGACAGTCTCTCAAATGGCGGATTTTTTGAAACTTTCAGAGGTATTGTGTCAGCAAACAGCGAATGGCTCCAAAGCGGAGCTGACTTTCTGATAATTGCTTTTTCACTTTCAGGAATATCATCAAATAGTGGAGAATCTGGCTCAAAAAAACCATGCGATAAAACAACTTGCTCAACAAGATTTAGATCAACACCTTCATCCACCATCTTCTCTGACACCCACGAAGATACCGAAAAAAGTACATTAATCATCAATATGCCCAGAGGAATTCCTGCAAACCACCAGACAAAGCCTATTTCAGTAAAGTGGGCCAATACTCCGCTGACAAGAAGTATGGCAACAATGCTGGAAGCAACTACAAGTCCCATCTGAATGCCCTTTCAGAATCAGCCAAATATACTTCTAAAAAGTGTTTCCGCTTACACAATCAAAACTTCAAGTCAGCCCCAGAATTAATATTTCTTTCTCCATTTGTATCAAGGATCTTCACTGCCATAACTTTGTTACTGTCCTCAGAAACCACAAGATTACGCCCAGGCATAACACGATTATGATGATTCATCATAGTAATCATGCTTTCACAGAAATAATCCTTACAGATATCTGCCCGTAACTGCTCATCCAGATTGCAACCGTTATCCGCCTGGTACAGACAGCCCCGTTCCATCGACTTATCAGGTATTTGATCCAGGTACCGTTTTAGAAGCTGCTCTTTATTAAGCCCAAATTCATCCATCACCCTCTTTAAAGTGACTCTCTGCAGATAGGCATGAGTGTCCTTGCCTTGCAGGCAGCAGTTCCCTCGGCAGGCGGAACAGCAGACGTTTATAAGTGCATCAAGATGGGGAGAAGGAGGCGCTTCTACTTCAGCCGTAAACACCTCTTCTGTGTCATAAAGATCAAGTGTATCCAGAAGGTGGCGGAGAAAGGTTTCCATACCCTTACGTGCTGCTCTGGAGGTCTGTGCAACTTCATGAGGATTACAGGGGACAACAGTTAACGTTAACTCATCCGGATCAAAACCACCCTCGGATGCCTGCTGAAGAGTTATTTTCCGCACATCTGTACGAAAGGCGTTCTCTTCATCCAGCCGCTTCTGATCCTGAATTGCCACCAGATCTTTCTGCCAGGCTGCCCGACAAGCAATATCGCCACAATACTCCCGGTTCGCAGGAATGTGGGCAGCCAATGGCTGCTGACAATATCGGCATTGCCGGACAGTCGGGTTGCTCATAACAGCTCTCAATTAATCCAGTTAGTCTGTTAATCAAGCTTGTAGCTGAACTCGCCCTCTTCGGTGACACCGATATGAATCTTCTCAACGGGTTTATCATCAGCCATACGGGACAAGCAGGCCGCTGCCAGTTCAGGCAGCAATGTACGGGTCAGAATATTTTCGATGTTCCGAGCCCCGGTATCAGCTTCCTGGCAACGGGCGACAATATGCAGCAGCACATCATCGTCATAGCTGAATTTGGCACCGTAGTGTTCTTTGACTCGCTTATCAATCTTGCGCATATTGATCGCGCAGATCTTCATAAGATCTTCATCTTCCAGCGGATAGAAAGAGATCAGATTGGTACGCCCCAGGAAAGCTGGCTTGAAATGCTTGAGCAACTGCGGACGGATATTATCCAGCAGCACTTCCGGCTCTGGCTTCTCTTCTACCTGCCCCATAATGGCGCGTATAGCATCTTCACCAGCATTGGAAGTCATGATAATAACGCAGTTCTTAAAGTCGATATCACGGCCTTCACCATCCTTGATTGTGCCTTTATCGAACAGACTGTAGAAAATATCCTGCACGCCGGGATGAGCTTTTTCCATCTCATCCAGCAGAATAATTGAGTGGGGCTTACGACGGGCTGCTTCTGTCAGCACACCACCTTCGCCATAACCGACATACCCGGGAGGAGAACCCAGCAGCATGGAGACTTTATGCTCTTCCTTGAACTCTGACATATTAATCGTGGTGATATTCTGCTCACCGCCATAGAGTTCATCAGCCAGTGTCAATGCCGTCTCGGTCTTACCGACACCACTGGTACCAACAAACAGGAACACGCCAACCGGTTTGCGTGGGTCGGTCAATCCAGCGCGTGAAGTCTGAATCATCTCGGCTACTGCATCAACAACATGATCCTGACCAATAATCCGCTGCTTCATCCGGTCACCCAACTGGCGGATAGCATTGATCTCATCACTGACCATCTTGCCAACAGGAATACCGGTCCAGTTGGCAATCACCTCAGCGACAGCCTGCTGATCAACACAGGGCTGAATCAAGGGCTGCTGCCCCTGGATCTCGTTAAGCTCGCTGGTCAGTGTTTTCAGTTGTTCACGCAGCTCGGGAATATTCTGGTCAAACAGCTCTTCAGACTTACCCTCTTCTGCCTCATCCTCGTCGGCCTTGGTTGATGTTTGGCCCAAGAAGCTGGCATCAATCTGCTCACGGATATCACGGATTCTGCCAATCAGTTCTTTCTCTTGTTCCCACTGCTGCTCAAGGCTTTCTAAATCCTCCTGAGCCTGGTTTCTTTCCTCATTCAGGGTAACCAGACGATCTCCATGCCCTTCATCCGCTGCATGTTCCCGCTCCAGCATAGCCAAGGCTCTATCAGCATCCTGAATTCGGCGGGTAGCATCTTCAATCGCTCCCGGTGTTGCAGAAAGACTCAGGGCCACTCGGGCACAGGCTGTATCCAGCAGACTGACCGACTTATCCGGCAGCTGACGTCCGGGAATATAACGGTGGGAGAGTTTTACTGAAGCTTCAATCGCTTCATCAAGAATACGGACCTTATGATGCTCCTGCAGGGAAGCAGAAATAGCCCGTATCATATTAATGGCTTTTACTTCATCAGGCTCTTCGACCTTTACAACCTGGAAGCGCCGGGTCAGGGCCGGATCACGCTCAAAGTACTTTTTATATTCTGCCCAGGTTGTGGCGGCCACAGTACGCATCTCGCCACGAGCCAGTGCCGGCTTAAGCAGGTTGGCGGCATCACCCTGCCCCTCCTTCCCACCGGCACCAATCAGGGTATGCGCCTCGTCAATAAACATGATAATGGGAACCGGTGAAGCCTTAACCTCTTCAATCACGGACTTAAGGCGATTTTCAAACTCACCTTTCACACTTGCTCCTGCCTGTAAAAGACCAAGGTCGAGAGTACGAACAACCACTCCCTGCAAAGGTTCAGGCACATCGCCACCAGCAATCCGAAGGGCAAAGCCTTCAACAACGGCTGTTTTACCAACGCCTGCTTCACCGGTCAGAATCGGGTTGTTCTGGCGGCGACGCAGCAGAATATCAATACACTGACGAATCTCTTCATCCCGCCCGAGTACCGGATCAATCTCGCCATTAGCCGCCCGTTCGGTCAAATTGATTGTGTACTTATCAAGGGATGGCGTGTTAGTTGGCTTGGCATCTGCCTGATTACCACTACCACTGCTTCCAGAACCAACCGCAGCTGTAGATGCAGACTCGCCGGTCGTTCCTACTCGTGCCCGGGCCGTCTCGCGTACTGATTCCGGTGCCAGCTCACGCAGTACTGCGCAACTTTCCAATAGCTGACGGCGCAGCTGATCATCCAGCATAATCGCTGCCAGCAGGTGGCCTGAAGTAATCTGGTTATGTCCGCAGTCAATGGAAGCTATCATCCAGGCATTTTTGGAGGCATCAACAATGGAGGGTGATAATGCTGCAGGGCGGCTGCTGCCGCTTTTGAATTTGGCCACAGATTCTGCCAGCTGTTTCGCCAGCGTGGAAGGATTCACTTCATGCAGCTCCAGCAAGCTGTAAAAGTCGGTATCACTTTTATCCAGCAACTTAAGCAGCCAGTGTTCCAGCTCCACATTGTATTGGTTATGGGCAAGACATAAGCCAGCGGCACCTTCCAATGCTTCTCGCAATGTCGGGGTCATTCTGTCGACCAGGGCTTTCAGATTCAGGGAAATCATTGATTCGCCGTCCTTGTATTATTCTGGCTCTCAGGGCAAGAGCCTCGGTGTTTTATAAGGCATAACAAAGCACAATGTGATACTGACTATATCAGCCGCTCACCTGCTCTTGTAGAGCATTTCTGAACCCTTTTGACTGATTTTTTACTTGAATGAGTAGGCGGGATTAATTGAAAGGAGTTAAGGGAAGGGGGCAAATGTCACAAGCGTTAAGTTGAGGGAAGGTAGAACACAGAAAAATCTGACCGCTCAAAATCCACCTTCCCTTATTTGTATATCAAAATATCAAAGGTCAACCTGTGCAGACATCATGTTCGTTTTTATCGACGTTCAAAGTGAGGTGTATCCTTGAATTTTTTCCAATTCCCACCCCACTTGTTGTCAGAATGTAAACTTTCCCAGTAATCACCAATTGCCTGCAAATCAGACTTTTCATAAGTCAATCTGACCTTACCCTCCTGGTCAGGAATAAAGAAATTAAGATCTATCGCCAGTCTTTGCAAATGGCGACTATTCATTGTTTTGCTTCTTCCCTGCCTAACATAAAGCTTTTGTTGCTCAACTGTTCTATACAGCTCACCCCCAGTTACAATAAAACTTGCTTCATAAGCCTTCTGTAATAACTGGGTAACATGAATCAGGAATTGAGCCTGTTTTTGTACCGATTTCATTTTTTAACCCCCATTTTTTCAGAGAGCTCTGTCAGTTGTTGTGTAAGAATTGAGAGCTGGGAGTTTTTATCTGAACTTCCTTTGCTTGATCCATAGAAAAACTGAATAATTGCTGACAATGTCACACCTAATAAAAAGCCCAAAACAGTATCAGCAATACCTACAGCACTTTCTAGAAGCGGGTTCATTGTTATATAAAATATATAACCAAAGGTAAGACAGGTAATTAAAAATGAATAAGCATAGATAAAATACTTGGCAATCTTGTCGTTTTGCCGAAGAGCCTCGATCTGCATAGATCGTGCACTCACTCTGTCTGCATGGTGTACTTTCTCTTCCTCTACCTCAAGCGCTTTAACTCTTTGAAGGTGATCTAAAAGCATTTCCTGGTAGTCAAGTTCGAACTGTTTCAACTCTACAAGCTGTTTGTCTGATAGGTTTTCTTCGGCGATATCAGAAATATCAATTCCTGTTTTTTCTTTGATTTTCCCGGCAATTTTCTCAACGCCTTTATCAACTCCTCCCCTGAAAAGGCTACTTAGCAAATCCATACCTTTGGTTGCCAGGTAAGAACTTGCCGCTGACAATACAGGTGCTAATAGTGTTGCGGACATAATTATTATTCTCCTTGATATAATCCCAATAGAAATCTCAGGAATCATAACTTCCTGATGATTGCATAGGAGTTATCGTCAAATCTGGTGTTTGAGTCATCCACCTCCTAATCAGCTTCAAAAGAAAGAAAGAAAAAGAAGGAAAAAAGACATCCATATATTTTTGTTGTAGGCATTACCCTATAGTGATTGAATTACGCCAGAAAAAACCCGCGATTATGACAAGGTAAGAACAGAAAGTTTCAGAATCAAAACCAAAAAAGGCTTCATACAGCGAGAAGGAAATTACTCTAAAGTGTTCATTATGATAAAAAG
Organism: Parendozoicomonas callyspongiae; assembly: GCF_023502345.1. GTDB lineage: Bacteria > Pseudomonadota > Gammaproteobacteria > Pseudomonadales > Endozoicomonadaceae > Sansalvadorimonas > Sansalvadorimonas callyspongiae. The sequence goes on from NZ_JAMFLX010000005.1 coordinate 57,263, forward strand.
CTATCTAGCAAAAAGTCTGTCACTGGCTTTCAAACCATGAACCCACTGCTGTCCAAGCTTTCGTGCATACGACAATAAATTTTCAACTCTCCCTACTGCTCGTATAAACCCAAAACCAGATGGCCGCAATGTGTACAACCATTCATCAGGGTTAATATCAAGACGAGATAATATCGGCGGCACACTTGCCGGAATAGAACCACGCTTATCATCACGAATGGCCCTGCCAGACCAATCTACCAATTCCATATAGTCAACCAGAGCAAAGGGAATGGCCAACTCCTGCCTTTGCCCCTGAATACGGAAAGGCTTGATATTCTTTGGCTGACGATTTGTCGCCCTTGCACAAGATCTCTTCCATTGGTTTATTCGCTGTTGCAAGGATGTAAAATCGGAATCTTCCGGCAACTCTGAAACTCCTGCCCTTACAGGGTTTAAATCAACATACGCCATACACGACAATAAGGCAGCATCATCCAATAGCGCCTGGCTTTTAAAACGCCCTTCCCAGAATCGCCCCTTACAAGAATCTTCTTCATTGGCTCTTCGGGCCAGATTTTCATTCAGGCACCGCATAAACCAGCTAATACTTTGCAAGCGCTGGCGATATTCTCGGGCAAACTCATTTACACGATCTAACTCAGCTTTTGAAGTAACCAAGCTCGATAAAAATCGCTGAACCAACAATGGGCCACTAAAAAGGCACACCCAGCGCCGAAGCACCTCTTCAGTACTCCATGCACTGCACTTCTCACTATCAACGTAGAGAACAACATGATAATGGTTCGACATCACGGCATAAGCACAGACTTCTATCCCAAAAACTGAAGAGAGTTCTTCAAGCCTTTCAACAACCCAGGATTTTCTGTGCTCAAAACTTTTACCAGTTAAATGATCTTCACCACAGAGGAAAGCACGCCTGACACAACGAGCCATACAGTGATAGTAAGGTGTGGTTTTTGGATCAATCAGGGTTCTTCGGGCACTGGTCATGTTTTTCTTCTACTTCAGTTGATGACAGGAAGAAAAATAGACTGCGCTCGGGAAGAGTCAAATTTATGGATGTCCTTTATTTGCTTTATTTGTTTTAGGTTTTTATTAAGTTTTATAGGTATTCATGATTCAACATCACATCACAGGCACCTATCCCGAAAACTGAAGTGATTTCATCCAGTTTTTAACAACTCACTTTTTCGGTATTCGAATTTTTTACCCATAATATGATCCGCAAGCACGCCTGACACAACGAACCTTACAGTGATAGTAAGGTGTGGTATTTGGATCAATTAGAGTTCTTCAGGCACTGGTCATGTTTTTCTTCTACTTCAGTTGATGGCAGGAAGAAAAATAGACTGCGCTTGGGAAGAGTCAAATTTGTGGATGTCCTTTATTTTTCCTGCTCTTTATTTTTCTCGGGAAGAGTCAAATTTATGGATGTCCTTTATTTTTACGCTCCTGACATATTCAATAACTGCCCATCTTCCTCGAAGAAATGAATAGTACAGTTTTTGGGGACAACATAAGTCCCCCTCGAAGTACCCTCGCCTCGTCCACCATGACCAAAAAACACAAAATCTGCCATATGATTAACCCTCCAGTTGATAGAACTCACCCTCAGAACCATCTATAGCTAATAGATCGTCAGTTTTGAGTTTCTTGTCTCACTAGACCATCGATTTCTGATTATGAACTGGTGTAGAGCCCTATTTGGAAATCATTAATCCATTAAGTAAGTCGTCTTAGTACACCAAAGGCTGCTCTTCTGATATTTCTTTATCATACGTGTAAGACAGAAAAATAATTCAATATATACTCAACGCCTCAACGAGCAGGAGGAACATAGCTAGCGGCTAAACATACCACAGCAATACTTGATGATACCCAAAGCTCCATTACTAATGGTTCAGTACACCCACGACAATTACATTAAGGAACTACAGAACAGTCAAAGTAGGTCGAAAAGGAACACAACCACACTACCGTCATCCCAAAGACCACGAAAACCAGCAACCCTTACCAAAACCTTACACCCGCAACCACCACAAAAGCAACCAAAAATCAATCCAAAAAACCAAAAAATCACCCAGGCACAGCAACCACAACCATCTGATTACTCACCTCACTCTCCAGCCGACTGTTAAACCCCAACATAGGATAATAATCCGCCCGCTGAGAAAGCTGCAAAGCAGGCAATTCCTGCTCCAGAACCCGAATACAAATATCAAAATCCAGCTCAGTACCCGCCACCAGCCGCACCAATGAACGCAAAGATTCCAAACGATGACTGCCAGGTAAAAAACTCATATAAAGCTTGTAACTCATAGGCTCCAGAACCACTCGGAACCGACTTTGTATCTGCCAACTCTGCTCTCCCAGTACAGCATTCTGCCCAAGAATATTATTGATACCTTTGTTTCTGTTTACGACACCCGGCAGCTGAGTCTGAAGATCCCGTGGTATGTGGTACCACTCACCAATAAACTGCTCAATTTCAGCCTTTAAACCGAAATGATGCAAAATCGCGCTCTTCAAAGCGCTGGCTGAACGGATATTCCTGCCCAGCAAACCGCCCATGCCAGCAGCAATTTCATCGGACAGTGCCGTACGATTTTGAACAGCATTGGTGCCCAGGCCAACAAGGGACTTTACGGCATGGCTATAAAGATCATTCTCTTTCGTCGGCTCAAAATCTCCAACATGCTTGATCCTGTGCCGCTCCACATGAGCAGGTAGCTGATATTTACGCCAGGCCCGGTAGAACAGTGAGATTGTGCGGTGATGAAAGATATCCAGAAAATCCCGCAGGCTTCTGTTTTTGGCTTTCAGCTCTTTGAGAACTGTCTCAGTAAAGTGTTGAGGCATCACTCCCTGACTGCCGGTTAACCCCATAAAAGAGACTTCCATCAACCACTGATGACGGTTATCAGGGTCATCGTTCTCTTCCTGCTCACGGATTTTCAGTCGTGCTATATCTGAGGCTGAAAACGACAAATTCTGTGAAACGAGAAACCGCACCAGCTCTTTATGGGGAGGAGCCTGTTCTGCTACAGGCTGACTGGCAAACTTCTCTGCCTGGGCTTTTTCAGTCTGGCCGATCGTTTCCAGCAGTCGCACAGCCTGAAAGAAATCAAACTCCTGCGGCCTTGAACGCAATTTATCAACAACAGTTGGTCGCTTATTCTTATGGCCGGGTGGTTTCTCTGCAGCTGTCATCACAAAAGCGCCTTTTCACCTGCCCGTGGTGGCCAGCGGCGGAATTCACCGTCTTTGCCACTTAAGCGGACAATTAACCGAACAAAGGAATTAATACTGCAATAGACACCAAGAAAACGTTCAATCACAGAACTGAACAACAGCGGGCTGGTTCCTGTCATCATCATTGAATCCAGCTCAATTTCCACTTCTGTTCCCCGGCAAAGCACCACGGTGTTATCAATGGGAATTGGTGCTGTGATTGTTCGCGTCTGCATGGTGCGAATGGATTCAATCAAATTGCGGGTACTGGCAGAATCACGGAAATTATAAAGCCGAAGAATTTCCTTAAAGGCCTCACAGGAATCCGTGCCACGGCTTAAAGAGAGAAAGTTCAAATTAAGGTGTGAGATCAACCGCCAGTATGCGCCCTCTTTCATGGGCGCCCGCACCACCGCCGTTGGCGAAATCACGCTGCTGATTCGTTTTGTTGGTGCATCCCCATCAACCACAGTGAAATGAGGTTGCCCACCACCAGTTGGAAGTTTTCTGGGCAGGTTTCGGTTAGTGCACAGTGTTTCCAGATGTAGAACACTGTTGCCTTCCAGGAAGGGATTAAACTCCAGATCGACCAGCCGAATATCCACTTCACTGGCCTGTTCATTCATATGCTCACCTTCAACCACTTCCCGCCGGTGGCTGATCCAGAAAGCAGTCTGCCCCGCTTCCACCTGATGGTGTCTGTAGCTGTAAAAAGGAGTGAACCCCCGCTTTTTGCCACTGCTGTCACTGCTTACGACTTTCTCAACCGACCAGGTCTCCATCTCATCCCGCCTGCGAAGGTCAGGCACAACTGGATACTCATAACTGGTATGGTCAAGGGAGATGGGTTCCGCCCGCTGCGGGAACAGATTAACAACCGGCGTACAGCCCAAAGCAAACATTTTGGCTGAGAGCTGGTGCTCCAGCTCATCAACACTTTCTTCCAGATAGATATAAAGGTGGAAACCCTGCTTTTCATTACCGGCCAGAGCTTTGTCCAACCCATCGATATCTATAAAAAGGAACTTCTCCGGAAAAACAAAGTACTCGGTCAGCAATCGGTATCCGAGAAAGGCATTATCCGGATAGGGAATCAGCCCTTCATCCTCCTCAAAACCAATTGCCCGAATGCAATCAGCATCAAGGTAAACGGGTTGCGGGTCATCCTCTCCTGTTGCCACTACTAGCTTAACGGCTTTAGTCAGCAAAAGATCATAAAGCGGATAAACATGCTGAGGTTGCCCACGCAGGAAAAAACGGGTGGAAGGGCTCACCACTTCCCCAACAGCACTCTCTTCAGCCAGTGTTTTAAAAGCTAGCTTCAAAACAGCATTGGCTTCAGTCACCTTGTTTGAACCCGGAGCAATAAATGGCCGTGGCTGAAGGCTGGCTGATTTCACCTTAATGGCAGGAACCGTGACATCATAGGCGGTTTTAAAACGACAACTGCCGCCAGATGCCTGCTCAGTATCCACCAGAGTTCCGGCAGGCACGCAGGCTGGTGCATCCAGCAGCGCTTCCGGCTCAAACTGAATCACGGCCATGGAAGGGGCTGGACGAAGATAGTGAGGATACAGCGTCTCCAGCATGGCTTCGGTGAGCTCAGGAAACTCATCATCAAGTTTCTGCTGAATGCGGGCGTTCAGATAAGCAAAACCTGATAAAAGCTGCGCCACCAGAGGGTCAGCCACAGTATCGGTATCAAGCAGCAGGGAGCTGGCGACCGATGGATGCCGTTTGGCAAATTCACCAGCAGACTGCTGGATAAAAGCCAGTTCCTTTTCGTACAGCGGCAGCAGCTTTTCACTCATGGTTATGTATCCTTACCGCATTTCCAGAATATCAATAGTTTGGGTCACAGGGTCGAGCGCCGAATCAAAAATCAACAGTTCCTGTGATGGATTGGCATGAAGCACAGCTTCCATCCGGAAGCGAATTGTCGGATCTTCCGGGTCTATAGACTGGGCACTCTCGACCTTGATGGATTTAATGCGGGGCTCATAATGGCGCACCGCATCAGCCACCTGGCGACAGAACTTATTTAATGCTTCCGATGAGTTCAGATTAATTGTGGACAGGTCTGGCAAACCGTAATTGGGAATCCCTTTTCGCACCTGTCCCAGCTCATCGGGAGGAGAAACACACCGATACCGGGTGTTCATCATATGTTCCAGATCCCGGCGCACACTTTCCCTCAGCTGCTTGAGCTTCAGGTAGTTGACCTGCACGCCTCTCTCGTGCTGCAGAAGTCTGTCCAGCACCGGTGCCATGAGTTTTTTTTCGTTTTTGTTGTACATTCTCCGGCCCTGACTGGATGTAGTGACAACAAGGTCATCTTGCAGAATTAAACTTCTTAGCTGCTTCTACACTTTCTTGAGAAAGTCTTACAATCTCTTCCCAGCCTCGAAGGTGTTCTTCGTACTCTTTATCCTGTTCTTCTGTAGTCCATTTTTCAGGTAGTCTGTGAGCAGAATATTTTTGATTCCTAAAGCGATCTTCAATTATCTGTTTTTGAGATTTACTCACTTCCGATAAATCTATGGATATGCTGTCCAAGATTTTTTCAAAGAAGTGATTAATTGGATCTTGATCAATAAGGTGCCTATCGCCTTTATCTTGAATAAAAAGCGTGTTATCACGAAGCATAAAACATAGGAAATGGGAGTGCGTTAATGGGATAAAGGTCTGAATGATTCTTGACTGAGAAAAATCGCGATAGATTTCAAACTGGAGAGCATAAAAATCTGCTAGCGTAATAATCTTCCAATTAACTGGTGCCCTATTTATCTGACATCCATTCTTGAAATTACCATACCCTTCACCCCATTCAGATCTTGTACATTTTAAAACAGCTTCCTCGAAAACCTCATGACTGAACAATGAGTTCTCAAGATCACAGCCTTCAACGAAAGTTACACCACACCAGAAAAAAAGTTCCCCTGCATTTTCATGAAAGAGTGGGCCCTTTAACTTCCATGCACGGGCAAGAATTGATAATGAAAGATAGTTGCCAACTTTTTCATAGCGAGACAAGTCATGAATATCATAGGAGGGCTTGGGGAATAGCTCCTCAGAATAATCTGGTTTATGCACTGGTAGTTTCAAAGAGAGCTGGGTACCAGATATATCAAATTTAATTGGCTTAGCCACCCGATCAAAGTCAGGGACTTTCGGCCTATATGGTTTGGTAATTGGTAGTATTTCAAATGCCATATTGTTTTCCTACACCTCAGGCAAACTCTCTTGTTATCATATTTTTCAAGTGACCTGTCGCACTTTGATGATACCCTTTTGCTACTGGTGAGTTATTAACCGCCAGACCAAAAGCTGATCCAGCGGTCAGGGCTGCACCAGTTACTTGTGTGGCAGCACCAGCTAATGACGCTTCTCCTGCAGCGGTTGCCATTGCAGCGACCACTCCTGCAGGCCCTGTTCCCAAAAAAGCAAGGACACCGGCTGTTGCGGAAGCTGCTGATACCAGCCCTTTTGTTCCTCCGTAGGAGTCATATACTTGACTAACACCATCCCAAAAGCCAAAGCCGTCCTCAGAATTTCTTGTCCGTTTATATGCATTAGTTGCCGAGCCGACGCCCCCCCACTGGGAACCTAACTGCTCAACGATATTTGAAGGGTTACTATTATAAAACTCAGTCTCAACCTTCATTCCCAAATTCTGGCTGAGGTTATATGCACTATTCAGGCTTGACGTTGGACTACTTAAAAACAATGAATGGTTCTCGCCAAGACGTACACCTTGATCCCGGAGAATTCTCATTGCCTGGGTTAATATTGCCGAGCCACTTTTCTGGGTAATCCAGCGAACTTTCAAGTCTTTTTCTTTAGTAGAAGCTCGCATAACATCAGCCAATAATATTGCTGCTTCGCGTTTGGATGAAGAGCTTTCTGGCTTCAACGCAGCCTTTAGAGCTCGTAATCCCTGAAAATAGCCACGTGAAGGGGTAAAGAAAAAGTTATATCCCACTTCAGCAACCCTTCCTTTACCAACTTGTTTCACATTATCAATATGGTTTGCAACGACTGCTGCAGCCTGATTTATTTCACCCCCCGTGCCATTGATACCTACTAGTACCCAGTTATTTGCATGCATGCTGGTGTTTAACACATTAGCAGGAGCCCTCTCACTTGTTTTCCAATCACTTCTCCCTTCGACTGCCTCATAGAGCTGCGGCATTTGATTTTTTTTACGTTCTTTCTGATAAGAGTTATCAACTTGAATATCAGTCACAACATAACTGTTATCCATAGAACCGTAATAACTCAATGGATGTACAGTTACACAACACCCCGGAAGGTTCATCCGGAATGCTTCGTCACCCTGAGATCGAGCAGTAGAAATGTATACATAATCACTGGAAAACTTACTGCATCGCAGCCTTTTTATCTCCCGAACAATTAGGTTTGCCCAGTAATTTGTCTGCCCTCGGGTTTCTAAGGCATCAAAGGCCGCTTTTGCAGCGGGCGTAGCATACAAGGTGCGCCCCTGGTCACTGGCAATCAGTCTTACAAGTTGTTGATTTGCAATAGTCATAATTCTTGCACTTATTGTTTGACTCAATTTTTGTCATTGTATTCGGTGATATTAAGCGACAGCAACCCAAAGAGTACCTCAGTAATCAATGCCCTTTGCTACCCGCCAGCTCAGTCGTCAACCGCAACTCAGAAACCAAATGATCCGCACTATAATGCGGCCGCAAATAAATCGTGCTGTGATAAATCCCCGCAGAGCCTGGCTGTTCACGCACTTCCACGCGCGCTCCTCGCAGGGGATAACGTGCGAGCATATCCCATTTCATATCATCCCGGCCGGTCACGTACTCATTCAGCCACTCCTGCAGAAAACGCTCACAGTCTTTAGCCGTCATAAACTGCCCGACCTTATCCCGTATCATCACCTTAATGTAATGGGCAAAACGGGAAGCGGACATCACCTGCTGCAGCATGGCACTGATTCTTGCATTGGCTGTGGCTGATTTCTTTTTGAACTTCTTCGGTTGATGCAGCGATGGGCAGCTATGGAAAGCGGCAAAAGGCGTATCATGGCAATGACACAGTGGCATAAGACCATGGTTAGACAGTTCCCTCTCTACGGTATCGGTGATTAATACCGGAGTCAGGATCTTATGGGCCACATCAACGCTGTCTGTTGGGTAATCCTGTGGCAGATAGGATGTTACCAGTCCGCCACCAAAGTAATCTCTTGGCACACCACGAATATGGGCGAACCACCCTACTTCACCAAACTCTCTGATTAATACACTGCCAAAGGCATAGCAGGCATTGCCCCAGAGATAATTGGAGCTGGCTTCATCACCTGTTTCCGCACTGAAAGTCTGTTCTTCAAAATTTAAAGCGCCCTGACTTCCCTCTCTGTAAGGGCGGCGCATCAGCAAACCCGGCAATGTGATGGCCAGAAAACGGCTGTCATCCCGTTCCCGCAGTGAACGCCAGCGCATATATTCCGGCTGGCTGAACAGTTCCTGGTAATTCAGGGGCATGCCCAGTTCTTCATAACTATCCAGGCCAAACAATTGTGGTGCAGCGCTGCAAACAAAAGGAGCGAAAGCTGCAGCCGCTATCTGAGCCATCCCCTGCAAGGTAAAAACATCGTCGTAGGGATGACCATCAAAGGGCCGGTGAGAAACCTGAAAATCACCAAGAAGAACGCCATAGGGTTCACCACCGGCCATATCAAATTCAGAACCATAAATCAAGGTAAACAGACGGGATTGAAGAATATCGGGTGCCCGTTCTATATCACGGGTGACTTCCCGCCAGCTGATATCAAGAATACGTATCTTGACCGTGCTGAAATGCCCGGCAATATCAACCAGGTTCCAGAGTCCGCGCCAGCTGCTTTCCAGTTTCTGAAAGCGATCATTGTGGATGATGGCATTAAGCTGGTCGTTTATCTGCTGGTCAATCCAGGCAATTTCGGAACCCAGCCAGAGTTTAAGATCATCAGTGGTCAGACTTTCATCCCCGGCAAGGGCAGAAAAGCCACGACTGATATGCTGGAACCACAAGTTAAGTGCTTTGGCATCATCAGACTCAGCCAGAAACTGCCTGAGAGCTGAGTTATACTGCTGAGTTTCTTGCGCCTGAAACTGATCGCCAGCCGACTCTACCGCTGTTTGCTTTTTTCTGCTGGCTACAACCGGTTCAGACACTTCAATTTCCTTTTTGTATTTCCCTTTAAGAGAAAAACCACCCGGCTTCTGTATCAGGCTAGGTGGTTTCTATCAGGTCAGTTAGCTTGAGGATGGAATATTGGCCACCATTCGCAGAGAGGTGGTCAACTCTTCCATCTGTAGCCATGGTTTCAAATAGGCGACAGCGCTATAAGAACCTGGTGCACCTGGGTTTTCCTTCACTTCTACCCTCGCGGCAGCCAGCGGATAGCGGGCTTTCATTTCGGCAGAAGCATCAGGGTTACCGTTGGTGTACTGGGAAATCCACTTATTCAGCCAAACCTCAGCATCCTTGGCTTCCATAAAGGAGCCGATCTTATCCCGTGCCATCACCTTCAGGTAATGAGCAATCCGGGCCGTTGCCATAATGTATGGCAAACGGGACGAGATAGACGCATTCGCAGTGGCATCCGGGTCGTCATAGACCTTGGCCTTCTGAGAGCTCTGGGCACCAAAGAATACCGAGTAGTCCGTATTCTTGTAATGACACAGTGGCAGGAAGCCCTGGCCACTCAGCTCGGCTTCACGACGATCGGTAATGCCAATCTCAGTCGGGCACTTCTGGTCAGTATCACCATCATCACTCTTGAAGATATGGCTGGGCAGGCCTTCCACCTTACCGCCACCTTCAGCACCACGAATAGCCGTACACCAGCTTGTTTCAGCAAAGGCTTTGGTCAGTGTTGTACCCATTACGTAGGATGCGTTCATCCAGGAATACTGGTCATGGGCAACAGCCTGTGCCATACCGCTTTCATCCAGTGGAAGCTCTTCATAGTTAAAAGCTTCCACGGTTTTTCCATTGGCGCCGTAAGGGAGACGACTCAATGCCTTGGGCATAACCAGGGTGACAAAGCGGGAATCTTCACTGTCACGGAAACTGCGCCACTTGATATATTCCTGTGACTCAAAGATCTTGGCCAGATCACGGGGCTTGGACAGCTCGGTGTAATCATCAAAGCCAAACATCTCAGGGCCAGCCGCAGCCACAAATGGGCAGAAACCGGCTGCAGACACATTGGACATCATACTCAGCAGATCGATATCTTCCGGATGGTTAGTGAACTCATAGTCACCAATCAGGCAGGCATAGGGTTCACCACCGGCGATACCAAACTCTTCTTCATAGATTTTCTTGAAGGTCTGGCTCTGGTCAAACTCAACAGCCTTATCCAGATCCTTGAACAGTTCGCGCTTGCTCAGGTTAAGCATACGGATTTTTAGCGTTGTGCTGGTTTCGCTGTTCATCACCATATGATTCAAGCCACGCCAGGAGCCTTCCAGCTTCTGGAACTTGTCGTTGTGCATAATCGCGGCCAGCTGCTTGGAGATGGCGCGATCAATGGCATCAACGGCAGAGTTGATGGTCTTGGTCAGGTTCCGGTCCCAGGTGACCGTGCCCTGCATGGCCTGCTTGGTCAGGTTCTCAAGAAGATCCTTGGCCTCTTCCCGTTCAGTCTGCTTGGTGGCACCGATAGCCTGTTCAAGCAAGTTAACCGACTGTTCTTCCGCGACCGCAGAGTCAAGGACGGCACTATCTGTTTCATTGCTCATTCGGAATCCTCCCCCTCTTTCACAGTCACACCCAGGTCTTCAGAGATCTTGGCGATTTCCTCGGTATTCTTGAGAATATTCTCCAGCACCTCTTCCAGTTCATCGGAACGGTCAGCCTTACTCAGCAAGTCGCGCAGCTTGTTGCGGGCTTCCAGAAGTTGCTTCAGGGGTTCAACCTGGTCAACGATATTCTCCGGCTCAAAGTCATCCATGGAGTTGAAATCCAGTTCCACAGACATCTGACTGTCATCATCTGCCAGAGTGTTATCAACCTTCAGGTTGAGCTTGGGATTAACCTTGCCCATCACCTGGTTGAAGTTATCCCGGTCAATCTGAACAAACTTGCGCTCTTTCAGTGCCTTCTTACCAGCAGTGTTATCACCGGAGTAGTCACCCATCACACCAGCAACAAATGGCAGTTCCTTCTGGACTTCCGCGCCATTGGTTTCCACGTCATAAGTGATATGAACACGGGGTTTACGAACCCGCTTGAGTTTGTCGTGAATACTGTCTGACATTCTTCTTCTCCCTGTCTCAATTTATGAGTTCTTTGTTTTCTACAAATTGTTAGACTTCTTTTATTTCTGCTATTTCTACCAGCCAACATCATTTGACTCGGAAACACCGCTGGACTCACTGCCCCAGCTTTCATCGACTATCTCTTCAGTCGTCTCTCCCCAACCATCTTGCTCAGGGGCTTCGGCCGCAGCAGGTGCTGCTGCCGGGGCAGTGGGAGGTGGTACGTACTTCGCTGTCGAGCTGCCATCCATTGCCACCCCGGTCAGCTGACTGAAGATTCCCCGTGCCGTCTCTTCCGGCATAAGTTCCATCATCAATTCAGAAACGGTCATACGGCCCCAGCGCACCAGCCGGTCAATACCATCAGCCAGAGGTGTATGGGGTTCATAAGTACGGAAGAACTCCGCGACCTGTTCTAACTGGTCAAGGGCCTGTTCCCGATTGGTAATCGGGCCCGTGGCAACCATAACAGCGGCACCGGCAACACCCTGCTGGATCGCAGCTGGATTCCCGGTTTGATTATCAACAGAGTCAGCCTGTTCAGCGGCAGCTTCAACCTGTTGTTCGGACTCCCTGGCGGCTTCCGCCCGTGCCAGGATATCCTGACAAAGAAAGCGTACGGAGCGCAGGACTTCATCAAGCAGGCTGCTTATCTGACTGCTTGGTGGGGCATCATGGGCACAATGATCATGCAGAAGCTGGTTCAGGCGCTTGTACTCGAAATTACAGATGTCCAGATCATCAACCAGATCAACGTAGAACTGATCCCCTGTGGTATTGATCAACTGTGTTACATCTTCCAGAGAATGTCCGAGGTGCTCATACCGAGCCTGCCTCTTTTCTTCATCTGCAATCTTGCTGGCTTCATAAATCTGCTGGTATTCAAAGAAGCTGAACGGTCCGCAGTTACCTTCGCCAGTGATTTCACAGTTACGGATTGGTGTCAGCAAAGTGCCATCAGCACCATCACCATTCAGGCCAGTTATTGGAGCAACCTTGGTTTCCAGCCCATCTTCATCGGGTTCGGGATAAAGGCCATCCCAGAATTTATCCACCAGACCATGCAGAATGGTCAGACCATCACGCAATCCTGGGAAGCCGTGCAGACGAGTGCCTGCTTCAATCATCCAGCAACAGACTTCCAGATCTTTGCTGGTACTGGCCAGAATTTCCTGTCCTTTTTCAAAGACCGGTTTCCACTGGGACAGCGCCTCAGCCCGGATATCCTCATCAAACATACCGGTGCGCTCTGTAGCCCTGGCGGCATTGCGGGCATCCTTGATGGTGTAGTAGGCCGATGTCGGTGAACGATCCTCGCGGATATCAATCCCCTGGGGCAGCTCCTCGGTAATAGGCTCCAGCAGTCGTTCAACATCTATCACTTGCGCAGATGGCATGATCTACTCCAGTCCCTGATTATTTTTTGGTTGTGCTGTATTGCAATTTTGTTGTTTTCTAAAGTGGGCTGTCCCACTCATGAGCCTGCCACTGGCCATTCAGCATGGCAATATAACTGCGCGGCTCCGGCAAACCTTTCTTGTACAGCAACATGGCTGGCATGCAGGCTGAACCGGCACAGGACCACAAACTGAAACTGTCAGCATGAGCCTGAGTGCTGGCATCCAGCAGCCGGGCCCAGACATTACCGCCATCAGCAGGCTGGGCAATTCCTTTAACCAGAGAACTGCGCTGGTAACCAGCTGATGACATCACCGTCACCGGACGGGCAATATCACCGGTCTTGCTTAATCGTTCCGCCACTTCATCAGCTTTTAGATTTTCCTGAAGTGCCTGCAGTGCAATCTGCTCCCAGTTGCTGAACAGGTCATGATTTTCGGCCAGAAAGCTGGCTGGCTGCTCGCCGGCGATCAGAGGCATGGCAACTGTGACCGGATAATATCTCCCAACAGAATCAACACTCGGCACCAGTATTCCAGCCCAGGAAGAACCATTGATTACGCCATCGGTCAGTGCAAAGCGCCAGATCGGGCTGGTCAGATAATGATTCAACCAATTCTCGCCACCTATCTCCCGACTGGCAGCAACACACTGCCGCAGCCATTCATCCCAGCCCGAGATAAACGACACAGGAAGCCCACGATCGATAAAATCACCATGGGCCGGGAGTTTGCCGTAAAATCCGGGACTTCTCTTGCCAACAACTGCGTCGACACCTGCCATAGCCTTACAACCTGCTGTTGAGTCGGTAGCTGCGCAGCAGCGATTTATTAAACGGATTCAAGCTGCTTCCGGCAATCAAGCGGAATTTTGCTTCCCGCCCTGCCTCATTAAATATGACCTGGAACTCCCTTGGGTCACCTGTTGAAGTTAGCTTGGAAGCATCAAACAACCGGAACCAGGACCAGTCACCATCATATTGCTGGCGGTTGACAGTCTGATTAAGGTCTTCAAACACCACTCTTGCTCTTGAACTCTCCGCTTCATCCCACTCAAACTGTTTCACTGTGCGGGGACCATGGGAGTAGTTCATTCGCTGCTGCCCCAGTTCCAGGGAGAACAGGCGCACCTCGGAGTCAAGCTTGGTTGGCTGCAGTTTGAAATCAACAACCAGATCAGAACCACCCTGATAGAAGGATTCCCGAATCAACGTCGCCCGCTTCAGCTGCTTCAAGGTATCACTGGAAACAGCCAGCCCTCGACCATCGAGCTTACGGACCTTCCAGTTGCGAGTAGAAACAAACGGTTTGAGGTAGTCATTAAAAAACTGTTCTTCGATACCCCCAGGTTTAAAGAACTGGTTAAAGTCCTGCAGAGGTGCTTCCTTATCCTGGCTGATTGTCAACGGATAACGACCCTGCAGACTACGCCGGTATGAAGCATACACCTGCTCCTGCCACATGTTATTGACATAACTGTGGGCATTGCCGAGTATCAGCTGCCAGCTGTAACCGGCGATTTCATTCAGCCAGGTTTTCACCGGTTCAGGTGACTGGGCGGCCTTGATACGGACCTTCTTAATCACATCGTTACCACTGCCCTGGAACCGGGCCCGAGCTACTTTGAAAGCCTGCTCGGCAGAGTCCGGGGCCATGGCAATGCCTTCCAGGAAATCATGCATCTCCCGCACAACTGCCAGGGTTTCCTGCAGCTGGGGTGACTGGACATTCTGGGTTTTCAATAACCCCTGGATATCCCGGAACTGGAGATCCACGATGGTGGGCTTGCGCTTGGAAGCTAAAAGCCTGGTTGCAGCTTCAGCGCCTGGCACATTGCTGGTTTTATCCGGTACTTTGACTTCCGGCGTCAGTTCAGTGTTCTGGGCAATCGCCTCCAGAACACCCTGCAGGGGGGAATTGATTGGATCTGCCATCACCTTAAGGCTGGATGTGGCATCCGAGATACTGCGAAATGGCTTGATATGGAACTTATCCAGGAAGCCTTTCCAGTACTGACCATATTCGGTGAGATAGATCTTCTGGATCTGCTCCGAGATCTTCTTACGGTCAGCTTCGGTAAAGTCCTCTCCTTCTGTCTGACCGTAGAGCCACTGATCCTGGGCAAGATCAGTCAGAAGTGGAGAATCCGGACCATACTCAGCCTGCTCGTAGGCCTGCCGGGTAAAGAAGGCTGGTGTTGTGAAGGAAGCATTATCCTGGGAAACACCAAACACCTGCTGGGTATCGCCACCAATCACAGTATAAATATCTACTTCACCACGCAGTTCGGGCTCATTGCGCAGCTGACCATACAGCCGCTGGGGTACCGGAATACTGCGAATCTGTTGCCGGGCACCGGCAATCAGCCGTTCATCACCATCCAGGGCGGGGAAATCAAACTGCAATGCCCGATCCAGATGCTGGTTGAGCTGTTCCTGCTTTGCAGCCTGACCTGACAGAGTGTCCTGCCAGTGGAGTCTGGCCCACTCTTTGATGGCTTCCGGATCACGCCGCCCAGGATTCAAAAGCATCAGGTAGATACGTAACTGTTCAATGATTTCACCGTCGCTGCCACCACCAAATCGCAGTTTCTCTTCCAGTACATTCTTGAAGGATGGCAGGAATACCGATATCAGCTTATCGTCGTACAGCTTGTTGGCCGTAGTATCAACTTTGGCATCATACAGTCCCAGAGAGTCCAGCCACGGGTGTTCTTCCCGATCATAAACAACACTGGCAGACTGCAACGCATGCATGGCAGGCAGAACCGCAAGAGGCACACTGTTGGGTTGAGCAGAGGCCACTCCCTCATCATAGGTATTAATATGATCGATCACTTCGGCCGCCAGCTGCTTGTTCTTACCGACACTGCCACCCCACACCACCATGGTTCCAGCAGTAATAATGGCCAGACCGGCCAGGCTGGCCCGACGCATCCATAAAAGACCAGATTCGAAACGACGGTTAACACCCACCAGTTCCGATTCCGGGAAGATCACATCTCTCAGCAGACGATGGATAAAGAAGCTCTTACCGGTATTGACCTGTTGACTGGCCATATCTCTTGGTAGTCCGAAACTGGCAGTGACTGATGCCATCATCCGGTCAATCGGGGTGCCTTCCTGGGTACCGCTGGTCAGGTAAACACCTCGCAACAACGGACTTTCATGGAACTGGTTATCAGAAAACGCCTGCAGCAGGAAATTCATAATATTTTCCTGCAGACTGCTCATTCGGGCCGGGAAGCCCTGCAAAAGAGAGCGGCGTTCAATATCACGCTCCTGATGTACCAGCCGCAGAACACGATCATTCAAACGCTGAATCAGTTCCTTAAACTCGGTTTCAAATTTCGCCAGATCAACACGACCTGCACCATCCTGCGACAGTCGGTCGTCGGGCATATCAAAGGTCATACCCCAGACCTGCTCTCTCTCAGCCTGGGACAGATTGGCAAAGAACTCACTGAAGCCGGCTATCAAATCTGTCTTGGTAAAAGTGAGATAGACCGGGAAACGAACTCCCAGCTTGTCACGCAGTTCATCCAGACGAGCACGAATCACCTGGGCATGCTGATGGCGCTGCTCTTCCGTCTGCAGCATCAGATCCTGCAGACTTATGGCAACAATGGCACCATTAATTGGACGACGACGGCGGTACTTCTTGAGAAGGTCAAGGAACCCAGTCCAGGCGGCATTATCGACCACCCGATGACTGTCCTGAGTTGTGTAACGGCCAGAGGTATCAATCAGCACAGCATCATTGGTGAACCACCAGTCACAGTGCCGGGTACCACCAATACCTCCAAGAGATGCCTTACCATGACTGCTGGCCAGCGGAAAATGCAGCCCGGAGTTCACAAGTGCGGTCGTTTTACCACAGCCTGGCGGGCCAATAATGATATACCAGGGCAACTGGTAGAGCGTTTTGTTACCCCCCGATATTTTAAAGCGGGACTTCTTCAGCACCGCCATGGCTTCGCGGAAGCGGCTGGACAGCGCTTCCATCTCCTCTTTGGTGCGGGTGTCTTCCGGATCAGCTTCCTGTACAGCAGAGGTCTGGATCTCCTCCAGCATCTCATTGTTCTGGCTGCGTTCCCGCAGCAGCATCACCAAACGCCAGACTATCCAGATAAAGAAAATGGTGAGAATAATGATCAATCGTGTGCTGTATGCCAGCGTGGCATTGTCCTCACCAAACCGGACATAATCTGCACCAAACCAGATCACCGCACTCAGGGCACAGATCCCGATAAACCCGATAGCCCAGGGATTCCCCAGAAAAGCCAGAACCCGCTTCATACCTGACCCCTTGAGAGTATTGCGACAGCCTCAGTAATTAACTGCTGCATAGATTCAATAACCGGTTCATTGCCCTGAAACAGCCATACGCTGAAACCGGCATAAGCGGCCACCAGAACGGCCAGGGCAACAGCGGCAAACACCCAGAGCGGAATGTAATGCATGAGCCCCTTGCCTCGACGCACACTGCTCTGCCAATGAGGCGAGAGTTCATTGTCACCCTGATCCCGCTGAGCCTGGATCACGCGGTACAGATTGTCGCGAATGGTATCCAGCTGGGCTGTGCCATTCGGTACCAGCTTGAACTTGCCTTCAAAGCCCAGACTTAAGCAGAGGTAGAAAAGCTCCAGAACATGCAGGTTCATTCGGGCAGCTTCCTGAAGACGCTGTAAAATGGCAAAACACTTCTCCCCACCGAACGTTTCCCGATGGAAAGTGCTGAGCAGCGAGCGCTGGCTCCAGCCACTGCGACTGCCCCAGGGAGTATTCATCACAGTTTCATCAAGAACCGTGCACAACAGATAACGGGCCGCAATAATCTGCTCCGGTCGCATACCCTGACTTTGCAGCTCCCGGTCGAATCTCTGGATTTCCGCCGTCATCATCTGGTGTAGCTGGGGAACCAGGCGGTGCTCTGTGGTAGTACGCAGCTTGACCATCAGGGTCAGCAGCGTGTTAGCAGCATTCACAACCGGGTTCAGGCCCGACTGTATCTGAAAATTGTCGCCTGCTGCTGGCTGCGGTGCATATTGTGGTTGCCCCTGTTGCCGGTACTGAGGCTGAGCAGGAGCCATATCAGGCTGCCGGCTGCTGCCAGGAGTAGGAACAATAACGGTACGATCACTCATAATGAAACTCCCTGCTCCCGGTTAATCGCGAATCGCCCACAGCTCCATATTCAAGCCCGGGAACTCAGCCCCGAGATGAACAGCGAAACCACCGGATTTATTCATGGAATCCCAGGCCTTACCCTGTTTCTCCAGCTCGAAGTAGGCAAAGCCAGCATGGTAGGGAATCTGCCTGGGGGCTACGGGAAGCGGCCGCAGCATAATGCCGGGCATGGATGCACTGATCAGTTCACGGATCACTTCAACCGGTGCTACTTTGGCCTGAGCCGGGAAGTTGCTGCGTAGGGTATCGCCGGGAATATCTGCCTTCACTGCCAGCACAAATGTGCCGCCAGTAATCAAAGAACGGTCAGAAACCGGTGACACATAGATACCAAACTTGCGCTTGGCCAGTTCCATTGGAATGGCAGTCTGTTCCAGTACCATGCTGAGAGACTGGCGCAGGCTGGAGAACACGGCGCCGAATGCCGAACCAAGAGCTTCAAAGTCAAATGCCGGGAACTGCTCTGCCCTTTTCTCACTGCGGGTAAACGTTGCCAACTCACCAGCCAGCTGCAGCATCTCTTTATAAAGTTCTATCGGATGCAGACGCTTCTGCCGGGACAACTCGATAAACAGCGGCTCATAGCGGTTAATTACCTGCAGCAACAGATAATCAGCAATCTCTGCAGAGCCTGCACGACCACTGTCGCAGAGCCGGTGACCAAGCGCGTTGCCACGCTGTCTAAGCAGCCCGGAAATCTCTTCAAAGTAGCCACTGGTCACTGGCGAGAGATGACAGTCAAGAATGGGGGGGATATATTCGTTATCGAGTTTGATCGGCTTATCAGTTAACCGCTCCAGAACCCTGGTTACGCCAAGGCAGGCATAGCCGTTACGATCATCAGACTCCGGTTTAAGGCATAACGCCATATTGCCGGTTTCGATAGCCGCAATTTCATTCGAGTCCGAAGCATTATCCCGAATCTCACCACTCTGACTGATAAACCGTGCCTGGGTCTGCTCTTCACCCTTGCGCACACTTTCCCGCACGCCCGGACGACGCAGCGGCAGACAGAGATAAATAATCTCATCCCGGGTATTGACCGGAATATCAATTATTGCGGGGGGAGGCTCATTATCAGGAATAGAGAAAGGCGTACCATCGGGCATCACGCCCTGGGCCTCGATAACCGAGATTTTCCCAAGCCTAAGCAGCTCATTGTCAATCCGCAGTTTGGTCAGACCCCAGCCATAAGCAAAGGAAGCACCCGTGCGCCCTTCTATATATGACTCGAAGTAGCGATCCTGCTGCTGAAAGTGCTGCGGTCTGAGGAACATGCCCTCAGACCAAATGACTTTATTTTTATTCGACATTATCTGTCGCCTTTCATCCTTAGCGTAATAACTGGCTAACCCTGCTCAAAAATCACTTTACAGGTTTTCAAAACTGAGACCCGTCAGGCTATAAGCTTTTACGGTATCAACAAAAGTCTGTGAACAATAAACTTCAACATTTTCACTAAAGGGAGAGGACCAAAGAACCTGTCCTGCAAGATCCTTTTTGTTAAAAGCAATCGCTTTAACCTCGCCATAATCATTAAGCTGGCTTGCTTTCTCATTAGCCGGGATACTGTTGATAATATTCAGCAGATACCAAGAGTCCTCTTGACAGGTGACCGGTAGCAGCTCTTTCGGCAGCATTTCCTTCAAGCACTCTACAGCCTTTTGTGAAAGCATCAGCTCACTGGTTTGCAGACGACAAATATCTCCCAGCGGAAGGTCATCCTGAATAAGACCTTCATGCTTTACCCAGAACTGAGCCAGTTTGCTTCTATCAAATATCGCATCAGCTACAGCATCAGGTACGCTCGACTGCTGTAGCAGCCATTCCCAATCAGGCAGCAACTCACCAAAGGCATCGTCACTAACTACTCTGTAAATCATCATACCTGAGCTCTTCTTTGATATTGGCAGGAATATCACCTGACTCCAGTCGCGCACCCGTCGTGCGCAAGCGCTGCTTCAGTACATCCCTGTTGGTAACTGGAGAAACCTGCCTGGTAATCCAGTTGTAGTAAGATTTTCTATGTATCCGGCTATGCGGAATAGCACCAGGGGTCGCCCAGCACCGAGAACCCTTGGCGTCATGCCCTCGTCTTGGTAACCATGCTCCATTATCGGGGTCATCAAGGCCTACTCGAAGTCGTGCCATTTTCACCCGGGAAAGTGCAGCCCTGTCGTGCGAACCCGATACAATGGCATGTGCATCATACCGCTCTGTTGGTTTTGGCCTCCCGACTGCCCGCATGTTCTCTCCCAGACGTTGGCTCTGGTGTTCATCCTGGTAGATGTCATATTGGGGGCTATCAACGATACCGTAATACTCTTCCAACTTGTGAGTGAGATCAGCAAAGGCCTCAACATGCATCCTTTCTCTTTCCAGGTGCCGAGTCTGCTCCGTTGTCGGGTTGTCTCCTGCACTACGGATATGGTCCTCATACCTCTGGAGGGCATATTCCAGCTTAATTTTGGCCGGAATGTGACTTTCGGCTCCTAACCTCATTCTTGTTGATCTCTGTTTTTTTCTTGTGTCTGGCTGCAAGCCTGCAGTCCTATTTAAGTTAAGGATCTGGGTAATTATATTTAGGACATGCAGTACCGTTATCAATCAGCCAGTGCCAATCCCTTGTCATTGGCAACTACGGTGAAATCATTGCTGTAGTGTGCATCGATAGGCACCAGCAGCATGGTTTTGGCTTCACCGTAACGAGCATATTCCGCAATAATTCCGAGATAATGCACTTCAGGAGTGAGTTCAATCGCTTCCAGACGATTCTCACCGGGCGCAATCTCTTTCAACTGGATGGCTCCAAGAAGATCATTACCCAGACGCTCTTCAGCATTCTCATAAAGCGCCAGGAAGTCTTCTCTTTCAAACTGGCGTGAGTCGGCCAGCTTAAATACTCGAATAACAAGTGGAGATGGACGACCATCGTCATCCAGGTTGACATTACGCGCCGCCTGAAACTCCAACTCCGCCAAAGTATCAAAGTCCAAATATTCCCTGGTGGTACTGCAACCCCAGATAACAACCACCAGGCTGAGGAAAGCGAAATGAGCAAATCGTTTTACACTCACGGTCTGAACTCCTTGTTTACAGCTTTTCTTTTTTAAGCAGGCTAAGGTTCTGTTGTCATAGGATGACAGCATTATTTCTATTTGAGATTTCTTATAGCTGTCAGCTCGGATATTTTCTTTTCATATGCTTCGGTAAACACTTCACCAAACAATCGGTTGTAGGCGGTCTCAGAATCTCCAGCCAGTTTTCTGTACCAATCCTGATAAGACTGCCAGTTCTTGGCTTTTTTATTCATAGCAAAACCCTTGCCATTCATGCGGCCAAACAGGTTTTCCAGATTATCGGGAGCAAAGCTGGCAAGCATCGATTCAAAAGCACTGCGCATCGCAGCCAAAACCGCAACCTGATGATCAGAGACATTATCAAAACTGTCTTTTACCGCATATTCCGGTGACATAAAGGCATTACTGTTCTTGCCAAACATCATGGTCAGAGCATCATCAACTCCAGCTGAAAATTTCAGCGGGTTGTTATCCTGGCTTTGAATCATGGTGCGCTCGACCCGCAGCTCATTTTTTATCGTGCTACGCGCCCGCAGAAGATCCATTAATCGACTGACGGTTTCGCGAATAAAAGCTGCCGCTTCAACATCCAGGCCAGCCAGGTCAGAGGGGGCCAGATCTGTCAGCCCAAGTTGGGTCATCAATACACTATCAGCATTAACTGATGCACTTTCCGCAATTGGAGGCTGCTGTATCTTTACAGGCTGTGGGACCGGTGGCACTACTGGTCGAGGTTGAGGTTGAGGTGGAAATTCAACCTGAGGCTGTGCAGATTGCTGTACCTCTGGCTGCAGTTGTGCCTTTACAGGAGCAACTTGCTCTACGGAAGGTGCTTCGGCAAATGCCTGCCCTATCGGCGCATATTCAGAAGGTGTCAGCAGCTGATCAAGACTCATATCATCAAGCGATGGTTCTGACTTCACAGGTGCCTGCTGCTGAACGGGTTCGGGGGTGACAGGCTGTGCTGGCTTTGGCATCGCGATGGACTGCTGAACTGCCGGTGCATTATCAGCTTCACTTAGCCACCACTGGTCGTCTGCTTCCTGAGACTGCGGTTGGGGCTGACTACCCCAGGGAGAGCTGATATCTGACTGGGCTTGTGGAACGCCTGAATCAGATAAAGCTTCAAGCGGGTCAAGAATATCCTGTGCAGGTGTTGCCCCCAAAGGATCAAGGGTTGAGGTACCAGACAATGAAGCCAGCGGATCAGCAGGCGCCTCCGCCATATCAATACTGGGGTTCACACTGCCCCAAACATCATAGGAAGAAGATTTCTGCCCCGGTTCCAGCCACTGATCAAACTGATCATTATCACCATCAGCTCCGGCCTGATCCTGGGATTGCGCCGCAATGGATCCGATAGTGGTTTTATCGGAGTCATCAAGAAAATCAACCCCACCAAGCCCATCGGGAAGATCAACATTCCTGACCTGTAATACAGCTTTTATCTGGAACAGACCGACACCAATGATATCACCATCATTGATTTTCACTTTTTTTCCGGAACCGACGGGATGATCCGTTCCATTAATAAAGGTACCGTTAGTACTTTTATCAACCAGATAATAATCACTATCTGCATAAAGAATATCTGCATGAATGGAGGAAACAATGCGTTCCACATCGGGCAGAACCCAGCTGTTGGAATCTGATCGTCCAATCGACCCTCCAGCTCCGGCGAATGTCTTAGTATGACCGCACATATTCGCTTCGGCAGGGCTATCAATAACCTCTAATACAAGATCTTCTGCCATTTCCGATTCTTCATATTATCAGGACTACATTCTTATTCTCTCGGAAGATACACTACCACCAAATCATGGGGCGCGTACCCTTACATTTGAGGATACTATCGCATGCCCATACAATTTGGCTACAAGTGATTTGAAATCAAATTAGTCGTTGTCTAATTTCATGATTCAATTGAAAAGAATGGGTAAAAACAGACCTACATCTTGTACAGTCATAAAACCGCAATTAAAATTTTGATAGATTAGAAATAATGATTTTTGGTAATAATTTAAAATGAAAAGCCAATAAATCATTAAAGCGGCTGTACTGGGTGTAATAACAACAGAAGTACAAGAATGAGTACCAGCGATAACGACAAGACCAAGCTGGCTGATCACAGCGAACTCAACCAAAAAGGTTCATCTGAAGGAAATTCTGACAAGACAAGACTTGTCGATGATTCTTCAGCTTATACCGACGAAACTGTGATAGCGGGAATAGATCAGGATTCCGAAGACAGAACTACTCTTGTCGATATACCAGAAGTCAGTGCTCGCACTGATCAGATTCCAGACGAAAACGACAAAACCATTATTGTTGACACCCGCCCATCAATAACTGGCAGTCATCAAACGGGAAGCTTTCAGCACAATCAAAGCAGTCAATTCAATAATCAACAGCAACCTAACCCGGCAGAACAACAGCGTTACAGCTCCAACCGGCTAATTAATAACCGTTTTGAGTTACAGACAGTATTAGGTGCGGGTGGCATGGGGGCTGTATATAAAGCTATTGATCTGCGCAAAGTTGAAGCAAGAGATCGAAATCCTTACGTCGCTCTAAAACTGTTGAATGATGACTTTAAAAAGCATCCTGATGCATTTATATCTCTTCAGCGCGAATCACGAAAATCACAGAATCTTGCCCACCCCAATATTGTAACGGTCTATGACTTTGACCGGGATGGTGAAACGGTCTTTATGACCATGGAATTCATGGAGGGTTCTGCACTTGACGGCCTGATTCGCAAAAATGCCAATATCGGGCTGGAATTTGAGAAAGCCTGCAGGGTTTTTCGTGATATTTCCGAAGCTCTGGCGTACGCCCATTCCAAAAATATTATTCATTCCGATTTTAAGCCGGGAAATATTTTTGTTCTAAATAGTGGCCATGCCAAGGTTTTTGATTTTGGTATCGCCAGAGCTGTTTCCTCTTCTGGTATTGGTGCTCCAACCGATGATGACAAGACTGTTTTTGATGCCGGTGAACTAAGTGCGTTGACACCGGCTTATGCCAGCTACGAGATGTTGAAAGGTGAGGAACCGTCGGTCAGTGATGATGTCTATGCCCTGGCTTGTGTGGCCTATGAACTGTTTGCCGGTAAACACCCTTTTAATAAAACACCTGCCGATAAAGCCGCTGAACAGAACCTTAAGCCTAAAAGAATCAAAAACCTGAAAAGCCGCCAGTGGAAAGCACTGGAAAAGGCTTTACAGTTTAAACGGTCAGATCGTACAGCTACGGTAAAAGAGCTGGAGATAGCATTTTTCCGCAAATCCCGCATTCCACTCTATGCTGCGGCCTCCATTCTTGTTGCAGCCTCCGCATCCTTCATTGTTTACCAACAATCTCAACAGGTGGATGAACAGGTTCTGAGAGAGGAACTTGAACAGGAGCTGCAGAGTGATATTCGCGCCAATGTTGAACATGAGCTGGCAGTAAAATCAGCCAGCAATCTGTTGCAGTCCGCCCTGAAGATGCCTCTTGATGAAAACTGGGATGCAGCGGTTGAAGGTGCTTTGAACGCCTATAAAAAACTGGCCCCTGACGATACAGATACCATTATTCAGACTCAACAAAAGGCAATGTCCCTTTACCTGCTGGCTTCAGCAGAGAAGAGAGAAGCAGGAATTCTGAAAGCGGCACGGGAACTTCTGAATAAGGCAAGTTACTGGCAGAAAGAAGACACAGAACAGATCGTCAGGCAGGAATCCCTGCTGGCAGACGCACAGGAGGATCTCCGTCAACAGCAGGAGCAGCAAAAACTGGCTGCAGAAGCAGAAGCCAGACGGCTGGCCGAAGCCCAACGCCAACAACAGATCGAGCTGGCAAGGCAGGAAGAGCTGCGTAAGCAGGCGCTTGCCCGTAAAAAGAAGCAAAGAGATATCGCTAATGCCGAAAAATCCGTGCAGGATTCACTCTATTGCAGCAGCTCAATAGATATTGGTGCAATCGCCAGTACCCTGTCAGCACTACAACAATTAAGTGCTAACAAATACCAGGTGCAGAAAGAGAGCGCTGAACGAAGCCTATCCGGTTGCCTGACCCAGATTGCACGCCGCAGCCCCAGTACAGCATCACGCCTAAAGTCCTCAGCCCTCAAGGCTTTCCCTCAGTCACCAACCATTGCTGCAGTCTCAATTGACTTCTGCGGTCATTTACGCCCTGGCTCCGGCAGTAAGGGTAAACGTTACTATTGTGCCGATATACTCGATAGTGGCGGTAACAGTCCCACACTTGTTGTTGCCAAAGCCGGTAACAAAACCGTTGCCGTAACCCGCAATGAAGTGACCATTGGGGATTTCAACAAATTTTGCCAGACTACCGGCCAGTGCTCTCCACTTAATGGCTCTTCAAAACTTCCAGCCAGTAATATCAGCTTTGAGCAAATCAAGCATTATGTCAGTTGGCTCAGCCAGCAAAGTGGTTACCAGTATCGCCTGCCGTCTTACGATGAGTGGCTTGATCTTGCCAGTGATGAACGAAATGGCAGCGATCCTGATCGAAATTGTTACATCAAGTTTGGAACCCTGCAGAAAGGCGCTGAACTGGTCAATGCCAATGTTGGCAAAGCCAACGACAACGGGCTTGTAAACCATGTTGGCAATGTACAGGAATTAACCATTGGAACAAATGGCAGACTTATTGCCGCAGGAGGAAGCCGGAAGGACCCTCTGAAGCGCTGTCTGGTGACAACACAGGTAGCTCATAACGGCCAGCCAGACAGCATTACGGGCTTCCGCCTAATCCGAACAATTAAATAATTAAACAACTGTAATAATAAGAGGTCAGGTGTAGAGCAGTGAACAGACCAAATCAAAGCGCATTGCAACAGATCTTCTGCCTCAAACCTTTGGCAGCTTCCATACTTCTGGCCCAGTTCCTCAGCCTGCCCTCTCTGACCATGGCGGCAGAGGACTACGTTCCTAACCTCGATACTCCTGATATCAAGAAAGAGTTTGAGCAGCGAAAGTCTGATATCCCGGATCAGCCAATCAACCAGACCTTCGATGAAGATTTATCAGTCAGTGATCCCCATATTCAGATACGCAGTTTCTCTTTTCGGAACCTGCCGGAATATCCTGAACTCGGAATAACCCGGCAGGCAGTAGAAGGCCTCACTGAAAAACTCCGACAGAAACTGATGCGTGAATCGGACAAACTCGACAGTGGTTTCACTCCTGATGAACTGGAAGAAATAGGAACTTTCCTTCAGGAGAAAGCAACCACCACAAGTGCTGACTCTTTAACGATGCTAGACCTGAGGGGTCTGATTAACATTGTGAAAAACCAGAACGCCCTGCGAGGAATGACCTATTCCGATATTGAAACAGTGGTACAGGAAATCACTCAGCTCTATCGCTCGAAGGGGCTGCTTCTGGCTAAAGCATATATTCCGCCACAGGAAGTTGTGAACGGAAATGTTGAGCTGGACATTATTGCCGGTACTCTGGGTAAAGTGACAGTTCAGAACAATATCAAGTACAGCACTGAACGTTTGCAGGAACCCTTCAAAGAACAGCTGGGTGCAGCTGTCGACAACCATAAAGTTGAAGAGAGCATCTACCTGCTTAATGACCTGCCCGGCTTGAGTGTTTTTGGTTATTTTGAAAAAGGCGAGGTAACCGGCGAGTCTAATCTGAACCTGCAGGTTAGGGATGAAAAGTTCTGGAAACTGACTGTTCGGGCGGACAACCATGGCTCAGAGTTCACCGGTAAAAAACGCCTCTATACCCAGGGCAGCTGGCTTAACCCCACAGGTATTGGAGACCAGCTGACATTGGGCACCCTGTATGGATTTGATCCAAACAACACAGACCTTTATCAGCTCAGTTACAGCCTGCCCATTTATGGGCCGGATACACGACTGGAGTTTTTCTACGAAGATAATGATTACAGTGTCACATCGAAAAAAGACCAGAGCGTCAATATTCTGGGTATTACCGGTGCAAGTCGTACCTTCTCTGCCACTTTAATGCACCAGTTTATGCGCTCACGGGCCAACAATCTATCTGCTGGCCTGCGTCTCTCAGACCAGAAGGTAACCCGAAAATCTGAGATTAACAGTTTGCTGACAGAGGGTGATCATGCTCGTTCAGCGGAGCTGATTTTTGAAGGTGACAAGCTCGGAACCAATGTCAGAATGTTAAATATGGGTCGTTTCGGTCTGCAGTACGGTAAGTTTGAAAATAAAGTCCCTAAGGATCGCGGCTCTGATTACTATAAGGCCTCCCTGGATTCCAACTCCCTGTTCTTTGTGCCAATACCATTTACCGAAGACAGTGAGTCCCGTCTGATCCTTAAATCAAAACTACGTTATGGAAACACTGCCTTGCCAACATTTGAGCAGATGTCCCTTGGCGGACCCAACAGCGTACGGGCATTTAATATTAATGATTTCTCAGTGGACTCCGGTGCATACCTTGGTGTCGAGATGTTCTTTGATGTGCCACAAAAATTTGATGTAGATGTTGCCAAGGGACAACGGGTCAGCGACATCTTCCAGTATGCTTTGATTGTTGACGGTGCTTACGGTAATGAAAACAGCTATCGCCAGAATGTCGGAGATAGAAAAGTTCCTGATCCATGGGCCCACCTTGCAGGGGCTGGCTTCCTGTTCCGGCTGAATTGGCTTGATCAGTTTTATTCCACCCTGACTATCGCCAAACCAATCAGTGCCAAATCAAGCAGTGGTGTTGTTGGTGATAATGCCAAGAGCTGGCGGACATATGTAGATCTCTCAATGCATCTGGATTGATAAATAATTATTGAAAATTCATTGAATTAACAATCATAAGAATTTGCAGGCCAAGTAATGAAAACAATAGATAAGCTGCCCCAGAACAGCCGTCATGTTAGTCATCAGATAAAACTGACCAGTATCGCCAAAGCTCTGAAACTGCAAAATGCCGGGTTAAGTCAAGGTTTGATCCTTCTCTCACTTATGAGCTCAGGTGCTGTTTTTGCCGCACCGCAGGGAGGTGTCGTTGTTGGCGGTTCTGGCTCCATCTCTAACTCTGGCAAGAACACCAATATTATTCAGAACACAGATAAGCTGGCCATTAACTGGGACAGTTTTAATGTGAACACTGATGAGAAGGTTAAGTTTATTCAGCCCTCATCATCATCACTGGTACTGAACAGGGTTCTGGATGAAAACCCCAGCATGATTCATGGCTCAATTGATGCCAATGGTCATGTTCTTCTGGTAAATCCCAGGGGGGTTCTGTTTACCGAGACTGCCCGTATCAACGTTAATAGCATGACTGCATCTTCGCTCGATATTCAGACCGAAGATTTTATGAATGGAAAATTTGCCTTTAAGGGGGGTGGCAAGGGTGCTGTTATCAATAAGGGGGTTATTAATGCTGCCAGCGGTGTAGTCCTGCAGGGGGAACAGGTTGTCAATAATGGTCTGATTGCTGCGGATATGGTTGCACTGGCCGGTGGTTCCGAGACTGTACTGATCTTTGATTCCGACCAGCTGATCGGTGTCAGGGTCACCAAAGAAATTCTTGAATCCCAGGGCGTAGATAGCGCGGTTTTAAACACCGGCACAATTGAAGCCGGTGAAATTGTTTTGACGGCTCAAACAGCAAAAGGATTGTTTGATACGGCAGTTAATAATGAAGGAATTCTTGAAGCCAGAGGTATTAATGCTCGCGGTGGAACTATTCGCCTGGGCGGCTTCGGCGGCAGAGTTGCCGATGTTGTTAATTCCGGAACGATTGACGTTTCCGCCAGTGGCACCAATGCAAAAGGTGGCCGGGTTCAGGTCGAAGGCGATTCAATCCAGGTTAAAGAGAACTCTCGCATCATTGCCACCGGTGATAATGGCGGCGGTACCGTTTTGATTGGCGGTGATTATCAGGGTAAAAATCCTGATATCCATAATGCTACCAAAGTTGTTGTCGAAGCAGGCTCCCAAATTGATGCCAGCGCCTTAGAACACGGTAACGGTGGCAAGGTCATTGTCTGGTCTGATGATACTGCTGTTTTTGCTGGTGAAATCAAAGCTCGTGGTGGTGTTAATACCGGTGATGGAGGTTTTGTTGAGACTTCAGGTAAGAAGCACCTAACTGTCACAGGTCGCGTCAATGCTGGGGCCCCAAAAGGAAAATCTGGTAACTGGTTACTTGATCCCGAGAATGTGACTATAAAGTCTGGCGATAATACTGAAGGAGTTACTGGGTCAATTGTTTATGATGAAGCTCTTGAGCAAGCGTTGCTGGATGATACCAATATCACTATTACGGCAACTAAAAATAATAGTTTGCCAGATGGCGATTCAGGAAATATAAAAGTAGAGGACAATACTGTTATAGACCCTTCGATAGGAAGCGGTAATGCAGTTTCACTAACGCTTAATGCCGATAATGATATTACATTTGGACAAGGGTCCGGTATTGGCAGCAAAAGCCTGGGTGATTTCAACCTGTTCTTGAATGCAGACAACACCGTTTATATTGCTGAGAATGCAGTTCTAAATACTCATGGAGGAAACTTTTCCTCTGACTCCAAGAATTTTATTAACCATGGCACGATCAATCTTGATAGAGATTCGATTTTTGATGAATACGGGAATGTCTCGATTCAAATTGGCAGGAATAATCAAGATGGCGTTGGTTACATTGGCACCATTATCAATGCGGCCTCTACAACTATCTCTGCCACTGGTTCAGGGTACAACACGTTTGTTTATGAAGAAGGAACCATCGGTTTTTCTGATAATGATGTCACTATTGATTCTCAAAAGTTGAATGGCGCTGATGCCGTCGCTTTCGGCACAGTGACTTACAATGGCACCATTGATTACACAGGAAACAGCAATGGTTCACTAACTGGAACCGGTAGCGATGAAACATTTCAGTTAGGAGAAAACCAGACATTTGGAAATTATGTTCGTCATAGAGACATCAATTTTAGTGGACTGGGAACAGTTGATGCTGGTGGTGGCGATAACACAATCAATGGCTCAAACAGCTCAAATAACTTTGAATTAACTGGTGCTGACAGAGTCGTTAAATCCCATGGAACCACATTCTCAGGCATCAGTACTGTGAATGCCGGAGGTGGAGCTAATACACTCACTGGTTCAGACGAAGATGATACTTTCAAGTTAACTGGTACAGGAGGACAGATAGTCGGTAATAGTATTACCTTGAATAGCATTTCTGGTCCGATTGACGCTGGCAGCAAAGCTGGAAATACCGATAACGACACGCTTGTAGGAACAGCTGGTAATGACGAGTTTTCACTGACCGGCAGCAGCAAACAAGTTGATACTGGAAGTACAGCAGGTGGTTTTCTCTTTACTGGTATTGAAATTGTTGATGCCGGTAACGGTACAGAAGATAAGGTTGTCGGCACAAATAATAACGACAACTTCAGCCTGACAGACAATACCAATGAACTTATCGCCCAGGGCATTACCTTCAAACAGGTTGAACAGGCTGATGCTGGTTCCGGAAGTGATAATACAGTTACAGGCCGAAGTTCAGCAGATACTTACAAGCTGACAGGTATAAACAAACAGGTTATCAGCCAGGGAATCACCTTCCAGAAAATTGCCCGGATTGTAGATACCAGCACTAACAATATTCTGATCGGCTCTGCAAGCACGGACACCTTTACCCTGGAATCAAATACCAACTCGACCGGTAACCTGACAGCTAACGGAATAGAGTTTAAAGGAATAACCGGAAATATTGATGGCAAAGGTGGTAGCGATGTGCTGGAAGGCACCACTTCTGACAGTGATACATTCTCCATTAATGGCGTTGATAATCAGGTTGATGCTGGCGGCAGAATATTTATTGGTATCGCCCAGGTTGATGGTAATGGTGGTACAGATACAGTTAACGGCACTTCAGGTAATGACACTTTCGAGCTGACCGACTCTAATAACTCAGTTAAAACCAATGAGATCACCTTTAACCAGATCACCAGTGTCAATGCTGGTGAGGGAAGCGACACCCTGAATGGTTCATCTGACGTTGATACCTTTGCCTTAACCGGTACAGACGGAGAATTTAAGGGCAACCTGATCCGCTTTACAGGGATTACAGAAGATATCAATGCCCAAGGAGGTGCTGATGTTCTCCAAGGTACGAATGACGCTGATAATTTCACTCTTTCATCAGTCTTTAATAAAGTCTCCAGCGCAGCCCTGACGTTCCTTGGCATCAGCTCCGTTCAAGCCGGAACAGGTGATGACACAGTAACTGGTGCAGACAGTGCTACCGATTTCATCCTGGAGACTGGTAACAACCAGGTGACCTCTCAGCAAATCACCTTCTCTGATATTCAGCTGGTTTCTGGTGGCGGAGATAACTCAACCAATAACTCAGTAAAAGGTACGGATAACCAGGAAGAGTATCTACTGACAGGACAAAACCGACAGCTGATCACAAAAGGAATAACCTTCTCCAATATTGGAACAGTTAACTCTCAACAGGGTTCAGATACCCTGACCGGCTCTGCCCAGGCTGACTCTTTTGAATTAACTGGCATAACAAATCAGATCAAAGCCAACGGCATTGCCTTTAATGATACGGCAAAAGATATTAATGCCGGTGGTGGTAACGACACTCTTACAGGTACGGCCTCTGATGACAGTTTCGAACTAACCACTATCGCTGAGAAGCTTATTGCCGGAGAGTTCACCATTTCTGATCTTGAATCAGTTGATGGTGCAGGCAGCGATGACACTGGCAACACTCTGAAAGGAACCAGTGCAGATGATCAGTATGCCTTAACCGCTAACACTGCTGAGTTCATCGCCAGAGGGATAACATTCACACGTATTTCTGAAGTAAAAGAAGATGTTCATAACAATACCCTGACCGGTTCAACTGCAAATGATACCTTCACAGTAACCAACTCTACCGCAACTCAAAATGATGTGATGGGTAATGGTGTGCTGTTTAATGGTATTGCTAACCCGGTTGATGGTAATGGCGGCAATGACACCCTGGTAGGCACTTCGGGTAACGACAAGTTCTACCTGCGAACAGCTGATAACAGTGTACAAAGTGAAGGGATGGTCTTCACAGGTATCAGCAATGTTAATGGGGCTCATGGTCAGGGTAGTGACAGTATTATCGGCACGGGTGGCGATGAAGAATTTACCTTGCAGGCTACCAACAATGTTATCAAAGCCAAAGAGGTTGTATTTAGCAATATTACCAGTGTGTCTGGTAATGGTGGCTCCGACTCTGTTAAAGGTTTTGATGCCAATGACAACTACCTGGCTACAGGAACAAAAGCATTAACAGCCAAAGAGGTTAACTTCACAGGTATATCCACGATCGCTGGTACTGCAGCGACTCTGACCAACAACGCAGGCTTCCAAACTGTTGAAATTGCTGGCGGAGCCCTGAAACTTCTGGGTATGTCATTTGATGATGTTATCAGTTATGTGGGGCATTCAGCATTGGATAATGTCACCGATACCGATGGCGGAGACTGGGTAACTGGCGCAGGCCAGAACAGTGCCAGTAAAGGCCCATATAATTTCTCCAATATCAAAGCTGTTGCAACGTCAGGAACAGCACGACTTAGCTCCAGTGTGGCGGTAGACCCAAACTCTGAAAATGACGCTCAGATTGTTGAAGCTAACAACGATGGTCTCAAACTGAAAGGCATCAACTTCCTGGGAGCCCTGGGCTTTGATGGTGTTTCCAATCGTGGCGATGAAATCAATGATATCACCGGTTTCAAATGGGCCATTACGGGTAACCGTGCCTCAACCCGAAAAGCAAATCTGGGCGATCAGACTTTTACTGATATCAGCAAAATCACGACTGCTGGTGATATTGAAGACAATACCAACAGCGCATGGACTGTTGATGACCAGAAGCTAGCCACTTCTACAGTAAATAATCTAACCGTCAGCAACTCCTCCAAGATTGTCACAACAGGCAAGGTCAGCAACGCTTCCAATAGCACTCAGGAAGTTGCTCTTGATAAAGATAACGGCACCAACACTATTGCTTTGGCCGGTATCACTTTCCATGGCAGCAAGGAGTATCTGGGTTCCACCACCAATGGTGTGAATGACAATATCACTGATAATCTCGGGCGCACCTGGGGAATAACCGGTCAGAATGCACTGGCCCAGACGGATGATTCAATTACCCTCGGTAATATTAATAAGCTGTCCGGCGTTAGCACAGTGTCCAACGATACCAGCGATGGTCTCACTGCGACTATCAACTCTGACAGTACTCTGAATGTTGCCGGTATCCTATTTGCCAATGCCAAAAACTATACCGGCCACGCCACCAAAGATGACTCAGTTAATGATAATCGTACCAGCGGCGACTGGACCATAAACGCAGACTCTCTTACAACTGCTGACCTGACCTTTAAACAGATCAATAGTGTTGATACATCTGCATCAGTTATTGACGGGCTTAACAGCGACTGGAATGTGACTACCACTAAATCTGTCAGCAATGGTGCTTTAACATTTACAGGCCTGAGTGGTCTGACATCAACTGGCAAGCTCTCAAACAAGGGCACCACTGAACAGACAGTTGTTATCAATAAAGATACCAGTGATCTGGAACTTCTCGGTGTAACCTTCAAGAGCTTCACAAGTTACGATGGCCATGGCAATGGTGATCAGATAACTGATAACAGCAACAGTGGCTGGAAACTGGAAGATACCAGAAAAGCCAGCAGTCAGGGTCGCATCTTTACCAATATTGATGCCGTCAGTACTACCGGAGATATCATCGATGGCACAACCAGTGACTGGGTAACCGATGGCAATAAGGTTGCGACTGCCAAGGGCGTGACATTTACCGGCACAACCAAAGTCACAATGTCCGGCTCCCTGAGTTCAGATGCTACTTCTGCTCAAACAGTCGAAGCCAAGGCTGACAGCCTGAAACTGGCGGCAATAGACTTTGTTGGCGCCACAGGCTTTACCGGTAAGGCTGGCAGAAAAGATAAGGTCAGTGACAGTACCGGTAATAACTGGGAGATTACTGGTATCCAAACTGCCAAACGGGCGCTGGGCACCAACCCTGAAACTTATCAGAGCTTCAGCCTCATAGAGAAGGTGACCACAGCCGGTGAAGTTGCTGATAACACAACCAGCAACTGGACAGTCGATGGCCAGAAACTGGCTACATCAACGGCCAACAACCTGACCATCAGCGGTTCTTCCAGGATCACGACAACTGGCCAGATCAGTAATGCCTCAAAAGCTGACCAGAACGTAACCCTTGGAAATGACAACGGAACCAGCACTATTGCCCTGGCAGACATGACTTTCCATGGCAGCAAGAGCTATCAGGGTTCTGGTGAAATCGGCGTTAACGATAATATTACCGATAGCCAGGGTCGTGCATGGAAAATTACCGGTACCCAGACTCTCACAACCGGTACAGGTTCTGACCTGATCAGCCTGAGCCGCGTCGACAAACTTGCCAATGTCAGTGACATCACAAACGGTACTGGTACCGGCCTGGCGGTTGCTATTAATGCTGACAGCACCCTGACCAGTGCCCAGGTTCTGTTTGCCGATGCCACCAGGTATACCGGTGTGGGCAATGACACCATCAACGACAGCCGCACCGGTGACGCATGGACATTGAACGCCGATGATTCTCTGGTGACAGGTGCCCTGACCTTTAACCAGGTCAGGAACATTAACTCGTCCAGTGCTTTGACTGATACCACAGGCGGTGACTGGCTGGTCACAGGTACCAAGGCAGCCAATAACACCGAGCTGTTCTTTAACGGCACCAGCAGTATTACGTCAACAGGCGGTGTGACTAACAGCACTGGTTCTGAGAAGACTGTACTGGTGACATCCGCTGGTGACCTCGAGCTTATGGATATCACCTTCAGCGGGGCTTCCATTTACACCGGTCATGCAGACGGTGATACCGTGACCGACAACAACAATAACTGGGAACTGACCGGCGACAACCAGGCGAAAAGCCTAAACCGTACATTTAATAATATTGATACGGTTATCACGACTGGTGACGTCGATGGTAATTCCAGTAACTGGATAACAAGCGGCGATAAAGTTGCAACAGCCAAAGGCATTACCTTTACAGGTATTACCAAAGTCACTGAGGCCGGAAGTCTGACTTCAGATGCAAGCACCGCACAGGAAGTGGAAGCCAAGGCAGGCGGCCTGAGACTGGCTGCTATCGACTTTGTTGACGCTACCGGCTTTACCGGTAACGCCAGACGAGGTGATACCATCAACGATACCAGTGGCAATATCTGGACGATTACAGGCAACCAGGCCGCTTCTAGAGTATTTGGCTCAGGCTCACAAAGCTTTACCAATATCAGCAAGGTAACAACTGCTGGCAATATCACTGACGGCACCAACAGTGCCTGGACAATAGATGCTGTCAAAAATGCAAGTTCGTCCACAAACAATATAACTGTGGCTGGCACATCGCAGATAACTGGAACAGGATCAGTTACCAGTACTATGGCCGGTCAGGATATTACTCTAAATGACAGCAACCTGAGTGTTGGTGGGATCAGCTTCACAGGAACCAAATCCTATACCGGTAACAGTGATCATGTCATTGACCAAACAACAGGAACCGATGACTGGCAGGTGAAAGGCGGTAAGTCTGCAATCAAACAGACTTATACCCTTAACGAGATTGCCAGCGTTGCGACAGACAATGCTGTGACTAACAGCTCAACCGGCACTCTGAACGTCACTGTTGATGATGACAGCCTGGCCGTGGGCGGTATCGACTTCCAGGGAAGTCACAGTTACATCGGCCATAGCAGCGGCGATACTGTTTCTGATAAAACAACCGCTGATACATCCTGGCTTGTTAGAGGCAGTAAGCAGGTTAATAAGGCTGTCACTTCAGACCCAACTCCAGCCTACTATCAGTTCGGTAATATTGTCGCGGTTAACACCACAAAGGGTGTGACCAACTCGACAAATGCAGACCAGACAGTGACTTTAAACAGCGACAATCTGACTATCGCAGATATTCAGTTTAAGGGCGCTACAGAGTACACGGGGCATACCGACCTTAACGATACAATCAAGGGTTCTGCAAACACCTGGCAGCTGTATAACCAGAATAACAAAGTCAGCTCAAGCTATGATTCTGGCCAGACTGTTACCTTCAATGATGTGAAGAACATCACTGATAACACTGGAACAGTTTTTGGAACTGATGGCGATGATACATTCACTGTCAATTCAACTACTGACTCCCTGGAATCCAGAAATATTGTTTTCACTGGCATAGATACGCTTAACGCGGGCGGCCAAAGTACCGATGCAGGAGATATTATTCAGGGAACAAACGAAACCTGGACTCTCAATGGGATGGACAAGCAGGTCATGACAGACAAGCTTACCCTTATCGAGAATATTGAAACCATCAATGGAAATAACAGCGGCACGTTGAGAGGCACCAACGGTAATGATGAGTTTAATCTGGAACTTCGCACAGACAACGGTTCCAGTGAACTTTATGTCCAAACCAATGAAATGGCTTTCAAGGGCATGAAAAACCTTGACGGTAATGGGCTCTCAGACAAAGTTATCGCATCAAAAGAAAATCACACATGGAAGCTTCAACTTGATCAAAGCGGTGCCATCGTTAATGGATCTGTGAAGGTCAACGACCTTACTATCACAGATATTGACACAATTACTGATGCCGGTGGCGGTATAGTCGTAGGCACAACCGCTGATGATATTTTCACCATCACTGGTGACAAGTCGTTCACAGCCAGCGAAATCAACTTTGCCGGTATCGGAACAGTTGATGGAAATGGTGGTAATGATACCGCAAAAGCTGGCGACAATATTGCTATTCAATGGCAGCTCAAAGATAGCAATAATGTATTCTCAGCCGCTGGTATCGATTTCTCTGATATCAGAAATATCATCGGTAATGGTTATGAAGTATCCAAAGATGAACGGGAAGAGCTTATTGGCACTTCGAAAAATGATGAGTTCCAGGTTGTCGGTGACAACGCTCTATTAGCTAAGAACATCAACTTTACCGGTATCCGCTTTATTCATTCTGGTGCAGGTGACGCAGATAATGTTGTTGGTAACAATGCCAAGTGGTCACTGAATAATACTGATGGCAGCCTGATTGCTTCCGGCATGACCTTCTTTGAAACGGAGAGAGCTGCCGAACAGAGCGGCAGTGGCACTCTGACAGGGAGCAACCTGGATGACACCATTTTCTGGCAAGGTAATAAAACCCTGACCAGCGATGGCGTGGAATTTACCGGCTTTACAAACCTGAATACAGGTGCAGGCAATGATACGGTTTATATTGATGGGGCTGTAGACACCCTGACCTCACTGGCCGGTGGCAACGACAGCGATACCCTGATAAACCGGACAGCCGGTCTGGGCTGGGAGCTGACCAGCTCATCATCCAGTCTGGGAGGCCTGAACTTTACAGCGTTTGAACATCTCACTCATA
Source organism: Parendozoicomonas callyspongiae (assembly GCF_023502345.1). Taxonomy (GTDB): domain Bacteria; phylum Pseudomonadota; class Gammaproteobacteria; order Pseudomonadales; family Endozoicomonadaceae; genus Sansalvadorimonas; species Sansalvadorimonas callyspongiae. Next base: position 94,914 of record NZ_JAMFLX010000005.1, read on the forward strand.
CATTGAGCGAGATATCTCTGGTCACTGATTCCAATATTAATCTCTCATCGAATAATATTGGCCTACCTTCAGCCCAGAATACCTCAATTGATATCAGCAGTGTTCCGCTGTTCAGTTTGATGCAGCTCAACACATCCGGCTCACTGTCCGGTCTGGCCAAAACCAGTGAAATTGATGCAACAGTTGCCGGTGGAGTTGATATCACCACCAACAACACACTGTTGATTGATGACATTATCAGCACTGGCGGCAATGTCAGTGTAAAAGCCAACCGGGGTGACATTCTTATTAATGGTCTGGTTGCTTCCCTAGGTAACGGCACAGTCACTCTAGAAAGCACAAACGGAAGTCTGCTTGCTGATGGTGACGGTGTTCATATCCAGGCGCATGATATTAACCTGACAGCAGCTGACGCAGTGGGTAGCCAGGATCTACCATTTACCATTACCAGTGATTTTGATGGCACTGTGAGGATTGAAGCTCTCACCTATGTAAGACCTCTGTTTACCGGTGCTCAGGCACTACTGGAAACATCAGGTCAGCGCCTGCTGTCCTTTGCTGAAATCGGTGCAATGAACGGTCTGCGTAATGCGTCCCAAAACCTGATAAACCAGCTTGGCAATGTTGACCCGGCCATCTTCACTGCTATCAGTAGCTTCAGTGTTGCTGAAAACAGTGTTGCTGAACCTGCAGCCGGTGACTTTATGGTGGCCCAGAATGATGGTGGTTACTCCATTCAGGCTCTGCCTATTGAAGCGACTGCCGCTGGTGAAGAGGAGGAGCTGGCTGAGGAAGAGTGTACAGTTGATGAAAACTGCTTCTAAAATTCTCAACTGTTAAATATAAGAGCCGGTCGTCACTCTATCGGCTCTTTTTATATAAAAACCAAGGAGGTGTTCTGCATTTGCATCAGGCTAAAGCTGTACCTGCAAACCCGGGAATACAGAAAATAGATTTATCAATCTGGCTCTTGGCCACTTTCCGCATGGGTTGAATATGCTTTTTATCAAGCTCCTGCACAACATCCATCCACCCTTCCGCCCCAAACTGATATCGTCCCATAGAAAGCAAATCACTCAGGGACGCATAAGCAACAAGATAACTGCCCGTAATTGGGGCCTTGTTGAATATCTCAAATGTCAGAGGCTTTGAATCGGTAAGAATTTCATTCACAGCCTGGGCTTCTCTCCACTCCAGCCCCAGCAGAAAGATTCGCTGAATCACCTCGGTAACATTCTTCACAACACCACTGATCTGTGTTGAAGCTCCTGCTGTCGCTACATCGACAGCAATTCGGGCCGTCAAATTGGTAGCCTTCACCGTCAGATCTTTGGTTTTTCGCTTCATCAATTTGTGTACAGCATCAAAAGCCTTCGCAGCATCTCCCGAGTTGAAATATATCTGGTGGGAATGAGCACTGGACTGCTTGTAAAAGCTAATGGCTGCCTTTCCCCACGCCTGCAGTAAACCTGCAGCATCTTTAAGCTGTGCGATTCCTGGAATCATATCGACCAGAAACCTCGATGCCAGCGTGTGCAGTTCACCCGCAATAGTCCCGATGAACTCACTAAAGAAGTTACCCATGCTTAGGAAACTCTCAAAACCACAGAAGTTGGCAATCATGTTTTTTAGAGAGACAAAAATTCCCGGGGCATCCTGTAAGTCAAAATTGGGGAGATTAAACCCGGGCAAATTCACACTGGGAGCATTCAGCTGTGGAAGATTAATATTGGGAAGGTCCATATCTGGCAACTCTACCCGGGGAATATTAACTTCAGGAAGAGGTATGTTGGGCAAGCGTACCGGTGGTAACTTCACATCGGGCAGGCTGACTTTTTTGGACTGGTCTGGCAGTTTTTTCAGCCCAGCCATCGCCTCCTTGGCGGCTTTCTTTTTTTTCAGTTTGAGGTGAAGAGTCTGTCCTTCCTTTGGACGGAAATATCTCTGGCAGAGTTGTTGAGATCTCTTCACCCAGAACTCCATCGCCTTCCGCTCTTCTTGAGAGCTGAGGTGGGGCAGCCACAATGGTAATCCTCTCGGCGTTCTTATATATCCCTGAAAGAGTTGCTGATAAATAACCTCAACGGCATATTTCTGATTGCGGATGCTCTTCTTCCACTCATCACCTTCTCCTTTCTTGCGCATCCAGACAGAAAGAGCCAGCTGAGCTGACATCATGTCAGCAAAGGTCTTGGACTTGATATATTGGTCATAAGCGCTGTCAAACCGCTTTAGAGCAGAGCTGCGAATCTTGCGACTGACCTTGGTTGCCTCCTTCCACTCCTGGTAAGTCATGGGTGAGCTGAACCGGGTTTCACCTACAGTAAAGCTGGTGTCATGCTCTTTAGGCTTGATATGCCCGGCATTTTCCTTTGGGCCCTGACTTAAAGTCTGATTGAGTCTTTCCTTGAAATCGATATCTGACATATCTGCCCATTCCTGATTGGCTATGCAGCGAAGGCTGCTTTCTGCCAACAGACAGAACCAAGCAAATAGCTGCAATAATTTTATTATTGTTATACACATTCTGCTGCTTCATGCAGGAAGCAGGAAGCAGGATACTCTGAATGAATAACTCATATATGCAACAGAAACAAGCGTGCATTACAATTTTGAGGAAATATTCACGATCAAAGTTGCCTTAATGCAAATTAAGCAATTTTCTTTGAAGGTGTAGATACAAGCTCTCGGTTGATGTTTTGCCATCAATACTTCCAGGTACCGCTTACCAAACCACATCACAAGCCGTTATGGTCACAACCTCACGGCGATGGTGCTGGATCTCTATCATTCCTGCAGCGTGACTCAGCCTCTTACTGGATTGTCTGCACAGTCATAGCTGCCCCATTTCTGAAGGAAAACTCAATGACTTGCTGATTGAGGGGCATGACCTCTTCCACCAGGAACGTGGGGGAATTCTGGAAACAGGGATTGCCTGCTCCCGGATACCGCTCGTCGACGATACCGAAGCACGGCATGACGGTAGCAACGGTTTCTGAGCAGTTACATACTCGGCTTACAGGCTTATACCGAGTAAGGCACAGTTTTGTCTTCGTCATTATTGTCGGCTGGATGCTGCATATCCTCATGGGGCTGCAAACATTCAGCTATGGCTACGGAGATATTATCTTTGCCGCCCATTTTGTTGGATTCATCGATAAACATGTAACAACACTCCAGAGCTGGACGGTGAGTCGACAGCACATATTCGATATCTTCATTACTAAAATATTCCGTCATACCATCTGAGCAGAGCAGAACCAGATTATCACCTGCAATATCAAACTCAGAGATAACCGGCTCTACACTGGCCTGAACGCCCACAGCTTTCGTCAATTGATTGCGAACCTTACTGGTACGCGCATCCGACTCTGATAAAGCACCACTGTCGATCATATTCTGAACAACAGAGTGATCTCGTGTCAGCTGCTTCAAACCATAATCCCGGTTCCAGAGGTAAGCCCGGGAGTCCCCTACATGAGCCGTGACCAGTGAATGTTCCCAGATCACGGCAACAACAACCGTTGTACCCATCTGACGCAGGCGGTTGTCGCCTGATTTGCAATCAAGGATGGTCTGATTGGCATCATTGATGGCATGTAGAATTTCTGACTTTAAGACCTGAGGTTTTTGCTGGGGAGTACAGGAAGCGAATGTCTGGTTCTGCAGAATCAATAGACGCTGGGAGATTTTTTCAATAGCCAGACGGCTGGCAGTGGCACCGCCGTGATAACCACCCATGCCATCTGCAATAACTATAAATGAGAATGGTGTGGTACTGTCACCGCTGAAATAAATCGCGTCTTCATTTTCGTCACGCTTCCGCCCAATGTCACTTTTTCCATCGATGGCTATTCGAATCATTGTTATTATCTTTTTATAACTGCGCCATTTTCCATGGAATCAATACTACCGCTTTCACCCCAAAAGCCAATAGAAAAGGATGGTTAACATTGACAGATATTAAAGATTTCAATTTTTTATTGTCCTCCTGCCTTATGAACTGATTGGCACCTTTACACCTCCCCCCTCTCAGCCATAGCGAAATCACTACATTATTTTCACTGCTCTCAGAGCATGATTCATTATATTGAATTCTTCTTTACTGCTATCGGGATACGGAGAATCTGAATGCATAATCCCGTTTGATGACTTCTTATAAAACCAATCAAAACATCAATAACGACAACAAGAGAAACGATACTTATGAATACCAGCCGGGTGCTCTGTTCGTTGGTACTGGCTTCCAGCATTCTGTTGCTACAGGGATGCTATGAAGATAAGCAGATGATCCTTGATCTCAGTGGAGAAGAAGGTTTCTTTGATTCAGGCTTCCCTTCCGATATCCGACGCAACCCGGATAACTCCATTGACTTCAACAGCTATCCCCAACCACTTAACATCACTATCCGCAACTACGTAAAATGGGCAGAACGGGATCACTTTGGCTTTGCTCCCAACCTACCTCTTTATATGCGTTTTGATGGCAGTGTTGAAAATGCTGACTTTACACTGCCACAAGATCCTCTTTCCTACGCAGATGAGAATGCTGCCATTCAGCTACTGGATATAGATCCGGATTCCAATGAGCGTGGCATGCGCTTCCCAATAAAAGTCTCCTTCCGGGAAAAAGGAGATGAATACCGTCCAGATGAACTGTTACAGGTTTTACCAGCAGGAAAACCTTTGAAAGAGAACAACAAGTATGCCCTTGTTGTGACCCGTAAGGTTTCACCTGAGCATGCCAAGAAACTGATACCCAACCCGGTATTGAAAGCCCTGCTGGAAAATAAAAATCCACAGAGCGTAGATAAAGATATCAGCAGTGAAGATGCCCAGCGAGCACTGGCCATTTATGCACCTCTGCGGGAGCAGCTTCAGATCGACCAGATTGCTGCCAATGATATTATCGGGGCAACCGTCTGGACCACCGGCTCCCCCACCTCTTCTCTGGATAACCTTGGCCGCTGGGCTGTTGAGCAGGGAGCTCCCCAACCATTGACTGAGTTCAAGCAGGTTGAAGTTAACCCTGAATACTGCGTGGTTGAATCAAAATGGCGGGTGCCTGGTCTGCAGTCCGGCCTGCTTCCCTATCCATTGCTTGGCGGAAAGATCAAATACGATGACAACAATAACCCTGTTGTCCAGTACGACCGTGACACACCGCTGGTGATTACCATTCCAAGAACAGAGATGCCATCAGATGGCTATCCCATGATGTTCTACAACCATGGTACTGGCGGCTATGCCACCCAATCTTATATGCGCGGTGCCACTCTGGCCGATGGCACGAAAAGCCGCCAGGGTAGCCCGGCGCAGGTCGCCGCACAGAGAAACTGGGCAACTGCAGCGATGGGAGGCCACTTTGGTGCCGATCATGAGGACAGCATTGGCGTCATCAATGTGATCGCCGATCTTATTCCCGGTTTGTCCCTGAATATCGGGACTTACAACTTTATGAACCTTCCAGCCATGCGCGGCAACTTCGAGCAGTCCGTTGTGGAAAGAGTGCTTTTCAGAAAGCTGGTTAATGAACTGGAGCTGGATCCCGCATTGTGCCCAGGAGCAGCGAGTGACGATGGACGCCTGCGTTTCGATCCTGATACCCAGGTTGTGATGGGGCAGTCACTGGGCTCCATGACCGCAATTTCCCAGGCAGCCATTGACCCGGTTCCTTTCCAGGGAATTATTGGCGGAGGCGCAGGAAGTTATAACCTCGGTCTGGTCATGCATCTGTCAACTGGCGAAAAACCTCTTGGAAACACCCTGGAGCCACTGTTCTTCTTTACCGGCAAGAACGATATTGTTGACGATCCATTCCACCCACTCTGGCTGTTATCCCAGCAGGTACTGGCACCGGTAGATTTCTCTATCCATGCATCCCGCTGGACACGGGATCTGGCAGCCGCCGAGTCAGCTCCTAACGTGCTGATTGCTGAAGGCTACTTTGACGACTGGGTCGGCCTGTATAACCAGAAGCCTCTGCTGGTCAGTCTCGGAGTTGACCTGTTTGGCCCTGAGCTGGATGTTTCTGAAGATAAACAACTTCTGCCTGATCTGGAGAATGCCGGTTACCAGCAGTGGGTTTCCTCTGTAGGTGGCAACAGGGATGGCCGTACGTCAGCTGTTGTGCGCTATCCGGAAGATGGTATCAAATCCGGGCACCATGTAATCTTCCAGCAGGAGGATGCGCGTCATCAGTATGGATGTTTCCTGGAGAGTATTGCCAAGGGAGATGTTCCAGTTATCCCACTGCCCGCAGGTGCGCAACAGGATACCTGTCCATAGTGTCTAGGGGGCGTTCTCAATTAAACATCGACTCAGTGGTTCTAAAAGCGGTCAGCTGTTAGAAGGGCTTGTGAAAATCGTAGTTACTCTACATTGAGCAAGCCCGACACAGCAGATGGCCGCTTTTAGAGCCACCCGAAGGGCGCTTCCGAGAGTCCCTATGGACTGCGTTGTAGCGCCTTGAAAGGCAACAAGCATTCCTGCGGCACTACGTCTTGCCATAGGAACTCTCGAAAGCGCTGAGCTCGATGTTTAATTGAGAACGCCCCCTAGATAGTATCGATATATTAAGACCTTAAGAGCCTTACGCAGTTGCAACAGAATATTGTGGCTGCGTAACTCTGCAAACCTCTTCATCCCAAAGTTGCTGAGCATCTTTGCCGCCAAACAAAGTTCTTATCCGTGCCTTATCGCAGCCATCACAACCCTGCATAATACTCTCAGTACTTGTTGGTATTTCGGTTATACCCGCACGAAACATCAAGCCAACCGAAGGGCGGTAGCATCTGTATGGACAGCCGGTTTGATAAGCTGATAAACAAGTCATAATAAAATGTGAAATGCCACATTCAAGTCACATCAATAGAACATTATAAAAATATCTGAAGGCAAAAATGCCCTATGCCTAAAGCATTAACAAGAACAATAATAAGCCGCTTGAATCCTTTCCTGACTCTGACCGCCATTCTGGCAGCCGTTCTTCTGGTGTTATATCTGGAACAGCTGGATGCCTCTTCAATGGCACAGATTACTGTGACGGAAAACCATAAACCAAATTCACCCCACTTTCTAAATGAGTATGAAGTTAAAGGTCCATTCTCTGGCCCTGAAAGTCAGGAGACTGCACACCTCGAACTCTCCTGCTGCAATAAAACCAGTGAGCACTTCGAACAGTCACTGATTATCACCAAAGGTTCAGCACAGCTTATTGAAGAGGGGCAGACGGTCTCATTCTCCGGTGTTTGCTTAACACAGGATGCCCGCCTGGCTCTGCTGGTCTACAACTGGGATGGCTCTCCTACCTTGGGTGGCATCAAGAGCGCTCACCTCTTTAATCCAGTGACCCGCGAGTTCGAGGGCTACGAGCTGGAAAGCTATATCGATACCGGGTTTGAAGAAGGTATACCCTTGGGCAGTCATGAACTGATCCAGTGTGATTATGATGAGCAGCTGTTTCCCCGTGACGGTAAACCCTTCAAGCCCTGTTACTGCAACCTGGAGCCCCTGGAGCAGGAAGAGGAGCTCAACATAGAAATTGATGCCTTCCTGGGGCCGGAGGATAATCTTGTTATCAGTGATTTTGAAGATGCGTTCTTCGCCGGAACGCCCCATGAAGTGGACTACCGCATTGTTGGTGCCGAGCAGGTCAGGAAACTGGTGAGTATTATTGAAGAGGCAGACGCCCTGCCCTTCTCAGTGAAACAACTGGAGAATGATAAGAGGGAAGTTCTGTCCATTATTTATAACCGTCCTGTTTATCACTCGTTCAGTGCCCTGCTGACACGGGAAAAAGATGCACCGGAGTGGTTATTGATCTATCGTGCCACCCCGAGTTCCAAAGGCTTCCATCCTCAGTTTCTGGAAGAGTTGCATAAGGACTCCCGGATTTCCGTCACTCTGTGCACTGAAGACTGCACCTGGTGGGGACGGCGCTTTTCCAGCGTCGATATCGTTGTGAACAAAGATAAAGTAAACATGTATTACCGTTCGGATATCGAAGAAGAACTATGAATCCAGCAGCATTATCAAGAGCATCAAAAGTAGCAAAGGTTGAACTGGCAGCCAGAAACAATGCTCACTTATGTCACTCTGTTTGTCAGGCTCATCAGACACCAGGTGAATTTCACGATACTTTATGGCTGAACCAGTTAGCCGTCCCCCGTTTTTACCCCAATGCTGTTACGCTGGCGGTTGATCACCAACCCATTCAGAAGGCCATGATCTGGGACCTGCTGGACGGAGGGCTGTCTGGCAGCTGGGCGGTGAAAGACAGTTTCAACCAATTGGATCTGGATAACCTTGGCTTTCAGGTTCTGTTCGAAGCATCCTGGCTGTGGCTGGAACCGGACACTGCCCTGCCAGCCCCTTGTGACGAGATTGAGTGGGCCTTTATTAACAACCCTTTCGATCTGTCCCGCTGGGAACAGGCCTGGCGCAACAGTCTTGACCAGCCCCATATTTTTGTTCCGGACATTCTCTTTAATCCTGATATTGCTTTTATTGCTGCTTTCGACCACGGAGAAATTATTGCCGGCACTATTGCCAACGCCAGTCATGGTGTGGTTGGACTGTCCAATATGTTTGTTCCCGAAACAAACCCCGAGTTCTGGTGGCAGAACTGTATGGCTATCGCACGCCATCACTTCCCTGACAGACCACTGGTATGTTATGAATCCGGTTCCGATCTGGATATTGCCAAAACCTCAGGATTTTCTGAGCTTCAGCCTTTGCAGGTCTGGCTGAAGGAACCATAAATTAGCAGTTGTATCGAATGAAACGAATTCGTTTACGAAATCTGAAAGAAAGCGATAAAGACAACGTTTTTGATCTGGTGCAAAACCCGGAAGTCATGCGATTTATCGGCCCCCGACGGGCTCTGACTGACGACGAAGCGCAGGCATGGTTTACCGAGCAATTGACAAGACCTTCGCGCAGGGTTGTAGCAACCTGCGACACCAATGAACTGATCGGCTTCTGTGGTATGAAGATTCTGGAAGGTGTACCGGAGTTTGGTTATTTCCTGCGTCACAAATTCTGGCAGCAGGGCTATGCAACAGAGGCCTGCCGGATGGTTCTGCAGCAATTGAATCTGACTATTGATATTTCCACCCTTCAGACATTTATTGCCAATGACAATACCGCCAGCATAGCCCTGGCACGCAAGCTCAACTGGAAAAAACTGTCGGCAACAGAACAACATGGTGAGCAGGGTCATTTTTATCAACTCTGTATTGAATAAGAATCACCGACAAGACATACAAGATTGAAATAGCCGCTATGGAATGGAACAGAGACCAATACCTGATCAGCACGGATGTCGAATCTCTTGATATTCCACTGATTCATGATTTTTTATCAAACAAGGCCTACTGGTGCAGGGGTATTCCCTATGAGATTGTCGAGCGTTCCATTGAGAACTCTCTCTGCTTTGGCCTGTTCTTCAATAACATTCAGGTCGGTTTTGCCCGTCTGATTACCGATAAAGCAACCTTTGCCTATCTTGCCGATGTTTTTATTCTTCCCGAGCACCGGGGCAGGAATCTGAGCAAATGGATGATGCGCTGTATTCTGGACCATCCCAGCCTGCAGGGCTTGCGTCGTATAACACTGGCGACAGCAGATGCTCACGGGCTTTATTCCCAGTTCGGCTTCCGGTCACTCAATAAACCGGATCACTTTATGGAAATCCACTACCCTGATATCTACTGAAAAATGTTCTAAAAGGATATGTGCTCCCATATCCAGACAATGGATATACGAATTATCAGGGAGGAGTTCCATAAAACCAAACTATCTTCTGTCATATTAATCTGCTATCACTAAGTTACTGTTAAACCTGTCCACGCAGTACAGGGCAGACTTATCCATTAGATATTCAAATAATAAGGTAAGCTGACTGTGCTGAAACAACCCGAACTTGTTGAGGAGTCAAGTCCTTTAACAACCCCCTATCTGAACCAGGGGACGCCAGAAAGTAAACGACAGGAACTTCTGGATTACTTTTGTCACACTTTTGATCAGTACGACAGTCTTTTTGAAGTTCTAGAAGGAGATGATGCCTGGTTCGAAAAGGCTATCCCGCTACGCCACCCTTTGATTTTTTACTATGGTCACACTGCCGCATTTTTTATTAATAAACTGATCGCCGCCCGATTAATCAAAAAGCGTATAGACCCCGATATTGAAGCCATGGTTGCCATTGGCGTTGACGAAATGTCATGGGACGACCTGGATGAGAACAATTACAACTGGCCATCCGTTAAGGCCATGAAAGAGTATCGCCAGAAGGTCAGAAAAAAAGTCATCAAGTTCATTCAGAAAATGCCACTGGAAATCCCCATTGACTGGGACAGCCCGGCCTGGCTGGTTCTTATGGGCATTGAACATGAACGTATTCATCTGGAAACATCTTCAGTTCTGATGCGCCAGCTTCCTCTTTCCTGCGTCAAGCCCCACGCGGACTGGCAGATATGCCCTGATGCCAGTGAAGCTCCAGAGAACAGTCTGATTAAAATCTCCGGACAAAAGATCAGACTGGGCAAGGATTACGACAGCTCGCTGTATGGCTGGGACAATGAATATGGCTGCTATGAGTTAAAAGTCGCTCCCTTTAAAGCCAGTCAGTACCTGGTCAGCAACGGCGAGTTCCTGGAGTTTATACAGGCCGGCGGTTATGACACCGAGCGCTGGTGGAGTGATGAAGGCTGGGCCTGGGCAACATTTACCAAGGTTCGCCATCCCGAGTTCTGGGTTCCTGAAGGTGATTCCTGGCGTTACCGCACCATGGTCGAAGAAATCGATATGCCCTGGAACTGGCCCGTTGATGTGAACTGTCATGAAGCACAGGCTTTCTGCAAATGGAAGTCAGAAGTCACAGGCAAACAGATTCAACTGCCTACTGAAGCTGAATGGTGTTGTCTGAGAGAAACCGTTGATACCGACCTGCCCGACTGGTGTCAGGCTCCCGGGAATATCAACCTTGAATACTGGGCTTCCTCATGTCCGGTCAACCGGCACAGTACTCCACTTGGTAAGGGGAAGCTCTTCGATGTGATTGGCAATGTCTGGCAATGGACCAGCACATCTATTGATGCTTATGACGGTTTCCGGGTTCACCCTCTGTACGATGATTTCTCAACACCAACCTTTGATGGCAAGCATAATATGATCAAGGGTGGCAGCTGGATTTCTACAGGCAACTGCGCCATCAAGGATTCCCGCTACGCCTTTCGCCGTCACTTCTTCCAGCATGCCGGTTTTCGTTATGTAGAGTCGACTGCCACCAACCGGGAGATGATCAACCCTTACGAAACCGATGCATCAGTCTCACAGTACCTGGAGTTCCATTATGGTCAGGAGTATTTCGATGCTCCCAACTACCCCAAAACCTGTGCGGAAATCTGTTACAGCCTGATGGCGGAACATGATATGACCCGGGCTCTAGACCTGGGGTGCTCAGTCGGTCGCAGTACCTTTGAACTGGCACGCTGGTTTAAACATGTGGATGGTATAGATTTTTCTGCCCGCTTTATTGCCGCAGCAACTGAACTGCAGAAAAACGGCAAAGTCCGTTATTTTGTACCGACCGAGGGTGAGCTGGGCGAATACCAGATTGCCGACCTTAAAGAACTCGGACTGGATGATATCGATGCCAATCGTATCCTGTTCACCCAGGGTGATGCCTGCAACCTGAAACCCAAATACAAAAATTATGATCTGATCTTTGCTGGCAACCTGATCGACCGGCTGAATAATCCCAGTAAGTTCCTGAAAAAAGTTCACAAGCGCCTCCGCGATCAGGGCCTATTGGTTCTGACCTCACCCTATACCTGGCTGGAGGAATACACGCCCAAGAAGAACTGGCTGGGTGGCTACCGGGAAAATGGAGAGGCGCTGGATACTCATACTGGTCTCAAGCGGGTTCTTGGCAAGCATTTTGAGGAGATTCCCGTTACCCGGGATATTCCATTTGTGATCAGGGAAACAGCCAGAAAGTTTCAACACACCATGGCACACTGCACTGTGTGGCGTAAAAAAGGAGAGTAAGCCCATAGTTTCTGCTGACGTAAGGTATTGCTTGAATCGAGCTTTATTCAACAAATGGGAGAAACAGTCATAAACAGGGAGATCCACAAATAATAATTAACAGGTGGATAGCAATCATGGGTAAATATAAAAAACAACTGCTTGCACTGGTTCTACCGGTAGCAACTGCCCCATACGCCTTTGCCAAGAATCTGCCGCCTGCTATTCTGCTTGATGTTGAAGCTTCAGCCTGGTTCACAACCTGCCAGATCGTGACTTCCATTTATCCGGAAACCGGCGGTATCTATAAAACCTTCGCAGAAGTAGCCCCTCGTAAAAATCAGCTGATGAAAACACGCTATTCTGTCGATGAGTTGAAACAGGTCCACCAATATTCCAATCAGCTCGTGGATCAACTTCACGCACGGGATGACTTACTGGATGGCTGTCGTTTTGTACACCGAACCGTTACCTCAACCGTCAATGCCTATAAATGGGGTAAGGATGAAACGCCGGAAGCCGTTGATTTTCTGTCCTGGTGTACCGTCTGCTTTAATATCAGCAATACGATTCCAAGGCTGAACCAGAGAGCTCCGGCTTTTCAGGAAGCCTATTCCATGCGTCTTAATTTCACGGCTTTAACAAACTCAGCTGAAGCTGCTGATAATGTTCTTCAACAAACTCAGGATCACACCCGCCTGCTTGCAGGACAGGAGAGCATTGTTCACTACTGTGATCTGTTTTACCGGGTCATGCTATCCGCCATGGAAATCTATGGACTGGAAAAATGACTCTCTTTGAAAATGAAAACGGGCAGCTGATCAGGCTGCCCGTTTTCATTCTATGGCATGTTCAGAGAATTACAGATTTAGAAGATTCGCAACATAATCCGCATCCTTATCACCACGGCCACTCAAGTTGACGATAATAACCTGATCCGGCTTCATCTCTTTCGCCAGTTTCATTGCTCCTGCCAAAGCGTGTGAACTTTCCAGTGCAGGAATAATTCCTTCGCGACGGGACAGGGTCATAAACGCATCCAGACATTCCTGGTCTGTAGCACTGCGATATTCAACCCGGCCAATATCTTTCAGGTATGAGTGCTGTGGGCCAACGCCAGGGTAATCCAGACCTGAAGCAATGGAATGTACAGGCAGAGGCTCGCCATTCTCATCCTGAAGGACGTAGCATTTGAAACCATGTACCGCACCCGGCTGCCCAAGGGTCAGCGTGGCGGCATGATCAGGTGTTTCCAGCCCCTTACCGGCCGGTTCAATTCCATAGATACTGACATCTGTGTCATTCAGGAAGGCGGTAAATAGCCCCATAGCATTACTGCCACCGCCGACACAGGCCACCAGAGCATCAGGCAGACGACCTTCCAGTTCCTGAATCTGATCCCGGGCCTCCTCACCAATAACCTGCTGGAAATCACGCACCATCATTGGGAACGGATGAGGACCTACCACAGAGCCAATGGCATAAAGAGTGGAATCGGTGTCTTTCAGATATTCCTCAAAGGCACTGTCGACGGCATCTTTCAATGTGCGGGTACCACGGGTGACAGAAACCACTTTTGCACCAAGAATTTTCATTTTCACCACATTGGGTGCTTCCTTGGCAATATCGATTTCACCCATATGGATTTCACAATCAATACCCACCAGCGAACAGGCCGTTGCCATGGCAACACCATGTTGCCCTGCCCCGGTTTCTGCAATGACACGGGTTTTCCCCATATATTTGGCAAGCAGCGCTTCTCCCAGACAGTGGTTAATTTTATGGGCGCCGGTATGATTCAGATCTTCACGCTTAAGATATATCTTCGCCCCACCGCAGAGCTCAGTCAGTCGGCGGGCAAAATAGAGAGGACTGGGACGACCGACATAATAGCGGTGCAGCTCCTGAAGCTCTTTCTTGAAGGCAGGATCCTTTCGAATCTCCTGATAAGCCCCATCAATCTCCTGCATGACCGTTGCCAGCTGCTCCGGCACCAGGCAGCCACCATACTCGCCAAAATAGCCATTCTTATCGGGCATAGCCGCAAAAGCAGACTCAGACATCTTCACTCCTTGAGCAATTTGAGCCCACATCCCTGATTTATCTCTTAATCTTCCGGATATGGGTTGTTTTTGATTTCTCGATAGCTAGCAGCGCCTTTTGCTCAGCATTCTGCCACGCATCGTAATAATGCAACAGTACAATGATACAAGCATTCATTACAAGGCCACGGTGTTATATTTCGAGAAGTACTCGCCTCCCACGGCCCGTGCCGGTGGCGAAAAAACCTTAAATACTGTAAATTTATCAGGTTTTTATGCGTGCTTAGCCTGCATACCCCGGCAACGGAATAGAGCAAAGTGCTTGCTGCATGCCGGTCAACCTCCAAATATATGGTGATATTGATGCATTACTCCGAAGGAAACCGGCTGATGAATCAGGGCGACAAAAATGGTCGTCAGTTTAATAATAATAAGACTGCAAAGTTGGGCACCAAGAAGAACCCTGCAAATGTTGTTGTACAGACCGAAGAGCGTTTCAAGGAAATTAAGGCTATTGCTCTTGAAAACAGCTGGGTAATCAATATCGAGCACAATGAAGAGAAAGAGGAAAATATCGCTGATCTAGAATTTCTGCAGCAGATGCCTACATCCACTGCAGTTGTCGAAAAGACTCCTGGCCGGAATGACCCCTGCTCCTGCGGCAGCGGCAAGAAGTTCAAGAAGTGCTGTGGTTAACCAAAGCTAACTGATAGAAAGCCCCCGTGTTAGGTATCAATAACATGGGGGCTTTCTGTTTCTATGACTTCAGATAGCATTCCTATCCAAAAGGATTAATTTAAACCGTTCTGACATTCCAGATTCCCTCCCTGATATAAAACCACAATAAGTCTGAAACTGATGTTCTAAGCTGATTTCAAAGGAATTTCACAAAGGAATCAGCTATGTATCCGCTAAAAGTCAGTACTGTTAACCATTTTATTGACAGCAAACTCAATTCAGGCGTGACCCCCAATGCTGGAGATGTAGCATCCTTTGACGTTCAAGGACAAATAATTGTCCATACTCCTCGCCTCGATGATGATGATACAGCTTACTACTGCAACCTGGCTGTTCATAAATTGGAACACAATCTTAGATTTTTAACCGATGCTGCAGACCAGGCTTCTCAGGGACAGGCTAAATCTATCCACCAGCGAGAAGTTACAGAAGATGAAGTTTCAGGAGGAGACTTACTTTCAGTTGAAAACCTGATGATGAAATCATTTGGAATCAGGGAATCAGAAGTGGGTCAGCTTAATGATCGCCAGGCTGAGCTGACCACCGCTATTATCAATGGGGCGGAATATGCCGAAGTAAGCACACTAGCACGACTGTTTGCTGAGGAAGCTTATGCTTACCTTGAGAAGAAAAACGGTGAAATGCCTTCATCACAAAAACTTGGGACTTTTTTGAAGTCCGTTCAGGATGCCGTATTTCAAGATTGTGGTGACCCCACAGCAGCAACTGATCTCTCCAAAGCAGTCATTGCCAGCCAACAGCTTGCCTTAACAAACCTGACTCAAGACTATGATGACCTGCAGAAGGCTCTTGCCCTTTCCAAAGCAGAACACCAACAGTTTACCAAAAGCTTACCTTCATCTGCCTACAGTCAGGATGAGGAATTATGTCTTGGCAGCCTTACACCCTCACTTACTCGACAAATGCAACAGAGCGAAATTCAAACAAATTCGGCTTCACCTACGGTCAAAACTTCAAGGGGAAAGCAATTGCTGCGTGAAATAAAAGCAGCTGAAGACTGGAAGTATGAAAATAGTGACTCAGAGGCAACGGAAGAGTTTCTTAAATCAATGGACCAGCTGTTTGGTGACTGTCAGATGTATATGACAAGTTTGAGCAGTCCTTACCAACAGGGACAGAAGATACCAGATGAGGTGGCCAAGGAGTGCGATGCACTTTCCAGTCAGTTGGTTCAGCTTCGCAATCACTGGGGTCAGGAGCTTCTTCCAAATACAACCTGTAATAGTTTTGTCAGGGAAAAAGCTTCTCTCAACTATCAAGATAAACAATATGAGGTTCACTGCGCCCAGTTCTTCGAACCAACTCCTTTTTATCCGGGTCGTGATAGCGTCGGTGAATTTATGAAACTTCACCGTTTCAGCGTATACATTCAAGAAAGTATTGTATGCAGATATTTTCTGGAGCGAAGTAACGCAATAGAGCCATACCATGTTCTCTGCAAGTATTCAGGCCATGAACGTTGCCAGGTCATGCCCTTCGGCGAAAAAGAGCCATCCTTTTGGGATGTCAGGCAAGCGATGATCAATGATATGAGCAGAAATGGACCCAAAAAGATAAAATGACACCGTCCAGCCCATAGCAACCCAAGGCATCAGTTTTACCGAAATCAACAGATTCCGTAGCAGACAGTTACTGGGCAAGATCTATGGAATGCAGGTCTTGTTAAAAATAAAGCTGATTACAACGAACTGTGCCAGCTTTATAAATTGCCAGCCGGTGACTTCTGTTTTCAAAGGTACAGAAGTTTGTCTTCACTCTTCCTGAATAATCAACTCATGCCACTCTTCCGGGTCAGGCCACTCCAGCTCCGATACAGCCATACCACAAACAGAAAACCCGGCTTTACGGGTGCTGCCAGGATCACCAGTCACTAATGGATGCCATTCCGGTAATTCATAGCCTTCTGCAAGCAGTCGATAAGCGCAGCTGTCGGGCAGCCAGGCATAATGTTCATTGAGCGTTTCCGGGGTGAACTGAATACAGTCATGCACCTGGGCTCTGCGATGAACATAATCCCGGCACTGTCCCGTCTCAAGGTCAAGCAGTTTGCAGGCGACAGCCGTAGTATGGACCTGATCATTGTCATCAATCAGCTTGTTCAGGCAGCAGCGCCCACAGCCATCACAGAGGGACTCCCACTCTTTCTCAGACATCTGATCCAACGTTTTGCTATGCCAGAAAGGAATTTCTATTGCCTTGGGTTCTGTTTGGGACATGATCATCAGGTATGGGAAAAAGCCGCATATCTTACGACATTGGCGTCAGTTTGGCACAGTCGGTAACAGGCACAATAATCTCGCTCTCCATCTGCTTGAGTTTGCAGGGAACAGGTCTACTTTTCGAACTTACGAAAAACAGTTCGTGGTTTTCCTGTGCAGACATCTCATGACGGTAACATGAAAAGAGACGCATCTTCATACCCTCTTTCCGGGATTATGAAGGATAGCCCTCTGCTTATAAAAGATATCCTTCTCCATGCAGAACGAACATGGCCCGATCGTGAAGTAGTTTCTTTAAGCGGCGATGGTTCAACGCACCGTACCAGTTATGGAAGCATCTTCAGGCGTTGCCGCAAACTGGCCAATGCCCTGAACAGTCTGGGTGTCAAACCGGGTGAACGCATTGCAACCATGGCCTGGAGATTACCGCCACTTGGAAATCCACTACGCCACCGCCTGATCTGGGGCCGTCTGCCATACAACCAACCCCCGCCTGGCTCCTGACCAGATTAAATATATTATTAGCCATGCCGAAGACAGCTGGCTGTTTCTACAAGCAAAGAAATCCCACCTTCGCTCTGAGCTCAGCAGGTTTATAAACGAGGTTTCCGATTAGCATTTTAGTGGATATTTGATTTCTGCAAACAATAGGATCAGTTAGCCATTCGCATCAGATACCCGGCATGGGAGCACCAGTTATAACCTGATGCTCCTCAATTTCGCAATTAATTACGCATTTTCAACAATCCCCTGACTCTTCAGGTAATCATCGTAAGTTCCGTGGAAATCAGTCACACCCTTATCAGTAATTTCAATAATCCGGGTGGCCAATGACGATACAAACTCCCGGTCATGGGACACAAAGATAAGAGTGCCCGGGTAGTTTTCCAACGCCAGGTTCAGAGCTTCAATGCTCTCCATATCCATATGGTTGGTAGGTTCATCCATCAGGAGGACATTGGGCTTCTGCTGAATCAGCTTGCCAATCAGCATACGTCCCTGCTCACCACCGGAGATCACCTTTACAGATTTCTTGATATCGTTCTGGGAGAACAGCATACGACCAAGAGTACTGCGGATCGTCTGCTCGTCTTCACCTTCATTCTGCCACTGACTCATCCAGTCAAACAGATTCATGTCCATATCAAAATCAGCACTGTGGTTCTGGGCGTAGTAACCGATGTTGGCATTTTCAGACCACTTCACTTCACCGGTTTTCGGAGCCATCTGCTCGGCCAGAGTATGTAGCAGCGTTGTTTTGCCAATACCGTTTTGTCCAATAATGGCAATACGCTCACCCACTTCCACCAGCATGCCGACCTTATTAAACAGCAGCTCCTCATAGCCCTGGGCTAAGTTGTTAACTTCCAGGGCATTACGGAACAGTTTCTTTTCCTGTTCAAAACGAATAAACGGGCTCTGACGACTGGAAGGCTTCATCTCTTCCAGCTTGATCTTGTCAATCTGCTTCAGACGGGAGGTGGCCTGTCGAGCCTTAGATGCGTTTGCAGAGAAGCGGCTTACGAAAGTGCGCAGTTCTGCAATCTGGGCTTTCTTGCGGGCATTATCAGCCTGCATACGTTCACGAGCCTGTTCCGCTGCCATCATGTACTCATCATAAGAGCCCGGGAACAGGCGCAACTCACCATAGTCCAGATCAGCCATATGGGTGCAGACACTGTTAAGGAAATGGCGGTCGTGGGAAATAATAATCATGGTGCAGTCACGCTGGCGAAGCACACCTTCGAGCCAGCGGATCGCATTGATATCCAGGTTGTTGGTCGGTTCGTCGAGCAGCATGATGTCAGGATCAGCGAACAGAACCTGGGCCAGCAGAACCCTCAGCTTCCAGCCAGGAGCAACAGCACCCATCAGGCCATAGTGCTGCTCAAGGGGGATATCCAGACCCAGCAGTAATTCACCGGCGCGGGCTTCGGCAGAATAACCATCCATCTCACCAAACTGAACTTCCAGATCAGCAACCCGCATGCCCTCTTCTTCAGACATATCGCCTTTGGCATAGAGAGCATCACGCTCGGATTTCACCTTCCACAGTTCAGCGTGCCCCATAATCACAGTGTCGATAACACTGTACTCTTCGTATGCAAACTGATCCTGATTCAATTTAGCCATACGCTGATTGGGATCTTTCATCACCGTACCCGAGGAAGGTTCCAGCTCTCCACCAAGAATCTTCATAAAGGTGGATTTGCCACAGCCGTTGGCACCGATCAGGCCATAGCGATTACCCTCTCCGAATTTTACGGATACATCCTCAAACAAAGGCTTTGAGGCAAACTGCATGGTGAGATTGGCAGTAGAGATCAAGTTATTATCCTGTCAGGTCTGGACTTATATTATCGAGGCATCCTGCACGCACTTTGCGCTGCTGCCAGAAAAGTCTTACACAAGTAAAAGGCGCGGAGACTACATTGCCCGCCCTCATCAGGCAACTGCATTCGTAAAGAATAGACAAATATTGTGTTGAAAAAATCAGCATATCATTGTCTTCTGAACTAACTGCTAAACTTTTCGGCTTACAGCAAAAGGCCTTGTCTCTTTAACGTGTATTTGCAGTTCCTTTTTTCAAGACTTAACGCTTTAACGGTTTTTCAAAAAGATCAGAATAATTCTGGCCGCTGGAGCTGGTTCAGTATTCTTTTACTGGTCACGGCATTGGTCGTTGTCTGTCCGGCATATGCCCTCTGTCCTCATTGCGGAAATGATGAATGCACCTGCCCCTCTTCATCGACAGCATGCTCAAACACTGCCAGCTTAAAGACAGAGACCGACGAGGATGGCCCTCCCCGTATTAGAGATACCGAAACAGATAACTGGCCGCCAATAGATAAAGATAAATACAATGCCGAGGTGGTTGTATCATCTATATCGTCCTTGGGGCCTTACCGGATTAACCAGAGCCCATCCTGTGGCAAACGCGCCATTCCAGAATGGGAAGAAGAATATGAGGCAGGGTTGCTTGTTACACCATTGCTGCTACATGATAATAGTTCAGTTCAAAAGCCACCCTTCTTATCTCCAATTGTATTTATTAACATTCACAACAGTACCCCAGAAAATGCACCTCACTCCTGGCTGACATACCTTTGGCTGTCTTTGCTAACCATGCCTATAGACAGTGAAATACTCTTTAAGCTTCTGTATAATAGCCCGCGTGTACATCCAGACATTACGGAATGGTTTCATAGTCTAAAGAGCCCGATTAAATTACATCCCCGCCAAAACAAGATGCAGGCAGCTTTTGATAAGCTTGACAAACAGATCCGGTGTTTTCTGACTCCCGCCTCCACCTGCCCACCAACACCTCCCAAGCCTGATTTTGAACAGGCTATAGCGCTAAAACCCCCTGCCATGGTTCTTACCAGAAAACTTGTTGATCAACTACCGGTGCTGAAAGAGTGCTTTCAACAGGGCAATATTGCTGAAGCGGCCTTAATTTTTGAACGGGTTGTCCAGGCCGGTCATATTCAACTGGCATTACCAGCTTTAGAGGTTATTGGCCTGCAGGAACACACACCTCTCACTACCTTTGAAGAAGTCAAACTGGTACAAGCAGAACAGGCTTTACCTCTTCTGCGAATGACATTTGCAGCTGCCAGTATGGGGCTTAAAGGAGCCAAGGGTTGGCTCATAAAATTTTCAAAACTGTCAGCTCTGAAGACATGCCCTTTTAGCATTTCAGCGAGAAAGTTTTTGTCAGAGGTGGAAAAACCTTCAAATGATCTGCAATATGACAAACCAAACCAACCTCTTGCTAAGTTCGGGGAGAAACCATGCCATTCTCTATCACACGATCCTCCCCCATACACTCCATTTCAGCCATCTTTTCCTCTGGAAAAGTCGCTCCAAGCTCTTGGGATTAGAGACGGTGAAGCTTGTGCATTACCACCAACAAGTAGGGTAGAAAACATTTTATCTCACCCAAAAAAAACGAAAAGGGAAAAGAGAAAGAGAAAAATACAAACGGAACGGGATTATAATCCTGATCTGAGCTGCAATATATGTTATGAAGTGTTCGAAACGGAGTCCCCCAATAAAGGCAAAAAAAATGATCACCGGCCAGCAGCTCTAACGTGCGGCCATTCCTTCTGCCGCGATTGTATATCAGAGCTTTTAAGATACAGCCTAATATCTTGTCCAAAATGCCGAAAACTATCAGTTTATACCAGTGTCGAGACAAAAGACTTTCCGGTTAATTTCGGCATGATCAAAGTGCTAGAAGCCCTCAAGTCAGCACAACCAATCCGTAGCGCTTCAAAATGATTTCATCATTTTCTTCATAGACCATAGATATGCTCCACCAACAATAAGGCCGGTTGTCACCATATCCAGATATGAGTGGTATTCCTGATAACGCATCAAAAGCAAATAAGCCACGAATGAAACAAACTGTAAAACCCGTCCTCCCGGTTGGAATTTGCTCAGATAAAGAATGAACATCAAAGACAGTGCCGTATGGGTACTGTAATCCAGATCAAAGGCTGGCCAGATAGCCAGTGCCTCATCAAGAAACATCAGCCCATAAACAATCACCAGACCAGACAGCAGACATTTCAGCTGTCTTTTCACACCATATCGATCACCTCTGTGAACTGCCAGATAGACAGATACCAGAACCCATACACAGAGTAGAGGAATATAGGAATCAGCTATTGTATCCAGGGTTTCATAATCCAGATTCACCCTTCTCTCCTTCTTTGTCTTTTCATTCGTAATATCAGGCTGTTTTATCTATGATAGCGCCCATTTCACTCCAGTATTGGTGTTATATGTCCAGCAATGAAGATCTGTTTCAGGGCGACCAGCTTCGGGAAATTGTCGAAAACCAGCTCACCGAGGGTAATCCTATCAAAGTAAAGGAAACCCTGATGCGCCTGATGATGACCGGCACTGAACGCTCTGATGCCATCGACTATATTGCCTGCGCTCTGGGGCTTGAACTTGAGAATGTGGTAAATAATGGTGCCCAGTTCAACAGTGCCCGCTATGCCGCCAACCTTGATGCCCTTCCTGAAATGCCCTGGGTTGATGAAGAGTAATCTCTTGAATCTGGAGTTTCACCAGGTTACGGATGAACGTCTGGGGTTGGTTAACCGCTTCTATAAGGCGAATGGTCATAAAGGAAAATGTAGCCGGGAAGATCTGGTTTTTACTGCACAGAACAAGAGCAAGATTGCTGGGGCTGTTCGCTATATACCGAAGGCAGATGGTTTTCTTTTAAGGGGTCTATGGGTTGATGAACAGCTCCGGGGAAACAGGATCGGCTATCAGCTCCTGCAATTTTCCGTCAAACACCTGCACGCAAAAATCTGGTGCTATCCCTATCAGCACCTGATCGGCTTCTACAACAGCTGTAGTTTTGTTGAGGTTGAAGCTGGTGATGTTCCTACAGTAATAGGAGATCCATGGCACTCATATCAACGGCGGGGTGAAACATTTGGCTTAATGCAATACATGCCATAAAGCACCGTATCTGTAGAAGTATCACCAGTCAGCTTATCTTCTGCTTCCTTTCATTTTCCTCAAACCTCCGGACCGGTCACCAGACAAATACTTGCTCCAGAACTGGCCCCTGTGCTGTGCTGGAGCATGATAAGGTGAACAGCTCCGCTTGAGGTGATTCAGAGCACTCCATTCATCCTGACGCCATTCCTGGTCTTTGGGTTTTTCTGCCCGACTAGGATCCAAATTAAGGGCTAGATCATATGCCTGCTTGCGTAACGTTCTATAGGTTGCCCGTTCTGATCCATCATCTGTCAGTTGAGCTAAAAAACCATAGATATGCCCAAGAAGTGAGCAATTTTTGGCCGTGGGGAAAGCCTGGTTACTATTTATGCAAGCAGTTTTGGCAGTGTCCATTATCAACCAGAACCGACACCACTGGTCCTTTGGATCACTGCATAAATTAATTTCCTTCTTTCCCTGATTAAACTGGATCAGGGCCTGTTGAAAATATACTTCTGCCTGACCACTCGGACTCCCCTGATTCAAATTAAGCAGCTTTAGGGCTGCCATATACTCCTTACGGGCAAAGAGCTCATGAATTAAAATTTCTTTGTTTCGAGAGGATCCACAGCTTAAGTGTTTTATCACTTCATCAAGGTTTTTAAATGCTAATAACAGACGGATCTCCAGACGAAGAATAAAATCACTATCTTCATCCAGTTTCATAGTCATACAATGGATCAGAGCTTCCCTGCACTTCTCTTGAGTTAACTGCTTGAGAGCAACCTTAATCAAACCATGACGGCAGTTCTTAGCGTTCTGTAGTTTGCTCTCCTCGCTTATTTCAAGCGATTTATTAAAAACATTCCAGGCCTCATTACAGTGTTCCAAAGCCAGAAGAGAAAAACCCTGACTGCAGAGTTTCTCTGGAGTACCCGGTAGTCTGTCCAGAATTGTCAGAGCCTCCTGATGCTGTTCATCAAACTGCATGATTCTGACTCTCATCAGATGAATGCGTACAGGCTTGTTCTCTAAACCTGATTTTTTATACTTCTCTTCGGCCAGAGCGATTGCAGCTTCTGCCTTTGACCGGTCATTCATTCGTAAAGCCTGCGATAACTCACGTTCCAGAAAATCAATCTGTAATTCAAGACTTCGTTCTTTTTGTTCTTCTGGTAAAACATCATTGGGTGCTGCATTGACAACGATGGGAGATAAATTTTCAGAATCATCTGAACTTTCACTGCTGGTACTATAGAAACCGGAATCACTTCCTGACAGGCTTTGGGAATCTTCGCTGGCTACTGATGATTTTTCATCCTCATCATCACTATCCTGTAGTTCACCCTCTTCGAGCTCTTCCAGATCAGTAGAAAAACCCATTGATTGAGGTGCCTGAACCGTCTTTCGCTCAGCTAGGGAATTTGCTTGATCCAGTCCTGAAGTCGGGAAAAATGTCGGACTGACGGGTACCAGACATTTAACAGTATCTGATAACTGAGATACCGGGTGAGAACGAGAAACCGCAGGAAAAGAAAAGCCCCTGCCAGAGAAGCTAGTATTTGAAAGCATCGAACACTCCTTGTTCAACTTGCCCAATTATGGATGCATAAAAGTAGACTCTTCTCCGGCCGGTAAGTTCCCCGGACTCACATCAGTAACTAGTGAAAATTAGTAATTAGTATAAATCCAGCATCAGCATCAGCTTCTTCATATCAGGCTTTTTCTTGATCTCTTTATGCTCAACCAGATATTCCGCATACCGCTCATAGCGGCCAACATCCTTGGCAGCCGGGCGTAAAGCGAAATGGGCAATAAAGATCAGCTCATCGCAAGCAGGGACACTCAGCTCTTCCATATAGAACATCTTGCCCAGATTTTTATAGAGCTTCAGGTTGTTGAGTTCAAAGTTGCGATAGGCACCCAGTAGTGCGTCCACCTTGCCGGTCATCAGGGAAGCAGGCTCCTGCAGAGTGACCTTAACGCCTTCCTGCTCAAAATACCCTTTCTGCTTGGCAATAATAATGGGGCCATGATCAGGATTAACAAACCACTCCAGCATCAGGCGCAGTTCTTCCACCTTGGGGGCAGGAGCAGCCTGAACCATCATGGGCAGGAATATGCAGGTCAATAAAGCCCAACGGAACAGGCCGCCAGCACGGAACATAAGATCAACCCAGAGCCGGGCATTGGCCTGCAGCATCAGGTAACCAAGGCCGGCACTGGAACCAACCCATTCACCAACCACGGCACCGATGGGTGCGATAACAACCGCAACCCGCAAACCGGAAGACAGAGCGGGCAGAGCCGCAGGCCAGCGAATAAGGCTGTGAGTGGCATAACGCCCGGCTCCCATAGTGTGAGCAAGATCCAGCCAGCCTTTATGGGTATGCCTCAACCCGTCATAACAGCAGGTGGCAACCGGGAAAAAGATCACCAGTACCGTCATCACCACCTTCGAAGCCATGCCATAGCCGAACCACAGCATCAGAACCGGAGCCAGGGCAAAAACAGGAATCGCCTGGGTAATCAGAAGAATGGGCAGCAGCAGATCCTGCTGAGCCATCCAGGACACTCGGCCATGAAGTGGCAATCCATCACCACAGGTGACTTCCCCGGAAGTCATAACATGCCGTCCGCTTGTCAGCCCTGCCACCATCTTCAACAGGCTGGTTTTACCGACGCCGCTGCCGCCCAGAAGACAGGTCCAGCAGCCTGCTTCCATGGTCAGATCAATATTCTGAAAAACTGCATATTTGCCATAAGAAAGTCCTGCCCGACGTAAAAAAACATCAAACATAAGAACTTATCTTTTTAAAAATGGGCAAAACGCAGAATGCAAACACCTTGCCGGTGCTATTGTAAGTATCCGGAAAAACCGATAGATACATAGGGGAGGCTCCGTCCTGGCTGACGGAGAAAAGCGTGCAAGGATAGTCAGGGCAGCGAAAGAGATCTCACTGTCTTGCTAAAAGAGAGGATGCACGTCGGTTTCCTACGCCAGCATTATCTGGTTCAGGTTCTATGGGTATATCTCAGCTGCACACAAAAAATGGCAGCACCCCAACCAACACCGGCGCAGTCTATGCGCTTTGGAAACCCCAGTCCAGACGGGCACCTCACAATCAGGAGCACAAAGCCACAAGAAAAGCACAAAAATAGACACAGATCACAAAGTTAAGGGGCATAATTATGAAAATTTTAACGACCCTGATCACCGTAATTGCTCTCGGGCCAGTCTCTTCGCCCGACTTTTCCGCCGTCAAAGAACGCCTTGAAGGTATCTGGCGTTCTGACCGTGACAAGACCATGGAATCCGTCAGTGCCTCTTCACGCATGACAGCCCTGCGCCTGAAAACCCTGCAGCAAAACCTGGGACATATGGCACTGGTTTTCGATGATGGTTATACCGCCGTCATGATTAATGACCAGCTTTCTGACTTTTATGCTTATCAGGTTGAAGAGTATCAGGATGACAAAGTAAAGCTGTCCGTCGGTCCCATGTTCAATACGGTTGAAGCTGATTACACATTTGAAGGAAACTGCTTCTATATGCAGGATATTCCCTTTGATTACCGTGAATACTTCTGTAAAGAACGGCAGAAGCTGCAACAGATTGCAGGCAGAACTACAGCGTCAGCTCTTTAGCTGACCGATATCAAATAACAGAACTGTTGCGATAGCTGCAATAACTGATGTACCAGCTGCCTTTGTACACAACAAAAAAGTGAGCTGGCAGCGTATCAGAGTGAGCTAACTACTTCCTTTGGGTACGCCTTCTCTCAGCCGGTGGAAGATACGTCTCATCATCAGTGTATGGACTTGTCTGTTTTTTTGGGGCTTTTATTATCTGGCGTGCGCTACGGGACTTTTTCGCTTTCGCTTTCGCTTTCGCTTTCGCTTTCGCTTTCGCTATAGATAAATCCGGTACACCTTCATTGTCAGCAGATTCTATATTTGTTAATACTCTTCTCCTACTTTCGAACCACCCTGATACCTGTTTCAATGTTCCTTTAGTAACAGATGCCAAATATTTCTTTTCCATATTTGTCGGATATGGGTTATCAATATGGTTTAAATACCAATGCCAGCATATTGCGTGAATATTCTCTCTTATCTCTTTTTTCGTCTTTGGTGATGGATGAGGAGCTTGTGGAAGAGTGGATTCAGTTTCAGCACACGGATTTGACAGGGTCTGGAAATAAGTCAGTTCACACATCAATGATTCTGCCTGCTCAGGCGTCACACCAACCTTATTGGCAATTAATTGACAAAACAGTTTTTTGACCTGAACGGTTTGCCATTCGAGCCATTGGATACTGCCCTTAATTCTATCATTCAGGTCTCTGAACCGTTCCTGTTCACTCACTTTACTGGCAACAGCTTTATGCTGCCCCCTGAACCAGACCAGCCAGGCCAGCTTACAACCAAGATCCCGTATAAATAGTGCTGAAGCATTATCGTAATCGGTTGAAAACAGATCTTCATGTTGATAGCGCCACTGAAAGGAAGGATAAACTTGTGAACTTGGAACACAGATACCCTGTTGGCTTTCAAAATCAGTGGCATCGACGATTCCTTGGATCTCTTCTCTCTCAAGATGATGCTCTGATGACAAAGTCTCGATATGGCACAACTGAACATCATGGGAGATGGTCTGAATAAACTGTAAAACGTTCTGGTAAGATGATTTTTCCGTTTCATCCAGACATTGATTCCACATTTGATAGTAAAGACTATAAAAGGACTGCCACTGTTGAATTTGAACAGCAGCAGAAAGATAACCCAAGTCTTGTAATATCTGGTCAATTGGCTTGTCTTCAATTGTCTCTGCTGCTGATATCAACTCGTCCACTCCCGAGGAGAACCGGGACTGGTTCTGATGTAACGTTTGAGCTCTTTGAGTTCGTCTCAAACAAACTTCCGTCTGCTCTGCCCTGCTTGAGCCCCCTTCGGCAATAGTCTTTTGCCCGGTAGCTGGTGATACCTGCTTTCCTGATACAGTCGGCTGGGTAAGCTCCACTCTTGCAGAGGTATTTCTCAAGCTAAATTCGAAACCAGCATTGGACTTAAAAGTTGATAGGCGATCCATAAAAAACTTGTATGACTGTTATTAATGAAGTCTTATAGATACAAGCTGGAGAAGAGAGTTCAGTAATTCCTTGTTCGTCGGTGCGTTTTAATAAAAATTGTTGTGAGATATATCAGGACTGTCAGTTTTCTCCTGACAGCCCTGCCACAAAGGCTTATCAATAGTCGCCTAGCTACGGTATATCGTCTCGATCAAATGAAAACCAAACTTTGTTTTGACAGGGCCATGTACCTTGAGCACCGGCTTCTTGAACACTACGTCGTCGAAGGCTTTAACCATCATTCCTGGACGAAATTCCCCCAGATCACCGCCACGCTTACGAGAGTTGCAAAGAGAGTGTTTCTTGGCCAGCGTTCCAAAGTCTTCACCATTGGCCAGACGTTTTTTCAGCTTCTCAGCTTCTTCGCGGGTTTTGACCAGAATATGGCGGGCACAGGCTACAGGCATTTCAATCACCAGGAACTTTTCAAAATGGCGCGCACCTTACCGCGGTAAGGTGCGGATTCCCAGCAGTTTCAGAAATCATCGGAAAACCCTGTTTTTCTCGCCAAGAGTGGTACTATTCTCCCCGGATTATTCTTGTCATCTATTACAAGGAGTTTACTGTCGTGCATCCTCTCGCAGGCCAGCCGGCCCCGACCGACAGTCTTGTCAATATTCCACGACTGGTCAGTGCCTATTATGCCGACCAACCAAACCCGGAAGAACCTGGTCACAAGGTCTCCTTTGGAACCTCCGGCCACCGGGGCAGTTCTCTGCGCTGTACCTTTAATGAGAACCATGTCCTGGCCATTACCCAGGCAATCTGCGAATACCGGGCATCAGCCGGTATTACTGGCCCAATGTTTATCGGCATTGATACCCACGCACTGTCTGAAGCGGCTTTTGCCAGTGTCGTCGAGGTTGCTGCCGCGAATGGCTGTGAGCTTTATTACCAGGTTGGCCGTGGTTACACCCCGACGCCTGTAGTCTCCCATGCCATCGTCAGCCATAACCGCAAAGGTGGAGAAAAAGCTGACGGCATCATTATTACACCTTCCCATAATCCTCCCGAGGATGGCGGTATCAAGTACAACCCTCCCCATGGCGGACCGGCGGAAACCGAAATCACCAAATGGGTTGAGAACCGGGCCAATGAACTTCTGGCCGACAACCTGTCAGCCCTCAAGCGTATAACTCTTTCAGAAGCTCTCGATTCTGAGAATGTTCGTGCTTACGACTATATCCCTCCCTATGTTGAAGACCTGGCCCAGGTTCTGGATATGGAAGCCATAGCCAAAGCCGGCCTGAAAATCGGTGTTGATCCTCTCGGCGGCTCCGGTTTGGCCTACTGGGATGTGATTGCAGAGAAATACGGGCTGGATATTGAGCTGGTTAACCGCCGTATCGATCCGGCCTTCAGCTTTATGCGTCTGGATAAAGACGGCGCCATTCGTATGGACTGTTCTTCCCCCTGGGCTATGGCTGGGCTGGTTGAACTGAAAGATCGTTTCGATATCGCTCTGGGTAATGACCCGGATTATGATCGCCATGGCATCGTGACCCGCTCGATGGGGCTGATGAATCCCAACCATTATATTGCTGTTGTTATCGACTACCTCTACCGTCACCGCAAAGGCTGGCCCAAATCGGCCAAGGTTGGTAAAACGCTTGTGACCAGTTCACTGATCGACCGCGTAGTTGAAGGTCTGGGGCGTGATCTGTACGAAGTTCCGGTTGGTTTCAAATGGTTTGTTGATGGTCTGTTCAATGGCGAACTGGCCTTTGGCGGCGAAGAAAGCGCCGGTGCCAGCTTCCTGCGCAAGGATGGCACAACCTGGTGTACCGATAAGGACGGCATCACCCTTGCGTTGCTTGCTGCTGAAATTACCGCCGTCACAGGAAAAGATCCTGGCGAGTATTACCAGGAACTGGCAGCCAAGTATGGCAAACCTGTTTACTCCCGCATCCAGGCTCCAGCCACCCGCGAAGAACAGAAAGCGCTGTCGGCACTGAATCCTCAAATGATTACGGCAGACACTCTGGCAGGCGATCCAATTCGTAAATGCCTGACAGAAGCGCCGGGGAATGGTGCACCACTTGGTGGTCTGAAAGTTATGACCGACAATGGCTGGTTTGCCGCCCGCCCTTCCGGAACAGAGCCTGCCTACAAGGTTTACGCTGAAAGCTTTAAAGGCGAAGAACACCTGCAGCAGCTGCAGGACGAAGCCATCAAACTGGTTTCTGATGTGCTGTCTTCAGCTCAGTGATTTAATAAAGGAATAAAACGAAGAAGGCTTCCAATTGGAAGCCTTCTTTTTAATGCGACTTATTTGTAGACCTTTCCCTGCTCCAGATTCAGAGAAATCTTGGGGGAGCTGATAATTATATCCTGACCAGGCTTGATGGTGACATGACGAACCATCTGCACTTTTGAATTCCCCTCATAGACAACTATAATACTCGGAGCCAAATTAGGCAAAACCTTGGGTCGGGCAACAAGGGTAAGCTTCATATTTACCGTGCCATCTTTATCTTTATCAACTTCAATACCATGCTGGCAGTTGTCACGCTCAATACCCATAACACCCCACTGCCCCATCTTCTCCTTCACAGCAATTTCCGCAATGGAACTCATACTGTTGAACAGCGTTTGATTCAGAACTGACAACATCTGCATTCCCTGTTCTGCCTCAAGCCCCTGAACAAACTGCTGCATAGATGCCAACACCGCCGCCTTCTCTTCTTTTGAATCAGGGTTTGCTCGCGCTTTAGCGTTATCCGCTACGGAACGGCCTTCCTCTTTCAACACCATGTTCTGACGAACAAGATCAACCTCACACTGTCGGCAGATCACAACCTGACCCGTCTGGTCATATTGGCTGCGCATCTCCTGAAGAGACTTTCCCCAGTTCCTGCTCTCATCATCGGAATCAATCGCATCAAGAAGATCATCTGCGACAGCCAGATCTTTTATGTCCTGCTGCGGATTGATTATTTTGTCCAGCGCTTTTTCCCAGCAGAGTTTCTTGCAGTCCTTCAGCTCCTGCGGTGAAGAGAATATTTCATCAGATAAAGCATCCCTTAATACCAGGAGTGCAGAGACGCAATCTGTTGCCTGCTCATGTCCGAGAGAATCAACAACTTTCTCAACAGTTGCCACGGCAGATGGGCTTGCTGCCAGTTGATCCATCACTTCTTCCAGACACATTTTCCGAAACAGCTGACAGTCATCTTCCGAAGGAAACATCTGGGGGCCAACACCGCTACTCAACAGCAGTAAACCGGTAATATTCTTCTCGGGTGTAGTGCCTTCATCAGCCAAATGTATATGGTGCTGTAACTCGGCTGGCAGGATTCTGAAGGCCTCTAGCATCAGCCCCCGAACAAATTCCTGCATCGACTCCCGGTTCTTATTACTACTGTTAACCAGCCAGCCTCTATGCAGGGAATCCATGGAAAGTAGTTTTTCTCTAAGCTGATGACGAAGCGAAACAATATCCGTCCTCAGCAAAACTTCGTCTTTATTTAACTCGTGGGCATCCTGTAAATAGAGACGGACTTCTTTCCAGAGCTCCTGGCACATCTCGAGGTCGTCATTATTCAGTACTGCCAGAGAACTGGCCATCCCCTGAATATGCTGTTTCTTCTCCCAGAGATAACCCTTGTCTTGTTTGGAAAGACGCTCACCAGAGATATCCTCCCAGCCCCCCATGCTTTCAGTATCACTTGAAACGCCAGAACTGAACCCACTATCACTACCCTTCCTGTCGGCAGCCGGTCGCTCCGAAACATCATCCATGGTCTCAGCCAGTAAACCCGCTACTCCGGATTCATCACTGGAGCTGATATCGCTCCTTTCGCTCTCGGAAACCTGCCTTTCCCGGACGCGAACACTTTCCTGCCGGGCATCAGCCAGCAGATTTTCTATCTCACGGTCAGACAGTCTGGAATCCTGAACAGGCTTCCCCTGAACTGTTTTGGACTTGGCAACCTGAGATTTGGCTTCAACCTTGGCTCCTGCACCTTTCTTATGTTCGACTTGCTGCCTTAAAGGCAGTTCATGACCCTGGGAGTGAAGTTCGGATCCAACAGGCTTTGGCATAATGAGCGTCCTTGCTATGAGGTACATTTCCTGAAGAACAGTTACCTCATGATCTAAAAAGATAAAACTCAAAACAAAATAAGTATAAACACTCGTGGAGAAGGCCGACTTCCCCTGCCACTTTTTACTGACACATACCATTCAGTTAGATATGCCATAACCAAAAACAACAATCACTCTTAACACCTGAAGATTAACTCAGGCTGTTTTTATTGAGTTTTTCACCACCTGATTCAGGTAAAAACTGGGAGGGTCAAAATAATTAGGTTGTTCTTTCTAAATTATTTCGAATAATCAGGCTTTTCGATCAAACAGAACCCAGAAACACACAAGCGATTGTTTTGTAAGCAATATTTATGGAATGAGGTATTTTTTATACTTATAACATTCAAACAATTGACCAAACTCTCCAACAAATAAACACAAAGTGACACCGGAATGATTTAAATCAACCCTTGATTAAATCAATAAATATAAGGTCTACGCCCTTCTCAACAAGACAAACGTAAAGTAGCATGATTGGATTTTTAAAGCCTCCTGCTCACAAGGAGCCTTTGCCCAAGGAAAAGGTAGATTCCACTTATCAGCGCCTGCGCTGGCGGGTGTTTATCGGAATTTTTATCGGTTACGCCGGTTATTACCTTGTTCGTAAGAACTTCACGCTTGCTATTCCACACTTGGTAGAACAGGGCTTCACTCGTGCAGAACTCGGTTTTGCCCTGTCCGGTGTTGCTATTGCCTACGGTCTGTCCAAGTTCCTGATGGGCAGCGTTTCTGACCGCAGTAACGCCCGTAACTTTATGGCTCTGGGTCTGTTTGTCAGCTCCCTTATTATGATTGCCATGGGCACCATGCCTTTCTTCACCAGCTCCGTAGGCATCATGTTCCTGCTGCTGGGCGCTAACGGCTGGTTCCAGGGTATGGGCTGGCCACCTGCCGGTCGTACCATGGTGCACTGGTTCTCCGCCAGTGAGCGTGGCACCAAGATGGCAGTATGGAATGTCGCTCACAATATCGGTGGCGGCCTGCTGGCTCCTATCGCTCTGTGGGGTATGGCTGTCTTTGCTGACTGGCATGCGGTTCTGTATACCAACGGTGTTGCAGCTCTGGGTGTTGCCCTGATTATCTGGCTGACTGTGCGTGATGCACCTCAGTCTGAAGGTCTGCCAAGCATCGAAGAGTACAAGAACGACTATCCAAAAGCGTTTGACTACGACAAAGAGCACGAGCAGGAGTTCTCTGCCCGCCAGATCTTTATGGATTACGTTCTGAACAACAAGCTGCTGTGGGCTATCGCTGTCGCAAACGCTTTTGTTTATCTGGTACGTTACGGCGTGCTGGACTGGGCACCTCTGTATCTGGCTGAAGCCAAGCACTTCTCCTTTGAAGATGCCGGTTGGGCTTACGCTCTGTACGAGTGGGCCGGTATCCCCGGCACTCTGGCCTGCGGCTGGCTGTCTGACAAGGTATTCAACGGTCGTCGTGCACCTGCCAGCATCATCTACATGCTGCTGACCCTGGCCTGTGTACTGATATACTGGTTCAACCCAGCCGGTAACCCCAACATCGATATCGCCATGCTGGTTGCCATCGGCTTCCTGATCTATGGCCCGGTTATGCTGATCGGCGTACACGCCCTTGACCTGGTACCGAAGAAGGCTGCCGGTACTGCTGCTGGTTTCACCGGTCTGTTCGGTTATGTTGGTGGTGCGGTAACTGCAAACGTGGTTATTGGTAAGGCTGTTGACGTGGCAGGCTGGGACGCCGGCTTCATGATCATTACCGGTGCCTGCGTACTGTCCATTATCCTGATTGCACTGACTCTGAAAGCTGAGAAGCGTTCTCTTGAAGGCGAAGCTGCTTTTGCCTGATAACTGAGTTGTCATCAGAAATCTAGGTTCTGTTGACATAAGTTTGTGCAATTCAGTGGCTCAGAAAGCCGCTAATCGCAAGAAGGGCTTGTGAAGGTGTAGTGGTTCTACATCAAGCAAACCTGACGAAGTGAGTGGCGGCTTTCTGGGCCACCCGAAGGGCGTCAGCGAGGCTTTTCAGCTCGTCGTTGCAGCCGTTCGAAAGACAACCAGTATTCCTTCACGTCTGCGTCTAGATCTGAAAAGCCTCGCTGGCGCTGAATGCACAAACTTATGTCAACAGAACCTAAAACGGCGATAAACAATTTTATCGCCGTTTTTTTATGCGTCAGTCAGCAACTTATGCAGCACAAAGGGGGAATCCACATTCATCAGGTCAGGTGACAGCTGAATCAACTTCTTTATGTCTTCCTGATTATCACCTGAGTAGGCCAGCATGACCCGCACTCCCCGCTCCCGACAATCCTGGATATCTTGCAGACTTGCTATCGAGTGATGAAACTCAACAACATCAGCATCAAAGTCGGTAATGGATTTATCCAGGGTTGAATAGTCCTGTCTGCGGGACATAAGACGAGCCTTTGAAGAGGCTCCCCGTATGGTTCTCAAATACTTTTTGTTAAATGACCAGAAGAAACAGTGATCGAGAAAATCCATCTCCTCCACCAGCCTTAACACTTTAAGAGGATCAGCCAGCTTCAGCTCAATATAGAGCTGCCCGCCATACTCCTTAGCCAGAGCAATCACTTCCACCAACAGCGGCAGCTGGATTCCCTGGTAGAAAGAATCAAACCAGCTTCCGGCATCCAGTTTCAGCAGATCGGCAAGGCTGGTTTCTCCAACATTACCAGTGCCATCGGTGGTTCGCTCCAGCTGATAGTCGTGAATCACAACCAGCTGATTGTCGGCAGTTTCAAAAACATCAATTTCCACATAGGAAAACCCGGCAGCAAAGGCAGCATCAACGGCAGGCAGGGTGTTCTCCGGAGC
This sequence comes from Parendozoicomonas callyspongiae, assembly GCF_023502345.1. GTDB lineage: Bacteria > Pseudomonadota > Gammaproteobacteria > Pseudomonadales > Endozoicomonadaceae > Sansalvadorimonas > Sansalvadorimonas callyspongiae. The sequence continues at coordinate 129,470 of NZ_JAMFLX010000005.1, forward strand.
AATATTATGAGCCCCTCTGTGACAAACAATATCAATGGCAGATGACGTTATCTGCGAAAAGGGTTTCAACATTTCCGGCCGGTCGGAACAAATTCCCAGAACAGGCATTTGTAGAAGGTCTTTTATCACTTCTGCACGCTCTTCATGCCAAAGCATAAGGTGAAGACCTTCATTCGCAGCCCGTTCCAACATTTCCGGCGTCAAAAGCTTCTGAGGTTTTGGCGAAGCGTACTCCCAGCAGGGATGAATAATATCTGCCCCGGTTAAACGCGCTGCTTCAAATGGATCGACTCTGGGAGGAATCAGCATGGCCACAGGCCATGGGCAGCCATCCGCCTGCAACTGACGACATGTGTCAGGGGATGTTGTGCCAAACACAGCTTTTGATATCTGGTTTTCGGCAAGCTGTTGCAGAATAACCGAAGCCGCCTCGACAGCTTTAACATCCAGATACAGTCCGGTATCTGTTTCTTTTGCCAGGGCAATAATCTCTTCGAGCCGTGGAACTGTCCGCCCGGCTTCCTCAGAAGCCTGTCGAAGAACTTGGTAACTCTGCTCAGAAAATATCAGATCTTTTCTGCCGATATAGCCAAGATCCCTGTCATGGCAAGCGACACAAATGCCATCAGCTGTAAGCCGAAGATCAACTTCCCAGAAATCAGCATTCAGTTCAGCGGCCCGCCGAAAAGCCTTCAGAGTATTTTCATTGGCATAGAAACTGGCTCCGCGGTGTGCCACAGAGAGAGGTCTGTCCCGCCTGGCATTAAGCCAGGCGAGATCAGGAAAAAAGGAGGTCGTCACAGACGCTCACCCTCTCCATCAAAGGCAAGAATATTGTCCTGACAGATACCCCAGGTTACCTCCTGACCAAGCTGGTACTGGGCATCATGGTTCTGAATGGAACGCAGAATATCTCCGTTATCCAGCACTACGTCGTACAGGTTTTCCCGACCATGGGCCTCAATAAAGGAAATCTTTCCCTTTACCTTGAGATCGAACTCAGGACGGAAAAACTCGGGCCGAATACCCAGTTTGATTTTCTGGCCATCGCTCACCTTTTGGGCATGCCCATTCAAGGCAACACGGGTTTCACCACCATGGAGATGACAGTGACTGTCCTTGATCACACCCTCAAGGAAGGCTATGGGTGGGTTACCCAGGAAACCGGCAACAAAATCAGAGCTTGGATTGCGGTACATCTCTTCCGGCGCAGACAGCTGGACAATCTTGCCACCATTCATAATGGCAATCCGGTCACACATGGACATGGCTTCCACCTGATCATGGGTTACCAGCACCGCTGTGATTCCTGTCTGCTGCTGTATACGGCGGATTTCCGAACGCATTTCCAGACGCAGCTTGGCATCAAGGTTGGCCAACGGTTCATCAAGCAGCAGAATATCCGGCTTGCGCACCAGTGCCCGCGCCAGAGCCACACGCTGCTGCTGTCCACCAGACAGTTGCACAGGTTTACGGTCAAGCAGCTCTTCAATCTGAACCAGTTCGGCCATAGCCTGGACTTCTTTTTCAATCACGGCTTTGGAGCGCTTCTGAATCTTCAATGGAAAGGCAATGTTTTCCCAGACATTCATATGGGGATAAAGTGCGTAGTTCTGGAATACGACACCAACATTACGCTTCTGGGATGGCAGGGATGTCACATCCTTATCGCCAAACAGAAGCCGTCCGCCGTCCATGCCATGAATACCGCAGATGGCAAACAGCGTGGTTGATTTGCCACAACCGGAAGGCCCAAGCAATGCCAGCATCTCCCCGCTTTTAATATCGAGGTTCATATCCTTGATAACGGTGACATCGCCAAAGGTCTTGGTAAAAGAATCAAGTAGAATACGCATCAGCCCTTGGAACCTCCGCCGTAGATGTTCATCAGTTTCTTCTGGAAAGTGAGGTAGATAAAAATCACCGGCATGGCATAGAACAGGCCAACCGACTTGAACATATTAAAGTCGGGCCGGGTATCATCCAGAATCAACGAGTTAAGATAAGTGGACAGCACCTGACCACTGCCGCTTGGTGACAACACCTGGGGTAAAATAAATTCACTCCATGCTGACAGGAACGAGAACACGCCCAGTGCCACCAGCCCCGGCTGCACCTGGGGCAGAACCAGTTTCCACCAGACCGTAAACCGGCTGGCACCATCCTGCACCCCGGCCATCTCGATCTCCCAGGGCACTGTGTCGTAGAACCCCTTCATAATCCAGATGCCGAATGGCAGTTCCAGTGCGGTCTTCACAATAATCACACCAAGCAGTGTGTTATAGAGCCCGAGCAACTGCAGGATCAGGAAGATGGCGATTATCAGGGTAATGGTTGGAAAGGCATGCAGAGTGATCAAGCCGGCCAGCATAAAGCGCCGGAATGGCATATTCAGACGACTCAACGCGTAACCGGCCATCAGTGACACCGTCATCACAATGGATGACGTGGTTGCAGCAAAAATAAAGGTATTAAGCGTCACCGGCCAGATGGATGTCTCACCAACCTTTGGCTCTTCCCACAAGAAGCGCCAGTGCTCCAGGGTAAAGCTGGTTGGAATCAAAGAACCCGCCGGAGCATCGGAGATGGTGTCGACAAACAGGAACACATACATGGTTACCAGTGGCAGAGATACCAAAGCAAGCAGAATGATGATCGGCAGGGACGAGAAATTTCGCGACTTCATAGTATCCCTTCCTATTGCTCAATACGTGGGCGAGCCACAAGTTCTTTAAAGTTAAATACCCGCAGGTATCCCACAGAGGCGATTATTCCGATAATCACCAGAACCAGAGCCAGCGCTGCACCATAGCCGTACTGCAGGTTACCCCCGTAGTTGGCCAGTGCCTGGTGGAATGCCGACAGTGCCCACACTTCAGTGGCTTTACCCGGTCCGCCGTCTGTCGCCAGGAAGATATATTCAAAGGACGTCAGCAGGGACAGGGTCTGGTAAGAGGTGATAAACAGAATCGGCCAGCGCAGCTGGGGCAGAATGATATAGCGCACCTGCTGCCAGCGGGTTGCTCCATCCACTTCACTGGCATAAAGCATGGGTGCCGGGATTGCCCGAATGGCACTGGAGAACAGGATCATCCCCATGGATGCCCCGACAAAACCATTGATCAGAATTATCACCACCCAGGCATGGAAATTGGTATCCAGCATCCAGTTTTTGGCCGGCACACCAAACTGGCCAAAAAATGTCGAGATAAACCCGGTATCCCAGGTCAACCACTTCCACATCAGCACATAGATAACCGGAGGCAGAATCCGTGGCAGGAACCAGATAGTCCGGAAGGTAGCTGCGGCTTTACCCGGCAGATAAAAGGTGGTTATGGCCAGGAACAGGCCAAAAGAGACGTTGAAGGTCAGGGTAAAGAAAACATAGATAACGGTATTGCCTGCAATCCGGAGGGTCGACGGCAGTTTGGTCATCAGGCTGAAGTTTTCTGTCGTCCATGTCCAGCCGGTATAGGAAGCCTTGCTTAGAACCTCCTGATGTTCTGGCGCCAGGTCCAGGCCCAGATTCCGGGTTGCAGAAACAAACTCTGATTCTGTTTCAAAACGCTGGTTAAGGATGGAGCGTTTGAAGAATGCAGCTGCTTTCTTCAGCTTGCGGGTTGAACGGGGCTTGTTTTTCAGTTTTTTTATCGCCCGTTCAAGCTCTCTTCGGGATTGAAAGGTGACGCCGCCATGGGTATCGCCCAGCTCTTTGGCCAGCTTGTCACCCATATCGGTTGCCAGGGCTGCAAGCCCCGGTTCATCAATCCTGTAAACATCGGTCTCAAGCTGCGCCAGCAGATTATTATCAACCCCCTGTGTTCTGAGGTTATGGATTGTATTTGGCGTCAGCTCGTAGGCACCACCGGTAATACCTGTATCGGTACTCATATTGGTGAAGGCGATTCCTGCCGTCATAAATACCGGCAGCAGGAAAAACAGCACAACAACAATAAGTGCCGGCAGCATGAAGCCCAGACCAAGAAGGTGTGAGGGTTTCTTCATCAAGGGTTCTCCTGAAACAGATCCATTCCCCATAGATCTGACAGATATCGGGAAAACAGGGCAGCCCTGCCCTCTGAATAAACAGGGCTGCACCTACTGGGAAAGGAGAATCAGCGCACGATAAGCATATTGCCCAGTGCTGCCTTCATCTCTTCTTCAACTTCTGCAACCGCATCTTCAGCAGACTTTGTTCCGGTCCAGGCTGTTTCCAGGCCCTTGAACATAATCTGGTTGAACTGACCGAAAGCGGTATGGTTGGGTTGAGCGTTGGCATGTACCAGCAGACGCTCAGTTGCTTCTGAAGCCCAGCGGTCATTGGCATAAAGCGCAATATTGCCTTGTTCGGGAGAGATACCCAGGTGAGCGGACTTGATAGCGTGCAGCGTATTCAGGCGTGGAGAAGAGGCAATTTTGACCAGCTCGGCCGCGATTTCCATATCTTCTTCACTATTCTGCTTGGTGACCAGGTAAACCAGAGGCTGGGTAATGGTGTTGGGACGACCATCTTCATCACCGGCAGGAATCAGGGAGAACTGAACCTTACCAAAGAAATCATCCAGACCTTCCTTAGCGGTGTAGCGTGCATAGTGCCAGGTGCCACCGTGCCAGAGTGCAGCCTTGCCGGTTGCCACTTCGCTGTACCACTGTCCCCAGTCAGTGCCGAGATGGTTCTTACGGGTGACACCCGCTTCAACGGCATCAATAAAGAACTGGTAAAACTCGGTCATGGACTTCTTGTCCAGGATCAGCTTGCCAGTGTCCTTATCCAGCATCTTGCCACCGAAGGACTGATAGAACTGGGCATAGTCAGGACCATTGGAAGGACGGGGGTAGAAACCATAGCCTTTCTCTACCAGCCCCATATCAACAGCTTTCTTGGCATCAGCAAGAACGTCAGTGAGCTTGTATTCCTTGTTCTCTACCTTTTCAGGCAGTGCTTCAATCTGAGCATCGCTATAACCAATTTTCTTCAGGGTATCCTTCCAGAAGAAGAAGGGACGGGATTCCGCATCCTGGGGAAGACCAAAGGTCACACCGTTATAACTGGCGATTTCCATCAGGTTGGGATAAATGGAATTAATTGGCCAGGCATCCATATCAACATAATCTTCAACCGGTACAATCAAACCGGCCTTTGACCATGGCGCAATATCAAGGTGACTGGTCACTACGATATTTGGTGCATCTCCGGATTCCGCAGCCAGTTGAACCGCCTGCTTGAATTCCTTCCATTTACCAAAGTCCCTTTTGCCTTCAACCTTAATATCAATATCCTTGCCCTGAAGAGCTAATTCACGCTCAAGAATTTCAGCGGCAATTTCAATATTTTCCATCCGATAAGAATCGGCTTCATTGGTTCCCCCGGCCCATACCTTAATATTTACATCCTTGGCGGCGGCAGAACCAGCCCCCAGGCTCAAAGCAACAGCAGCAGCCGCAGCAGCTATGCGCAGCTTGGGTAGTGATCTTGTCATTATTCTTATCTCCTGCAAAGGATAATCCGAACAGATTATATGTACTGCCCGCAATCACCATACCTAGAACAATAACTTCGTGCAATTAAGAGTTTTTCTGAAAATGATTTAAAGCAATTTTTAGTTGTGTTTTTTTTCATTTTCGAACATCAAAATTATTAAATGACTATTTCAGTGCCTGATTTATGCCACTTGATATTTCAACAATCGCAAATTAGATACCATCCTTTTACGTTATCAATATGCTTTCATACGAATCGCTTAAGAAAAATCATCAATCTACAAGATTATGTGTACTAATTAGTTCCATTTTATATTCTCCACCATTAATCAGGCACTCCCTTAAATATGCCTCCTGCAAACAGAAATGCACTCATTTAGACAACACTAACCAAAGAGCTTTACAGGTCTGGGGAGTATTTTGCAGCTAATACCTCTCAAATTCGAGACTGTCCCGAAAGCGCATCCCCCCTCGTCAGGCACCAGGGCAATGATTCCCTGCAATTATCTGGAATTCATCCATACTGAATAAAAAACGAAATCACCGTTTTATGATGGAATAAGCCAGCAGATTTCAGTACTGCTGGTTCTGGAAGGAGCCAGATACCTTGGAACTCGAAACGCTTCTCAAGCCTGCAGCCCGCAACCTGAAGAAAGAGTGGTCTGCATTCGGCCTCGAAAATATCAAGGCATCCAAATTACCCCACGGCATCGCCCTGAAAACCAGCTTTGAGACCTTTCAGAAGCAGAAGGTCAACCTGACTGGCTTGATGACCCCCGGTATCAATCCGCAGAAAACCATGAACCTGATTGTGGATGCCACTTTCCCACTTCAGCCCATGCGGGATGATTTTCTGCCCGCTTTCTGTGCTTTTCTCCAGCAAAGTACCGGGCTGCTCAGTCCCCTGGCTCTTCTTATGGATATACAGGGGCAGCAGATGGTTGTACGCCAGAGTCAGATTGTCAGTCATGAATATCAGCCGGTGACACTACCCATGCTGGAAGCCGCCAATATGCTGATACCACTGCTGCAGAAGACGGTCAGTGAGATTATCCAGAAAGTGCCTGCACCGGGAGAAGCCAGGCAGATGGCTGACTATGTAGCCACCAGTTACTACGGAGCCCTGCAGAAATGAACCAAGCCCAGACTACACCGCCGGTCTCCGAAGCCAGCAAGAAAGTGATTGTTGATCATCTTAATATGCGTCAGGCCAATCCCCAGGAACAGGAGGATATGGGCATGATGCAGAGCTGGCTGTTCCAGATCGCCGAAAATATCTACACCCAGCTGATCTGCATAGAGCCCAGGGACGATGATCTGACCCTGATCATGATGACTCCGATTGCGATCAAGCCCCATGACGAAGTGCCTATCATGGCATCAGCCCTGGCTGCAGCACTGTCCCCGGTCGATATTATCTCACTGCCGGATCAGCTGGCTCTGCGCCTGATTGTGAGGGGTAACCGCAACACGATTGCCGACCTGATTGACGAAACCATTATCCTGTTCCGCCATGTTGCCGAGTCAGTCTGTGTACCCGCCGTACAGCTGGCCAGCGGAGACCTTAATTTCCAGCAGGCCATGGAGCACGCTCTGCAGGCCCTGCAAAAACCATCGCAATCTAATCAGCCTACTGATCAGCAGGCGTGAATACCCGGATTGGCCCGGGTGTCCATAGAGGGCATACCGGGACACTGTCCCAGCTTCCTTCCCAGGGCCAACCAAGAACAACCTCCCGTCACTACACCCCAACCGCTTCAGTTATTCCCGAACGTCAGCAGGGACATTCTCTCAGCAGTTCTCTAACAGCAGGGAAAAAACTGGCAGGCAGTATTGTTTTTGGCTCCGAGCAGTTCCACTTCGATAAAGCCAGCAGTAAGAAAGACAAAGCCATTGCTGTTGCCGGCCAGGCGCGCACGGTGGTCGGCAAACTCCAGTCTGCCGCCCTCTTTGCCCAGAAAGCGGCAGTCACCGGTGATAAAATCGGCAAAGGCTCTACCAGCACCCTGAACAGTGGGGCTTTTGCCAACTCATTTACCGCCCTGCAAAGTTTATCCCTGGTGACGCAAACCCTGACATTTGCCAAAACTACCGGTACCGGCCTGTACCGGGCTGTCCGTGATATCGCCGCCCAGGGGAAGCGCAAGGAAGCCCAGCAACTTCTTAAGGAATACGATGCCGAGAGCCGGACATTCAATGGCAAGAATGACCCGGAGAAACTCAAAAAGCTGGAACACCTGACAGACTACAAAGGCTCCGACCTGAGCCGTAATAAAAAGCAGATTGCGGTCTCACACCTGGACAGAATCAAGAGCCTGACCGGCAATGGTTTCAGTATCGCAACCTCTGCCGCCACCATTGCCGGACAGGCGGGAGCCTCCGTAGGACGATTCCTGCCCGGCCTGTCCCTTGGTGCCAACTCAATCGCCACCCTGAGTTCTGCCGTCAAGAGTGGCAAACAGATCATTGCCTTGAATAATCTGGCAAAAGCCACGGAGCAAACAGATGACCCGTTGCTGAAGGCTCTGTCGGGACATATCAAGAAAGAGCGTACAACCCATGCCCGCAAACACCTGATCAGCACAGGCACCAGCGCCATTGCCGCCGGGGTGGATATCGGCCTGCTGGCATCAGGGGCAGGAGCCCCTGCGGCATTTATTGCTTCCGGGATTATTGGAACGGCAGCGGGTATTGGCACCCTGGCTTTTGATGCGATTCATAATCGCAAACTTGCCAAGGTCAGGGAAAAAAGCCAGGAGCTGATTGCCTCCGGCCGCCCTCTGAAATCCCTGGCCAGAGAGAATATCGGAGTTGCTGAGAAAGCATTTCTGAAACGACTGCGGACAGGACAGGGGCAGGACCTGTCATCTGCGGTCAAATTTCTGCGGGACTTTGGTGTCACAGATAACACAATCAAAAAGCTTCAGCTTGCACCAGAGAAAGAAGCGATAAAAAAACTCAGGGAAGTGATCTATACCGACAAGGTGAAATTCAAAGGACTGATGCTGAAACAGACCGGCAAGACCCTGCTGCATGTTTCCGGCCTCTCAGCCCTGGGGAAACGAATCAAAGCAGGCAGCCAGTGGCTGGCCGGTAAACTGGAACGGGCGGCAACATATGTTTCCAACAAGATCCAGCAACTTGTTCCCCAGCAACAGACCATTTATTACGGCTACAGTCTTATGGTACCGCCACCAGCAGGACCGCAGTCATTCCATATTCAGGTGCAGATTCCGGAAACACCGTTCCAGTGGAACTTCCATCAATTCCAACGGATGCGCTATACCGTATAAAAAGAAAGGAAAAACGTTATGGCACCTATAGAACTGCTGAAAGCATGGATGACACATGCAGGCCTTGATAAGGATGCACTCGATAAGGAAGGCCGTGTCTGCTCCTTTATCTTTAACGATATCTACCCCGTTTCAGTGGAAGCTCCTGCCTACAGCGATGATCTGTTTCTTGTTGTTGAAATCACGCCTCTGGGCACCGGAGAGATTCGACGCAAACGGCTTGAAACCGCCATGCAGCTCAATGCCTACGCCCTTGAAACCCGTGGCGCAGTTCTGGGTTGGGACAGTGTTGGCGAAAGAATTATTCTGGCGTATCGGGTAACAGCGGAAAGCTCATCTGCAGAACTGGTAGATAATATGATCAGCAACCTGCTTGATATTGCGGAGCAGATTCACCCTGCGCTCGCTCTTGAAGATGATCACAAGGCCCAGAAACAGCTGGATCAGGGTATGGACAATATGTTGCGGGCTATCGTTCCTTAGCTATCGCTCCTTAGTCAATCTGTTCAATAGTGTCGCGGCATCAGTAGTCTGAAACTGACCTGGCTCCTCACGCAGAAACTCGGTCACAACACCATTATCAACCACCATGGCATAGCGGTCTGATCGCACACCCATTCCCCGGCTGGTTAAATCAAGGGCTACATTCATTGCCCGGACAAACTCAGCAGAACCATCACTCAGCATACGGATGCTGCCTTCAGTGCCAATCTCTTTGGCCCATGCATTCAGCACAAATACATCGTTAACAGCGATGCACCAGATTTCATCAATACCAAGATCAATAAAATCCTGATAGTGTTGAATATAACTGGGCAGATGATCACCACTGCAGACCGGGGTATAGGCACCAGGAACACCAACAACGATTACTTTCTTTTTCCAGGCCAGATCAGAGAGACGCTTCTCAACCACACCTTCCTGATCATCATATTCAAACAAGCTGAAATCGGGGAGTTGATTACCAGCCTGGATGCTCATAGAAAAATCCTTTTTCGAACGAGTGCAGATGTTTGTCTTAATACTATAGGTTCTGCTGGCAACAGATGATGTCAGAATCCAGATTACTTTATTTCCGGCGGGCTTTTTTCTTTCCACAACTGGATGAAGAGCAGGATGAAGAGCGGGATGAAGAACTATATCAAGAGCTACTCCTTCGTTTGGATACAGCCAGAAGAGGTGGATGGTGAATCTGCCGGAACTGATTTTTTGCCTGTTGCCAGATAATTTAAATCTACCAGCGCAACAGAAATATCATCATGGGAACCGGAAGCTCTTGCAACCAAGGCCAATATTCTGGTTATTTTGCTGGCAGAATATTTTTTCTGATGAAGCTTTTTCAGAGCAGCACAGGCCCCCTTATCACTGGTTACTTTCCAGAAACCATCACTTCCCAGCAACAGATAGTGATTATTCCAGCCTCCGTCAGGTTTCCTGGTTACAACAATTTGGGGCCTGGGATTGGAACAGCCCTGATAGTTATGGTCACCAATAGACTTAGCCATTGCCAGGGTTTTAGCATCAGGGTTTTTAATTCGTCTTTTGGTTGAATTCAGCCGCCCGCCACGTCTTTCAATTTGCTTGAGATATTTGATTTTTCCCGGGGAGGCCTGTTCCGTCAGACCTTTATAAGTTCCGTCCGGCTTAATCAATAGCTGGTGAGAGTCTCCGGCCTGGGCTGTCCATAAATCCTGCCCATAGAAAGATGAAAGCGTTGCTGTGCTACCTCCGATTTTAAAATGACTTACCAGTCTGTCGGAATCTGTAAATCCATTCTTGTGGGCATTCCAGATAACCGTATCTGTATTGCCCACCCCATCGGAGTAAGTTTTCATTCTCTGTTGAATCTGGTTGACCAATAGTAAAGAGGCCATTTTGGCAACCATCTCCCCCTGCAAACCATGGCCATCAAAAAGGCCAATATTGGGAGGTACCGTATCTTCTTCTTTCTTTTTTTCAGCAATCCCACCAATTGTAAATTCATCCTGCGTCATATGCCCTTTACTATTCTGCAGTACAAAGCATCCTCCCCAGGGGCCGGATATACTTGCCGTGGTCAAACCCTCAGAACGGTCTAATAAGTCATCCAGTTTTTTCTCACATTTTCGATTAAAACATTCCTGGACAGTGGCTTTGACAATTCTTGATTCAGAGCTGGCACTTTCACTGGCACGTCTTAATTTATCCCTGACTTTTTCATCAGAACCTACAACCTGATAATCAAGGTGATCCAATAACTCTGGCGTAATAGGATCAGAAGTGGCAAAGGTGGTCGGCACCCGTATCCAGTCAACATATCTTGGGCCTTCCTTCTGAATATCCGCCAGGGAAACTGTCTTCATATTGATTGACATGCCTGGATAGATAACCGGCTCGGGTGGTAATAACGGCTCATCAGACTGAATGGACACTGTTGGCGGCACTTCCTCAACAACCTGTTTCGTGCCTTTATCCTCCTCAGTACATTCAAGTGAAGGCTTGGGTGAATTGCCTGCAATACTTGGAGGTGTTGTTGAAACTGGTTCTGGATACACTTTCAATTCCCTTCCGGATTAAGTACTGCTTTAGACAGTTTCCTGCGGGGGTATTACAGACAAAAGATAACACCCTTGTTAAAGCCTGCTCTTATAACACGCGTTAAACTGAAACCGACATCACAGCAGCCTTTGCCATCCAGTAAAACCCAGTATCCTGACTTATCAGTTTGCAAGAAATGTTTTGATTTCCCCTAAAAAGAAAAGCCCGCAGATCAGTGCAGGCTTTCTTAAATCACAGTATCTGGCAATTACCACATCAGATCATCTGGAATCTGGTAATCCGCATAAGGATCATCTTCATCAATCTCTTCCTGCTTGCCTTTGTTATTCACCAGCAGGAATTGATCAGCTTCCTCTCCCAGACGCTCAGCCAGCTTTTCAGCCACTTTACCGGAGATCAGCACATAATCCTCCTCTTCCAGCCGAACCAGCGACAGGCGACCTTTGCTCAGCTCGTCGATCTGCTTGTCATCCAGGTACCACTTCTTGATCTTCTTGTTATCAACAAAACTGTAGGTGCTTTCGCCGTCTTTGCGCTCAACCTTGTTGGTGGTCACAATCTGGCGAATCTGGGCCAGCTTCTCTTTCTCTTTACGCTCGGCTTCACGCTGCTGGTTCAGGGCCTTATCACGCTCAACCTGCTTGCGCTTCTCCTCTTCCAGGCGACGACGCTGCTCAACCTGGGGGTCAACGCCCTGTTTCTTTTGCTTTTTCTTTTGTGTACGGGCTTGCTGGTGCTGCTTCTTGCTGGCAATACCGGCACCCAGTAACTGGTCTCGTAATGACTTGCTCATAACTCAGGCAGAGGCATCTGGTAATTAAAAAACAGGCTGCATTATACCTTTCGTGCCAAATTTAACCATGTACCAAAACCGCCTGTTTCTCTAACATGAGAGTCTGGCAGGACTTCTTTCTGGTGTACCGGCATGACCACCCAAGCAGCAATGAGTCAAAACCTATCCTGGGATCTTCCCAACCCGTTTATCCTGAAAATCTCCTGTGCCGGTGAACATGAAGACCGGCTCGGGCATATCAATAATGTCGAGTACCTGAACTGGCTGGAAGATGTCAGCTGGCAGCATATCACCCAGCTGGGCGCGCCCTGGTATACCTGGAAGCAGCATGATGTCGCCATGGCCACGGTGGAAACACGGGTCAAATACCTGGCGGCGGCACATGCCGGTGATCTGATTAAAGTCGCCACCTGGATAACTGAGCATGACAAGCTGAGGGCCAGACGTCAGTTTCAGATTATCCGGATATCCGATGGCAAAACTCTTTTACGGGCGGAAAAAGATTATGTCTGTATCGCCCTGTCCAGCGGCAAACCAAAAAAAATGCCCGGGTTTATGAGTGATGCTTACGAGGCCGGAGTTGCAGCAGCCAAGCCATAACCCTCTATGATTAATGAGGTAAACCAACAACAGGAATTTCGCAGATGGATCTGCCCTATTTCCAGCGGTTTCAAACCTGGTTAAACAAATCACTTCAGGATACAGGTGAGAAACTCGCTATTGGCGAAAGTGAAAATGGTGAGTTTCGTTTCCACACTCCCACCCAGGCATTTGGTCATAATATTGAGCGTTTAAGAGGCCACCTGAGAACATTTATCCAGACACTGCCACATGTATCGGGAAGCCGGCTGGCCAGTCACAGTATTAACCCTGCTTCAGTGGATGACATGCAGACACTGGTCAGAGATATCGAAGATGACCCTGCTTATATTGTTGCCTGTCTGGATCAAGACCTGAAATCCGTCGATCCACTGATACTGCAAAATCAACATGATCCAGCAGCGCTTGAAGCCATCAAAGCACAGGTGGAAGAGTTCACCCGCCCCTGTATTGAAGCAGGCAAAAGAACATTTGCCGTTATACATCTGCAGGCACTGTTGAGTCGGATCAACAAGCTGGGGAGCGAGTTTCAAGATTCTGCGACATTTATGCAGGCTGCCGAGATGATTGCCGAACAGATCCATTCAGCTGCTCAACCTAAAGAAGATATTGACTATACAGCTCTGCGCTCCTTTTCTACTGGTGGGGTTCCTCCCTTCTTTATGGAGTTACAGCCCGACCCGGACTCCACGGGCTGCGGAACCTATGCCGCCAACGCCTTCTTCGGTGGCTCTGCCCTGAATCACCCGGCCAATAGTGATCCCATTGCGGATGCTGATCTTCTTAAACGTATGAGAACAGCGTGCCACCATGCACCTATTGACCAGCCCATGCCCAAACCCGGTGATATCGAGCTCTACCATGACCACTACAGCGATAAGCTGCTGAGCCAGCTGAATGAGATAAAGGCTGACCGCTTTATCCTGATGAGTGGGCTGAACAGCCACTATGTCACCTTTAGAAGAGATCGTACTGGCCAGTGGTATCGAATCGACAGCAGGCAATACCGTGATCAGGAACCCATCGACCCAGCCAGCTACCTGAACAGACTCTATCAGGGGCAGAACATGGATTTTCTGTCCGAGACTGACAGGCATATTTCCATTATCAGCCTGAAAGGCGAAAACCTCTCAGTTGCCATCCTTACTCAGTAATTAACACATTCTGCAAAAAATAGAGGGCGGCCAGGCTCACCAGCCACTAATATGGCGCCCTGCATTTTTCTATTCAATTCGACTTTCCAATTTAAAGGTGGGCAATGGAGTTCCTGTCGCCAGAGATGCTAGTCATTCTGTTTTTTGTCGGCGGTATTGCCGGCTGTATTGATGCCATGGCCGGTGGCGGCGGTTTGATTACCATACCCGCCATGCTCTCAATGGGTATTCCTCCTCTGCAGACACTGGCCACCAATAAGCTGCAGGCCTGCGGTGGCAGTTTCAGCGCCAGCCTCTACTTTGTGCGGGCAGGAGCGGTGAACCTGAGGGAGATGTGGTTTCCCATCGTCTGCACCTTCCTTGGCAGTGCAGCCGGTGCCATTCTGGTTCAGCAGATTCATGCCGAGGTACTGACTGCACTGATACCCTTTCTGCTGATCGGGATTGCAGTCTATTTTCTGCTGTCCAAACGGCTGGATGGTGGAAACCAGCGAGTCACCCTGACAACATTTGCCCTGACCGCCGGTTTCGGCGTTGGTTTTTATGATGGTTTCTTCGGCCCCGGAACAGGTTCCTTCTTTGCCATGTTCTGCGTGGTTCTGCTTGGACATTCACTGCCAGTGGCAACAGCCCATACCAAAGTGCTGAACTTCACCAGTAATATCTCCTCTCTGGGATTCTTCCTGGCAGGCGGGCATGTCATTGTTCCTTTAGGGCTGGTGATGATGGCTGGCCAGTTTATTGGTGCCCGGATTGGTTCCAAAATGGTTATGACCAAAGGGCAGCAGCTGATTCGACCGATGATTGTGGTGATTTGTCTGGTTATGTCGGCGAAGCTTCTTTGGGAGAGTTTTGGCTTATTTTGTTTTTTTTAATGTAAAGCAGCTATTCCGCAGGAGTAGCTGCACGTTCACTTGATACTTAGGAACTATCTAAAAATAACTTCCCGACTAGCCCCTCCGGTGTAATGAGTAATACCTAGTAACCATTACATTGGAGGCTGTTATGGTCACTTATCCCTCAAAGGTAAAAAAGCGCATGAGAGCTTTTTATCAAGCCCTCAACGAAAGAGAACGCCGTCTTTATGCTGCAGTTGAAGCTCTAAAACTTGGCCATGGTGGTATTGGTTATGTATCGCAAGTGCTGAACTGTGATCAAAAAACGATTCACAAGGGAATGACAGAGCTGGATTCAGAAGAAATCATCGTTGCCCCGCAGCGAAAAAAGGGGCCGGTCGTAAACCTGTGACGGAGGTCTACCCGCAACTCATAGAGAATCTCCATACTGTTTTACGCACCCACACGGCGGGTGATCCCATGCGGGAAAATGTAAAATGGACCACTACATGGAAAAAAACAGACACAGCGACAAGGCTCAGAGTGAAGATCAGGGTCATCGACAAGCTTTACAAAGCGGGACGCAAGTATGCAGCAGATTTTAAAGAGATGATGGTCATTCAGTTCGACGACCTGCTTCCTAAATGGAACTATGTTGCCATTCCTGATGCTGTTGGATAAGCAGGGAAGTTATTTTTAGACGGTTCCTTAGCGTTGTTTTTTGTTGAGGGTATGGCCGGCAAAATAAAGGCCAGCTATCGGCGCATAGAGTATAGTGAAAGATTGTTCGATTTTTATTTTCACCAAAACGCAACTGGCAGGTAAAATCCTGAGTAGTGGATGTTCTACCCCACTGCTCTTACCGCATCTGGAATTCAAACCCGTTTTTCAGGCTGAACTCACGGACTCATGATCAATATGTATATTGAATGTCAGTAGTCCCGAAGTTCATCTTCAATCATTGCCTTTGAATTATTTAAATAGTCCTCAAGAACAGAATGAAGAAATAGATCAGTATCAATCATGTATTGCCTGACAGTGTCATACTCTTCTATGATAATTTCCTTATTGCAGTGCATTAGCATTATACTTCTTGCCCGAAGAAATGTACTAACCGATTTTAATCTGGTCGTTATTTTGCCAGTCATATAAGGGTTTTTTCTGTTCATCTTGTGTTTATAGTTTGCATTAATTAAATAAGGTAGCACTGTATAGTGTAGCGGGCCTTCCTTTACCACTTTTTTTGATCTTTTTTTCAATTAAACCAAGTTTTTTTATCGAAAGCAATTCGAGAGCATGATGCAGATCTTCTTGTTTTATGTGACCGTAGAAAAATTGATATATATCCCTTGTCGTGCAACAACCCTTTTCTTTACATATTGTTTTTACTGCATCAAACACATCGGCAGGGGAAATTCCCGAATCACTGGAATGGTTTGTTTTTTGGCGTGGTGTTTTTTGACCTGAGCAGCAGCTTACCTGGTAGAGAGTTTTAGCAAGAATAATATCTTTCTCAGAAACAAAATCCCTGAAATCAATGAGGGCCAGGTAGGATGCAATCCTTATAATATTAATATCTGACTCATTATTGCAAAGGTGGAATTGTGAATTAGCAAAGATTTTATCTGGACTGGTTGTGTAATCTATAAATGTCATATCGGTATAATAAACTCCATCACATGATAGATTGCTTTTGGATATTATGAAATCAGCCAGATTGCACAGACAATCAATAAAGTAATCCTGTATTTCAGGTTTTAATTTTTTAACTGACCCGGAGTATTTACTAAGATTAAAAGACAGGGGTGGGTAATTAGAATATTCGCCATTAAAACACTCAAATAGATCATTGATAAATAAATCACTGCATGATGCTACTATTAATTTTTTTGGGGCAGAAACTTTAGTGTGGAATGGTTTGAAGTAATCCATGAATTTCTGTTCTGGCAAATCAGGTGTATCTTTTATCAATTGGCTTCGGAATTTGAAATGAATATCGAAGTTTGCCTTCAGTTTCCCTATTTCATGCATTTTGCTAAGTAGAACAAGGTGTGAAAATATTAGGTCACTATCATCTTTTCTCGCTAATAGATACAATAAGCAGATATTTAGATGTATTTTTTTTCCTTGTGGCCTCAGGCATACACACATATCAATAAGGCAGGAAAATATAAAAATAAAAATCGTGCCAACCACCGCGGTATCATAAGAGGTGTCCGGTTGATGGTGCATCAAATATTGTTTTATCAGACCAGGAAAGTCTTCCGGGTTAAGCTCTTCCATAAAGGGCTGTGATGGATTGAAATCTTGCATAATAATTGGACGCTGTCCGTGTTGATAAAGGTTTGAAAGAAAGGTGGCAGAGTATATGAAATCAATTAACAGGTTACTTATTCCTGTTTGGCTTCTTTTTAGCTCCAGCACACTGTATAGACTCCAAACAAAATAAAGATCTAATGTCGTATAATTTTAGAATTCGAAATCTAAATATCAAGGATTTGTGATTCTTTTTTTATAGCAATAAATTATTACAATTATCTTTATTATTGGCCTATTCATAATGCAATAAAAATACTGCCCAGAAACAAGTTTTATATCATTGCTAATGCTCACTCGTCTCTGCATGTTGGAGAATTCGGATAATGTTCTTAAAAAATGAAGGTCAAGACAGTTCATCAGAATGGATCACAAGGGTTAAAGACCTGATGCTGAAAAAAGGGATACAAACGTGCCAGGATCTTGCTTACCATTCTGGGGTTTCTGCAGGGTCTCTGAACCAGGCACTGCGTGGCATGCACATGCCAAAGCAGGTTACCATTGAAAAGATAGCTACGGCTTTAAACACAACTCCTCAATATTTACTTTATGGTGATAACTTACGAGTTATCAAGAAAGTTCCTTTTCTCAACTCACCTTCTCAGGTGGGTGGCTGGGTGAAAGATAAAAAAACAATCCTTGACTCCATTGAGTGGATAGACTTCCCGTCGACCTCAAAGATGCCCACCCCTTCATTTGCAACCAAATTGCTGAATACAGATATGGAGCCACTCTTTCAACCTGGCGATATTCTGATTTTCAATAGTGTCGATAACAGTGATTTTATCCATGAACGAAAGGGGTTGGCTCATTACATTCTTACTCTTGAATATGGTCGAGACTTTAAGCCGCTGAAATGCCTGTTTGGTATATTGTCCTTAACGAACTCCGGCATGTATCTGGATACCATTGATAAGCGCTTCACGCCGATGCCTATTGAGGGCAATTGTAAAATAGTTGGCGTTCTTGTCTACCAGATGCGGGATTACAGCCACTATAAAAGGGTGTGATATTGCTATCACACCCTTTTATTTCAGGGTAAAAGTGATTAATAAATGTTCAGGTATTCCTGGAACAACTGGTTGATGTAGTTAATGCTGTCGTTGTCATTGAACTCTGGTAAGTAGGCGCTTACCGCACTTCTGACTTTTGACTCCAGCTTGCCGGTTGTCAGATCGGGCTCGTAGATGTATGGCTCAAGCAGTACAAGCAGCTGATGATTGCTTGTGAACTTGTCGCCAATTTTATTCATAACGTCTTTGGAACCCGGTGTTCCTGATGAAGGAGGCAGGATACGGCTGACGTAGGTGACCCTGTGAAGCAGGCGCCAGGGCTTCTGCTTTTCATTGTCTGCCAGCTGCACTCCTGGTTTTAACACATTGCGCAGAGCCACGGCTGAAGGACTACCGTTCTGTAGCAGCCATGCGGGGTCAATCACCTGGTTTCTGAGATGCTCAAATGAGTCTTCAGATGGTTGCAGGAAGAATGTGTAACCTCGATAGGCATCTACTTTACCTGGTCTCAGTATGGGAGCAGCTATGGTGTAGTTCGTATCAGGATAACCCGGATTGACCAGGGTTCTGACACTCCTGAAGGCCGCATCACCCACTTTGCTGGCACCAAATTGTGACTTTTCAGCGTCATTGACTGTATACAAATGCAGATCTCGGTCAGGCGTTACCTCTGCAGCAAGACCGAAACCGGCACTCTCTGTTTTTGACTTACTGCGGGACAGTGTCAGGCTGGCATCGGCTGTCGCTCCAATATCGATGCCAAAGCCAACGCCACCGAAGAGTGCTTTTAATTTATAGTCGGCTTTAATGCCAAACTTGAAGTTAAAGCTGCCACTATAGGATTCACTGATGGATTCAGTGTAATTACTGGTCTCATTATACATACCACCATCGGCAGTCCAGATGTACCTGCTGTATATGTCTACGGCATGAACAAGTTTCGGCGGTGTGTACTCTGATTCTTCACTGTTTGAGCTGTCCACATATCCAACAACGGAACTCTGCTGAGCTTCTGGCAACCCAAGTGAATAGTCAAAGGTTCTGAGTTTTGCCGAGTTCCAGCTTTCATACTCGGCATCAATTTTCGCCTGTTTGTCATCAACTTCTCTCACCAGTTCATAGGTTTCAGAGGGTTTATAGTAACTGTATTCACCATAGCTTCCGCTTTGCGGGTAGTCTGGATCTTTGACCAGTTTGTAACCGGTATCCGCTGTGGTGAATCCAAGTTTTCCGTCCAGAGTACCCTGCTTGATATAGTTGGGATTCATGGGGAAGGTGATGATATTCCGATCTCTGGGAATGTCGGCATTAGGTACCATAAACATACCCACCAGAGCCTTGTTTTCTCTCACTCTCAAGCCATAAATATCGGCAGTGAGTGATTCCACCAGGGCTGTTCCGTAGTTTTTAGGTACAAAACGTCGCTGGGGAGTCCAGTACCGCCCGTCAGCTCTTTCCGGTTCCCATTTGCCGCCAAGAGATTGCTTGAATACCTGACTCTTGGTCAGTGAGCTGCTGAGTGCTTTCTGAGCACTGAATCCTCCTCCAAAGTAAGTTGATATACCCCCGGTGATGCCTCCTTCTCCCTTGGCTCCTGTGAACTCAACCCCGAATCCCAGGGGGGCTACCTCTACGTTAGCGTCAAAGTCGAATAAATAGCCGCCTTCCACTGATAAACCAACGCCGCCTGAATCAGATCTTGACAGCCCCCAGGAGTACTGGTCATTGTCACTGGTGGAAATATTCACTGAAGAGGATCCGCCATAGGAATCGGCTTCGCCCAGAATAAGACCTGTTGAAGTCAGGTTTTCTCCCGGAACCGGAGGTGCTCCTTCACTGTAACCGATGATTTGAGGATCTGTCTGTCCCTGGCTCAGCCACTCGGTATAGAGCTCTGCTACAGGCACACCGGTAAAGACTTTGAGGGTACCATGTTCAACCGAGGCATAAGCGGACTTGCGCATAGCACCCGCTACTTTGTTGTCATCATCAAGATAGACTGCATTATAAAACCCGCAGGTTACTGGCTCAGATGCGCTGGTACGGGTGTGATAGGGTGATGGCAGGGACTGGAAGTAATTGGAAACATAAGGTGTTCCTTCATTACTGATGGGGGCAACGGACAGTCTGTTTGAAGCATCACTGGTGCCGTTCTCACTCAATGTAAAACCTGTACCCGCCCGGTTGTACGCTTTCTTCTCCCTGAGGTTGAAGTCATACAACAGGGCAAAGTCATTCAGTACACCAGGCGAAGCGCTGAAAGCGGATTGAATGATATCAACCTGGGACCTGGCTTTTTTCCAAACCCTCAGCTCACCCAAATGCCCATAAGCATATTGAGGGTTTGAGCTGGCATTGGTTCTTCCTAATATAACTTTTCTGCTATCGGAGAATATATGGCCGTGGGCAGTGCTTTCCTTAAGGAGTGTGATGGCTTTTCCATCCACAAAGAGTTTTGGCTGGTTGGAAGAATTAGCCAGACTCCAGGAGGTGTGGGGAACATTAAAGTAACGTCCATTACTTGGAGTTTTTTCATCATAGGCCCGGTTCCCTGTCTTTTCGTCAAACTTCCAGTAAGCGGCCAGATCAGAGTTGCTTGTATCAATATCAACCAGATGTGTACTTGCTGCCAGATCTGCCCCCCATATGACCAGCCTGCTGATCTCTCTGGTGAGGCCAGTATCTATACCGAACTCCAGTGTGTTGGTTGAGCTGGAATGAAAACCATCGACATAAAACGTGCCTGATTTCACTGAGCCCAGCGCTCTCTCCACACCACTGTCTACAGAATAAAGATAAATTTTACTGGTCACCTTGAAGTTTCCAGTATCGCCGCCGCTGGAAGGCGGGGTGGTCACACCGTTGACGACATAGGCCTCATCATTCACCGTAACGGTTGAGCCGGTAGGAACAAACCCGGAGATATCCCCCATATCTGAGTAATTGATATTGGCTTCTTTGTTGATGGCCACAACGACTCTGTACTTTTTGTCAGCTTCCAGAGAAGTGTCGTGTGTCACCTTATGATCATCGTTATCAGTGTCGGTAAACTCAAACGACATTTTCCCATTATTCTCAATGGCAATCTTGAAGTTGTCACGACATTCCAACAACGATTTGGTGCTGTTAACAGTGTCCACCAAAAAGTCAAGCGCTATAGTACATGATGCATTAACGGTCAGAGCGTTACTGGGGGGCGCTGATGTTATGGCTGGCATATTCCCGGTCAGACGTATGCCGGTAGATGACGGTGCAACAACAGCAATATGCCGCATGACAGCTGCAGGGAATGCATCTTCGGACAGGTAACTTTTTCCTGATCTCTGCAGACGAGCCTTGAGAGAAGTGCCTGATTGGTTTGCCGCTATCAGCGACAGCTCAAGCTTATTCCCATCATCGTCATCGTCAAGGCAAAGCAGGGGGTGAGGTTTCGGAGTCACATCCGTTTGATACCAGTCTGGATGGACGTAGGGCTTATACCAAGCCTCTATCGTAAGGTCATTGTGCTGATCAAATGGCAGTTTTCCAGTGGCACTGTCTTCCAGGTAATTGCTGCCATTGAATTCAATGCCCCGGTCAAGAGTACCCACGCTCCAGCGGTTACTAAGAATCGATTTTGTCGGAGCCAGGTCAGTAACATTTTTGATATCACCCCCCCTGGAGGATTTTTGAGCAAGCTTAACCAGCCTGCTTCCCTCACCAAGAAAACCACCACTTTCCAAAGTCACTGAGCTGTAGTTGTAGACAACAATGTCGGGGGCCAGATTACTGGCACTGGTGAGTCTGGCAGCTTTACCATTGAGAACGGTCGCAAATTTCTGGGCTGCTCTGGGGACGTTATTCCAGGTTTCGCTGAGGCCAAGCTGGGTATTGGTCAGCAATACCTTACACAGTGACTTGTCACTGTCATGATCCGAGATGGTGATTCTGGTGTTCTGATATTCAATCTCTGTTGTAGGAGCGCTGGCGGCCATGACATCATTATTACCTGCCCTCAGAATAAATATTGGCCGTTCTGCATCGGTCATATAGGACAGGCTTTCAAACCGATGGCTACCGTTCTTGTAAAAGAGTTTCAGGCCTCCCGAGCCGGTTTGCATAAGAGAAGGAGGTGTAGTGGCCTTGATATTGAGAAGTGAACCTTTCACGGTCAGCCCTTTTGGGTCCATACCGACAATGGGCATCAGAAGGTTTTTGCCGCTCTGGTAAGTGCTGGTGAATGTCTCAAGACGGTCATTCGCTTCGGCGTAGATGAAGTAGAGATCCATTATCAGACCCAGTAAAAACAGTGCCGGGTCCACCGTGATTTTTTTAGTCTGGCTGGATTCTGAATACCGGTAGACTGTACTGGGCCACAGATAGGTTTCAGGGTTATTGTTTATGGTGCCTATAAACCGGGCCTGTTGGCCCGACCAGCCGAATTCACCGATAGCATCCAGGAAGAGGCAATACCCATCCAGCTTTTTGTGACCCAGCTCAGTATCTGAAAAGTAGTCAACCGTGTTTGCTGGAAAGCTTTGAGCCGTGCCACCTGCGAGGATGTAGCGGTAATTGGTGCTGTATGAGTTTGTAAGAGCTATCTCCGTTGTATCAAGGGGGGGCTTTTTCAGGGTGTTACCATCGTAAACTGCGGCTCTGTTGTAAGCAGTGAGCAAAGCTGAATTCCCTTCCACCAAGGCTTTCAGGCTGCTGTTTGAGTCAGAGAAGGAGTACCCCAAGTCACACGAGTATTCGAATTTCTTCGACAGATTCATTAAAGGGACAGGGGGCGGGGTATTGTCACCCAGCTTTGTCAGGAAACGGTTGGTCACCAGATAGCCGGCGGCAGAATCATAATTAGCTTTATGGGTTTCCACCTCTTTCTCAAGGTAACGGATATGTTCAACCGCACTGGTGCTCATTGAGCCAGGGTCACTAATGTTCTTCAACGGCAATCGGGTGGTCGTGTTGGCCAGAGTTCCGTCTTGGTCAAGACAGAAATCAATAGTGGCAAGATCATTGACCCCCGATTTTTCAACCTGGGCGGTTACCATAAGACGTTTGTCGCCTATGATACTGTGCCGGTCGGTATCGCTGGCCGAGGCAACCTGTTCTCCCTGATAGTGCTCAATAGCCAGCCCTTTAATATCAGTGAATTTGACCCCATCGGCATCCGTCAGCTGATATAGCCTTTTGACCAGGCCGGTGCTCTCATGCTGTTTGGCTGAGGATTTCACCCAGAACAGGTCAACATCCAGTGTTGTGCCATTACTTCCCTGGCCTGGCTGTAGAGTTGCCGTTCTGCCTTCTCCTGATAAATCGAACACCTCAGAACCGGAGCCTTCATTAAAGGCATAGCAGGCTTTAAGCCCTGGTTCGGTGGTATTAGGCACGATCTGTGTGACGGCATTGAGGGTGTTACTGTTGAGGCTGTGCGACCAGATCTGCAGGTCATCCATCAGGCCGGCAGACTTAACTCCACCGAACACAAATGTGTTCCGGGTAATGGAATAACTGCCCAGTGCAGGTCTTGCGGGAGGGTTTTCCCTGTAGTTGGACGTGCTTTTCGGAATAGCATCCACATAGACAGTAATCACCCCTTCTTTAAAGCAGATCGCATACTGATGCCAGTTTAAATCGCCAAGAATGGATTCGACCTTGTAGTGTACGCCGTATACACTGACGTGCAGGCTGTTGGCATTATCAATCCAGATATACTGATGATGATCAGTATGTGAATGCATTAGCCAGACCACTCCATCAGTGCTGGCCGGAATCTTCCCGGCTCTGAAGCGAAAGAGAATACTGAAGTCGATGGGTTGACCGTTTGTGAGAGAAGTTGGCGTGGTTTTATAAAAAGGATTATCAACTTTCAGGTAAGCGTTCTCGGCAAGTAAAACGGCATACCCGGCAGTCCCCGGTTTACCCTGGGTTGGAATCAAAGGCTTATTCTCATAAGGGTCAACTCCGGGGCGGCTCTGGAAAACACGATCACGATAGATAGGGTTGGCACTGGTATAAAAGGTTTTTCCCTGAGTGTTAAACAGCCCGTCACTGCTGGATGGAATGCTGAAGTATCTGAGGAGTTTACGTTCACTCTCTGTTGCAAGAATCGTCCAGCGCCAGTCGCTGCCGGTTGATGTCGGTGTAATATTGACGGAAAACTGTTCGTCGTCCAGATCGTTTATAAATGGCAACTCGTGGGTTGGTTCAACAAAATAGTTACCATTGGGGTCTTTGACGGATTTACTGTCGTCAGAACTGAAAGCGCGGTATTTATTGCCGCTTCGCTGGTAGCGGGACTCCAGCCGGGTAACCAGAAAATCGCCCTGGACAATAAAACGGTCAATAAGCAGTGTGCTGTTAACGATAGGTTGTTCATTTCTCCGGGGAACAATTTTGGTGGTAGTGCCAGAGTACGTATCAGTATCGGAGGCTGACTGCCTGGCCAGTATGATATTGTTACCATCGGATAGAACATCAAAGGGCGCACCCGGTGCAGACAGATCGCCAGTTGATTTTTTGAATAGATTTTCTGCATATGTGGACTCGCTGCCACTGGGGTTAAGTCCACTGGTATCAAATCTGTAGTCATCTAAAACAGAATACCCGACCTGACGCAGCTCTGTAGGAAACTGCAGCTGCCGTACTTCTGATGGCCAGAACGACGCATCTGTCACTGGTATTCCAGAACGCTCTGCCTCTGCCCGGGTGTTCTCATCAACCTTGGGTTGGCAGACGGCATAATAAATTCTGCGGTCGGAAGCCATACCGAACAGAATCAGTTTTCCTTTATGCTCCACCATTTTGGCGTGTTTAAAGGCGTATGGTTCTGGTAAAGAGAAGGTTCTTTCCAGTGGTTTTGTAAAGCTGCAGCTGTCTTCATTCATATACTGGCAGACAGCGGTTTCGTCCAGTGCATCCAAAAACATGCGAACCGGACCTATTTTTACACCCTTGGCAAAAGCCAGCCGGGAGTTGGCTGGTACAGAGCCATATGTGGCAGAAGAAGACGGTGCGCCAATATAACCATACCTTTTTCCGCTGCGCCCGATATGGCCAGGATGACCAGATGCTTGTTGGCTATCCAGAGCACTATCTACATAGATAGATTTTTTATTATCAGCGCCATCAAATACCGCTGTAATAAAATGCCATTGACCGTCATTCACCTGAACGGATGATTGAACGTCACTTGTTGTATCATTGTCAGCTGCAGTGACAAAGCTGACCTTGCCAGCACTGGTAATCGCCAGTTCGAAGTACTTGCCTTTATCAAAGGAAATAAGAACGGCATCGTTGCATGAGGAAGGGCAGTTGATCCAAATGCACAGTGACAGCTTTTTTATGGCTCCATTACCATCAAAACTGACAGTATTATCCAGAGCGATATGGGGGCTGCTGTCGCTGCTTTTCTTAAGATAGGGAACCGGGGCCTTGTTGTCATTGGGTTGCACACTGACGTTGGATAACACAGCATTTGCTGTGGTGCCATACTCTCCCTTCAGCTGGTTATTTGTGGATTGCAGGTGTGAAAAGTCGACTTTCAGGCCAGAGGGTGAGACATATTCGCTGTAATAGGCAGAATGTTCATCATTACTGATAAAGCGCTGTTCCAGCCTGACCAGACCTATATCCCCTGCGAAATGTGTTAACTGCCCGGTATCCGTTGGTGTGATTCTCTGGCCCACTGCCATTCTGCTGGTTTGATTGCTCTTCCCGAAGTATAAAGACGGCTCTACAGCCTTAACCGCGTTTTGAGCTCCGTCAATCAGCAGGCCAATGCTGCCCTTTGTGGCATTAACACGGAGAGACAGCAGGTGCCAGCTATTGTCAGCAACACTGCCTGTGCTCTTCATCTCTATCGAATGAGATGAGGTGGAATTATCCCGAATCCGGGCAATCAGTTTACCTCTGTCAGAACCAGAATTTTCAACCCAGGCCTCCATAAAGTTATTGCTGCCAGAGAAAATAACCTGTTTACCGGCGGAATTTGCTGGAATCCGGAACCAGCAACTGAAGGTGAAATTCTCAAGATTACCATCCCCACTGCCAAAGGAAAGATTATCCGGGAGGGATAAACGGCAGCTCTTACTGGCATTTCCCCTGATATAGGAGAAGCGTTCCCCTCCGAAATACTCGGTGTTTCTTGTGAAGCCGTCCAGCTGTGCATGAATATTATTTCCGGAATCATCAATGACATTATTTTCACTGACCTTATCGAACGGATAGATCGCAAGATAACGGTTTTCCGGTGTCAGGCTGTTAGGCCGTGCTTCCATCATATCCTGAAGTTCAGACTGGGTTTTCAGCTCAGGGAAGAGATGAACCGGCCCGATAGAACCATTGAAATTATCGGATGCTGCGTTAGTGGTTGGGCGGGCATGCAGGTACTCGTTGTTATAATTTGACATCGAACCAATGCATCCAGTCCGGTAATTGTTCCGGACAAGAGAACCTGATAGAGCCGTTGTGGTTGTTTTTACTCGTTTACCATCGATATAGATTTTGGCGGCATCGCGATCCTTATCATACACACCGGCAACAAAATGCCAGTTATCATCATCAATCACATGGCTGCCATCGGATACGGTTCTTACTTTAGAGACCACGCGCTCAGAATTTTTTGAAACCACAAAGGTCAGGTTGCCTTTTGTGGCCGAGCGGTTTCCATAGGCTGAATTCACCGATAGTCTTATAATATCGCCATAGCTGATCAGCACCCTCTCTTCACTGCCATCGTTTTCAGAGGGGGCTCCAAATCCGGCTGGTAACTTGACCCAGGCACAGAGTGTCAGGTGGGAATTCTTGGCATTAAAAAAATACTCTTCTTTATTTATATTTACAAAGCTGTCTGTGCCATTCTTTGATTCAAGATAGTTGAAGGGAATTCCAAAGTTTGTTTCAGTGTGATGTGAAAAACCATTTACGGAAGACAGGCCTCCTGACACTGAATCGGCGACGGAAACAACTTCATTGTTTCTTTTGTTAATTTTTCTACTTTCAAAATCAAACGATAGCTTTGGTATATTATGCGGTATGTGTGAGGCGTTATAACGGTCTATGACTTCTTCTCTGCTTATTGGGTGGAAGTCTAACGTGAAATCTGTCAGGAGTGCATAGAGTGAATGTGAATAAAAGCCGAATGCATCAGGAGTCAGACCGAAATCAAAAGAGACATCAAACACTTTTACAGTATCAATGTACTTTATTAATTTGTTGTTCTTTATATCAAATACGTATGAAAAGTAAAACCAACCTCTCTTTTTTAGTGTTAACGATTTGTTTTGAGAAATAGTTGTTGAATTGTCTACGTCCCATAATGAAAGACTATTTACGTCAGGGCTGTTATGAGATCGTATGTATCTTTTCTGGTGATTAGCATCTTCTTCAGCCCCGGAAATCATCTCTATTGTCTGACTCAGTGAACCACCTCCATAATAATCAATATTAACCCAGGCACCAAATGAAAAACCATCGCGACCTAAATTGTTAAGGCTGTCATGGTCCGTGCTTTTAAATTTAAGTTGGGTGTAAATCATTAATTGAGGTTTTTTCCATGGTAAAAATGCGCGATCACTTACACCATTAGTCGTTGGAGCATATTGTTTGGCGCTATTATTTAGTTCTATTTGATAGTTGTCGCATACTGATTTAACAATGCCATTATTGACGGAATTTTCAAACAAAATAAAACGTGCGGACTGATTAGTACTCATTTCTGATTTACCGTATTTTAACAATAGAATAAAGTGGTATGATTAATTACATACCTGTTGTTGGATCTTTTCTAGGGTTGGGCTTTTATTCATCAATGATAACGATTATTTAATCTAAAGTACCTCTTTGTTGATTGTTAGTGAAAGTGGGTAAAGCTATTTCTTCTGTGGTATATTAATTAAAATGCGATCTTCGATTTGTTCAAGATCCTGCCTTATATCAAACATAATTCTATGATATTCCTCTCTCTCCAAATTAATAATATCTTTCAGTGACTCAATCTGATTACCGTTTTTTGTTATTCTCCTTTCTATTTCAAAGCCCCATAAAACGACGGAACCAATTAATGCAATAAACGTCATGAGATGACCGATGTTGAACTCATTATTTTGGGCCATAGTAAATATTCCAGGCATTTTCATACATTAAACATGTGGCCTTTCCTCTATTTGTGTTCCAGTAATGCTTGGCATATTTTGCCAACCCTTCAATATCACCTTTATCAGGTATTGGCTCAACAAATCTTAGAAAGAATATTCTTGCTATGGCCGCTGCGTAAGTTGGATCAAACAGTAGCCTTTGTTCTGATAAATTATCCTGGTTGTTTAAGTATCCCTTTGAACAGCCATAGGCGACAACCTCATGATAGGAGGGTGGCTCTACCTGAAATATTGAAAGCGCCGATCCGTTAACCTGCTTATTGTAACGAAATCCACCTGATTCGTGCGCAGCTATCATGCAAAGAAGCTGAATGGCCGACTCACTGGCTGGAAGATTATATTTTTCAAATGCTCCTCTAATCATTATTTGGCATTGGCGACCTTCCTCTTCTTCTTTGTTGACCATTGTTACTTCCTTTTTCAGGTTGCTGCTAACAGTCGCAGCTACGAACATATTTAAAAAGGCTCTACTGACACAAATAAGCATGCCAAGTAGTCTGATTTTATAAATGCTTATAATATGTGTACAGTAGAGCCTTAAACTATTGAAATTTGAATATCAATTGATATTGATGAGTGGAAGGTTAGTGGATAACTTATTAATTTCAATAAAAACATTAAAACAAAAAACAGCAATAAAAGACTTTGTTCTAGACATTAAATTATAAGATTAAGTTATCATTTAATTATCTTTTTTTCGCAATTAATTATCAGATAATTATCATTTATTTCTCTTTTGTCTTTCTATAAAGTCATAATGGTTTTTGTTTATAGATAATAATTTTCTATGTATTCTTATTAAAACATTCAATCTCGTAGCCGCCTGACATACAAATGATCTTAAAGTGGTGATTGCTCGTTTTTATCATGGAAATACCTTTTTCATCACGTTGAGGTGACGAAAGGGCTTCTCACACATGGCTACTTGCAGGGCTTTTTTGCAACGCTACCCCATCAGGTCTTTTGACGGATTTTCAGTGTGTTCGGAAACTATCCGGCATACCAAGGCCAGTGAAGCGGTTCATCACTCCACTGGCAATTTTCATTTCCTTCTTCTGGTTGTCTAAAAAAACAGATCACGCTTATGCTACGACAAAGCCTTGTCAGAAGGATTTCCAATTGCCAGCGGAGTGATCGAAGGAGCCTGCCGTCACTTGATCAATGACCGTATGGATATCACAGGGGCACGTTGGATTTTGCAGGGTGCGGAGGTCATTCTCAAACTGAGGTCAGCCAACTCCAGCGGCGATTGGGGAGTTTTCGGACAGGCACTAAATAGTATCAAGCCTTAAAGCCTGATATCCTCAATCCGCCTATCACCCTGGCGCCCTTCCTTAAACACAATCTCACCAAAGGAAATGGCACCCACAGGGCAAACATGCCCACAAAGATGACAACCAACACACTTATCCTTATCACAGCTGGGGCTGCGGATTGCATCGTTCCATTCAATGGCCTGGTGTGCACCGTCGTAGCAGGAGATATAGCAACGGCCACACTTCACACATTTCTCCTGGTCGATATGGGGGTAAACAATATAATCCCGGTCCAGCTCCTCGGCGGGAATTATATTATCGGTCGCCAGGCCAACCAGATCACTCAGGCTGTCTACACCCTGCTCTTCCATATAGTGCATCAGGCCATTCTTCATGTCTTCTACGATACGGTAGCCGTACTGCATAACACCGGTGGTCACCTGCAGTGTACCGGAGCCCAGCAGAATAAATTCGGCAGCATCTTCCCAGGTTTCTATGCCACCAATACCGGACACAGGAATATCCTTCAGACTCGGGTGGGAACGCATCTGCTGGATAAAACGCAGGGCAATCGGCTTCACTGCTTTACCGGAATAGCCTGATACAGAAGACTTGCCATTGACCACCGGCATACCGATCTTCTTCTGCAGGTCAACATTACAGACTGACTTCACGGTATTAATGGCGGCAATACCATCGGCACCGCCTTCAATGGAAGCGATAGCCACTTCGCACATATCGGTGACGTTTGGCGTCATTTTGGCCAGCACCGGCAATTTGCTGCCGCGCTTGACTGCCTGACAGTATCTGCGGCACAGGTCTGGTGAGCTGCCAACATCACTGCCCATGGCATGGCTGGTCATCTGCGGGCAGGAGAAGTTCAGCTCCAGCATATCGGCACCAGCTTCTTCTGCCAGCCGGGCCAGATCTTCCCACTCCTGTTCATTGGCACCCATAATGGAAGCAATCAGAACACGGTCAGGGTAATCCTGTTTCAGACGTTTGATAGTTGCCAGGTTTTCTTCCAGGGGATGCTCGGCAATCTGCTCCATATTCTTGAAGCCGACAAAGGGAGTGTCTTCCTTGTCGAGAATATCGAAACGGGGGGACACTTCATCCGCCACAAAGAAGCCGATGGTTTTAAATACCACCCCACCCCAGCCCATATCGTAGGCTTTCTTGCACATGTCGTAGCAGTTACCGACAGGAGAAGAACTCAGGCAGAATGGATTGGGAAACTCAACGCCCAGGAAATTGATTGAGAGATCTTTTTGAATCATTATTCTTCACCTTCCAGAACGCTGTGAACGGCCTCGGCCACCTCTTTACCTGTTTTCACGGCCCAGACAACCGTCTTGTCACCACGGGCAATATCTCCAGCCACAAAGACCTTGGGATCTTCTGTTCGGTAACCTTCGAAACGCACTTCCCCGTTGGTGATATCCAGATCCAGTCCATCAACAACCGGATACTGACCAACCGCCAGCACAATCTTGTCGGCAGAGAGTTTCAGTTCACCTGGAATACGACGGTGGGTA
Organism: Parendozoicomonas callyspongiae; assembly: GCF_023502345.1. GTDB lineage: Bacteria > Pseudomonadota > Gammaproteobacteria > Pseudomonadales > Endozoicomonadaceae > Sansalvadorimonas > Sansalvadorimonas callyspongiae. Next base: position 160,427 of record NZ_JAMFLX010000005.1, read on the forward strand.
AAGGTGACGGTGTTGTTATCGACTGAACTGGGCTCATAACCATCAACAATGGTGACACCCATTTTCCGGGCATTGGCCAGTTCGTTTTTGGACGCCCTGAATTCAAACAGCTCTTCGTAAACCACGTTGGTGACATGGGAAGTGCCGACTTTCTTCAGTGTGGTCACCACATCCATGGCAACATCGCCACCGCCAATTACCACCACATTATCACCGAGAGAAACTTCACCCTTATTACTGCTGGCCTCGGTGAGAAACTCGGCTGCAGTCACGACACAGGGGTTATCTTCAAACATCGGCAGGGTTTTACCAGCACTGGCACCCACTGCAAGAATCACGGCATCATGCTGCTTCTTAAGATCGTCCAGGGAGAGATCTCTGCCAATATCCGTATTCAGGTGGATAATGGCACCCAGCTGTTCAATGCGTTTGATTTCCTTATCGAGCACTTCGGTAGGCAGGCGGAACTCCGGAATACCATAACGCAGCCAGCCACCAGCCTGAGCCTGCTTTTCAAAGATATCAACGCTGTAGCCATAACAGAGGAAGTCAACAGCAGCCTGCAGGGCACTGGGACCACTGCCGACAATGGCTATGTTTTTACCATTGCTTTCACCGCGCTTAAGAATCTCCATTTCGGTAGCGTCTTCAAAATCGGTGATAAAACGCTGGATACGGTCAATATGAATCGGCTTATCAAGACCGGCGCGGATACAGCCCTGTTCGCAATACTTCTCAGTGGGGCAAACCCGGGCACAGACTGAACCAAGGGCATTATTTTCACGAACAGTTTCTGCAGCACCTTTGAAATTCCTAAAACGAACACTGCGAATAAAACCGGCCGGGTCTGTTCCTGCCGGACAGCTCTGAGAACAGGGGGCATCCAGGCACAACAGGCAACGGCTTGCTTCAGCAATAACCCCCTTGGGGCTAAGGGGCAAATCCATTTCTTTACAATATTCTGAAGTCATTTATATCTCCTGACATTCCTCACCGATTCCATTAAAAAAACAGGTACAGAAAAGCCTACAGATGATTTCCGCATATCTTCATATCTGTTTTGAATGTTTATTATTGGTATCGGTCGTCTAACAGCAACTTTGGCAATTAATTCATCAAACTAAAACATGCGGCTTCCTGACTGCCTGAATATTATTAAACTCCATAAAGCGATATCTCTGGTTTAATATCAACCAAACTAGTAGTTATTTTTTTTATGAGAAACAGCATGCGCTTATCAGCTGCCGAATTTATTGATACATAGCAAGTGTACTTTGATATTTAGCATACAGATATTTTTTCCTGACCCGAATAATTAAAAACACAAGATAACAATTAAATATTGATTATCTTAAAATCAAAATCAAACAAAACCAGACAAGCCACAACATCCTCCAGCCCTAATTACGAATAGTTCTCAATAAAAAAATATTAGGAAGTATTCACTAAAAACCATTCCATCGAATATGTTTTGTTAGTCATACTGACTCAACTATCAGTTAACCATGAATCAAAAATTCGTAATATGGACTGTTTTTGATAATCCAATGGACTGGTTCAATTATGCTTTCAAGACTACAAAGCCACCTTTGCTGCTTCAGGGGGGAACCTGACGAGTCTACCGTAAACGCACGTTCTGAGAACACTCACTATGTCAGGGCTATGACTGCGACACCAGCCATTCCAGAGGAAAATGGATTTATTACTATCGGTGATAGAAAAGTCAGCCGTTTACTTCTCCAGGAACATAATATCCACATATTATCAGGCCGAACGGCTCTTACCACTGTTGGACAGGGTGCATTTGGCACCGTATTTGACTTTATTATCAGTGATAAACATAAGGACTTTTCCAACAGTGGTCATTGGGTTTTTAAGCCAGAACTTTCCAAGGATCAAGGATCCTACAACGAAGCTTATGCCCACGCTGATAAATACCCACTATCTTATGAAGGCTGGATTCATTCAACATTGAGAAGTGCTATCTGCTACCAGGTGGCAAAGAAAATTGGTATTCCAAATTTTGTAGAAACTCACATCGGTTTTAGCGGTAACACTCATGGTATGTTAATGCGTAAAGTCGAAGGAATGACTGCACACGAGTGGTTATTCCAGTCCGGATACTTTCGCTCCACAGCAATCGCCCAGAATATTTCTGAGGAGAAAGTAGAATGGATGTTGAAAATGAAACACCCCTATCAGGATAGAGAGTTCATTAACCTGATGAGACAAACATTTGATAATTTTCTTGCCGATCATTTTGAAATAAATAAACAGTGGAAACTGATCCAAACTGTTTCATACCTTTGTGGACAGGGCGACAGAGCCAAGCTCACGAACCTCATGGTGTCTTTCGACAGTAGTGGTAAACCTATTTTTCTGACGGCAATAGATAATGACCTGTCTTTTCCCGTCACGAACTCTCATATTAAAGATGAGGCCATACCCGATACAACGGCTGCTGCGCAAATTCCTCTATGTGACTTTACTGATGTGAAACGTGAGTTACTGCTATCTGTTTTTCCTAATACTTATGAACCCTATGTTCAAAGAGCTCAGAGCATTATGTATCACTGGTATGAGCGAACAGGCAAAGGGGGTGAACTATCTTCCGAGAGAAAAGTCTGGAACGATGATGACATCGTCTGCTCCGTCGTAGAAAAAGGAGATTTCAATTCTGGAGGCACCCACTCGGATTTATCTGAGGGGTACCTGGCCATATTAGGCAGAGCAGAAGCGTTTAGTTACGATAAAAAAAGCACCCTCTGTTTCAGGTAATAGTTGTTATCCGGCCGCTACTGAAGCAGACCTCAAATTTCTTACTGGGGATATCACTGGTAAAGTGAGACATAATACTGAAGAGTGACTGGAATCCCGCTCTGAATAACTCGACAGCATGATACCGCTCGGGGGCAATTTTACGATATCGATTGTTCTCCACTTTTGATAGACATGATGCCATCAGTTCATACTGCTTAATACGCTCGGCACTTATATCAGAAAAAGCCAGCTCATCAGCACTACGCAGGCGGTAGAAATCTATCGCCAGATCCAGACCGTTCCATTGTTTCATCGCTTCAATACTCAGCCCTGCCTCGTGGGCCAGATCAGACGCCCTCTTCTCGGCCTCTATCCAGCTGGGTTTTACAGCATCTGGAATGCTTAGACTGTTGTCCGGCCCTGCCAGTTGATCCCAGCGGATATCAGACTCCAGCTGAGACATAACCAGCATCTGTCCGCCATCCATTGCATACAGCATCTCCCGCACATCGGACGGCCATGCATTGGGCAGAAAACTTAATCGAGTCAGTTCGGCAATATGCAGGCTGGTATATTCCCGATAGTTTTTCGCCTTAAGAATCCCTTCATTCCACAACCGTTCAGGGTTGTGCTTCTTAAGGTAATTATGTTCTTCCCGGTAATGCTCAAACAGCTCATCAAACCTGTTTACCTGATCAATGGTGACCGTTGTTACTTCAGCTTTGTTGTCTTCCTTAAGCTGCAGGATTTTATAGGCAGGAACATATGCGGCCAGACTTGGCACCTGGATATTTACCAGAAAGCCGTTATCAGCAAAGGTTTTTAAACCGGTATCATTAAAGTGCATATGCCCGGCAAAATGGATACGAATCCCTGCGCTGGCCAATACTTCTGCCACATCATCATTGGGAATTCGCTTCTGGTCAAAATTCCCTTCACCAAACAGTTTCTTGATTTCAGGCCCGGCCCCATCAAAGAAATCAACGGCAGGATAATGCCCAAAAGCAACCACTGTTTTTCCTGTTTCTTCAGCTCGTCTGGTTACGGAGTGAATCCAGTCGAGAAGATATTCCTTATGCGTTAACACCTTGTTGAATCCGGCATCACTGGAGCCATGGAAATTCGAGGGATGCGCGGGGTTATCAGGTTTATCCAGCTCAGCTTTCGGGATATAGACATTGGAATCTATGGACAGCAGCCATATTCCCTCGACCGGTTCCACCAGGTAACTGCTGTCGGGCAGCTCTATACCATTGGTGTAATGAGGTTTGCGGTATCTTCCACCAGTTCCTTCCACACATATCTCATGAAAACGGTTGTGGAACTGAGCCTGCTTGCTGGCCTGTTCAAAGGTGTAATCATTTTGGGTGTAGGTGCTGAATGGCGTCTCAAAATAGAGATAGCTTTCCTGTGGATAGAAACCCTGATTTTTCAGGCTGGCCATAATCGGCTCATAGCCCTGATGAACCACATCTTCCGAGATAACAGGCTGATGGCGATGGGAGTTGCTATGTGGCAGGCTTCCCTGATGTCCCGGACTGAAGATTGGCTGTTCCCTGCCTTCCGTTCCCAGAAAATCATGCTTGCCGCCAGTTGAGTTAAATGGCTTCACCGGATCATGGTTACCGTTGCAGGCAAAGAACTGAATACCATGTTTTTGTGTGTACTCTTCCAATACTTTGGACAGACCTTGTAGATGCAGCGGTTGTCCGTCATCACTGAAGTCACCACTCAGAACCACTACCCTTATGCCCCTTTCAACAACATCATCCAGGGCTGCCAGAAAGGCGAAGTAGTTTTCATTAAAAAGCCGGGTTGAGGTGAGCTGGGCATACATGGAACGTATAACTGCATTCCTGCCACTGACAGAGTTGGGCAGCCCCTGAAAGGCTCCATCAGAGAACTGCGCATACACATCATGGAAGTGTGCATCAGAAATAAATGCGATTGCGGGGCTGGTACCAAGATCTCGGCGCTGGGTTGCCATAATACATCTCCGCTGTTTCAAGCGTCTTTATGCAGAAAAAATGGATGGCAGTCAAAATTAATGTTTCATTATTGCCTGGCTAACCTGGATAACACTCATTCAGTTTAGGACGTTCGATCAACAGACACTCTCTTTCCCGCAAAGTCCCCAGGGCAAAACGCTTGCGATTGGAGAGAGTATCCAGCCATTGCCGACGGATACGAAGATTGGGCTGCTGCTCTCTGGCATCGAGCAGGTACTCCACCGCTCCCTTAACGATGCTTTTCTTTTTGCGGCGGCAGGGATCAAAAGCGTAGAACCACTCATCATCCATGGAGAGAGCCAGCACGTAATGCCAGAGTTTTTTACCGGTATGGAGACGGACCAGGGCTGTACCTTTGCGGTTAAGGCACTCTTCCAGCTGACTTCTCCCCGTACAGTTAACCTTCTCCCTGTCCAAATAGGTTGTGCTTAGAGCAAAACTCCCTTCCCGGTATTTCTGCAGCCAGTTGCCCAGAAGTGCCACGGCCAGACCTGTTGTGCCATGCCCCAGCTCCCCCTGAGCAGTCACTGTATCAAGGCAGTAGAGGTAAATTTTCTGGATAACCAATGGCGGAATATCATCACGCTCAAACAGGTAGGCAAGCGCATTAATAAAAGAAATAGGCACGCAGTCGTAGGCAGAAACCTGGTAACTGAAGGGAGTGCGAGCAGCCATTACTGAAAGTTCCTCACAAACTTCAGACGCTCGATTAACGATAAAAGATCAGTGCTGTTCATGGCTTACATTTCCTGTATGCCCTGAAATGTTATTCGTTTAATCCTAAGACAAGACTGATCACATGTGAAGAATATGAAACATTGGTGAAATATTTCCCGGAACCTGGAAGTTCCAGTCAAAGAGGCTGTTTCTGCACTGTTTAGGAACCAAATTTTCATTATATGTTGGTGTACCATTACCAGCGGCAGCACAACGAAAACGAATGCTGCCATTTTCATCAGCGCGAATCTGGAACCCTATATATACCCAAGTGATTTCAAAATGCTGGTTTCAGCACCTGAAAATTATCATTAATCCTACCGGTAAATGAAGCCCCAATTTCCGGCAAAGTGTCAGAGAAAAAGAGAGAAATTTTTTGCCGAAACTCCTTTGCTGAAACTCCTTTGCCGACAAGAAATATTCATTATTCCGGACATGTTCATTCATCACCTTCCACAACCGCTCATGGGACTATATGGGGGAAGAAAATGGAGCTTTATTTTCCGTTCTTCGGCTGCATCAATCATGAACCTGGACAAGCGGGACGATAAAGTCGTCCGGCTTCGGAATCATAGACACGCTGTGTTCGATAGTTTGTCGTAACAAGGGAACCGCACACAAAGCTGTTTACATGCTTCGTGCAGTTGAAGAGATTTTTATCAGGCGGGTATAACACCTTCAGCTTTGAGGAATGCTTCCAGCTCAGTAAAACCACCGATATAGTCCTGACCATGGAAAATCTGGGGAACGGTCTGGACTTCCTTGCCAATTGTTTTTTCCAGATCAGCTTTGCTGATACCCGCTTCATGGATATCAATATATTTAAATTCCAGGCTCTTCTGTTCGCAGATTTCCTTTGCGCGCTTGCAGAAGCCACAGCCTGAACGGCCAAATATTGTAACTCGTTTCATTACACCACCTAAAGTCCAATACCTATAAGTCTGCGCTTTTCAGCAGAAATTCTCTACTCTTCTTACAGAATCTTAACGAAGGTCACAGGCAAAACCGTGTGGGTTTAGTCACCGGCATTTATACTTCCCGTTCATGACCGATCGCTTTCCCCTTATCACACTGTCTGGCAGTGCCGCAGACCGTGGAGCCAAACATGGTGCCGAGCTGTCGGAGAGTATTGCCAGTACCATTGCCTTTTACTCTGGTGCACTGCGTATTCCCGAGGAAGAAGTCCTGACCACTGGACGCTTTTTCCGTGACCAGATCCAGCTGTTTTATCCCCCTTATTGTGACGAGATTGAAGCCCTGGCCGATGCTGCTCATCAGCCACCTGAATGGATCTACCTGCTCAATGCCCGCTCCGAACTGATCAGCCATCCACTAGAATGCAGTACCATCATTTTTCGCGACAGCTGTCTTCTGGGTCAGAACTGGGACTATGCCCGTCCCCTGCATGACCTGGTGACTTTATTACAGGTAAACCTGGATAATGACCGCTCATTTCTGACCGTGACCGAACCGGGCATTATCGGAAAAATCGGCATGAACAGTGAAGGTATTGGTGTCTGCCTGAATATGCTGAGACTGAGAAGACGCTGCGAAGGTGTGCCCATCCATATTCTGCTGCGCGCCATTCTGGAATCAACATCCATTGATCATGCCCGGGAGCTGGCTTCAAGTATTTCCGGCTCAAGGGTTGGCTGTGTAACCGTTGCCAACAACAAGAATGAATGTTTTGCCATTGAATATGCCGGAGAGAACCGCTGGTTCCTGACACCTCCGGGAAGAATCTGCCTGCATACCAACCACTATCTTGGCAAGCGCCTGACACCTGAAGGAGGCGTCAATACCAGTTCCTATGAACGCCTTCGCACCCTGGCAAGGTTAACAATGATTCTCCACCAGCAGGATACCAACACTATGCAGCGTCTGCTGTCAGACCGGTCCAACTCCACCTGGCCGGTGCATATGTCCTGGTGCCCTTCTCCTTATCCCGGATTCAGTGAAGCCGGCACCATTGCCACCATTATTATGGAGCTTGAAAACCGGGTCATGCATATCCGCAAAGGAAACAGTCCCGACACACCATTCCTCAGCTATTCTGTTGCTCAATCAAATGAAACCTTGGTCTAAAAAAGCTGGGGAACGTATGGCAGCATCAAACTGGTACGATGATACCAACTCTGATAATGTGACTCTGTACTCAACCAAAAACAATAAACGCAGAATGATTTTTGCTATCTGTAAAGGCAGGAGTCTTAACAAAAATCTTGCGACCAATAACAAATGAGGTGAGTGCACTGCCATGCAACAGCAGCGCTTCTATGACTTTATTATTATCGGTACCGGTGCCTCGGGCAGTGTTCTTGCGCACTACCTAACCACTGCCGGAGCCAGTGTCTGCATGCTTGAAGCAGGCCGACATTTTCGTCCCAACCAGTTTCCTTCAGATGAACTCCATGCCAATGCCGGGCTGACATGGAATGGCGGTATGGACTCCAGCCATGATGCACGCACAGTCTGCATCAGGGGCAAAGTTGTCGGTGGTGGCACCATTATCAATAACTGCCTGCTGGATCGTTTTGATGATATTGCCCTGGACGATTTCAGAACCAAATCCGGAATGGATTTTTACTCCAGAAGTAGGATGGATCAGCACTATCAGGAAGTGGAAAGCCATCTGAATCTGGAATATATCCCCGAATCTGACTGGAACGGCAATGCCCATATTTATGCCGAGGGCTTTGACAAACTGGGTCTAAAGCGGGCACCACTGCGCAGGGGACAGAAAAACTGTGACAACGCTAACAACGACTGTGTTGTCTGCCTGGGAGGCTGTCCAAGACGATCCAAGCAGAGCATGACTGTTTCCTTTCTGCCTTCGGCCCTGGCCCAGGGAGCTCATCTGATAGACCAGTTTCATGTGCATCAGATTGTTCATGGTCACAAGCAGGTTGCTGTATATGGTACTCATAACAAAACCAGCAAAATTCTTTACGCCCGTAAGTGCATTCTGGCTGCCGGCAGTCTGGGAACAACAGAACTTCTCCTGAGGTCAGGCTTTGCCAAGAATCTTCCTGCACTCGGGCAGGGCTTTCACTGCCACCCCCAGTTTATGACCATGGCTTTAATGAATGACATCGTCGATGCCCATAAGGGAGCCTTTCAGGCTTTAAAATCCGATGAGCCCCGTTTCCGCCAGCAGGGTTTCAAACTGGAAAACGTCTTTGCCGGGCCTGCTGCAATCGCCATGTTGAAAACAGGGTTTGGAGAACAGCACCAGGACTTTATGGCCAACTACCGCCGTTTAGCCTGTATTGAAGTGGCAGTCAGAGATGAAGTTCCCGGCAGACTGCACCTGAACAATAAGGGTCATCTGGTGATAGACAAACCACTGAGTGATATTGACCAGCAACGTGCAGAAGCGGGACTTCAACAGATCAGGGATATTTTCCGGGAAACTGGTGCAAAGCGGATTATTGAATCCCCATTGCGAATCGCCCTGCATCTTATGGGCGGTTGCAGCATTGGGCAAGACAGAGCCAGCTCGGTGGTCAACGAACAGTTCCAGGTTCACGACTTTCCCAACCTGACTATTGCCGATGGCTCTATTTACCCTCTGGCACCGGGGATCAATCCTTCCCTGACCATCATGGCCCAGAGTCACCGAGCCAGTCAGGCGCTGCTGGCTGAGTTTGGCGTGAACAATACCATTCCCTTTCAGCAGCCGATGAACAGGGAGGCCTCAGCATGAGTTATGCCGTATCAGAGGTCTTATCTCCCAGGCAAATAGCAACTGTTGAACGCATTGGCAATATTCTTCTGCCGCCTCATTCTGAGCTGCCTGCATTTTCTGAGACAGGATGCCTGTACCATGTTGATACCATTCTTAGGGCATCATCCAAAGATGATCTCCAGTCGCTGAAAACCGTTTTGACTGTACTAAGCTTCCTGCCTGATACGGTTTTATGCTGGTTACTCGCAAGACTGGAAGTTGCAAACCTGTTCAGTCCGGGTTCCAGTCTTCCTGATTGGATCAGGGCTGATCTTGTGACAGCGCAGTTCCGTCTTTTACTGCTGGGTCTGAAAGGTCTGGTTTTTACTCTTTACTATTCAGGACAGGGATCGCCCTATAAAAACAGCCGGGTGCATGAAGCTCTGGGCTACAGAGTGCATTGCCAGCCCGATATAAGTGCTTCTCCTGTTTCACCTCAGTGAAGTGGCAGAGAGTTGAACAAATAGCTGAGCACATAGCTGAGCAAACGAAACAACAATAATAACGAACCAACAATTGATAACAGGGTGGGAGTGATTCATGAACGATTGCAGTGTGATTTCGGTTGAATCCGCCGTAACAGGTCAGGCTATCTACGAGCTGAATGAACTGTCGCAGGATGAAGTCAGGGCAATGTTTTCGGTAGCCCGTGATGCTGCCACAGATTTAAGAAACACCCCACTCCAGCACAGGCTGGATGCTGTTCAGCAGGTGATGGATCATATCAGGGACAATCGAGATCGCATTGTTGACCGACTCTGTGATGAAACAGGCAAAACCCGCACAGATGCACTTGTTTCAGAAATACTGGGTGTTCTGGATAACCTTGAGTGGAATATTCATAACGCAGCCAAAATTCTGAAAGATACCAAAATCTCCACCCCCATTACCCTGCTGGGCAAAAAATCCCGTATCTTCCACGAACCCTATGGTGTCATCGTCAAGATCGCGCCCTGGAACTATCCGTTTCATATTGCCATGTGTTTCTCCCTGGGAGCATTTATTGCCGGCAATGCCGTTATTCTCAAACCCTCTGAGCTCACTCCTCTTCGGGGGCTTCTGGAAGACATTCTCTCTGTCTCGCCACTGATACGACACAGTCTCCAGATTGCTTATGGCACGGGAATAACTGCGCAACGGTTGATCGCAGAACGTCCGGACAAGATTTTCTTTACTGGCTCGGGACGTACAGGGCGACGCATTCTTAAACAGGCTGCCGAGCTGCTGATTCCTGCGGAAATGGAACTGGGCGGTAAAGATCAGATGATTGTGTTTGATGACGTCAATATTGACCGCACTGTTGCTGGCGCCATCTGGGGTGCAATGACCAATGCCGGACAGTCCTGCACCTCTGTGGAACGGCTCTATATCCACGACAATATCTATGAAGAGTTCCTAAGCCGACTGGTGCCGGAAACCGAAAAGCTGATCGTCAACAATGGTGACCGGGGAGACTCTGATATCGGGGCAATCACCGCTGGCTTTCAAATGGATATGATTGAGTCCCATGTCGAAGATGCTCGCAGCAAAGGGGCCGAGATTCTAACGGGTGGAGCCCGCCTGGGAGATAACTTCTATCTGCCAACAATCATTACCGGCATCACACCGGATATGAAACTCCATAACGAAGAAACCTTTGGTCCGTTGATTCCGGTGTATCGCTTCAGCGATGAAAAGGAAGTAATCAGGGAAACCAACAGTTTCAGTTTTGGTCTGACGGCAAGTGTATGGAGTAAAGACCTGAAACGAGCGGAGCGGGTTGCCCGGGCCATAGAAGTGGGAGCAGTCTCTATCAATAATGTGATGCTGACAGAAGGCAACCCCGCTCTGCCTTTTGGTGGACAAAAGGAAAGTGGCTTTGGCCGGGCCAAGGGCGCAGAAGGTCTGCTGGCCTTTACCCGCAGCAAATCAATCCTGATTGATAAGCAGAGCAGCATCATTGAGCCTAACTGGTACCCTTACACCCTGAAAAAGTACGAACTGTTCCAGGAACTGATCCAGACGCTCTTTACCAGGAGCCCGATAAAGCTGCTGAAACTCGCCCTGACTGGCCTTAAACTGGAAAACGAGTCGAAAAAATCTCGAATTGATTAGGGCCTGTTGAGGTTTTATTATGCGGCTCAGTGGCTCTAAAAGCGGCTAGCCGTTAGAAGAGCTTGTGAAAATCGTAGTTATTCTACATTGAGCAAGCTCGACGTAGCGGATGGCCGCTTTTAGAGCCACCCGTAGGGCCTTTCCGAGGGCTTCTATGGCTGCGTTGCAGTGTTTTGAAAGGCAACAAGCATTTCTGCAACACTGCGCCTACCCATAAAAGCCCTCGAAAAGGCTGAGCACCATAATAAAACCTCAACAGGCCCTAGCAGTTATTGTCAGGAGAGTCAGCAAAGCTGTTGCCTGTGCTGACAACTCCTGACTGAAACCATTACCTGATGGAAAAATCAGGGATCTTGCCTGTCCAACTCAAATGATTGTATTTTGAGTCGACACGGGGCATGGCACAGAAATCTACTAACGATGAACCAGTTACCACAAGTGCACCTGTAACGACCACCTGTACTTCAGTTACAAGAGCTCAAGGCAGCTCTCATACCGTTCAGTTTGGCCGGGGAGTTTCACTGCTCTCAGTGCAGGATATATCTCAACAACTTCAAACTCTGATTCAGCAAAACATACAGCAACTCCATCAACAACTTGCCTCTAACACCACGCCTGCCCCCCAATGCCTCCCAACCAGACATGTACTGGTTACTCCCATAAGATCCATAGTTCAAAAACAGCTTCCTGAAGGTAAGCAGATTGCAATCATGCCTCTCTTTGCCAATGTTCCGGCACAGCGCGAGTTTGATAAGAAACAAGAAGAGTTAGCTGCAACCCACTCAACAACTCCTCAACTTACAAACTACCTACCTGGACAAGCACTGAAACGAAAAGCTCCCAGACATCCCTGCTCTTTAAAAAAAGCCAGGTTTGAGCCCGATGGAACGATTCAAGTACTGAGAACAGAAGGTCTGCTTTTTCAACACTGGGCTGAGCAGCTGGCCCAATTGGGATGTGCAATTACGGAGAGAGAGCTCTGGATCCTGTCCAGCAGACCTATTGAACAGGTAGTTGAATTGGTCTTTAGAAAAAATCAAATTCCAGAACAAAGCAAAAAGCTGTCAATAACTCGATTGCTACTGCGAGCCGTGGTGAAAAGACAGAGCCTCCCTGGACATTTTAATCCTTTCCAATATCAGGATGTGCCAACAGGTACATCACCTGCAGAACTATCAGCTCCGGCCAAATCAGAACCTGATGCCCGGCTTAGAATAAAACGTATTATTGAATGCCACATAAATACTGTGCGGAAAAAATATAATTACTCTCTATCAAGTGAACAACTGACTTTAATCCTTCAACCTGAAAAGACAGTTAACATTTACACGGCTCTCTTTGGAAGTGTACCTCGAGCGATGAGCGCCTTTGACGACAAACATGGAAAGGGAGCTTCAGATTTTATTTACAAGACCGCATACAATATCCGTAAGGAATGGCTTGAAAGCAAAGATTCCCACCCTGAACTCGATTATCAAGCACTGCTTATTGACATAACGGAACCTGAAAAAACAGCAGTAGCAATAGATCCCCCACCACCCAAAAAACAAAAAACGCTGGATGGGCTTATCGATAGTTCTCCACCGGATCTGGTATTTTCGACACTATCAGATCCCCACAAAAATATTTGCTACATCAAATGTGCTTTATATTTTTTCAGATTTTTCCTGTCATCTGAAGAGTTGCAACATCTGCAAGATTTAGTGCTGCCAGAAACCCAGGACAGCCCCCAAGAGTCACAATGTTTGAAATCATTATTAAGCCTGTTGCCTGCCATGAAGAGAACCCACGCAAGCCATAAGGATCTTGAGAAGCACTGGATGAGTTTTCTTGAGACCTGCTTTAACTCCCCGGTAATATTTCAATCATCCATGCAGCTTAAGCCTCCTCGAGGTCATCAGCTGAGATCACGGGAACCAAGGAGCAGAAAACAGGTTTCCCCTTCACATAGCAAACAACTTGAATCCAGCGATAGAAAGAGTAGCCCTGAGGATACTAAATCATTTTCCCTGAAAAATCTTGATCACAATGATACAAATTCATTTCTTTTAAATCTGGAGCAACTTCTTCAGGATCAGTTGAAAAGCAGGCCACACCTGAAACTGTTCTCAATAATGACAACCCAATATAACAACCAGCAGTACCATCGGTTGTCAGCTGCTGCCGCAGAAAGAACCCTGCAACTGAGTGTCTCTGTCAATAGCAGTGGCTGTATTCAAACGGCAGTCACTGACTACCTGGCACCAGAACGTCTTGATAATGTCCACTGGGAATCTCAGGGTGACTTACCAGAAGGGCATTATCAGACAGAACGAAGCCGCTCTATTCAAATTGAGCAGACACTTCAGCATTTTCGAGTGTTTCTGGGTGAATGCTGGAGAACAGAGCAACATGAAGAAATTAAACACCTTCAAGCTGCAATTGATCAGGCTTTCAAACCAATAACCATACCAATCATTTCTCCGGATAATAAAAGCATGACCCAGTTAGATGCCCATCCTGTTTGTATAATTACCCGTGCTGGCATCTGCTCCCATGCAGGTCACTATGAAACGCTGATTAAGAGCCAGGGACACTGGCTTCTGGTAGATGCCAATCCACTTGAACAGCTGGAATCCCCGGAGCGCTACCTCAGGAACAGGGATTTATATCCACATACTATCGGCTATAGGATTTTTTAACGTGAAACCAGCCAGTGTTGATCGTGGCTGATTTCACACAGAACAGGTTTTACTGTGCAAACTTCAGCAGGTGCTGCTTAACCTCTTCAGAGGCGAAGGAACCCTCAACACTGACCTGGTAGATGTTGAAGTAATCTTCCCGGCTTAACTGAAACTGCTCCATCACCTTTTCCACTTCTTCGGTCATGGTGGTGTTGGAAACAGTGCGGTTATCGGTATTGATTGTGACGGGCAGGTTATCCAGATAAAAATCCTTGAAAGGATGTTGTTCCAGTCTGTTCACGGCTTTTGTCTGCACATTACTGCTGGGGCAGGTTTCCAGTGCAGTCTGCTTATCCTTGACCAGCTGATAGGCACCTGCATGACCGGTAATATGAATACCGTGACCAATACGTTCTGCACCCAGCAGATCAATGGCATCGTAAACATTCTGGCCAACTCCCTGCTCACCCGCATGGATTGTGACTTTGTAGCCTTTTTCCAAAGCGTATTGGGCATAAGGGATAAACTCATGACAGAAACCGGGAAGTTCACTGGCGGCCAGGTCAAAAGCCACCACGCCGTTGTTCAGGTATTTGGCTCCCGCATCAATCACATCATTGATCTGGTCTTTTGGCATGGTGCGCAGAATCGATAGAATACAGTTACCATGTATATCGTATTGCTGCTCAGCTCTTCTTATTCCTTTCACTACACTGCCAATTATCTGATCAAGAGTCAGTCCCTGCTGCATATGCAGCAACGGCCCGAACCGAACTTCCATATATTTCACATTTTCCCTGGCTGCATCTTCATAAAGCTCAAAGGCAATGCGTTCGATGGATTCTGCATTTTGCATTACTGCAACCGGCAGGGCAAAACACTTCAGGTACTCATCCAGGTTGGGACAGGTTTCCGGGGCGATCAGATGGGGTTTAATGTCTTCGACATTATCGGCAGGTAGAGGAATATTTTGCTGCTGCGCCAGTTCAATTATTGTTTGCGGACGAATGCTGCCATCCAGGTGGCAGTGAAGATCAATTTTGGGCAGGTCAAAATAATTCATATATCTCTACTTATGCTGTATGAAACTGTTGATGGCTAGTTGGTGAAATAGCCGAGCGAGCAACGGTTACATACTTCATAATCAGGCGTTTACGGTGCCTGGTAGAAACTCCCAAACCATATCATTGGGATTATATGAAGCGATTTATGACTGGCGGCGATGCTACAACCTGCGCAAGAAATATGCAATATTGGAAAATCAGCCCTTCAATTAAGGAAGGGCTGATCATTTAAGGAATTACTCGTACTCCTCGATAGCATCAACACTCATTCCATAAAGTGTCTCGGTGTACTCAGACTTGTTCTTTTCTACCTTGAGCGTTCCTTCCAGCCAGTAAGGTGTATAACCGGCCTCCGTCACTTTGATACCCTTTTCAAAGCGAACATAAACCGTCTGGTTGGGCGGTGGTGGTGGCACATGGATACAGGCGCCCAGGGTCGGCACTAACAACAGCTCTGTAGCAATCTGCTCTTTATTGATATTCAGTGGCACCAGGAAGCCGGGGGCGCTCCATTTACCCAGTCAACATGCAGTGCTTCAATACCCGCCAGGGAAATCATGATAACCCGATCCATTGGTGTTCCGGTTGATTTCAATACCCCGGAAATTTTGAAAGGCTTATCTTCATGCCAGGAGTTTCGGGCTGAAATCTTCAGCCCTGCCGTGGGTATGGCTGAAAGAATAGAAAGCAACCAACAGATAAACAGCTGCCAGCAGGCAGACCAGGAGGTTATTCCCGGTTCTTTGCTTTTTAGACTGCAACAGGCTGATGGTCATTTCCAGAATCTACTTCAATAAAACAGCCTGCATTCCTGGCAGGCTATATTCCCGATTTTCGGGCGTTAAAGATGTTATAACATAATGCATGACATTTTTATGAAGGTCATTAGCAATAATCACGATTTGTGCTCATTTTAACTTTCAGTGTCATCCTGACAGCCTTGCTGTCATAAATGTTAATGCTCTTCGCTTTGGTTGAATGTCAATATTCCATTCAGGGTGAATTTTTGGGGAGTGGAGTAATCAAATTATGGAATCGCAAAGGCTTTCAAACGGCTCTACTGCTGCACAAATTCTCTCGGGAAACTATCCGACACAGCCCTCCTCCATCCCGACTCAAAAAAGCAAAAATGCAGAAGCTTTAAAATCAGATGACGTCACATCTGTGGCGGGTAAAAAAAGAAGACATACAGGACCAACACTAAACACTCAGGATCTACCAACAGTCACAGGCAGACAAATTACCCATACTGAAGAAGAGCATTCAGCATCTTTAGTCGTTTCATTTCCTATGCAGCTTATCCAAAAGGGAGCTGAAGCTGCAAAGCTGGAAAGAGAACGCACTATACAACCTGTAATCTATAAGATCCCAGCCTTTCCCTGCCCAGCCCAAAATGATGAAGAACATGAGCAGCATCTAATAGATTTCCTTCAAGAATCCATATACAAACCGTTTTCTTTATCCAAGGCGGCAAAAGAAATGGGATTCACTAATAAAAACACCCTAAAGCTAAATTTTTTAAATAAAACCAATAAGAAAGCCACCAGCTTTATTGAAGGCCATTTTGGTAACACGGACTGGAGCCAGGCCCAAATATTGATAGCACTTATAACATCTATAGAAGCCAGTATGTCCGAGTCAAGAGCAAACTGCATATCAGTCCCGCATTTTCTCGATTATCTGAAGGACTCGGATACTCCTTTATATGTATGGCTTAGAAATGCCTCAGACCCTAAAAATATTTCAATTACTGATGGTGCCAAGTTATGGGTCAAATATCGCTTGAAAAATTCCAAGATCCACTTTGGAACAACACCATGGACGATTATAAAGAAAAATAAAGATCAAAAATCCTCCTCTCCTCCTCAAAAAAGGAAGAAGCAGGATTCTGATGAATACACCCCTGACTTAACAATGGAAGAATTTGAACGGCTTGAGCAGGCTTTAAAAGCTTGTGACAGCAGACTCACCCCTCAGGAAGTCGAAGCCGAAAAACACAAAGCAAGAATCAAAGAGCTTATGGCAGAGCTTGAAATGCAACAAACACAGTTACAGCAACTCGAGTCATCAATGCACTGTACTCAGCTGCAGTGGGATCTTGCCATGCACCAATATCACTTTATGAACACCCGCCCTATTCCTGAGCACCTGAAAGGCGTAAGCCTTCCGAAATAGTCTTACTACGAACCCTTACTCTTCCGGGCAATCAGCGAACCTGCCAAGCCAATAGCCGCAGCCAAAAGAGCAATAGTAACCAGCCCAATCCTTTCCCCTGAGCCTGTTACAGGATCAAGCCGGGTAAACAACATGGCATAAAGGTTGCCGCAGGCAAAAGCCCAGAGAACCGGCATAAACCAATGGATTGTTTTATCCCAGGAGATCTTGGCAGTCACTATTAACAAAATGGCTACCACAAAATCATCCAGAGATAACGGCCAGTACTTCTCGGTATTCAAAGCAATCAGTGTTTCACCAATAAGCAAAACCAGGGCAAATATAACCGTATAGATTTTTACAAACAGGTTCATGCCATATCCTCCGCTGGCAGACACTCTTCCCTGACTTTGGCCTCGTAATATTTTGGCCGTTGCTTGTAATCTGCAGGCTTATCAATATTTCCCTGAAATGGTGCTTTTAACTGGCCGAGATAATCCTTGGGGTAATCCGGGTTATAAACTCCGATTACCTTCACGTCTCTCTCTTTTGGCCAGAAGAACGTGCCAAACACCAGATCCCAGATAATCAGGTTATTGCCGTAATTTCGGTTTGATTCACGAACCAGTTTGGAGTGATGCCAGCGGTGAAGTTCAGTCATGGCAAACACATAGTTCAACCATCCCAACTTCAGTTTGATATTGCTGTGCTGGAACATGCCATGGATGCCATTGAAAACAAAGTACAGCGACATCGCTTCAATATTTGTTCCCAGCAGGATAAATGGAACAACCTCGGGAATCAGAAAGAACACTTTCTCAACAGGATGAAACCGACCGGCATTCATCCAGTACAATCGGTTTGGACTATGGTGAACCGCATGAAAGCGCCATAAAGGGATATAAGTATGTGCTGCCCGGTGTACCCAGTAGCGGCCAAACTCGGCAATCAGCAGAACCAGTCCCAGCTGTATAACTACAGGCCAGTGATGGGGCCAGAGCCCCGATGGATATGTCTGGTTTAACCAGCCAACGGTTGAAACCAGCGCCGCAATCCATAATGGTTTGGTCAGTCGGGGGATGGAAATCTGCGCCACCAGCATATGGATCAGGTCTGTTTTTAAATCACCATCATTTTTATTCCAGTCTTCACGGTAAGGTAATAACCGTTCCAGAACCGCAATAATCAAGGCACCGGGAACAAGAACCAGAAACACTGCCAGCCCTTCATGAACATCCGCTTTAAGCAGTTGCCAGATTGAGAGAAGTGCCACACCCATGGTGACAGGGAAAACCAAAACGGGAAGTGCCTTTTGAAGCCACGGAGAATGAGTATCTTTCATGAACAGCAGTCTTATTATTATTTTTGATAAACAAGTGTATAGACTGCTCTTATCCAGAGCAAATGAACTTAGACTTTTTGCATTTCCATACTTTCAACAATTCGCACATTCTCATTCTGGCTATTCAATGTGATGCTCAGCATGGCTTTTGCCACCTGACTGGTTAAAACCGGCTGATATTTCATCAGTGGCGGAAGCCACTTCAATGCTTGCAGCGCATAGAAGCCGACTGCCTCGCCCAAACGAAACTCAGCTCTTTCACCATGCAGAAGGCTGGGCCGGAAAATCAGTAACTGGGGAATATTCAGTTCACCTAACTGCTGTTCCATTTCTGTTTTGGTTTTCAGATACAAACCTGAAGAGCCTTTGCCCGCTCCCACTGAACTGATTACGGCAAACTTCTGCATATTGAACCGCATACCCAGCCGTGCCAGTTTTAATACGTAATCCCGGTCCACCCGCTGGAAGGCTTGTGCAGAACCGGCTCTCTTACGGGTAGTTCCCAGGCAGCAGTAAATATCATCAATCTGTTCAACAGCATCCAGCCCCTCAAGCTCCCCAAGCTGATCAAGGGTTTCGAAATCAACAACCAGCTCTGTCAGCCTGCTCGACTCTATTCCGGAAGGCTTGCGTACCAGGCTGACAATCTTTGAATAAGATTGGCAAGCCAAAAGCTTTTGAAGAAGATGTCTGCCAACCGCACCTGATGCTCCGGAAATAACGGCAGTTCTGCACTCCAACTGTTCCATAGTTTTTTACTTCACCAGATCGATAAAAGTCAGTGGTTTCACAATTTATCTGCGGACATTAAAAAAGGGAAGCATGCTTACACTCAGCTCTCGTTCCGGCACAGGGGTTCATCCCTGCGGGCGCAGGGAACACCAACAACGATTACTTTCTTTTTCCAGGCCAGATCAGAGAGACGCTTCTCAACCACACCTTCCTGATCATCAAATTCGAACAAAATGAAATCGGGAAGTTGGTCACCAGCCTGGATACTCATAGAAAAATCCTTTTTCGAATAAGTGCAGATGTTTATCCTGACATTATAGGTTCTGCTGAAAGCACATCGTATGAGAAACCTGAGTGCTTTATTTCACGCAGGCCTTGTTCTTACCGGAACTTGATGAAGAGACACGTTTTTTTCCCAGTGTGCCAACTGGAGATGCGGGTAATAAGTCTACCGGAACTGATTTCGTCCTTGTTGCCAGATAATTAAGATCTGCCAATGCGACAGATATATCATCATGGGAACCGGAAGCTCTTGCAGCCAATGCCAATATTCTGGTTATTTTGCTGGCAGAATATTTTTTCTGATGCAGTTTTTTCAGAGCAGCACAGGCCCCCTTATCACTGGTTACTTTCCAGAAACCATCACTTCCCAGCAACAGATAGTGATTATTCCAGCCACCATCAGGTTTTCTGGTCACAACAATTTTAGGCCTGGGATTGGAACAGCCCTGATAGTTATGGTCACCAATAGACTTAGCCATTGCCAGGGTTTTAGCATCAGGGTTTTTAATTCGTCTTTTGGTTGAATTCAGCCGCCCGCCACGTCTTTCAATTTGCTTGAGATATTTGATTTTTCCCGGGGAGGCCTGTTCCGTCAGACCTTTATAAGTTCCGTCCGGCTTAATCAATAGCTGGTGAGAGTCTCCGGCCTGGGCTGTCCATAAATCCTGCCCATAGAAAGATGAAAGCGTTGCTGTGCTACCTCCGGTTTGAAAATGGTTTACCAGTCTGTCGGAATCTGTAAATCCATTCTTGTGGGCATTCCAGATAACCGTATCTGTATTGCCCACTCCATCAGCGTAAGTTTTCATTCTCTGTTGAATCTGGTTGACCAATAGTAAAGAGGCCATTTTGGCAACCATCTCCCCCTGCAAACCATGGCCATCAAAAAGGCCAATATTGGGAGGTACCGTATCTTCTTCTTTCTTTTTTTCAGCAATCCCACCAATTGTAAATTCATCCTGCGTCATATGCCCTTTACTATTCTGCAGTACAAAGCATCCTCCCCAGGGGCCGGATATACTTGCCGTGGTCAAACCCTCAGAACGGTCTAATAAGTCATCCAGTTTTTTCTCACATTTTCGATTAAAACATTCCTGGACAGTGGCTTTGACAATTCTTGATTCAGAGCTGGCACTTTCACTGGCACGTCTTAATTTATCCCTGACTTTTTCATCAGAACCTACAACCTGATAATCAAGGTGATCCAATAACTCTGGCGTAATAGGATCAGAAGTGGCAAAGGTGGTCGGCACCCGTATCCAGTCAACATATCTTGGGCCTTCCTTCTGAATATCCGCCAGGGAAACTGTCTTCATATTGATTGACATGCCTGGATAGATAACCGGCTCGGGTGGTAATAACGGCTCATCAGACTGAATGGACACTGTTGGCGGCACTTCCTCAACAACCTGTTTCGTGCCTTTATCCTCCTCAGTACATTCAAGTGAAGGCTTGGGTGAATTGCCTGCAATACTTGGAGGTGTTGTTGAAACTGGTTCTGGATACACTTTCAATTCCCTTCCGGATTAAGTACTGCTTTAGACAGTTTCCTGCGGGGGTATTACAGACAAAAGATAACACCCTTGTTAAAGCCTGCTCTTATAACACGCGTTAAACTGAAACCGACATCACAGCAGCCTTTGCCATCCAGTAAAACCCAGTATCCTGACTTATCAGTTTGCAAGAAATGTTTTGATTTCCCCTAAAAAGAAAAGCCCGCAGATCAGTGCAGGCTTTCTTAAATCACAGTATCTGGCAATTACCACATCAGATCATCTGGAATCTGGTAATCCGCATAAGGATCATCTTCATCAATCTCTTCCTGCTTGCCTTTGTTATTCACCAGCAGGAATTGATCAGCTTCCTCTCCCAGACGCTCAGCCAGCTTTTCAGCCACTTTACCGGAGATCAGCACATAATCCTCCTCTTCCAGCCGAACCAGCGACAGGCGACCTTTGCTCAGCTCGTCGATCTGCTTGTCATCCAGGTACCACTTCTTGATCTTCTTGTTATCAACAAAACTGTAGGTGCTTTCGCCGTCTTTGCGCTCAACCTTGTTGGTGGTCACAATCTGGCGAATCTGGGCCAGCTTCTCTTTCTCTTTACGCTCGGCTTCACGCTGCTGGTTCAGGGCCTTATCACGCTCAACCTGCTTGCGCTTCTCCTCTTCCAGGCGACGACGCTGCTCAACCTGGGGGTCAACGCCCTGTTTCTTTTGCTTTTTCTTTTGTGTACGGGCTTGCTGGTGCTGCTTCTTGCTGGCAATACCGGCACCCAGTAACTGGTCTCGTAATGACTTGCTCATAACTCAGGCAGAGGCATCTGGTAATTAAAAAACAGGCTGCATTATACCTTTCGTGCCAAATTTAACCATGTACCAAAACCGCCTGTTTCTCTAACATGAGAGTCTGGCAGGACTTCTTTCTGGTGTACCGGCATGACCACCCAAGCAGCAATGAGTCAAAACCTATCCTGGGATCTTCCCAACCCGTTTATCCTGAAAATCTCCTGTGCCGGTGAACATGAGGCTGGATGGCGGCCATCAGCGAGTCACTCTGACAACATTTGCCCTGACCGCCGGTTTTGGTATTGGTTTTTACGATGGTTTCTTTGGCCCCGAAACAGGCTCCTTCTTTGCCATGTTCTGCGTGGTTCTGCTTGGACATTCACTGCCAGTGGCATCGCCCATACCAAGGCGCTGAACTTCACCAGCAATATCTTCTCCCTAGGTTTCTTCCTGGCAGACGGGCATGTCATTGTTCTTCTAGGGCTGGTGATGATGGCCGGTCAGCTTATTGGTGCCCGGATTGGTTCCAAAATGGTTATGACCAAAGGGCAGAAGCTGATTCGGCCTATGATGGTGGTGATTTATCTGGTTATGTCGGCGAAGCTTCTTTGGGAGAGTTTTGGTTAAGGCTCTTTGGGTTGAAGCGATTCGAAAATTAGTATTTATAATTAATTTAACATTTTTGTTAGTTAATAGATTAACAAATTTACTCGTTCTCCTGTCTAAGTCACATTAAATTTGTACTTTTATCCTACAAAATTATCAAACGGAGTATTAAATGGCGGCAGGAAGAATACTTGGAAGTAGCAAGAGAACAAGCCAGGCTAGAATTAGACCTGAGTCTCCTGAGTCTATAGTTCCTGCAAAATCTGGCGATTTCGACAGAAGATCAGCTAGAAAGGCTGTGATGCATTCATATCACCAGCATCGGAGCCTCTCACCTCACAGATATGAAGATATGCCAAGCCCCAAGAAAAAGCCTGAAACAGTTTCACTGACTGATAGAGAAACCCGACCCAGAATCCCAAACCAGGAACGGTCGATTATCGATGCTGTAAAAGCAGCTTATACAAGTTCAATGAAGTGCGTTGTAAATGGCAGGTTCAGTGAAGCAAAATCGATCATTCGAACCTTTCACGAACAGAAAGGGAGAAGTTGGGACTCTGTTAAAAAATTCTGCGAGGATCATAACTTTAAAGGTGATGATGAAAGGCTATTGCGAAATCTTGAAAATCTTGATCAATCTTTATCTATCCTGGAAAAATATCACAGCAACATTTTTTATGGGAATGACCAGAATTGGTCTTTTGGGCTAAGTAATGATTACCATAAATATAAACTAGAAACTTTTAGGATTGTAACAATCTTTGTTAAAACATTATTAACCAACAAAGACTTCCTAAACAATCTTGATTATGTGAAAGCTAAGCAAGTGTTAAAAGTAACCAACCAATACCTTATTTGGGTATTGAATAGTCGACGCCTAACAAGTCGGGTACATAGTTTTTGGATGGATGCATACAATACCCTTTGTGAGATTATTAGTGAAAAGTATCCTGACGAAGAATTTAACAAAGATTTTTCCAGTTTATTTCAACAGCATCATCTTAACAAAACAATTAATCAATCTATTGATACATCAGGTGCTTTCTCAACACTAATTAAAGAATTCAAAGAGTTAAGGAAAAATGAATTCAATCATAATGACTGTTTAAGAATTGCCTGTGCATCCAGGTTATTTTCAGATAAATTCCTCCACTTTGAAATCACAAGAAGACCTTTAAATGATTCTGAGATAAGCATAAAAACAATGAATAATATTTTATTCTATGGTTGCTGCATTCTGTCATTTGGCCCTTGCTGTTTTCATACGAAGATTCCGATGAAACGTGGCAGTGAAACAGTGATGACAATAGAATTGGCTAGACACTTGCCAAGCCTGGGAAAGTTTTGTATACCCCACACTCTTATGCATAAGGTTTTAAAACCAGTGATTAGTGATATTCTTAATAATTCTTACACTAGGCATGACAGATATATTCAAATAATTTTTGCTAAAGATTGTGGTGCACTCATTGATTTCGATTTTTTCTCGGCACTTAAATATATTCAAAATAAAGAATTTGATAGAGCAAAAGAAACCCTTGATAGATTACTTACTCGTGATTTAGATAATACTGAAAAGGATAATATTGAACTTGCTCATTCATATCGATATTGTATGGCTAAGCGTGATCGGGATGCAGCAGCAAAACTTCATCATCACCATACCAATAATGAATTATATAATTTTTATGCTGTCTGTAACATGCTCGTTATGTGTGGCCAGTACAGTGAAGCTCAAACTAAGATTGTGTTTATAAAAAAATATCTGGCTAATTATGACAAGTATAACGATATTCGTTTTCTTCCCTTTCAAGATCTTCTTGACATCATTGCTACTAAAAAGGCTGATCCACGACCAAGAACAGACTCAAAGCGTATCCACTTATCACCTGAAGCTATGGGAGAAGACTTATCTGAGGGCGGGAGTGACTCTGACGCAAAACATAAGCACAAAAGATCCGCTAAAAAAACACGGGAAGATGAACTCAGGCCTCCAGTATCGACTAGCGCTGCTTCTATCCAGGTCAGTCTACCCTATCCTGTGGATATGGTGGACCAGGGTACTCAGACAACATTATCCTCACATACTGCAACCTCTCTGAAAGCTATTGCTGATAATTATCAGCCGGATACACCTGAGCTTGACTTGTTCAACGATAACACTATTGAGGTATTACAGGATAGGCTTGAAAAGATGAAAGAGGAACTGACTAACAATAACGTTGAGCTGGAGAAGCTGAATAAAGAGCACTCACAGCTTTTGCGGAAAAGCGAAGATTTAGAAATTGGTCTCAATAATAAACAAACTGCCTATTGTGAGATTGAGAATAAGCTACAAACCAGTGAGGATTCCTTAAAACAACAGAAGCTTGAACATCAAGAGCAGGTTTCTACACTTCAAGAAAATCTTAAAAGGATTAGCGAAGAACTTTCTGAAGCTCTTCTAGAATTGGAGGCACAAAGGAAGGGCTATACAGAGTCAGTAATAAAAGCTGGAAGTTATCAAAGTGATCTTGCTGCCCAAAAACATAAAACCACTACGCTGGAAGCAGATATTGTAAGATTAGAAAAGAAAAATACTGAAGTTAGTAACAAGTATAAAGAGTCAATAAATAAACATAAAAAGACGTGTGACACCTATAATAATTTACTGAAAGATTACGAGAGAAAAAAGGAAGAGGTGGAAAATTTAAAGCATCAAACTAATCAACAACATAGCAAGCTAAAAGAACATAAACACACAGATCAAACCAGTTCCTCTTCTACACCCGCTACATCTATTCACCATGATATAAAACCAGATTCTGCAGGTTTGGAACCTATAGGTTATGCTCAACTGCAAGCTGTATCTAAATTTCAGGCAACTATCAAGAAACTGGAGCAAGACCTTGCCAGGGCTAAAGAAGATCTAAATACTGCACGGGAAGACGCCACGCACTGGGAGAAGGAACATGGAAAAGCTACCCATAATCGTAATGTGGACTATCGGGAGCTGACAATAGAAAAAAAGCGATTAGAAAATGAAAGAATACAATATAGAGACAGAGCTCACAATGCCGAAGATAGTGTCATGGATCTAGAACGAAAACTGCAAGACAAGGAAACCGAACTTGCCAGTTTGAAGACAAATCACCAAGAACAGCTAGTACAAATACAGCGCATTAGAGACTCAGAAGAAGAATTAAGGCGTGATACGATTTCACTTCGTGAAGAAAACACCAAACAACAAGAAAGAATTCGTCACTTGGACGCTCATCTCCACAACATGGAGTTAAAGCATAAAAACGAACTAGAAACTGAAATAAATATATCTCAGGATACTCAGAAGCAGCTTATTGATAGTAAGGAAGCTCTTACTGAAAAAGAACGACAGCTTACTGATAACCTTGAACAGATATCCAATCTTGAATTAGAAATTTCAACAATGGCGGCAGAATCATTAACGCTCAATAATACTATCGCATCTATAGTTGCAGAAAAAATGCAGTTATCAGAACTCATAGACTCTCTAAACCAGGAAAAAATAAAATCGACTGAGAGTCAAGAGCACAACAAACATCTTGAAACAAAGCTAGATGAAAAAGAACGACTCCTATCCACTTTAAATAATCAACTTCAATATATGGAAACCAATCAATTAAAGCAAATGAATGATAAAATTCATCAATTAGAAAAAGATAAAATTGCTGCAGAAAATAGAGAAAGCATCCTTAATGCTGAGTTAAGAGGAAAAAATGATCAAATAGCTTTGAAAGATGAGTTAAGCAAACAACAAAATGAAATCCATAAACAACAGAAAGAAATACATGAAAAACAACTCAAGGAAGTGAAGGCAGACATTGAAAAAATGGTTTATCAACGAGCTCATCAACTCTATGCAAACAGGTTACCGCAAATAAACGAAGACCTAAGACAACAAATGATGTTTGAACAGCAGCAAACCCAAGGTCATTTCCCCCACCTTCCAGCGGGCAGGCATGATATCAATGTCAGGCACATTATTACACGGCAATCTTTCTTAGCCTCAAGCAATTTTCCAGGTTCGTCTGAACTCACGTCTGGAACTGCACCAAGAGGGTTTGAACAGCTAGCCTTGAGGTCAAGTTCGAGCACTGACTCACCTTATGTCCTTCAAACTCATAATGTGGGTATAACGCCCCCCCCTACGGGGAACTGTGCTCCGACTTCTGCGACTCATATGCTCCAGCCCGGTCCTTATTCATATCAAAACCCAAATCATGGCGAATATCATCCAGTTTCGACCAGCGGGGATGATTTTGACCTTTATCGTTTCTTGGAAGAACGCGCTAGCGCTGCTACTCAGGGATCTAACCAATCACCTGATTAAGGGAAGCGTGCTTACACACTTCCCTTTTGGGCACCAACACACAAACAGCGAAGAGTCGTTAACCTTTATAAAGCTTCGGGTTTAGCACATCCCGCAGCCAGTCACCCAGCAGGTTAATCACCAGTACCAAAACCACCAGCACAATGCCGGGGATAACAGTAATCCACCAGCTGCCGGAGAAGATATATTCAAAACCGCTGGAGATCAGGGAACCCAGTGAAGGTTTGGATACCGGCATACCCAGTCCAAGGAATGACAGCGCCGCCTCACTGATAATGGCGTTAGCGATCTGTACCGTAGAGATAACCAGAATCGGCGACAGGCAGTTAGGCAGAATATGACGGAACATAATCCGGCCGCTGCCGAAACCCATCACCCGGGCTGCCTCTACATACTCTTTCTTTTTCTCAGCCAAAACAGAGGCACGGATGGTTCGGGCATACTGCGGCCATTCGGCAATACCGATAACCAGTATCAGCATTAACATGGCCAGCTCACTGTAGAGTTCAGCCCCAAAGGAAGCCTGGAACACGGCGAGCACAATTATCGCTACCATCATGGTTGAGAACGACAGCTGTATATCCGCCATCCGCATCATAAAGCTATCGAAGCGGCCACCGAAATAGCCGGAACTCAGACCGATACATACACCGAGGAACATCTGCAGCATTACCGCACAAAATCCAATTATCAACGAGGTACGGGTTCCATAAAGTATGGTACTGAACAGATCACGTCCCTGGTTATCGGTACCCAGAAGGAACCGTTCCTCCCCCTCTTCCGCCCAGGATGGCGGAATCTCGGAATCCATGATATCAATGGACACTAGATCATAAGGGTTGGTAGGAGCCAAAACCGGTGAAAGAAACGCCGCACCAGCCATCAGGATCAGAATGACAAAGGAAATCTGGGCAACCTTGTCCTTGGTAAAGTTGTACCAGAAGTTGGACTTCTTAAAACGCTCCCAACGACCAGGCACATGGGTAACTTGAGCAGCCTGACCAATCGTATCAGCTTGGCTCATTTGTCACCTCCCGCCAGTCGTACAGTTGGGTTAATCAGTCCGTAGATCAAATCCACGAGGGTATTCACAACAACAAAGATGGCACCCACCACAATCAGGTAAGCTACGATCAGCGGCGTATCGACACGGTTTACGGCTTCAAGGAACAGAAAACCCATACCCGGCCACTGAAACACGGTTTCGGTCAGAATGGTGTAGGCCACCATGGTACCGATCTGCACACCACCCACGGTAACGACCGGCAGCATGGTATTCTTCAGTGCATGGAGAAAGTAAATTCGGGTTTTCTTCAAACCCTTGGCTTTGGCAAATTTCACATACTCTGTCGAAAGTGTTTCCACCATCTCTGAACGGATCAGACGGATAAACAACGGCAGCATAATACTGGCCAGAGCGAAACAGGGCATGATCAGATGAAGAAAACCATCCCAGCTCAAATAACCGGATTCCCAGCTACCCCAGACATGAACCAGCTCTCCCCGCCCATAGGACGGCAGCCAGCCAAGCTCAATAGAAAACAGATAAATACCAAATATCGCGGTCAGAAAAACCGGAATTGAGATACCAAGAATACTCCAGCCCATAATCATCTTGGTCAAAAAACTATGGGGCCGTATGGCGGCATAAACGCCCGCCGGAATTGATACAACAATAATCAGCAGCGTTGCACCGAACACAAGCTCAAGAGTGGCCGGTAACTTGGCCAGAATGACTTCCAGTGCTGGTTCCTTGAAGAAGTAGGACTGCCCCAGGTCTCCCTGGACAGCTCCCTTCAGGAAGCGACCATACTGCACCAGAAACGGGTCATTGAGACCCAGCTCATCACGCAACTCCTGCCTTTGTGCTTCAGATACGGACTGCCCCACCAGCTCCCGCAAAGGGTCGCCCAGGTTATCCTGGATTGAAAAGCTGATCAGACTGATCACGAACATCACTATCAGCGCCTGAAGCAAGCGCCGGGCTAGAAAGGCAAACATCGTTAGACTTCACTGTGTTATGGGTAAGTCACCACTCCGGGTGACTCGCCACAAGATTATTCATACCCACCTGCACAAGTAAGAGTCATGATCCACTTACAACTCTTCTCTTGAGTATGAAAAGAGCCGTGCCGGGCGCAGGATCCGGCACGGCTCACACAGCTCAGTTGTTGACGACCAGATCGCCAAGGTATGGCATATCCAATACGTTAACAACTTTGCTGATACCGGCTTTGCTGCTGGCACCCCAGGCGAGGTTCTGCCAGTGCAGAGGAATAAAGGCGGCTTCGTCGTAGAGGGTCTTCTCAACTTTCTGAAGCATGTCAGCGCGGCGGGCCAGGTCGGTTTCGGAACCGGCGGCCTTCACCAGAGCGTCGACTTCAGGATTACAGTAGTTACCAGAGTTGTACTGGCCCCAGCCGGTCTCGGCATTCGGGCAGGCAGTCAGGTACTCGGTGAAGTTGGCGGAATCTTCAGTGTCGGCATGCCAGCCGATCATCATCACATCTGCCGCACGCTTATCGAACTCAGGCCAGTATTGCGCCTTTGGCATGGTCTTCAGGTCAACTTTTACGTTGATCTTGGCCAGCATGCTGGCTGCTGCCTGGGCAATCTTGGCATCGTTTACGTAGCGGTTGTTAGGAGCCATCATGGTGATGGAGAAACCATCTTCATAACCGGCTTCCTTCATCAGCGCCTTGGCCTTCTTCAGGTCATAGCGAGGCTTGAGATCTTCAACATAACCGGCATAGCCTTTTGGACCCTGCTGGCCAGCGGCAGTACCGAAGCCCTTCATGATCTTCTTAACAATGCCTTCGTTGTTGATGGCATAGGCAAATGCCTGACGAACGCGCTTGTCTTTAAACGCTTCAACACGATCCTGGTTCAGCTGGAAAGTAATGACACGAGTACCAGGCATGGTGATCAGGTCGGAACCGTCAGTGCCCTTTAGACGCTTATGGTCAGTTGGAGGAACAGGTGCGATAAAGTCAACGTCACCGGAGAGCAGTGCAGCTACACGGGTAGGCGCTTCCTTGATCGGAGTCATCACAATTTCGTCAACATTACCGGGAGACTTCTTATCCCAGTAATCTTCAAAACGATCAAAGACAACTTTCACACCCTGCTGACGCTCAACCACGCGGAAAGGACCGGTGCCTGATTCGTTACGGGAGGCGTAAGTATCAGCGTGCTTCTTCAGCAGGTTCTTTGGCTGACCCTTGTCATCAGTACCTTCGTAGAAAGCGCTGTCCATTGGGAAAATGTAAGTGGCGCTGTTAAGAACCAGCGGGAATGGACGCTTGGTGATCAGATCAACAGTGTAATCATCAACCACTTTCATATCAGAAAATGGCTCGAAAATAGCCTTAAAGTCAGGGCTGGACATCAAGCGGTCGAAGGTCCACTTCACATCCTTGGAAGTCATGTCATTACCGGAGTGGAACTTCACGCCCTTGCGCAGATGGAAACGCACGGTGACCTCATCAAGACGTTCCCATTTCTCGGCAATACGAGGTTCAAACTCCAGGTCTTGAGTCCAGCGTACCAGAGGGTCGAAGACCATATGGGACATCTGCAGAGTACCGCCGGACAGCTGCTCATGCGGGTCGAGAGAAACGGGGTCCGCATCATAAGCCATCTTCAGGCTGGCTGCCTGTGCACCGGTGGCGAGAGCACCAGCCAACAGCACACCGGCCAGCATCTTTTTCATCATCATAAACTTCCCCCTGGGGATCACGTGTTTGCAATCAAGTTCTAATTGTTATCAGTTGCCCTCAGGCAACACTCTCCAGCTCCAGACCTTCACGGGAGAGATGGTCAAGGTGAGGCATAACCTCAATCAAATTTCTGGTGTATTCATTTTCAGGGTTGGTAAACAGACTCGCTGAATCATTGATCTCAACGATGGCACCCTGCTTCATAACCGCGATGCGGTCGCACATTTGCCTGATAACCGGCAAGTCGTGGCTGATAAACAACATGGTCAGCCCCAGTTCCTCCTGCAGGTCTTTCAGCAAATTCAGGATCTGCGCCTGTACCGATACATCCAGTGCGGAGGTAGGTTCATCACAGATCAAAAACCGTGGACGGGTTGCCAGCGCACGGGCAATGGAAATCCTCTGCCGCTGTCCACCGGAAAACTCATGGGGATAGCGCACACCCATAGCCTTACCCAGACCAACATGATCCAGCAGATCATTAACAATCTGACGCACCTCAGCTTCCGAGCTGGCCAGCTGATGGAAACGGATAGGCTCGGCAATAATATTGGCGACGGTCATCCGGGCATTCAGGCTGGAATACGGATTCTGGAAGATCATCTGAATCTGGCGATTCAGCGGGCGGCGCTCACGGGCGGACATACCACTGATCTCTTTACCGGCGAAATAGACCTGCCCCCCATCAGGACGGTACAGACCGGCAATCACCCGCGCAGTGGTGG
Source organism: Parendozoicomonas callyspongiae (assembly GCF_023502345.1). GTDB lineage: Bacteria > Pseudomonadota > Gammaproteobacteria > Pseudomonadales > Endozoicomonadaceae > Sansalvadorimonas > Sansalvadorimonas callyspongiae. The sequence goes on from NZ_JAMFLX010000005.1 coordinate 191,656, forward strand.
ACTTACCGGAACCAGATTCACCGACCAGACCAAAAGTCTCACCTTCTTTGACATGGAAGGAGACATTATCAATGGCCTGCACATAGCGGCGGTCTCTCTCTCGGAAGGCACGTTTGGTGACAAAGCGAAGATCAACATCTTTCACTTCCAGCAGCTTGCCGTGATCCACCTCACCAAAGGACTCTTTCTGCCCCAGCCAGTGGTTTTTAACATCGATACGCAGCTCTTCAGCCTTCTCGATATATTCCACCTGTGGGAAACGATGCACTTTGACATCAGAACGGGGCACGGCACTGATCAGGCTGCGGGTGTAGTCATGCTGTGGGCGTTCCAGCACATCCATGGTTGGCCCGCACTCCATCAGTTCGCCTTGATAGAGAACGGCGACGCGATCAGTGGTGTTGGCAATCACACCCATGTCGTGGGTAATCAGGATGCAGCCAACATCGCGTTCTTTGCACAGCTTGCGGATCAGTTCCAGAACCTGATTCTGGATAGATACGTCCAATGCCGTGGTTGGCTCATCGGCAATAATCAGTTCCGGATCACCCGCCAGGGCAATAGCAATAACCACGCGCTGACGCATACCACCGGAGAACTGGTGGGGATACTGGTTCAATCTCAGTTTGGGTTCAGGAATACCAACCGCTTCCAGCAACTCAAGAGCTCTGGCTTCAGCCTCTTCCTTGCTGGCTCCACGGGTGGCAACCACGGTTTCCATCAGCTGGGTGCCGATGGTGAGCAGTGGGTTCAGGGAGGTCATCGGATCCTGGAAAATAAATCCGATACGGCGCCCGCGAATCTGGCGCATAGCCTCACCCTGAAGGGTTTGAATGGGCTCGCCGTCCAGAACAACAGAGCCACCGGCAATGCGGCCAGGGGCACTCAAAAGGTTAATGATGGCATTACCAATGGTGGATTTACCGGCACCGGACTCTCCCACCAGACCAAGGATTTCACCACGGGCCAGCTCGAAGGAGACATCGTTAACCGAAACGGCAATACCATGCCTGGAAGGGAACTCTATACGAAGATTTTCTACACAGAGCAATGTCATGCTCTTAACTCCTGAATATCCGGTATTGGTAAACCATGAATATGCAGGTACGTCTCACCCAAGGTGTGCTCACCTTAACAGCTTCAAAAAAGAGCCGAGCGGATTGTATTCCCCAAATCATGGTTTTTTGTTATGGCTTGGCATTCTTGGAACTACAGCGTTTTTGCAGTTCCTTTCTTTTATTACCGGCCTTTTCAGGTTTATTTTTCGTTGTTTTTGACTGTTTCCGAAAAATCAACCTCGCGCTTTGTTTTTCGACTATAACAGAGCGAAACAGGAATCCGAAATCCCCTTTCATGATTCATATCAATTATTTACGGATAATTTTCAGATTTTGCTCAAAAACAAGGCTGCATGAGCAAAATCTGTAGGTGCTGGAAGATAAGAAAATACTGAGGATTCAAGGTAGCTTCAGGGCGGAATAGCCTTGGAGAATCTGTCAAGGAGTCTACCATTTACTTATCTATACTGATTCAGATAACTTACAGATTTCAATACTGGAGATTGAGCCCATGGAAGGTCTACCTCCCACCCACAGAAAAAAAACCGAAAATGGTTTCACCCTTGTAGAACTAATGGTTGTTGTAGCTATCATCAGTATTCTGGCTGCTGTAGCCATTCCCGCATATCAAGACTACACCCGCAGGGCACGCATTTCGGAAGGGCTTCAGCTGGTTTCTGCCATGAGAGCTGAAATCACCGAATACTACGCAACCCATGGTGAATTTCCTGATTCCGAAATCACATATCTTGATAAGGCAAGTCCTGTGGTTCCCTATGAAGTAAGCCGTATCAAGTGGTGGGATGGCACCCCAAGCAGGTTGGAAGTGTGGTATGGAGGAAATGATGCTTCCACTAGAAATGGTGTTATTCTGCTTACACCCACGGTAAATGATGGCAACATTGTGTGGGTTTGCTCCAATCATAACCTTGCCAGTTTTGCTTTCGCATCAACAGCAGTTTTACCGGCCAACTGCAGATAGCGCTTATTTCAGGTACTGTGGACAGTATCTGAAATGAGAACCCAGGCCAGGGCTCGTGGGGGAGGGAGCACCGGCCAGAGAAGAACCAAACTTTAATTTGCTGTGATCAGGCAGCAGCCATCATACTGGCAGGAACAAAACGGTTGCGGCAGAACTGCATCCAGAGACCATAAGGGCGTGCTGTGGCGATCATAGTGAAAACAGCACCCACAGAAGCACTCACAATGGCATCCCATGCCCATCCGGTAATCACCAGAATGACAACATAAACAGGCAACTGGAACAGAATAAATGCGGCTGTATCGGTCACTGTTCTGAACACTTCATTCGTGCTGTTTTCAGCTCCGGTTATTTTCATAACCCAGTCGCGGAAGATGCCATAAGGGCGCGCAATCGTAAGATTCACCGGAATACTCAAACCACGTGAGTAAACCATATTCAAGAATGCCTGCTGGAATGCCAGGCCAGACAACAGACCGGAGAGAACCTCCACAGTTCCACCGATAAAAATCCCGAACATAATCAGGGCAAAGATATCCGCAGCAATAATGCGCTTGGAAGCAGACATCGCCATCCACCACTACTAATAAAAAGGCAAAAACAACCACCCCACTTTCTCTATGAAAGTGGAATCTCTAATTTGGGTATTTCCAAAAATCGCTGCGAATGAATGACCGGAACAGGCCACGCAGCTCAAGTTGCACGTACTTTACATGGCAACTTCAGACAAGACAATACAACCAGTTATATTAATTACCAAGAAAAATTAAAATACATATAACAACTGGAAAAACAATATATACCGGTTTTTTATTTATATTATATTTATTTTTTTAGAGTATTTTTGCGAGTGTTTTTAACTGGTTTTTTGATCACTATGCAGATTACCCGGATCCATCTGATGCAGGTCAACAGAGGCATTTTCAAACCACTGCTACAATCCTTGCGGAGTTAATGGATTCTTAAGAAATGACCCTGAAAGAAACCCTGAGCAACAGCCTTTCACGACTGAGAAAGAACGCTCCTCTTGTTCACTCAATCACCAACTCCGTGGTGATGAACAATACCGCTAACGCCCTGCTGGCACTGGGTGCCTCGCCGATCATGTCTGATGGCATTGAAGAGATGGCTCCCATGGTAGAGCTGTCCGGCAGTTTGGTGGTCAATATCGGTACATTGAATGCACGTACCGTGATGGCTATGAAATTTGCTGCCAGTCATGCCCAGACTATCAAGCACCCTTGGGTTCTCGACCCTGTCGGTGCAGGTGCAACCCGCTTCCGGCTCGATACCTCCCAGCTCCTCCTGGAATACAACCCTTCTGTAGTAAAAGGCAATGGTTCAGAGATTCTGACCCTCTTTGCCGGCGAGCAGGGTGGCCGCGGCGTTGACAGCACTCACGATGATATTAAGTCGCTCACCCAGTGTGCCGTTCAGGCCGCAAGGGATCATAAGACTGTGATCGCCGCGACTGGCGAAACCGATATTATCACTGATGGTCACCGGGTCGCTTACCTGAAAAACGGTCATCCGATGATGGTCAAGGTCACCGGCTCCGGCTGCACCTGCGCAGCTCTGGTTGGTGCTTTCCTGGCTACGGAAGATGATCCTTTTCATGCAGCCGTTGCCGCACTGGCCTGTATGAGCATTGCCGGTCAGCTGGCCTGCCAGAACAGCCGTGGTCCTGGCAGCCTGCAGCTGAATATGCTCGATGAGCTGTATAACCTCAGTGATGAAACGCTTATGCAACACCTGTCCATGGAAGATGAAATATGGGAATAACCAACGTTCTGGCTAATCTGCCCCACCCTCCTGCTTCCTGGCTGTTTCAGCCGGTTCGCATGCTTCCTTGGGAGCTGCGTAACAAACCGATTGAACTGGCAATTAATAAAGCCTTCAGGGAACCTCTGGAAGATGGGGATTTTGATATTCTTAGCCAGCGCTGGCTGCATATCGCTGTCACCGATCTCGAGCTCGATTTCTATATTTCCGAAGATAATGAGTCTCTGGTGATGGGCAGCCCACGTCCGGGAGATGTCACTATTAAAGGTGACAGCAGTGCATTTCTCTCCCTGGCAGCCCGCAAGGAAGACCCGGATACCCTGTTCTTCAACCGCAAGCTTGTGATTGAGGGAGATACCGAACTTGGGCTGGCCCTGAAAAACCTGCTCGACGGTATTGAACTGGATGAGCTGCCTTCAGCCCTGAACTGGGCCATTCAGAAAACAGATGATCTGGTGCGTGCCTGGCAGACAGCTGCCAAACACTGACTTCAAATCCTCATTCCCAATCTTGGAAGCGTTACGAAAAGTACCTGGACAAGACGGCTGACCACATCGACAGAATCTATGTCCGGGACTGCTTGTAAACTTACCGGCGTATCGAATGCCGCTATGCCGAAGTCGCAGGGGGCTTAGTTTTTCAAGTTACACATAAAGTAGCCATTGTTTCCTAAACAGGAAAAATGCCTGTAAAATGCGCGCCTGCATATTGTGAGGTTTAGAGATGTCCAAGTTTGATGAGCGGGTCGAAGAGTTAGTAGCGAAACATCCGAGTTTAACGAAACTTGAGGCAATAGAGATTATCACCGCAAAAAATGAACGTAAGAAAGCTAAGAGAGCTGAAAAAACAGACAAGATTAATACTAAACGAGCTAACAAATCTAAAAGAGACTGAGTGTCGCTCGTCGAGTACATAGCAAGTCGATGAGCTTCGTTTTAGCCCTTGCGAGGCCACGCCGGATCGTCTGAGTTGCGCGTGGCCTGTTGCATATTAAGCATTATGCGTCGCATAGATGAGAGTACTTGTGGTGGGTTTTAGATAGGAGTAATGAACAACCGAACAATCCATTGCATGGTGTAACTCTAGAAAAGGTTTAATAAGGCTGCAGGAGCATTACGGCTGGGCTGAATTAGCCAAGTTGATCAGTATAAAATATTTTAGAGTGATCCATAAATCAAATTATCTCTAAAATATACGACACTCAAGAATTTTCTTTCCTGAAGACGCTTCGAATCCATCTTCAAAATCACTTATAGAACTCGCCTTATCTGAGAGAACATCATCAATACAACAGCATAATCTATGACCTCACCTCTTACTTCCTCTTCGCACAAGATACAAATCACAACAATTAAATTAAGTAGTTTACGCAGAAGTCGTGGGCAAACAACGATAATATACGCCGATATTTACCAGCAAAACCAACCTGAATAAGTAGTATACAAATGAACAAGATTATAAAAATTGTTGCTTCCTGCCTTTTCGCAGCATCAGTAGCATCTTCTGTTTCCGCCGAGGAAACCCGTCCCTATCTTCCATCTGCCACAGCCTTAAAAGGTGTCCAGGCCTGCCAGACGCTGGCAACCAAGAACAATTGGAATATGGCGATTGTTATCGTTGACCGGGGTGAGAATGTTCTGGCTTCCCTGCGTATGGATGATGCTCTGCCAGGTGCTTACACCGGGGCAACCTTGAAAGCAACCACAGCACTGTCCTGGTCAACATCAACCGGTAATGTTCTGGAGTTCACCAAGAAGAATCCGCAGTTTAACCAGTTCCCCGGTCTGCTGCCGATTGGCGGTGGAGAACCAATATTTTCCGAGAGTGGCAAGCTGATTGGCGCGGTGGGTGTTGCCGGTGGGTATGTTGAACATGATGAAGAGTGTGCCAAGGCTGTTGTTGCGAAAATCAGTGAAAAATAACCTGCTTCTTTCTTAACACGTTTTCTGAATAGACTGCACTGATAGTGCAGTCTCTCTCAGCCTTAGAATCCCTTTTACAGAACTCCTGCTATCGGGGAGATATATCCACCAGCGGCACCATACCGGACTGTCCATACCAATAACCGGCACAGCTGCCACCAGGATGATCAGCCACAGTCGCCTTTTCGCCCTGAATACGCTCATGGAAAGCTGCAACAACTTCAGCTGTACCGGAAGCCTGCGGCGAAATACGCAGGGCATCGACACCAAGTTCCATCATCTCGGGCACAGCCTCCAGCAGATTCAGACAACGGCCTGACTGGGTCTGAATACCATTCAAAGTAAAGACCCGCTCACCCTCCTGACTGTAAACCGGCAAGCCATCTGGATAATCCAGGCAGACCAGCCCGCACCGATCCTTGGGCAGATCAAAGGAGCGTGCGGTAAAGCAACGGGCAGACGCGGCAAGAGGCATCAGGCCCCAGGCAAAGACTTCGGTTTTAAACCTGTCAGAAATTCCCAGCTGTTCGGCATGCTGAAGAATTTCCCTTAAATCATTGGAAGACAATTCCAGCGGCAGAACCCAGCGTTCCAGTCCGCAGTCCGTCATCTCCTTAAGAGAGCAACCGTTATAGATATTGACCATGGGCCCGGTAGTAAACGGTACACCAGCCTCGGACAGAATCTGGGCTGCGGCCATATCATTGGCTTCCACAGTAAACTGGCAGCTTTCACAGATACGTTTCAGCATCGCCAGCTCTGAGCTGGCTTCCAGCAGCCCCATGGTGGAAAGAACCACGGTTTTGCCTGCGGCTTTCAGCTGTTCAGCAATCTCCAGCCAGTCATCCAGACGTATTTCCCGGCGTTTGCTGCAGACGGTTTCTCCCAGGTACACCCGGTCAACGGGCCATTCGGTCACGTCTTTATAAAATTCCTGAACCTTCTGTTTGGGCCAGAAGTACAGCAGCGGTCCTAATGTCAGTTCCATAGCCAAACCTCCTACTGCCAGGCCCGGTGATAAGCGCCGAGTGTTGTCTGACAACCTTCGGACAACCCAGCCAGTACCTTGCGCCACTCATCTTTTGCAGCAAACCCTTCCGGATTGCGCTTGTAACTGTCCAGTGCTTCACGCCATACCCGGGTCACTTCCGCAGTATAGGCCGGGCTGCGCTGACGCCCTTCAATTTTCACGGCAGTCACACCAGCCTGAACCAGCTCAGGGATCATATCCATGGTGTTCAGACTGGTTGGTTCTTCGAGGGCGTGGCAGGTCTTGTCGTTAACCTTGTAGCGACCTTTGCACAGGGTCGGGTAACCGGCATTTTCTCCGGGGCCAAAACGGTCAATCAGGATGCCGTTCAGGCGGGTATCCATACGGGCACCGTCTTCTTCCCAGCGCACATACTTGGCGGGAGAACAGGCACCAACAGTGTTGGGGGATTCCGAGGTCAGGTAGGAAGAGAGCCAGCAGCGCCCTTCCGCCATAATGCAGAGGCTGCCAAATGCAAACACTTCCAGCTCTACCGGGCTCTTTTCCGCCAGCGCCTGAACCTGGGAAAGAGAGAGTACCCGGGGAAGAACAGCGCGGCTTACGCCAAAACGTTTCTGGTAAAACTCCAGGCTGGCGGTATTGGTGGCACTGGCCTGTACCGACAGATGACGGCGAACGTCAGGATGATGATCACGGATATAAGCCAGCACACCGGGGTCGGCAGCAATAATGGCATGAGCTCCCAGACCGGCAGCTGCATCAACAGAGGCGTGCCAGCGTTCCATTCCCTGGGGGCGTGGAAACGTATTAATGGCAACCAGAACCTTTACCCCCTTGTCACGAGCATAGGTTAAGGCCTGCCGGGCTTTTTTCTCATTAAAATTCAGTCCAGCAAAATGGCGCGCATTGGTATCATCACGAAAACCGATATAGACGGCATCGGCTCCGTTATCGACAGCGGCCTTAAGTGCCGGCAGACTCCCTGCCGGACAAACCAGTTCCATGAAGCATCAACCCCCTAGTCAGACACAATTCGAAAAATTCCAAGGATTCTAACAACGCGCCTCCCGACACGTATTGATAACAGTCAACCTTGTAATAACCGAGAACTGTTTACCATCTTTATCAGATATCTGGATCAGGAAGCGGGCATGTCACGCGATATTTACCGAAGCGGGAAGGTTTCCATTATGCGGTAGCGGGCACCATCCGGACGCAACTCACTTTGCACTAACGCCAGTTCTGCAACATTGAACCGGTAACCCGGAATCTGCCAGGGCAGAATGGATAAAGGACGACTCAAGGAACGGGCCAGGGTGACATGGGGACGAAACAGCCGTTGTTCCGGCGTGTATCCGGCCTGACAGGAAACCCGTTCACAGACCCTGTTCAGATCATTCATACGACGGCCAGAGTGCAATGTCAGCGTCATAATCCGGGGATGGTTATCACTGGGAAAATACTGCACTCCCCCGCTCATTGATATAAAGGAGTGAAAGCCTTCCAGTTCGTGCCGCAGGCCTTCTTTTATCTTCTCCAGCTGTTCGGCAGAGCTGTCCCCGAGAAAGCGCAGGGTCAGGTGAAAGTTCTGGGGTGGCGTCCAGCGAACCGGGCTTTCATCCCAGCCCTGCAGACGCTTTACTTTCTTGTGCAGCAGGGCTGCGGTATCGAGCGGCAATATGTAAGCAATAAAGGCGCGTATACCTTGACTCGCTGGGTTTGTGTCGTGACTCATGGAACTTCTTTAATAATTATTCACGGCCTTGGTGGCCAGTGTTCAGGCAGGATAAAATCTGCCCGGCAGTTTCTGCCATGGTGACTCTGCTGACTTTTAAACCACTCTCTTTCTGTTCGCAAGGCCATGGCAGGAAATGATCCGGAACCATAAAACCAGGCAGCAGGTCTCGCAGATGCCTGCTCCATAACAGCGGGTAAAAGTCTTCTTTTTTGCAATCAATAAATGCCACGGGGCGCTGTCCGAATTCCTGGCAGAACAGAGGAACCACAACAGCCCGATATATCTCTTCACGACCAAGCAGCGCCCGCTCGATGGTTTCCGGCTGGATATTCTCCCCTCCGGAAATAAACTGACTGTCACAGCGTCCGGCCACCTGCAGATGACCATCAACCCAGTGACCACGATCACCGGTCAGAAACCAGCCACCTTCAGTCAGCGGAAGCCTGAGAGCACCCTTTGACCAATACCCTTTAAACAGGGAAGGCCCGCGGAAGGTGATTTCGCCGTCTTCGGTCAGCTTTATCTCAACATTTCCCAGAGGCTGCCCGGACGTTAAGGCTCCCACCTCCAGAAAAAGTGGTTCACCGGTGCATACCTGAGAGCTGGTTTCAGTCATACCATAGGTGGTCAGCAGCCTGACACCCTGCTTTCTGCAGCGCTCTGCTACATCTGCAGAGACATAGCCACCGCCCACCAGCAATGTTTTTACCGATGTTTCCTGAAAACTGAACTCAACAGTTTCCAGCAATCTGTAAAGCTGGGTGTTCACCAGTGATAAATGAGTGACCTTTCGTCGTACGAGTGTCTGCGTCAGCTGACGACGATGATCCGGAAACACCACCTGGGCTCCGGCCAGAACACAGCGAAACAAAATAGCCAGCCCGCCAATATGATAAAGCGGCAGTGATAAAAGCCAGCCATCATTCGGCTCCAGAGAAATAATGCCTGCTGATGCCCTGGCACTGGCCCGGTGACAGGAGAAGTTAAACGCCGCCGCCTTGGGAAAACCGCTGCTGCCGGATGTCATGACCAGATTGCAGATACGCTGTTCATCCCAGTGAAACGCTGTCAGCTCTCCCTGGATATGACCGAGCTGGATATGAGCAAGATTAGTGGGGAGCCTGATATCTCCCTGCCATTCGCTGTAAGGCTCACCGCTCTCACTCCAGAAAGCCCTGGCACCGATCTCTTCAGCAATCCCCCTGAGCCTGGCCCTTGGGAAAGCAGGATTTACCGGAACAATAATGATTCCTGCCCGAAGGCAGGCGAAAATCAAAACCACCAGCATTGGGCTGTTGGCTCCCGCTGCCAGCAGAACATCGCCCTGCTTCAGGCCAAGATCCAGCAGATCGGAGGCCATTCGTGTAATACGGTTGTTCAGTTCATGGTAAGACCAGAACAGGTCTCCAGCCATCACAGCAACGGCACCCGGATTCACCTCTGCCTGCTGCTGAATGGGACATCCCTTCTCACTCATGACTTGACCACAATATCTTCAAATCCTTTTCACCTGAAACCGGATAATGACCAGCAGATTGCACCGCCGGAGGCTTGATCAGCCACTGACGATAGGTTGAGAGCGTATCCAGCCCCGGCGCCGTTTCCGGTGCCTGCTGCCCGGCCAGCTCGGTAAGAAAATCAATACCAATATTGCTTTCATAGGAGGAACTGACCACCAGCTGCAGGTTGTTCTCCCTGGCCAGCTGGGCCAGTCGCCGACAGCGCAGAACACCACCGGCAAGCGTCGGTTTAACCACCAGAGCATTGAGACCGGTAAACAGTTCCGGCATGCGGTAATGCCCCTGCAGACTCTCATCAAGAGCGATGGGCAGATTACTCTGTTCGGCAAAGTCGGGAAGCAGGCGCTGATCAGTCAACGGCTCCTCGATAAAATCCATACGGCTTATACGACCAGGATCGATTGCTTTTGCAAACGCCATGGCATCACACCAGGACCAGCCACGATTGGCATCAACCCGGATTTTCACCTGTTCAGGGAGCAGTTTGTCCAGCATCTGAAACAGCTCGATATCCTGGGCTACTGATTGCCTGGCTACCTTAATCTTTATACGGGTTAACGATGAGTTAACATCCAGTGCCTGAGTCTGACCGACTATCTCTTCATTGCTGCCCGACAACAGTGCGCATGGTGGCAGATCAAGGGTGTGATAATCGGAATGCAGTAACTGGCTGGCTGCCGATTCGACAGCAAAGGCAACGGACGAGGAATATTTCCCGGCCGTTGCAATCATACCCTGCTGCTGTACTGTTTCCAGACAACCCGGACTCACTGCCAGCCAGCGGGCGTAATCAATCAGCTGTCGCTGGGCAATATCCAGGGTCTCGCAACTGAAACCGGGCAGGGGCGCACAATCCCCGTAAGCCAGATAACCATTGCTATCTTCGAGCTTCAGCAGCAATCCTTCCCGAACACCCGGAGGACAGCCCGGCAGGCTGCCTTCCAGTTTCAGGGAGTAGGCTGCAACAGATACAGCTTTCAGCATTATTTACATCTGTAAAATCAGGGGTTACGACCAAAACGGCTGAAGTCAGGATCACGCTTCTCTACGAAAGCGTTACGACCTTCCTGGCCTTCTTCAGTCATGTAGAACAGCATGGTGGCATTGCCCGCCAGCTCCTGCAGACCGGCCTGACCATCGCAGTCGGCATTCAGGGCAGACTTCAGGCAGCGCAGGGCCAGAGGAGAGTTGCGCAGCATGTCGCGACACCATTCCACGGTCACTTCTTCCAGCTCTTCCAGGGGAACAACGGTGTTTACCAGGCCCATATCCAGTGCGTCCCTGGCGTTGTACTGACGACACAGGAACCAGATTTCACGGGCTTTCTTCTGGCCAACCAGACGGGCCATATAGCTGGCCCCAAAGCCACCATCAAAGGAACCGACTTTAGGGCCGGTTTGACCAAAGACAGCATTTTCGGCAGCAATGGTCAGGTCACAGATCATATGCAGAACGTGACCACCACCGATGGCATAGCCAGCCACCATGGCCACAACAGGCTTCGGACACGTGCGAATCTGGCGCTGCAGATCAAGAACATTCAGGTGGTGAACACCTTTATCATCCTTGTAGCCGGAATCACCGCGTACCTTCTGGTCACCACCAGAGCAGAACGCCTTACCACCAAAGCCACAGAAAATAATAACGCCGACTTCACTGTCACGGCGGGCATCATCCAGTGCCTTCTGCATTTCCATCACGGTCAGGGGGCGGAACGCATTATGTACCCGCGGACGGTTAATGGTGATCCGGGCAATCCCCTCCGCCTTGTGATAGAGAATATCTTCGTATCCTGAAGAAAAGTCGGTCCAGTCCAGAGCGTCGCGAATGGGAGATGTATTCATGGATCTTATTTCAGGTTGGTTACAACTGATCAGTATCTGAGTACCTGTCGGGCTTAACCCTTCAGGCACTCTGCACTGAATAAGGAAACTAAAAAGTCTTTCGGATTATCACGGTGTGCATTATGGCCTGCATCTGCGACTACTGCCTTGCAGACCTTACCGTTTTTTTTAAAAGCTTCTTTTTTAAGAGCTTCAGCAATGGCGAGAAATTTATTATCCCGCTCACCCACAATGTATACGACATTGCATGTTAATTGGCTGGATACATGCCACCAGTCCGACTGTCTGCCAAGACTGAGCAGGTCCATGGCGTCTGCCAGCAGACTGCCATCGTTATCTATGCTGCGCTGTTTGACCAGCTTATTACGCTGCTCTTCGGTTAACGAAGAAAAAACCGGCTGCCTGTACCAGTCCTTCAAAACATCCTTAAGAGGTTCTGCGCGGAAACGCTGACTCCAGCGGCTGTCGCTATCTATGCGCTCCTGCCGTTCCCGCTCTGTCTTTAAGCCGGGGTTGGCCCCTTCAAGGATTAACAGTTCAACATCATCCGGGTAATGGCTGGCAAACCCGAGAGCGATGCGCCCTCCCAGGGAGTAGCCCATAACGGTGGCCGGAAGCAGACCTTCCTCCGAAAGAAGACGGTGCACTCTATCAGAAATCCCGGCAAATGCATCAGCTTCAGCAGAAATTTCATCGGAGAATCCACCACTACTACCATGACCGGGCAGATCAATGGTGTAGCAATGATATTTGTTTTTCAGCTCAGGAAGGACTGATAGCCAGTCATCACCCGAACCCAGAAATCCATGCAGAAGAATTAATGGTGAACCCTGTCCGCCATGGTCAACAAGGCTCAGCCCGTGGCTCAGCATACGGAGTAATCCCGTGCCGCGTGCACCAGGGATTTGAACTGGTCTGTCCCCTGATCCGGTGGTGTGCACACTTCGATCAGGGCTCCTTCAGGGCTGGCGAGAGCTTCAGACAGGGAAGCCTGAAAATCTTCGCAGGTTTCTGGTGCACGGTAGTTCAGCCCAAACATGGTTGCCGCACCTACACCCTGCAGGGAGTGCTCAATCCTGAAATAGCGTGACAGCGTATTATCGTCCCTGGATACCGGGAACATATTGAAAATGGTCCCACCGCTGTTGTTCAGCAGCACAATGACAAGACCGTGCTGTGCAGCAAGGTTCAGCGAATTCAGATCATGAAGAAACGAAAGATCACCAATAAGCAGAACTGTTCTCTGGCCGGACGCTGCATGACCCGCCGCTGAAGCGATCAGACCATCAATGCCGCTGGCACCGCGGTTGGCAATAATTCTGGCATCTGTCCAGGAGGAGCTAAGGCTGTCCAGGTAACGGACAGGCATACTGTTACCAATAAAAAGGGCTTCTGTCGTCAGTGACTGCTTAAGTTGCTCGGCTGCCCAGATTTCTGTCAGCTGGTTATCCGGCAGCTTCTCAGCCTTGATTGTTTCTACAAGAGTTCGGGACTGAAGCAGGAGGTTATCGCTCCATGCCCTGTTCTCGGGAGAGAGGGATACTTTGCCTGCGGTTGCCTGACAAAAGTCTTTTATAGAACAGCTTACCCGCCGAGTGACCGAGAACACCGGATCATGACGATCCTGGCGGCTGTCGATATACCAATGCTCCCGGCCCCCCTTCCCAAGCCACTGCCCAAGACGTTTACTGATTGGCCGCCGACCGCACTGAATAACAAGTTCGGTCTGATTTAGCCTGGCAAGGATTTCAGGGTTTGCCAGAGTCAGATCGACACAGCTCAACGCCCGTGCATGGCCCTGCAGACCGGACTGGATATCTGCCAGGAGCAGCCAGCCGATATTATCAGCCAATTCTGCAACAGCTCTGCTTTCCTGTTGAGAAAGCTGCCCGACAACCAGAACAACCGGCCCAGAAATATCAGGAAGCGAGGGGCAGGTTCCTGCCGATCTATCCCACAGGCAAAGAGGATTGTGACTGCCACGCCATTCAGCCACAGGCTCTAGCCAGGAGCTCCAGTCAGCAGGTGTATCACTGCCATAGAGCGGATCTCGCAGCGCCTGGTTGATATGAACTGGCCCGGCATCCGGCCTGTTCATTACGGCCACGGCTTCATCAATAACAGATAACAGCCAGCGGGCTGGCAAAGATGGTTCAGGACAGGGGAGGTTTACGCTGAACGCCGGGCAGCTGGCATAAATGCCCGGCTGTTCCAGTGTCTGGTTAGCTGCACAGCCCAGCAGTTCCGGCGGACGATCGGCAGAGAGAACCATCAGCGGGATGGCTGACTCCTTGGCTTCCAGTAAAGCAGGATAGAGATTGGCAACAGCCGTTCCGGAGGTGGTGATAATAACAACCGGAGCGCCTGTCGCCCGGGCCAGACCAAGGGCATAAAACCCAAGGCCTCTTTCATCATAATGGGTATGTGTAGTCAGCTGCTGATGTCTTGAAAGAGCCAGGGCAAAGGGCGCGCTGCGGGAACCAGGTGCGAGACAGATATGCTGCACGCCATTGCGATACAGCTCTTCCAGAATTATGTCACACCAGAGGCTGGTGAAGTCACCAGCAGATACTACATCAGACAAGAATGGTTACACCCGGATAAGTTGCTTGTTTTGATAACGTTATTGCGAAATCTGAAGCAGCGATTGAACTGTCCTCAGTTTACTGTCCAGTTCGGCCCATTCGGCATTGGCATCTGATCCACACACCAGACCTGCACCAGAGTAGAGAGAAAGATTACGCCCGTTCAAAAAGACACAGCGCAGGGCCACGGCAAACTCTGCCTGGTCGTTCCCAATACAGCCGAACGGCGCAGCATACCAGCCCCGGGCATGGTTTTCGATAGTAGCCAGCTGTTCAAGAGCCCGGTCTTTGGGCACGCCTCCGACTGCCGGTGTTGGATGCAGCAGTTTCAGCAGCATTCCGTCAGTCACACCTGGCTTCAGCTTCGCTCTGATCATCTGCCGCAGGTGCTGCACACTCTTCAGGCGAATCAGTGACATTTCCGAAATTGGCTCCACCGACTCACTGCAACTCTGCAGGGCATGGCGCACAGCCTGCAGAACCAGCGAATTCTCCCGCCGGTTTTTATCATCAGATAACAGCGCTGATGCCAGCCTGCGATCCTGGGCAGGTGTCAGCCCTCTGGGAGCTGTTCCGGCCAGAGCTTCGCTGTCGAGTGTCTGCCCGTTGCGGCGATACAGTCTCTCAGGAGAGGCGCCGAAAAAGCACTGTCCGTTCTCTCTGATAAATGCAAAGCGATAGGTTTCAGGCGTCAGTTTCTGCCAAGCCGACAGCAATGACCAGGGGCACAGGTCAGCCTCCAGTTCAAGCTGCTGCTCGCGGGACAATACCAGCTTCTCAAGCTCATCCTGCTCCATCAATCCGAGTACCTGCCCTACCTGGTTCTGCCACAACTGCCAGTCCGGATTTTCTTTGACAATCTCGGCTGAAGGCAGGGCGCAGGGAAAGCCTTTGGCTTCCTTGAGCGACAGGGCTTGCCGGGCAATCTGTGACCTGAACTGCTCCCCGGCAGCACCTGCAGGAAGCTCAACATGACAGGCAAGAGTCAGCTGCCCCTGTCTGCGGGTCAGCTCGAAACGCGGAAGTATAAGTTCACCGCCCTCAAACCCGGGCCACTGCTCTTTTCTATCTTCAAAGAACGGCAGACCACCCACAAACCGCGCTTGCGGGCATGTGTTCAGAATATTGCGGATAACAGGCAGGCATTCATCCAGATCACAGGTGTGTGCAACATTCAGGGCCAGTGCAACACCAAAGCCTGCAGTCTCCTGCCCAGGTGTATCACGCTGAGACCAGTAGACCCGCACACCTTCACCTCCGGCCAGGCAGGCCAGAAGATCTGTTTCAACACAGACTGGCAGTGCAATTCTGTGCCAGCCACTGCCAGGCTCAACCTGGTTAATTTTCTCAGCCAGCTTTGCGGCTGCCACCGACAGTGTCAGTGGTTGTCTAAAGGAATCTGCGCTCATGATCCGTCATGGTTTCGGAGAGTGGCTATTCCAGGAGCCTGTCGGGCTTAACGCGCACCTACTGCGAAAAAGCCGGATTTGGCCAGTTTTTAGAACCACTTTCGTCAAATAGAACCACTATTATCCTCAAGTGCTTCTAAAAACTGGCTCAAACCGGACTTTTTCTCGCTACGGTCGGTTAAGTCCGACAGGCTCCCAGGCCTCTGAACCGGTTTCATCAGATTGGTAATAACCGAAGTAAACCAGAACCGTTCTCATCTGCATATGCAGGTGCGCATAAACTAAATGAGATTCCCTGCTGAATAAACCTTGGTGAT
The DNA here is from genome assembly GCF_023502345.1 of Parendozoicomonas callyspongiae. Taxonomy (GTDB): domain Bacteria; phylum Pseudomonadota; class Gammaproteobacteria; order Pseudomonadales; family Endozoicomonadaceae; genus Sansalvadorimonas; species Sansalvadorimonas callyspongiae. The sequence goes on from NZ_JAMFLX010000005.1 coordinate 207,804, forward strand.
GAAAGAAATTTCATTTTTTTGCAAATCTGATGGTGTTCTCATAATACACAGCCATAAATCGGAAATACCTCCCTCTTAAAAGGTATTTCCATGGTAGATCACCATGATAAAATCCCCGGCCAGCATTTTGCTCCAGGAACAAGATTTTTATGGCCACGAATGGCTCATCGGCTCGCCAATGGCTGGCTGACAACGGAAAGACGGCATCATCAGAAGAACTGCTTCGCATTCGTAATGCCATTGCTGCCAAACTGGATAAACTTCCCGAAGGTCATCCGGAAGAAGACGGTCTTCTGGAAGCCCTTGATGTTATGGATGAATGGCGGGAAACCAGAAATGTCTCTGCTCCCGTTGCATCATCACTTCAGGACAGCGACTTACCGGCTCCGCAACTTGATACCAGTTCCCTGACCCCTGACCTGCCACCTGCACCGAAACTCAGCCAGGAAGAAAAGCAGACCCGCTTTCAGAAACTTCTTCAGAAAAGCAAACCCGGCATGTCGTCATAAACAGCAGGCTCTAAATATCAAATCCGTTTAGGGTCTTCTCCCGGCAGGCATATACTTTCCAGCACTCCTGAAATTCTGATGACAACCCTGAATGGTGCAGAGAGGAGTGCTGAAAATGAAAAGGCTGTATTACCTGACCCGCTCTGTCGAAGAAGCCGACAGGCTGGTAAAAGATCTTTATCGCTACGGTGTTGGAGAATGGCATATTCGTGGGCTGAGTCAGGATGATGCAGGCCTCTACCATCACCACATTCATCCGGCCAACTTCTTTCAGCGCTATGATCTTGTTCACCTTGGTGAAAGAGGAGCGATTGCAGGGTTCCTGATCAGCCTTCTCTGGTCACTTGGCGTTCATTTCATGCATCTGATTCCGGCCAGTTTTGGCACGGCAGAGACAATGTTCACCATTTTGATTTTCACTCTCTTCGGTGCCTGGTCGGGAGGGTTGGTTGGTATTTCGAGGCTGAACTACCGCATCAGCCGGTTCAGTGAGGATATTGCTTCAGGTGCCTGTCTGGTTCTGGTTGATACCCCACGCAACCAGAGCCACAAGATCGCGCAGATGGTTGAGAAAAAGCATCCTTATTTTATCCTCGCTGGCTGTTCTTCCACATTTACCAACCCTTTTTCAGGCCCGGCACAACGGCATGACTCAACCAAGGGTGTAAGAGTTTACTGAGCCAATTTGCTGTCTTAGATGCTTACCTATTGCCTTTATTACCAGCTGTATTACAGAAGATAAGTGCAATTAAAAGTTATTCTGAAAATGGGTTAGCAATTCCTGAAATGTCGTCAATACTGAATTTGTGGCTTCCTCATGAAGGTCTCTCAGGAAGCCATTTTTCTTACAACTCATTGATTATCAGCAAGGAAGCCGTTGTGAATCGGAAGCAATCCCGTCGACTCTTAAAAATGGAGAAAATAATTGGAGACATCGCCTTTTGGGTGTTATTAGCCGGGTCTCTTTACTGGCCTTTTTATATGCTTCTTGAATAACGCAAACGGGTTTCCCCAGACACGAAAAGCACGAACATATAACTAGACATACAAAAAAGTTGTTCAAACAAAAATCCCCCGAAATAATCGGGGGATTTTTTTATCACTCAAAACAGATATCAGAGTTCGTTAAACGTCCTCTTCAGAATGTCTATACACTCTGCAATCTGCTCATCGTTGATCACCAGCGGAGGTGAAAAACGAATCGTGTGCTGATGGGTCGGTTTCGCCAGAAGACCATTCTCGGCCAGCCTCAGGCACACCTGCCAGGCATCAATCTCACCCTTTGGAATAATATCGATGGCATTCAGCAGACCGCGACCACGCACAGCCTTTAACAGTGGGTGGTCAATGCTTCTCAGTCCTTCCCTCAGAGCCTCACCCTGACGCTCGGCATTCTCGGCAAGCTTCTCATCACGCACAACATCCAGTGCGGCCATGGCGACATGACAGGCCAGAGGGTTGCCACCATAAGTAGAACCGTGCTGACCTGGGCGGATACAGAGCATAATGTCGTCATCTGCCAGAACAGCAGAGACAGGATAGGCACCACCGGAAACAGCCTTGCCCAGAATCAGGATATCAGGACGAACCTGTTCATGATCCACAGCCAGCAGTTTGCCGGTTCTGGCAATACCGGTCTGAACCTCATCGGCCATAAACAGGGCGTTGTTTTCTTTGCAGATTTCAGAGGCACGCTTCAGATAGCCTTCTTCGGGAAGAATGACACCCGCTTCACCCTGGATGGGCTCGATCAGCAGACCGGCAATATCCGGAGCCGCCATCGCAGATTCAAGCGCTTCAATATCGTTGTAAGGGATTCGGATAAAGCCCGGCGTATAAGGGCCATAGTCAGCCCTTGCCTCCTCGTCATTGGAGAACGAGATAATGGTGGTTGTCCGGCCGTGGAAGTTACCGTCACAGACAACAATCTTGGCGCGATGGGCATCAATACCCTTTTTCAGATAGGCCCACTTTCGGCAAAGTTTGATCGCTGTTTCAACAGCCTCGGCTCCGGTATTCATTGGCAGAACCCGGTCAAAGCCAAAATACTCAGCCATATATTTTTCGAACACACCCAGCGCACTGCTGTGGAAAGCTCGGGAAGTCAGAGTCAGCTGTTCAGCCTGCTCCTGCATGGCCTTGATAATTTTGGGGTGACAGTGCCCCTGGTTAACTGCAGAGTACGCCGACAGAAAATCGTAATACTCCTTGCCATCAACATCCCAGACTTTTGCTCCCAGTCCACGATCCAGAACCACTGGAACAGGATGGTAGTTATGAGCACCGTATTTTTCTTCCAGTGCCATCAGCTCTCGGCTGGAAAGTCCTGCCATAGATCCTCCTGCCGGATAATCCCTGCTTAGGAACAGCGCACATGATGACCTACTGATGCTTTAAGATCAGACCTTTACACTGCGTTCCCCAGAGAAAACCGGTAATTATCATTCTTGGTGGTAATCAGGGAGGCGAATGCCTCCCGAAAGGGTAGCTACTAATTATCAGGGCTGGAAGCCAAGGTCAACTGGTTTCATCAACTGTACCGAGAAGTCTTTCCATGCGGCTGAAATACTCACGAATCTTGTGACCATCGTTCTGGTCTAACAGGCTGAACAGGAAGATCGCCAGTGTTGAAAGGATAAAACCGGGAACCAATGCGTAGAGTTCAAAAATTCCGCCGGAGAACTGCTCCCAGATCACAACAGTCAGACCACCGACGATAATACCGGCCAGTGCGCCATTGCGAGACATTTTATCCCAGAACAGACTGACCAGAAGTGCCGGCCCGAATGCTGCACCAAACCCGGCCCAGGCATAGCCGACCATGTTAAGTACGGTGCTTTCAGGGTTAAGGGCAATCAGGCAGGCAAGTACAGAGATTCCAATAACTGCAGCCCTTCCAACCCACAGCACCCTTTCCTGTGATGCTTCCGGATGGAAGATATCCTTGTAAAAATCTTCGGCAAAAGCTGTAGAGCAAACCAGGAGCTGCGAATCTGCCGTACTCATCACTGCTGCCAGAATGGCCGCCAGAAGAATACCTGCAACGACTGGATGGAAAATACTGTTAACCAGCAACATGAAGATGCCTTCCGGGTCATTTACCGTCGCTCCGCTATTCAGGGTATGTACCAGCCCAGCCAAGCCTACTAATAAAGCAGCAACCAGACATATCGCACTCCAGCCAACAGCAATGTTTCTCGCCACCGGCATATCTTTTTCGCTTCTGATTCCTTTGAAGCGGGAAAGAATATGCGGCTGACCAAAGTAACCCAGACCCCATCCCACAAGGGATAAAATCACCAGAGTATCAAGAGGAAAACCGTCTTTATCAGTGAATGGATTCAGCAGGGCCGGGTTATGAGCTTCCAGAGAACTCCAGACTTCCATAAGGCCACCGTTGTCACTGATCACAACTAAAGGAACAACAACCAGCGCCGCTGCCATCATCAGCCCCTGAACCAGATCAGTCCAGCAAACGGCCAGAAAGCCACCAAACAGTGTGTAAGAAATCACACTGATCGCACCGACAATCACAGCTATTCGGTAGTCCAGACCAAAGGCAGTTTCAAAGAGCTTTCCGCCAGCTACAAGGCCCGCACTGGTATAGAAGAGGAAAAACAGAAGAATAAAAGCGGCCGATATGCTTTGCAAAGCACGCCCCTCATCCTGGAACCGGTTACTGAAATATTCCGGCAGTGTCAGAGCATTGCCAGCAGCCTGACTGAATACCCGCAGACGTGTGGCAACCAGCTGCCAATTCAACCACGTACCCAGCAGGATTCCACCTGCAAGCCAGAAAGCTTCAACACCGGATGCAAATGCGTAACCAGGTAAACCGAGGAGAAGCCAGCCACTCATATCAGATGCCCCGGCACTGAGAGCCGTGGTCCATGGTCCAAGGGAGCGCCCCCCCAGAAAGTAATCTTCACTTGTGGCTGTCCTTCGCCAGGCCACAATACCAAGCACCAGCATTACAATAAAATAGAGACCGAAAGTCAGCATGATGGCCGTATCTGCAGGCATAGACCCTCCTGATTGCAGCTTAACAGACAATAAATGTAGTTCTGACAGCTGAATTTTTGATGGTGGAAATTACTCATACCATCGGCATAAGTTTTGACGCCTGTAACCCGATACAGTTCTGCACGTTCTAACCCGAATGTTATTTTGCTGATTTTCAGAGTTGTAATGAGAGTTGTAATGAGAGTTGTTATGGATATATCACCCAACAACGAAATGGTGAGATTTCAATGGTTTTTATTTTTCACATACGAAAAAAGGGTCAGCGTTTGCTGACCCTTTTTAAAGATGGTCGGGGTAGAGAGATTCGAACTCCCGACATCCTGCTCCCAAAGCAGGCGCGCTACCAGACTGCGCTATACCCCGTTTTCAAATTGTCTGATGATCGTTTAACCAACCATCTAAAAGTGGTCGGGGTAGAGAGATTCGAACTCCCGACATCCTGCTCCCAAAGCAGGCGCGCTACCAGACTGCGCTATACCCCGTTCCAAATTGCTTGATGATCGTTTTAACCGACCATCCAAAAGTGGTCGGGGTAGAGAGATTCGAACTCCCGACATCCTGCTCCCAAAGCAGGCGCGCTACCAGACTGCGCTATACCCCGTTTTTCAAATTGCTTGATGATCGTTTTAACCGACCATTCAAAAGTGGTCGGGGTAGAGAGATTCGAACTCCCGACATCCTGCTCCCAAAGCAGGCGCGCTACCAGACTGCGCTATACCCCGATTAGCATTTAGCTCTTTACAAAAAGAGTGCTAGAAAATGGAGCTCTTAACCAGATTTGAACTGGTGACCTCATCCTTACCAAGGATGCGCTCTACCGACTGAGCTATAAGAGCTTTGTATGGAATCCGACCTCCAGGGATGGAGGAAGCACTGGAATCGCCTGGAACGATTTCAGTATGTCTGTTAGTTGCTGACACTTAGTGTGTGCGACCTCCATGGAAGGAGGAAGTGCAGTAAAATGTCTGGAACATTTTCTGCGCGATCGTTCGCGTTATCTGATGTTGACCTCCAAGGATGGAGGAAATCCTCAAAAATGTCTGTCGCTACAGGGATGTAGCTTATTAGGGCAATGCAGGAGCAATTGCCGGGAACATTTTTAGGACCAAATT
>NZ_JAMFLX010000050.1 GCF_023502345.1 Parendozoicomonas callyspongiae
GTTAATATTAACCTCCATACGGTGTACAGCCTCTCCACGTTTTTTGATCCATGAGTTGAGTTGGGCACAAGCTGCTTCGGGGTCAACATTAGGCCACTGCCAGTTTTTTGTGACATCTTTACCGAAGTAGTCTTTGAACAGATTTCTGGTCTTACAGGAATCTGGTGTATGGAAACGCTTCAGTTCCGTCTGAAAATTCTTCTCCAAGTAACTTCCGACATGGCTACCCTGAAGGACACTGAATTTTCTCTCGAACAGCTCGCAGGCAACATCTTCTACATAGGTTTCCCAGGCAGTCAAAATCATAACCAGTGTCGCTCGCTTTAAGACATCCGGGGCAGGTTCCTCGGTCTCACTGCGATTGATATCGTCATAGCACTTCAGCAGGTTGCTGACATCTTCTTGTGCAACCAAATAGTGTTCATAGGCTTTGAACATTCTTGTCCTTTATCCTTTGTGTCCGTTCTATCTGTGTGGTCTTGAAATTTTGAGGAGGAGATATTGGCTATAGCTATATCAATTACTCAGATTTGAACTCACAAACCCGGCAGAACTTTTCCATCTTCATGGTGAGCACGCCGTTGTTGTCAGTTATCTTGGTAGCTACCCAAACGCAATCATTATTCAGGTCAACGCCCCAGGAAGTGCCCCCTCTTTGCCAGTCGTTATTGTTGAATACAACGTACATGGTCTTCCCGGCTTTGGCTTCGAGATATTTGCCAAGAGCCTCTTTGGCATTTCTCTTTCTGGTAGAGCTGTCCTCAATATTGAAGGTGGCTTCATTCCAGAGGGTCATCTCTCTGGTGCCATCAGCAAGCAGAGATGCTTCATTTGCAAACTGGAAGCTGACAAGTTCACCCTTCTCAGTGTCTGCTCCCCAGGCGAATTTGTTGGTATCCCAACCCCAGTAGGTCAGTCCCATTACTTCGCATAGCTCACCCTTGTTCAGGATGTTGGATTTCACCTTTGCAGCGGGCTTGAGGGATGCCAATGCTTCACGGACAGCCATCTCGACATCGCTGGCATTTTTGGCCAGTGCATTCTTCAGTAGCTTCTCAAGCTCTTTCTTCTCGAACTTGCCAGATTGAATTTTTGCGATCAGATCTGAATATTGTGTCATAGAGAAACTCCTTAATTCTCAAACTTAAAATCTTCGAATGCTGTTACCCCAGAGTTTGCATAGCCCGGAGCCGTAACACATTATCGGGGTAACATTAGATTCTTGGGTTGATCACTCTTCCATTTCAGATATGACCGCTTGAAGAAAGTTACTCAAGCAGGTGTCGGCAGGTTCTACACTCCAGTGTTCATCATCTTCACTCCAGCGGAGGTCTGAGAACTCATCCCTGTCGAGAACCTTTCTGATGGCTTCTTTCGTGCCTGTATTGAGAAGAAAAGGTTCTGTATTCCGATGGTCTGTTCTGGTCTGTGCCGCCAGCTTGGTGTACTTGCCATCTCCTCTTATGCCATTGGGAACTACCTTGTCGACATATAGCCAGCATATATCCCCATTGGCCCGAGGCGAACCGTTCTGATTACAGCGCCAGAGGATAATCCAGTCACCTTCTTTGATTTTGTCATATTCCAGAAAGTGAGTTGAGTTTGTGAAGTAATCCGGCAATGGCGTGCCTTCAGCTTCAGGAATAGCTTCGCGTATAACTTCCTCGTTAAACTTTCCGCCTTCTCCTGTGAACCACGCGATGTGAACATTATCCAAACTGGAGAGTGAACATTTTGTAATGAGCGGAGAGTCTGTACATCCGATCTCCTCAACATCTGTTCCTGAGCTAACGGCTTCCTGCCAGTTCTTATACATCTGTTCAAGCTTCCGCATTTTGCTGACCTTAGTCGGGTAGGACTCTTCAGCTTCTTTTCTATAACGCTTGAATATACTCTTGGCTTTTTTGACTTCATCTTCATCAGTCAGTTCGACACCCGCTTCATGGTGTCCCTGATCAGACAAGCCGTTATCAGACAGGTTGGCACTACCCAAAAATACAGACTCTCCTCCCAGATACATTTTGGTGTGCAAGTTATCGAGGAGATGCACATTCTCATGCCCAAGCGTATCCATCAGTTCTTCGATGGCCCGAGGGTTAGAGCCAAGCATGGTGGAAACCACAACTTCGCTCAGGTTGTCTGTCTTGATGTGGGTATTCCACCCGGCACCAACAAAGGCCACGGCAATCTGGCTGGCCCGGACACGGTTTATGGCACCACGGATTTCGCAGGGTTTACTACAGATTTTCATAAGGAGTTCTGACTTCTTACGTCCTTGTCGGAGGGTTATATTTCGTTAGCAATTTCTGGCTGTGCGCGAAGTGGGCCGGAATAGAGGCTTGGTAATCTCAACCGTTCACTCTCAAGAGTCCTGCCGCCGATATCAAACGGCACCACCCAAAGCTTCAGGCTCTTGGAAAAGTCAAAGCTCTGCTGGATCGCTTCCCTGAACTGTTCAGTTCTTGGGTAAATGAGCATCATCTCACCCTGGCCTCCACAGTACTTATGACCGTAAGCAAACATCTGGTAGAAATCAGACTGGGAGAGACCCAGTTTGTCTTTGCCATTATCTTTTTCGCTATCCAGAAGTTTCCACTTGGTATCCAGTACCTGAACCACTTGTTTTCCCTTCATAATCAGCAGATCAGGTTTCAGGCGGAACCAGTGATTGCTTCCGTAATCCACAAGATACTTTGAGCTGGCCTGTTCTTTCAGGCTGAACGGTGGTTTGAGCTGTCGGCGCAGAATGCTGGCTACGTAGGACTCAAATACAGCCTCCATTGGGAACAGCAGGGAGACAGTCGTTTCCTTGCCATGCATGGAAAGGGGGGAGAACCCTTCCAGTATCAGCCGGGCCCAGGCCAGTGGAGATTTGTAGTAATCCATTCCGCGCCCAAGCTTCATCGCGGCAAAATCCTTTTTTATATTCCGGCTGGGAGGCACATTGTTGAAGGCAAAACTGAGCTCACGGCAAAGTTTCTGGTTTCTGTTGGAGTGGGCGTAGTTGGCAACCTTTATAAGGGCTGAGTGCAGCAAGCGGTTAACTGGCCGGTTTTGCAGATACTCATCATATTCCACATAAAAGCGATGCTGGTTTACCAGATTATGTTTCAGCTGTTGAGAAGGCAGAAGCTTGCCTTTCATAAAGGTCTGGTTGTCTTCCCGGCGAATATACTCAGAACGCAGGCCACGCTTTACCAGAAGGTTAACGCTCTGGAGAAACTGGCTGACAAATACCTCCAGCAGAGACATCTTCTGGGTTGCGACCAGAGCATCCGTAGTTTCAATGTTCCGGAAGGCGTGTAGATGCCTGAGCATATTCAGCAGGGATGCCCGGGCTTCCTGTTCACTTTCATTGTCAGCAGCGGATGTTTTGGGAAGCACTTCTATCTGCACATCCATCGGGGTATGGATTACCCCGACATAGTTGCGAACCTGCAAAGCCTTGAAACCACCCCATGAGCAGAGCCGGAGAAACGCTGGAGTTTCCTCGCTCTGGCTCAGACAGAGTATTTCCAGGTAATCGAATGCCTGTGCTGAGACCCGGGAGCATCGGCTATCTTCAGCTTCACAGCTGAGGTAACCGTATTCAAACACCGTGATAACGGAAACAGCCATCACTCACCGGAGCCACTGGTAATTTTGATATAAGCCTGAATATTATCCAGAGCCTCAGGATTGCGGCTGTAGGTGATATTGTCCCCAGCAAGAGCATCACCTTCATAGTTGCTGCCAAAGAGGGATTGCCCGGTTGCTTCGGTATTTTTCAGGATAAACTGCTCATCATCAGCTTTGGTCTGGTTATCCCAAAGCACCAGCCTGATCTTTTCCCAGTCTTCGAAAAAGTACTCTTCCAGGAGCGGAATGACTTTGTTCCTGAAAATAGAACCCAGCTCTTGCAACAAAGCCTGTTCATCATCAATACCTTTTAGCGGCATAAAGAATGCGTGCCCCAGGGTATGTTCCCGGTCATACAGGTACTCAATACGCTGGTTGATAACACGCAGCATGTTTCCGATATTCACAGGGCCAACCATGACACCGTTGAGAGGCTCGTAGTCAGGCATCATCTCCACAAAGTCAAACCGGCGGCGCAGTGCGGTATCCATCATGGCAAGGGAACGGTCTGCCGTATTCATGGTGCCAATAATATGGAGATTGGATGGAATAGAAAAATCATCCTTGGAGTAGGGCAGCTGAACAGTCAGTTCCTCGGGCTGGCCAGCCCGCTTGGAAGGCTCAATGAGGGTAATCAGCTCACCAAAAATTTTGGAAATATTGCCCCGGTTGATCTCATCAATAATCAGGACAAAATCATTTGCGGCTGTACTGGCGGGAACGTCAGAAAACTCTGGAACGCTGTACTCCTCCATCAGGTGTCTGAGAATTCCTTTCACATAGGAGCTGTTATAAATCCTGTCCAGGTTGGTTCTACGATAGAGGTTTTGGATATGCTCAATAGAAACAGGATACCCCCTGCCAAGGTCTTCATTGCTGGTTTGTTCTGGGAAAATGCGGAAGGTTCTGTTGCCATGGTATTCAACGCCAAACGAGTTTCCGCGCTGGGTTGTCAGTTCAATCCTGTCTTCACCGCCCAGTATTTCCTGTAGAGCCTGCAGAGCTTCGTCCAGACGTGAATTGGATTCTGTCACTCCAGAGGCAGCATCATCACAGATTCTCCGGAATATCCCGGATTCTATGTTGTAAGAAATCTGACCATCATCAGAACTGGCACGCAGCCCCTCAACAAACTCTTCATAACTGAAACTCTGGTGAAAGGTCACAAACCGAATGCGCTTCTGGCTTACCAGCTCATCATAGCGAGCCTTGAAGGCTGTACGGTGTTCAACAGTATTCGGGGCAGCGTCTGGATTGAATTCCGGGTCAGCTTTTCTGACTGCCAACTCAACTGTATGAAAGGTTTTACCTGTTCCCGGAGGGCCGTAGAGTATGGTGTTGGTGCCTGCCGGCATTGTGCTGCTGCTCCGGTAATCTGTTTGTTCGGTTGTTTTGGGCTCTGTAGATTCTGAGGAATTCTTTTTGGCTGATTTATTGATGTGGTAGACCCACTCATAGAAATGCCAGAGAGCAATATTTCGTTCCAGAACATCCCAATCATTGGCTATAAAAGGTTTGATGGCTGCCAGCAGGTTCTGGTTGTCCTGGCTCCAGTTGCCCGTCGACGAGATATCAGTCAGGAACTGTTTCTGCAGGGCATTGATAATCACTCCAGGGGCATGGTTAATTGCACCGCTGGTTTGTTTTTCAGGGTCTGCAGCACCAAAAACACGGTTGATCAGTGCCCGGTTGATGTGTTTGAAATCCCCTTCCTGGCTCCATCGGTCATAAATGCTTTGGTGATTCTCTGGTGAAGGGTCATTCAGAATGGAAAAAGTCAGTTCTTCCAGAAATGTTCTGTTCTGGAGAAACTCATTTTTTGAAATACCTCCCTGCCTCAAGCCTGCAATGCCGTTATCCCGTGAATACCAGAGCAGGCTCAGATCATCCTCTTCAGCAACTCCCGTTTCACGAACATGCGCCACTCGCTGGCAGGTGGTTTTGTATCTTTCCAGCCAGTCATTACTCCAGTCTTCGCTGTCATAACACCAGCGCAGCATAACCTCCAGGCTGTGTTTATCCCGGCTGGATTCCCAAAGACTATTCAGGCCGGAAATATACTGAGGCTGAATTTCAATACCCGATGACTGTGGGCTCCACTGCTGCTTCTCGAAAGCGCACTGCAGCAGAAGCATGGGCAAAGAACCCTGAGCCTGCTCCAGCCGTAGCTCATCAAAACGGAAACGTATACAGGTTCGCTCTTTGGTTGGGTCGCGGAAATCTGGTTCAAGAAAGCTTTCCTGCACCACGGTTCCACGGGCGATCAAGCCTCTGGGCTCCTCACCCAGCCGGATCAGGTAAATGGTATCGCCGGAAACAGGCTTCTTGCTATTACAGAACCAGGTGATTTCATCACCAACATTGTAATTTAGGCTTCCATCTTCGGAGCCTTCTCCCCCCAAGGCGAAGTGCTTGGGGTTCCAGGTTAACAAGTATGCGGGCATAGTGGTGTAGGAAATAGATTTAAATTTACTGTAGAGCCAGCCAAGTAATCACTGGCCGACTTGCGATATCAATGTCAGGCAGGGACAGCCTCGGCTTCAGTTACTACTTCTTCAATAGCATTGCTTTCATGAGAGTCTATAACTTTATTGATCAGTGACTTTAACTGTTCACTCCACTCTCCCCCATTAACTGTACTAGAGTGAGCAAGATGTGATTTATGGCGACTTAACTGACTTTCGATCGTGTTTATCCACTCTTCATCATCAGCATAAACATCCAGTATCTGCTCAAAGGCAAATAGCATCTTGGAGACAAACCAACGGTATTTTAAGTTGTCATCATTTTCAGTGTCACTTGGTGTGGTATACCCGCAACTGAAATGCGTATTTTCAAAGCACAAATCCAGGTAGCGATCATAAGCTGCATGAGCTATCGCTCGCTTGTTTTCAATTTTTGCAGCATTTATTTGTCTTACAGCCACAAATATGGCGAGTGCCGTTACAAGTGGAGCCGCGATACTTGCCCACTTAACCCAAAGCTCAACCTTGAGCAATGCTGCCAAGCCAGTTTCAAAACATGTCATACAAATTTTCCCTATTAAAATACTTAACCCATCACACCGGCAGGTTGGGTTTTCCTGGCTTTAGCAGAACACAGGCTTTCACCAAGCTTGTCCCTTCTGAAATCAAACATATTCATTTCAAAGGTATTGATGGAAACTTGGTTGTTGCCATGGGAGTGAGCTATTAAACGGTGATAGTGCTCTTTATAAGGAGCTTTGGCGCAAGAGCCTCCGAACTCTCCTGAGTTCACCAGCACAACAGGCTGATACATGTGGTAATGCAGAGCATCAATCATGGCATCAAAAGTATTGATATCCTGATTATGAGCAGAAACGATGTAGGCGTTTGATTTGTCGCGCAAGTCAGCACTGAGAGCAATGTCTGTTGAGTCATAACAGATGGAACCTGTTAGCATAAACCCTTTGTGGTCCGGAAAACGTTTGTGCTTAAGTTCCAGCATAAGTTGATATGGACGCCAGGGCTCTACACCGGTCTCTTTCTCCCATGATGTCATATGGTATTTGCCCTGAAGTCTTATCAGTTCCTTCTGTGAGGTGTTGCTTTTTCTTGGGATGATCCAGATAGCACAATTATTAGGGCCTTTAATATCAGGCTGATTAATAAAGGTCAGCCCGGCATAGATGATTGCATGGGTCTTTCGTGACAGGGCGATCAAAATATCCAAATCATCTTGGTGAACTGCCAGTTCTGGCCAGACAATAAGATCAACTGATGTTTCTGTTTTTTTATCGAGAGGTTTATCGCCCGTTCTTTGTGCATCAATATGACTGCAAACCAGCTTGGCTACATCTGCAATATGTCTCCTATGCCTTGAACGGTAAACAGGGTCATTAAGGAACAGGTCATATTTCTCAAAATCAGCGTTTCTGGGTAGCTTTGACTGTACCATTGCTACTGTTAAATTCTTCTTCGATTCTTCCCAGTCCAGATGGATTCTCTCTGGGAGAGCAGGCATTTCTGACTGCATGCAATAAAGCTTTTGCATTGTCTCCAAACGATCAGATACCAGCTTCTGTACATTATCCGCTGTAAGTTGGTCAGGCCATTTATAACCCTGTGAGTGCATGGATGAGCCTGGCCATGAGAGCATTCTTGAAAGCAGGGTTGTTAGCCAGTCAGATATCTTGGCTGATTCCCCTCCTAATGAGTGTGGCGTGGTAAACAGGCCAAGCATACGTTGGTACTGGCTGCTTTTTATACCTCTGTAACCTGTCTGTTCAGAGATGGATCTGTTGTGAGTGGTCCAGTCCTGTAAGCCCAGTAATACAGAGCGCATGCACATCGCAATACGCTGGAGCTTGAATGTATCCCCTTTACTATTGGTCAGGTGAGAACTCAGTTGGGTATGACTGGAATCTGCAAATTCAAGTTTCTCTATCTCTAGTTGTGCATCGAAAACGATGAGCTTGGGAGGGTTTGAATATTCAGCAAACTCTATCTTGGTATTAGTAAGGTCAATCCAGGATTCCGGGTTCTGTTCCTGTTCCCATTGGCTGTGTTTTAGGAGAGCATCAAACAGTTTTAACGCCATTATTTCATTAGTAAATGGGTTATCGCTTCGTTGTATCAGTCGTAGTAGAGATTGTGACCCCGTGATCTTTTCTAACGGCTTCAGAATTGGACGCTGATCAATCCCCCAGAGTTTTATGAGTACTTTTGTTTCATCATCTTTGACCCAGTCGTGACCAACAGCACGGGCATGCCAGACGAGAGACTTGAAAAACTCAAGTCGCTGTTCTGCTACCTTGGCCAGGATCTCAAGGGCACTGTCTTCACTGCTCTTTATCAGGCTGGCAACAGAGCGGATAAGAGGTTTGGTACTACCTGCCAGTTGTTCAGCCAGCAGAATGCAGGATGCGAGTTCAGATTTTGAAAGTGATTCCTCAATAGCAATCTGGCGAAAGCCTGAGATCAGTTTGAGTATAAGATCATGCTTTGGCTTGCTGCTGGGTATTTCCAGAGTACTATCAAGGCGGACCAGCAGCAGGAATTGAGCCTGTTCTGCCAGCAGATCGAAGCCATCTGATGACTTGCAAACCTTAACACCTTTGAGAATATTGGCAGCCTCTTGCTGCAAGAGTTCAAAAAATATATCAGTGTTAGCATGAACTGGTATCAGCTTTTGATCTTTGCCGTGGATAACAGTGGCTGCATGACGGAATATTTCTGCCAGACAGTAGCGTGCGACAGCTTTGATTTTTGGGCACTCACTGCTACTTAGTCGAGGCTCAAGTTGCTCTAATACAGGCTTGAGTAGACGGCTACATGGAAACAGTTCTAACCCTTTTTTTAATAAGAGAGTAAGCGAAGGGTTGTAACTCCAGGCTGAGACAAATCTCCTTGCAAAGAGTTCTTGCTGATAATCCCAGTCTCCAGCTTTCGGTTTGCCGTTTTTATCGACATCATGAGCGCTGAAATTTCGCACATTGCGTAAAAGCTTGGTTATGTTATTGGCTGCAAACCGTTTTAACGTATCTTCACGCAGGTCGATATGATCAGTGCCAACTTTCTCTAGTCGGTTAACCTGGCATTGGTCACCATCATTATGTCCTGCCCCTTTACTTTCCAGCGACAAAAGGGAGTTCAGGGTGCCGAGGTGGTTCTGAGCATCATCAAAAGCAACAGGGCCACTAAGTTGCCCTTGAATTGACGATAACTCGTTAGAAATGCCATGACTTTTGGTGCAGAAGGCATTTATCTTTGTCTTGTCTGGGTTGATTTCTAGATCTAAAGATTGGCCGTCTTTTGGCGCTGTGCTAATTAGGCCATCGATATATTTTTTGACGGCGTCCTTAATGTCCTGCTCAGTAATTCTCTCGTCGTTGTTACTTATTGGTGCAGAGACAACCAGCCGCATATCATCTACATAACGGCAATAATCTAATATTTTGACATGAAATGAATTTTCATCAGGGTTAATGTTACTGCCAACGGCGGAGCCAAGTTCGTTGTCAAACTCCAGCATATAGATATTTGCAAGAAATCCAGCAGAGACCAATCCTTGAGGTAAGCCATCAGGTGCTGTTGGAATTTTGTCAGAACTGCACACTTGCTCATAATGTGCCTTTGCAAGTTCAGACCACTCCCATTTGATAAATTGATCCAGCAGCGCATTACAGTACTGAGATGATTTACCTTCCTCTTCTCCACTTAGAGTCTTTATTTTTTCTGCCAGTAGTGGACGGGAAACCCGGTCAAAAAATTTAGAAAGATCCAATTCAAGAATGAATACTTCTTGACCATCATCCGTATCGTCTTTGCCTTTTTTTGCAAAGTAGTAAGGGCGATCAAGAAACTTTTGATAATCGACCGAGTATTTGCTGTATGAGGTGCTGGAACCATACTGGTGACGAGCTAAACCATCATCATCGTAATGGCAGTAAAGGCGATTGCCGTAACTAAACACACCTTTTTCATGGACTTTTTCAAAGTCTGTAGAAGGATCTCCTTGCTTTGTCTCTACAGTGTTTGCTAAACACATCATCAACAAGGTCATGACTGTCTGTTCACGGATGCCTACATGAGCAAGAGGTCTTAAATCTAGATCAGCCGGGTTTGATGGAGACCAAATGACACACTCTTCATTTCTGAGAAGAGGTGCCCCAAATTTTTTCTTATCCTCCTCTTCTTTGCTTTCTGGTTCCTTAAACTCCCATTTACAATTTTTGGGTGCAGGTACCAGTTGCAAGGGACTGAA
>NZ_JAMFLX010000051.1 GCF_023502345.1 Parendozoicomonas callyspongiae
CAGGCCATGGCCCGGGACAAGAAGCCGGACCTAGAGGCCGGTGACTACTCCACACCCTGTGGGGGTTACACTATTGACTTGGCCCGGGCTCGGTTGCAGGAGGAGAGAGGGGATTACCAATCGGCCGGTGAGCTGCTGCAGGCCATGGCCATGGCCATAGCCCGGGACAGGAAGCTGAACCTAGAGGCCGGTGACTACTCCACACCCTGTGGGGATTACACTATCGATATCACCCGGGCTCGGTTGCAGGAGGAGAGAGGGGATTACCAACCGGCCGGTGAGCTGCTGCAGGCCATGGCCCGGGACAAGAAGCCGGACCTAGAGGCCGGTGACTACTCCACACCCTGTGGGGATTACACTATCGATATCACCCGGGCTCGGTTGCAGGAGAGGAGAGGGGATTACCAATCGGCCGGTGAGCTGCTGCAGGCCATGGCCATGGCCATAGCCCGGGACAGGAAGCTGAACCTAGAGGCCGGTGACTACTCCACACTCTGTGGGGATTACACTATTGACCTGGCCCGGGTTCGGTTGCTCCAGGAGAGAGGGGATTACCAATCGGCCGGTGAGCTGCTGCAGGCCATGGCCCGGGACAAGAAGCCGGACCTAGAGGCCGGTGACTACTCCACACCCTGTGGGGATTACACTATCGATATCACCCGGGTTCGGTTGCTCCAGGAGAGAGGGGATTACGATACTTTTGACACACTCACCAAAGCTTGCATATCAACCTATCCCACTAGACCTGAATATACCGAGGCCTACCTCATCTGCTTAGGCGAGCAAAAAAAATGGGAGGAGTTCGACGAAGAAATTAAAGCTATTGCCAGTGAAGATAAAAATTCTCCGATTCATAGTAAAAATATTCAGCATGCCCTTTCCATTCGATATTTTCAGGAAGCTCTTTGCAAGTATGAAGAGAGAGAAAACGATGAGGGTTATTTGCTCTGCCTGACATCACTGTCTGTAGCAGATGCTATATGTAAAAAATATCCCTCTCTTGCTTCTGCCTTGAGCCAACGAGCGCACTGTTTAAGGCTTCTTGGAGGAAAAGATGGTGAATGGAAAGAGCTTTTCCGACGTGCAAATGTTATTGATCCAGAAAGAATGAACCGGGAGAAAAGGGATCGTTGGAGAGTACAGGAGCAGACAGTTCTTGATGCTCTGGGCTACTCCCATAGAGCGGGAGTCAAGCGGAAGTAGCAGCTCAATATCTTCAACAGATTTCACAGAAGGCAGGCGGGTGAAAACCTCTTTCAGGTATCTGGAAAACTAACGCCAATTTTAGGAAGACTTACCGTCCCCGGAGAAATAACTTATCCAGCTCCTGCATGGAAAGCTGAGTCCAGGTCGGACGGCCGTGGTTACACTGACCACTGCGCTCAGTCTGTTCCATATCCCTTAGCAGGCCATTCATTTCGGGAATCGTTAATTTACGGTTAGCTCGAACGGAACCGTGGCAGGCCATGGTTGCCAGCATCTCATCAATATGTGCTTTCACCTGATCACTGGAGCCATGTTTGGAGAAGTCTTCCAGCAGCTTTCGCACCATATCAGACACATTGGCACCGCGCAGCAGAGCTGGAATCTGGCGGACAACAATGGTTTCCGGTCCCATCCTCTCCAGGGTAAACCCGAGTTTCTGAATATCGTCAGAACACTCATCAACAGCATCGGCCTGTTCCAGTGATACCGCAACAGATTCTGGAACCAGCAATGGCTGGGCAGTAATACCGGCACCATGCCAGGCGGTTTTCATACGTTCGTAAGTAATGCGCTCATGGGCCGCATGCATATCGACCAGAACCATACCATTGGCGTTCTCGGCAAGAATATAAATCCCTTTTAACTGGGCAACTGCAAAGCCGAGAGGTGGAACTTCTTCTGCATTCTCGCTTGACTCTGGAACTGGTTGTCCCTTGATTTCCGCAACAGCCGCTTCAGGAGCTGACTCATGGAGCTTCTTGTAAGCATCCATATGATTGTGAATATCCATTGGTCTGGGTTGGGATGACTGGGACTTTAAGGCAGCCTGTGCACCTGCATTCGAGCCTGTATAAGCCTGGTTGGAGCTATAAGCAGAAGGTGATGTTTCCTGGCGTAGAGGGTTCAGGTTCATGCTGCCCTGTGGGCCGAACTCTCCACCTTTTACTCCTTCAGCAGGAGCTGGTGCCGGAGTATCCAGGGCTGTGGGGGGCATCTGATCTTCCGGGCGAACAGAAGCCAGCGTCCGGTTCAATGTACTGAACAGGAAGTTATGGACAGTTCGTCCATCCCGAAAACGAATCTCATGTTTGGTTGGGTGCACGTTCACATCAACCTGAGCCGGGTCGAGCTCAAGATAGAGAACAAACGCCGGATGACGTCCATGATAAAGCACATCCCGGTAGGCTTGACGCACAGCGTGAGCAATCAGCCTATCTTTGACCATACGGCCATTGACGTAGAAGTATTGAAGATCAGTTTGAGCGCGGGAGAATGTTGGCAGGCCAACCCATCCCCACAGTCTGAGATTGGATGACTCTGACTCCATATCAATCACAACAGCATTATCCATCAGCTGTGGATTGGTCAGCGTTGCAACACGGCGCTCCATCTCAACCCTTGTTTTTGCCGGGCGAAGCTGATGAATGGTGCGCTGGTTATGACGCAGGGTAAAAGCGACATCGTAATGGCTGAGAGCAAGACGTTTGACCACTTCTTCCAGATGACCAAACTCGGTTTTCTCTGTGCGCAGAAATTTGCGGCGAGCTGGTGTGTTAAAGAACAGGTCGCGAACTTCTACAGTGGTGCCAATCGGGTGTGGGGCGGGAGAAGAAATAGTTTCCATATCCCGACCTTCAGCAAACACCTTCCAGCCTGAGTCCTGCCCCTCATGGTTAGAGGTCAAAGTCAGGCGGGAGACAGAGCTGATAGAGGCCAGGGCTTCACCACGGAAACCCAGGCTGGCAACAGATTCAAGGTCTTCCAGTGCGCTGATCTTGCTGGTGGCATGACGGGAAAGAGACAGTGCCATATCATCCTTGGGAATGCCTGATCCATTATCACGGATACGAATCAGGCGAACGCCGCCGTTTTCCACTTCAACATCAATACGAGTTGCGCCCGCATCGATACTGTTTTCCAGCAACTCCTTCACCACCGATGCCGGACGCTCGACAACCTCACCGGCAGCGATCTGGTTGGCAAGGCGGGGGCTGAGTAACTGGATTCTGCGCATACTTTATTAATTAATTGATTTTAAAAATGGTGATTAATGATAACAGCAGCCTGATTCAAGATCAGGCTGGCTCGGCTTCTTTCTTTTCTTCAGTGACAACAACCCGGTTTTCACCTGCACTAAAGGCAACCAGACGACTGAGTTCACAGAGTGATCGATCACTTTGCTGCTGAAGTTCGTTAAAGAAGTTCTGAGTCGCAGCCAGGCTACGCTTGGTCGTCAGGCCTCCTTCAATGATCTCCCGCTCTCGCAGGAAAGCTTCAACATCACGGCTAAGCAGAAAAGTGTCTTTACCAAGAAAGCGCAAGGCATATGGGCCGATGTTGCCCCCCAGGCGGGAACCATGCTTTTTCAGGAACTGCCACAGGCCGATAATGTCTTCCTCCGGCCAGTCTGCGATGAACTGAGGAAAACTTCCTTCCCTATCCCTGATTTCACGAATCATCAGGGCATTTTCACGGATGCTCCACACTTTTTTCAGGTTGCGGATAATGGCTGGATCAGCCGCTTTTCGCTCCAGCATATCATCCGGCATCATCAGCAGCTTATCGACATCAAAGCCCCAGAACAGCTCTTCAAATGCTAGCCATTTGTTATCCACAACCCGCCATACAAAACCTGACTGGAAAACCTTGCGGGTGAATTCGGCCAGGAACCGGTCTTCAGGAACATCGGCAAGATTGGGGTTGGGCAGATGTTGCCTGACCAACAGTTCAAGATTTTCCTCACCGCCTTTGCGCGTGGCAGCAAGGTCATAAATCGTTCGATAGTTGCAGGATTGCATGCGAGAAATCCAGGGTGAATTTTTTCACATTCTATTGGGTGAGAAGAGGTGTGGGAACTGCTGATTGTTCCCAACAGGAACTGGAAGAGCCATCATGCTCAGGGTATTAACGACTTGCTGGTATTTAGCCTTCAGGCTGTCGGAGCGTTGTCATCCAGCTTCGTGTTATATCAGATAGGCTGGGAAGGACTGCTGTTATTAACACTTCCCATTCTTTTCGCTATGGCTGGTCTGGTTCTTTACTGGATCAGGAGGGGAAAACCGGAAGCCTTGGCGACTTCCGGCCAGTGAACTAACTGGCAGACAGATCAATCGCTTCACCAGCCTGTTCAGATGAGCAGCGGTTGAGCATGGCGTAAAACTCTTCGCCGTTGCTATCGCAGATCCAGGCATTCTTCTCTTCATTGAAGTCAAAATGGAAGCCACCGGCACGGGCCGCCATCCAAAGCTGGCGCAGGGCTCCCTGGCGACTGAGGATAATCTGGGTGCGGTTTTCGAAGGTCAGGGTAAGAATGCCCGCCGCTGTTTCGAAATCAATAT
Organism: Parendozoicomonas callyspongiae; assembly: GCF_023502345.1. Classification (GTDB taxonomy): domain Bacteria; phylum Pseudomonadota; class Gammaproteobacteria; order Pseudomonadales; family Endozoicomonadaceae; genus Sansalvadorimonas; species Sansalvadorimonas callyspongiae. The sequence goes on from NZ_JAMFLX010000051.1 coordinate 4,545, forward strand.
CTTCGCCGCTTTCATCGATGGCATCTTCAATAGCCATCATCAGATCATCCAGAAGATCGTTAAATTCTGATTCGTTCATGCTTTTCAGTTCTACTCTCATTTTGGCTGCGGATTGTCGTACAGACAGAGCAGTTCAGCAATGCTGCTATCTGTAATAGTCCCGGTGCCGCAGGTATACTGGATTCTTATTACGCGCATTTATAACGGGAGTCCACCATGAAACGCGTCCTGGCGTTGATTACCTTTTGCTGTCTGCTCACCGCCTGTGGTCAGAAAGGTCCGTTGTATCTTCCGGATACACAGTCTTCCGACTTTACTGTTGAGCAGGGAGGTTCGGGTAGCTGATGTCAGAGTTTCACTATCAAAATGGTGAAATGTTTGCAGAACAGGTCTCGCTCACACAACTGGCTGAAAGTGTCGGGACTCCTGCTTACGTTTACTCCCGTTCTGCCATAGAAGCGGCCTATCAGGAATATGCTGAGCCCCTGGCAGATATGCCCCACAAAATCTGTTTTGCTGTGAAAGCCAACTCCAACCTTGGCGTACTCAATGTTCTGGCTAAACAGGATGCGGGCTTTGATATCGTCTCTGTCGGCGAACTGGAGCGGGTTATTGCAGCCGGTGGTAAACCGGACAATGTAGTGTTCTCCGGTGTAGGCAAGCAGGATCATGAGATTTGCCGGGCACTGGAGGTTGGTGTCTGGTGTTTCAATATTGAGTCCATTCCTGAACTGGATCGCCTGCAGGATATTGCTGCCGATATGGGCAAAACCGCGAGCGTTTCTCTGCGCGTGAACCCTAATGTTGATGCTCAAACTCACCCATATATTTCAACAGGTTTGAAAGACAACAAGTTCGGCATAGATATTGAGAAAGCAGACGAGATTTATCTGCGAGCTTCCAGGCTGTCCAATATCTCTATACAGGGTGTGGATTGCCATATTGGTTCCCAGCTGACATCCATGGACCCATTCCTCGATGCGCTGGATCTTCTGCTGGCTCTGGTGGACAGGCTGGCTGAGAAGGGCATCAAACTTTCCCATCTCGATCTGGGTGGTGGCCTGGGTGTGACCTACAAGAATGAGCAACCACCTGCCAAAGCAGACTTTATCAAAGCCGTGCGCGAACGCATTGGTAAGCGCAAGCTGTCTTTGGTACTGGAACCAGGACGTTCCATTATTGCCAATGCCGGTGTGCTGCTGACTCGTGTTGAGCTGCTCAAGCATACAGATCACAAGAACTTTGCCGTTATAGATGGGGCTATGAATGATCTGATTCGTCCGGCTCTGTACGGCTCCTGGCACGCCATTAACCCTGTGATTCCCCGTGGAGGTGAAGAGCAGGTTTATGATGTTGTTGGGCCTGTCTGCGAAACGTCCGATTTTCTGGGTAAAGAGCGTTCGCTCTGTCTGGAGAGCGGGGATCTTCTGGCCGTGATGTCAGCCGGTGCCTACGGTATGGTGATGGCATCCAACTTTAATACTCGTGGTCGCCCTGCTGAAGTTATGGTGGACGGAAGCAAGGCTGATCTGGTTCGTCGCAGGGAGACAGTGGCCGACCAGCTGGCTCTGGAGTGTTTGCCCGGGGAGAAGGCATGCTTCTGAAATTTACCAAAATGCATGGTCTCGGGAATGACTTCATGGTGATCGATGGGGTAACCCAGAATGTTCGCCTCACTCCCGAGAAAGTGCAGCAGCTGGGTGACAGACACTTTGGTGTCGGCTTTGACCAGCTGCTGCTGGTAGAGCCTCCTGACGATCCGGATATGGATTTCCGCTATCGGATTTTTAACGCTGACGGCAGTGAAGTCGAACAGTGTGGCAACGGTGCTCGCTGCTTTGCCGCTTTTGTTCTTGAACGGAAGCTGACAGGCAGCAAACGTATCAAGGTGCAGACCAAAGGCGGCCCGATTGAACTGCGGGTGAACCGGGATGACGAAATCACGGTTGATATGGGGCTGCCCAAGCTCGAACCCTGGGAAATTCCCTTCAAAGCTGACCGCCAATCAATCACCTACAAGCTGGAAGTTGAAGGCAGGGATGAAGAGATTGCTGTTGTTTCCATGGGCAACCCCCATGCAGTTCTGCTGGTGGATGACTGCAAAAGCACACCGGTAGAAAGGCTGGGGAGTAAGATCCAGAGACATAACAGATTCCCTGAAAACTGTAATGTCGGCTTCATGGAAGTGGTCAATCCTGGGGAGGTGAACCTACGGGTTTTTGAGCGTGGCGTAGGGGAAACCCTGGCCTGTGGCACCGGGGCCTGTGCGGCTGTTGTTGCTGGTCGTTTGCAGGGGTTGCTTGAACCGACAGTTAAGGTCAACCTTCCCGGAGGCACCCTGACCATCACCTGGAAAGAACAGGATCTGCCTGTCCTGATGACCGGGCCGACAACCAGAGTCTATGAGGGGCATATAAGGATATGAGCGACGACGGACTGGAATTGGCGGAAGCTGACCTGCTCACAGATGAGCAGGTTGAAATCTATCTGGCTGCAAATCCTGATTTCTTCTGTACCAGAGATGACCTGCTTGGCCAGCTGAAAATCCCACACAAACGTGGTGATACCATCTCTCTGGTTGAGCGTCAGGTTGCTCTGCTACGTGAGCGCAATGAAAGTCTGCGTGAGCGTTTGAACGACCTGCTTAGTATTGCCAGAGACAATGATCGCCTGTTTGAGCGAACCAAGCGTCTGGTGCTGGCTGTGATGGAAGCAGAGACTCTGGATGAGATCACCGATGCCGTTGAGGACAGTCTGTCCCATGACTTTGCTATTGATTATGTTTCCCAGGTTTTGATTGCAGATTCACCGATTTCCTCCCGCCTTCCATGCCATTCGAAAGAGGTTGTTGGAAGCAAAATCGGGATGGATGAGTTCCTGGAAAGCAATCACGCTATGGGTGGAAAACTTCGTGACAGGGAATTGAAATTCCTGTTCCCCGAGAATTATAAAATGGTGCACTCTGCCGCAGTTGTCCCTCTGTATTTCAACGGTGCTTTAGGCCTGTTGGCGGTAGGAAGCCGGAAGGAAGATGATTTTCGGGTAGGCAGTGGAACGTTGTTCCTGAGCTTTATTGCTGAGGTTGTCGCTCGAGCGCTTGATCCTCTGATGCCTGCACGTACTGATGAGACGACAGATCAAAGCTAATGGGCCAAAAGCTGAAATGGCAAAGCGCCATAACGTTATGGCTGAATTATCTGAAGTATGAGCGGAATCTGTCTGCCAACACCTGCAAGGCTTACCAAAAAGATCTGGAGCGCCTCCAGTCTCATCTTGATGATCTGACCTGGGACCAGCTGAAAGAGAGCGATGTTCGGCGGGTTTTGGGACATCTGCGAATGGGCGGGCTGGGTGCCCGAAGCCTGCATCGCTGGCTGTCGTCTGTTCGCAGCTTCTATGACTTTATGATGCGTGAAGGCTTTACCAAGGATAATCCTGCCTATGGATTACAGGGGCCCAAGCGCGATAAACTTCTCCCAAAAGCGATAGATGCTGACCAGATGGCCAGCATGCTGGATGTTGCCGGGAATGGCCCTCTGGCCGCGCGTGACCATGCCATGATGGAGCTGTTTTACTCAGCAGGATTACGGCTTTCGGAACTTGTTGGACTTGATCTGGTAGATCTGGATTTGGCTGCTGGTGAAGTTCGTGTGCTGGGTAAAGGTAATAAGCAACGTATTGCTCCGGTAGGCAGTAAAGCCCGTGACGCTCTTAAGGTGTGGCTAAAAGCTCGCAATACTTTGGCAAAGGAAAATGAGCAGGCTGTCTTCGTCTCAAGAAATGGTCACCGTATCAGTAACCGGCAGGTACAGGTTCGGGTTAAAGAATGGGGTAAGCGACACGGTGTTGATACACCAATTCATCCTCATATGTTGAGGCACTCATTTGCCAGCCATCTGCTTGAATCCAGCGGTGAATTGCGGGCTGTTCAGGAGCTGTTGGGGCACAGCGATATTTCAACCACTCAGGTTTACACTCATCTGGATTTTCAGCACCTTGCTAGTGTTTATGACAAGGCGCATCCCAGGGCTAAGAAGAAAGATTAATAATTACCGTTGTTGTCGGAAACACCAAAAAGCGACAACAGATTTCAATGATAAAGTGACAATTAGAGTCCACTGCTGAAAGATAAACTGACAATTATTGCTAACTGGAATGAAAGAAGGCTCGACAGTTATGCTGCAGAGCCTTTAGTTTTGCTGCCTGTCCGGCAGATCACGTACCAACAAAGGTTAGAAATACGTTGGCGAATTTCTCAACTGCTTATCCAGCAGGCTTGTGTAACGAGTAAAGGACGTTATAGATTAACTCGGTTTTGGAACCTTTGGGCTGAGCATATCAAATGGAGCCGATGGATAGAGTTGTTATTGTTGGTAACTCTGGTTCTGGGAAAAGCTGGCTATCTGGTCGCTTGGCTGAGGGGCTCAATTTACCTAATGTTAGCCCAATGGCACTGACTTAAGAGCTAATCCCTTACCAGACAAGGCTTGCCAGAGGGAGAACGATTTTCTACACCGTTCTTTTCAAAACCATCGCCTCTGACAAGCCATGAAAAATTCTAGCGCAACCTTGAGAGAGTACACTCAAAACTGTCTACACCAGATGGCGCAATGTGCTGACGAGCCCTTGTCCACTGTTCTCACTGAAGAGGACCTACTGAACTTTCAGCAACGCGGAACTGGCAGAGTTCGCAATTATCCTGCTGAGAAAACTCTATCCCTGTTCCTTCGCCAGGTAGCCAGTGAAGAAAAGTCCTGTCGTAAGGTTCTGATTGCAGATGCAGCCGATCAAACTGCACTCAACAATATGCGACTAACAACGCACAATAGCGCCTATTGCAAAGCCCGCCAACGGTTGGATGAGCATGACGTGAAAGCGCTCTTCCAGCTTTCAGGGCAGCGGTTTGATGAAGCCAGTCCAGAGCGTTGGCTGTGGCATAACAGGCGCGTGGTGTTGGTTGATGGATCAACACTGTCCATGCCTGACACGTCCACCAATCAGCCCGAGTATCCGCAGCCATCAACCCAAAAAAAGAGATCGGCTTTCCGATTCTGAGAATACTAACCCTGATAACACTGGGGAGCGTCGCTGTTCTGGATTATGCGACGGCTTCCTATGAGGGCAAGGAAACCGGTGAACAGGCTCTTTTGAGGCAATTGTTCTCTCGCATTCAGGAAGGCGACATTATTCTTGGAGACGCCAATTTCGAGAATTATTTTCTCCTTTTTCTTCTGCAGCTGGCTGGCGCAGATGACGGGGCAGTCCCCCAGGGAAATCAGTTTCAGAGCGGCACAGCAAACCGTGCGAGACTTCCACATATTATACCATTCGCACGAGATAACTATTCCAAACATTCAGAGCTAAACTTGATCGAAATGTTTGGAAGACCCTTTCGCTATGCCTCGTTCTTGCCAGTTCTCCGAAAAATTTTTCTCTACAGATTTTCAACACGCTGCCAGACATGCCGGTTCCTGTCGGGAGTGCGTCCGTTTATTAGGGCTCGCTTTTTTGCAGCAAG
>NZ_JAMFLX010000052.1 GCF_023502345.1 Parendozoicomonas callyspongiae
CTGGCGCTACCTGTGCCGAAATTGTAAACAAAGCTTCCAGCTTGAGTTTGTCTACAACGCCAACAAGCCCGGTACTCACGAGCGCATAGTAAACATGTCTATGAACGGCTCTGGAATAAGGGACACAGGGCGGGTTCTGGGCATCAGCCCAACAACAGTCATTAGCCATCTAAAAAACTCGCTCCGCCACAGGTGACGTCACTGCCTTTCGACAGTGAAGAGTTGGTGTTGATCTGCCAGATGGATGAACAATGGTCTTATGTTGGAAATAAAAAGAATCAACGCTGGTTATTCTACGCTTGGGAGCCTCGCTACCAGAGAGTGATCACTCATGTCTTTGGTCGCCGAACCAAGAAGATTCTGAAAAAGCTAATGAAGCTGGTCAAGCCCTACAAGTTCAAGTTTTACTGCACTGATGACTGGAAGCCCTACGGTGCAGAACTACCTGAAGCTATCCATGTTGTTACCAAGAAGCTGACACAGAGCATCGAGAGAACAAACCTGACTCTTCGCACCCGCCTGAAGCGGTTAACTCGTAAAACCATCTGCTTTTCTCGCTCAGAAGAACTCCATGACAAGGTGATTGGTGAGTTCATCTCTAGAATGTGGTATCAACCTGTTTGAAACATGACCATATTTTGCCATAATTTCTGATGCTTTTCGGGCATGCATCTTTCCAAGATCTGTCCGCCATTTCAGGTAGCCTACCCGGTCCATCGGGTATTCAGCGCGGGCTATTTCCCAGCGGCAAAGGTGCTGAGAACGCACAGCAATACGCAGTTCGTCTGAGGCATTTGGATTCAACTTTTCCAGCCAGCGGGTCATATCTTCGGTATAGATCAGCTCTTTGGCTTTGCCATCAATTTGCTCAGGATCCTGAGCATGTAACTGATCTATGGCGTGAAGTGTTTGTTTAAGTTGAGTCATATCTACAGCCTCTTGTTCTTATGGCAAGAGTTTTACTGCATCTTCAACTTTATTGCGAGGGTTGAGGTTTACTGCCGGGGATAAAGGGCAGGGCAAACTGCTCATCTGTTTCAGGATTGATCACTGCGCCATGTCCCTGGAGCAGCAGAATAACAGCACCATCAATCAGGTTATTGCAGATATTGTGTGCAGTACCGTTGTCGTTGATCAGGGCAGTTATATGCAGGGCATCTGTCTTAGACTCTTTCAGCAGTGTCTGTAAAGAGTTTTCGGAAAGGAAATCCTGTGCATAAAGTTCCCTTTTAAGAGTACTGACGGCTTTAGGAATATCGCAGTTCTCATCCTGTGAAAACAGCTGAAGCTGGCGAAGTGTGGTAATTATCCGATTCCTGAGCAGTCGGTAATGTTCCCTGATGGAATCGGTGTCTGAGTGGACGCTTCGTCTCAGGCTTTTATGGAGATAGCGCAGCTGTTTGATAGCGCCTACAAAGTTGTTGCAGGCCATCCTTAAAGCCGCAATATCCGCTTTCTGCTCAGGGCTTACCTGGGATTCCAGTTGATCGCAAAACTCGCAGATATCTTCATGAATACCACGAATCTGGAGCTTGTAGAGTTTACCAACCCGCCAGTTTGGCCAGGGAGGAATGGATTCCGGCAGGTCCAGGTTATTGTCATGGCTCAGGCTGTTATCGACATAAAGGCCAAAGCTGATCAGGGCAACAGTTTGTCGATAGAGAAATGTGCTCTCTGTTCTCAGGGCTACAAGTGCTGTGTCCGGGTGTTGCAGAGCTGTCTGAGTCAAGCCTGTTGCTCTGGCTGATTCATCAACAGGCATTGGGATATTTAAGTGATTCTGCTTGTCCTGATTAACAAACAGGCGGCTTAGAAAGTTTTGAAGTGGGTCGAGGCAGGGAACCATCAAGACAGCTCCCACGATATTGAAAACAGTGTGGAACAGTGCCAGTTCCAGCATATTGTTTCCGGCAATACCTAAAACGGAAGCGATGGCCTGATTGGTGCTTATCCAGAAAGGTATGGTCAGCACAATATAGAAAGCAGCGACTGATTTGAAAGCAATATTGGCCAGCGCCAGCCTGCGACCATCTGCCGAAGCGGTTATGGCTGCCAATGCCGCAGTTGCTGTTGTTCCGATATTGGTTCCAATGCAAAGGGCGATAGCGTCGGAATAATCCAGATGTCCACCTGACATGGCAGTAATCACCAGGATCTGCAGAGCATGGCTGGATTGCATAAGCACGGTTAAAATAGCACCGATAAGCACACCGCCAAGAAGGCCATAGTCAAAGGTCAGAAGTGTGGAATCGCCTGCTCCTCCCATTCCTTCCTTTATGTAGTGAATACCTAAAAGCAGGAAGCCGAGACCAAGCAATACATAGCCTCCACCCTGCAGGCGATGGGCTTTCTGGAGCTGAAGCAGGGTACCCATCACCAGCATGGGCATAGCGTAATGGGAAATAGCGACTTTCATACCGAAGGCAGCAATCAGCCAGGTTCCCACAGTTGAACCCAGCCCGGCACCCATCAAAAGAGCGATACCGGCACTCAGGGTGATCAGTCGGGTACTGACAAAGGAAAGGGCAAGTACAGAAACCAGTGAGCTCGACTGAAGAAGGCTGGTCGCTGCAAGTCCAGCCCGGTAACTGCTCCAGGGAGTTCGCGTTGTCCGTTTCAGGGTTCGGGCCAGCCAGCCACCGCTGACCTGGCGGAAGCCCTGATCAAGGCAGAGCATTCCGAAGAGAAAGAGAGAGATACCAGCAGTGATGGTCAGAATGTCAGGGCGAAACCATAAGCTGTAGGCCAGAAGCAGAACCATGGCCGAAAACAGAACCTTGCGAAACATACAGATAAACCTGATGAAGATGGTACGTGCTGTTAAGCAAGGGTTATCGGTTAGGTGTTAGATTTCTGGAGATCTGTTTTTGGAGGTTTTCTCCTCTGCAACAGGAGCGGGATAGGCAAGCTGTGTATAAAAGCGAGTCGTGTATTCGTAGGCTTTATGGACTTCCTCTTTAAATCGGTCAGCTGACGCAGGGTATGTAGTCGGAATGCCATCAACTAATTGTTTCAGTTGTTCCTGAAGCCTCTTAACATTGGCATCATCACCAAACTCATAATATTGCAGGTTATCATCGGGAAATATTTTCTTAAGGTGGACTTTTAGTTTTTGACCTCCGAATAGGTTACTGCCATACCTTACAAGAATATGAGCAAACATAAGCTCTGGGTTCTCCGTGAGACTCAGAAGGTGGTTTTTATATATTGCTATTTCTTCCAAATCGCTTACCCCGGCAATGACATCAGGGGAGGATGGTTGAAGGAACTGGCAATCGAGATTAAGTATTTGCGTACGCTTGACTTCTTCAAGGAAAGATTGGAACTCTGCCAAATTGCACTGTTTAAAAACAGTTTCAAGCGTTGAGTAATAGTCCCGAAGTCCATGATGAAAGCGGGTTAGCTGCTCTCTTGTCATTTTTTCTTCTGTCATTGCAGACATAACGGCAGTTTTAGCAATGATTCCATGGAGTTCTCTTGCTGATTTGATGACTGTACAAAAGAATGTCTCTGGCTCAGCTGGCTCCACTCTTCTTTTTTTTGAAGCAGTCTTTTTTGGAACTGATGCTTTTGGTATTCGTTGCTTGGACGGAAAGTAAATTACATCTTTTTTACCTTGCAATCTTAGTGAGCGACGCTTTGGTGGATTCGTGTCTATATGCTCATCTGATGGTGGTTCAGATTGCTGTTGCGGAACAACTTGCGATGACCTACTCTTTGCAGTTCCTGATTTTGTATGACCTTCTGCGCTAGAAACTGTCAAGACAAAAACAATTGGGAGGAAAATCTTACTAATAGAGAACTGGGATGAGGTTATTGTTCCAGCGTTATTCATTCTTGACCCACCTTGTTATTACGATTGATTTCTTTGATCAAGCAATTCAGGTCAGTAGAAAAAGTTTCAATATTTATTGTTTTGATCTTTGTGGGACAAAGGATAGTAGTTTTTTTCAAATGCGAGGTTGAAAGCCGCTATTTTTGATTATAGCGGCGGGGTATAGCTGGTTTTATCTTTTAATGTGTAATTGTTGGTTTCTTGTGACCGTTATAAATATCCATATCCAGCTCACCTTCACTACGCGCAACCAATGTGGTCACCATAATATCGCCGGTGATGTTAACGGTGGTTCGTGCCATATCCAGAATCCGGTCAATACCGGCAATCAGGGCAACACCTTCCATTGGCAGGCCGACAGTCGTCAGAACCAGTGTCAGCATAATCAGGCCGGCACCAGGCACACCGGCTGTACCGATAGATGCCAGAGTGGAAGTGGCAATGATGGTCAGGTAGTCGCTGGTTCCCAGATCAACACCAAAGGCCTGGGCAATAAACAGCGCTGTAACACCCTGGTAAATCGCTGTGCCATCCATATTGATGGTGGCGCCCAGAGGCAGAATAAAACTGGATGCACCACGGGAAGCACCAAGACGCTCGGAACAGCGCAGACTGACTGGCAGAGTGCCGGCACTGCTGGATGTGGTGAAAGCAATCACCTGGGCGTCAACAATTGTTTTAAAGAAGCGCAGAGAGTTCAACTTACCAATCAGGGTGATAATCAGACCATAGAAGCCGTAGCCATGAAGTGCACAGGCAATATAAACGGCCACAACAACCTTCATCAATGGCAGAAGCACTTCCAGACCATAGGAACCAGCTACCCACGCCATCAGACCAAATACCCCGAAAGGAGCAAACAGCATAACAATGCCGGTCAGCTTATACATGGCCTCAGCCAGACTGGTTAATACAGCAACAGCTGGTTTACCTTTTTTACCAATCAGGGTCAGAGACACACCAAGCGCCAGCGCAAAAACGATAATCTGCAGAATATCTCCGGCTGCCATTGCCTGCACCGGGTTCTGAGGAACCAGATCAACAATGGTATTGATGAGAGATGGTGCATCTTTGGTCACAATCTCTTCCTGGGTAATCAGGTTCATGCCGGCACCAGGCTCCAAGATATAGCCCATCAGCAGGCCCAGAGAGATTGCGATGGCAGTGGTGACAAGGTAAGCCACCAGTGTTTTCAGTCCCATGCGTCCCATCTTGTTGGTGTCCTGCATGGAACTGACGCCGACAACCAGGGAACAGAATACCAGTGGCACAATCAGCATCTTGATGGCATTGATGAACAAAGAGCCAATGGGTTTGAGAATCACGGCATCAGTACCAAGCCCGACACCAGTGATGATACCGAGGATCATGCCAATCAGAATCTGTAACCAGAGTGGGAGATTATTCCAACGCTTCCACAGAGAGAGAGATTGTTTAGAAGAAGGCGGCGGCGTTCCGGTAGAGCCGGTCGTCATCGGGAAGTTCCTTTTGTGAAGTATTAAGATAAGAATAGAGATTTTCTGGTGGCTGGCGGGGGTATCCTTCTATAGCCACCAATGTGTTCCCCGTAATCGGCCACTTGAATATGACAAAATGGCACGTCTATCCAAAGTCTATGTGAGTTTATTGATGGATATAGAGTGTTAATATAGGCATTTTTCGTTTGGGGAATTTATGGTTGAGCAGTTGAATTATCGAATTTTCGGTGAGAAATCAGACGTTATTCTCATTCATGGCCTATTTGGCAGCATGGATAACCTGACTCCCGTGGTGCGAGGCCTGACAGATCACTACCGGATTGTGTCTCTGGATCTACGAAATCATGGCCGCTCATTCCACCGATCCAGCATGTCTTATCCTGAAATGGCCGGTGATGTGTTCGCACTGATGGATCACCTGAAGGTAGATTCGGCAATCATTGTTGGGCACTCCATGGGAGGGAAGGTCGGTATGCGGATGGCCTTACAGGAACCTGACCGGGTCAGGGCTCTTGTGGTTGGCGATATTGCCCCTGCTGAGTACCCGCCACATCACCAGAATGTTCTGAACGCTTTACAGGCTTATAAGCCAGAACTGGCGACTTCAAGAAGTGGGGCTGATAAGCAACTGGCAGCATTTATTGAAATGCCCACAGTACGCCAGTTACTGATAAAGGGTCTGAAGAAGGATCAACAGGGACATTATGTATGGCGAATGAATGTTGAGGGAATCATTAAGTCCTACAAGGACATTTGTGCTGTTCCTGAAACTGGTGAGAAAAGTTATGCAGGGCCAGCGCTGTTTGTAAAAGGGGAAAACTCGGATTACTTAAAGCCTGAGCACAGGGATGTTATCGACCGCCTTTTCCCCGCAGCGAAACTACGCGTTATAACAGGAGCCGGGCACTGGCTCCATGCTGATAAACCGGATCTGTTTAATGCAACCTTGAAACGGTTTCTGGCATCGCTGTAAGTTAATGTTGATAGCTGGCAGTTACAACGGTTAGTGATACCAGTTATCATCTTCTTCAAGGTCATTAAAATCATCATCGTCAAACTCATCTCCAAGTTGATCCTTGAGACCTCTTCGTTCGAAGTAAGAATCAATTCCTTTGCGAATGCTGCGGGCTTTTTTACGCTTACACTTCTGGTTGACTGATTTTCTGCGGCGCAGTTCGAGTCCATCTGGCAGTCCATCTTCGGGGCTGAGACTCTCATTGTCCGAATTTGCGCGAGGCATGACTACGGGTCCTTGTACTACTGTCTCAAACCCAAATTTAGAAAACACAAAGAGGGGTTTGCAGCTCTACTAAGACCCGATTGTTATAAAGAAAAACAGTCTGAATCCCCTGAGTTAGAGGAGGCGGGTGTCCTGTCAATATCCCGGCTGGGAGAGATCAGGCATCCAGCTTCCCTCAGGCAAGCGGAACACTTTCGTTTCAAAGCTGCCGTCCGGGTTCAGTACCAGTCTGCGGTATCCAGGCTGAACTGTATCAGCCTCAAAATCATTGGCTTTGGGGGCAAACTGAACGCTGGTGGAGGGTGTGGCCAGAATATGAACACCGTTAACCTCAGTATCTCGTTCCTGATGGATATGGCCATGGATCAGGAGTTTGACCTGCGGGTAATTCTTTAGGGATTCCACCAACTCTTTTCCGTTAGTGACAGGCATGGAATCCATCCAGGGGCTGCTGATACAGAGCGGGTGGTGATGCATAGCCAGCAGTGTGGGAGTATCGGGATTTTCGTCCAGGAAACGCCATAGGAAAGTCAGCTCCTGGTCCGCCAGCTCGCCATGGGTTTTTCCGGGAATCTGGGAGCTCAGAAGAACGATATTCCAGTTGCCAAGTTTGATCGCTTTGGGGAAGAGGTCTGCAAACTTGCTGGACTTTAAATCCTCTGCTTCATCATGATTTCCAAACAACCAGACAGTAGGGGCATCCAGGCCGGTCATAAGATCGTGGCAGAACTCATAGGATTCGATGGAATAATCCTGGGAGATATCACCCGTTACGATAGTGTGGTCAATTTGCGACTCCTGAGATCTGGCCAGCTCCACCACATCAGCAAATGACTGGCAGGTTTTTATACCCATCAGGTCTTTGGAAGCATCACCAAACAGGTGGGGATCAGTGAACTGAATCAGGGTCAGAGGTTCTTTCTGCACAGGAGCTCCGTAATGAGTCGGCAATATGGAAGCCATGAAATGTTCAGGAGTTGACGGAGTATGTTGCGCCTGCAGGGCTCTGGAATCAAATGTTTACAGAGTCTGGTGTATAGCCAGTCACCATGCAGTGATCCAGCCATTCGGCAAGAAGAGTGTTCAGCTGGTACTTCTCATCTGGCTGATGCATATGGGCATTAGGATATTCATAGCGTGCATTCAGATAACGATGACCGCTGGCACCAATAACTTCAGCCATTTTGACGTCATGGTACAACCGCACAGTCAGTTCAGGCAGGGAAAGCCAGGAGTGTAATGGTGTTGTGAGGGAAAGGGTCAGTAGCGTTGTGTAACGGGTCTGTTCGACAATTTTCAGGGTCGCTGAGGCTTCATGTCCCTGAAACTCGATGTGAATCCTGGATGATGTTCCTGCTGCTCCGGTAGGGGCAACCTTCATCAGGCGAAGATAATTGGCATCACACACTGCCTGCAGGCCTGCAAGATTAACGTGATAACGGTGACCTTTCGCACTTATAGTCGGGTAAGTGGCTGGGCAGTGTGCCTGTACATTCATTCGATTCTTCAGAAGCAACCATTTTGTTTAGTATAAATAGCAGAAGATAAAACCATTACAGCGCCAAGGCAAAGGGTGACGGAAATAACCACGTCATGGTAATAGAAAATGCCCAGCAATTTTACGTGTATGACAAACTTTTCAATGCACAAGTCTGGTAAGATCGCATAGTTTTATGACTTACAGCCCCGAATAAGATACAGGATTACGAGTGATGGCAACCAAGCGTTTGTTAACCGGAATCAGTGCCGCCATCATGGCCGCCAGCAGTCTGGCTTATGCCGCTGAATCAACTGACCTGCTGCAGGTTTACGAACTGGCTTTAAAGAATGATGCCCAGCTGGCTGCTGCGCAGGCTTCCCTCAATGCTGCGGGGGAAGCGGTTCCACAAAGTATGGCCTCCCTTCTTCCGCAAATCAGTGCTTCTGGTTTTACGACAAGTAATCGCTCAAAAACCCTGGGTACAAACAATGTAAGAGATGGGAACACCCATGGCTGGAGTGCCCAGCTGAGTCAGCCGCTTTTTAATCTGTCGTCCTGGTTTACTTTCAAGCGAGCAGAACATCTGACAGCGCAGGCTGAAATCGGTCTGGCTGCTGAGCAGCAGAACCTTATCATGAGGGTTGCCGAGAGTTACTTTAATGTACTCAGGGCTGAAGATACTCTGACGACTGCGAAGGCCGAGGAAAAAGCTGTCAAGCGCCAGCTTGAGCAAACCATCCAGCGATTTGAAGTGGGCCTGATTGCAGAAACGGATGTTCATGAAGCCCGGGCTGCTTATGATGCTGCCCGCGTTACGCATATTGAAGCCAAAAATAATGTTGGTGTAGCCCAGGAAAGCTTGAGGGTTATCACCAATACCGCAACTGACACCCTCTCCAAACTCGATAAAACCATGCCGGTTGCGGCTCCTGTGCCTGCTGATTCCAAAAGCTGGGTGAATGTCAGCATCAACCAGAACCTGAACCTGCTATCGGCCAGAAAAGGTATTGATGCTGCAGAATCACAGTTACGGAGCAGTCGATCAGGGCATGCGCCAACGCTGAATGTGGTGGCAAACTATACCCACAATGTGGATAACAGGGTTGAGCGTAGCTGGACGGGTGCTGCACTGCCTCCTACAAAAACAGAAGGGTCAACTTATAGCCTGCAACTGAATATTCCTGTTTTCAGTGGTGGTGCAACATCTTCAAGAGCAAGAGAAGCTGGCTATCGCCTGGAAGGGGCTCAGAAAAACGCCGACCGTACCCTGCGTATTGTTGCGGCCAATGCCCGTACTTTCTACAACACTGTCAATGCAGATGTCGACCGTGTTGAAGCTCGCTGTCAGGGAATCGTTTCTGCCAGCAGTGCCTTGAAGGCGATAGAAAGCGGATATGAGGTTGGTACCAGAAATATTGTTGATGTGCTGAATGCTCAGAGAGGGCTGTTCGCTGCCCAGAGAGATTACCTGAATGCCCGTTACGATTTTATTATCAATACATTAAAGCTCAAGCAAAATACTGGCACTTTAAGCCCTCAGGATCTGAAAGACCTGAATGCCTGGATGAAAGCCAATGGCGATGAAGATCTGACCGCAATTTGTTCCGGTACCTGATTGCAAGGTTTATCCAAATTGTAATCACTGACTGTCAAGGCCATTCCTCCGCAGGGGGTGGTCTGAATTGCCTGGGTATTTAACTCTTTACAGGCTTCTCAATCTCATAAATTGCATCACGGATATTTTCCAGTCGTTCCTCGAGAATCGACTGGGCATCGTACAAACCCCGGTGGCGCTGTTTAGTTAAATAGTGGTTTAGTCCAGTGACCTGCAATGCGATCTAAAAGCCCATCCTCTGAGAAGATTTCGGTCTTAAGGTAGCGTTTCCAGCCAAGGTACTTTGAAAGATTCTTTGTCGCCACTCCTCTGAAGAAGT
>NZ_JAMFLX010000053.1 GCF_023502345.1 Parendozoicomonas callyspongiae
TAAATCAGGTGCGCCGAAGGCGTCACCTGGATTTACTTGTTATGTTTCTTTTCCCGGTTTATGAATATCCATAGAGCGTTTTCAATGAACCTTGCAACTCATCGTTACCGAGGAAAAAACGGTCAGAATGTTTAATGCCCTTTCCTGGTGAATTATCAGGTATCTCTTTACCCTCTAGCATTTCTTTGGCCGCCCAAGAGCCGGTTTCAGAAAGTGTTATTACTTCATCCATGTGATTATCCAGTGTATATTTTTTCCACTTCTCGCTCATTTTTATGACGCATAAGCAGTTATGCCCTAAATTGTCGTAGACAACAGAAGAAGCTTCCGTTGGATGCAACTCTCCCAAATCTTTCTCTCGAAGAAGCTGGCGATAATTTGGTGCACTCTCAAGAAGTATTTTTTCTAAGTGCCAAACTTGGGATAACTGTTGCTTTGCCAAAGCTGAATTGAATTTGTACTTGTCGGAAGTAAAATCTGAAACAAACCTATCTGTTGCCATGAGGCTGAGTCTATCGATATCGATAATTATATTTCTTTTTGGGGAAGATAATATCTGGTTCCATGAAAACTCAGATTCATTCACTCTCGTTAATAAGTGTTGGAGCTCGCTTCCCTGATTTATTTGGGGGCTAACAATAGACAACACCTTGAACAAGCGCCTGAATGCTGATGATGCAAGCAGGATAATTTTTCTTGCTTCATCATCTTTAAAGAAATTCAAGGTATGACTTATTAATCCCTTTATAGTTGACTCTACCGTTTTATCTCCCTTACCGATTAACCATGATGGCGACCAATTTAAGGTATTTGTTTCCATTTCAAGCTGTATTAAAAAACTTAAAGCATTTGAATAGTAGGCATCATTCGCATCTCTATAGTGGTCAGGGAATACCTTGTATATTACATCAAAGCTTCTCCCTTCAAGACAATGATCAATTAAAACTCTGTTCATTGAGTGCATTGTTGGTATTGGTTGAGAGAAGAAGAAATATACATCAATGATGTCATCTATGCTTGCATTCGAAACTTCAGCCGCTGAATCTTTCTCTGTAAATTCAGCAGATTGAAAATTTTTGAGAATTTGCCCCCTCTTTTCTCTAAATCTATTTTCGATGATATCTAGGAACTCATTTACTCTCTGTTGATTGAATTCTGACTCGAAAGCTTTATCTATAGATTTTAGGACTCTTCTTTTATAAAAGAACCAAATCTGCATTGGTTCTAATATTTTTCTTAAAGAATCGATATTCTCTAAAAGATTCTTTATCTTAAATGAAATTACAGGGGTTTCGAGATTTTCCTCTCTATCGAATATCTCTAACTTCAAACCATCACATAAAACAATGACAGACGCATTAATTTCTGGATGAATTGAGTATTCTGTTGCTTGACTTAACTCATCATACCCAAAGCTATCTCCCTTTAACGGTCTCTTTGCTTCAATAATCCAAAAGTTCTCTCTCCACAAAGTAAAGCTATAATCGATATATTTATGTGTTTTCCCAAGGAATCGAATGTGCTTTTCTCTATCAACAGATGAAAATTGACCTTTTTTGTACCCTAACACTCTTATTATTGGGTCAATTATCTCACCTCGAACATCAGCCTCAGTGAATCCAGTAACATCTAAATCTTGAACGTACTTTAACTCGTCAAGATACTGCGTACTTAATGGCGAGATGTTTTTGTGGAGAAGCAATCCTTCCCTGATATTAAATTGATTATCTATTAACATAACTTCTCAGATATGACTGTGTTGGAATGTACACTGATGAAACATAACGCCTGCTTCAGCCGCGCCGCCGCAGGCGGCGTCGGGTGAGCGAA
Organism: Parendozoicomonas callyspongiae; assembly: GCF_023502345.1. Classification (GTDB taxonomy): domain Bacteria; phylum Pseudomonadota; class Gammaproteobacteria; order Pseudomonadales; family Endozoicomonadaceae; genus Sansalvadorimonas; species Sansalvadorimonas callyspongiae. Next base: position 1,831 of record NZ_JAMFLX010000053.1, read on the forward strand.
GCGAACGAACTGGAAGCATTTGTTAGGCGTGGTGTTTAGATTGATGAGAATTTATACAACCTTTCATGTTCCATGCTGTGTAATGTAGGTGATGTAGGATCATAGTTTTTGATTAATTTTTTTTGCGTATAAACAGAATAACCATATTCAACAGCTCCAAACTCTTCTCCATCGAATTCAAAATATTCAGTTCCTTCTTTTATTCCGATAATTGAAGAACGAATACAACAGTTATCAAATTCTCCTGCAATTATGAGCGCACCTGCATTTAATCGCCTTAAGTGATCATGTGTTTCTGGTGTTGAAAATATTGATGGCATAGGTTTGACAATATTTGGGGTTGATTGTGGCAAAAAATTAGCTATTTTGCACTTTTTTTTTGCTTTTGCCAAAATTGGCTCAAATTCAAAATTTATAATGTCTATTTTTCTATCCTTGCAAAAAACAACTAATTTTTTTAATTCTTCAATATATTCTGCATCACTGTAAACATCAATAAGACAGAGTACAAACTTAAGGCCGCTTCTTAAGGCTTTATCGATTTCATCATAAAAATCACCACTAATGTCAGGAGTATATGATAAATAATTAGAGGCTATAACTGATTCCTTTCCAGATGGAGCTAACTCTCGATTGAAGTGTATTTCACCAATAGATCGTAATTTTGGTGATAATACACGCCAAGATGGTTCTCCTCTTGGTATCTTTTTTTCACCACTGGTTTCCTCTTTTGAAGATTCACTATTTTTTAAGTAGGGGTTACCTTGAACAGTATTTAACATAAGAATATCCTTTTCTAAATTAGATTGGGCAACCTACCATACAAAAAAGATTAATTTACTAACAATTTGGTAAGAACGCCTAACGCCAGCATGTGGGGCGCCGCAGGCGTCCCACGAGCGAAGCGAGGAACACCATGCTCTTGTTAAGCGCTATTACGCTTCATCTGAGACTTGTTCCCAGATAGATTCAAACCCTTTAGATTCCATGTACAAGCTTACCTCATAGTGGATGTCCGGAAGAGTATCAGAGTTATCTGACCTACCTAGTACCACTGTGCCTGACTCGGAATCATCTGCCATCTGATCTACGGCTCTCCATACGAACTTTGAGAATGCAAGAGCTTCATCTCGATTGGAAACCCCTGACTGTAAAATAGAAAGAATATTTTGATCTTGGAGAGCAGTAGCGTAATGCTGCAATAGATCTAAAACATGAGGATAACGATTGAACTGAATCACGATGCTAACTCCGAATCTCTTATAACTGACATTCTATCAGCTACCCAGCGTAGTTTTTCCACTAAGCTACTAACTTTCATTTCTCGAGTAACAGCAAGAAAGTAGTGACCTTTCTTCTTTGGTTTTCGGTCTTGGACAAAAGCTAACCCATCAGGAATGTCTGACTTCGAAAGTACCCAATAGACATCTACGGGCTTCCTTTTTCCCCGAGAGACCATTTTGTAAACACCTTTCAAATTTTGCCATGTAGATGAGAATGAGAGTCCCATCTGATCATCAGGTAATACCCACTGCTCATCTTGTGAAAATTTATAATCACAGATTCTGATTCCCATTACTGTTCGAAATCGACCTTCACCCGGCTCTGAATAAAGAGTTGGATGTTCTCCTCTTAAAGTAGGTCTTGCAACATAACCATCTATTTGATTGATTATCTCACGTAAATCAGTAAGGCATTTGAATTGAAGAGTGTCGTCCATTGATCTCTCGTTTTATTGTGATATTTATTGTGGCGCTTAACGCTTGCGTCAGGCGCCGCCGAAGGCGGTCGCCTGGACGCACTTGTTATGAGCGATTACTCCTCGTAGGAATCAACTGTTTCAAGAAGCATGTCATTAAAGCTGAAAATATCTTCAAGAGAGTCTATTGGGTGCCTTGTTTCTTTTTTATTGCTATCGAATATCCCAAGATATTTTTGTTTAGCATTGAAATGCAGTCTACATAATGGTTTTCTATTGTTATCGTCCAACAATACTCCAAAGTAACTTTGCGTATCTCTGGCTGAAATTCGGTCAACTTCAAGTTTTTTGCGGAGTATTGCTCTTACGATATTAAAACCATCTAACTCCTCTTCTGTTGTTACTATTTTGCTATCTTCTTCTTCAAAGTCTACGATTTCTTGCTCTACTTCCACTTCGTCGGGAATATTAGATTTAACATCATTTCCTATAGCAGATTTTAGACGCTCATTAATACTGTCATTTAGAAACTGCTTAAGAGCTTTGGTAGTAATTTCAAGGAATTGAGACTTAACTTTTGCAGTTAAAACGCCATCATATACTCTAGAAGCAAAAAATTTAACAAAATCTTCTTCTGGTTCTTTAAATTGACTTGCAAGTAGCTTTTTTATCTGGTTTAAGTATTTCAGTTCACCTGCAGCCCCAACGATTGAATCAACATCAAATGATGATTTTGTCAGTTTCTTCACCTCTGGGATGATGTGTTCATCAATATCCTCTAGATCAAGAACAAGAAATGGTTTTTCATCCATCTTGTTTGGAGCATCTAGGTCAGTATAAAACTCATAGATCGCGCCATTTGTTAATATTGCTAACCTTGCATTTGTAACTGAAAAGTATCTAAATAATTGACTTGCATGCTTTGGCGTTAGTTTTTCACCATACTTTTTGCATTCAATTAAGATTTGAACTTCATCATCTTTAATAAGCGCATAATCAACTTTTTCACCTTTTTTTGTTCCAGTGTCTGCCGTGAATTCTGGAATCACTTCATTTGGGTCAAAGACATCGTAACCTAAAACAGAATGTAAAAACGGCATGACCAAAGCATTTTTTGTTGCTTCTTCAGTCGTCAAATTTTCTCCTACTTGAGAAATTTTCTTAGACAAGCCTTGGAGTCTTTCGATGAAATCCATCTCTATTCCTTTTATGTTGATTGAGATTTATTAAAAATTCGAAGTTCTTGTGATGTTTGATTAGCTCATAACGCCCGCGTAAGGGGCTGCGCCGCCAGGCGCAGTCCCGATTGACGCGCTTGTTAGGTGTGCCGACAACTTTGATTCGGCAGGATAACTTAAATGCCTGCCACAAACTGATATGAAGGCAATGGTAAAGGTGACTGCTGGCGTTGCAACTGTGCGAGTACCAAAGAAAGATAGCAAGACGAGTTGGAAACGAATAGCACACCAACACGAAACCAATTTACGAGTGACTCGGAAAACAGCAACGCTGAACTTTCACAACGCCAGCATTGCACAATGTTGAAAATTCATTTGCAAAAAATCTTCCCTGCCTCGATTTCTGGGCAAGGCCACCTAACGCTTGCATGAGGGGCGCCGCCGCAGACGGCGTCCCTTTGATGCACTTGTTATGCGCCTATTTCAGGCAGTTTGTTTTTTGTGATTCGGGTGGTGTTGTTTTGAGGCAATTGACTATTTCTACTAGTTCGTGTGCTGTTTTTTTATGAATATACTCGAATCCAAAATTTGCCTCTGTTCCATACCAGGAAAGAGACTCATTGAATATTAATTGGTGATCTTCGGAAAGTTGACTTTCAATATCAGGGATGTTGGTTAGTGTGTTATTAGGGTCATAATCTATAGTTAAACCCCCATCTGGTATGGTATTTTCAATGCTCTTATATGATGGAAAGTTATCACCAGAACAAGCGGTTATGAGTACTAGTGTTGTAAGTAGCAGCAATCTTTTCATTTATTATTAACTCACTGAACAGGCCAAAACCACACTGTAGCATCTGAGTAATGCCTACCACCTCTAAAGGCAAACTCAAACCACGTAGAGTATTTCGTAAGTCTAATTCCATTCCATAAATCTATATGGTCACCTTGTTGGCCAGGGCCATAATAATCTTTGAAGAAGATAATTCCAGTTTTACCTTTTATCTGATCAAAGCCATTTACTCCTTCAAATACCACCCTTTTTTTGAAAGGAGAAAATGGTGATTTCAACCAGTTAGCAAGCTCTTCCGCTCTCAAAATATGAGCTGGATTATGCTTATGCCAACATTTTGCCCCTTTGAAAGTCTCAAGTGAAACTCCAGACTTTCTTAGAGACTCACCGAGACGAATAGCGCACTGATTTTCAAATGCTCTTTTTCCATTAACTAAGCATGGTGCATCATCAAATGTTGATTCAACACTTGGATGGTTATCCCATAATTTACTGAACTTCAAGATTTCCCCTCTTGTTTGTTTTTCTCATGACGCATAACGCTTGCATGAGGGGCGCCGCCGCAGGCGGCGTCCCTTTGATGCACTTGTTACCCGCTTTTGCGGCGATGTTTGAAAATGCTGATGCTGGCATTGCACAAAGGCAGCAGTGACCAAAGAGCAGGCAGAATGAGTTTGTTTGCTGACCAACCAGGAAAACTGGAACCAATTGCGGCCTTGCCTGCCAGCTTTGAAATAGTGAATAGCGGTGCTGAGTTTACCCCGATTTTTACACCACACAAATGTGAAATGCTGGCAGTGAAATATTGAACTGACAGCGCCACGAAACCTTGGGAGCACTTTGCTTGCGCTGGCACAACTGGGAAGCAGCCCGATAATATTTACAGGAGGAACACGTTGAATTGCTGAACTATCAGGATATAAACGTGACAAACTCCGATACTGATTGCCAGCCTTGGTGAACCATGGTAGCACAATGTTTGTGCTGGCGTAGCACGAATAACATTTGAGCACACTACCGCCTGCCAGCGAAGATAAACCTGCAGCAACTCCTTAGCTTTTGCTGGCATTGCACAAATTTACTCGATTCTTGATCGCCAGCTTTGAAAGAGCTGAGGTTAAAGATTTTTGGTGGGATTTACGATGACTTGGGACTATTGATTCCCCCAACGCGGGTAACGCTTGCATCAGGGGCTGTGCCGCAGGCGCAGTCCCTTGCCTGCACTTGTTAAGCGCGGATTTGACTTTTACTCATACCAAGATGAAGTGTCTACATCTAGCTCGCCAGAACTAGCTGTAATGTTGTCTGGATCTCTTATACAGGCTTTAACTGGAAGCTTAAATGGATAACTAGCTGAGATTTGGCAAAGGTCATGTCTCGGGCCATACTCTTGTGTGACATGGATGGTTCCTTCAACTAATGCATCAATACCTTCATCATCGAAGTACTCGATTTCCAATCCTTCTGGAGTTATGTCGTCTATATAAAACCGTTGAGAGATTATTGACAAATCTTCTGGCGAAGAAAATATGGCTGCATTCATTACAGGTTCATAAATTTTCCCTTCAAGGCAATTTTTAATAATTTTTTCAAAGTCATCAATTTCTTCTATGACTTCTTTCGATCTTTGAATGATATATTTCATATCTAAGAAAAACTTTTTTGGTGAAGCATGCAAGTGCTTTTCTGTGATATGTGTGTATTTATTGAAGAAATTAAATTCTTTGAGATACTCTTTAATGCTTAAATTTAATTCATCCAATGTGTACCGATCTAAATACTTATCAGACAAGATGCCTTGTGCACAATATTTAAGCTTTTGCCTCCGAGTTACTTCAAACTTTTCACTTTCCTTTTTATACCAAGAAGCTTTTTTTACATCTTCATTTTTAGCTTTTTTATCGATCAAATGTAATACAAGTTCTCGCATTGAAAATGCGAAATTATGGAATCTAAGAGGATTTCCATGAGAGCAATAATTCCTCAAGCTTGATAAAAAAAGTTCTTTTTCAAAACCTGTTTCTAAAAGACTCTGAAAGTCTTCGATGAAATCAAAATTTAACAGCTTTTTTAATTTCAATTTTAATACTCAAATACTTAAAGGTTGAGGGCGCTTAACGCCTGCATCAGGGGCTGCGCCGCAGGCGCAGTCCCTTGCCTGCACTTGTTATGTGATAATTTTTTTGTGCAGAGGCTGTTTAATGATTATTCACATATAAGCTAATAACAGAATTATTTTATCTTTAAGGAATTATTAAATTGAATTTAAGTTTTTTCTCGTGGTCGCAACAATTTTAGGCAAATAATTATTCTCTAATTTGAGTATTATTTTGTCTAAAGCCATTTCAATCTTACCAGCAATGTCATTATTATCTATGGCCATCGCAATGGGCAAGCCAATTATTGTAGCCGATGACGCAAAGTAGACAGGAGCCTTCCAATCTTCTCGTTCATCTATAGTGTTTTTTTCTGATACTGAAAAAGATTTCCCATACTTATTAAAACTAAATATAAGGTTTACATGAAGATTTCTTTCTTCTATTTCCCAGTCAGGAAAGATTACAATATCATAAGTTAAATGCTGTCCATAGGGATTGTCTGCATAGATAATATCAACCTGCTTTGTTATGTATTCCATTCTTAACTTTAGCTTTTCAGCTAATCCAGGATAAATATAAGCATCGCCTCCGTCTATATGGTAGTATTTTTCCTCTTGGCTTGGTTTTATAAAGATTGCAACCCTGAGGGAGTTTTGCTTTTGGAGGAATAATTCTTTATCAATAGGGGTGCTATCAATGACCATTTTATTAGAACAGCCCGAAAAGAAAATTGTACAAAAAATTATCAACAGCAATTTGCACTTCATTTAAAAAACTCACTTAATAATTTTAATCTAGATGGAAGTTAATAACGAATTATACTTTTAAATTTATTAGTTTGATGTATGACTTTCGATGTTTCTTCACA
>NZ_JAMFLX010000054.1 GCF_023502345.1 Parendozoicomonas callyspongiae
TGGAAAAAGGTGGCAAGTATATCGGGTGATCAACCGTCGACCAATTGGGTAGTACACGGATTTCTAATGATCAGAAGCATTTTTTTTCATGCAGGTTTTTTTATAAGGGAAGTGGTTGCCTTGGGTAAATGATCCTGTTTTATGTCGATGTTTTAGATGATTTTGTTGAGTTTGTTTTTTTCAGTTGTTATATTCGCCACACGCCTTATCACTCAACTTAATCGCCACCATGCAAAACCATCTGATTCAGACAGTTTGCTCGCAGCCGCCGCTTCATCAAAAGCGCGGCTATGTGGTGCGCGGCGGTTATCGATTTACCCTGGCTTACTTTATCTAGCCGGGGTCGGCGTATTTATAGCCGGCCTGTAAGAAGGCCGGAATAAGCGCACCCACACCAAGCTTACCCAAACCACTCTTACAGGCCACATAAATAATAGCCATGTGCGAAGAAGTACTATTTCCATGGCCATAAGTGTTATTTGTAAGAGGCAGTCCAATGACACAAGCGCAAGCAACCTGCACGGCAGATCCTGATTTTATAGCGAGTTCGGAGCGACAGGGCTTTTCTTCCCGTCTCGGTTTTGTTCTGGCCGCAGCTGGTTCGGCTGTTGGTCTGGGGAATATCTGGGGCTTTCCAACCCAGGTGGCGCAGAACGGGGGAGCTGCGTTTATTCTGATGTATCTAGTGATGGTTGCTATCCTGGCTTACCCAATGCTGGTTGCTGAGCTGACCATTGGCCGGATGAGCAAGAAGAATCCGATGGATGCTTTGATGTCCTTGTCTGATAAGCCCCACTGGAAGCTGATTGGTAAAATCTCTGGTGTAACCGGTATTCTGGTTGTTTCCCTGATTCTGAGTTTCTATGGCATTGTCTCTGGCTGGCTGATGGCCTTTATGGGCGAGCCTGTTGCGCGGCTGGCAGGTATGGATGGTTTTGCCGACTGGCTGGTGGGCTTCTCTGTATCTCGTAACCTGATCACTATGGCTGTGTTCATGGTGTTGACGGTGCTGATTGTTCGCAGCGGTGTAACTGACGGTGTTGAGCGCTGGTCCAAGCGTCTTATGCCCTCTCTCTTTATCCTTCTGATGGCTCTGGCTGGTTATATTGCGACTCTGCCTGGCGCAGAAGAAGGTCTGAGAATGTACTTTGTACCTGACTTATCCAAGATTTTTGATCCTTCCCTGATGGTCAGCGCCATGGGGCAGGCATTCTTCTCTCTCTCGCTGGGTACCTGCGCCATCATGGCTTACGGCAGCTACCTGTCTCAGGAGGAAAATATCTCCAGTATTGCGGGAATGGTAGCGGGTCTGGATACTGGTGTTGCCATTCTGGCGGGTATCCTGATCATTCCTGCCATGACCATTGCCCAGGCAAATGGTGTTGAAATTTACGCCGCAGATGGTTCCCTGCTGTCCTCTGACGCTCTGGTGTTTAGTGTGCTGCCATCCCTGTTCCACAGCATGGGTGATCTGGGTGAGTATGTTGCCTTCGCTTTCTTCACGTTGCTGACAATTGCTGCTCTGACGTCTTCCATCTCTATGCTGGAAGCGCCAGTGAATACTGCCTGTGAGAAGCTGAATCAACCCCGTGGACGCATGGCTCTGCTGGTTGGTGCCAGTATTGCCCTGATTTCCACTATTATTATCCTGAATTTTGGTGCTCTGTTCGGCTTTGTTATTACCCTGACGACCGTTTACGCGCAGCCAATGCTGGCACTGGTATTTGGCCTGCTGCTGATGTGGGTGGCCAGTCGTAACAAGGTTCTCCAGGAGCTAAAGAGCGGTAACCCTGACATGGAACAGGGGCTGTTCTGGAAAATCTGGCCCTGGTACGTGAAATTTGTCTGCCCTGTTTTGATGCTGGCGGTATTCCTCGGCTGATAATCGCCCTTTAGCTCTTCTGATACGAGCTATGTTCTGATAGTGTTCCGGTAAGAGAATAATAAATGGCCTGACCGGGGCGCTATCAGAATTATCAGCAATCAATAACAACTGGCAAAGCTGAAGAATAACCAGTAGGTTGCTAAACTCCGCCTCCGTGCTTTTCGTGCATGTCAGTAGTCATGCCAATCACACTCAAGCAGCCATGAGCGGAAATGCCCATTTCAAAGAATGAAATAATAACTAGGGTCTGTTGAGGTTTTATTATGCGGCTCAGTGAATCTAAAAGCGGTCAGCCGTTAGAAGGGCTTGTGAAAATCGTAGTTATTCTACATTGAGCAAGCCTGACGCAGCGGATGGGCGCTTTTAGAGTCACCCGAAGGGCCTTTTTGAGAGCTTCTATGGCTGCGTTGCAGCGTTTTGAAAGGCAATAAGCATTCCTGCAACGCTGCGCCTAACCATAAAAGCCCTCAAAAAGGCTGAGCGCGATAATAAAACCTCAACAGACCCTAAGGGCATTTCTTTGGTGAAGAACGATAAATCAACGAGTCCAGATAACGCAGAGGGAAATCCATGAACGGGGAGTTTGATGTTTTCCGCGAAAAGCTACTGACCCGGCAGGCAGAACTGCAGACGCGGCTTGATAACTTGAAGAAGGATGCCACCCGTAAGGCGAATGCTGACTGGTCTGAGCAGGCTCAGGAGCGTGAAAACGATGAGGTCGTTGATGCGCTGGGTAATGAGGCTATCTACGAGTTGCGCCTGATTCAAAAAGCCCTGGAGAAAATCAAGGAAGATGAGTACGGCATCTGTGCCGGGTGCGGTAATGATATTCCCAAGGCTCGCCTTGAAGTTATGCCTTACGCTGAGCTTTGTGTGAAGTGTGCCGAGGCTCGGGGCCAGTAAGGCCTGGGTTCAACCTCTATCTCGCCTGAGATGTTTCTTTTTCCAGAACCAGTGAATGGTAGTGATTGATAAAATCAGCTACCGTTCCCTGCGGCTTGCTGTGGAAATTATTATGCCAGAAGCGCCCCAGTCTTTCCGGGCTGGCCCCGCTTTTTTCCGGCAGAGATCGCCCCCCGCGCAAGTAAATCATCAGGGCAATGGCTGTGGCATAGGACAGGTTGGTGGCCAGCTCGGCGTGTGGGTGTTGCAGAAACTCCCTCTGGCTGGCCAGGCCCCTGACCTTGCTTGCCAGTTCAGGTTCCAGGGCCAGGAAGTTATCCCAGACGTTGCGATGCATGCGTGGGCTGATCTGGTAGAGGCCCAGAGCCCTGTGGTTATCAAGCCGAAGGTGTTCACCGAGACCTGATTCCTGTGCTGCTGTGCCCAGAAGAAGGTTTTCTGCAGTTTCACTCCACATGTTCAGGTGTTTCAGAGTGGGGCGGATAACCAGAGTGCGCAGTTCCTTGGCGCTGATACCCATAAGAGTCCGTTCGTCCTTGCCAAATGTCTGGAGCAAAACATCTGCTATTTGAAAAAGTTTATTAGAAAATCGGAACTCTGCTTTACCAGATTTTGGTAGTGAAAAGCTTCAGGGCATAAAAAAACCCAAAATTCAGAGTGGTGGGACGCTGAACTTCGGGTTTTGGTGGGCTGAGATAGCTTTAACGCTATCAATAACTGGTCAGAGTGAAGGACTTAATGCCTTCATTATCCAGTTTGGAGGATCCGCCCAGTGCAGGCAGATCAATGATGGCTGCAGCTTCCACAACACTGGCGTTCAGTCTGCGAATCAGCTTTGTTGCCGCCAGCAATGTACCGCCAGTGGCGATCAGGTCATCAATCAGAACAACTTTGTCACCTTCATTCAGTGCATCAGTATGCACTTCAAGGGCTGCTGTACCGTATTCCAGGGTGTACTCCTCGCGGATGGTATCAGCGGGCAGTTTGCCGGGCTTACGGAAGATAACCAGAGGCAGTCCCAGGGTGTTTGCCAGAGGAGCACCGAGCAGAAAGCCACGGGCATCCAGAGCGCCGATATGGGTCAGACCCTTATCCTGGTAACGCTCAGCAAAATGTTCATGAACCATCTGCATGCCACTGGGGGACAGCAGGAGGGTGGAGATGTCTCGGAACATCACACCTGGTTCAGGCCAGTCTGGAACAGCCCTGATCAGGTCGCGCAGTCGGTTTTCGTTAAACACTGAATCGCTCATACTGGAAACTTACTGAATATTCACAACGTCGGCATTATCGGCAAGTTTACCACCTGCAAGAATGCATAGTTCCATGGCATTGGTGATTTCAATCTCCTTGCCATTAGCATGGATCAACTCCGCCTTCTGGAAACGTGTGAATACCCGACTAACCGTTTCAACAGCCAGTCCTAAATAGTTGCCCATTTCGTTGCGGGACATGGACAGACGGAAAGACTGGGATGAAAACCCTCTGCGGCGGAAACGACTGGCCAGATTGATCAGGAAAGTCGCAATCCGTTCATCGGCATTTTTCTTGGAGAGCAGCAGTTTCATCTGCTGGTCTTCACGGATCTTCTTGCTCATGATCCGCATAAGTTGCCGGCGAAGAGAAGGATGGTTGTCAGACAGCTTTTCAAGCTTGTCGAAGGGGATTTCACAGACCATGGTCGTTTCAATCGCCTGGGCAGAAACAGGATAACTGTCTGTATCCAGGCCGCTGAGGCCGACCAGTTCACTTGGCAGGTAGAAGCCAGTGATCTGTTCTTCACCTTCATTAGTGGATGTGTATGTCTTGAGTGCGCCGGAGCGTACAGCAAAGACACTGTGGAATGAATCACCTTCCAGGAACAGATGTTCGCCTTTTTTCAGGGGTCGTCCACGCTTAATGATTTCATCGAGTTCATCGATGTCTTCAATTTTCAGGGCGAGTGGCAGACACAGTGGACTAAGGCTACAGTCCCTGCAGGCTACTTGGCTGGCATGCCTTACGTTGAGTTTGGACGCCATATAGAGCCCCTAAGAACCGGTTTGGCTGATAAAGAGAGTGGCGCTTATTGTATGAGAATATGACGAGAACTTTAACCCTGTGATAAATACGTATTGACCGCTGCTTCTTTGTTGTTTTTGTGTGGTTTGTATCCAGATGTCATAAAAATAGAATATTAAAAGTTACCAAGTGGAGTAGTTTTCCTGAGTGACACTGCATTTCTTGTTTGTCTGCAGTTTTTGGACCCGATTTTTTTTATGAGTCGGGAGCATTTTTGTATCGGAAGTGATCAATATCCCGCAAATATCCCTGTTCCTTTCTGTTTTGGTTAGGAGAGCCAGGCATAACGGTCACGAATGCTGACCGATTATCCCTCAATTCTGAACCCCGCAGTTTGCCATCAGTCAATAGTGACAGCATAACCTCACCGGCGTGCCGGGCTGTGGCGATGCAGGAAGCTCGGATGAGCTGTGAGTAAACATCTGGTCACCGGCAGCCCGGCGCGGGCACATTTGCTGACTTTCAAATGGATCAGATCAATTTAGGAATAATTGGAGGCAGGAAATGGCAGGAAGTATAACAAATAAAACGGGTACACCGGTTGCTAATGATCCACAGATACTGAGAGCGGATTCTCACGCAGCTGATGGCCAGGGTAATGGTGGACCAGACCGCCACGGCCGTCACACATATCGTCGCTTTAATGGCCGCAGTGTTCAAGCTAGAAACGTTGAAGAGCTTCTGAGTGAAGCCCAAAGACAACGCCGTTCTGGAGATGATACTTTCTGGTCAAAGACCAAGAGAGTTGTTAGCTCCATTGGTGGAGATCTCTTGACTTCCGCTGAGAGAGTGATTCCTCAAGTCCTTTTCGGTGGATTCGCTGCCAAAGGCGCAGATATAGTGGTTTCGGCCTCAACAGGCTTACCTGTTGTTGGCGATTTCATTGGGAATGTCGCCCAGAAACTGCTTATTGGTGAAAGCATCAGGGTGTGTGCCTTGACCCAGGGTGGTGATAGAATCATAGAAGTGGGAGCCAATGCCCGTGCGGCTTGGCAGAATGTCCCAACAGCTTCAGAGCAGCGGCAGGCCACAAATGAGCTGGTTCAGGCTCTGGCTGAAGACCAGAAAATTTTCCGGATGGTGACTGGTGCAGCTCTGACTAGTCAATTCAACGACCAGACTACTACAGCTCAAATGTCTCAGGCTATGGAACAAGGCGAGGCGCTGTTTGATTGCTTTTCTGATGAGGCTAATAGCTCCAGCAATGGCAGCCTTGGTCGTCAGAGTGTTCGTAATGCTCCATCTCATGGCAGTACGAGCGCAAATGGCGGGCCAAGCCGGTTGGGCCCTGCTAAATAAGGCTGGTCAAGTCAGGCTCATGCTTGAATAAGAAAAACCCGCTTCGGCGGGTTTTTTTTATTCCTGTTATTAATCGTAACACCCGTGTTAGTAATACTTTTTTTCAATAGTTATTTGTAAATCAATAAGTTATGAGTCTTTGTGTCTGTCGGATGGTCCCTTTTCGACTTAGGTCTGAGGAACTCTCTCCTTTTGCCAAGTTCTAACGCATCAGACAGCTCTACTTGCGAGTGGGGCGACATGGATGTTGAAGTTGTAAAAGGAGTTGCTCATGAAAACCTCTATTTCAGGACACTGGTTCAAAAAACTGATCATGGCAGGCAGCTGGGCGCTGCTATTGCTGGGGCTGATTTTTAGCCTGTTGGTCAATCCGGTTTTCGCTCACGCGGTCTCGAAATTCGACGATGGTTCCTTGAAAATTGACTGGGGCTCGGAGTCGATAGGCAATGAATTTGATGATTCAGATGATGAGCAGGAAGAGTCAGATGAGCTGAGTGAGTCGGAAGAAGAAGGTGAATATGAGTTTGAGGGCCAGGAGGATGAAGACCTGCCTCCGAATGATAGTCAACAAGGTTTTGGTATCAATCTGGAAAATAATCAGCCAGAAATACCTCAGGCAGCAGTCTCTGATCCAGCGGCAGAAGCTATCCAGACCGTCAAAGAAAAGCTATCTCAAGCAGGAGAATACCTCGGTTCGTGGTTCAAAAAGGATGATGATAAGAAGCCAAAAACTATAGGTATCGAGATTGATCTCAATAACAAGCCTTTCGGTAAGACACCTGAAAACAGTGAGGCAGAGAATGTTGAAGGTTCCGGTGAGAGTACTTGTGCCAGTGATAAAGGTCACACTTCTAACAGAAATTCTCAGAAGTGGGGGAAAAAACCTAAGAAGCAACAGCAGGAAGAGCAAAAAATTGTTGAAACTGATCCGGACTCTTTAACCAAGTCTGGAACTGAAACTAAAAAGAAGAAAAAGACCAGACAATTTAAAGACACTTCAAAAACAGCTGAGCAGTCAAGTATTGCTGATTACCTCACCAGCCTGGCACCCAAGGCTGAGGGCGGGATCGGTGATTTGAATACTAAGGAGCAAGAGCAGAATGACTCAAGTATGTACTCCAGCGTTAATGGTAAAAGAGCAGGTTCAGATGTTCGTAGTTGGGGCAAAAGAAACAGAAATACCAAAACTGCTGGCGATGAAAACGCTAAGCAGGGAACAATTGGCTCCAAAGAAATTGAGGGTGACAGTAAAGAAGGGATCTCTACTGTACCAAATGCTGGCAGAATATCTGACTGGGGAGTGCCTCCAAGTAAGCGTAGAAATGCTGGTACCCAGCAAAATGATAAAGGGGTAACTTCTAAGAAGTCCCTTCAACCGGAGGCTGACAGCCAGAAGTTCGCCCAGGAGTTTGTCCAGGCGAAGACCGATGGCGAGCGTGAAGCGGTTAAGCGCAAGTACCAGCTCGATAAGACCTACCCAGCCAAGAAGCCAGTCGTTACTACATCTGATGCACATTTCTCTTCAGAAAAAGGGCGTAAGAGTAGCTCTGAAGTGAGAGGATTCGGAAGAAGAAAGAATAACGCTAATGGTACGTCTAGCAAGGTTGAGACTGTGACCACGCAGGACACTGTTAAGACAGACACGTCAACAGATGCTATCCAGACAACGCCGGAGGCTGATAGCCAGAAGTTCGCCCAGGAGTTTGCCCAGGCGAAGACCGATGA
>NZ_JAMFLX010000055.1 GCF_023502345.1 Parendozoicomonas callyspongiae
GGGGTGGCGAATGGCCCGGAATGACCTGACGAATAAAAACGGAATCAGGTGGCGAATGTTTCTGGAATCGGGTGGCGAATGCTACCGGAATACCCATGGTGTGTACCCAGATTCTGCGCCAGAACCTAAAGACCATAAACCTGATGAGCAGGCAAGAGACGCAGTTTTTGCGTTATTTGAAAAGCTTGCCTCTCTGCCAGTATGTGAGCCTGATTCAGTACCAGTGTTGCGGTTTTCTACCTCAGCCCAGGAGCTGTTTAACGAATGGTATAAGAAACTGCTTCAACGATTAAACTCAACTGAAAAAGATACGCCAATGGAGTCTCACTTGGCTAAATATCCATCGCTACTGGCATCACTGGCATTGATTTTCCATGTTGTAGAGAAAGGCCTTCAAGGAGAAGTTGGGGCTGAAAGCCTTAATATGGCGATTCATTTTTGTGAGTTGCTTGAGAGTCACGCACGGCGCATTTATGGCTTGGTCGGGGAGGGCTTTGAGGGAGCCAAGTCTCTGGCAAAGCGCCTGAAAGACCTGCCGGACCCATTCCAGACCAGAGACTTCAGCAACAAGGGTTGGTCAGGACTTGGCTCTACTGAAGAGCGGCAGGTGGCTTTAGATGTCTTATGCGAGCGTGGCTATATCCACAAGGAAGTTCAACAAACGGCTACTAAGCCCAAGGCGCTGTATCACGTAAACCCTTATGTTCTGACTGAGTGAGTTCAATCCGCCAGGGCTTGAGTACATGCAGTGGGATAATTCGGTTTTTTCGGGTGAGTTCGTGGACGATGATGTAGTCGAGCACAGCCAGAGGAGCCATCATGCAGCGCCAGTGGAAGTTGAGGTCGCCCTTGGTGGTGCATGAGGCCCAGCGGTGCTGGAGTTCCATAACCCGCACAGAGCCGTAGGTGACGCCCATTTTGGGGGCGTAGTGGGCCAGCCTGCGGCTGATTCTTTCCTGGCCTTTGTTGCGGTAGAAACTCTTGAACACTTCCATGCCCGCATCGGCCTTATCTCTTCGCAGCAGGAAGTAGCCGTTCTTCAGCAGCAGGTCTTCATCCTGATCGTCGACAAGCTGCAGGCGGTAGTTGCGTCCGAGGTAAGGGAAGCCTTCGCCGTTCACAAACTCCCGGTGTACCCGGATGCGGTTAAGGTCTTCCCATTCGGCCAGGTTTTTATAGATCCAGCTTCGTTTCTGCTCGATGATGGTTTCGATTTTGGCCATATCATAGGGCAGCGGTGCCAGGATCGTGACAGAGCCATCCCGCTCGATAAACAGGCTGGTTGTTTTGCGCGGGCTCTGCTTCAGACGGTATTCGATATCCCGGTATTGATGGGTAGTCCCTTCATCCTGGTGGTGTTCTGTTGCACTTTGGTCAGTCATCCGAACCCTTCCCCAGAATCTCCTGCTCACGGCGGCGGGCAAGGGCGATAACTTCCGTTGCCAGCAGCTCGCGGTTGTCCCTGAGTTGCGGCACCCGGCTTAATATAAAGCGTCTCTTGATGGTGCCCTGCAGTTCAGAAACGAGGTCATCACGCTCCCAGAAATCCAGGTTGCCAATATGCTGGTTCAGGTCATCCATTATCTTTGAGACGGTCTCCCGCACTTTGTCTACGTGGGCGGCCAGGTCGCCTTCTGTAAACGCCAGGCTGATAATCAGATCGAAGAATGGGTCATCGACTTTAGCATCCGGGCCTCGGCCTGCCAGAATTTCCTCACGCAACTCTCCCAGCTTGAGCTTCATCTGTTCCCAGTTTTCGTGGTGCTTTTTGATGATCTCCTCAAGCTTTTCGCTCATGGTTTTGTAGAACACCGGGTCATCTTCGGCGTTGACCTTGCAGTGCTTACGGATGGCGTGTTCCATCTCGCTGGCCTGGGCCTGCAGGTTCTCTTCTTTCTGGACCGACTGAATAAAATGTTCGCTGAACAGTTCTACAGGTTTCACCTTGGGGCTCATACCGAGGCTGATCAGGTGTTCGTTGATCAGGCTGCGAACCTTCTGGCCGACTCCGTGGAAGTTCATGCCTTCATCCTTGTAGCGCTCCCTGGCTCGAGCCTGGATATGAACGAACTGGTACATGGGCACTTTGTAGGGATTGGCCAGAGCGTTGGGCATGATGATATCCATGCTCTGCAGGAACTTCTTCAGGTAGACGTTGAAGCTGTCCCGCAGGCGGATGTCTTCCAGCAACTCTATGGCTTTGAGTTGAACCTGATAGTGGTCTTCATCGGACAGTTTCTGGCTGACCAGCGCTTCAATCTGGCTGACACCACCTTCCTGGAACAGTTGCAGCAAACGGCGATAGCGACTCTCAAGAACCGGGATTTCGCTCTCAATATCTCGCAGGCTGTCGAGGATATCATCCTGGTCATCACCGGCATAAAGCGAGAGAGCTTCTTTCAGGTTCTCTGTCAGGCCGATGTAATCGACGATATAGCCACGGGTTTTCTCTTTGCAGGTTCTGTTAACTCTGGCAATGGTCTGCAGCAGGTTGTGTTCCCTGAGCTTCTTGTCGATATACATGACCTGCTCGATGGGCGCATCAAAACCGGTCAACAGCATGTCGCAGACAATCAGGAAGGCGACACCTGTTTCTGGCCGGGTGTCGTCAAAATGTTTCTTGAAGTTGTCAACGGCGTTCAGTGCCCTGGCTTCCTTGCGGGCGGCAACATAGTCAGCCTTCTCGTTGGTGCCATCGCTGGAGATGATAACGGCAGTCTTGAGGAATTTGAGCCGCTTCAACAATTCGGCATCCTGCTGGTCTGGCTCCAGAGCTTCCTGAGTGGCAATCTGTTCAGCAATGGCCTGGCGGATGTAGGTCTGGTAATGAATACAGGCCTGCTTGGAGGTGCAGACAACCTGGGCCTTGAAGCCAGATGGCAGAATACTGGCCACGTAGTGAGCTACCAGGTCATGGGCTATCTCTTCAATCCGTTTCTCGGCTTCCAGAAGATCACCTTCTGCACCGTACTTTTTGCGGATTTCGAGCAGTTCTTCGTCGGTTCTATCCTTGAACAGGTTCTCGAATTTGGTATCGAAACCTGCGCGGTTGTAGATGGCCGTGTCGGCTGTTTTACCTTCGTAGAGGATCTGCAGGGTAGCTCCGTCATCAACGGCGTCCTGGAGCTTGTACATGTCGATATAGGCATTGCTGCGGCTGGTGCCGAACCGTTTCCATGTCGGGTCGGTATGATGATCAGCAATCAACGGTGTACCGGTGAAGGCTATACGGGTGGCATGAGGGAAGGCGTCGAACAGGTTATCTGACAGGCTGGCTCTGTCTTTGCCGCTGCGCTGGGTGCGGTGGGCTTCATCAATCAGAATCAGCACCTGTTCCCGTGTATTGATTTTGCCAAAGCTGCTGAATTTGGCAATCTCTGCCTGGTAGTCAGCTTCAACTTCCGCAATCTGGTTTTCGTCGCCCTGCCCTATCGCTGCCGCATGTTTTTCGGCCAGCTTTTTACGAACACTGTCTGGCAAAAACGCTTCGTCTTCTTCCCGGAACTTGTGGATCATCACCATGTTCAGGTTTGAGGCATCGTTAGCCAGCTTTTCTTTTGCATCTCGGGTGCTGCTGATCTCGGTAACCTTTTCACCGGTCAGAGTTGCTGTATCAGTAAGTTGCTCCTCCAGATCCTTACGGTCATTGACCATCAGGATCTTGTATTTCCTCAGCTCTTCCATACGGCGCAGCCTGCGGACCAGGAACACCATTGTCAGGCTTTTACCACTGCCCTGGGTGTGCCAGATAACCCCTGAACGCTGCAGGCCTGTCTCGCCCTTCTGCATGCGTTCTATGATCTTGCAGACGGCCCGGTACTGCTGATAACGGCAGATCACTTTGACCCTGGCTGATCCTGTGTCCATAAACAGGGTGAAGTTGCGGGTAATATCCAGCAGCCTGTGGGGGTGCAGCATACCCTGCACCAGCGTCTCCTGCGGGCGGTGCATGCCGACAGCCAGATCAACGTAGGGCTCTTCGTCCGGGTAGGTTGTTTTCCAGTGGAAGAAGTAGTCCTCAGATGAGGTGATCGAACCAAACCGGCAGTCTGAACCGTAGGTGCTAACCAGCAACTGGTTGGTAAAAAACAGTCGTGGCTCCCCTTCCCGGTTTTTGGAAGTTTCCGGCTCGCGTAAATCGGCGTAGCGGCGTAACTGCTCAATACCCTCGTACATGGGGTTGGTGCAGAAGCTGCTCTTCTCCTTGCACTCAATCACAACCAGGGGCAGGCCATTTACAAACAGGACAATATCGGGGCGAATATGGTCCTTGGTATGGCCCGGAGTATCTATGCGGAACTGGTTAATGGCGGTAAAGGTGTTGTTGTGCCAGTTGTCGAAGTCGATAACTTTGACCACCGGGTTGTTTTCACCAGTGACCTCATTTTTATCAACCTGCCATTTATAGAGCCGCTCCAGAAACTCTTGATTGGCTGCCAGCAGTTTGTCTGTGCCAAAGTTGGTGAAATCTTCCAGGAGTCCGTCGAGCTGCTGTTCCGTCAGCCAGTGCGTACCATCATCCAGCGTATTGATTTTGCGGACGGCTTTTTTGAAGTGACCGGCCAGAACAACCTCTCTAAAGCTGGTGCGGAAGCTGGTTGCCGGGTCTTTGGGAATACCGGAACCAAGGTCGTTGATATCCCAACCCATCGTTGAGAGCTGTTGCAGCAAAGGTTGCTCGACTTCCTTGTATTCACTCACGCTAGAAGACTCCGGGTAGATACTGACTGACCGTCTGCAAGAATGACGGATAAGGCCGGTGTGGTACAAGAGGGAACGAAGAAAAGTAGGTTAACTGCTCAGATGCCCAGCGTGCTTTGAGTGACATTCTGATATCTGGCGGTGGGCTCGTAAACAAGAATTTCAACATCAGTCAGGTCAAACAATGCCAGTTCAATTTGCCTGCGTATTTCTGGCCAGGGTAAACCACCATTACCAGCCCCCAAAGGAGGGATGGCTATCGACTCTACCCCGTTCTCAAGAATAAAGAGCTTCAGATCCTGCAGACCTGCAACTATCCATTCCATTTTTGAAGGGTTTCGCCAGTGCTGTTTGGTTGGAAAGTTCACAATCCAGCGAGGCCCTGAAAGCTCGCCTGTGTATGTGACAAAGACTCTGCCAACCTGCACCTGTTGAGCTTTGCAGGCTGCCGCATACAGTTTCATATTGCGTTTGAATCGCTGCTTGAACATCAGGGCTATGCCTCTGCCCATAACCCCGACAGTGTTGACGCTATTGACCAGAGCTTGAGCTGGTGCATTGAGGAGGTTGCCTTTGGTGTACAGGATCATATGTATTCTCCTTTTCTTGAGGCAAAAAGTTCACAGTAAAGTGCTTAAACAGAATATGACCATGTTGGAGTGAACTTTTAGCTGAAATTGCAAAAAAATATAACGATAAAAAACAATGGTTTATGTATTATTTTGTGGATTGAAAGGGTATGTTTACTTCACACTTGGGAACTATGGCTCTATCATTCACTCAAAGAAGTAAATCATTCGCCAGGGTAGTGTCATGAGCATCGCACAGAAAGTCGATAAGAGGATCAGCCGCTGGCCTGACTCCAAGGTGTTCAGGCTGCAGGACTTTGAGGAGTATAGAGATAATCCCAAGGCCGTTTCTGAGGCGCTTTCCCGGCAGGTGAAGCAGGATAAAGTCATCCGCTTTTCGAAAGGACGTTTTTATAAGCCGAAAGTTACCCGGTACGGTAAGGTGCGGCCTGGCCAGGAAGCTTTTGTTGAAGCGTTTCTGTTCAGATCGAGCAGAAAAAAAAGAGAGCAGGTTGCCTATATCACGGGGGCATCTCTTTTTTATGAGTGGGGATTAACTACTCAGGTTCCTTCTCGTGTTCAGATGGCTAGTACGGAAGGCTCCTTTGAACAAACGGTTAAAGGTGTTCGTATCAGCGCCAAGAAATCGAGTGTGGACAAGCTCAATGAGAACCGTGTGCTTGTTCTGCAGGTTCTTGATGTCGTGAAGAGTTTCAAGACAATTCCTGATGCTGATACAGCCAATATCGTTCGGGTGCTTAAAAGCTATGTTAACAAGTTTAATAAGTCCGCCATCCGGGAAATTGAGGCTATAGCTGTTAAGTATTACAGGCCTTCTGTGCAAGCCTTTATGGGGGCGCTTCTGGAAGACACTCTGGAATACAAGAGCAAAAAACTTAAAGAGAACCTGAGCCCTCTCAGCCAGTATAAAATGGGCGTCGATTCAAACCTTATTAAAAACACTGAAGCATGGCAGCTCCAGTAGTATCAGCCTGAATACCTGTTTCTTGCAGGCACGGCTTACTGTCGTGCCTTTTCTTTGGGCTTTACCTCATTTATTCGACGACAGTACAGCATGCACCTCCACACCAATAAAGAAGACTTTGAAGATCTCATCAAGCTAACGGCTGATCACCTTGAAATTCCCGATGTTTTTGTTGAGAAAGATTACTGGGTCACCATGATTCTGAAGAATATTGCAGAATCTGAATTTAAGGATTGTGTGGTATTCAAGGGAGGTACAAGCCTGAGCAAAGCCCACGGTTTGATTTCAAGGTTCTCCGAGGATGTTGACCTTGCCCTGCTCTGTGAAACCGGGCTGAGTGAAAACCAGCGAAAGAAAAAATTAAAGAGAATTGAACAGGCAGCAACTTCTGGTTTTACCGGTGCTGAGCAGCAGGCCAAGGACAGCGGAAGAGAACCAGACAGTAAGGGCTCCAAATATCGCAAGACCTGGTGGG
This sequence comes from Parendozoicomonas callyspongiae, assembly GCF_023502345.1. GTDB lineage: Bacteria > Pseudomonadota > Gammaproteobacteria > Pseudomonadales > Endozoicomonadaceae > Sansalvadorimonas > Sansalvadorimonas callyspongiae. The sequence continues at coordinate 6,731 of NZ_JAMFLX010000055.1, forward strand.
CTTATGATCGTCTTTCTCTGGCTGGTGAGTATGGGCAGGCTCATCCACTACTGCTATTGGAAATCAATACATTTGCAGACCCAAATCCCCACGGTTTGATGGAGTTGAGGTCATTCATCAGTGAGTTCCTGGCAGCACAAGATAATTCTCAGGCGATTGAAGAGTATGGCCTTGAACCCTTTGAAATTAATGTGCTTTCCACCAAGAGGACTATGGCTGAAAAAATCATGGGGCTGGTTCGGGCGAGCTACTTCTGTACTGATAATGACTTCTCTGACCTGGTAAAGAAAATCCGGCATATTTATGACATCCACCATCTGATGACAAAAGATGAAGTCGTTAAGAGCTGGCTGCCAACAGATGAATTTATTTCTATCCTGGAAACGGTTCATGAGAATGATAAATCTGTTCATAATAAATCGGCAGATTGGTGTCATGGGCCTTTGGCAGAGCATGCTATTTTCTCTGACTTCAGCAAGGTATGGCCGCATTTAGAAAACACATGGAAGGGTGACTTCAAGGTACTGGTACATGACGAGGAGCTTCCGTCCCAGGAGGCTTTGGCTGAGTGTTTTACAACACTTGGGCAGAGGCTGGCAGAATACGACAGCCAGAGCTGAAGTGCGAAGGTACGCTTAACCAAAGGGTGCCTGCTTATGGTTCAACCTGCTGCAGGCAAGCTAATCAGCTCTCCGTCAACATCATATTCAATACCATCCAGTGTTTTCACGCGCTTTTCTTCAAGCAAGGTTAGAAGCTCACCGATGTACTTCTTATTATCCTCGACTACGATTTTTCCTCGTTCATCAAACTTGATCAACCAATTTGTGTCGGGCTGTTCAGAAGATTGTTTCAGCTTGGTCAGCCAGATATCGTTTTTGTATAAATCCTTGGCATAGGCTGAAGCTAATCGGCGCATAAGTCGCTTGTCTGTGCCAATTACTTTGGAAAGAATTTCACCACCGCCTTCAATCAGGCAGGAGCTGGCAGTAATAGCCTTGATGGCCTGACCCTTTATTGTCTCCAGCCGTTCCCGGTAATTCATGGCCTACCAAAGAGATTATGCTCGTATTATTCACTCTGCGTCGTTCAGACGTTTACAGTCCAAAACCCAAGTGCTGGGTCTA
>NZ_JAMFLX010000056.1 GCF_023502345.1 Parendozoicomonas callyspongiae
ACAGCCTGATCAATAGCCCGTTTGGCATCCAGCTCCCGAGCCTCATCGGCTCCACCAATCATGGTAACCCTGACACCGGCAACTTCAAGACTGGCTTTCAAATCCCGCATTGGCTCCTGCCCGGCACAGATGATGACATTATCAACATCAAGTACAATCTCCTTGCCATCACGGGTAATATGAAGCCCCTGGTCATCGATTTTCCTGTACTCAACCAGATTCATCATTTCCACACCTTTATCTTTCAATGTGGTGCGATGAATCCAGCCAGTGGTTTTACCAAGGTTCTGACCTACCTTGCTTCTCTTACGTTGCAGCAGGTAAAGCTTGCGTGGCGATTCAGGTGGCTGTTTGGTAATACCTTCCACCCCACCTCGCGCCTGAAGTTCGGGATCTATACCCCACTCTTTATAAAACGCCTTGATATCCATGCTGGAAGATACCCCCTCATGGGTTAGGTATTCAGCAACATCAAAGCCAATACCACCAGCACCGATAATTGCGACGGATTTACCAACTGGCTTTTTATCCTTCAAAACATCGAGATAACCCAGCACTTTACGGTGATCGATACCAGGTATCTCTGGCGTTCTGGGCTGAATACCTGTGGCCAGAACCACCTGATCATATCCAAGAGTGGATAACTCAGCAGCTTCTACCTTATGCCCCAGTCGGACATCCACTCCGGTTTTCTCCAGGCACCGGCCAAAGTAGCGCAGGGTTTCATGAAACTCTTCTTTTCCCGGAATCTGTTTGGCGATATTGAACTGACCACCAATCTCTTTTGCCTGTTCAAACAGTGTCACTGAGTGTCCACGTTCGGCCGCAGAGGTGGCAAAGGCAAGCCCTGCAGGTCCCGCGCCGACAACTGCAATTTTTTTCCTGGTATCAACCGGCTGCAAAGGGACCAGGTTCAACTCTGTTTCATGACAGGCCCTGGGGTTAACCAGACAGCTTGTCAGCTTCCCGCCAAAGGTGTGATCCAGGCAGGCCTGGTTGCATCCTATACAGGTATTGATTTCCTCAGAACGACCGGTTGCAGCTTTCTCAATAAACTCAGGATCAGCCAGGAAAGGCCGGGCCATGGACACCATATCAGCCTGACCGCTGGCAAGAATACTTTCAGCAAGGTCAGGAGTATTAATGCGGTTTGTGGTAACAACCGGAATTCTAAGCTTGTCTTTGATTCGCGCTGTCACTCCCACAAATGCCCCACGAGGCACCATTGTGGCAATAGTCGGGATACGCGCCTCATGCCAGCCAATACCGGTATTGATCATGCTGACACCGGCCCACTCCAGCTTCTGAGCAAGTTCAACGATTTCATCCCAGCTGCTGCCTTCTTCAACCAAGTCAAGCATTGACAGCCGGAAGATAATAATAAAGTTTGCCCCAACCGATGCCCTTACCCGTCGCACAATTTCCAGGGCCAATCGAATTCGGTTGCCATAACTGCCTCCCCAGCGATCAGTACGTTTATTGACCCTTTTGGAGATAAACTGGTTAATGAAATAACCTTCAGAACCCATAATCTCCACCCCATCATAACCGGCATGCTTGGTGAGGGCGGCGCAGTTAACGAAATCAACTATCTGTTTCTCAATCTGTTCTTCTGTCAGTTCCCTGGGAGTAAAAGGATTGATGGGGGCTTTGATGGGAGAAGGAGCAACGCACTCCGGGTTATAGGCATAACGTCCGGCATGAAGAATCTGCATGCAGATAACACCGTTAGCCTGGTGAACGGCTGTGGTGACCTTGCGGTGCTGAAAAGCTTCTTCCTCATTGGTCAGTTTGGCTGCACCCTGCATAACGCAGCCTTCCTTATTGGGACCGATGCCACCGGTTACAATTAAACCAGCTCCACCCCTGGCCCGTTCCGAAAAATAAGCGGCCATCCGTTCAAAACCATTGGGCTGCTCTTCCAACCCTGTGTGCATAGATCCCATCAGGGACCGATTACGCAGGGTAATAAAGCCAAGATCCAAAGGTTCCATCAGGTGCGGATACCGATCTGTCATAACGACTCCTCAACATCTAATTGAATTAGATGCAGCATGTTGCAAATGCCATCGATTTATTTTTTGCTTAGAATGGCGGTCTGTCTTCACCTTAACTATCTATGATGTGAACGACAATGATAAGAAATCACAAAAACTTGATCGAAATATGCCAAGGGAATTCTAATGCAGCTTGGTGAACTTTCAATTGAATTTATTCATCCATTGATTAAAGCCACTCGTGATGCAGACAGGGATCCATCAAGAGTATTAAATCACTTCAACATTAATAGACAAAAACTCTCAGAGCCCGACCAGTGGATCAGCATCCCAAGGTTTATGCGGGTTGGCGAGGCTTTACTTGACCTGACAGACAACCCGACTTTAGGGCTTGATGCCGCGCGCCATAACCCTTTGCAAGGCTCCGGCCTGGCTGGTTTTGCCGCTATGACAGCGCCAGATTTATTAACTGCTTTTTCAACACTGATTCGATTTGAAACACTTTACAGTAATAATGTAAGGGGAAATTCTTCATTAACAAACAATAACTCTTGGTCAATTAATTTCTACTCCATTGCACCTTACAATGAATTCAATCGTTTTATTGTTGACTTCGTTTTAATGAAATGGGTTTCCTTAGCCATATGGCTTTCAGGAAAACAAGATATATTTCTTGAAATTCACTTTGAATTTCCTGCGCCTCATTTTATTGAATCTTATATTAATGCCTTCCCATGTCCGGTTTTGTTTGGAAAACAGCATAATCGCGTTTTGTTAAAACAGGGATCACAAGTCACACCCGTTTTATTTCACTCCCAACCTGATCATCAGCGCTTCTTACAACTCTGCCAGCAACAGGTTGGCCACCAGCATCATCCCCTTTCATTGACTCATAAATGTGCACGGGCTATTGCAAAAATTCTCCCTCATCCCTGCACTCTGGAAAAAGTGGCCGAAGAGCTACGGACAACACACTGGACCCTGCGCAGAAAACTTCATGACGAAGGAGTGTCCTTTAAGGAGATTCTGGAAAATACCCGTCGTGATATGGCCTGCTCATATCTCAGCAGTTCGCCTGTCCCCATTGCAGAGGTCGCCTACCTGACGGGATTCTCATCCACTGAAGCTTTCCAGCGCGCTTTTAAACGCTGGACAGGTCATCCTCCAGGCGAGTACCGCAGAATTAACAGTTAATCAGCCCTTGGTTAGCTGTTCTAACCGCCCGGTCAGTGCCCTCCCTCCCGTTTCCATGCATCCTGCCTGATGCACTTTCGTGTAATCAATATTTCCAAGGAGGGTTATCCCATGTATATCCAAACCAAGAGTGGCCTGGACACTCCTGTCGCAGTTACATCACCACCAACTTCAAGTGCGCCAACCAGTACAGCAGCACAAGTTGAGCAACCACATCTGTCACATCGCAAAACCGTTACCCATCAAGACCTTTTTTCTGAACTCAAGCAGGCTATCCACTGGAAACAGTGCTCGGCAGCCTTCAAGGCCATCTGCCTGCAAACCTTTGCTTTTGCAGAACGTGCACTGGAAGCCAAGCTGGCAAAAGATCCTCATGCTCAGGTAAACCTGGTTCTAGATATCGATGACTGCCTGGTGGAGTGTTCCAGTTTCTTTGCCGGGATGATGGACTCAGATGAGACAATGACACCTGAGCGCAACAATGAATGGTGGAAGAATGCTCAGAAGAAGCAGTCTACCCCGTTACCTGGGGCATTAAAGTTTATTAATAAATTCAAGGATAACCCCAGAGTCCATATCACCTATCTCACCTCCCGTGGAAATCCTGAAGGCATTGAGCAGTGGACTATTGATATGTTGAAAGAGCTTGGCTTCCCTCTGGCCGATGCCGGGCATGTCAGAGTGTCAAACCCAAGTACGGGCAGGAAACCGGACCATGTGAAGGCAATCAAGGAAAAGAATGGGATTCAAGAATGTCTCTTGATGGGAGATAAGTTATCTGACTTTGGTGAACCATGCCCTAAAGATCATGACAACAGAAGAAAATGGGTACACGAGCGCAAAGAAAAGTGGGGACGTGATTATATTGTGATGCCCAATCCTGTTTATGGGATGTGGGAGAACCTGACCCATGATATGGGTAAAATAGATTATCAGGAAAAGAAAGCGACACGTGACAGTAGCCTGCGCCAGGACATCTCGTTTACTACCTCTTCAGCAAAAGATGACCCCGTTAAAGCCCGAGAAACACTTCAGGGACTGCACTATGTCCAGAGTCCTGCTTACGATGCCTATATGCTCCAACTCAGTAATATTGCTAAGGACATGGCAAAAGAAAAACAGATGACTACCCGCTCTTCTGCTGTGGTATTTGATATCGACGGTACTCTTCTTTCCAACTCACCATGGCGGGCCAGGCTCTGCTTTGATGGTAAAAGCGGAACTCAGGATTCATTCAACGACTGGGCTCAAAAGCAGGACGCAGAAGCAATCGTTGGTATGAGGGAGCTTGTCAATGAACTGCGTCACCAGGGTTACCAGATATATTTCGTAACCAACCGCCCCAGCAAGCTTAGAGAAAGCGATAGGGAAGAAACCTTACGCAAGGCAACCGAGCAGGAGTTGCAGGGCAAAGGTTTTATGTCTGGTCATGACAAACTCATTATGCGTGAAGACGGAAACCCTTCGATTGAAGCAGACCAACCTGCTCCAAGAGATAAAGCGTCCAGAATGCAGGCTATACGGGATGGGGAATTTAATCGCGGCCAGAGAACCAATATCAAAATGTTCTTCGGTGATGCTATGAAGGATCTTGATATCGCCCCCAAGGAGATGCACCAGGGAACTGAAGATAACTGGAGCAAAAGCATTACTGGAAGTATGGGACAATGTTGTTTCCTCTGCCCTAACCCACCATTCAGTAAAGGCTGGCTAACTCACTACGTTGAATGGGCTAGAGAAAAGGGCATTGAAACTGAGATCGTAGATGGCAAATCACTCGCAGATAGAACCATAAAACATTGGCATCTGAGTGATAACTGTTTAGTCCTGCAAAAGGAAGCGGCATAATAATCTTTGGTTAACAAAAACAACAAAGCGAAACCAAAATGACTATTGCCTACTGGTGTGTACTGGCGGCAGCGCTGATGCCTTTGATCTGGACCGGCGCTGCTAAGACTTCCAAACCCGGATATAACAATAAACGACCACGGGAGTTTTTAGCATCGCTTGAAGGCTATGGTGCACGCGCCAATGCCGCACAGTTAAACAGCTTTGAGGCTTTTCCGCTGTTTGCAGCCGGGGTCATTATTGCTCACCAAATCGGAGTTATGGATCAAACCCTGATAGATACCCTGGCTATGGCCTTTATCAGTCTGCGTCTTCTGTTCGGCATTTTATACCTGGTCAACTGGCACTGGCTGCGCTCACTGGCCTGGACTGCCGCTGCAAGTTGCTGTATCGCTTTTTTTGTTCTGTCAGCGTAAATAGAAAGCAAGCGACAATTTATTACTTCATTAAAAA
>NZ_JAMFLX010000057.1 GCF_023502345.1 Parendozoicomonas callyspongiae
CTAACTCATATTCACAGCCACAAATTCTACTCCCGACTGAGAAAAGGTTATTGAGTGATCCGGATAATGATGTTCACTCAAAAGGTAAGCTTGAGCTTTGCAATCAATAAAAGGTTAATTCTGAGAGTATCTTTCAGCTTTGCTGCTCGCTCATTTTAGGATTAGGAAAATGAACTTAAAGGAAAATTTAAATGAATAAATCTTATGCCGTTTATGGCGCTGGTGGATTTGGGAGGGAGGTCATGCCATTATTGCTAGACCAGTTAGACATAGCTCAAGAGTTGGATCCTCAGATCTACTTCATTGATGATTTAAAGGATGGGGAAATTATAAATGATATTCCCGTAATCAGCTTTGAGTCATTTATTAATCTAAATACTAAAGAACGTTATATCACGATAGCTATCACGAACAGCAAAGTAAGAGAAGAGTTGAATGACAAGTGCTTACATTACAATATTAATATTTTAAATATATATGCACGAAATGTTACAAAGTTAGCTAATGTAGAAATCGGCGCATCAGCAATTTTATGCCCTTTTGTCACAGTAACCTCAAATATTAAAATTGGAAAATCATTTCATGCCAATATCTACAGTTATGTAGCTCATGACTGCATTATAGGAGATTACGTAACTTTTGCTCCTTCTGTAAAATGTAATGGAAATGTTGAAATTGATGATCATGTATACATTGGAACAGGAGCAATTATCAAACAAGGAAAAGAGAATAAGCCCTTGAAAATAGGTAAAGGAGCGATTATTTCTGCAGGAGCATTTGTAACTAAAGATGTTCCTGCTGGCGTAACAGTTTTTGGAAACCCTGCTATAGAATTGACTAAAGAGAACTTAAGGAAAAGAAATGGATAACAAGCTGATATTTGATCGTTTCACTATCGAAGATTTATCTATTGGTATGGGAGCCTCTTATTCTCAAACTATTACAGATACAGATATTAAAGCATTTGCAGGGATATCTGGTGATAATAATCCTGTACACATGAGTGATGAATATGCTGAAAATAGCAGGTTTAAAAAAAGAATTGCTCATGGTTTAATGTCAGCTTCGTTCTTTTCAGCTTTATTTGGCACAAAAATACCAGGACCAGGCTGCGTGTATGTTTCTCAGACACTGAATTTTAAAAAGCCAGTTTACCTTAATGATACAGTTACAGCTAAGGTAACAGTTACAGATATTGACTTAAAAAGAAAAAGAGTATTTTTTAAAACAGAATGCAAGGTTAAAGCGAGAACTGTAATCACTGGTGAGGCTGAAATTTATATTCCATAACTAATATGCAGTAGTTCTGATCTGACAGTTACCAATTTTCAAGAGTGTGCCTGTCAGGTCGAATTCAACCTACGAATTTTTCCTTCCGGATGCTTTTATCATCAATCAGTGTCTACAGTAGTGTACGCCCACAGCAAATCTTGCACTGACGAGTGCGACGAGTATCGTGTCATCCAACCATTCTTCCAGATCTTGCTACAACGTATCATTGCTGTCTTCGTTTCACTCAAAAATGTAATCATCTGTGCATTGAGTATTCGGATAATGAGCAGCTAATCATTACCCAAAGTTCATATTAGGGTTCTGAAGCTTATGGTGCCATACCGCCAACTCTACAGCGCGATCCAGCATAACCAAGAACAACTATTTTGATACCACTATACCGATGTCAGTAATTGCCCTTGCATACTCATTTGATTGACTGATAATTCGTAATCCTCTAGTGTCCCGGAACCTCTTCACTCTATAGATGAGCTTCCTCTGCAGTTGACCATTTCCCGTTGAGGCTGGTCTTCTATGGCTATCACGTTGTGACAGGAAAAACGTAGAAATGGAAAAAAGGATCAAAGTTTTACAGCTTCAGCCCAAATATTACATACGTGAAAACGATCTCCATGAGGAAATACTAAAGGGCCTTTCTCCAGAGAAATTCGAGGTGACTTCTGCATATATGAGAGAGGTACCAGGGGAGGGAGGACTGATTAGTATAAGTGAGCACGTTAAATACTTCGATCTCAGTAAAAAAGAGATGAAAGGCCTGAGGGTAAAAGCGAAGCGTGAGCTGTATGAATTTTGTGATGAACAGCAGTTTGACGCAGTCATTACTCATAGGTTTAAAGCCTGTGATCTGATGATGTCTTTGAACAAGAAACTTAAGATACCCCGCTGTATTAGCGTAGTGCATGGATTTGGAGACTATGATCGCTTGTATAGGCGCCTAGCGTTGAAAGCAAGAATTGATGATGCTTGGCGATTTGTAGCAGTGTCTGCACCTGTCGAGCAGTATCTGCTCAATACGGGTATGGGCCTTTCTGCGGCTAATGTTTCAACAATCAATAACGCTATTGATATCTCGAAAATTACAAGTGGATTTCGAAATAGAGAAGAACTGCGAGCTGAATATGGTTTCGACAACGATTGCTTTGTTATCGGAACTATTGGGCGAATGGTGACGGTAAAAGGACACGGCTATTTGCTGGAAGCATTTGTTCGGCTACTCGAGGATAATCCAAAAGTAAGGTTGGTAATTTTTGGGGATGGAGATAAGCGAGAAGACGCTGTTAACTACATCCGGACTGCTGGTATTGAACAGCAGGTCATTCTTGCAGGGCATATTGAATCTGCATACCAGTACATTCCCATGTTCGATGTTTTTGTCCTGCCTTCTCTTTCTGAGGGATTACCTCTTTCTATCATGGAGGCAATGGCAGCTAAAGTTCCAGTTGTTGCTTCTGGTGTTGGTGGGGTTGAGGCTCTCTTAGGTGGATTAGGGGAGGTTGTGAAACCCAAAAATGTTGCAGAGTTATACGATAAACTTAAGTTTGTGATGCAGTCTTCCCAAAGAAAAGAAATTGGAGAGGCGCTAAGGGAACGATTGGAAAAAGAGTACTCAATTGAAGCTTATCGGGCAGCTTATAGAAACTTAATCTTAAGCTAAGACTACCCCAGGCTGGAAGCTGGGCTTGGAGAAATTCTTGGCCAGCTCCCAAATATGCTTTGTGGTGAAACGAAAGTATTTTAGGAAGAACTTTTTAAGGAGTGGAAACCTTTTCTACTGATAGAAAACCCTTTGAGGGCATCTTCTTTTCTTACAAAATTCAGTTTTCTAAGATCTTCCCACGCAGCTTTCTCTCCACGTGATTTATGGAGCCATGTGCTGGATTTCCAGTTCATGAAGTGTAGATAAAGAAACTCCCTGTCGCCATCAAGAGCGTTTGTTAACTTTCCATCAAGCCACTTCCAGCTTTCAGGGTGTTCCCAATTCCTATTATGCCAGGGTTTTGGTGTTAAAGGAGTACTGTATTGCTCCTTGAAAAAAGCTCTTCTTTGGTAACGATCTTTTAAACGATAAATGCTTCTTAACCAAGAAGGGTACTTTTTGTGCCTTAAAAAAACCTTGGAAAATTTTGACTCATCCAAGCCTAGATGATCATTTTGTGAGAACAATTTTTTCCACTCTGGTATTTTTTTGAACGCTTCGTTTATATAGGGAGTGTTTCTTAATATACACAGATGGCCTGAAATACGATCCCAGTGGGTAGAGAGTAAATCATATTTATTCAGTAATTTGTCTGTGTATTCCCTTCTAATATTTCCATAGATGACATCTATATCCCCAAAACCCCAAAAATCATAGTCTTTTATTATGTCACTATGGATGTAACCATAAGCCGGTTTTAGATCACAAAGTTTGTAAGGACTTTGTGGGTTAAATGAAATATCGAGTTTTCTGCTTACGACATCTTTATAGCTGTCAAAGTTAATGGTCGTAAAGGTTGTATTCTGTGGCGCATCGGAAGGAATGGGGCAATCTGTAAAAAAATGCCAGTTAACTGTTGGATTGTACCTGCAGGAAACAAGGAATAGATCAAACCACTCTGGCCATTTGCCAAAGTAGGGAGTTATTATGACTATAGAAGGAGTGCTCAAATTTTAACCTTAATGTCTTTGGTGTGGAAGTGATCGATAAAGACAAGAGTCCGTTAGTCTCTGTAGTCATAACGTGCTACAACCACGTGAATTATATAGCTGATGCTGTCAATAGTGTACTGTCTCAGACTTATAAAAATCTTGAACTTATAGTCGTTGATGATGGCTCGACAGATGGATCATCTGAAGTACTGGATCAGCTTTCTCAGCAAGCTGGTTTCACAGTCATACACCAGAAAAATGCAGGTGTTTCTGCTGCAATGAATAAAGGGCTGTCTCTGTGCTCAGGGGAATATATAGCCACCTTGGATTCGGATGATATGTTTTTGGCCGATAAGCTGCAGAAGCAAGTTACTTATCTGGAAAACCACAAGGATGTGGCTATATGTGGCGGAGGGATGCTGATTGTTGATGAGGATGGCACAATTTCAGCCCCAAAGCGTTTCCCGCCAGAAAGAATGTTGGATTTTGAGGATGTTTTTTGCGAGAAACAAGACATTATCCCATCATCATCAGCATTGGTAAGAAGAGAGGTTTTTGACAAGGTGGGAGGGTACAGCTCTGATGTGCGAATACAGGACTTGTACTTTTGGTTAAAAGTTACCGCTGCAGGGTATCAAATATCAGCTTTACATGATGTTCTTATTTATTACCGGAAACATGAAAGCAATTCGAGTAAGAACTATGAAGCGGTATATAGGGATACACTAGTAATATATAGTTTGTTTGAAGACTCTCCATTTTTTCAGGGAGTTGTAGACAGATTTCGCAAAAGTATGTTTGTGAAATTTTCTTCAGTTAATAAGAAGATGGCATTGGAAGTTCTCAATAAGATCCCCTGCGCCAAATGGGATTTAAAGATCTTTAAGGGACTTGGTCGACTGCTATTTAAATTTTAAGGTTGTTGTGTGAAAGAAGTGTTTGTTGTCTTGACTGGCACGATGAAGTTGTCGGGTGTTTCAACATGGGTTGTTAATTTATCCCAGTCTCTGGTGAATAGTGGAAAAAGAACCATAATATTGAATATGGGTGAGCCTTCTGAGGTTGCTATGCCAGAAGGGGTGGATGTGATCTACCTGAGGAGACCACGAACTCATATTGCACTCAGACTGCTAAGACTGTTTCTTTTTCATAAGATAGCAAA
>NZ_JAMFLX010000058.1 GCF_023502345.1 Parendozoicomonas callyspongiae
AGCACTGGAGTATACCGGATGCCAATTCTCATCTTGAGATTCATACCCATAATTATGAGGGGTGGGTATTTCGACGACTCCTGGCAGTAGATGATCGAGATGAAGCTATTCGAGCTTTGAATTTAATAGGAAAATTACTTCAGGATGGTAATCAACCACCGGAAGTTACTATGCCACCTGATGATAGCTGGAGTGGAGTATGACGATTTACAGCATCAAAAACGACGGATATGAATATCAGGAGCTGTGCCTGCCAATTACTGCCTTAATGGACGCTGCACCTGACTCTGTCCCTTCTCGTGATGTGATGAAGTTTCATGCTCGTAATCTGGCCATGAGAAGCTGGTGGAAACCTTTGAATGTTAACTTTGCACCGGTTCAGGATAAACCAGATGCTCCACTTCCCGATGTTTGTGTCTGGAGAGGATCTACCCTTGTTCTCTCTGAAAAGGCTTACCAAGTATTAAGTTCGATCCTGGAACCTTTTGGTGAACTTCTGCCTGTAACTCAAAATTCAGAAAATTATTACCTTTTTAATTGTCTTACTCTTGGTTTGGCAGATGAGCTGAACAGCGAGCAAGATATTCAGTCAGGTGTATATATGGGAGTCAAGCGCCTGGCATTTAATACAGTTGATGTTGAGGGTAAATCTGTTTTCAAAACGAAATTTAACCGGTGCATGTCTCTCTTCTGTGACGATGCTTTGCCGACACTGGTTGAGGAGCATCACCTGAAGGGGCTCATATTCAGTACAGATCTGGCTTCTGAATTTTAAGTGCTGACCAGCTTTTTAAGCTTGGTAAAATCGGTAGCCCTTGATCTGCAGCTTGTAACTATTTCTTAAAATAGCCTCGAAATCATCGGGGCTTAACCCATAACCCACCATTCCAGGTAATTCTAGTTCTGCTAAACGTTTATCAAAGCTGCATTGCTTGTTGTAGTCTGGAAAAGACTCATCAATCTGTTGGGATTTCCAGTACAACGGTTGTGGTTCAGAATCGCCATATCCATAGTCGGAAAAGTTCACTTGCCTTGTTCTCATGTTTATTTTGATGCGTTCTCTCAACACAGGGATTGGCTGTGTTTCAAACCCTTCGTATATCATCATTGTAAGCTTGCCGGAACGGATATGGATTTTGACAAGATCAACTCCATCCGTATCGGAGAATAACTGGGATGCACAACCTACATATACCCGCAAGGCCGGGGGTAAATCATTGATGAACTTGCTATGCAAAACTAGTGAATGGCTGTCATTAAATATCGATGCAGGGAGTTCTTTGTGCGCTTGTTCACAAGTGTTATGGATGAGTTCAGGTTCGGCCAGCGAAAATAGCAGTTCTTTGGCTTCTGACAGAGCTGTTTTGTAATCACCAAAGAATGCCTTTATATCTCGCTTCAACTGCTCGGGCATGTGTTTGTATACCCGTTTTTTATTGAAGAGTTGTAAGGCGAAATAGACCAATAGGTCTTCACGCCTTTCTTGCTCCGCATGTTCCAGCTCGCTGGTATCAAACTCATCTCGCAAAAGGTTGAAGGTTTTATGGGGTGATCCGATCACCTTCTGGAGAGTATGACTATCCTCAAACTCATCAAGAGCAGGTATACGACCCAGCTCAAGAGCTCGTTTCCAGAAACATTCAAACAGTTCACGGTTATCGGTAAGAAGCTGTTGTTTTTTGGGGATACGTACAGATTTATGGACAAGTTGTTTCCAGCGCGTTCTCCTTCGCTGCTTGTTCGCCAGGTACAACTGTTCTTCATCCTTGTCTTTAAAGATGTAGAAGATGCCAGGCGAAATTGGAATCGGTTCTTCGTCCAGAATTTGCTCCAGAAATATCTGTAACTCTGCCTGGGAGTAATATTTCTGGAATGTATTCCGGCTGGTTAGTACACCATCTTTAAATGGTTTGAACTTACTGATGTGCCTTTCGCTGGCGATCATAGCGGAGACAACCAGCAGTTTCCGGGTAAGTTCCCATGCACCCTGAACAGCTTCTACACGCTCTTGTAAGTTTTCGATAACATTGATGACATAGCCAAGATTTACCAGATCACCTTCAACCTTAACGCCATCAGGCCGCCAGTTTGGGTCCCACCCACTGGCTATAAGACCGTGGGCTGATAACTCAGTGATGTCATCACCATGGCCACACCCGTAATCAAACAGTGAATACTGTCCTTCAAGATATCCATTCTGGGCCAGTGTTTTTAAAGGGCTGGAGAGAGTGTCTCTGCTCAGGGCTGTCTTATGTCGGTCTACCTTGTGGTTGCTACTATCTTCACAAAAACTTGCCTGCCGAAATAACCGGCCATCCAACAATTCATAACCTTTATCCTGAATGAGAATTTCCCAACTCTGTTTGAAGCCTATGATTCGAGTGTTATCGTAAAGTCCCGCCTGCTCACCTTCTCTTGTTATCTCACAAAAGTCTTCATAAGCTGGGTCTGAAGCAAGAATCATATTTTCTTTGCGGTGCAATATTGGTGGATTTGCAGAACAAGAGAAATCTGTGGTTTTTGCCTTGTTGTTCCGTAGATCTATGCCTGTGCTGCCATGAAGAGCAGGGTAGGCTTCATCATAGAAAGTGGGATAATTCAAAAGCGTGACTTTGAAGACGTCCTTGTGAAGCCTTGCAATATTCCAGTCTTCATCCTCTAACCCTGCACTACTTGCCTGGTCATTTATAAAATTAGCTAGGGTAGGGGATTCCTGCTCTAGAGCATTCCGGTGAACATAAACGGCTTTCGGTAAAATCTTACCGACAGATAGCTGTTTTACCACTGCAAGCCACTGCTCATGATTCATCGGAATACAACTCCAGAAACGTCTCGGCTTTCATAGTGGCAGGTATATATCCTCGTCCTGCAGCTTTCGGCTTCATAACTGTAACCTGCCGGGTTCTTCCTTCACTGTTATAACTGACGTGTAATGGTTTGTCGGCACAATAAAAGTACAGCCGGTCAAAAGGAAGTTTTTCAATAATCCACCGGGTAACAGCCAGGGTTGATGTACCTGGAACAATAAAGTCACATGCTGCACCACCCCTTTCGCATATCTGTTGCCCCTGATTATTCACCTCATGGCAACAGTGCTGGTCAAGCTTAGGAAATATGGCAGGGAATATTCCGCGCTCCCGAGACATTCTATTTCGTGCTCTGATCAGCTCAAGGGAGCAAAATCCGTAGGTCAGTTCGATACGGCCAAACTGGAGCATTACTGGATCGAGAATGTTGCAGGCTAAGTCTGCAAGGGCCTCCCAACTGGCAGAACTCTTGGGGGTGTTAGCAACACCTGACCATTGCTGAGCCTCACCACACGAGATTAAGTCGCGAAAGCGTAAGAACTCTCCACATTTATGTTCAAGCTTAGGCATTTTCGGTAGTTCCCCCCTACATTGATCTGCTACTCAGCCGACCAGAACAGTATTGAAATAGTAACGGTTTCCGGGATGTCAAAAAAATATCCATTTCTCAATAGAGTGGCCAGCCTGCCTAGGTGGGTTAGTGTTGTTGCTGCAGTGGCTGTGTACATGTTCTTTCGTAATGTCCTGCCTCTGGTTGAGTTTCACAACCCGGTCTTCAAAGGTTTTGCTCTCTCGCTTTCACTTTTAGCGGTTCCACTGGCGTGCCTGTTTCTATTGGCTGCACTGGTATCTGTTGTCAGGGGCTGGAAAAGAAAACAGCTATTTATCGATCAGAAAAATATTAATGATGTTCGCAGGCTGAGCTGGCAGGAGTTTGAGCAGTATATTGGTGAGTTCTACAGAAACCAGGGTTACCAGGTTGAGGAAAAGGGGCAGGGCGGATCTGATGGGGGTATTGATCTAATCGCTAAGAAGGAGGGCAACACTCTCTTGGTACAGTGCAAACACTGGCAATCCAGAAAAGTTGGAGTTTCTGTTGTCAGAGAACTGTTTGGCGTTGTAACAGCAGAGAAGGCAGCAGGAGGGGTATTGATCACAACCGGTTCATTTACCCAGGATGCTCAACAGTTTGCTCATAGACAGAACATCCGGCTAATTGATGGTGAAGCCCTTTCTGAAATGATTCCCATTGATGAGGTGGTTCCACGAGCGTCGTCAAAAGAGGCCAAGGGGCCTGTGCCTCAATGTCCAAAGTGCCGCAGCATAATGGTTAATCGTACTGCCAAAAAGGGGAGTCATAGAGGTGAGGACTTTTGGGGCTGTAGCCGTTACCCTGCCTGTAGGGGAACTCTGGAAAAGTAGCGTATATCTCGCCAACATAGATCTAAACTTGCCTTTCTTCTGGGTTGTCTGGAATAGCCTGATATCTCTTGTTTCAGCCGCTTTGAAAGATAGATGTGGCCTGCCAAACCCACCTGTCAATCAACTTATACACAATTGATTATTAATGGAGATATAACTTGATAAGTAGCCTGAACAGAGCCTGAATGAAGTTGTAACAAATCAATTGTCATATGTTCTGGGGCCTTTAATGAATAGAACCGATCCCCAAGATGCTCTTAAGGAGAGAAGAGTCAAGCTTGATCAGCTGATTCAGTTGATCAGGAAACAGGCTGACCTGCATATCGATCCTGCCGATGGGCAATGTCATTGGGGGCATGTTGGCGATCTGGATCATATGATCGAGCACCTCGAATACGCACTTGGGATTGAGCGTACATAACCCAACCGAAGTAAAGGTAAACGTGATGAAAATGAAAGCACTAACCCAAACCCAGGAGAAGGTTCTGAAACTTGGCCACGACAAGGGCAACTTCACTGCTCAGGATTTACCAATTAATGGTGGTGCTCGAAAAATGGTAATTGACAGCTTGCTGAATAGGAAATTAATTAAGCCAATCAATCGTAATGGTCGCTGGTTTGATTACGCCCTAACTCCCGCAGGACGACAGGCCGTTGGGGTAGAAGCGTTTGCCCTCCCTGAAAAGACCGGCAAGGCCAAAAATGAAACACGTTCTGGCAG
>NZ_JAMFLX010000059.1 GCF_023502345.1 Parendozoicomonas callyspongiae
CTTAAACACCTAAACAAATACAGGGCGAAGCTTTTCTCTCATTTCTTTCAGACGTGACGGGGTAATAGACCAGCGCGAAGAGTCATCAAATTCAAAATCAATTTTAATTCGTTTGGAGTTATTCTCCATTTGAACAAGTAGCTGTTTAAAATTCTGACCACATTGATCTGCGACGAGCTTTCTAAACGCGATGATTTGGTCATCTAATAAAAGAGGGTGGCTATCGATTTCTGCAGTTGCGGGAACAACTTCGTTTCCAATATAGATAAATCCACTGTTTGCGATATGTCCATCTGAAAGATCAAAAACAAAAGAGAGGGAGTCCCAATTATGTTCAATAACATCTTCACACCTTAGTATCATGGAGCCAATTTCCATGATTACTTGATCATTTATCATGTCGTTTACCTGTAGCTTCTCATATCAGACTTGGTTACTCTTTCAAAAGTCTCGCCTGCAGAGTTATTAAAGCGTTCTCTACGTTTAAAAACGGGTTTACCTGTTCTGGGATTAATAACGCTGTATTTAGCTACTATGTCCGTAGGTCTTTCGGAACCTGGTGGATGAAGGTCAACCTTTAATTGAACTTCAAAACCTTCACTGGTCCAGTCGGCCCACTCATTCTCCATCTTCTTGTATGCGCTACGGTTCAGATTGGAGTTCTGTGGGAACAGATTTTTCTCACCCTGGTCAGACATAAATCTGTGACCAACAATATGCCCCCCGTCATCATCAGGCAAGCGCTCATCTCCTCCAATAGTGCGTTGTATGCCTTTCTCGTCAGCTGAGCGGGGAGAGTTATACGTAGAGTCGAGCTTAGCCTCAACAGAAATTGGTCTGCCAGATTCGTCAAGTGTCCAGGTAGCCTTGTTGGAACCATAAGTCTTTGTAACTTTGGTGCGCTTGGGTGGTTTCTTGGACTTTGGTGGATCAGATGGCTGATGAGGTTTGCCTTCTGTTTCATATGATTTTAATTGTGATGACCCAGTACTTTCCCGGGTTTGCCAGGCTTGTGGTCTGCCAGGCCTTTTCTTGCCTGGCTTAAGGTCAACTATTCGCTCAAATAGCTTGCCGACTTTCTGAAATCTACCAACTAATCGAGGCTTGCTGGCCAGGCTGGCAACAGCACCGGTGCCTCCAGTTGCAACAATCAATACAATAGTCAGCAGCACTTCAAACGCAGCTGAACCAGCCAGTTCTGCTACTTCAAGGCTGTGTTGGGCGCGGGCATAGTCTTTGGCAAACTGGGTGATTAGAGCTTGGCTAGGTTCATCCTCCCAAAGGAAAACTGCCATATCCCAGGCTTTGGCAAATATCTCCGGATTGATCTTGGAAGGATCAAATCCCAGGGCTTCTATTAGCTCTCGGTATTCGGCCTCTCTCCAGGTGCTGTAAAAAGTTGCTCCCCACTCTTCAAAAGCACTGGTGCGAACGGTGGTTATCGCCGCCTTGCCGATGCGCTCCACCTGCTTGTGGATGGCAACAACGTCATAGATCTCTTTTGTCCAGGATAAGAAAGACTCTCCAGCTGCAAGTAATCCTTTGCCCGCATGGCTTGCATGGGCAGCGGCCTTTTCAAGTTTTGAACGTTGCTTGTGTATCTGCTCAAGTTGAGCAGCTTCAGCTCTTTCCGCAGCGATGATCTGATTCAGGTGGCTGCGGATCTCTGTATAGGTGGCTTCGAGTTTTCTTTTTCGTTGCTCGGCTTCAAAGTCGACGTGAAAAACCTTGATCTGACCTGTCCGGAGATAACTTGTGATTCTCTCGGTAGAGCTCTGGAAACCAGAAGCAGAAGACTCTGCAGGAAACTGGCTTTCAAGCCTTTGCAGGGAGAAGGTGTCCAGTTCAAAGAGAAAGTGGCCAACATTGAAATCATCAAGATCCAGGCGTTTGTATCCGTACGCAAATGCCTGTCGGGATAGCAGGAACTGCATACCATGGATATTCTTGAGAAAAATGTCCTGAAAGTCCGTTTGAAACACGTTTCACGCCCTTTATTCTTCTTTCTGTGGCGAGGCCGAGACAGCTCTTTATTGGTGATGTTGATCGAGATACTGCCGTGTTTGCAGGCATTGAATCAGAAATGGGGGTTGTTAACCAGAGCGCGCAGTGACTTTCTATCTTCAAATAAGAACGGTGGCTGAAGAGGCGGGGGTGTTTTTTCGGCATATATGCTTAGGTACACGATCATACAAACCGCAAGCATCGTCGTATATCGCCGTTATAACTCAATGATCTTATAGAGAAAAAACGGGGGTCAGTTTTGCTCTTACCTCCCAGTTTAAGAGCCAGGAGCACCAGAAACCCGATAAACAGGCAAAAATGATGTTTTTGTGGGAAACGAACAAAACAGTCGGTTCTCGCAAAAGTGCGCAGTAAACAGGGGTATTTCAGGGAGATAATTTAAGATACGTCTTCTGTAGAGGAGGAAAATGGCAGTGTATGGGGATATAAGCGTGGCGAACAAACTGCTTTTTAACCCGTTCCCTCACAACTGACCCACAAAATGAATGTGGGTTTGGAGTCTTCTTTTCCCTTATTTGGCTACAAATTGCTTGCTTTAAGTGTACAGGTATACCATGAATTCATAGCATTTCTGTGAAGATAAGTTTGGTCATGGATCAGGTCAGTGCTATTAAAAAGCTTTCAGGCTTGGATCGAGGAGGACAATTGGTCTTTACCACACGGGATCTGGCGAAGATCTTTTTTGAAGATCGCCCCAAGGCATTTCAGGCTGGCTTGGCGCGCTTGGTGAAGAACAGTATTCTCCGTCGGGTGGTCAGGCTAACGATCATGACCACTGGACGCAAAGGTGAGTACAAAACCCCTTTTGGCACTCTTGAGTTTACCCATACCAAGCGCTCTGTTGGGGATATTTTGGATAGCTTTGTCGATCGAGACAGACCTTTGAAGATTGCCACAAAACAAGCAGCTATCCGTGACTTGAAGCGAGTAGGCAGAAATCTTCACCTTCTTGATGAGACTCTGTAGTAAGGTAGAAGGAACATACAGGAATAGTCACCGTTCATCATGCCCGTATATCAGCCACCATTTACGATTACCAGTGAAATACTGACAGCAGTTGCCAATATTAGTGAGATGTTGGGGCGCTACAGTGCCGGGCAGGCTACAGAGCTAACACCTCAACTGCGTAGAGGCAACCGGGTTCGCACAATTCAGGCATCCCTTGCTATTGAACACAACACTTTGACGGTTGAGCAGGTGACAGCACTGCTGGATGGTAAGCGTGTGCTGGGTAGCCCGAAGGAAATCCAGGAAGTGCAGAATGCCTTTGCGGCTTACGATACCCTGGCAGATCTGGTGCCCTCACGGGTAGAGGATCTTCTTCAAACCCACAAATTGCTTATGTTCGGTTTAACAGAGCAAGCAGGGAGTTGGCGTTCTGGTGGCGTTGGAATATACCGTGAAGACCAACTTGTTCATATGCCACCTCCGGCATCACAGGTTCCTCGTCTTGTAGGCGAATTGCTGGCCTGGCTGGAGACAAATGATGTTCACCCATTGATTTCCAGTTGTATTTTTCATTACGAGTTTGAGTTTATTCACCCATTTTCGGATGGTAATGGCCGGTTAGGAAGGTTTTGGCAGACCCTTATACTGTCCCGTTGGAGGTCCGCTTTGGCCTATTTGCCAGTGGAAACGCTGATCAAGGAGCAACAGAATGATTATTATTCAGCTCTGCGTGAATCTGATAAAGCCTGTGATGCAACTCCCTTTATTGCGTTTATGTTGAGAACGCTGGAACAGGCTTTAACGGAAGCCTTGGCATCAGAGCCGCTAGCTGGGAAGCATAATACGCAAGCTAACGATCAGGTAACCGACCAAGTAACCGACCAAGTAACCGATCAAGTTAAAAAGTTACTGACTGTGCTGTTTTCTGCAAGTGAGCAGGCTCTGGGTTCAAAAGAACTGATGGAGAGGCTGCAGCTGAAACACCGCCCCAGCTTTCGAAAAAGCTATTTGGGTCCGGCACTGGAAAGCGAGCTGATTATGATGAGCTACCCCGAGCGCCCGAATAGCCCGAAACAGACCTACCGCTTGAGTCATAAGGGCATGGCATATATAAAATTGTAAGCTGAGGCGACACCTCCCTTTAAAATTGCCGGTTTGCGACCAAGTAACCGACCAGGTTAAAAATTGGTTAATGTACTCTTTTGGTTGGTGCTCCTGATTTCCAGTGCCGTTTAAAACGCTTTTCCCGAGTTCAGTGCTTGTATCACAAGTTTTGTTGCTGAAGAGTTACAGTTACACCATTTCTGGAGATAAGAGAGTAGAAGATAGCATTGTGGTATAAAGGGATACTGTGTGAATTGGAAGATGGAAACAATCACGTGATCCAGATATTCGATACGGAAACCACAGGCCTGCCGCGAAACTGGAAAGCTCCCATGTCAGATGTTGAAAACTGGCCCAGAGTTATTCAGCTTGCCTATCTTGTATTCGACGACAATGGTCATGAAATGACAGAATACAACGAGCTGATAAAGCCCGATGGCTGGACAATTCCAACAGAGAAATTCTGGATTGATAACGGATTCAGTCAGGAAGAGTCCATGGCGAAAGGTGTGCCCATTCATCAGGCGCTTGATAAATTCCTGACAGAATATAACCGGTGTCGCGTACTGGTGGCCCATAACATCAGTTTTGAT
>NZ_JAMFLX010000006.1 GCF_023502345.1 Parendozoicomonas callyspongiae
GATTTGGTCCTAAAAATGTTCCCGGCAATTGCTCCTGCATTGCCCTAATAAGCTACATCCCTGTAGCGACAGACATTTTTGAGGATTTCCTCCATCCTTGGAGGTCAACATCAGATAACGCGAACAATCGCGCAGAAAATGTTCCAGACATTTTACTGCACTTCCTCCTTCCATGGAGGTCGCACACACTAAGTGTCAGCAACTAACGACAGATTCTATAGATGAAGAGACCAAAAACCTCTTCATCACCAGTTTTGCCTGGCGACCAAAGAGCTTTGGAACCACCTGATCCCATCCCGAACTCAGCAGTGAAACGAAGTATCGCCGATGGTAGTGTGGGGTTTCCCCATGTGAGAGTAGGTCATCGCCAGGTTTCAAATGCAAAAACCCGATCAGCATAGCTGATCGGGTTTTTTCGTTTGATATTGGTAATGATTTAGTAGCTCGAACATGGAAACGTAGCGCAGCTACACATGTGACAAAAACGCCTGGAGCGTTTTTGTTCACCACATCCTTGTGGTTCACCTGCTTCGCAGGTCAGCAAAGCTGACCCAGTTTGCTCCAGGCAAACTGGTGGACAGCCAAAGGCTGGCCCCGAAGGGGCGAGGGCACGACTGCATGGATGCAGGAGCTAGAGCAACGCAGGAGCAGTTGCCGTGGAAAGCCCGAGCAAAGTAGGTCACAGGCAACTCCATACCTTTCTATCGACTATCTTCTTCTTTTCATGTTCAAAGAAACATCGGCACGGAAGAAAAAGTGACAGTTTCCCGCCTTCTAATAGTACTTAACGCTGCTTTATTAATATTGAGTGGAGTAGCTAAAGCAGAACCAGACAAAACCCTCTACCTCCAAACCAGCCTATACACAAAACACTTCCACACCAATAAATATCACAACGACAAACAAGAACTGATATCACTGGAATGGTTTTATCCGGCAAAGTCATCAGATCTTTTAGGCGCTACAACATTCCGAAATTCATTCAACCAAAGGTGTGAGTATCTGTACTGGGGCAGACAATACCCTCTATCAAATATCCAGGAAGGAATGCGAGCTAAAGTCACCCTGGGACTGCTGCATGGATATAAAGGAAAGCATCAAAACAGTATCCCTCTAAATAACTTTGGGACTGCTCCAGCGGTAATCCCAACAATTGGATACGAAAACCGATATTTTGGTGTAGATGTTATTATGCTGGGAGTTTCCGCAGTGATGTTAACCGTAGGTGTTTCACTGGGAAAATAAGTTACATCATCAAAAAAGAAGTTAATTGCCACACCAGCAATTAGCTAATTTGTGGTAGGAGTCATGAACCGTTTCTGACACAATGACAGCAGGCTTTTTCAACATAAGGTGGAGCTTACGCTGTGATAAAAGCGATAAGAACTTTTTTGACTCTGGCAGCACTTCTGCCAATGCTTGCATTAGCTGCAGAACCCTTTCAGGAAGGCAAGCACTACATCAAGCTTGATGCACCAGTTCAAACTCAGTCCAAAGGTAAAATCGAAGTTGCAGAGGCATTCTGGTATGGCTGCCCGCACTGTATGACGTTGGAAACTTACCTGATTCCCTGGAAAAACAAGCTGCCGGAATACACCTCATTCCGTAAGGTTCCAGCCTTGTTCAGCAAAGTATGGAAGAGCCATGGTCAGTTGTACTTTGCTCTCGATGCCTTGAATGTTCCACAGTCAGTACATGATGATGTGTTTGTCAGTGTGCAAAAACAGGGGCGTCGTTTAACTTCTCAGGAAGATATGGCCAAGTTTGCATCTGAGCATGGCATTTCACCGGATGCCTTTAATAAGGCCTTTAAATCCTTCGGTGTAAAAAACAAGATGCGTCAGGCTGATAAGATGATCCGTGGAGCCCGTATTACCGGAGTTCCAGCTCTGATCATTAGTGGCAAGTATATTGTGTCTGCCAGCGAAGCAGGCAGCGTTGAGAATATGTTTAAAGTTGCGGATTATCTGATAGAAAAAGAGCGGAAGCTTTTGAAATAAGTTCCGCTCTAAGCATGCTGTCTCATAGGTAGAGATCTTAGATCTCTACCATCTCTTCAATCGCATTCTTCACATCTTTAGGGACTGCGCGCATGCGTGGCCAGGCGATATAAGGCTTCTTATTGTCGTCTTCTTCGACGTGAGGTATTTTGGCGCCGCCAGTCTTACGGTCAACAACACGCAGGTTGAAATCAGGGCGCTCGTTTTCACGGGTTTCCTGATCGATTTCCAGGTAAATAGCCCAGGACTTATCTTCAGATTCCCAGTGTGGCTTTTCCAGAACCTGCAGAGACTGAAAATGATGATTCATTTCCTGCAGCATTTTTTCCTGGGCAGCCTGCTGTTCCTGAGCTTTCTTCAGACGGCTTTTCGCCTGGTTCAGTTCAGTGCTCTTGCTGCGGTTATCATCCTGCAGACGCTTGATCTGCGCTTTCATACGCTTGGGGTTATCAGCCTGAAGAGTTTTGTTCTCAGCTTTCAGCTGTTTGATTTCAGCTTGTAATGCTTCAATGGAAGGCATTGAGAGAAACCTTGTATGCAAAAACAGCCGATTTTATCAGGTGAAGCTCCATGAGCCTGTCAGGGATAATCACAATAGCCAAAGCGGATATTAACTGTTTTATTGGTTAATAAGTGAGCAAATGTGTGGTGGAGGTTTTAAAGAGGTTAAGAATAAGGGGCGTGATAATCGCAGGGGAAAGGCTGAAGCCCTTCCCCTAATCAGAGATTAAGCTGATTCGTTTTCAAGCAGCTTGCTGCCGTTAATGGCAATCTTGCGGGGCTTCTTGGCTTCAGGAATTTCGCGTTCCAGCTCGATATGAAGCAGACCGTTTTCCATATTGGCACCATTGACCTTTACGTGGTCAGCCAGCTGGAAGCGGCGCTCGAAATTGCGCTCAGCAATGCCCTGATAGAGGTATTCGCGCTCTGTCTTCACTTCTGGCTTTTTGCCTTTTATGGTCAGAACGTTTTCACGGCTCTCAATCTCCAGCTCATCTTCAGTAAAGCCAGCAATAGCCATGGTGATTCGGTAGTTGTTCTCGCCTAACAGTTCAATATTGTAGGGAGGATAGCCGTTCTGATTGGATGACTGGTTAATATTTTCCAGCATGCTGGCCATACGGTCAAAGCCGATAGCAGAACGGTAAAGAGGGGAAAAATCAAAATCGAAAGTACGCATAATCATATCCTCTAAAGAGCAATATGTTGTTCGAGTGGCCTTCCTCGTAGACAGGCCCGTTTCCAGCGGCTCTTCCTTTGAAGCAACCGCCTTCACATTCTATATAGGGGCGTATTTTTTGATTCCAAGGAGCAATGGTAAAAATTATTTTTTTAGGGGGCCAAGATTAACCAGTTCATGGTCAACCATAGAGTCACCGTCAAAGATATATTTCCCGTGAAAACGTTGCCCCTTCAATACCAGCGGAAGCCAGATACCATCATCTTCCCACATCTCCTGGTAAGGGATTCTGTCCAGCTCAAACCATAAAGGAATAGCTTCGTCGGTTTCAGTCGGAGTGCCTTTGAAGTCAGTCGCACTGAAAATATAAACATGGATAGAATAACCATCGGTAAACTGGAACAGGCTGATTCCGTGGTAGGAAATGTTTTCAGGCGTAACAAGCAGCTCTTCCTGAACTTCTCGTACGGCACACTGCTCGGGAGTTTCACCTGGATCAAGTTTTCCGCCAGGTCCATTAATTTTGCCTGCACCCAGTCCGCGTTTTTTTCGTATCAGCAGAATTTTTCCATCCTTGATGATAAACATCAGGGTGGCAATATCCTTCGCCTTCCAGTTGGACCAGTCGATGGAAGAAACAGAATCGAACAGAGCTGTCGTCATAATTTCAGTCAGAGAACAAATCGGTGTTTGAAAATTGCAGGTTAATTGCGCCAGAGCAAAAGTCCAGTTGAGTAAAGTTAAGTTAAGGGAAAATTTGATTATTGTCAGGGATTCTTGCTGCGGACTGAAGGATACTCGTTGAACACAGATGCACAGCCGTGGTGTTTATCTGTGTCTTGGTGAGTGTCTTTGTGAGAGTGATTATGAGTGAACGTCGTAAACAGTTGCTGAACATGTTGCTGGAAGCCTGGGATAAAGAACCTGAGCAGGATCTGATGCGTGTTGTCGAGCATCTGGCTGCTGGCGCTGGTCACCTGGGAAGCATCAGTAATTTTAAGGATGATGCTCTGTTTATGCAGCTGGAGCATCAGAAAAAATGCAGTGGAGCCCGGTTAGGTGGGGTTCACTCAGAGTACATTCCGGATTTTCGTGCTGCGCTGTTAAGCGCACGTGGCTGCCAGGCCTGACCTGCCAACTATCAAGTCAGGCTCTGAGAGCAAGTTTTTCAGCGCTTTTTCTTCTTTCTTTCCTTTTTTCCGTAAAGTGACGGTTCACCTTCCGGGCGTGTCTTAAATCGACGATGTTGCCAAAGATATTGATCTGGATATTTCCGGACAAAGTCTTCTGTCAGTTGGTTCAGACGTAGAGAGTCATCTTTATTGTCGTCAGAAGGGAAGTTTTCCAGAGGTTCGGAAAACTCGACCAAATATTTGTCATCCTTGTCGATACAGTAAGTACCAAACACAACCTTGGCATTGGAAAGCCGGGCAAAGTCAGAGGTGCTTGGTATTGTGGCTGCGTCAATGCCAAAGAATGGCAGGAAATAGCTTCTTTTCCTTCCCATATCCTGGTCAGGTAAAATAATTCCAATTTCACCCTTCTTCAGGAAAAACAGCAGATCTTTCACCTGTTTACGGGGAATGAAACGAGCCTTGTTCCGATAGCTGTTACGACGCACGCCGCTAACATATTCGTAAACAGGGTTGTCATGCACCCGGTAAAGGATATTAAAAGAGAAGCGTTCAGCGGCAATACGGCAGGCCATTTCAACGCAGGTCATATGAAGAGCATTGACAAGCACACCCTGGCCGCTGTCTTGAGTTTTAAGAATTCGTGACCAGCCGATAAAGTGGCTGATCCGTTCAATGCGTTTACGGGATGAGAACCAGGCTACACCGGGTTCAAGTAAAGCAATACCAATAGCTTCAAAGTTTTTCCTGAGAAGTTTCTCCCGCTCTTCAGCTGATTTTTCTGGAAAACAAAGCTCAAGATTCCTCCGGGTTACCTTGACTCGGCTGCCGCCAATTTTCATCAGGATGTAGCCGATATTGCGCCCGAGGGTCAATACCCAGGTAAAGGGCAGTCGCCCGATAATGAATAGCAGGCCGATCAGTGACCATAGTGGCCAGTAGCGAGGATGCAGATATTCCAACTTGAAATGATAGTTGGTGGTGTACTCACGTTCCTCAAAGGGAATATCGTGGTTAATCTCCGGATTCAACGCAGCTCTCTACTCTATATATGACAGATCTATAAACACTGGGGGAAGTATACCGGAAGATTGCCAGGCAAAACCCGGCAGTTTTTTGAGATTTTGTATGGTTATGTAAACAGAGGTGTGAAGAGAAAGTTTACTGTAGTGGAAAAAAACCAATCGTTCTGGATGCGGGTGTTCCGGGAAGGCTGGATATATCTGGTATCGGGGATTCCGACGCCGGAAATAAATATTCAGTCGAAACAGGGTACCCATTTTTTAAGCCTTGATCATTCACACCAGTAAATCTTGTATTTGTTTTAACCACAGATACAGGAGATAAAGACGTTATATTCTTCCATAGTGCCTGGTGGTTGCCAGGGCATGCATCTTCAATGTTTGAGGTATAAACATAGATATCATAATCGTGATATTTGCACACGTTTTTAATAAATTGGAAATTCTCGGGAGATTTAATCCAGCAATGATGGATAAGACACAGCTGGTTATTGACCAGCTTTTTAATCCATTCAAATCTTTCTGGATTATTTTGAAAAAGATCACGGAAAAACTCATAGTGCTGAAATGGATGAAAATCATCAAGTCTGAGCCCCGGGCAATATATTTCAAAATTCAACTGTTGTGATTCGTATGAGTAGTATCTTGCCAGCCATTTTGCTTTCTTCTCCATACATGATAAATTTGGTGGGTAATATAATTTCAAAGTAAGGGCGTTTGTTTCAAGATCCACATCAGTATGACGCGGCATTTTTTCAAGGAACTGTTCGATATTCTGAGATTCATGAAATGCTCTTGACAGAAGATGCCAGAAATCGATCATTGGTTTGGCATAGTCAAAGATAAACAGTTTTGGAATTGGCCCCAGACTTCCATCAGGACGTTGCGTCAATCTTATTGCATTGCTTAAACACTGGGCTCCGCCTGTCGCCACAATGGCAGGGTGTTTTTTAATGGTGACGAGTTTCTCAAGGAAGCAGATGGGATCATTTCCTATGGCATTAGATCCTGTGTCTGGAAAGGTTTTTTTGATTGATGTTTTCTTAAAATCTTTCCAGACTTTAAATCCACGCCAGTACTTTTGGATAGTGACTGCTGCCTTCGATTTTTTATCTTCATTCTGTGAACAGTTCGCTGTTGAGATGGATGTCTCAGTTACTGGTTCAAGCGAGTTCATAGTGTTGTCCCTCTAGTAATTTTTATGAATTCTGATTCCCCAAAAATATCTGGCTAACAACCCTGTTATTTTTTCCTGTGCTTTCTTGAAATGTTGGTTCAGGCGCTTGATCTGGTCATAATGTGTTTTAACTGAAGCTGCTTTGAGGGCGAGGATGTAATGTATGGAGATCTACTATGGAAATTTTCTCATCACTTCCATGGTTTTGAGCAGTCATTTCCCCCTCCTGATTGATTTGAAAGTGAGTTTGATATTCAGTATTCAGGATGTATTCAGTTGAAACAGGATACCCTGTTTTTTTATCTTGATTTTGGTACTTAGTATGAGCTTTTACTACGGCTACAGGTGATAATGCTCTGATGTTTTCCCATAAAGTTTGAGCTGGCTGTTTATTGGTATCTTCAATATTTGAAGCATAAACATAAACGTCGTAATCGTGATATTCACAAACCCTTTTTACAAAGGAAAAGCTTGTTGGTGATTGATGCCAGCAACTTTGAATAAGATATATTTGATTGGTGACAAGGCGCTTAACCCATTCAAACCTTTTCTCATCTGAATCGAGTAATTGTTTGAAAAATTCATAGGATTCTCTTGGGTGAAGGTTTTCAGGGTTAATTTCCGGAAATGATTCTTTCGAAAATCGTTTTTGATGTTCGTATGGCCAAAATTCAACAATCCATCTTGATATACCGTCTTCCTTTGAGCAGTTTTTTGGGTATGGAATCACTATTTCAAATTTAGTAGTTTCAGTGTTGTAATTGATCAGGCGTGGTAGCTTTGCCAGTAGTTGCTCTATATTTTCAGATTTCATGAAAACTTCTGATAATAATTTCCAGAATTCAATAATTTTCTGGCTGAAGTCAATGATAAATATTTTTGGTATAACTCCCAGGCTGCAGTCAGCTCGTTGAGTCAGTCTGATCGCATTACTTAAACACTGGGCTCCACCTGTTGTGACAATAGCGGGATGTTTTTTAATGGTAACAAATTTTTCAAGATAGGGTATGGGATCATTACCTACAGATAAATGCCCCATTGGGACATGATGGTCTTTAGTTGATGGATTTGTAAAATCCCTCTTCACCTTAAATCCACGCCAGTACTTTTGGATAGTGACTGCTGCCGTTGTTCTTTCGTCTTCAGCTTTTGGGGCTGTCACAGTTGGTACAGGCGTTGTGTTATTGGTGGCCGTCTGTTGGAGCATGGACTCTATCCTTGATATTTATCAGAAAACTGAACAGTAGTGACTATTTGTTAAAAGTTAACTAACCAGCCTGTCAGCTGCTCTTGGTATTTATCTTGAAGCTTGAAATTCCATATATTGATAAAGTAAAAGGGGGGTATCAGTCTGGGCTGGAGAGCAATGATGGCGGCATGCCAGGAACAGCTAAAGGATCGTGTGGTTATGGTCAGTGGTGCAAACCGGGGAATTGGCCTGCAGGTTGCCCGCTGCTTTCAGGAGGCTGGTTGCTGCCTGGCTTTGGGGGCTCGTGATATTGAAAAGCTTGAAAAATCAGGATTCACCCCCAGTGATAGAGTGTTATTGAGTTCTTATGATGCTCTCGTTCCCGGCAGCGCCGAGAAATGGCTTGAAGAGATCAAGAAACATTTTGGCCGGATTGGAATCCTGGTTAACAATGCCGGCGTATATAAAAAGGTCAGTCCTGAATCTGAAAATGAAGATGATCTGGATCTGATGTGGCAGGTCAATGCCAAGGGACCCTGGAAATTAACCAGGGCGGCACTGCCTCTATTACGCCAGGATGGACAGGGGCGAATTGTTAATGTTCTCAGCCTGTCTGCCCGGCGTGTGAAATCGGAAGGAACAACCGGTTACGGAATGAGTAAGTTTGCGGCCATGGCTCACCATCAGGGTGTGAGACTGGCAGGATGGGATGATGGCGTTAGAGCTATCGCTGTATGCCCCGGTTTTGTGGCTACGGATATGGCGGTGGATGTGATGGGCTCGATGCCTGACAGAGCCAGTTCACCGGAAGCCATTGCCCGCTGGATAGTGAATGCTGTCACCATGCCAAATGATGCGGTGGTTTCAGAGCTATCCATTAACCCGAATTGTGAAGCGTTTTGCTGATCAGAACCTATTTATCTAATGAAGTGGGGATGCAATGAGTCAGTTTGATTATGACCTGTTTGTGATTGGTGCGGGTTCCGGTGGTGTTCGTGCCAGCCGGATGGCTTCTGCAACCGGAGCCAGGGTGGCTGTGGCAGAAGGCCGTTTCCTGGGCGGAACATGTGTCAATATCGGCTGTGTGCCCAAAAAACTGTTTGTCTATGGTGCCCACTATGCAGAAGATTTTGAAGATGCCCGTGGTTATGGCTGGACGGTAGAAGGGGCCAAATTTGACTGGCCAACTCTGCGGGATAACAAGACCAAAGAGATTGAGCGCCTGAATGGTATTTACGGCAATGTTCTGAGTAATGCCGGGGTTGAGCTGATCAATGGCTATGCCAGGGTTGTTGATAAGCATACCGTTGAAGTTGAAGGTAAGCAGTTCTCTGCAGAGCGTATTCTGGTTGCTCCAGGCGCCAAGCCATTTGTTCCTGAGTTCCCAGGTCGTGAGCATGTGATTACTTCAGATGATGCTTTCTATCTGGAAGAGTTCCCCAGGAAAGTGATCGTTGTCGGTGGCGGTTATATCGCCGTTGAGTTTGCCGGCATCTTCCATGGCCTGGGTGCTGAGACTGTTCTCTCCTACCGTAAAGATTTGTTCCTCCGTGGCTTTGATCTGGATGTGCGTGAAACACTTCGGGATGAGATGACTGCCAAGGGTGTTGACCTTCGCTTTAACAGCAGTGTTACAAAGGTTGAGAAGAACGCTGATGGTACTCTGACCGTAACCTGGGGTGATGATTCCACCGAAGTGTGCGATACCGTTCTGTACGCGACAGGGCGTGTTCCGAGCACTGGCAAAATCGGACTGGAAGATGTTGGCGTGGATATGGCTGCCAACGGTGCCATCAAGGTGAACGATAACTTCCAGAGTTCAGTGCCAAGCATCTACGCCTTGGGCGATGTGATTGATCGCATGCAGCTGACGCCTGTTGCGCTGTCTGAAGCCATGGCGCTGGTTAACCATCTCTATGGTGACAAAGAACCGGTTGAAATGGACTACACAAATATTGCCACAGCAGTATTCAGCCAGCCCAATATTGGTACGGTGGGTTTGACCGAAGAACAGGCGCGGGAGAATTACAGCAATATTAAAGTTTTCAAATCCCGCTTCCGTCATATGAAGCACACTCTGAGCGGCCGCGAGGAAAAAACCTTTATGAAACTGGTGGTTGATGAAGAAACCGATAAGGTTCTGGGGTGTCATATGGTTGGAGCCGATGCCGGTGAGATTCTGCAGGGGCTGGCCGTGGCTCTGAAGGCCGGGGCAACCAAAAAGATTTTTGACAGCACGGTTGGTATTCATCCGACGGCCGCTGAAGAATTTGTTACCATGCGCAGTTAAGCCAGCCATCAAACATCAATGCAAGAAGGTCTGTGCAGAGTCGCCGGCCGTGGGAAATCTCAATGGAACAACCGCTATATATTGTCTGGAAAGATGAATACAACCTGGGTGTCAATATTATTGATGAGCAACACCGTGGCCTGATCAGTACCATCAACTCCTTTTTCTATTCCATTCAGGAGGGAGATGGGATCAAGGTTGCAAAGCCCGCCGTAAGAATTCTGAATGAGTACGTCAAAATCCACTTTGATACCGAAGAAGCCCTGCTGAAAAAAATGAACTATCCCGATCTGGATGCTCATATGGCACAGCACCGGCAGCTGATGGAGAAGACCAATGAAATTGCTCTCAAGATTAAAACCGAACATGATGCCTGGGAGCTGATGCCTTTCCTGAAAAAGTGGTGGATTGACCATATTCTGGAAGAAGATCAGAAGTTCATCGATCTGTACCGTAAAAATCAGCAGCCAAAATCCTCTTACCGGGATTGGTACTAATTCAGTAATATCCTGAACAATTCAAAGCAGTGTCGGCCAGCTGTGCTGGCACTGTTTCCCTTCAGATACCTTTATCCACCTCGGCTCAATTGAAAAGCGTCTATGCTCTTCCAGGCTCATTCAGGAAGCTTGGGGGGTTAATGGTGCTGGAATCTCATAAAGAAAAGCTGTTCCAGGTGCAAAGGCAGTCTTTGGATGGTGAAAAGGCCACTCAATTACACAACAGAACCGCTTTTAACCGTCAGCAGGCAAAAATCTTCGACAATCATGCTGACTGGTATATCTCTGATGAAGCTGTTCCTCCTGATCTTCTTCCAAGGCTGAAAAAAATCGTTCAGGCAGCATTCCCTGATCTATCTCCAGAGGCATACCCGGAGAGTCCTCATTTTCTTGATGCAGGCTGTGGTGCAGGTGTGCTGTTCGACTTCATGCTGTCTCTCTATCCTGGCTGCAGGATTACAGGCGTTGATTTGTCTTCGGCTCAAATACATAACGCCCGTGCCCGGTTTCCCCAGAAGCCGATTAAGTTCTGGCAGGGCGATATTGCAGATTACAATCCTGGCACAGAACGGTTTGATGCAGCCTGGTGTAATGCCTGCTTTGGTAATTTTTATAACCAGAACAGGGTGGTCAGACATATTGCCTCACTCCTCAAGCCGGGAGGGAGATTGCTGGTCACACACCCACTGGGGTATGAGTTTGTGAAAACACTGCATGAAAATGGGCCTGAGCAGGTGCCACATTTGCTTCCGGCAAGTAAAGATGAAGCTATAAATGTGGCAGAAGGAAGTGGTTTGAGATTTGAAAGCCTGCTGATGAAGCAGGAACTTTATATTCTGGTTTTCAGGAAGGCATAAATAGAAAAAGGGAAAAGCCGAAGCTTTTCCCTTTGAGTGTTAGCAAGCTTCTCAAGGATTAGAAGTATACGCGAACACCAACGCCCCACTTGTCCTGAGTCTTGGACTTCTTGCCAGTTTCTTCGTAGCTGGTCTTGGCGCGAGCATATTCAACGAAGGTCTTAACCTGTGGGTGTGGACGATAGTCAACACCAATGTTGAAGGACTTGGTCTCGTCTTCGTTAGCTTTCTTGTCGATGCCCTTGGAGGAATCTTCAGTTTCAACAATGTCGTAGCCAGCGAAAGCGTTAACACCGTTTTCAAACGCATAAGCAACACCCAGACCAAAGGAGTTGCTTTCGGTCAGCAGCTCTTTGTCTTTGTCAGATTCGGTATCGATCTGAGTCATGGTTGCACCCAGAGTCACAGCGTTGATGCTGTATCCAGCTTCGAAACCAACAGTTTTGATTTCTACGTTCTTGCTGGTAGCAAAGCCAGTCAGCTTGTCGTGGTCTGCCAGAGTGTAAGCACCACCCAGGGTCAGGCCGAAGTCAGAAGACCAGGAACCACCCAGAGCGAAAGTCTTGTTCAGCTGCTCAGACGCCATTG
The DNA here is from genome assembly GCF_023502345.1 of Parendozoicomonas callyspongiae. GTDB lineage: Bacteria > Pseudomonadota > Gammaproteobacteria > Pseudomonadales > Endozoicomonadaceae > Sansalvadorimonas > Sansalvadorimonas callyspongiae. Next base: position 11,934 of record NZ_JAMFLX010000006.1, read on the forward strand.
CTGCCTTTACCGGCTGAGTCTCTGCAGGTTTGAAGGTGTTAGCGTCTTCAGCTGCCAGAGAATGCTGAGCCATTACAGTAAAGCTGTCGTTGCTCCACTTGTAAGTGATACCGCTCTCAATGGAATCAGTGCCAGCAGCATTGGAAGCCATTTTGGCTGCGCCACCGTACAGGGTGGAAGCGTCGTATCCACCGATGAAGGAATCGTATACGGAACCCTGCTTACCAACGGTCACGGTACCCATCTTGTTGCTGGACAGGTAAACGTAGCCCTTGCTGACCTTAACATTGTTGTCGCCATCGTTCAGGTCGAAGCCGTAACGCAGGTAGCCACCAGCGGTCAGGTCGTCGTTCATGGCGTACTTGGCTTCAACACCCAGCTTAGAGCCGCCCATGTCGAACTTGCTGCCAGTGTTGTCATCTTCGATGCTCTGCAGGCGAGTGCGGATTTCACCAAATACATTAACGGTAGCACCGTCGGCATTGTAAACTTCCAGTGCCATTGCGTTGGATGCAACAGCAGCGATAGCGGCAGCGAGTACCAGCTTTTTCATGATTTAACTCCAGATGTGTGTCTGTTCGAGGATGTGAAGAAAGGGGCGTCACATCGCTAAACGGAGGGTAATGAATAGGCTTGGTGCAGGTCACGTTGATATGACGAATGGGGGGATGCGTGACGCTGATGGCTGGGTTGACTGATCACCTACAAAAAAAGAGGGAAGGCCTGACGGCTTTCCCTCTTTTTTGACAAAGCGTTTAAACCTTCAAATTAGAAGTAAACGCGAGCGCCCAGAGCGTACTCGTTGGTCTTCTCGGCAGCTTTTGTCTGAGCGATATCAGCAAAAACCTTAACCTGTGGGTGAACCATGTATTGAACACCAGCGTTGTAGGTCTTGGTCTTGTCGTCAGCGCCCTTGGTCTTGACTACGTTATAACCAGCGTATGCAGTGCCGTTATCCAGGAAACTGTAAGCAGCGCCAGTGCCGAAGCCGCGCTTCTCGATCTTGGTGTCGCCAGCTTTTTCTTCGGACTTGTTGATGATAGCGCCAACAGAGAAGGCACCGAAGCTGTAGTCCGCTTCAAAGCCGTATGCTTTTGCGGTCGCTTCAGTCGTCTCGTTGTCCAGCTTGGCAGCGCCGTAAGCACCAGTCAGAGTCAGGCCGAAGTCAGAAGTCCAGGAAGCACCCAGACCGTAAGTCTTGTCGAGTTTGCCTGTGAAACTGTCGATAGTGGTTGTGGTTTCTTTGTCTTCCAGGCCGTAGTCAGCAACCACAGTCATGCTGTCGTTGGACCAGGTGTAGTTGATACCGTTCTGGAGGCCGCCTGCACCGTTGGTGTCAGCGCCCAGCTTAGCTGCGCCGCCGAAGTTAACGGAAGCGTCATAGCCGCCCATCAGGTCGTCATATGCGGTGCCAACAACACCAATGGAAACTTTACCGTACTGCGCGCTGCCCAGAGCCAGGTAGCCCTTGTCAACGCCCAGCTTGGCGCTGCCGTCGTTCAGGTCAGCGGCAAAACGCATAAAGCCTTCAGCAGTCAGATCATCGCTCAGCTTGTGAGAGATGGAAACGGCCAGCTTGGAGCCGCCCATATCAAACTTGGCACCTTTGTTATCGTTTTCGGTGTTGGAGATGAGAGTGCGAACTTCACCGGAAATGGAAACGGTGGTGCCGTCGGCATTGTAAGCTTCAAAGGCCATTGCGTTACCTGCAACAGCAGCGATAGCGGCAGCGAGTACCAGCTTTTTCATGGTAAAAACTCCAGATGTGTGTGTCTGTTCGATGATGTACGAAAAGGGGCGTTACACCACTGCATCCGGATTATTCAGTTGAAGCCGGGTACGTCATATTTATTAAATCAATTTCGGTATGCCCTGTTTAAATACTCTGCGGATATTGCGGATGGGGTATTTGTCTGGTGAATGCGACTATAGGTTTTATTGATGTACGCTGATGGAACTTTTGATGAAAATAGCGAACAGGGACTCAAATGCCGCCCGATTACAGGCCAGTGACGACAGTGTTAGTCTGAATCGGCTGAACTTGAATCTTTTACCAAGTTTAAAAGCTCTGCTTGATACGCGAAATGTATCAGAAGCGGCAAAGTTATTATGTGTCACGCAGCCCACCATGAGCCGTAACCTGGCCCAACTTCGTGAGAATTTGTGTGATCCAATACTGGTCAGGCGCGGAAATCACACGCAGCTGTCAGAGATGGCCAGAACGATTCACCCTCAGGTTAATCGGTTGGTTGTTGAAGCGTCTACGATTTTCGAAAACGCGAACTTCGACCCTCAAACGACGAGCAGACACTTTTGTATAGCCGGTAATTATTCAGCTGTTGAGCAGGTGTTTCCAAAGCTGCTCTGTGATCTTCATAAAGAGGTGCCAAATTTCACGTTTGAAGTGGAGTTGTTATGTGAGTCTGCGATTGAGCGGTTGCATGGTGGTGAAATTGATTTGGCTGTTGGTTATTCGGGGATGCCTCCGGCAGGGCTGAGAAGTCATGAAGTTCTGCATTATCATCTTTCATGTCTTATGAGTCGTGAGCATCCATTAGCAAACCGCTCGTTTATGGTGGAGGAGTTAACGGAATACCCTCATTTGATCCATACGTCGGGTTGTTCCCTGGCTCCCAATATTCAGGCTTATTATCGGCGGCTAGGTATCAAGCCTGCACTATCAAGCCCCAGTTTTTCGGCTGCCCAGGAAATTCTCGCCAATAGTGATTTTCTTTGTTTCCATACCTGTGTCAGGGGAGGGTATGACCACAGGCTCGTCGCACGACAAGTGCCTGATGTTGCTCCCGAGGTTGATTGCCGGTTGGTGTGGCCAGAATATTGGAATGCCAACCGGTCACATCGCTGGTTGAGGGACCGGGTTTTCCGGGAAATTAACCAGTTGCTGGCAGCAATGGATAATGTTGTCCCGGCCTCCGCTAACTCTTGGGTGGCGCAGGAGTTTTATGACTGATAAGTAACCGGACATGCGTAATCATATATTCTGACTCAATCTCCAGACCGGTTGTCATGGTTGCGGGGCGGTTTGTTGATTGCTCAGGGTGGGCTTTTTACCCGCCGGGCCATTACCCTGAACAAGGATGATACTTCAGCTAACCCTCCGTTGAACCTTCAGGTCATTAGTTTTTCTAATGTGCATTGACCCGAAGGCTGGACTGTTATGGATAGATCATCCCCATTGTTATCACCCCCCCCACCGCTAAAAATACCGCTTCCAGCCGAAGAAACTTCGACAGGTACGCCTATTGTTCTGGCTGATCCAAAGCCGCAGATTAGTGCTACACCAATGCTGTGCAGTCCACCTCAACCTTTGGATCAGAAAAATATAGATTCAATGAAAGTTACGGATGCGAAATCATTGCCCGCAAAGCGGCCCGATACTGGATCATCTTGGGGGCAGTTGTTGCATAACATAGATCAACTCCGTGCAGGTGAGATCGATGACAAGGCGTTTGTTGATCGTCTTCGCCTCATCCGCAAGGGCTTGTCATATCTTGATGATCTAATTAAAGATTTTCTGCTCACGGAGAGTCAAAGTGTAAAGGTCAGTTATTTCGAACACCTGCAAGGTTTTTATAGCCGCATCCTGCCCAGGTTGTTTATGGAGAATATCGGGTGTGGGGAGTCTTTGATGTCTACCGCGCCGTTAGCCAAAGATGCCCCTGTTAATTTTATCTGGGTCGGCAGTCTGATCCCGGATCATTACCTGGATGTTCCGGTGAAAATGGCTCAGACCAACCCTGACCGTGAGGTGATTCTCTGGTACTACTCCCTTTATTTGAGCGACTCAGAACAGCAAAAAATGGCAAGCCTGAACTGCAGGTTGAACAGCAATCTGGAAAAAGCAATTCCTCATCGCATCAAGGTGCTGGATATCAATCATCTGGATCAACCGCTATCGATTGAAGGAGACGAGATAAATTTAAAGCAATTGCTCGATCAGGTGCTTTTATCTGGAGAGGAAAGAAAAAAATCAGTATTGGTAGCGGCCGATTTGATACGCTTTTACTTGATGGCAGCGGGTTCTGAGGTTATTGATGAAATATGTAAAAATCAAAATCTTGATATCAAAAACCGAACATCCACTGGCATGATTTATATGGATCTGGATATTCCAGGCAACTGCATGTTCCAGCGTATGGAGTGTTATTCCGGTGATGTCTATGACATGGTGTTATGGGAAGACTCAAAGGAGAATCCTTGTGAGCTTTCCAGCTATATTGTTCGGACTGATTCTGAAAGGGTCAGGGAAAAACTGCATATGAGCAGTGCTCCCATTTCTGACTGGTTGACACAGAAGCTACCCGCAGGGCTGGCAGCATTACGCATTGACAGCACGGTTGATATCAACCTGCTTGCAGTGAACCAAAAACAAAACCCTGTCTTTCTGCGTTCACTGAAACAATCGAAAGAGTTGATTGATGACCATTCATGCTACAAGTGCCTTGTAAAAATATGGATTTTCTCTCCTGTGGGACACTGTTTTTTTGACAGCATAACTGATGCATTTGAGCCTTTGATTACTTTTCCAGAGGCAGGTAGACGTTCAACGGTCATGGATACAGTGGCAGCATTTCAATTGTTGAGTTTAAAAAATGAAACCACTGTGACGCGTGGATTTCATAGCAAAGTCAATGTGAATCTTTCAAGCCACTGGGCTGATCAGGATTAAGGAATGCAAACCAGGCATTCGCTGCTACCAGATGGCTGCGCTCTTCCCGATGCCGGTAGTCAGGTCGCTGCCCTGAACAAGAATGATATTTCAGCTAACACTTTATTGAACTTCCCGGTTATCAGTTTTTCAAATCTGCATATGACTTGAAGGTCGGACTGTTATGAATATCTCAACGCGTGCGCAACCAATATCGCCTCCATCATTGCCCCCTGCTTTACAAAAACCATTTTCAGGCGAAAAGAACCTGGAAAGTACATCCGCTGTTGTGGCCGGGACAACGCCACTGGTCAGTGTTACTCCAGTATCGTGCTGTCAGCTTCAGTCTGTGAGTCAGAAAAATATAGATTCAGTGCAAGTCACGAGTGCAGAAGCATTGTCCGCAAAGCGATCAAGCCCTGCAGCATTGAAAGAAGAGTTGTTGCAAAATATAAAAAAATTTCGAAGAGGTGAAATAGGTAACAAGGCGTTTCTTGACTGTCTTTGCTTTATCAGAAAGTATTCTGTTCAGTGTATTGATAATGAGATCAAGTATTTTCTGCTTGATGAAAGCTGGAGGAATAAGCTTAGCTATTTTGAACACCTGCAAAATTTTTACTGCCGAATCCTGCCCAGTCTGTTTTTGGATAATATTGGCTGCGGGGAATCTGTGATTTCTACCGCGCCGATGGCTAAGGATGCCCCTGCCAATTTTATCTGGGTTGGTAGTCTGATCCCGGATCATTACTTAAACGTTCCGGTAGAAATGGCCCAGGCCAATCCTGATCGTGAAGTGATTCTCTGGTACTACTCCCCTTATTTAAGCGACTCAGAACAACAAAAAATGGCAAGCCTGAACTGCAGGTTGAACAGTCGTCTGGGAAAAGCAATTCCTCATCGCATCAAGGTGCTGGATATCAATCATCTGGATCAACCGCTATCGATTGAAGGAGACGAGATAAATTTAAAGCAATTGCTCGATCAGGTGCTTTTATCTGGGGAGGAAAGGAAAAAATCAGTTCTTGTGGCTGCCGACTTGCTTCGCTTTTACTTGATGGCAGCAGGTTCTGAGGTCATTGATGAAATATGTAAAAATCAAAGTCTTGCTATCAAAAGCCGAACATCCACTGGCATGATTTATATGGATCTGGATATTCCGGGCAACTGCACATTCCAGCGTATGGAGCATTATTCTGGAAATAGCGATGATATGCATTTTGTGGCGGTTCCAAAAACCTCCCCCCGTGAGTATTCCAGTTTTATTGTTCGGCGGTGTCCTGCAAAGGTTAAGGAAACACTGTGCATGAGATACGCGCCTATATCTGACTGGCTGACACAGAAATTACCTGCCGGGCTGGCAACATTACGCGTTGAAAGCACGATTGATATTGGCCTGCTTGCAGTGAACCAAAAACTGAATCCTGTCTTTTTGCGTTCGCTGATAAAATCAAAAGAATTGCTTGATAATCAAACAGCCTATAGGACTTTGGTAGAGGCATGGTTATTTTCTCCTATTGGGAACTCGTTTTTTGACAGCATAACCGATGCGTTCGCACCTTTGATTACTTTTCCACAAGCAAGCACGCGATCATCGGTCATGGATACAGTGGCGGCGTTTCAGTTGTTGAGTTTTAATCAGGAAACCACTGTGGCACGTTCGCAGCATAGTGTGGTTAATGTCGATCTTTCAAGCCGTTGGGCAGATCAGGATTAAGGGGGGCAGGCAAAGCCGTTGCTGCTGCGAGATGGCTGCCTTATGATCCAAGGCTGGTCGGGAGGTTCTCGACCAGCTTTGGAAGAGCTGGTTATGATCAGTGGTACATTCGAATATTGGGAGCATCCATTGAAGCAATGCGTTTGTTGAGCTCACTGAGCAGCTTCTGGACTTGCTCTTTTTCGGCGTTCAGTACGTCGCTTGTGCGTTTTGCTCGTAATTCCCTGTGATGCTGAATAGCTTCCATAATGCGTTTTTCCTTGCCGCTGATGATTCGGGTGACTTCATTCAGGGTTGGTTTGCTATCAGCTTCCGCAGGTGCCTCATTATCGTCTTCTGTTGAGGTGACTGCTGTGGCTTGTGTTTCCAGAGTGGCTGGTTCTTCCTGCTTGGGAGAGGCAGAAAGTGTTTGAAGGCTTTCTGTAGCAGCAGAGTCGCCAGCCAGCACGCCGTCTACGGCTGCGGTAATGGCAGCCAGCTGGGCATTGATTGTGTCATCAATGGTCAGTTCCAGTTTGACGTTGCTGCTGGTGCGGGATGCTCGGCGCGGAGTTGCTGATCTGGTTGTGGCTGCCCTTTTTTCATCTTCCTCTTTTGCAGCCGCTGCCAGTATGGCTTTTGCCGCTGCAACGGCATCAATTTTTTGAGCAGAAGGTGGGGTGGGTTTACTCGCTGGTGCGGGTTTCTGAACCGGAGCTGGTTCCGCTTTGATGATGCGGCCTTTTCCTGTGTCGTCTTCTGAAGGCTGCTTTGGTGTCAAGCCTTTGGAGTTTTCAGCCTTGTTTGTTTCATCGGCTTCATCATCAGATGCATCTGTGGCGTAATCATCGAGAAAAGCCAGTAGCTCTTTTTCGGCGTCAGACTTTTTGCGACGAACAGGCTTTTTCTTTTTGATAACCACAGTACTTGTTTTGTGGCCACGCAGGCTGATGCCGCCGAGCATGTCAAGTGCATCATTCTCAAGTTCCGCCAGCTCTTCCCTGGTTTCTGCCATGTCATAGATTTCACGTTGAAACGCTTGCACGCCGTGCCTGCGGATATCGCGGTACAGGGGGTAGTCAAGGTTCTGCTCGGCGGCAGCAACCATTTTTTCCCATTGTACGTCCAGGTCGTTGCGCGTAGAGCCAACGTAAATCTGATCGGTAACAGTGTTAGTGACGGTAAAGATAATCAAAAGGTGGCAACCCGTGTCTGACAGTTCTGAGTAACGCGAGGCGCGACATTATAGCGACCCTGCCGACAGTTGGTAGTCAGGTTCTGGTCAGTATTTCACGAATTGCCGATCGTGACAGAATGATGTAGCGCTGTCGTATGATGTTGGAGGCTGCTTCGGGATGTACTGTTTTTTTGATGAACTTCAGGATCGAACAATAGTTATATAGAACAAAACAGTCGTGAGAGAGAAATGCAGTTTAGGTTCTGTTGGCATAAGTTTATGCATTCAGCGCCAGCGAGGCTTTTCAGATCTAGACGCAGTCGTGAAGGAATACTGGTTGTCTTTCGAACGGCTGCAACGACGAGCTGGAAAGCCTCGCTGACGCCCTTCGGGTGGCCCAGAAAGCCGCCATACCCAAAGGGCACAATAGCTCGCTTCGTCAGGCTTGCTTGATGTAAAACCACTACACCTTCACAAGCCTTTCTTGCGATTAGCGGCTTTCTGAGCCACTGAATTGCATAAACTTATGCCAACAGAACCTAATCAAAACTGCATTTCTTTTGAGAGGTATCAAGCGGTACGGCTGACGGAAAGCTTTGCCAGTTCGATAAGTGCCTGTCGATAGTCAGAATCAGGAAGAGTGCTTGCTGCTGCAACAGCTTTTTCGGCTTCTTCTCTGGCGCGGCTTGCAGTGTAATCCAGTGCGCCGGAAGCGCGAACTGCATTCATAACATCATCAAGCTGCTCAAGACCGCCATTGCGAATGGCTTTACGAACCAGCTCGGTCTGTTCATGAGTGCCGGAGGCAATGGTTTGAATCAGGGGGAGTGTGGGTTTTCCTTCGGCCAGGTCGTCGCCAACATTTTTGCCCATGGTTTCACTATCGCCAGTGTAATCCAGCAGATCATCAACCAGCTGGAAAGCAAGTCCCAGATGATTGCCATAATCCTGCAGGGCCTTGATCTGTTCTTCTGGTGCATCTGCAAGCAGGGCTGCTGTATGGGTTGAGGCTTCAAACAGCATGGCGGTTTTGCAGCGAATCACGTCCATATACTGCGCTTCGCTGATATCCGGTTCGTGGATATTCATCAGCTGCATGACTTCGCCTTCAGCAATCACATTGGTTGCGTTGGCCAGTGTGGTCATAACATCCATTACACCAATGCGCACCATCATCTGGAAGGCGCGGGAGTAAAGGAAGTCTCCCACCAGAACGCTCGGTGCGTTGCCCCAGCGATCGTTGGCTGTTGCCCGGCCACGACGAAGTTCTGATTCATCGACCACATCGTCATGAAGCAGTGTGGCTGTGTGAAGAAATTCAATGATTGTCGCCAGAGGGATCTGGCGATCGCCTTTGTAACCGCAGGCACCGGCACTCAAAAGTACAAGCAGTGGCCGCAGACGTTTGCCGCCGGCATCAATAATGTAATGGCCGATCTGTTCCACCAGGGCGACGTCCGAGTGTAACTGTTCCATGATGCAGGCGTTGACGGCCTGGAATTCGTCATGAACCGTGGCGTAGATACGGCGGATTGCGTCGTTCTGGGTCATCAAGGGCGGGTACTTATAGTGAAATGGAAAACTGCTCAGATCGTATGAGGTGGATACGGGGGTGTCAAGGGATTGCCCGATCTATATTGTTGGTAGCTAAGGTGTTTTTGGTGGTAACAGAAATTTTTTATAGGGATGTGCCGTTTTTCACTAAACAACAGACAAATCAACTTGTTTCAGTGGACTTGATTCTCTAAAATAAGCCCCCCGTTCTGGAAGTCCCGATAGCTGCCATTTTGTTATGGCCGGATAGTCTGGGTTTTGGATGCGACCTCTGGAGGATTTCTTTTGGTGGAAGCGAACGAAGCTGATTTGATGCCGGACCATGAGGCGTTATCTATGTGGAGTACAGTCGGTTAACAGAAAATTCCGCCATCCGGGCGGATGCCTTTGACAAAAAGGCTGAGGATTTTCGGAGAATTCCATGTACGCAGTTATCAAAACTGGTGGCAAGCAGTACCGTGTCGCTGAAGGCGATACACTGAAGGTTGAAAAACTGGACGTTGCCACTGGCGAAACCATCGAGCTGGACCAGGTAATGCTGGTTGCTAACGGTGAAGACGTTAAGATCGGTGCCCCCGTTGTTGAAGGTGCCAAGGTCAATGCTGAAATCGTAGCTCACGGTCGTGGCAAGAAGGTGACTATCGTTAAGTTCCGTCGCCGGAAGCATCACCGTAAGCAGATGGGCCACCGTCAGTGGTTCACTGAGCTCAAGATTACTGGCATCAGCGCTTAATCGCATTCAGAGGGTATTGACTCATGGCACACAAAAAAGCAGGCGGTAGTACTCGTAACGGCCGCGACTCGGAAAGTAAACGTCTTGGCGTGAAGCGTTTCGGCGGTCAGGTTGTACTGGCTGGCAACATTCTGGTTCGTCAACGTGGTACCAAGTTCCACGCTGGTGAGAACGTTGGCATGGGCAAGGATCACACCCTGTTCGCCAAGGCTGACGGCAAGGTTGTATTTGAAACCAAGGGTCCTAAAAACCGCAAGTACATTCGTGTAGAAGCGGCTTAACAGGCCTTGGATCTCACGAGCTGGCTTTTCGGGCTGGTTCTGCGAGAGAAAAAAAGCTCCGCTTGCGGAGCTTTTTTTTTATGCATGGCCGTTTATACCAGTTAGCAGCCAGTTACCGGTCAGTCGTTACCATCCCGGTGGTAATCATTCGCATCAATAGTGCATCCAGGGATAATAAGGAATTTCTACCATTGCGTCCGCCAAGATGAGGCGAATCTCCTCCCTGCATAAACCCTTCATCGGTCAGGTAATTCGGGTGGTCATAGGGAGGGATATGACGGTTAGCCCGCCAGTTAGGGTAGACACTGGCGGGGATGTAGCCATTTCGGGTGTCTTCGACATAGCTTGAAGGGAAGGCCATCCAGTAGTTCATCTCTCTGGCGACCTGTCCGACCAGATCAAATTCATTCATGATTCTGAGCCACTGACTGCGGGGCAGGGAGAAGCTCTCGGTAAAGAGGTCGGCCAGCAGTTCCGTTATAATCATTTTGGTCCAGGTAACCCGTTCTGGATTGTTATGGTCCAGTATTTCCTTGAAGCTGCGGCCAAACAGAAGGATGGTACCCCAGGCGGTCTTGGCCAGTGCTTCAATACGGACATCATTCAGTTCTGTGAGGGTGTGCGGTCGCCCGTATTTGATGTAGGGGTGCTCAGTCGGTAACCTTTTTTCACGCAGAAGCATTGTGTCTCCGGCATCGCGCATACCCACTGGGGCAGGGCCGATGTTGGGGTAGTTGGTTGAGGTGTCGGCCCATCGATCAACGGTTCCGACGCTGTGGTGAGCGCGCAATGTCGGAGCGAAGAGATAGGCTCTTCTGGCTGCACTTGCGTCGTGGTAGGCGGACAGGGCATCCGGGCCCATAACATTATTTTTCCAGAGCCTGCCATAATCCCGGGCAAATAATCTCAGCCCTTCGACAATGCTCTCTTCAGTCTCTCCGTCATAGACATAACGCTCATATTCCAGGGGGGGCGGAATTCTTGTCAGTAAAGCGTCTGTTGATTTGAAGGCGTTCAGTATCACCTGGCGTATGGTTTCGTCCAATTCAGCAATACTGTGGGTACCGTAGCGTATTCCGAATAATATCTTCAACCATTGATTTTCTATCTTGCCGCGAGTCCAGCCCTGTTCCACCATAAGATGTTCTATAGCGCCGTTATGCTTAAGGAGCTGGTCAAAATACCGGTTTATCTCGTCTTCGGGAAAGCCACTTTTGTGGAGGAAGTCTGGTAGATTGGGTATGGCGAATACTCCCAGTACCTCCGGAATTTTGCTCTCTATCTGACCAAGGTTATTCAGGGCCCTCAGGGTGGTAGCTTGTTGGGTGAGTGATGATCGGGTTTCGCTTAGTTTTCTCAATTTCAGGTAATAACGCCCTTCCCAGGTCGGGTGGTCGGCGATAAGGGTTCGTCCCAGTACTTTGGGTTTATTCTGCCCATGGAACAATGGCAGGTAATGTTCGGGAAGTGTTGTATTTTTTTCCTGCTCCTGCTCCTGCTCCTGCTCCTCTGTTCCGGGAATTAGCTCTGTAACCGGAGTGGGTAGAGGAGCAATCTCGGCTATAACCTGAATCGGGGTATTCCACGGCAGAATCTGGAAAAAGCTTGTTTGCAGCGGATGAAAAGTTTGCCCGTAAAGCTCCTCCCGGATATCCCGGTATTGATCCAGGGTTAGCCAGTCCCTGAGTACGGATCGACTGAACTCGCTCGGTGCAAAACGCAGGAAGGGCCGTAGAGTGTGGATTTTCAGTCTTGAGGTGTGATCCAGATAGGTTCTAATAGGTTTGGGGTGTGTGCGGCTGAACCAATCTGCAGGGCGTTGGCTCAGGCAGTCGAATGAGGAAAGAGGAATATCCTGATCCTGAAGGTTGTGGGTTTCAAGCAGAGAGGCCCTGTCGCAAGGGGTTGTTGCTGCCAGAACATCCTGTTTGAGTCTGTCCAGTAGCGCAGGGTGTTCCTGTTCGGGATCCATTCGAGCCAGCCAGTCCATAAATGATCGGTAATCCTCCAGTCTCTGGATGCCATTATGTTCTTTTACCTTGTTGAAGATAATTTTGTAGAGTTGGAACCGGTTGTCAGTGCTGAATTTGCCTGCCCCGCTCATGGATGAAATAAGAGGCTCTAACAGATCCGGAGTGTGGATCGCCAGACCAACAGCTTTTGAAAACCAGTTTGGAGTGTTTTTCAGTGGATAAGGCGCTGTCAGCAAAAAATCGGGCATGTCAACAAGGTCGTTGCCTTCTTCTATGGAAATGCTCTCTGCATTTTCATTCTTCGAGGATGGCATTTGTTGTTTATGGTTTTTTGGGCGGTCTTGGTTCAGCAGGGAATCACAAAAGACGCACAACTCTTCCCAGTTGATCATTCGGTCAATGTTTTTATAGATTTCTGAACGTGCTAATTCCGTGTGTGTGGCAAAAAGATATGGCGCTCTGTTGGGGGCGATGGTGTTCAGATTGAATTGGGCAAGGCTGCGGTAGATTCTCATTGCCAGTTCTGGATAAATCCCTTCAGGTGAACTGGGTGTGTCAATTAAAAACTGCAGAAAAGGAGCGCTTTCGGAAAAGGTTTGAAAAAATTTGCCTCTCTTCTCCAGAGGGATGATTTGGCAGTCCAGTGCTGGATGTGTCGGGTAATTACCATTGTTTTTCGGCATTTGTCGTTCAATAAAAACGTTCAAATTCGAAGATGCCCACTGATCGTTATGGATATAGATCAGCTGCTCATCTGTTTGCGGCCGCTGCCGGTTAGTGATGGAGCATATCTCTGGTGAAGGGAGCTGGTCGTTAGTCGATGGTGTTGGCTTAAGTCGGAGAAGTACATGGCCATCTGTCCAGATGATGATGCTGGTGTTGGTCAGCTTGTAAGTTTTTAATATCTGTATCAAAAGCGGGATGAACTGGTACGGATCATTATGGATCATGGAGGCATACAGGGCCTGTGCAGCATACTCAACAAAATCGTGTTCAGGGTTTCCGGAACCGGTCTTTCTATTTTGTATTTTTGTGAAGAACCAATGGCTGCTCGGGCGGTATAGCTGCGCGGCTATACAGCTTATTTCCGATATGTCCGCTGTGGTGAAATCCTGATTTGAGGGATAGTTAAACTGCCGCTGCAGGTTCTCCGCATAGAGCCGTTGCTCATGGTTTTCCGGTTCGTCGCAGGTATAGGAGGATGGATACAGTTCGCGGTCGACTAACTGCTGTGTTATGACATGTGGTGAAGTTATCAGTTCCCGGGCCAGCAGCTCCAGCAGGGCGTAGCCAGTATTGGCTGCTGGTTGAGCACCTGCCGCTGTGTCGGCAGAAAATAACAGCAGTGGTAGAGCTGCCAGAAAAAATGAACGGAATAGTGTGGTAGCGTATTTCATATCTGGTTTATCCTTGTCCTGATAAATTGTGTGTCCTACAGGTTTTAGGTTTTTTGTACAGGGGAAAGTTCCTGTCGCTTTGCCGGGTGGTACAGGAAAGCTGACAACGGTGTTCGGATGACTGACTTGTTTCCCGGGTGTTTGTTCCATAAAATGCCGCTCACTCAAAGCCCTCTTGTTGCAGGGCTTTTTTGTTTTGTGCCGGAATCAGCCATAAGATAACGGGTGCCCGCAGAGTCAGTACCGGTAGCAGTTTTGCCGGTACGGAGGTTGAGAATGAAATTTGTTGATGAAGCCCATATCTATGTCGAAGCCGGCAAGGGCGGTAATGGTTGTGTAAGCTTCCGTCGGGAGAAATATATTCCCAAAGGTGGCCCGGACGGCGGTAATGGTGGTGTAGGTGGCAGCATCTACATGGTGGCGGATAATGACCTGAACACCCTGGTTGATTACCGCTATACCCGCCGTTACAAGGCCAAAAATGGTGAGCAGGGCCGGGGTGGCAACTGCAGCGGTGCCAAGGGTGAAGATACGATTCTTCGTGTTCCTGTGGGTACCACAATTGTGGATGAAGACACACAGGAAGTGATTGGTGACCTGACCGAAGTGGGCCAGAAAATTCTGGTAGCCAAAGGCGGTCATAACGGTATTGGTAATACCTGTTTCAAATCCAGTACCAACCGTGCTCCCCGTGAATGCACCCCGGGTAAGCCTGGTGAAATGCGGAACTTGACGCTGGAGCTGAAGGTTATCGCTGATGTGGGTCTGCTGGGTATGCCGAATGCTGGTAAGTCCACCTTTATTCGTGCTGTTTCCCACGCCAAGCCAAAGGTGGCGGATTATCCATTTACCACCCTGGTTCCTAATCTGGGCGTGGTCAGTGTGCAGAAGCACCGCAGCTTTGTAGTGGCTGATATTCCCGGATTGATTGAAGGCGCTGCGGAAGGTGCCGGTCTTGGCATCCGCTTCCTGAAACACCTGGCCCGCTGCCGTATCCTGCTGCATGTGGTTGATGTGATGCCGGTTGACGAAACTGATCCGGTTGAGTCTGCCAAGGCCATTATCAGTGAGCTGGAAGAGTTTAGTTCTGCACTTTATGAGCGCGAGCGCTGGTTGGTTTTGAATAAGCTGGATATGGTGCCGGAAGAAGAACGGGATGCACTTTGTGAGCGTATTGTTTCCGAGCTGGGCTGGGAAGATCCTGTTTACCGTATTTCGGCTCTGAGTTCTGATGGCACTCAGCAGCTGTGTCAAAACATTATGACCTTTATCGAAGAGCGTAATCTTCAGGAAAATACGGATGACGATTTCGCTGCAGCAGAAGCTGAGCAGCGTGAGCGTATGGAAGAAGAGGCACGTGTTCGTATTCAGGAGCTGGCCGAGCAGCGTCGTGCCAAGCGTCAGGCTGAAAAGCTGGCAGCTCTGGAAGAGGAAGATGAAGATGATGACGATCACGAGGTAGAGATCTTCTACGCCCCTTGATCGGGATAAGGAAAAGAAAGCATGGTTGATACATCTGTATCAGGGCGAAGCGTGTTAAAAAACGGCCGTCGCTGGGTCATTAAAATTGGCAGTGCGCTGCTGACCGCTGACGGTAAAGGGCTGGATGAGTCCGGTATCCGCAGCTGGGTGGCCCAGATGGCTGAGCTGCGTAACCAGGGCGTTGAGCTGGTGCTGGTTTCTTCCGGTGCCATTGCGGCAGGTATGAGTCGTTTGGGCTGGCAGGCACGACCGTCGGCCATGCATGAGCTTCAGGTTGCCGCTGCTGTTGGTCAGATGGGGCTGTCCCAGACCTGGCAGAGTGCTTTTGCCGAGCATGGCATTGAAACTGCCCAGGTGCTGTTAACCCATGCTGATCTTTCCAATCGGCAACGCTATCTGAATGCCCGCAGTGCGCTTTCCACCATGCTGAGTCTGGGTGTGATTCCGGTTATTAATGAAAATGACTGTGTGGTCACCGATGAAATTCGTTTTGGTGATAATGATACATTAGGAGCACTGGCTGCCAATCTGGTTGAGGCAGATGTTCTGGTGCTGCTGACAGATCAGGATGGTCTGTTTACAGCTGACCCGCGTACCAATCCCGATGCTGTGCTGGTGGACGAGAAGCGCGCCAGTGATTCCTCTCTGGATGCCATGGCAGGAGAAGGGAAGGGCGCGCTTGGGCGTGGTGGTATGTTTACCAAGCTAAGGGCATCGCGGCTGGCGGCTCGTTCTGGCGCAAGTACTGTAATTGCAGGTGGGCGTATTGAACAGGTGATCGAGCGCCTGAAAGATGGTGAATCACTGGGAACTCTCCTGCTGCCAGATGAAGAGCGTACCTTGGCCCGTAAGCGCTGGCTTGCCGGTCATCTTCGCATGAAAGGTCGTTTGGTGTTGGATGCCGGGGCTGTTCGGGCTCTGAAAGAAGCCGGTTCCAGCCTTTTGCCGGTTGGTGTGCGTGGCGTTGAAGGTGTATTTCAGCGTGGTGAGATGGTGGCTTGTGTCAGCCCGGATGGAGCCGAGGTGGCTCGTGGTCTGGTGAATTATTCATCTGAGCAGGTGGGCAAGGTTCTGGGGATGCCCAGCCATCAAATGCCTGCAGTTCTGGGTTTTGCTGGTGAGCCTGAGTTAGTGCATAGGGACAATATGGTTGTTCTCTGATTTTGCCATCATAAATAAAAATGGCCGGCAGGTGGGAACCTTGCGGCCATTTTTTGTATTCAGATCTTTTTACCTGGAATGAGTTTCAAGAGACTTGATAACTGCGGGGGCCCAGTGGCGGCCAACACTTCCAAGTTTCTTGTCGTGAGAGGGGACGATTTGAATAGGGGTGTTCTTGGGGTGCTGTCCCTGGATTATCCACATGCCTTTGGTGTTGTTGAGAGCCTCACCTTCAACTTCGATCAACTCCAGTTGTTTGGGAGTTCCTGCATTGGAGAGTTCGCTCCTGTATGAGGGATCTATTGAGAAGGAGTCTTCGATACTGTGATAGTTGATGTAATCCAAGATGGCTTGTTGTCTGAGGTTTTCAGGTAGAGCCAGGCTGTTGAAGGCAATGGTTTTTGCACCACAGGCCAGTCCTGCGTAGTGCGCTACTGCACCCCCAAGTGAGTTGCCTGTTACGATGATATTCTCAACTTCCGGAATTTCTTTGAATGCTCTGCAGAGTGCGGAAGCCTGGGTCAGCATGGGGGTTGAGTAGCCGTAGGCGATCAGGTTTGCAGTTCCGGCAGTCGCATAGCTGCGATACATCAAAGGATGAAAATCGGTTCCGGCAAAGGCCAGGACAATATTTTTCTTGTTGTGATGATAAAAGGCTCGGGCCTGTAGGCCGGAATAGGACCAGAATCTTTGCGTCTCATCTTGAATAAACAGGTACTTAATGGGTTCAGGAAGATCCTTGGAGTCAACCGGTGTCATTTCATAGCCAAGCATCTTGTTTCTGGTGGCGATGCTTTTCTCGCTCTTTCCATTGAGCTTGTACGTGTGAGCAAGCTGGCTGGCAAAGGCATAGGGAGTCAGGCTTTTAGCCTTCTGGGGAGAGATGATTGTCCCTCTCGGCTCTTCGTTTTGGATCTGAGCGGCTGAAGTTGTCACAGAAACAGCTACTAGAAGAGCTGTTACAAAGCCTGAGAGCCATGAGTGAGTAGATTTCATCGGGTTTCCTCCCTGAAAAAGGGCTATTTGTCTTTAAGACAGGAAACTTGGGGTGGGGTTCCGGATGATTAGACCAAGGTATAAAGGTTTATTCGGTCATATCGAGCACAAAAAAAGAGGCTATAAAGCCTCTTTTTTCAAAATCCTTTACCAGGATTAGGCAGCCATGGCCTTAACCTTGGTGTTCAGGCGGCTCTTATGACGAGCAGCCTTGTTCTTGTGAATGATGCCTTTGTCGGCCATGCGATCAATCACAGGAACTGCAGCAGTGTAAGCAGCCTTGGCAGCTTCAACATCGTTGCTGGCGATAGCAGCGATTACTTTCTTGATCATGGTGCGAACCAGAGAGCGCTGACCTGCGTTCTTCTGACGACGTACTTCTGCCTGACGGGCACGCTTCTTGGCGGAAGGAGAGTTAGCCACCGTATTGCTCCTCGAAAAATCGGATTGTATTAAAAACGGGCAAATATGCCGGTTTAGCCAACTATTGTCAATTCCAGCGTCAATTCTCGGCAGCCGCACCTTGAATGATGAACTCAAATGACTATTGATCCAAACCTGCAATATTTTGCTTCCCGATGACACTTTCGGGAGTTTTTAGGACGGGTGCGCGGATTCTGGCATCCGGGCTCAAGTTGGTCAAGGGGAATGAAGGGACTTTTAAAAAGGAAAAATCTTATAAAAATGAGGTTTGTGCTTACAGGGTTAGGTGAGGCTGAGGGAGGGTGCCGGGTTTCACCCTCCAGACCAGACGTGTGTTTATGTGAATCTTTTTCCAATCCGCTCGTTAGCAGCCTGATGTAAAGCGTTATGTTGGCCGACCAGGCTGGCAATAGATGTTCCCATTGCCTGAGCATTACATCGGAAAGCCATGGGAAGAGCTCCGGTAAAAACAAAGGTCTGGCAGGCTATCCCGCGATCACGATAACAGTCTTCGACTTGTTCACAAAAGCCCTCC
Source organism: Parendozoicomonas callyspongiae (assembly GCF_023502345.1). Classification (GTDB taxonomy): domain Bacteria; phylum Pseudomonadota; class Gammaproteobacteria; order Pseudomonadales; family Endozoicomonadaceae; genus Sansalvadorimonas; species Sansalvadorimonas callyspongiae. Next base: position 30,008 of record NZ_JAMFLX010000006.1, read on the forward strand.
ATATCATCGACGAAATAAACCTGATCTGGATTGAAACCCTTTCGTTCGAGGTATTGGGCGAGCCTGTCCCCCTTATTATTATCTTGTCCTTGTACTATTTCGATATCATGGAAAAGTTCTTCGGGGATTTTTCCTGCAGCGAGTTTTTCACGGGTGCTTTCCGAATCCCCTTTCGTCATGACTATGACTTTGCCATGAGGGTTTTGGCTTTTGATTTGATTAATAATTTGAATCGTGTCTGGATTTACAGCAGTTTTTTTCACTTCCCCTCCAACGACATCTCGAGCTACCAAGGTCTCATCAATATCAAAAATGACCAAGGGTCTGCTTCCGGGGAGGATCAAGCCAGGGAGTTCGTTAATTGTCTGAACATTTTCGTGGCGTACGGCAGCCACAGGCTGTGCCACCTGGGCTTCTCTAATGGACTGCAACACAGTGTCTCTGGGGCGTAAAGACTTGGACACATCCAACCTGTTGATTGAACCTCTAATATCTGTTGTTCCTCGTTCGTGTAGTTCTTCAAGGCTGGGAAGGCCTGCTCTGGAAGATTGATGGGTAACGTGAGGAGTATTTTGTTTTGGGGGAGACTTTTCCCTGTGTTTTCGATCCAGTTCCTCGGGTAATGTAATGCTTCCCCAGGTGTTTAGCTCGTCATAAAACTCTTGAGCTGTTGGGTGATTTTTATCGGATAGCCATAGTAAATAATTGACCATTGCTTCCTTGGGGAGGTCCTTTTCGAAGATCTTGATTTTCGAACGCTGTTCGACGAGAGTCGCCATGGTTTCCAGGATACGACCCTGTACCTGTAAAAGCTCTTGCTCCCCTTCCAAATCAAGAGCAATAGCGGCATCAATAAATTGAAGAGCCTCTGGGAAATGGCCTGCAGCGATTAAATCGTCCAGAGTTTCCAGATGGGTTCGTCGTATCTCGTTCTTCAGATAACCAAACACATGGCTCATGGTGCCACTGGTTTCCATCCCGTACTCGCCCAGTAAGTCGGCCATTCCCATTACAACGTCCCAGGTGGGCTGTGCTTCGGTGCCAACTTTTTCAAGCTCTGTTAATACAGTAATGGCCCTTTCCGATAGCGGTTTGGCTGGAGGGCGAGAGCCTGAGGCAGTTTGCTGAGTATGTTGGGGGCGATTCCTCGCCTTTAGCTCTTTATATTGGGGGTAATGAGTGGGTAATGCTCTATTAGTTCTTAACATGTGCTTTCATCCGTGAAAGTTAGTTTCCAAAGAGCCTAATACAGGGTGCTGGGTTGCGTTGAAGTATTGGCACCCAGCGTCAGAGAAATTATCGTTCAAAGCTAAATCGTTGTTTATTTTACTTCATCAGTAGTTAATCTGACTGGTTTCAGGGTTGCTCTTGCAGGTAGACTTTGCTGACCATCAAAATTTTCCCTGGACTGACAGCTGGACATTATGACGTCTGAAAAACAGACTGCTTCCGATAAAAAAGCAGGCGGAGGCCTGTTGCGTTCGTCCCTAGTGGTCGGGGTTATGACCATGCTTTCCCGTATTCTGGGGCTGGTCCGCGACGTTGTGATAGCCGTCTACTTTGGTTCTCAGGCCGAGGCGGATGCATTTTTTGTTGCCTTCAAGATTCCCAACTTCCTGCGTCGATTATTTGCTGAAGGCGCGTTCTCCCAGGCCTTTGTGCCGGTTCTTTCCGAATATCGCACCAAGCGACCGAAAGAGGCGGTGCAGGAACTGGTTAATAAAGTTGCTGGTACTCTCGGTTTAACTCTTACGCTGGTAACAGCTTTAGCCATGGTTGCGGCACCGCTGCTTATTCTGGTATTTGCTCCTGGTTTTAGAGGGGAAACAGCCAAACTGGCTTTGGCTGGAGATATGCTGCGGGTAACATTCCCATATCTTCTTTTAATTTCCTTAACAGCGTTTTCCGGCTCGATTCTGAACAGCTACAGTAAATTTGCTGTTCCGGCATTTACTCCTGTTTTACTTAATATCAGCCTGATTGGATCGACCATTCTGCTGACCCCATATTTTGAGAAGCCGGTTATGGCTCTGGCCTGGGGCGTTGTTATTGCCGGTGTTTCTCAGTTGTTGCTGCAGATTCCATTCCTGAAACAGATCCAGCTTTTACCTAAGCCCGTCTGGGGTTGGAAGGATGAAGGTGTTCAGCGCATTCTCAAGCTGATGGCTCCGGCCATGTTTGGTGTCTCTGTAGCACAGATAAACCTGCTTCTTGATACTGTTCTGGCTTCTTTCCTGCAAACCGGAAGTATCTCCTGGCTTTATTACTCCGATCGTTTAATGGAACTGCCGTTGGGGATGTTCGGTATCGCGATTGCTACTGTGATACTGCCAAGTTTGTCCCGTCAGCATGCGGGAAATGATCCCAAAGCGTTCTCTGCAACCCTGGATTGGGCGGTACGACTGGTTCTGCTAATTGGAGTTCCGGCCGCTGTGGCCCTGTTCCTGCTGGCAGAACCTTTGATTGCCACTTTGTTCTTCCATGGGCGAATGGAAGATCGGGATGTTTTAATGGCGGCCATGAGTTTGCGAGCTTATGCCTCCGGTCTGCTGTTCTTTATGTTGATTAAGGTGCTGGCACCCGGTTTCTTTGCCCGCCAGGATACTAAGACTCCTGTGAAGATTGCGATCAAGGCTATGGTGGCCAATATGGTCTTTAACCTGATTATGATCTGGCCATTACAGCATGCCGGTCTAGCCCTCGCGACAGCGCTGTCTGCTCTTATGAATGCTGGAATGTTGTTGCTTGGGCTGATTCGCGCAGGTGTATTTAAGCTGCAACCGGGTTGGGGGTTTTATGGCTGTCGGCTATTGCTGGCCAATGGTGTTATGGGGGGCTTACTGGTTTATCTCTGTGCCGACCCTCAGTTATGGTTGGACTGGACGCTGATGCAGCGTATTCAGTCACTTACTGTTCTGGTAGCAGCTGGTGGTGGAGCTTACGTTTTGACTCTTGGAATTGTTGGTTTGCGCCCCCGTCATCTTAAGCATTAACAACTTTTTCTGTCGGATTGCCGTATTTGCGGCAGTTCTGACTGTATTTTGTTGTATGGACTGAAGTAATCTCTGCTTATTATTTGGGAAAACCGGTTCTGCCTGCAAAACTGATTGAAACGGTTTTCCGAGCACAAGGCTTCTTAATGCGATACTTTTTAGGGTATTCATTTGTATAATCCTCCGTTTCGTTCTGCGAGTGATTCTGGATGCAGTTGATTCGAGGGCCCGGTGCCATCAGGGATGAACATAAAGGGTGTGTTGCCACGATTGGTAATTTCGACGGCGTACACCTCGGTCACCAAGATATTCTCACCCAGGTACGTGAACGGGCCAGTGAGCCTGGACTGCCAAGCTGCGTTATGGTGTTTGAGCCGTTACCAAGAGAGTTTTTCTCCCGAGAGAATCTGCCTGCCCGTATCCAGACTTTCAGAGATAAACTGGAAGCCTTGGAAAGAGCAGGTATTGACCAGGTCTTGTGCCTGGCTTTCAACCATGCATTCAGAAGCCTGACCGCCAAAGAGTTTATTCAGCAGATTCTTGTTGATGGACTCGGAATCCGCCATTTAGTAGTGGGGGATGATTTCCGCTTTGGCTGTGACCGCAGTGGCTCCTTTGCCAGCCTGGAAGAAGCCGGAAAAGAACTCGATTTTACCGTGGCTCATACCCGCACTGTCCTGGTGGATGGTGAAAGGGTCAGCAGCACCCGCATTCGCAAGCTGCTGGGTTATGGCCATTTCGAAGAAGCCAGACGGCTACTGGGGCACCCTTTTAGTATTTCCGGACGTGTGCTGCATGGCCAGAAACTTGGCCGACAGCTGGGTTTCCCGACTGCCAACCTGCGTATAGGGCGACGACACTCCCCGGTGCAGGGGGTTTATGCCGTAAAGGTGCATGGGCTTGAAGCGGTTTATAACGGGGTTGCTAATATCGGCACACGCCCAACGGTATTTGGCGCCAGTGAACGACTGGAAGTCCATATCCTTGACTACGATGGGCATCTATATGGCCGCCGTATTCAAGTGGAATTTGTTGAGAAGATTCGTGAAGAACAACGATTCTCTCAACTCGATGACCTGAAACGGGCCATCGGAAATGATATAGCCCGGGCACGGGCTATGCTGGCCGGGACCGCTCCGGCCGCGACCAATGTGAAGTAGTTCCGGACGACTGTCTGGAACATTTGAACGGCCTTGAGCTGAAACAGCCCTGTGCTGAATCAGCAGCACAGGACTGAGAAAAATAGTATTTTGGTAAACGACTGATGAGCGATTATAAGCATACGCTGAATCTGCCGGACACTGCGTTCCCAATGCGCGGCAACCTGGCAAAACGTGAACCTGACATGCTCAAGCGCTGGCAGGAGATGGATCTCTACGGGAAAATTCGTGAGGCTCGTGCCGGTCGTGACAAGTTTATTCTGCACGATGGCCCTCCCTACGCAAACGGCGATATTCACATTGGTCATGCGGTCAACAAGATTCTGAAAGATATTATCGTCAAGTCCAAGACGATGAGTGGCTTTGATGCTCCCTACATTCCTGGCTGGGACTGCCACGGTCTGCCTATTGAACACAAGGTAGAAACCAAAATCGGCAAGGCTGGCACCAAGGTTGATTACAAAACCTTCCGTCAGAAGTGCCGTGATTACGCGATTAAACAGGTTGATGGCCAGCGCAAGGACTTTATCCGTCTCGGTATTCAGGGTGACTGGTTTAAGCCTTACCTGACCATGAACTTCGAAACCGAAGCAGACATTATCCGCTCCCTCGGCAAGATCGCTGAGAACGGCCACCTTGTAAAAGGCTATAAGCCAGTTTACTGGAGTGTGGTTGGTGCTTCGGCTCTGGCTGAAGCCGAAGTGGAATACCAGGACAAGACTTCCACCCAGATTGACGTTCGTTACTCTGCTGCTGATGAAGCTGCGCTGCTGGCTGCTTTCGATATGGAAGAGCAGGGCGAAGGTGAAGTTGCTGTTGTTATCTGGACCACCACTCCCTGGACTCTGCCATCTTCTCAAGCCGTTACTGTAGGTGAAGGTATTGATTACGCGCTGGTGCAGTGTGAGATCAATGGCGCGCCTGCCCGTCTGGTTCTGGCAGAAGGTCTGCTGGAAGGTGCCATGGAGCGCTATGGTGTGGAAGCTTCTGGTGAAAAGAGCTACCGCATTATTGGCCGCACCAAGGGTGCCAAGCTGGAAAACCTGAAGGTGAACCATCCTTTCTATGCCAAGCAGCTGCCCGTTATCCTGGGTGATCACGTCACTCTGGATGCCGGTACCGGTTGTGTTCACACCGCTCCTGACCACGGTGTGGACGATTTCAATGTTGGCAAGAAGTACGGCATTGAAACCCTGAACTACCTGGATGACCACGGTACTTTCCGTCCACAGGTTGAGCTGTTTGCCGGTGAGCACGTTTACAAGGTGGATCCCAAGGTTGTTGCGGTACTGGAAGAGAATGGTCGTGTATTGGCCCAGGCCAAAATGACCCACAGCTACCCACACTGCTGGCGTACCAAAACTCCACTGATCTTCCGTGCCACTCCTCAGTGGTTTGTCAGCATGCACAAGGAAGGCCTTCTGGATACCGCCATGGCTTCCCTGAACAATGTGGAGTTTACTCCAGACTGGGGCCGCAACCGTATGGAATCCATGCTGGGTCAGAGTCCTGACTGGTGTGTATCCCGTCAGCGTACCTGGGGTGTGCCAATCACTCTGTTTATCCACAAGGATACTGAAGAGCTGCACCCACAGACTGCCGAGTTGTTCGAAAAGGTTGCTCTACTGGTTGAAAAGGAAGGTATGGATGCCTGGTTTGATCTGAATGTGGAAGATATTCTGCCCGCTGAAGATGCCGGTAACTATGTTAAGACCACTGACACTCTGGACGTATGGTTCGACTCCGGTGTAACCCACCGCTCAGTTTGCGAACGTCGTGAAGAGCTGCAGGCACCTGCTGATCTGTACCTGGAAGGTTCTGACCAGCACCGTGGCTGGTTCCAGTCTTCCCTGAAGACCGGCATTGCCATGAATGGCGTACCTCCCTACAAGGCGCTGCTGACCCACGGCTTCACTGTTGATGCCACCGGCCGCAAAATGTCCAAGTCTCTGGGTAACGTTGTTGCGCCTCAGAAGGTAGTGAACAACCTGGGTGCCGATATTCTGCGTCTGTGGGTTTCTGCCACTGACTACACCACTGAGATGACCGTTTCTGACGATATCCTTAAGCGTGCAGCAGACAGCTACCGTCGTATTCGTAACACCTCCCGCTTCCTGCTGTCCAACCTGAGTGGTTTCAATCCTGATACTGACGTTGTGGCCTGGGACAATATGCTGCCTCTGGATCGCTGGGCGGTTGACCGTGCCCTGCAACTGCAGGAAGAGATTCTGGCTAACTACAACAGCTACAACTTCCTGAACGTGTACCAGAAGGTTCATCACTTCTGTTCCCTGGATCTGGGTAGCTTCTACCTGGATATCATCAAGGATCGCCAGTACACCACTCAGACCGACAGCCTGGCCCGCCGCAGCTGCCAGACTGCCATGTTCCATATCATGGAAGCGTTTGTACGCTGGATTGCGCCAATCCTGAGCTTTACTGCGGATGAAATCTGGCAGGTTCTGCCGGGTCAGCGTGGTGACACTGTTCACACTGAAGAATGGTACACCGGTCTGCAGGCTCTGGGTGAAGCTGACCTGTCACGTGAGTACTGGGACAAGGTTATGGCCGTTAAGACTGCTGTTAACAAGGCGATGGAAGATGCCCGTAATGGCAACGTTATCGGTGGCAGTCTGCAGGCAGACGTAGCTCTGTACGTTTCCGATGAACTGAAGGTTGAGCTGGAGAAGCTGGGTGACGAACTGCGTTTCGTGATGATCACTTCCCGTGCTGACCTGAACTCTCTGGCTGATGCACCTGCTGAAGCTGTTGAGACAGAAGTTGCCGGTCTGAAAGTGACTGTTGCCAAGTCTGCCTGCGAGAAGTGTGAGCGCTGCTGGCATCATCGTGAGGATGTTGGCTCCAACGACAAGCACGCAGATCTGTGCGGTCGCTGCGTGACTAATGTAGAAGGTGAAGGTGAAGTGCGTTACTACGCATAACCTGGCCGTCTGATAAAAAAACACCGGCTAAATGCCGGTGTTTTTTTTGCCTTTAAATAACGCGACCTTTCTTGATATTTGGCCGGTAACGTTTACGAGCTGTTTCCAGATAGCGGTTATGGTAAACCCGAAGTAACTGTTCAAACTGCTGCACCATGATTTTGAAGTTTTTCGAGTTAGGGTCAGGGCTGCGCGCATACTGTTTGAGTTGTTCGGAAAAGTGTTCGCGAAAGCCTGTTGAGGCCAAGGTGTCAATCTCGCTGAACATTTCAATCAGCTCAGCGTTAGCTCGCTTTTCAGGGTCGGCCAGATTGACCAGCATTTCCGATATAGCCTTACGGTGAGTCAGGCAATAGGAATAAAACGGATTACTCTGTTTCATCTTATCCATGTATTCTTCATCAGAAGGATCAACATGATAAGAAGGCATCTTGATCATGTTGCCAGCCTGCCAGCCATTGTATTTGGCTTGAAGATAGGTAATGGTGTTGTTACCCGGCCGCTCATACCAGTTTTTGGTGGTGTCTACTGAGGCTCCAGCTTCAATATTGGTTTCTACTAAAGGGCCTATTGGAATCCCTACGGCGGGAAGTGCCAGGCCAACGCTTTCTTTGCCCAGGAGACGAGTATATTGAAGACACCAGTCTTTACGCCTTTTCACAAAGTTGAATTCCAGCCTTGCTCCTGCTTGAGCACTTAACCCGGAAAGGTCGGGAGCCAGTTCTGCAAGAGATATTTCCGGGATTGTGGTGTCCTCGATACGCTGACCTTTTAGTTTTTCCAGTGCTGTTCCCAGGGCTTTAACGATTAATGTTGGTGAAGCCCCAGCGTTTAATGTAACTCCAACGTTAAAATACAGACCGTCATTGTCGGGGTTTACATTCTGTCCAATAATTATGAATGAAAAATCGCCTTTTAAACTCAAGCTGGCTTGAGGAGTATGAGACCCCGGGATCTGAACCGGGACTGAGAGAGTTAAATCACCGGATACTGATTTTTCGGTGCTTTTGGCCACGCTGGACGCTGTCAGACTTTTGCGAACGTGCTTGACATTACTTAAGTGAAGCTGTGGATTATCCAAAGAGGGTTCCAGATAGTTTTGTAATACCTGGAAGAAAATGGCATCGTCGGAAACTGGTGTTTCGCCTGGCAGGAATGTGCTCTCGTAAAGCTTTTTCAAAAAGTGAAAAGTGTAAGTATGGGCAGCAATAAACTCTCCACGATCATGGGCTTTGTAGGGTGCCTGCATACTGTGCTTGGCCTGATGGAAATATTTCTGTGGTGACTTTTCACCGATATGCCCCTCCATCGCGTTGACCGTGAAGTAGTACATATCCCTTTCCATAAACTGATCCATCATGGAACTTTTGACCTGTTCCCTGATCTCAAGTCTTTTCTTTCTGGCTCTCTTTTGTTGACTGGGTGATGAACTTGCAGATGTTTCACCGAAAATATGTGAAGACAGGTCTCGTGCTTTCATATTCAACCACTGAATGCATTCATCGCCAGATTGTCGTTTGCTGACGACGCAATCTTCTTCTTTGAACTGTCCAATGACTTTGGCAGCAAATTGCGGTGTATCAAGATAGGGGTTGTCTCCAGGAGAGCTGGTGAGCCTTTCCTGAAGGTGTCTGTAGTAAGCCACATCAGCCACATCAGCTTTTGCCCAGAATGAAAGGTACTCTATATGAGGTGGAAAGGCTTTATCCGGATTGTGCTGTAACATCTGGCGGAGATTTGTGCGAGTACGAAAGTTGGTGCATCTGTTCTGCAGTTTTATATTGCCTTCCAGAACTCCGGCGAGTGCGCTGACTGTTAAAGTTCCGCTGATACTGTGCTGGGTAAAATCAGCATAGTTTACAGGCTTGGACTGTTTGACACGCACCTGGTCTCCCGGATGGATAACACCTAATTCAGCCAGACGCTGGGAGAGTAGTTGTCTGTCAGCGGTGATGTGGCTATGCAGCCTTTCTGCCCTGCGGCTGTCGATGGATCCTTTGGTGTTTCCGGGAATTTTCTGCATACTGCTCATCAGTACGGGAACAAAGTCATTACTGTGGAAGCGAATAAATTCTTCCGTACTTCTGAATACCCGGCCTTTTGCCCCTGAATAGGCTCCGGAAGCAGTCACGGAGACAACCTTGCCATCACCGATTTTGGCAGAAATTGAAGGTGTGCCGATGTGAAATTCCCGGGTACGGCCATCATCACCTTTGACAACCTTGAACTCATAAGTGAATTTGGCACCGGCAGCTATTCCTTTTACGCCGGCAACGGCCGCCGCAGCGCCAATGCCGGTGGTGATTGTAATCACCCTGCTGCTGCCACTCTCCTCGAGATACTTAAGCTGTTGCCGCATTTCCTGAATGAACTTTTCTTTTGTGTGCTCTAAAATCTGGTAATCAAGGTGATCTCTTAAAAGGCCAAGTGTTTGTACCTGAGGGTCAGCCCCGCAGTGAGATTGAGCTTTTCCGATAGCCTTACTGACTTCAGCAAGATGTTTAACGTCCAGAGCCGATTCTGGGGTATCTGATATCGAAGTGATGATCGTGTCCAACTCATCAATATCTTTCCCGCATTTTTGCAGTCGCTTGGCCAGGTGCTTCCTGAGCTGGGATATTTCTTTCCGACCGCTACACAGGTAGTGCATAAGTTTGCCGGAGTCTTCAGACATGAGCTGGGAAAAGTCGATCAGCTTTTTGTACTCTGGATTTTTTTCAATGGTTTCCAGCATCCAGTACAGTTTTGCCGGGCTTGGAGATGATGCTGGATTGCCGGACGTGGCCCCATCAAGGGCTTTTATCAGCTCGGCGTCTTCCTTTTTGTGATTTTCCAGAGCATTTTTTCTCACAAGCTTCTTAAGCTGCGAAACTTCTTCATGATCGCCGAGCAGGTAGTTCCCCAGTTTCTGTGGGTCGGGAGTGAGGAGAAGCTCTGGGTCGAGAAAATTCCTGAGTTCGGGGTCAACTTTCAGGTAATAGTAAAGCCATTCAATCTGCTCTTCGTCCGGGTAGGTTTCTTTAATGCCATCCAGAATGTTTTCCAGGTTTTCCTGAAGCCTGAAGTCGTTCTCCTCTGCCTCAATTCTGCTGGCCAGGATATTTTGAAGTGTCAGTTTAATAACAGGTTCTGTGTGTTCAGGTTTGTCTAGATCAACATCGTCTCCCAAGTATAGGCTGGCATACTCTACCAGAGATGCATCTGGGGCTGAATCAGGGCGCGATTCCAGCCGGGTCTGAATCAGTTTGAGCCCAAGATGCAATTTTTTCTCATCTTCGACGTCAATAGGCATGGAGTTTTTGAGCTGTTCGAGAACAAATTGACCAAACCGGGTTTGCAGAAAAATTGAGACAGCACGGCCGTCAAATTCATCTGTTAAGGTTTGCAGGAACTCCTGCCCCCAGGGCGAAAGTTCATCATCAGGAGATATGTTGGAGATGAAATTGATAAGGCGCTTGAGCTCCAAAGCCTTATCAGAAGAAATGTCGGGGCCTGTAAGGAATCGCTGAAGCTTGGCGGTGATTTCTTGGTTAGTATCTTCATCAGAGATAAGGTCAAGAAGTGTCGAAGCATTATTAAGTGCTTCCCGGCTGTCGGGTTGGCCAAGCTCTCTGTTAAATAGCGTTTGAGGGCCTGAAAGAGCTGCGCTTTTAAGCTTGTTGATCAACCGGTCTCCCAGCCGGCGGTTCAGTTCCAGCCTCAGAACCACAGGGTGCCTGAAATAGTTTGCTGGTGGTGCTTCCTGAACCGTTCTGGAACCACTGCGGGCACTGAAAGGGCGATGCCTGGGAGAATTGGAAAACCTTCTTCCAGGCAGTCGAATGTTGGGAGAGGAACCTTCAGTCGGTGTACTCGGTCCATCCATGGTGAGGGTCTCATAAGACTTTTATTTAATATGGCACAAGGATTGCGATATTTTTGTGGTTTAAACATGGGAGATTATTGGATCCCAAGGTTAAAATAGCCCGGAACTCAATGGATTCTGGGCAAGTATGATACGTAGCAAGCCTCTTTTCTGGTCAGGGTTGGGCGTGAGCCTGCTGATTATTGTCGCTGACCAGCTGAGCAAACACTGGTTTCTTGGAAATTTCTCACTGTATGAGCAGTTTGTTGTTATTCCGGACTTCTTCAGCCTGACCCTTGCTTTTAATAAGGGGGCTGCCTTTAGCTTCCTCAGTGATGCCGGTGGCTGGCAAAAGTGGTTCTTTATCGGAGTAGCTGCTGCTGTCAGCATTATGCTGTTGGGTTGGATGAGCCGACTGAGTGAGCAACAGAAAATGCAGGCTGCAGCCTTTGCCCTGATTCTTGGAGGGGCTGTAGGGAATGTTATTGACCGTGTAGCCCTCGGTCATGTTGTTGATTTCCTGCTGTTTCATTACAAGACCTCGTGGTACTTCCCGGCTTTCAATCTAGCTGATATAGCCATCACGGTTGGAGCCGGGCTGATGATTCTGGATATGCTGATTCATCCAGAGGCGAACAAGAAGTAAACCTGACCAAGGATAATAACGATGACAGTTGAAGAATGTGTCCCGAGCAGTACCTTAAAGATTGAGGCAGGCAGTCAGGTTTCTCTTCATTTTGCCCTGAAACTGGCAAATGGAGATGCGGTTGACAGTAACTTTGATGGTAAGCCCGCTACTCTGACAGTTGGCGATGGCAACCTTCCACCAGGCTTTGAGAGCTGTCTTTTGGGGCTACAGGTTGGAGAACATAAAAGCTTTGAAGTTCATCCGGAAAATGCTTTTGGCCAGCATAATCCCAGCAACATTCAGCAAGTGGCCAGAGATAGCTTTTCGCTTGATATGACTCTGGAGGAAGGTTTGCTTATCTCCTTTGCTGATCCTGCCGGGGGAGAATTGCCCGGGATGATCCAGAGCTTTGATGATCTCATGGTTTCTGTTGACTTTAACCACCCTCTTGCTGGAAAAACGTTGATCTTCGAAGTAAAAATTCTCTCCGTATCCTCTTCTCAATAATCCGGGTCACCCGCTTATCTGCTGATTGGAGCCGGTTATCGGCTCCTTGGCCCGGTAAATCTGCTATCAAAAATCACTGTCTAGTCTGAATTAAAACGGAGCTTGGGTATCAGGGAGGAATCCTAATGCCAGTCAGGCAGACAGCACCACCACAGAGACCGCCAGTCAACTTCAGCGGATTTACCCTGTTGGAGCTGCTCTTCACTCTGGCTTTATTCAGCATAATTCTTACGGCGGGCGTTCCCATGCTGACGGATACCGTTGCCCGTTATAAAGCTGAATCCAATCTCCGCAACTTTCGCAGTCTGGTTTCCTTTGCCCGCGCCGAAGCCATCGTTCGTAAAACAGATGTTGTTCTCTGCCCCAAAGTGCTGAATTCACTGAGCTGCCACAGTTCAGGAATAGCTGACAGTGATGAAGAGTCTGCAGTATGGAGCAGAGGGTGGTTGTTGTTTGTAGACAGGGGAAAAACCCCGACGTCAATCGATGAAGATGATGGTGATGTGCTTCTGAAAACCTTTGATGAAATTGGTCAGAATGTTGAGGTCATTATGGGGGGCAGTACGGGCGGCAGTGTTCTGAAGTATATCCGCTTTATGTCCCGGGGTAACAGTTACCCCACCAATCCATCCGCTCTGTTCTGTGTGCGCAATGATGACGGTGTCATCTTTGGAGGGAAGGTGGTCATCATGCGTGGGCGAACACGAATGGAAGACAGCGCAACGGCCAAACAGGAGTGTGCAGCATGAGCAGGGTAAGTGGTGCTTCTCGAAAACATCTCAAGGGTTTTAATCTTATTGAAAACCTGATCACCCTGTTTGTTTTATCAGTTGGTCTGCTGGGAGTAGCAGGGATGCAGGCTATGGCGCTCAAAACTCATCAAACCAGCAGGGAATATGGCCAGGCACTGGCACTGGCGCAGGGGTTGGCAGATCGTGTGCGGGCGAATACGGAAGCAGGTTATGCGGGACAATACCAGTTCAATATATCTGGAGGTTCTGCCGGAGTTGAGAACAGTGACTGCCTTATAACTGCCGGTTGCACTCCACAGGAACTGGCTGACCATGATCTTTGGGAGTGGAGCCAGTCTGTTGCCCGAACTCTTCCTTATGCTGAAGGATATGTCTGCCTGGATAGCTCACCAAGTCAGGACCCTGCTGATTATTATGGAGATCCTGACAGCGTAATACCCGGTTCCTGTGATGGCACAGGAGATACCTATGTGATTCATATCGTCTGGGATATGGACCCGGATCGTGATGGCAACATCACTCTGACTTCAAACCCCTCTGAATCTGATGGTCATCTTGTGATGGCCTTTGAGCCATAGGGAGGGCGAAGGGATGCTTAGATTACAGCGCGGCTCACTGCTGATAGAAATGATGATATCAAGCCTGATCGGCACATTGCTTCTGTATGGCGCTTTGAGTGTTTTGCTGAACAGCCGGTCGAGCTTTTTAACCCGAGACAGCCTGTCCCGTATTGAAGAGCGGGGGCGGCTGGCTCTGGAAATTCTTTCCGAAGATATCCGTATGTCAGGGTATAAAGGTTGTGTCTCCAGTGATGCCCAGTCCATGGTTCAGGCTGTCAATCTCAGTGGCAGCTGGATGCAGCCACAGCTGGGCATCCGGGGATGGAGTTATGCAGGTACGGACTTTAAGGCATCCCTTGGCATTTACAGCATTTCGGAAGGGGGGTTTGATACCACAAGCTGGGAGCCCCATGCGGCTGCCGATAAAGGAACCGGTGTCGATATCCTTCGGGGGAATGATGTTCTAGAACTCTGGGTTGCCGAACCCTATGTGATGGAAATTACCAGTGCTACACAAACACAGCTGAATGTTGATCCATCTACCATGACTGGTTTCCCTGAAGCAGGAGATACCGATCAGGAGCGTTTGTTGGTAGTGAGTGACTGTGCCCGAAACATTCTTGTGAAGGCGGACAGTTTCAAGTCTTCAGGCACGGTCATACTTGACCCGGCCAATACTAATGACCAATCGCTTCAGCTGACAAGTATGAGTCAGTCCCAGGCGGTGATGTTGCAGGGGCGCATGTATTATCTGGATATTCCCTCAACGCGTGATCGACCATCCCTCTATCGGAAAGATATTAACGCTGACGGCAGCTTCAAAAATGCTGTGGAAGTGTTACCTGGAGTTTTAAATCTGCAGTTTCTTTATGGAGAGAGCACGAACTCGGAGCTTTCTGCTAACCGTTACGTGGAGGCCAGTGAAGTCAGTGACTGGTCAAAAGTCATCAGTATCCGAATATTCCTGTTGGTGGAAACAGAAGCCGATAACGCCGTGCCTGTTGGCTCAGATTTTCATTATTTTGGTAACAATTATTCTCCCGAAAATACAGAGGATAAGCACGTACGGCGTCAGTATACAACAACAGTCGCACTTAGAAATAGAGCTTTGGGGTTAACAATAACGGGAGCGCCGGGGCCTTAAAATGAAATATATTCAAAGAAAAAGAAAGCAGCGTGGGGCAGCCCTGATAGTAGCAATGGTATTACTATTGTTGCTGACATTGCTTGGAACCGATGGCATTCAGCATTCAATGCTGGATATGTATCTCAGCAAAGGTTTTCGTGATCAGAACCACGCTTTTCAGTCAGCTGAAACAGGTTTACGCTTGGCTGAGGAAATTCTGGAGAGTTCCACTACCCAAGATGCTGCCACGACGTCACTGACTGCTAACAATATCTTTGTTGAATCTGGCTTCGTTGATTATCACAGTTCTGATTATTGGAATGATAAACCAAGTTATGGGTCAGAATACCCTGTAAAAGTGGTGGTTCAGTACTGGCGGTTTATCGCAGACAGCCTGGCAGTGGGTAATGGCAACCCTTCTGGCTTGACTTATTACAGAATCACTGCAAGGGGATCAGATCCAGCTTATGAACGCTATCTTAATGATGGAAATAATGAAGATTATAAAAAAAACCGGTCGCTGGCTGTTCTTCAAAGTATTTATGCTGTCCGTCACACGAATTGATCAATAAAAAGATAATCAGGTGGGAGGAAAAGGAAATGAAACTCTCAAAACACTTATCAATATTATTTACTTTTTGTTTTGGTGTTTATGCAAAGGCACTGGATTTTGTTAATACGCCACTTTTTCTTCTAAATGCATCTGTGCCCAATATTGTGATGATGCTGGATGATTCCGGCTCGATGGACGTGGATCTATTAAATCTCAGGCATTATGATTCCTGTGCCTACCAATATGTGTTTGCTCCTTCCTTTACATCGAATGAAATTACCAGTGATCCCGGTGGTGATTACAAGGTCTGTTTTTATGATAACGAAAACTATACAGGTACAAAAAACTGTTTCATAGAATCAGACGCATGGACTGGCGGTGCTCCAACATACCGACATGATGTATGGTCGTCCGTAAGGCTAAAGCCAGGTTATGGCGTAAGAGTTTATAGGGGAGGAAGCTACACAGATACAACGACAGATTTTTCTACAGATCAAGTTCGGCTGACAAATGGATTTGATAACTCAATATCATCTTTCAAAATCTTTAAAACGAATGAGCCTAGCCAAAGCTGTGGGAACCTTCGAACAAATGGTTATATTTATCCAAACGGCTCCTGGCAGAGGTATTTCTATATCTATTCTCACGACAATGCTTACTGGGCTACAGCACTCAGTAGTGATTTCAGTATAAGGGATACCAAATATTTTTATGATGAGTGGGGGGATTGGCGGCTATTTTCAAGTGATATGAATGTCATGTATTATGACCCCAGTATGAATTACCAGCCGTGGCGGGCTAGTGACCCCAACGCATCATTCACCGCTGCGAGGGCTCATGGTTTATCAGGAGGTGCAGGTTATAATTCAATACTTGATTTGACTGGATCATTTTATGCGGTAGCAGTGGATGACAAAGGGTTCACGGATGTTTCTGGTGGTCCGGTACGAAATGCAGATAGCTTTGATACATCAGGGAATGGCATGATCGATATCTGGGACAGCCACACCCTGTATCAGATTAACTCCTCAGCTGTTACCCGAACAGAAGTCTCTTATGAAGTTTTTGATGATGATCTGGGGCGGAATGTTGTAAGACGAGAGAATCGTCTTCCTGATATCACTGATTCTTCAAAGGTTGCAGAGATACAACAGAACTATGCTAACTGGTATCAATATTCACGTCGGCGTTCGTTTGTTATGAGTGGAGCAATCAGTCAGCTGGTGCAATCATTTCCAAATTACCGCTATTCCTATGGGGTTATTAACAATACATCAATGCTGATGAATGCGCCAGAAAATAACAGTGACATACCGGCTCATAATGATAGTTTACTGGCAGACCTGTTTCTTCGTAATAGAGGTTTAGGTAGTACTCCGTTGGCAAAAGGGTTGAATACAGTTGGTTCTTATCTGAAAAAAACAGGTAGTGATGCTCCAATTATTGAAGAGTGTCAGCAAAATTTTTCTATTTTGTTCACTGATGGCTATTGGACTGGTAGCTTATATAACTCTTCTATTGGTAATGAAGATGGCGACCCTTATTCACAGACTGTTGCTGATGTTGCTCACTATTATTATTCAAATGACCTGCGTCCAGATCTTGATGACAAGGTTCCTATATCTCCCGTAGATCCTGCTGTTCATCAGCATCTGGTCACATTTCCGGTGGCATTTGGTGTAGATGGTTCATTAAATGATACCGACAACGACGGTTGGCCTGATGTCAGTGGTGTTCAACTCAAAGAGAGTGATGACTGGGGAAATCCGTATTACTGGGGTAGTCCAAATAAAATTAACGACTTGTGGCATGCAGCCTTTAATAGTAAAGGTTTGTTCAGTTCTGCCAGAACACCACAGGAACTTGTTGATGGTTTAAAAAATGCGCTGGCGGGAGCTAATGAGAGAATAAGCTCTGCTTCATCTGTAGCAACAAACACCGGAAGTCTGCGAGGAAATAGTCATGTCTATCAGGCCCGTTTCAACAGTGCGGGCTGGACAGGTGATCTTATTGCACACCCCCTTGGTCCTGATGGGTCGATTTTGAACCCACCATCCTGGCAGGCCGCTTCTCTATTGGACGTAAGGGCTGCTAATAACCGGGTTATCATTACCAGTGATAAGAATGCTAGTAATAATCTGGTTGGTGTTCCCTTTCGGCATGCTGGTAGTAACACTCTTTCATCTTCCTATGTTGACCGACTAAAAGACGGGAGAAGTCTACTGGCAATCCAGGGGGATGTTGATGATTATGTCGAAGCTCTTGTTGACTACCTTCGCGGCGATGCTGCCAACGAATCCGACGCTGTTCTAACTGACTGGAAAAGTTGTGCCTCAGAAGGAGATGTTTGTACAGTGACGGGAACAACAACTGTTCGTTACGGTATTAGTGGTAATTACAATTCCAAAGAAGTAGCGGGTTCGGTTAATTGTTCTGATGATGAGTTTGGCGACTCTTCAGTTGGTAATGTCAAAGCCTGTGAGTACGCTGAAACCCGGCAATATGGTTTTCGCTCCAGAAGTTCCAAGTTTGGGGACCTGGCTCACTCAGACCCTGTTTATGTTGGGCCGCCAACAGCCTCTTATCTTGATCCAGAGTATCTAACATTTCGCTCTAACTGGTTATCAAGGGCGGAGATGGTCTACATCGGTGGTAACGACGGCATGCTCCACGGTTTTGATGCTGAGACAGGTGTGGAAAAGCTTGCTTATGTTCCTTTCGAAATGGCCAAGAGCATTTATAAGCTGGCAGATTCCGGATATGCCCATGATTTCTTTGTGGATGGACAAATCAGTATCGGTGATGCCTGTGTTGGTAATCCGAGCTGCTCCTGGAAAACCATGCTGGCAGGCAGCTTAAGAACGGGGGGGAGAGCGGTCTATGCTCTGGATGTTACTGATCCAGCCAGTTTCTCAGAGTCAAAGGCAAGCAACCTGTTTATGTGGGAGTTTGGTTCTGATGATGATGCCGATATGGGGTATTTCTTCGGTCAACCCCTGATAGTCAAGCTCTCGACCGGTAAGTGGGGCGTTATCATCTCTAATGGATATAACAGTGATGACGGCAAAGCCGTTCTGTTTATCCTTGATGCAGAAACCGGGCAGCCTCTGGCAGTAGGAGGGAAGCTGGATACGCAAATGGGAACTGCAGGCGACCCTAACGGTCTTTCCAGCCCGACAGCAGTGGACACCGATAGTGATGGTGATGTTGATCTGGTTTATGCCGGTGATCTGAAAGGCAATTTGTGGAAATTTGATGTCAGCTCCTCAGATCCTTCCAACTGGGGAGTAGGTTACAGCTCTGGAGGAAGTCCTATTCCATTGTTTGCAGCTGGAAGTACCCGCCCGATTACTGTTGCTCCGGCTGTAGGGCGCCATCCTGAAGAGTCGGGTTACATGATTTATTTTGGCACCGGGAAATATATCGAAATTACTGATAATGGAAACGAAGGGCAGGCAACACAAAGTTTCTATGGTATCTGGGATGATACGAGGGATAACAGCAGTTTCAATGCATCAATTACCAGCTCAGAACTGTTACAGCAAACCATTCTCCAAGAAGTGAAACTGTACCCACAGGATACCAATGGTGATGGACTGAGAAATACCAGTGACAGTGGTTTCACTTTCCGATTAACGTCGAGTAATTCCATTTGCTGGAGAAATTGTAATGGTGGGGCTGTCCCTCATAGAGGGTGGCGTTTTGACATGGTTTATCTAAGTGATAACAGGGGTGAAAAACAGGTCAGTGATTCAATTTTGCGTAATGGCCGGATTATTTTTACAACCCTGCAGCCTTCACTTTCAAGCTGCGACAGGGGGGGGCGAAGCTGGCTAATGGAGCTGAATGCTGCCGATGGTTCTTTTTTGAACGAACCTCCCTTCGACTTGAATCAGGATGGTGAGTTTGATGGCAGCGATGTGGACTATGGTGCCTGGGGCATGGTTGACCCATCAGTATACTGCCCATCTGGAAACTGCCAGGCTCCCGGAGGGATTCTTATTGATGAAATTGTGCAAACGCCATCCATTATGGATTGTGCTCCGGGAGTGGAGTGTAAATATATCAGTGGGTCCGAAGGAGGGATTGACAAAATTGATGAGAATGTCGGGAGCAGCAGCCTTGGGAGACAATCCTGGAGAGAGCTAAGGGGAGAGTGACTATGATTTTGCGAGCTGGGAAATGGATAGCGGGTCTGATGTTATCAATTTTGACATCATTGAGTGTTGCCGGTGAATCAAAGCTGGTGACTGGCAAATTACTGGCATTCGAAGAAAAAACAGGCAATCTCATTATTAAAGGGCAGGAAAAGAGTTATCCCGTCGCCGCTAGATCACGCTTGGAGACGCATCACAAACTTTCTAATTTTATTTCTTTACTGCCTGGAATGAGAGTGTCACTTTTCAGTGAGGATGGTTACTCCGTCTCACGGATCCTGATTCATGGGCCATACTCCCTCATAAAGCAGGCAGAAACTCACTAATCAGAAACTTTTGCCCGTCGTTGGTTTTATTACACCTTTTTAGAAGCAGTTCAAGGAAGTAGGGGTGTTACATGGCAATACAACGAGCAGTACCTCGTATTGGGGCATTCAGCCTTATCGAATTACTTATCTCAATGGTGATACTCAGCATTCTGATTGGGTTCGCCTATCCCTCATACCGACAACATGTGGTTAAGGCTAACCGTTCGGATGCCCATATCGCGATACAGAGAATAGCTATGGCTCAAGAACGAAATTACGCCATCCTGCACCGCTATTCCGATAATATGGCTTCACTGGGGGGAACCACCTCATCAGAAGGGTATTACACGCTGGCCTCATTCACAGGCCACAGTGGCAGCGGTATTTCTGACTGTGGCGATGTGTCCAGCGATACTGACGCCACCGGATCCTACACTATCATCGCCCAGCCTGTTGCCAGTAAGTCCCAGTCCAGTGATGCAGACTGCACATGCATTTATATGGACAGCCGGGGCGTCAAAGGCTCGACCGGGGCCCGTGCTGAAGCGGGAGACTGTTGGTAGATTCCGCTGACTACCTGCCATCAGAAACTGTTTATCAGGCTCTAAACTCTGGATAGAGCCTTTTTTATTGCCTATCAGAAGCTGTAGACATGTCTGGTAAACACATCAAAAAAGTACTTGTTCTGAACAAGTCGCTTGAACAGGTAAAGCCGCTGTCAGAATATCTGGCAAATGCGGGTATGACCTGTGATGTGCTCAGCTCCTCATCCCATGAAGAAGCCACGCAGTTACTTGAAAGCCAGCCAGTTGATCAGGTAATAATCTGGCAAAGCGACTCTGGCAGTATCTCTGTTGAGCAGGCTGTAAAGCTCTGTCAGGCCAAAGAAGCTGACGTTCCCTGTCTGGCCATTATTCCAGAATATTCTCCAGATCAAATTGTAAATTTGATGAAATTCGGTATCAGGGATGTTGTTGTTGATGGGCAATATGAGCATCTGGAACTGGTGATGGGACGTGAAGCGGATCGAGTCAGTAACAACGAAACCAGTTTAGGACAAACTGCTTCAGAGACGGCTTCATCTGATTCAGTTGAAGAACCAGAAGTTATAGAAGAGCCTGATAGCAATAAGTCTGCTACTCCATCTGTTCTAACTGAAGTGAGCAAATGTCTGACTTCTACAGCCGAGAATCGCGAGAACAAAGTGTTCTTTGTTGTAGAGGTAATGGATTGGGTTGCCCTCAGCTACAAGTATGGTAAAGACAATGAGGTCGTCATACAGGATGCCCTGCAAAGAGAGTTCATGAGGCATCTAAACAGTGGTGCTGTCTGTGAAGTTGTTGAGGATAAATACTTCCATATTCTGGATAATTCACCAGATATTTCTGCGGAAGATATAGCAACCAAAATAACCCAAGGGCTTGATCAGCTGTTTGTTGATACTGCTGATCGTAGTTTTCAGGTTGGTATTTCAATGGCTGTTGTACCTCTGAAGTACTCTATTGCCAGTACGGATGACGTTATGGCACGAGTTGAAGAGTTATTGGGAAATGCCACTGAACTGGGTTTTAACAAGTTTGATGTCTACTGTCCTCAGGCGGATCTCGAAAGGCAGGCCAGGGAAGGGGATGCTCACGCCTTGGTACAACATGCCCTTGATAATAATGGATTTAGGCTCTTATTTCAGCCCGTGGCCAGTCTGAGTGGTGAAACAGAGGAACTCTATGATGTTTTACTGCGAGTGATGGATCCTGGCGGTAAAGAAGTTCCTGCAGGCCGTTTTATTGGTGCAATTGATAAAACAGAGCTGGCTGAAAAAATTGATAAGTGGGTAATTCTTCAAACCATTAAAAAACTGTTTGATCCCAAAAATCGTGAAAAGAAAATCCATCTGTTTTTACATTTGAGTGCTGCCACTATTCAGGATAAAAAGTTCCTGCCCTGGCTTTTCCTTGTTATTAAGAAAACCAAGGTTCAACCTGAGAAGCTGGCTTTTCAGTTCTCGGAAGAAAATATGGTCCGGTACAAAGAGCGGGCTCATCAACTGATTAAAGGATTCAAAAAAATCGGTTGCCAG
The DNA here is from genome assembly GCF_023502345.1 of Parendozoicomonas callyspongiae. Classification (GTDB taxonomy): domain Bacteria; phylum Pseudomonadota; class Gammaproteobacteria; order Pseudomonadales; family Endozoicomonadaceae; genus Sansalvadorimonas; species Sansalvadorimonas callyspongiae. The sequence goes on from NZ_JAMFLX010000006.1 coordinate 51,615, forward strand.
ACCAGCTTGTGCCAGTTCGGTACAACATTAAATCCTATGCGTATTGCCCAGAGTGTTTCCACTGAGTACGTGAAACTGTCGGGTAAACTCACCGATGAGCTGCAGAAGGATCAGCCTGAGAAAGAGAAAGATTTCCAGGATATGATCTCGCAGCTTCAAGGTCAGGGAAAAAAAACTATCGTACCCAATATAGAAAGCCCGAATGTGATGACCAAGGTATGGCGTACCGGTTCAGATTTTGTGCAGGGGTATTTCCTGCAAAAACCTAAACCGGATATGGATTACGATTTCACCTCCGGTTAAGCATTAGCGTCAGACCCATCCAGACCAAGCTTTTTCAGCTTATAACGCAATGCCCGAAAACTGATACCCAGCTGTTTTGCCGCTGCTGTTCTGTTCCACCGTTTTTTTTCCAGAACCTGCAAAAGAACCTGCTTCTCCATTCCTTTCAGATAATCTTCCAGATTATTAATTGATTCTGGGCTGGGAGTAGAAAGCTCCGGCTTAACCTTAGGCGGTGTGTCCCTTAATTTGGGTGGCGGTGATATTTCACCAGTATCTTCTTGTACTTGAGTAGTAGGCAGATGGAGATCAGAGGCATAGATTTTTTTGTTCTCACACAGGGTAAATGCTCTCTCAAGAATATTTTCAAGTTCTCTGACATTGCCTGGGTAGCAGTAGCTTCTCAACGCTTCACAGGCACACTGTGATAGCATCGGCATATCAGCGGGTGCACAGCCATAATCCACAGTAAGCCGGTTGAGGATATGTTCTGCCAGCCTAAGTACATCTTCCCCTCTGTTACGAAGAGGAGGGATTTTTAACTCGATGACATTGACACGGTAGTAGAGATCCTGCCGGAAACGTTCCCGCTGAATTTCCTTAACCAGATCCTTATGAGTGGCACTCAGTATACGGACATCAACAGGTACTTCCTGTTGGCTGCCAACAGGCCGTACTTTCTTCTCCTGTATAGCCCGAAGCAATTTCACCTGCATATGAAGTGGCAGATCTGCAATTTCATCAAGAAATAGAGTTCCACCGCTGGCGGCCTGAAACAGTCCAATTTTATCTCTTACCGCTCCGGTAAAGCTTCCCTTGCAGTGCCCAAAAAACTCGCTTTCCATCAATTCAGCAGGTATCGCGCCGCAGTTCACCGGAATAAATGATTGATCGTGACGGGAACCCTGTTCATGAATCATTCTTGCAACCACTTCTTTTCCCGTTCCTGACTCACCCGAAATAAAGATGGGAGCCTGGTTGCGAGCTATTTTATGTATCTGTTTTTTTAGTTTAACTATTGAAGAATCTGCTCCCAAAAGCTCAGATTTAGATGAAAAGGAATTCTGTGTTTTGGGTTTTTGGGAAAGCTTCAATGCTTGGTGAACCAGATCACGGAGTGTAGGTAGATCAATAGGCTTTGAAACAAAGTCGAATGCCCCTGCCTTTAGAGCTGATATAGCTGTATCCATGCTTCCATAAGCGGTAATAACCGCCACAGGGGTCTGAGGGCAGTGTTTTTGAATAAAGCGAACCAGATCAATACCACTGCCATCAGGAAGTTTCATATCAGTCAGGCAGAGGTCAAAGTGTGGATTCTGAAGAGCAGCTTCAGCATCGAAAATTGAACCGGCGGAAAATGTATCCATATTCATCCGGCCGAGGGTGATTTCCAGAAGTTCCCTGATATCAGGTTCATCATCAATTATTAGTATGCGTGGGCAGTCCATCGATTATATCCCTGCTGAATTTCGATCGGGGAGGGCAAAGGAAATTCTGAATGTACAGCCTTGTTCATTCTGAGGTTCCAATAATTCCAGATTAGCTCCATTGATTTCACAGAGCTCTTTACTCAAAAAAAGCCCTAACCCCGTTCCCTGGATTTCAGTGGTGTAAAACGGGTTAAAGATTTCATTCCGTTGATCTTCAGGGATACCAGGCCCCTGATCAGTTATTTCCAAACAGGGGTGGCCCGACTCGGTTGATCCTGATGATATTCTGAGGGTGGCTGAACCTGTGTTCTGCTGGCTGTATCTCAATCCATTGATGCACAGGTTGGTCATTGCCTGACATAGGTGCCGGCGATCAAAGCAGGTATGTAGATTTTCCTGTTCAGAATCAAAAATGATGGATGGCTCTGGAAAACCATTAAAGTGTTCTTCGCCGATGAATTGCTTTAGCCAGCCATTAAGGTCGATAACTTCCGGGTGCCAGTATTCTCTGCGAGAAATCTGCAGAACTGTTTCGATAATATCGTTGATACGGTGGCAGTGCTTATTAATGATCTGTACTAACTGGCCATCACTTTCAGGTAAAGCATTTGTTTCTGCCAATAACTGGGCCGAATGACTGATAGCTCCAAGAGGGTTTCGAACCTCATGGGCAATACTGGCTGTTAGTTGGCCCAGCGAGGCCAGTTTCAGCTTCTGTGCCTGTTGGTTGAGGGAGGCCTTGTCTTCAAGAAAAATCAATACATAGGAGCTGGATTGAAAATGAAGGTGGGTGAATTCGGGCTGAATATTCTGATTATGTCCCTCTGCCTGGAAACTCTCGACTTTCAGTGCCGGATTGAACTGCCATCTGCGGTAAACCTCCAGCAAAGTGGATGATATCTGGTGCAACTTCCCTTGGGTTAAAGAGCTGGCGAGTATTTCAGCACCGGCCTGATTCATCATGATGACATTATCGGGTTCTTTTAAAACCAGAATGCCGGTTCGCATATGCTGAATAATACTCTGACTGAGTTGTTGTAGATCGACAGCCTGAGACTGATTTAGCAGAGCCTGAACTTCCGTATTTCGAAGTCTGAAATTATAACTCTGTATCATCAGCGCCCAGCAGAAAAACAGGAAACCTTTGAGGCCTGCATCCAGCTGGTCATAAATTTCGCTGGAAAACTCCTGACGGTAGTGGATTGATAAAAGACAGAGTGTCGCAACCGCTGCCAGAAGAATCCCCAGCCTTCCCTGAATCAGGGCATTGCCGAGGGCAATCGGGATAAACAGGAGGTTGGTCAGGCTGTTATCACTCACCTCTCCCATTATCAGCAGGACGCTGAGCAGTATGATATCCAGGCAGGTGACGATCAGGACATGAGTCAGCCCAGGCTGCTTGTGGGTAATTAGCAGGTCCCAGAAGGGCAAACCTGTATAGATCAGGCAAAAAAGCAGAGTGCTTCCAAGACCAGCATTACTGAATAGGGAAGATTCAGCCGGGATCAGGGCAACATAGGATAAAGCGAGTCCAAGGCAGACTCGGTAGATATTGTATAAACGATAAAGCCGCAGGTTCTTTTCGGGAGCCTGCAAGGAGCTGAAAGAGTCTGGTGCTGCTGCCGGTAACAAGGGGCGTTCCTTTGCGCCTGATTATCTTTTCAATGATAAGTCATAGGCCCAGACTGTGCTTTGTTCATAACAAACAGGCCCTAGATAATCTTTTTCCATACTTTTCTTTATCAACACTGGGCAATAGCGGTGGGGATTTAATAGAATACCCGCCATTTGAATGCTGTTCTTCTGAGGTGTACATGGCCGCAACACTGCGCGTCGTCATAGCGCAATTAAATCTGCTGGTGGGTGATATTGAAGGTAATGCCCGCAAGATTGCTGATGCAGCCCGGCAGGCATCCGATAATCATCAGGCGGATGTTGTGGTATTTCCTGAACTCTCCCTCTGCGGGTACCCGCCGGAGGATCTGCTGCTGCGCCCCAGCCTCGACCTGCGTATCAACAAAGGTCTGGATATTCTGTTTCAGGTATCCGGTATAGATATGGTTGTTGGCGTACCTGTCCGAAATAACGAAGAGCTAGAAAACCAGGCTGTTGTTATTCGTGATGGAGCCATCATTGCCGAGTACGCCAAGTGGCATCTTCCCAACTACCGGGTGTTTGATGAGAAGCGGTACTTCAAGCCGGGCTCCGAGGCAGTGACCTATGACTGCAACGGCGTATTTGCCGGTCTGACAGTCTGTGAAGATATCTGGTTTGAAGATCCGGCAGCGGCTCTGAAAGAATCCGGTGCCCAGCTTATTTTCAATCTTAATGCTTCCCCCTTCCACTGTGACAAGCTGGATGAACGCCATGCTGTTCTGCGTGAGCGTTGCAGTGAAACCGGATTGCCTATTGTCTACGTAAATCAGGTAGGTGGTCAGGATGAGCTGGTCTTTGATGGCGGCTCGTTTGTCATGAATGGTGATGGTGAAGTTGTTGTTTCTGCACCGACACACGAAGAATGCCTGGTTCTGGCTGAGTTTGATCGTGAGTCCGGTCAGTTCCTGAAAGGGGAAACTGCACCTCTTAAAGAAGTTGAAGCACGGGTTTACGACAGCCTGGTCATGGGTGTTCGTGATTATGTGAACAAGAACGGCTTTAAGGGCGTGGTTCTTGGGTTATCAGGTGGTATTGATTCCGCACTGACCCTGGCTGTGGCGGCAGATGCCCTGGGCCCTGATCGCGTAGAAGCGATCATGATGCCATTCCAGTATACCGCCGAGATCAGTAAGGAAGACGCCGCTGCAGAAGCCAAAACGCTTGGTGTTTCTTATAAAGAGCTGCCTATCAAGGATATGTACGATGCCTTTATGGGGACTCTGTCAGAGGAGTTTGCTGGAACCAGCCGTGATACAACGGAAGAGAACCTGCAGTCCCGCTGTCGTGGTGTGATGCTGATGGCCATTTCCAACAAGAAAGGCTATCTGGTGCTGACCACCGGCAACAAGAGTGAGATGGCTGTTGGCTATGCCACTCTTTATGGGGACATGGCTGGTGGCTTTGATGTTCTGAAGGATGTTCCTAAAACACTTGTTTTCCGTCTGTCAGAGTATCGCAATACAGTTTCACCGGTTATCCCTCAGCGGGTTATTGATCGTCCGCCTTCAGCAGAACTGGCACCGGATCAGGTTGATGAGGACAGCCTGCCTCCATACGATATTCTGGATGCCATTCTGGAGTTGTATATCGAGCAGGACCAGAGTGCCGAAGCCATTATCGCCAAGGGCTTTGATCGTGATGAGGTCTATCGCATCCTGAGGCTGGTGGATATTAACGAGTACAAGCGCCGTCAGGCACCGGTTGGGGTTCGTATTACATCCCGGGGCTTTGGTAAGGACCGTCGCTACCCAATTACCAATGGCTGGCGTCCAGGGGTTTAAATATGGAACAAATGACCATGATTCGAGACACATTTCCGGTAGGACCACTGGGCTGTAACTGTACAATTATCGGTGACCCCATTACCAAAAAAGGTATGGTGATTGATCCAGGTGGTGACGCGGACAAGATTCTGGAATATGTTCAGGCTCGTGGTCTGGAAATTGTGGCGTTGATCCATACCCATGCCCATCTGGATCATTTTCTGGCCAGTGGGGAGCTGAAAGAGAAAACCGGCGCGCCGATCTATCTGCACCCGGATGATAAGTTCCTGTGGGACAGTCTGGAGATGCAGTGTCGTATGTTCGGCGTGCCATATACTCCGGTTCCCGATCCAGACTTCTGGCTGAAAGATGATGAGCAGCTATGTTGCTGCAATGGTGTGGCCATGCACACGCCGGGCCACAGCCCTGGTTCCATGAGTTTCTGGTTTGAAGATCAGAAACTTTTGATTGCCGGGGATACTCTGTTCCGCCGTTCTGTAGGGCGTACGGATTTATGGGGCGGTGACCATGCGACTATTGAAAAGTCCATTCGAACCCGCCTGTACACGCTGGATGAAGAGGCGGTGGTGGTAGCTGGCCATGGACCGAGCACCACAATTGGTGAAGAAATTCGGGGCAATGTAGTTGTCAGGGGCTGAGTTCGTTAACTGTAACTCTCAATTTCTAGGGGAAGGATGTTGTTAAAAAACGCACATACTTACCTGCTGATCAAAACTATAGTTTTGCCTTTTTGCTGGTGACACTCCGCTTCCATGAAAAAGATATTAACTGCTGCTGCCATTCTTTCTGCTGTCTCTTCATTGACTCAGGCAGGTGTTCTGGGCGCTACGGCAGGATATAACTACTGGGCTACTTCAGACTTTGGTGCTTTCCAGACTGGTTACGCCCAGTTTGAGCACTTTATTCCTCTTCTTCCTAACGCTGCTGTACGTTTTGGCAAAGTCGATGATAAGAAACTGAACTTCAAGTCTTATGATGCCTATGGGTATTACGAGTTGCTCGATAATGACATGGTCAGTGTAGATCTTGGCGCTGGTTTAAGAAGGTTTAATAACGGTGAGCTTAAGGGGCAGTCGTTCAGCGATACTGTGCCGATGGTCAATGCTGAGGCAGAGTTCTTCAAAGCACTTCCCACGTACGGCTATGCTCGGGTTGATTTGGGTCGAAGCAGTGACAGCCGTTTTCAGGATATGGAAGCAGGTGTGCGTTTTGATGTGCTGACAGGCTTCAGTATTCAGGCAGGCTACAGAGTTTATGACCTGGATATGAATATGAAAAACAAAGAAACGGTGCGAGGGTTTACAGCAGGTTTGCGTTTGGATATCTGATAATATTTGCTGCCGGTTTTCCGGCAGCAAATATTCATGAACGGGTAGTAATAGGTTTAAGACTCCATTTCTTCCAGCCGCCGATCTTTCTCTTCCCAGAGTTTGTTAACCCAGCTCTGAATATCCTTGCGGTAGTCGTCATCTCTCAGGTAATCCCTGCCCAGATACTTGTCAGGGATGCTGCTTTTCTCAATATGAACCTTCACCTCAGGGCAGCGTCCACAAAGAAAATCCCAGAAGTCTGGAGTTTTGCCCTTGTAGCTAAGGGTAATATTCAAAAAGTCCTGCAGGTTATTACCCATTGCGCCAAGCACAAAGCCGATACCGCCAGCTTTAGGCTTCAAAAGGTGTTTAAATGGTGACTGCTGGTGTTTGTGTTTGGCTTCTGTGAAACGTGTTCCCTCAACGTAGTTGTAGACAGAGACCGGCAAACCCTGGAACTTCTCACAGGCTTTGCGGGTTGTTTCCAGGTCTTCCCCTTTCTTTTCCGGGTGCTTCTCAAGGAATTCCCGGCTATAGCGTTTCATAAATGGAAAATCCAGGGCCCACCAGCACAGTCCCAGAATGGGAACCCAGATCAGCTCCTTCTTGAGAAAGAACTTAATTGATGGTGCTTTCCCATTAAGAACCTGCTGGACAATCACAATATCGGCCCAGGTCTGGTGGTTGCTGGTAATAAGATAGGATCTGTCTTTACGCAAATCGGTATCCCCAGTGACCACAACTTTCATTGGGGTAAACAGGGTTATCAGGCCGGTATTGATATATATCCACAGGGTCACAACAAGATTGAGAACCTGATTACAGGCAAGGCGAATAATCTCAATGGGAATACATGCCTTGATTAAGGCTGTCAAAAAGAGAGGTATACAGAAGAAAACTGTATTGAGAATCAAAAACAGTGTAGCAAGAATGCCCCGTACGACAGGAGGAAGAAAAGCCAGCATAAACAACCCTGTTTTTCTAAGAAGCTGTCTGAAAAGACTACAGTCGTGCTGCATTAACAAAATGGCTCTTGAGACAGCTCTAAATTGTTATGGGTAAGCCCCGGTTAGAATCAGAAACAGTCCCTCAACTGCTTCTGGAAAACCGAATGTATCAGTCAGTGTATGCCTATCTCAACTTTTTTTGAAGAAGGTCGTACCATTTATTGAGTGGCCTGTATAGCAGTTAAAGCAATTGTATAGACAATATCATCAACCAGTGCGCCCCGGGACAGGTCATTGACAGGTTTGTTCAGGCCCTGAAGCATAGGGCCAATACTGATAACATTGGCGCTTCTCTGAACCGCTTTATAAGTGGTATTGCCTGTGTTCAGATCAGGGAAGACGAACACTGTTGCCTGACCGGCTACCGGGCTGTCGGGAGCCTTGCTTTTGGCAACAGAGGCAATTGCCGCTGCATCATACTGAAGAGGGCCATCAATAATCAGTTCAGGTGCTCTTTCTTTGGCAATACGAGTCGCTTCCCGTACTTTCTCAACATCAGTGCCATGACCTGACTTTCCCGTACTGTAACTGATCATTGCCACCTTCGGCTCGATACCAAATGCTTTGGCGGACTGAGCACTCTGGATGGCAATACTAGCCAGTTGATCGGCATCAGGGTCAGGGTTTACGGCGCAGTCACCGTAAACCACCACCTGATCTGGAAGAAGCATAAAGAATACAGAGGAAACCAGGCCTGCATCAGGTTTGGTTTTCACAAGCTGGAAGGCTGGACGGATGGTATTGGCGGTAGTATGAACTGCGCCGGATACCAGACCGTCAACATCTCCCTTGGCCAGCATCATGGTGCCCAGCACAACCGTATCTTCAAGCTGTGCTTCAGCCATGGCTTCATTGAGACCTTTATGTTTGCGCAGCTCAACCATAGGTGCGATGTATTGCCTGCGGATTTCATCCGGATCAAGAATGGTCAGATCAGCTGGCAGCTCAATATCGAGCCCACGGGCAACTTCCCGGATAAGCTCGGGTTTTCCAAGCAGTACACATTGAGCAATACCTTTTTCATGGCAGAGAGCGGCAGCCTGAATAGTCCGTGGCTCGTCACCTTCTGGCAGCACAATACGTTTGCTGGCCGCTCTGGATCGTTCAACCAGGTTGTAACGGAAGGCTGGTGGGGTGAGGTGTTCCTGATGGGGCTGACCGCAATGCTCACGCAGCTTATCAATATTGATATGTTCAGCCACGGTGTTCATAACGCTTTCCATGCGCTCGACATCATCTGCAGGCACTTCCGGATTCATACGATCCAGTCTTGTCGCTGTATCGTATGAATTAAGATCGGTTAACAGGACCGGGAGTTCTGAAGTGGCAATAGCCGTCTGGCACAGACGCATAATCCCTTCGGGTGGCTTTTCTCCATTGGTCAGCAACAGCCCGGCAAGAGGAATACCGTTACTGGCAGCCATACAGGTAGCCAGCACAATATCTTCCCGGTCTCCGGGGCAGATAATCAATGCTCCAGCCACGAGGTGCTGGGTTATATTTGCGGAAGTTCTGGCACAGAGAATACGTTTGATAACCCGCCGTGTTTCCATCATTCCTTCGTTCAACACCTTGGCAAAAAGATGGTCGCAGATATCCTTGGTACGAGGTGAAGAAAGCTCATTATTCCAGGGAATATGGCCAAGAGGAGGAAAGCTTTTGGCAGGCATACGCGGCAGGCTTTTCAGCTCCAGAGGGTTAGTTCCAAACCGCTCTGCAATATTCTCAGGCATTTTGTTAAGGATATAACCGAGAATCTGCGGGTTTCTTACGCTACCGTAATTATCTGCACTGATTCGGAGATGATCAGCAAGTTCCCGCGGCGTGCTGTCATCGGCACCAGTCACAATAATTATATCGGCACTGAGTGTGCGGGCCATTTCACTGTTGAATCGGGTAATCCACGGCGAGTGTCTTGTAGGTGTTAGACCTTCAACAACAATGGCATCGGCATCGCGCCCGGCCGCCTGGTGAAACAGGCTGACCACTTCTTCCAATATCTCTTCCCGGCGGTTCTGTCCCAGCTTATCTTCAACAAGATCAAAGCTGATGGGGCGGGGAGGTTTCTGGTGCAGGGTTTTACTGGCAAACAGGGTGGAGCTTTCTTCCCCTGTGTGGGAATGGTGCTGCTGAGCGATAGGTTTGCAGAAACGAACCTTAAGACCAACCCTTTCCAGGGCACGAACCAGCCCAAGAGCAACAGATGTCAGGCCTGCCCCATAACTGGTAGGGGTGATATAAAAGACGTGCATTCCCGGTTCTCGCTCAGTGTTCTGGTTTCCATGAGGGTTTGTCGTTATCTCATGGTTGTATGTGCGAATCTGATATGACAGATTCGCACATTGTACTGTGAGAGCAGGTAAGAATATATGCGTGCTTTTGTTGGAACTTGTGCGGAATTTATCAGGCGGATTCCAGCAGCTTGCTCCAGTTAATTTCCGAAGCACGCAGACGTTGATGCGCCATATAGTAAATCAGATGGCCAGAATGCACTGGATGTTCGGCTGGAGGGTTTAGCACCAGATCATCACCATGAATACTTTCTGCCAGACCCAGTACCAGAATATCGTGATGCTCTTTCAGCGTTCTTATCAGTTGGCCAAAGGTGCAGCCAGAAAAATGACTGGGAACCTGAAGGCTGAACTGGGTTGGGCCGGTCAGAGTATTCAGCAACTGGGCCTGTACACGGGATGAGCCAGGGTCTTGAGCCGAACGAACCAGCATCTCTGTTGTTGTGCTGATATGGCATTCAACCTGAGGCGCGTGGGCTTTCAGCAGAGCCGCTTTATCAGCCTGCTCAAAATGGCAGACAATATGGGCGTTGGTGCGCCTGGCAGCAGAAAGACTCAGAGCTGTAGTCAAAGTGCTCTCATCGCTGATTCCGGCAATTATGATCCGGCTGGCATCGGCAATGGCGGCGCGTTCCCAGACATCTTCTGAAGCCAGGCTCTCTGCTTGAACAAAGTGCAGTCGATCAGGGTCAGGGTTTTCCATTTTGTGGTTGGAGACCAGCACAATATCGCGGTTTTCCCGGCGCGTATCCCCAAAGATCAGATCAATCATGCGGGCAGTGCTTTCCCTGTGCCAGCCCATAATCACAATATGATCTTCCAGGCGACCGTTGAAGTTCAGCTGTCCTTTCATATTTCTTCTCCAACCATCGACAATAACCGTGGTCATTTTACCAATCAGGGCGGCGAACAGAATAACGCCACCGGGAATAACAAACAGGCTCACAGCTGCCTGTCCTGCAGGTGACGAAGGCGAAAAATCGCCATAACCAACAGTCGAGGCTGTCACCAGGTAAAAATAATAAAACTTGAACGGAGTAATAATTTCCGTTTCGCCAGCCTCTAGCAACAGGTACCAGGAAAATGCAAAATGCACGAAAACCAGCATCGCCAGAAAAGTCCAGCGCAGCTTCAGAATCTGCATATTAATCCTCAGGATCGTCCTGACGACGGCGTTCATATATTTCTCCCTGAGAATTCACAATGAAACAATTATCAATGGATACTTTGTATGGTCAATAGGGTTTAGCGAGAAATCTGACAGGCTTTAGCAGCATTATTTCGGGTATGTTCATCTCATGAAGCTGGATAAAGCTACTCCGACTCTGTCTGATAAGAAAAAATTCAGATAATTGACTCAGTCTGGTAACTTCAAGGCGTGGGAGTGATCTATTAATGTACTGAAGCCCCGTACTTTGCGGGCAATGCTTGCCAGATTAACCCTTGTGGGAAAAGTGGAAACAATAATTTATGTTCAAATCGTTCTTCCTGAATAAAAAATGGTTTCTTTGGTCATTGTTTGGTTCAGCCATTATTTTGGGGGTTACCTGGTACAAGGTGCAGCTGGACGTAAAAATCAATGAATGGTTTGGCACCTTTTACAATACGATCCAGGAAGCTTTGGGTTCCCCCGGCCTGCATGATTTCGATACCTTTCTTGATCAGTGCCTGACTTTTGTTGAGATTGCCGGTATCTACATTATTGTGGCGGTACTGCTGGAATTCTTTGTTAAGCACTATGTCTTCCGGTGGCGTACGGCCATGAACGACTATTACATGTCCAACTGGGGCAGGCTGCGTCATATTGAAGGAGCTGCGCAGCGGGTGCAGGAAGATACCATGCGCTTTGCCCGGATTATGGAAAGCCTGGGTGTGGCTTTGATGCGATCGGTTATGACTCTTGTCGCTTTCCTGCCGATTCTCTGGGGGCTGAGTGATCATGTAAAAGAATTGCCCTGGATTGGGCCGGTTGATCAGGCCCTGGTATTTATTGCCCTGATCTCGGCAGCCTGTGGAACGGTTCTACTGGCAATTGTCGGTATTAAACTTCCCGGTCTGGAGTTTAATAACCAACGGGTAGAAGCGGCCTACCGTAAAGAGCTGGTGCTGGGTGAAGATCATGATGACAGAGCATCTCCTCCTACTGTTAAGGAACTCTTTGGCCATGTGCGTAAGAACTACTTTACGCTCTACCTTCATTACCTCTACTTTGATATTGCCAAGTGGTCTTACCTGCAGTTCAGCGTCATTATCCCTTATATCGCCATGGGGCCGACCATTGTTGCCGGTGCAATTACTCTGGGTGTTATGCAACAGGTGATTCGAGCCTTTGGCAAGGTGGAAGAGTCCTTCCAATTCCTGGTTAACTCCTGGGCAGTGATTGTTGAGCTGATGTCTATCTATAAACGCCTGAAAGCCTTTGAGAATAAAATTGAGGGTAAACTTCAGGCTTCAATTGAAATGGTTTAATTGAGGGTATTCTCAAGAAGGTCTGGTTCATTTGAGCCAGACCTGCGTTTTGAAATAGAAAATGCATTATATTCCTGCCTTTTTACCCAAATCTCTGAATGAAGATCCTGCTCCTCTCGGCCTATGATGCCGTTTCCCACCGCTACTGGCGTAAAGGGCTGACTGAACAATTTCCAGAGCATGACTGGACAGTACTGACCCTGCCAGACAGATACTTTAACTGGCGTTTGCGTGGTAACAGTCTGACCTGGGCTATGGGACATCGTGAAATTCTGCAGCAGCCCTGGGACAGGATTATTGCGACCTCAATGGTTGATCTTTCTTCCCTGCGGGGAATGGTTCCTTCTTTGGGAGCCGTGCCGACCATCGTTTATTTTCACGAAAACCAGTTTGCCTACCCCCGCTCAGGCCACCAGACTTTCAGCCCTGTTGAACCTCAGTTACAGACCATCTATACCGCTCTGTGTGGAGACAGTCTGGTTTTCAACACGGAGTACAATCGCAAGACCTTTTTCGAAGGAGCTTCTGCTCTTCTGAAAAAACTGCCTGACCATGTCCCTGCCGGGATTGTGGATACACTTTCTGCCAGAAGTTCTGTTATTCCCGTTCCTCTTGCTGAGGATATTCCTAATTCTGAGCCATTGAAGCAGAATGGGGAGCATGATTCGCCTTTTCTGATCAGCTGGGCAGCACGCTGGGAGTACGATAAAGGCCCTGATCGGCTGCTGAATATTTTGCAAAAACTGGAAGCATCAGAGCTGGATTATCAGCTTTGTATTCTTGGGCAGTCTTTCAGGAAATCACCTGCCGAATTCACCACAATTCAAAATGAGTTTGGGCATCGCTTACGTAAGTTCGGATTTGCAGAATCCCGTCAGGAGTATCTGGACTGGCTGCTGCAGTCAGATATTCTGCTGTCGACTTCGCGCCATGAGTTCCAGGGGATATCAGTGCTGGAAGGTGTTGCCTGTGGCGCTGTTCCGGTTCTTCCTAATGAGCAGTCATATCCATTTATGTTTGACCAAAACTATCTCTACAGTTGCGAAGATGATGCTGTGGCAATGATTCTACGGTGCTCAGAAGACAAACAGAGAGGAACTCTGCAGGCTCCAGGTGTTGAGGAGTTTTGTTGGGAGGTGGCTGGTCCACGTTATAAGGCCGTGATTGAAAGCCCCTGTCATGATGAGTAGTGAACTTTGAGCGGATTCATTTCTTCAAAATAGTTTAAGCGACGATGGGTGTATGAAGTGGAAGGTTTTCTTCATGCATCCCCTTTCTTTTCATCCTCTCATTGGGAAAAGGACGCTGATAGCAAACCTACCCGGATTTCATCAAAGCCATGGTGAAAGGGTCTGAGTTCATCATTTCTTTGATAATCGAGTCACTATCTTTCTCCTGCTTCACAATGTTTCTTAACTGCTGAACAGCCAGAGTGTGATTATATTTAGGTTGAGAATCAGGGAAAGTACACAACACCGGGATGTAAAACTGTTCGGTGAGTGTCTCCCCGATATCAATAAGGTGTCGCTTCTGATCATCAATCATGGTGATATGTTGAATATCCCTGAAAGGTTCAGCTTTATCATTAAGCAGGCTGTTAAGCACTTCCCCCTTGCGGTTGCCGTGGCTGACAAATACAACACCATTTTCAATCAGACTTACACGTCCATCTGGAAGCTTGGTATTTTTTCTGGAACCAGTGTCTGAAAATGAAATTCCGCACTGTTCCAGCTGCCAGAGAGTCACATCCTTGGTTATCAGTCCTCTTGACGTCATACCTATAACTGTAGCCCCCCGTTTTTTCAGATCATTGATGGCTTTGGGAAGAGATGGGTCAACCAGAATCATGGGGACCTTGGTATAAATATGAAGCAACAGAGGGTCAAGATAATCAGCCGCCTGCCTCCTGCTCCAGTCAGGATGCTTCTGCAGGGCCTCATCCATAAGACCAAAGAACATAACAGAGCTTCCCAGCCACTGCCCGGCTGGAGAGGTGAGAACAGTATCGTCAATATCAAGGAGAATCAGAGTGTGGTTCAGCTGATGACGCCCCGTAAATCTATTCGCCAGATATTCCCCGGGCTGTGCGTTTTTTTCCTCGATATCCTTCGAAAATGCCCCGGCAGAGGTCTGCATCAGTAGTCCTGTCAGAATTGTTAGTAGTGTTTTTTTATATCTATTCACTTTACCGCCTCCAAATGAAGAGAGGAAGCATAGCCCCTGGGCAGTTTTTCGGAACTTTCATCGCTTTTGAGAGCCTAAGAATCATAACATCCGTAAATTTGAAGAGATTAAGTACTATGGACGCACCACAGACACTACCTCCGACTCCCGGTTCCTCATTAAGTGCTGGAGGTGCTACACCTGCACCCAGCGTGACCAGATCAAGCCCTTCCGTACATACGGTGCCTGGCCGTCGTCATTCTCCTTCAAACCCTTATCCAAGTCGGAGAACTGATATTCCCCGTACAGCCACTCCTGTTGAGCCAAACAGCGGCTCACTTCTTGGTGAGCAGAAAGCACTTGAGGCACAGCTTGAGCGGGTGCTGAATTTGCAGTGGGTCACGAATGATATGGGTAAGTTCATCAAGTGCCTGAACAATGCTGAATTTGCCAGAAAGATGGGGGTTCAGATTTCTATCTGCACGGAAGGAACGAATGGTCGGTTCGTTTGTATTGCCCCTCCTGATCAGGATGTTTCTGCAGAGAAGCTGAAAAAATTTAAAAATACTGTGAAGACTGTATTAGAGAAGCAGAAAGCTGAATATGCCAAGACACCGCTAAACTTTGATCATCAGATTCAGGCTATTGGAAAGCAGATGCAAAAGTTGGCAGAGAAAGGAAATAACCAGCAATTTAACTTTAACAATGAATTACAGCAGGCCAAGGTGAAAGCCCGTTCTTTTGAATGGCATGATCTGCAACTCAAAGTTAAAGTCACCATGTATCAGGCTGGAAAGGAAGAAAGCAGCCAACATCTGCAAGACGATCATGAAAAGAAATTACGTGAGCAGCAGCTTCTTCAAAAGGAGTATGAGATGAGGCTGCGCGAACAGCAGCTTCTTCAAGAGGAGTATGAGAGAACCCATGCTGAGCAATTAAGAACAGAGCGTAAGAAAAAGAAGGAGCCCATAATGGGGCCGCACACTGTTTACCAGCATGAGTTATATGAATAGTTACTGCTTAAAATAACGGCGGCACAATTTACGCAAATTGCTCTTAATCACAAACAAAACCCTCAAAAAGCGCACAATATCTCCATAACTTCTCTGGAGATATGTTGTGAGCCGGAACAGGAAAGAACTTCAGCACCTGAGCTGTTTAATTGATTCCAATGGATACCTGCCTGTATCGGTCTGGGAAAAAATCCTGCCGGATATGGATGGTGCCATGATTGATCTGAAAGCTATGGATGATGATCTGCACCAGTGGCTGGTTGGCAAGCCAAATCAAAGGGTGCTCGATACTCTGCGCTATCTAGATAGCCAGAACAAACTGGTGGAAGTGCGTTTTCTGGCAATACCGGATATTACAGTGAACCAGGTTGAGAAAATTCGAGCCTTTCTTTCTTCATTGAAAAGTGCTTGAATCCAGCAGTACTCCAGTTTTTTTTTGGAATGAATCGAGTAAACATCCTGAAGTCCCTGGGGTGCTCCTGCAGCCAGCTTGATAAATAAGTAGTGATTTACACTCTGGCGGTGTTGCAACCGGCTTTTAATTTTGAAGGCAACAGTTTCTCAAAAAAGACACCAAAGGCAATCAATGCAATGGCCGTAATTTGACCTGCAGCCAGACTTTCTCCAAGCCAAACCACTGCCAGCAGCACGGTAAAGACAGGAATCAGGTTGACATAGGCTGAAGCCGTAGATACCGGAACCTGGCTGATACCAAAATTGAACAGCCCGTATGCAGCCAGAGTTACAACGGCACCCAGATAGACAATTGAAGCCCCGGCCTCCAGTGGCAGACTTGCGGGAAATCCTTCCCATGCTGCCAGTGGCAGAAAGAACACTGCTCCCACAAAAGACTGTACGGCTGTTAGGAAAAGAGGCTTGTAACGATTCGAGAGCTTTTTGATCACAATGGTGTAGAACGCCGCACAAAGCATGGCCATCAGTTCATAAAAGTTGCCTAACAGGGGATTGGGAGCAGAGCTGTCCTGCTCCGCCTGCAGGCTCAGCCAGACAACTCCCAGAAAGGCAATCAGAAAGCCAGCCCAACTCTGTTTTGAGACTCTCTCCCCCAGAGTGAAGTAAGCAACTACTCCTACCATGACAGGAAGCATGGCGGTAATCATGCCTGCCTGAGAAGCCGTGGTCAGCTGCAAGGCTTTGGCTTCAAAAAGAAAGTAAATACAGGGTTCAAACAAAGCCATTAATAACAGTGCTTTCCAGTCCTGACGATGAATGGCAGCCGGTTTAATCAGTGGCCACATCAGCAGGAATAGAATGGATGCTGTGAGCAGACGGCCAAAAACAATGACCATCGGGGTGGCACTTTGCAGGGCGTATTTGAGAACGACAAAAGAGCTACCCCAAATAACCATTGCCAATAAAAGGGCAGCAGTTGGCAGCCAGGGACGAGAGTTATTCACAATTGTTAATCTTCGAGTTTATTTCAGGCTTAGGTTCTGTTGTGGTTTCATCATAGGCTCAACCCTATGATGAAACCACAACACTCCTAGAGAATTATGATTATCGAGTCTTGATACAGTGAACATTCGGCAAAGTGCAGGAAATAGTGAATATCAGGACAACTACCATTTTTTGCTATTATCGTGCCCTGCTTTTGATAATTGAGCTTTGAACTGCTCCGGATTTACGATCCGGTCTGCAGGGGAAAATAACAATGCTAACTACCAGAAAATCAAGAGGAAGTACTGACTTTCCTATTGTGGTCTGTGCCCTCTACAAATTTGTAGCCCTGGAGAACTATCAGGATTTACGCGAACCGCTGCTTGATACCATGAACAGGTTTCAGGTCTATGGAACCCTTTTGCTGGCCAGTGAAGGTGTTAATGGCACTGTGGCAGGATCAAGGGAGAGTATTGATCTTCTCCTCGAGTGGCTTGTGGAAGATTCACGTCTCAACCCACTTGAAACGAAAGAGTCCTACGTCAGCAAGCTTCCCTTCAAGCGCACTAAGGTCAAGTTGAAAAAGGAAATTGTGACTATGGGGGTTGAAGGAATTGATCCCCGTAAGTCAGTGGGAACTTACGTTGAGCCTGACCAGTGGAATCAATTAATAAGTGATCCTGATGTGCTGTTCATAGACACCCGCAATGAATATGAGATTCAGGTGGGTACCTTTAATGGGGCAATTAACCCACACACAGAAAGCTTTCGCCAGTTTCCAGGTTATGTGAAAAAAGAGCTGAACAGAAAAGCGCACAAGAAAGTCGCCATGTTCTGTACCGGCGGGATTCGCTGCGAAAAGTCAACAGCGTTTCTGAAGGAACAGGGGTTTGATCAGGTTTACCACCTTAAAGGCGGCATTCTGAAATATCTGGAGCAGGTACCGGAATCCGAGTCTTTATGGCAGGGGGAGTGTTTTGTTTTCGATGACCGGGTGACTGTTAATCATAAGCTGGAAAAGGGCAGCTATGATCAGTGCCATGCCTGTCGGCTTCCCATAACCGAAGAAGACAAGGAAAGTAAAAAATACCAGCCGGGTGTCAGTTGCCCAAACTGTTATGACAGCTTAACCCCAGAGCAAAAGGCCCGCTTTGCCCAGCGGGAAAAGCAGATACAGTTATCAAAGGGCAGGGGAGAACACCATATGGGAAAGGGGGTTGCAGAGACTATTGCTCAAAGAAGAGCTGTGAAAACACGCCAGCGGCAATTGCAGAGAGATAAGAGCTCTTAGTTTTGTTCTATCGGTCAGAATAAGAAACAGTTCTGTCACTGATGTCAATTCACGGCTTGCGAGAATGATTTGCTCTCAGAAATGGAGATGCAGAGCTGATGGAAAGACGAGTTGCAGTTAATTACGCAAATGCGATGCAACAGGCTCCCAGTGGATGGAAAAGGGCCTGGAAGTTATCAAATGATTATGTTTTATATCATGCGTTTGGGAAGCTGCCTGAACCAGAAATGACCCACAGATTTGACTGACGAGGCAAAAAACAGAATAGAGTAAACTTCGCTGTGCCTGTGGTCAATCTGTGAAATTGCCAATGTTTCGTAAGAAATAAGTCAGTATCATACGGCACATCACTTTGGAAGCAGATGGGATCTGGTGGTCCCCCCGGTCTTCAAAACCGATGTGAGCCGCATAGGCTCTGGTAGGTTCGATTCCTGCCTCTTCCGCCAAATTTAATGCTCAGGCCGATTCCGGTTGTTTGAATAAATAACAGGACTCGGCCTTTGCTGTATGTGCACCGGCACTTGCCGTTATCCTGTGTCGGGGCCCAGACCTCTCAGAGGAAATTATGGCAGCAAGTCAGGCAAGCCAAGCAAGCCAGGTAAAGCAGCAAAGCCGCCCTCGTCTGCCCCAGGTCGGGCAAATACTGGAATCCCCTTTTCTCGAGCAGGCTATCAGTCGGCTAAGTCGTCCTATTGTCACCGACGCTATCCGCCGGGTGATCGACGGCTATAGAAAGCAGCGTCGCTTTATCACCAGTGATGAGGATATGCAGCAGCTGCAGAATGATATCCTCTCCTCCTGTCGATCCCTGATCCGCACCCGCCAGACCCGTGTTATCAATGCCACCGGGACTGTGATTCACACCAACCTTGGTCGCTCTCCTATCAGTCCTGAACTGTGGGATGCTGTGTCTGAGGTCAATACCGGCTACAGCAACCTGGAAATCAGTCTTGCCAAAGGTAAGCGTGGTGAGCGCAAGGGCCTGGTCAATCATCTGGTTAATGCTCTGACCGGTTCCGAAGATGCGGTGGTTGTGAATAACAATGCTGCATCAGTCTGGCTGTTACTGAACGAGCTGGCGGCAGGCAAGGAAGTTATTGTTTCCCGCGGAGAGCAGATCCAGATTGGTGGTGGTTTCCGTATCCCCGATATCATGCGAATGGCCGGTGCTAAAATGGTTGAAGTGGGCACCAGCAATATCACCACGGCTGATGACTATATAGATGCTGTGACAGAAGACACTGCACTTGTATTGATGGTACATAAGTCTAACTTTGCAGTACGCGGGTTTACCGAGACGGCCGATATGAAAGAAGTTGCCCGTCGCCTGCCTGAGCATGTTCTGCTGGCAGTTGATCAGGGTTCCGGCCTTGTGACTGAAACTATCTCCAAAGAAGAAATTCCCGCTGACCGTTACCTGCGTCAGGGCGCTCATCTGGTCTGCTTCTCGGGCGACAAGATTATTGGTGGCCCTCAGGCCGGTATTATCTGTGGCCGCAAAGATCTGGTGAAGAAACTGGAAAAGAACCCGATGATGCGGGCTTTCCGTCCGGGCCGGGTTGTTTACTCCCTGCTGGAAGAACTGCTGGTTCGCAAGTTGAATAGTGAAGACTGTGGTCGTGGCATTGCAGAGCGCTCCCAGCTGAACCTGGAAGCCAACCGTCAGTGGGCAGAGCGAGAAGCTGCTGAACTCGGTGGCAGCCCTGAGCAGGGTAATTATGTTTCCCTGGTTGAAGATCAGTTGATTATTGGTGGCGGTACGCTCCCTGATGAGTACTACCCTTCCTGGTCTCTGGAGATAAATCTCAATAAAGCTGCCAACCAGATTCTTGATGAGCTGCGTGAGATGCCGGTACCAGTGGTGGCGGTGATCCGCAACGACAAGGTTCGTATTAATCTCGCCACAATTTTGCCTGAAGATCGCGATGTTGTAGCCGGCCAGTTACGCAATTACTTCTTTGCTAAAGAATCCCAGGAATACGTTAAATGAGAGCTGTTATAGGAACAGCCGGCCACGTTGACCATGGCAAAACGGCACTGATCAAGGCTCTGACGGGTATTATGACTGCCCGTCCAAAAGAGCAGGCTCTGGGCATGACCCTCGACCTGGGTTTTGCTCATTTTGAAGGAGCTGAAGGTGAAACCGTTGGTGTGATCGACGTTCCCGGCCACGAACGATATATCCGCAACATGGTATCCGGCGTCTGGAGTCTGGATATGGTGCTGCTGGTAGTTGCCGCTGATGAAGGCTGGATGCCGATGACCAATGATCACCTGCGGGTGATTCATGCCATGGGCATCAAGGATATCCTGGTTGTTATCAACAAGTCCGATGCAGTGGATGCTGACACGCTGGAAATGGTGGAAGAGGAGGTGCTGGAAAAGTGCCTGGAAATCACCGACCAGATTCCAGAATCTATCTGTGTATCAGCCCTGAATGGCGACAATATTCCCCAGCTGAAAGAGATGGTTCTGCGCCATCTGCGTCGGATGGAAGCCCAGGGAAGCGATCTTCAGAGCAGCAGTCAGAGTGCACGTGTCTACCTTGACCGGGTATTTACCGTGAACGGTATCGGTACGGTTATGACAGGCAGTCTGACCGAAGGGCCGATCAGCATTGGCGACAAGATGACTATTATGCCTGCCGGTAAGCCGGTTCAGGTCAAGGCACTGCAGTCCGGTCATAAAAATGCAGACAATGTCGATGCTGTATCCCGTGTCGCAGTTGGTCTCAAAGGTATTACCAAGAAAGAGCTGGAGCGTGGCCATTGTCTGGTTGCCAATCCGGCTGATGCTATGGTGACCGATCATATGATTGTGCGTCTGGCAGAAGGCTTTACCGAAGGGCGTAATAACCGTGAGGTTGAAGTGGCTCTGGGCAGTGCCCACAGTCTGGCCCGTCTGCACCATATTCGTGGTACCCGTCTGGCGCGACTGGTGCTGAGTAATAAAGTCACGGCATTCTGGAACCAGCCTTTCGTTATTATTCGAAATGGTGGTAGTGATCTGCTGTTCAGCGGTCGAGTGGTCTGGAGTGGTGCAGTAGAAGCACGCCGTCGTGCAGATCTGTACGAAATTCTGGAAGCTCTGCCGGAGCAGCCGGAAGAACAGGACCGTCTACAGCTGAGTCTGGATTTCCATGGTTATATCCACCGTGATGCCCTGCATGGCTGCGAAGCCCTTTCTTTTATGGAGGATGCCAGCAGCTGTGTGGATATGAATGGCTGGCTGGTGAGTCATACCTTCCATAAAGAAGCCAATGAGCGTGTGCAGGAAACCCTGAAAAATGAGGGTACTGCGCTGAGTGGTCCGGAACTCGCCAGTAAGCTGAATATCGAACAGGCAGTAATGGATGAAATCCTCAAGGGCCTGAAGGGTGAAAACCTGATTCATATGTCCGGCGGTGCCTGGGTTCTTGGTGGTGGTTCATCGGAAGATGATCTGGGTGAAAAGGGCCGCGTGCTGCTGAAGATGATTCGCGAAGCAGCAGAGAGCGGTCTGGAAGCATCCAAAACCAAGGTTCCCGGTGGACAGAAAGAGCTGCGTAACCTGGTGCATCTCGGTTTTGTGGTTCCCATGGAAGACCAGATTTACTACTACAAAGAGGTTTATGACCGTCTGGTCAGCGCCATCTTGAAGGGTATGTCTATCGGTGAAGTCGTCGCTCTGGGTGAGGCTAAAGACCGTACCGGATTAAGCCGGAAATATATGATTCCTGTCCTCAATCGAATGGAACGGGATGGTTGGGTCAAACGGAACGATTCAGACCGCGTGGTGCTGAAGGTTCCCGGACAGGAGGCGGAAGCCGCATGAGTGAATTACTGATTATTACCAACAACCCCAAGGTTGCTGAAAAACTGTCCCGCTTTAAGCAGGATTTCTGCGAAAGCTATGAGGATGTGCTGAAAACAGCACGTAACCATGTGCATGCCGGTGCAAGGCTGGTGACTCATCCTCTGGCTGGCAGTGTTAAGCCGGGCGAAAGCCCCTACCGCTCAGTAGTTGTTGATACCGATAATACTGGACTGGATATGCAGTCGCTGGAAATCATTGAAAATGCACTGGATCGTTACACGATCATGGTGAATGCCAGAACTTATGCCCGCCAGTACAATGACCAGATTCTGGCTGACTTCCAGGTTATCGACGGTCAGCTGCTGCTGTCCGGCCTGAGCTCTATTCAGGGTGTTGGTACACTGCCGTCTACAATGGCGTAAAATATCTGTTTTCCGTGGTTGTCTCTGGGGCGGAGGCAACCACAATCTATCTCCCCTATTCTGAAATCTTTCTGTTTAATCATCATATAATGCCGTTTCCCAAATTTTTGCTCTGAACGTTCTGGTAGAGAAAGAAGGGAAGGCGTAGCCGCTGAAAACAGTGGTGTGGCGTTGATCTAAAATGGCGCAATAACAAACTTTTCTCATAACCAAATGGTTAGACAGGCTACTGAAAAGGGAATGTGAGGCTGTTTCTTATGTCGAAAGAATATCAACAAAAAACGGGGAAACAGTTGCTATGGAATCCATCAATAAACCTCCTGGCGGGCAAGCATCTCAAGACATCTCTTGCTTATATACAGATCAAAAAGTTGTCAGAGTGGTGGAGCCAGAAGCGGACGCCGGATTGATAACCGGTGAGGAGTTTTACAGGAAGCTCGATTATGTCTGCTGGAAAGAGATGCAAAAAAAACTTACCGCCAGAGATATGCTGACACTTGCGCATGTTTCCAGTATTTTCTATCAGAATAATGTTACGCAGGATCCGCTGGGCCTCAGTCGACATCAGATCCTGACCAATTTTTTTTTGGAAAAATATTATCACACTAATCCGAATATCCAGTCCTTGTACCTTAACAGTATGCCGTTAGGTTTTTCCCGGCAGTGCCAGCCCAATTCTCCTTTCAGACTGTGGTTGAGTAAGAACTTTGATGAGCTGGAGCAGGCGTGGGTTATGGGTGGGGTATTAAGGCAGGCTGCCTTGCTCCGCCATTTGAGCAATCGGGCCGGTAAGGCTGAAAATATTGCCACCCTGGAACAAGATATTACTATCAGGTGCATGGCAATCACCTCTGACAGGCAGGTAATTGCTTACCGTTGTGAAGCAATCCTGAAAATTTGTGACCTGAATCAGGATCAGGATAATCTGGGTAAACAGCCTGTCGTCTCCCTGACGGAAAGCCTCGACATGGTCGAGTGCATGGCATCTGCCGCCAACGGACTGGTGATTACTGCTTCCTGGGTTAGGGACCTGAAAGTATGGGATATGAATAGATCTCTCAGTGAAAGGTGTATCGCTACTCTGACAGGGCACGCAGGAACGATTACTTGCCTGGTGACTACCCCTGAAGGATATGTCATTTCTGGCTCTACTGATCGCACCCTGAAGGTCTGGAATCTGCAGAAGCCCCCGGGTAACGAGTGTACCACCACCCTGACAGGGCATGAAGACAGGATTAACTGCGTGGCTGTCTGCCTCAATGGATTAGTGATTTCAGGCTCTGATGACAAGACCCTGAAAGTCTGGGATTTGCAGAAGCCCCAGGGTAACGAGTGTATCGCGATCTTTAAAGGGCATGAAGGCTCGATTAACTGTGTGGCTGTCTGCCCCGATGGGTTGGTGATTTCAGGCTCTGATGACAAGACCCTGAAAGTCTGGAACATGAAGAAAGCTTCAGGTAACGAGTGTACCGCCACCCTGACAGGCCATGAAGAATCGGTTGAGTGCGTTGCCATCGCTTCCGATGGACGAGTGGTCTCTGCTTCTTCTGATCATACCCTGAAATTATGGGACTTAACCAATGCTCCAGGTAGGGAGTGTGTTGCCACTCTGACCGGGCACAATCAAAAGATTGGTTGCCTGGTCAGCGATCCTGGCGGGCTGGTGGTCTCTTCTTCTGGTGATAAGACCCTGAGAATCTGGGACCCCTATCGGCTCATTAATTGCGCCGAAAAAACAAATGATCTGAATTAAGATTGTACTTTTTCAAGCCTCTTCAACCTTTGTATATTTCTCTGTTTCTTCTGCAAATTTTTAGCTTGTGTGGCCATGTCCATTCCGCCTTTAATGAGTTTTCTTCGTTTTCTTCGTTTTTTTCGTGGCCCCTTGGGGTTTATTTGCCCGGTTGGGCAGCTTACCATTGTACTTGATTTTGTTTGTGGTTGGTCACAGCTCATTGCAGAGGTAGGTGGGAAGAGTGTCGCTACTGGCGACCTCGCCGAAAGGGATGATGGTTGTTCTTGCCTCATGCTTGTTTCAATCATCACTGGTGAGGGTGCGTTTTGCTGTAGCTTCTCCTTCATTTCTTTCAAATTTTCCTCTAGTTCGCTCACCTTTGCTTGCAGTTGCAGATTTTCGAGCATGTATTGGTCAGCCGATGTTTGCTTGTTCTTGAGCTCCTCAATTGATATTTGATATTCACTGTTTTGCTGGCGGAGTTCCTCGATTGAAGCATGACATTCACCGTTTTGCTGGCTGAGTTCCTTGATTGAAGCATGATATCCACTGTTTTGCTTACTGAGTTCCTCGATTGAAGCATGATATTCACCGTTTTGCTGGCGAAGTTCCTTGATTGAAGCATGATGTTCACCGTTTTGCTTGCTTAATTCTTCAGCTTTTTTGCATATATCATCCAGCTTTGCATCCTTATTCAGTCCAAATATGTCAATGAGACTTTGACGTGTATTGTTATGACTCTTCATAAGATCACCTATATTTTGATATGCACCTTTGTCCCAGATGGTAATATCCTGTTTCTCGGAAGTGCTTGGGTCTAATAGGCTGGGTATTGTAAGAGTTGTGAAATGGTCTCTATGTTCTGCTGTTAATTGATTTTTTGCCACCCGAAGCTGATTAACTAGTCGGCTGTAATTCGTACAGTGAGTTTGCAGCTTCCAAAATGTGTCATCCAGATTGGTTCCTTGAGGGATTGATGAGGAAATGTTTCGCAGACATTGCTTGAGCCGCTCTATCGTTTTTTGCTGATCTATTAAAGCTTGAGAGTAACTGAGCCCACCTTTCATAACTGTGACTGAAGTGTTGTCTGAGGTATCAGTTCCTGGCACCGCCTTGGAGAGGTATTGTAAGGACGGGCTAGCTTGTAATGCCTTGTACGCTTCAATTACTGGCCCTGTTAAAAAGCTCCAGTGATTATGATAAAGGAGCTGGTGATGCAACTGTTCATTTGTGCTGTGGAAGGTTTGAGTACCTCTGTCATATATGGGAGTAAAAAGCTGTTGCGGTGGGGGGGGCTGAGTCTGCCATAGGGGACGGTGATACGGCTGGGGAGGCCGAGGTGCTATGGGCTGTGGGTTCATATATGCTGGGTTGGTTGCAGGTGTCCCGGGGTAGGGAGGGGGGGGAAGAGGAATCGGATGCGATACCTGGCTGTAAATCAGTGATGATGAGTGGGGTTTCCCTTGATTGTTTGAAGTTTGACACTGGTACATAATTTATCCTCATATTTAAATATTTTAAGGTTTTGTCTTCTTTTGACTTCGTCTGCCTACAAAAAATCGCTGTAACTAACATCCTTGTTATACGTAAAAACAACAATCGTTAAAGTTAGGCAAAGAGAGTTTGCTTCAAATCAATATTTGTTACCTCTGATAGGTTCATGATTGGCACCAACTTAGGCAGCAACAGAATCAACCAGCAATTTCAGAGAGAATGAATTTGATTCTCATGAATGTGTTCTGGTAATCAAGTTATTGCCTGCACGAAACAGAATGGACGGAGCATTCATGTCAGACATTCTTGACGTTGTTATTGTTGGTGGTGGCGCTGGTGGTATGTCTGCGGGCGTTTATTGTGCACGCGGTAAAATGAGCACCGTGATTCTGGAAGCTAGTGCAAAAACTGGCGGCCAGGCTGCAAAAACCAACGAACTGGAAAACTATCCTGGTATCGACCAGGCTACCGGCCCCGACATCATGGGCGCCTTCCGCAAGCATTGTGAGCGTTTTGGTGTTGAGTTCCAGCGCGGCACTGTAAGCGGTATCAAGGTAGAAGATAACGGTTTTATCAAGCAGGTTACCACCAAAGAAGGTGAAGTCCTGCGAGCCCGCACCGTAATCGTTGCAACTGGTGCTCAGCCTCGTATTCTTGGTATCAAGGGCGAGCGCGAATTCACCAGTAAGGGTGTTTCCTACTGCGCAACCTGCGATGCAGACTTCTTTGAAGAGCTGGATATCGTCGTTGTTGGTTCCGGTAACACTGCAGTAGAAGAATCTGTATTCCTGACCAAGTTCGTTAACAGCATCAAGATGATTGTGCTGCACGACGAAGGCGTTTTGGATGCAGACCGTACTGCTCAAGAGCAGGCATTCGCCAACGACAAGATCGACTTCGTGTGGAACTCCACAGTTGAAGAAATCTGCGGCGAAGAGCTGGTTAACGGTGTTAAGGTCAAGAACCTGAAGACTGGTGAAATCAGCGAAATCGAATGTGATGGCGTGTTCATGTTCGTAGGTACCGTGCCTAACACAGACTTCCTGGAAGGCACTGTAGAACTGGCTAAGGGCGGCTACATCAAGGTAGACGACCAGATGGCTACTAACGTTCCTGGCGTATTCGGCGCTGGTGACGTTAACGACAAATTCCTGCGTCAGGTTGTTACCGCCGCCGCTGACGGTGCTATCGCAGCCGTTGCCGCCGAGCGTTACATGCAGGAAGAAGAGAACTGGCAGGAGCGAGTTCTGGAAGCAGAAGGCGACGTCGCCGTTATGTTCTGGAACCCACTGGACAAGGACGGTATCGCT
Source organism: Parendozoicomonas callyspongiae (assembly GCF_023502345.1). Lineage (GTDB taxonomy): Bacteria > Pseudomonadota > Gammaproteobacteria > Pseudomonadales > Endozoicomonadaceae > Sansalvadorimonas > Sansalvadorimonas callyspongiae. The sequence continues at coordinate 78,465 of NZ_JAMFLX010000006.1, forward strand.
CTGATGCCTGAGCTGGAAGCTTTCTGCAAAGAGAAAGAACTGCCTCTGGTGACTGTTGACACTTATAAGAGTCAGAATATCTCCGGCCGCTACAATGTTGAAGACATCCCGACTGTTGTTCGTTTTAGCAAGGGTCAGGAAGTTAAGCGCGTCGTTCGTCCGACTGCTGAAGAATTGCAACAGCTGGCTTAATCGCCAGCTCACATTTGGAGTGAGTCATGCTCGAGATTACTAAAGACAACTTCGACGAAGAAGTTAAAAACTTCGATGGCGTTGTAATGATTGATTTCTGGGGTGAGACCTGTGGTCGCTGCCTGGAACTGATGCCTGACGTTGTTGCTCTGGCTGAAAAATACGATGGCAAAATGAAGTTCGCTAAACTGAACATCAAAGGTAACCGTCGTCTGGCCATGGGGCAGGGCGTTATGGGTCTGCCTTCCATCGTTTTCTTCGAAAAGGGTGAGAAGAAAGAACACCTGTCCGGTGAAGAGCTGAGCATCGAAGAAATCGAAAACACTGTTAAGACTTACTGCTAATCAAATTAATTAATTTGCGGTATTTGAATTAATTAAGGCACGTCTTAGAAGTTAATTAATTAACTTCCGCTTTTAAAAAGCAGTGTAATGAATTTTGACCCACTTTTGGGTGGGTCAGATTATCACTGGAAGGATTCGGTGATTATTGATTCCGGAAGAATCAGAAAATTTCTAGGGGGCAGTTATTGATTTAGCTGTCAGATATTGACTCGCTAAGAGCCATAGCCATGTTGAAAGACAAGAAAGTTGTCATTCTGGGCGATCGCGACGGCGTACCTGGTCCTGCCATTGAAGAATGTGTTAAGACCGCTGGTGCTGACGTTGTCTTCTCCGTTACAGAATGCTTCGTTTGAACTTCTGCAGGCGCAATGGACCTGGAAAACCAGAAGCGGATCAAAGAACTTGCAGAAACTCACGGTAACGAGAACGTAGTGGTTGTTCTCGGTGGCGCTGAGGCCGAAGCTTCCGGCCTGGCTGCTGAAACTGTAACTGCAGGTGATCCGACTTTTGCCGGTCCGTTAGCCGGAGTCCAGTTGGGACTCTCCGTCTACCACATCACCGAAGAAGCAGTTAAAGAAGTAGTTGATTCCGCTGTCTACGAAGAACAAGTAGGCATGATGGAAATGGTACTTCCTGTTGAGGAAATCGCTGAAGAGATGGCTCAGTTCCGAGCTTAATCGAATGTGATTAGGAGTCAGTCCTGCGGCGGCTGATTTGAAAGTGGTCTATTCTGCTTTTACCTCAATTACCGCAGCCTGATTCTTTGGAGCTCGGTGACGGGCTCCATCCCATCATTACTGATATTGATTGTTGATTCTTCAAGGCTGGTTGTTTTTAGACAGTATCCTGGGAACAAGAATTCTTGGGATTTCAAGTCAGGGTATTGTCCCAAAACAATCTTTGAACAGCATTAAATCACGGAGTCGATGACGTGAGTTTTGCAGTAGTGAAAGCAGCAAGTTATACACTTGCACATACCCCCGATTTTATTCCTTTCGGTTCTACACCAACTACCGCCAAGGCGCGTAATGACCAAGAGTATTTCGATGCTCTTAAAAAAGGTCTGCGTTCTTTTGATGAGCTGGTAAATTACCCACCCAACCAGTGCTACATTGGTAACATCACTCCTGAACAACTGGGTGAAATCGCTCAGCCTTGGTACAAGGATGCTGCTGCTGCCGAGCGTACCGGTCGTTACGGCGACATCATGCCTCAGGTTGAGTTCTACGCTCTGCTGAAAGCGGCTGATGCCTTCGATCTGGTTGCACTGACTCCTGAGTTCATTGAACAGGCTAACCCTGCTCTGGCTGCTCACCCTCTGCTGAAGCGCTACACTCTGGACGCTTCCAAGGGTATGGCTGCAGCCAACATGCACGCCATGCTGGAAGAGCACAAAGCTGAGCCTCTGAACATGAACGGCGAGCTGGTTGGTATCGTTAAGCAGGCTCACGACGAAGATGAGAACCTGTCTGCGCACATCATGCTCGAAAACCTGACTGTAAAGGCCACCGGCGTTCACGCTGCTCTGTGCCTGGAAGCTCAGGGTGTTGACCTGTCTGAGGTTGACTACATCATCGAATGTTCCGAAGAAGCCTGTGGTGACATCAACCAGCGTGGTGGTGGTAACTTCGCTAAGGCGATCGGTGAGATGATCGGCTGTGTATCCGCGACAGGTTCCGACCTGCGTGGTTTCTGTGCAGCTCCTGCTCACTCCCTGATTCACGCTGCAGCCCTGGTTAAAGGCGGCGCGTTCAAGAACGTTCTGGTTGTGGCCGGTGGCGCTGTTGCCAAGCTGGGCATGAACTCCCGTGAGCACCTGGCCAAGGACATGCCTGTCCTGGAAGACTCCCTGGCTGGTTTCGCATTCCTGATCTCCGAAAACGACGGTGTTAGCCCAATTGTTAACACTGACATCATCGGTCGTCTAAATGTTGGTGCTGGTTCCTCTCCTCAGGCTGTTACCTCTGCTCTGGTATCCGAGCCTCTGAAGGCTGTTGGTCGCACTATCCCTGAGATCTGCCGCTACTCCGTAGAAATGCAGAACCCGGAAATCACCAAGCCTGCCGGTGCCGGTGACGTGCCTGAAGCGAACTACAAGATGATCGCTGCTCTGGCCGTTAAAGAAGGCCAGCTGGAGCGTGCTCAGCTGATGGACTTCGTTAAGAAGCACGGTATGCAGGGCTTCGCTCTGACTCAGGGGCACATCCCATCCGGTGTTCCTTACCTGGGTCATGGTCGTGACGCGATCATGAACGGCGAAATCAACAGCTTCATGGTTGTTGGTAAGGGTTCCCTGTTCCTGGGTCGTATGACCAACCTGTTCGACGGTATCTCTACTGTTGTTGAGAAGAACCCAGGTGTTCAGGGTGGTCATGGTGAGAGTGCTGGCTTCGATAAAGACGAAGCGCGTCGTCTGGTGGCTAAGGCCATGCAAGACGTTGCAGCCCGTCTGACCGAATCTGAAGAATAAGACGGGGGCAGACACGATGTCTGAATTGAACTCTTCGCCTTTAAATCAGGCACTGGCGGAAGCCTTTACCGATATGTCCGATGGCTTGCTCGGTGGTAGCTTCAAGCGCCCCGTCCGCATAGGTCTGACTCTGATCGGTAGCGAGCACGGCACTGACGAGCTGATCTACGCAGCTCAGCTGGCAGCACGTTCCGGTAAGCTGGAGCCTGTACTGATCGGCGACATGTCTTATGAAAATCAGGAAGAAGCACCCTTCGAACTGCATACCGTTAAGGACATGCACGACGGCCATCTGCTGATGGAACAGATGCTCGACTCCGGTGAGCTGGATGGCTGTGTTGCCATGCACTACGGCTTCCCTCTGGGTGTGAGCACCGTTGGTAAGGTGATTACTCCTGCCAAGGGCCGCGAGATGATTATCGCGACCACCACTGGTACTGCAGACACTCTGCGTCCTGCTGCCATGGTGAAGAACGCTATCTCCGGTATCGCCATGGCTCGTGCCACTGGCATCGAAGAACCAACTGTTGGCGTTCTGAACGTTGACAATGCTGCCCAGGTTGAGCGCTCTCTGCGCCAGCTGATCGAAGGTGGCTACAAGGTTCGCTTCACCGAATCTGCCCGTGCAGATGGTGGCGCACTGATGCGTGGTAATGACCTGCTGCAGGGTGTTCCCGATGTTCTGGTTACCGACTCTCTGACCGGTAACCTGATGATGAAAGTCTTCTCCTCCTACACCACCGGTGGCAGCTATGAAGCCCTCGGTCAGGGCTACGGCCCAGGTCTGGGTGAAGGTCAGGAACGTCTGGTTGGCATTATTTCCCGCGCCTCTGGTGCACCTGTTGTTGCTGGTGCCCTGCAGCTGATCGCGGACTGTGCCCGCGGTGACGTGATTGCCCGCTTTAAAGAAGAGCTGGCAGCTGCGAAGAAGGCTGGTCTGGATGAAATTCTTGCTGGTCTGGCACCTAAGACTGACAGTAAGCCCAAGGAAGCAGTAACAGCTCCAGCTGAAACTGTGACCGACGCTGAAATTGGTGGTGTAGATATCCTGGATATCGAAGACGCTAAAGAAGCCTGCTGGAAAGCTGGCATCTTCGCCAAGACCGGCATGGGTTGCACCGGCCCGATCGTAATGATTGCCGCTGCCGACAAAGACAAGGCAGCTGAAGCGCTTAAGGAAGCAGGCTTCATCTAATTGTCTCTTCTCTTTTGCTGGCTCCTACAGTGAATTCAGGAGCTGGCAAAGAGTCTTTGCCATAAAAAAGCGTCCTGCTTTTTTATAACTCGCTGTGGATTTCTCGCTCTGGTTGGGTTGCAAAGGAGTCCGCAGCTTATTACACGATCTGGAGTAAAATCCGTGAAACTCGAAGTTGGAAATATCCACGTCGAGGAGCTTGCCTTCGGCAACGAAAGCACTCTCAGTGGACACCGTGTCGAAATCGACAAGGGCACCTTAATCAATTTTATCCGCGAAATCGATCATCGTATCACCGAAGTGAAGCTGGACATCGCCCTGCCAGGCGAAAAGACCCGCATCATGCCGGTTAAAGACGTTGTTGAGCCTCGTGTTAAGGTTTCTGGTAAGGGTCACATCTTCCCAGGCCGTAACGCTGGTGAAAACGACATCGTAGGTGAAGGCCGCACTCACGTCCTGAAGGGTATGACTGTTATGACTACCGGTAAGGTAGTTGGCTTCCAGGAAGGCATCATCGACATGTCTGGTACTGGCGCGGAGTACACTCCGTTCTCCAAGACCCTGAACCTGGTTATCACCTGTGAAGTAGACGACACTTGCAACCAGTACGACCACGAGCAGATCCTGCGTACCGTTGGTCTGGAAACTGCACGTGAAGTTGGTAAGCTGGCCAAGGACGCAGAAGCTGACGAGGTTAACACCTACGAAACTCTGCCTATCCTGGAGCAAGCTGCTCAGTACCCTGACCTGCCCAAGGTTGGTTACGTTTACATGCTGCAGTCCCAGGGCCTGCTGCACGACACCTACCTGTATGGTGTTGACGTGAAGGCCATCGTTCCTACTCTGCTGTACCCAACAGAAGTCATGGACGGCGCAATCTTCTCCGGTAACTGCGTATCCGCCTGTGACAAGAACCCATCTCTGGTTCACCAGAACAGCCCAATCATCCATGAACTGTACAAGCACCACGGTACTAAGTACAACTTCATGGGCGTTATCGTAACCAACGAAAACGTAACTCTGGCTGACAAAGAACGTTCCTCCAACTGGGTAGCCAAGCTGGCTGTTCAGCAGGGCTGGGATGCAGCGATCGTTTCCGAAGAAGGCTTCGGTAACCCAGACGCTGACCTGGTAATGAACTGCAACAAGCTGGAAGGCGCTGGCATCAAGACTGTTCTGGTAACCGACGAATACGCGGGTAACCAGGGTGAGTCCCAGTCTCTGGCTGACTCCACTCCTAAGGGTGATGCTGTTGTCTCCAACGGTAACGCGAACATGATCGTTGAGCTGCCAGCAATGGAGCGTCTGATCGGTCACGATACCTACGTTGACATGATCGCCGGTGGTACTGAAGGCTCCCTGCGTGCCGACGGTTCTATCAGCATCGAGATCCAGGCTATCACTGGTGCTACCAACGAGCTTGGTTTCCACAACCTGACTGCACGTCAAGGCTAAGCCGTTCCCAAGGAGTTAGGAGATACGAACATGCGTATTCTGCATTACATCAACCAGTTCTTCGGTCAGAAGGGCGGTGAAGAAGCGGCTAACCACCCGATTGAACTGGTGGAAGGTCCTGTTGGTCCTGGTGGCGCTCTGAACGCTGCACTGGCTGGCAAAGCTGAAATTTCCCACACCATCATCTGTGGTGACTCCTACTTCAACGAAAACGAAGAAGTAGCAGTAATGGGCATTAAAGAGATCATTGACCAGGTTAAGCCTGATCTGATCGTTGCTGGTCCTGCTTTCAACGCTGGTCGTTACGGTGTTGCCTGTGGTCGCGTTGGTAAGTTGGCTGCTGAGCTGGGCCTGCCTTGCATCACTGGTATGTACCCAGAAAACCCAGGTTACGATCTGTACAAGCAGACTGCTTACATGGTTGAAACCAAGAACAGCGCTGCTGACATGCGTAAAGCCATTCCTAACATGGCTAAGCTGATCGCTTCCTTCATCGAGAAGGACGGCAAGCTGGGCATGCCTGCTGAAGAAGGCTACATGCCACGCAACCTGCGTATCAACATGTTTGCCGAGAAGCGTGGCGCAGCACGTGCTGTTGACATGCTGATCGCTAAGCTGGGCGGTGAAGAGTTCACTACCGAATACCCCATGCCTGTATTCGACCGTGTTGCTCCTTTCAAGGCTCTGGCTTCTCTGAAGGATGCCAAGATTGCTCTGGTAACCTCCGGTGGTGTTGTACCTAAGGGTAACCCAGATCACATCGAATCCTCCTCCGCTCAGAAGTACGGTGAGTACTCTATCGAAGGTATCGATGACCTGACTGAAGCTTCTCACGAAACTGCACACGGTGGTTACGACCCCGTTAAGTGTAACGAGAACTCTGACGTGGTTCTGCCAGTTGACGTTCTGCGTGACCTGGAAAAAGAAGGTGTTATCGGTTCTCTGCATAACATGTTCTACACCACTGTTGGTAACGGTACTTCCGTATCTAACTCCAAGAAGTTCGGTGCTGAGATTGCTCAGAAACTGCTGGATGCCGGTGTATCCGCAGCTATTCTGACCTCCACCTGAGGCACTTGCACGCGTTGCGGTGCAACGCTCGTTAAAGAAATCGAAAAAGTAATGCCTGTAGTTCACATTGTGACTGTAGTGCCCATCTCCGTAACTGTTGGCGCGAACCGTATCGTTCCTGCTGTTGCGATTCCTCATCCTCTGGGTAACCCCAAGATGAGCCAGGAAGAAGAGAAACTGATGCGTCGTGAGATGGTTGTTAAGTCCCTGGAGACCCTGACGACTGACATCTCTGAGCAGACAGTTTTTTAGGGAAAGGTGTATAAAACCGCCTGATCTTGAAACTATCTCCTCCAAACCCGAGACCCTTCCTGTGAATGCAGGAGGGGTTTTATTTTGTAAGGAGGGGCAATTAAGCGTGTGTCCCTCATTTTATCTGGGATTCATGTTTCTGCCATACATGGAATTGAAGAGATGGTCGGCAGCCTTTTCCAGAGTGTATTTTGTTTCTTCATTTTTTTGAAAAATGTAGTTATTAATGTATAACGCGGATATTTGAGGCTGAGACCCAACTGAGAATGAGTAGGCACCATTGTGCTTTTCATGTACTGTTTTGAGTGTTGAGTAAATCTGTTCCCATGCTTTGGAAAAAGGCATGACCGAAGGTTGAGTTGTACGCAAAGTAGCATTGACAGTTGGATCAAAAAGCAAAAGTTGGCCTGTTCCAAAATGTTGAAAAACAAGATACGAATTAGCCACCAAAGAAGGAATTTTAGTTATATCGCTTGGTTCAAAATAAATGACTGCATCTTCACCAGGTTGAGCAATGACAGAGATTCCAGCTTTATAGCCCAACCCTTTTAAGGTGCTGTTTATCTGAAGTTTTTCCAGTAAGGGCAGGCAGGTAGTGATACAGTTCTCTTGCAAAGAATATTCGCCCTTGAGAAGTTTATCGCCTTCAATCTCTATGGTTGCAGTTATTTGACCATATGAGTGGGGTTCATTATAACAAATAGAGAAGTTTGTCTTGCTGATCATATCGTTCAGGATGGCAGCATGAGAGCTGATGACAGTTTCAGTCATAATCCCCAGTTGGTCAGAGTCCATAAGGTTTTTCTGGATGGTGACTTTGAATAGCAGATCTTCGGGGCAGCCCGGTTGATCAAGTAAAGTGTTCAGAGAGGCCCAGAAAGTTTCAAGTGCACTGTTTCTTGCTCTTATGCGTTCACAAACAGCACAGTCTTTGAATACTGGAAGTTGGTCAAACGTAAGGAAAAAGCCACTTGTTTCTGGATTGTGATTACTTTTCACATGCTCTCTAAGCTCGGTCACTGCCCATCCATCCATGGCATGCCCATCCCATAACCATGTATAGGCTTGATCCTGAAATGCGATATGGTCGAGTGCGAGGAGCCCGGTGTTGTTACCATCAGTGACTTTGACGCTCCACATGGTGTTTTGGCTCCAGCTGCCTGCAACAACAGGTGAAGCACTGGCGGCATCAGGTATTAAGGTCATATTTATGGTTGGGAAAGAATAAACAGGATAATCAACAATTTTGAAGTAAGGTTGTGAATCCATGCCGATCACAATGTATCTATGACCATCGGGGGCAGCCCAATCTGTTCCTTTGGCAACCAGAAATGGGGCCGGTTGATCTCGTGCGAATCCCCACCTGATGTAAAACATAACGGGTTTTCCGTTTATGCATACTTCGGCAGCTGGTGTGATATGGGAAATATGTGATTTATCCCACTTTCGGAATTTGTCTGTTTTGATTGAAAACACAACGGTGTTCTCTAAATCCTGATCCTTCCATACGGTTTGATATTCAGTCTCGGTCTGTTCTTCTGGTTTTTGCTGATCATCCGGAGGCCCTCCTCCTGCTCCAGAGGGGGTACCCTTTGCGGCCTTTTCTGCTGGATTGCTCTCGTTGGTTTTCTTTGGCGTGGCAGGAGGGAGATTATCGGCAGAATCTGATGGATTGTGTGCAGAAGAAGAGCTTTCTGGTTTTTCTACCGGACAGCTTTTTGTATAAAGAGACAGAGCTTGTGTTCTGTTGGCTATAGGCAAAGCGTCTCCGCTGATAACGTACTCGTTTGAAGTGGTCGGAAGGTGATTCTGTAATAAGTAAAAAGGAAGCTGCGACATCTGAGATTTAGGATCTCCAGCACCAGAAGATGCTGTCATGGAGTACAAGCAAAGCGACAATATTATTTTCTTTATGGTCATAATCGGCGGCCCCTCAAATGCAAAAGATCGTAGCGAAACGTAAGCGAGTGTAGTCAGGTTTTGTAAACGCTGATTAGCGAAATGCAGTGAAAAATGTGTGGTGCTGTGGATGCCGGAGGGGGGATTATTTTGTAGGAGGGGGAGAATTTTCGCATGCCTCCCCGGTTTGCTTAGGATTCATATTTTTGCCATACATGGCATTGAATAGATGGTCGGTTGCCTCTTCAAGTGAGTGTTCGATTCCTTCATCTTGTGGATAAATGTAGTTATTAATGTAGAGCATGGATATTTTAGGCATAAAACACCCCGGATATGAGTATATTTTAGTGTGTTCTTCATGTTCTGTTTTGAGTGTTGAATAAATCTGCTCCCATGCTTCAGAAAAAGTTATGACCGAAGGCCGAGTTGTAAGCAAAGTAGCATTGACGGCTGGGTCAAAAAGCACAAGCTGGCCTGTTACAATATGTTGGAAAACAAGATATGAACTGACCGCCCACTGAGGGACTTGATCTAAAACGCTTGATTCAAAATATAAGACTGCACTTTCACCAACCTTATTGATAACAGCAACTCCCATTTTATAACCAAACTTTTTGATCCAATCGCTTTTCTGGAGCTCTTTCAGCATGGGCAGGCAGGTATAGGTACGGTTGGCCAAAAGATATTGGCCTTCGAGAAGCTTATCGCCGTTAATCTCCCAAGATTGAGTTATTCGATCAGGTGAGCTGAAATCATTATCAAGAATAAGGAATTTTGTCATCCTGATAGCATGCTTCAGGTAGACAGGAAAAGTGTCGATTTCAGTTTTGGTCGTAATATCCAGTTTGTCAGGGCCTGTTGGGTTTTTCTGGATAGTGACTTTAAACAGCAGGTTTTCGGGGCAGTTCGGCTGATCAAGTAAAGATATCAGAGATTGCCAGAAATTTTCCAATTCTGTGCGTCTTGTTCTTATTCGTTCGCAAAAGGCACATTTTCTGAATAGTGGAAGATCGTCAAAACTAAGGGTTAAACCACTTACATCTGAATCGTGCAAACTTTTTATATGCATCATGAGTTCAGTATTCCTCCACCCATCCATAGCATGCCCATCCCGGTATTCTGTATAGGCTTGATCCTGGAATGTGATCGTTTCGAGGGCGAGGTGCTCGGTGTTGTTGTCATCAGTGACCTTGATGCTCCAGATGGTGTTTTGGCTCCAGCTACCTTTAACAATGGGCGAAGCGCCGAAGGCATCAGGCTCCAAAGTTATATTAATGGACGGGAAAAGATGAGTAGGGTGATTGGCAAGTTTAATAGTTTCAGATGGATACTCATGGAACACAACACCGTTACGCTCATATTCGGGTATAGTGTCAGCCCAGTCCGTTCCTTTCGCAACCAGAAATGGGGCAGGCTTCTCTAGTTCGTATCCCCAATTGATATAAAAAATTACGGGTTTTCCGTCAATATGTACCTTGGCAGCTGGTGTGGTATGAGATGCAAATGAATGATCCCACCTTCGAAATTTTTCTGTTTTGATTGAAAACACAACGGTGTTCTCTAAATCCTGATCCTTCCATACGGTTTGATATTCAGTCTCGGTCTGTTCTTCTGGTTTTTGCTGATCATCCGGAGGCCCTCCTCCTGCTCCAGAGGGGGTACCCTTTGCGGCCTTTTCTGCTGGATTGCTCTCGTTGGTTTTCTTTGGCGTGGCAGGAGGGAGATTATCGGCAGAATCTGATGGATTGTGTGCAGAAGAAGAGCTTTCTGGTTTTTCTACCGGACAGCTTTTTGTATAAAGAGACAGAGCTTGTGTTCTGTTGGCTATAGGCAAAGCGTCTCCGCTGATAACGTACTCGTTTGAAGTGGTCGGAAGGTGATTCTGTAATAAGTAAAAAGGAAGCTGCGACATCTGAGATTTGGGATCTCCAGCACCAGAAGATGCTGTCATGGAGTACAAGCAAAGCGACAATATTATTTTCTTTATGGTCATAACCGGCGGCCCCTCAGATGCAAAAGGTCGTAGCGAAACGTAAGCGAGTATAGTCAGGTTTTGTAAACGCAGATTAGCGAAATGCAGTGAAAAATGTGTGGTGCTGTGGATGCCGGAGGGGATTATTTTGTAAGTTTGTTTAGGGTTTATGTTTTCCCACCATGCTCTTGAAGGTTGTTCTGTTCGCTTATTCCCGGGGAATGATGTCCATCCGCAAGATGCCTTCCAATACCAGCAAAGAGTGGAGCAGAACTCACAATTCGGGATAAAAAGAAGAAACTGGAGAAAGCTGTCAGTCGTCTGATGAAACAGCACCGCGAGCAGAATACCCGTGATGACGTTAACGCCCAGCACCGACAGGAAAATGAGCAACGCATAGAAACAACGAAGAAGGCTTAAGGCTTCCCGTCGGATCAAGTCATTCCTGAAGGAACAGCCAGAAAGCCATAAGAGAAAGCCTTTGTCTGAATATTCGGATGAGGGTTTCCACGTAAGAAATTGAGCTAAAAAGCACTCTCAAAAATATCAACCAACTCTTCTCTGGTGGCCTGAATCGGGTTGGTCAGGCTGCAGGCATCTTTCAGGGCATTGTCTGCCAGGTTGCCGAAGTCTTCCTTCTTGACTCCCATTGTTTCAAGTCCTTCCGGTATTCCAATATCCCATGCAAGAGTCTGGATTTCTTCCAGTGCACGATCCGCCCCTTCCCGTTTGGAAATACCCGATATATCTACTCCCATAGCAGCGGCGACACGGGCCAGTTTTTCAGGGCAGCACTTGGCATTGAAGCTTTCCACATGGGGGAGAAGAATAGCATTGCAGACCCCGTGGGGAAGGTCATAAAAGCCACCGAGCTGGTGTGCCATGGCATGTACATAACCCAGGCTGGCGCTGTTAAAGGCCATTCCGGCCAGAAGCTGGCCATAAGCCATCTGGTTGCGGGCTTCTATATTGTTACCGTCGTACACAGCTGTTCTTAACCAGCTGGAAACCAGCTCAATAGCCTGCAATGCACAGGCGTCAGTTACTGGTGTTGCGGCAGTTGATACATAGGCTTCGACGGCATAGGCAAGTGCATCCATACCGGTTGCTGCGGTCAGGGATTTCAGCATAACCTGCATCAGGGAAGGGTCGTTGACTGACATAGTCGGTGTCGTGTTTTTATCCACGATAGCCATTTTTATATGACGCAGTTCATCGGTAATGATACAGAATCGGGTGATTTCGCTGGCTGTTCCGGCAGTAGTGTTTATGCAGATCAGGGTTAATTGTGGTTTGGTTGATTTATCCACACCCTCATAATCCTTGATTGAACCACCGTTGCTGGCCACAAGCGCGATACCCTTGGCGCAGTCATGGGGTGAACCTCCGCCAAGAGAGATAACACAGTCACAGCCTGCTGTCGTCAGTTTCTTCAGGCCGTCTTCGACATTTCTTACTGTCGGGTTTGGCTGGGTTTTGTCATAAACAGTGCAGGCAATACCGGCGACTCCCAGTTTTCCGGTTACACTGCTTACGACTCCTGCCTCAGTCAGAACTTTGTCGGTCACAATCAAAGCTTGTTTTAGACCAAGGATTCGGATATCGGATATAGCTTCATCCAGACAGCCTGCACCCATATGGTTCAGGGCCGGCATATAGAAACGATAAGCGCTCATGGCAGTCTTTCTCTGGTGAAAGGTGCCGTTAATATAGATGGCTTAATGACGGTCGGAGATGATGTTGGAGAGGGTAAAGGAAGAAAAGAGTAAAAACCTTGTTTTGGTAGGAATGATCAAGGCAAGGTTACACAGTAGGGAAAGTTGAGATTGGAACCTGCTTAGCAAATCGTGCACAAAGATAGATGCTCAGGGCAATGAGTGGATATAAGAAAAAGCCCCGGGAAACGTGAGTTGCCCGGGGCTTTTTTCAGACTGAAGGCTTTATCTCATAAGAGATTAAGCAGCAGCAGGAGCCATACCTTCGGAGGTCTTGCCTTCCAGAGCGTCAGCCTTGGCGATCATGCCGGAGATCATCTTAGATGCGCCCAGGGCAACAACAACCATAACGACAGCAGCGATGGTCAGGGTGCCGAAGTAGCCGCCGTACACGTCCTGTACGAACTGCTGAGTGATTTCCTGACCTTTCTCCATGGCGATTGCGCCGGAGATTACCGCACCAACGATGCCGGACAGAGCCATGGCAACGGAGAACAGGGATACGGAGAAACCTTCGATGTGCTTAGGAGTCACAGACAGGATGAATGCCACAACCAGGGAGCCTACGATAACTTCGCCGAAGGCCAGGAAGGCGTGGATTACCAGGAATACGTCTGGGCTGATGGTAACGTCTTCGCCAACACCCTTAACAGCCATGGTCAGTACGCCGAAGGCAGCAGCAGTCAGGATGAAGGAGAAAGCAACCTTGGTAGCGGTGGTGAAGTGAGTGCCACGCTTTTCCAGGGAGGAGAAGACTGCAGTGATGATTGGACCAGCCACGATGCACCACAGTGGGTTCATAGCCATGGACGCTTCAGGAGCCAGAGGGATGAAGCCCAGCAGGTCACCACGCATGGTGTTGATGGTTACCATGGTCATGGAAGTCATCATCTGACCGTAGTAAACGAAGAATGCAGTGGTCAGAACCATCATGATCAGGATGGTACCCATCTTCAGAGCATCAGACTTCTTGGCCTTGGCCATCAGAGACATGAAGTACAGAACTGCAGCAGCGCCGATGGCGTATACGATGTACTTACCGATTTCCATGTTGGAGAACATGAAGAACACCATGCCCAGCATCGCAGCGGACAGGGCCAGGAAGATGCCCATGTTCTTGGAGCTTACTGGCTCTTTGTCGATATCTTCGCAGATCTCAACCAGAGGCTTGTGGAAGATGATCAGGGTTGCAGCAGCCAGACCCGCCATGGTTGCGGACAGAGCGAAGCCACCCTTGAAGCCGATAACCAGTACGAACATTGGGTACAGGTACTGACCCAGCAGTGCGCCAACGTTGTTAACGGAGTAGTTGATTGGGAAGCAGTTCTCGAAATCTTCCTGAGTCTTGAAGGTACGCTTGTACAGACTTGGGTAGGAAGGAGACATCAAACCACGGGAGTAGCTCGCCAGAGCGATACCACACAGAGAGATGGGTACGCTGGTGATGGAAGCACCGAAGGCCAGCAGAGCGTAGCCGGAAGCGAAGCAGATGTAAGCCAGAGTCAGGGAGCGCTTGGAACCCAGGAACTTATCGCAGATGAAACCGCCGGCAATAGCGAACAGAGGACCGATGGAGGAAAACGCGCCAACGATCATCATGGTGTCGGCTTCGTTATAGTTCAGTTCTTCCAGGAAGAAGCGAGTCAGGGTAATCATTACGCCATAGAATGATAAGCCAAACATCATTTGGCAGAACATCATGGACTTATTAAGTCTATTCCACATAAAAGTACCAATGTTGAATTAGTCTGAAAGATTGATCACACCGACCCCTGCTAAATCCAATCCACTGGTAAGTGAATCGAAGCGCTGAATCCGATGTCGTTAATAAACTTTTGGTTTAATCTCTGCATAAACAAAACGAAAACAGCAACAAACAGGCATGCTGTACTTTTGGTTCGCAAACCTAAGTCAGTTCTATCGGATTGTTTACAGATTCATCACGATTATCAGGGAGGTATAATCTTTGGATTTACACTTTGAAACATTGACTTGGGGCAATCATTTTTTGCGCAGTTTATCGTGTTTTTCAGTGTATATTGGCTGTTTTTTAGGCGGTTTTTGTTTTTTTCTGGATTTATAAGAAGCTTTGAATGCTGTAAGCCTTTTTGTGGGTGGAAAATTCCTTATTTTTTTTCGATTGCAGGTAATACCTCTTTTGTAAATTTTCGATGCTTTTGTTGCGTTTGAATGTATCTATCATTGTAGAACGATGTAAATATTCACACATTTTTTGGATGCAGGGTTATAAGATGAGTATGAATATGCCTTAACTGTGCACCTTTCAGAGATGGTTGTTGAATTTCGTTTTTTAAGTTGAGTTTTGCGAACCTTCCCATTTTTGGGGTGACTCAAGATGGTAATTCTATCTTTTCAATGGTTTATCTCTTGTTTTTTTAGGTGTTTTTACTGTCTTATGTTTTTGTGTGCGTAAAATCAACCAGTGTTTTGGTAGCTGCAGGTACGTAGGTTTTAGGAGGAATGCTGACAAAGCCTCTACATAATGGTTGTTTTGTGTGTGGCGCAAGCGATTAACACGTCACGCCTTGACACTATTTTAACCATTAAGGCAGAGGAATTGACATTTTGAAAATATCCGGTTCTTTCCGCTGTCTTATTACTTCCGGAAGTATCATATCTATCTATTGCATAAGATATCACTCCTTTGTACATAGGTATTTATCATCATGATGAATAAAGGGCTGCTCTACAAAGATACCTCGAGACCTAATGCATTTAGAATGGGAAAGAATAAAAATGAACAAGAGTCGACTGAATCCATTGGCACCTGCCTTTACTCCGCATTCTTTTTGGCGCAAACAGCAACAAGAACAGCAACAAGAACAGCAACAAAAGGTGGCAATATCAAAGCAAGTATCTGTTTCTTTAAACCCAGACGCACAACCCTTTTTTCCCAGGGCAGGTGCAGAACCACCTCCTGCACCTGCTAGGTTTTTTAGGCATGAAAATAAAACAAACAAAGCCTTTGCTGTATTAAAAAAAAACCCAAAGACAGCAGAACAAAAATTTCGCAGCATTCTCGGGGGTAACCCGCATGAGGAGGCCGCAGTAGTTGGTCTTGCACGCTCACTGTTTGAGCAAGGTGGAAGCCAACATTACAAAGAAGCTGAACAAATATTGATGGACCTCAAGAGTCGTAGGATCAGTCGAGCTGTTGGTGGTCAAACTCTTTCCAGCGTTAACGATCTAGACATGACCCTTGTCAGAGTTTTTGGAGAATCTGGTCATTGGTTGTCAGCACAAAAACTGCTGCAGGCCATGGCCATGGACCACTGGCAAGGCCTGGGCCACTGGCAAGGCCTGGGCCGCGCTACCCCCTGTGGCCACCACACTATTGATATCACCCGGGCTCGGTTGCAAGAGGAGATGGGGAATTTCGGGGACGCCAGGCAGCTGCTGCAGGCCATGGCCATGGACCACTGGCAAGGCCTGGGCCACAGGGAAGGCCTGGGCCGCGCTGACTGGACCACCCCCTGTGGCCACCACTCTATTGATCTTGCCCGAGCTCGGTTGCTCCAGAAGATGGGGAATTTCGGGGACGCCAGGCAACTGATGCAGGTCATGGCCATGGATCACTGGGAAGGACTGGGTTCCGATGACTGGACCACCCCCTGTGGCCACCACTCTATTGATCTTGCCCGGGCTCGGTTGCAAGAGGATATGGGGAATTTCGGGGACGCCAGGCAGCTGCTGCAGGCCATGGCCATGGGCCACTGGCAAGGCTTGGGTCACAGGCAAGGCTTGGGCCACAGGGAAGGCCTGGGTCCCGATGACTGGACCACCCCCTGTGGCCACCACACTATTGATATGACCCGGGCTCGGCTGCAAGAGGAGATGGGGAATTTCGGGGACGCCAGGCAGCTGCTGCAGGCTATAACCCATCGGGAAGGCCTGGACTGCGATGACTGGACCACCCCCTGTGGCCACCACACTATTGATATGACCCGGGTTCGGTTGCAAGAGGCGATGGGGAATTTCGAGGACGCCAGGCAGCTGCTGCAGGCCATGGCCATGGGCCACAGGGAAGGCCTGGACTGCGCTGACTGGATCACACCCTGTGGCCACCACTCTATTGATATGAGCCGGGCTCGGTTGCAAGAGGCGATGGGGAATTTCGGGGACGCCAGGCAGCTGCTGCAGGCCATGGCCATGGGCCACAGGGAAGGCCTGGACTGCGCTGACTGGATCACACCCTGTGGCCACCACTCTATTGATATGACCCGGGTTCGGTTGCTCCAGAAGAGGGGAGATTCCGGGGACGCCGGACAGCTGCTGCAGGCCATGGCCATGGGCTACTGGAAAGGGCTGGGCCACAGGGAAGGGCTGGGCCACAGGAAAGGCCTGGGTCTCGATGACTGGATCACACCCTGTGGCCACCACTCTATTGATATGGCCCGGGCTCGGT
The DNA here is from genome assembly GCF_023502345.1 of Parendozoicomonas callyspongiae. Taxonomy (GTDB): domain Bacteria; phylum Pseudomonadota; class Gammaproteobacteria; order Pseudomonadales; family Endozoicomonadaceae; genus Sansalvadorimonas; species Sansalvadorimonas callyspongiae. The sequence goes on from NZ_JAMFLX010000006.1 coordinate 95,456, forward strand.
TGCAAGAGGAGATGGGGAATTTCGGGGACGCCAGGCAGCTGCTGCAGGCCATGGCCATGGGCTACTGGGAAGGGCTGGGCCACAGGAAAGGCCTGGGTCCCGATGACTGGACCACCCCCTGTGGCAACCACTCTATTGATATCACCCGGGTTCGGTTGCAAGAGGAGATGGGGAATTTCGGGGACGCCGGACAGCTGCTGCAGGCCATGGCCATGGGCCACAGGGAAGGCCTGGGCCGCGCTGACTGGATCACCCCCTGTGGCCACCACTCTATTGATATGGCCCGGGCTCGGTTGCAAGAGGATATGGGGAATTTCGGGGACGCCGGACAGCTGCTGCAGGCCATGGCCATGGGCCACAGGGAAGGCCTGGGTCCCAATGACTGGACCACCCCCTGCGGCAACCACTCTATTGATATGACCCGGGTTCGGTTGCTCCAGAAGAGGGGGAAGTACGATACTTTTGACGCGCTCGCCAAATCTTGCATATCAACTTATCCAGCTAGACCTGAATTTAGCGAGACCTATCTCATCTGCTTAGGGGAGCAAAAAAAATGGCAGGCATTCGACGACAAAATGGATTCCATTAGCAGCGAAGATAAAAATTCCCAGATTCATAGTAAAAACATCCAGCTGGCCCTTTCCATTCGATATTTTCAGGCAGCTCTCTGCTTCTATGATGAGGGAAAAAACCAAAAGGGCCTTAATCTCTGTATGGAAGCGCTGCAGGTAGCGGAATCTGTATGTAGTAGATATCCCTCTTTTGCTCCTGCCTTGAGCCAACGTGCACACTGTTTAAGGCTGCTTGGAAGAGAAGAAAGTGAATGGAAGGAGCTTTTCTGGCGTGCAAGAATTATTGATCCAGAAAGAATGAAACGAGAGAAAAAGGATCGTTGGAGAGAACAGGAGCATAGAGTTCTTCAAGCGCTAGCAGTCAGTCAGACTTTTCATACAGCTTTTTAGGCCACACTGCGTAATTTTTATAGAAAAGGCCGGCAGGCTTAAGCCTGCGGCCTTTATTTCTTTCAAGTCCGCTCAGGCAAAGAATACCCTGTAGGCACGATAGATTTCGTGGATATCGAACTTGGAAGCCACTTCCATTGGGGAGTGCATGGACAGCAGTGCTGCACCGGCATCAATGGTGCGGATACCGTAGTGCGCCAGGAACATGGCAACAGTACCGCCGCCACCTTCGTCAACTTCGCCCAGCATACCGGTCTGCCAGGTGATGTCGTTGGCATCGAACAGGGTACGCAGTTCGCTGACAAATTCGGCATCAGCATCGCTGCTGCCGCCTTTGCCGCGGGCACCGGTGTACTTGGTCAGAACCAGACCATAACCCAGCTTGGAAGCGTTTTGGGCATCATGAACCTGCTTGAACAGTGGGTTCAGACCGGCGTTTACGTCGGAAGACAGTGCACGGGAGTTCCAGAAGCAGCGACGAACGGCATGACGGTCATCTTTGCTGGATGGAATGCGTGCAGCCAGTTCCTGCATGAAGTGCTCAATAAAGCGGGACTGCAGGCCAGTGGAGCCTGTAGAACCGACCTCTTCTTTATCAACCAGGAAGCAGATAGCGGTACGCTCTGGAGTGTGATCCATATCCAGGATAGCGCGCAGGGAAGTCCAGGCGCAGATACGGTCATCGTGGCCGTAGCAGCCGATCAGGCCGCGATCCAGACCGATATCACGGGCCTTGGCAGCTGGAACCAGTTCGAATTCGGCAGAGACAAAGTCCTGCTCGGTCATATCGTACTTTTCGTTCAGCTTCTGCAGAGCGTGATACTTAACCAGATCCTTGATTTCGTCATCCTTGATATCGCAAGGGATGGAGCCAACCAGGACATGCATTTCGCTGCCCTTCAGGACTTCACCGGCCTTACGCTCACGCTGAACCTTGGCGTCCAGGTGAGGCAACAGGTCAGGAATCATGAACACAGGATCGCTGTCGTCTTCACCGATGGTGACGTTTGCCTTGGTACCGTTCTTCAGGCAGACAACGCCGTGCAGAGCCAGAGGACGGGAAGCCCACTGGTACTTTTTCACACCACCGTAGTAGTGAGTTTTCAGCAGGGCGTACTCAGAATCTTCGTACAGAGGGTTCTGCTTGAGATCCAGACGAGGAGAGTCAACGTGGGAAACAACAAAATCAGCGCCTTCGGAGATGTTTTCACTGCCAATGATGGCCAGAACCAGATTTTTATCTCTCAGGTTAAACCAAACCTTGTCACCTGGGTTTAAAACATCTTTGGACATGGCATCAACAAAACCATGTTCTTTAGCCAGTTTCAAAGATTCAAGAACAAACTCACGTTCTGTTTTCGCCTTATCAAGAAATGCCTTGTAAGGTTCACAGAAGTTAATAACGTCCTGGCGTTGTTCCTGGTTCAGCTGTTTCCAGCCGTTTTCCTTTTTGTACAGCATGGTCTTACCTGTCATACATTGCCGCCCGCAAAAGCAGCAGATTGGCTGCCGGATTAACAGGCGTTAATTCGACAGTAATAAATATGCAAACTGAAGTGATAGTGAGTTAGATGAAGAAACTCACACTGGAAAAGATCTATCACGAAATTGAATGAGCGGAAGAATAGTCCCCTTGCTCATTCGCAGTATTGATACAAGGCAAAAATTTACAGATATATACATCGAGAAGATATATAAGAACACCGAGGTATAGTTAGTCTGCTTTTTCGCAAACCGAAAAAATATTGTGAATGATTCACATGGTTGATTGTATTTCTATTGCATCCAGAACAAACTGTGATGATCCCAGAGTCGGCGATTTTTGTAATCTGTTCGCAGCCCTTCAATATCTGTGTACCTTCTTGTTACAGCAGCATCATTAAGAAGGTCCACAGAGTTATCCTGATTTCTTACCAGTGCTGTGATGTGCCAACCCGCTCCCCTTCTTATGGCTCGCCAGTGTACATTATCAAGTCTATGCTGAAACTGATTATACCAATCACCTTCGCCGAGTCTGATATCGTCATCCCTGAGCTGGAACTGTTCTGGTACAAAGTCTCCAAGTTGCAGTTCCTCCAATGTGAGATGTAAAGGTGCCCCTGATCTATCTCTGAGAGCTGGGAAGTACTCTCTAAGATATCTGTCGCGATTTCGGCAGCGTTCACGGTATCTGTTGACCGTGTCTCTTCTTTGAGTGAGTTCGTTCAGTCTTGCCGTAAGCTGATCGCGTGCATTTGTTCTTTCTTCAACCTGCGCATCAATACTATCGGTCACCAGTCTTATTTGAACCAGGGGTTGAACCTGATCATTCAGATCATGCCACCTGGTGCTATATATATCATGAGAATCCCTTTCATTCTCCAGTCTGCGAATTTCAGCACGCTCCGCTTCCTGCTGCCGAATCTGCGGAGCCAGATCTTCAATAGCTTGATTGGCTGCACCAATTTGCTGGTTTAGCTGTCTGATTTGTTGTTCATAGTCAGCGATCATCTCCTCTTGTGGAAGAGGGGGGCGAAGTGGCCGTATAAGAAAATAATCATATACATATTCATGGACGGCCACCTGAAGAGTTGCAATGTAATAACAACTAATACCAGGGTTATGTATTCCAGTTCTACCAACAGTAAAAGGCTTTGTTTCGCCGGGAGGAACCGACCTGACTGCATAGTACATACAGCGGCGAAAGTTTTGGAGATATTGAAGGTTATAAGTGCCTTGATCCTGCTCACGAAGTTCAATAACTGTTTGAAGATCTTCAAGAAACATCTGTCTGGTCTGGTCCGGGTGGAACCTGTCTGCGATATGTATAGTTGGAATTTCCTGACGAAGATCTACAGCCAGCTGCTGGAAGTTTGCTTCTTCTTCTGCAAATGAGGGAATCGAGAAGCGGTGTATGGGTTCAGCCTCCTCCTCTGCTCTTCTTCGTGCATCAGGTACACCATGCCCAGGTTCCGGGTGCGGTCGACGCTGCCCCCGCCGGGGGGGATTCACTGTTGCTGTAGGTGTTGTGGGGGTAGTGTTTCTCAGTGGTGTTCCAGCTGCCGGGGAGGGCGCTGTTGCAGAAGGAGTAAACCTTTGACCAGGTGCCGGAGTTGTCCGCGTTGTTCCTGAGGCTGTTGGTTGAGGTGTTTCGTTTGCTGACCCAAAAGTTTTATTCCAAAGCCTGCCCGTTCCACTTGCAATCGGGTTGCTGAATTTCCCCCACATTTTTATTACGCCTGTAGAAACCATTAACAATGGCCGTTAGAGAGAGCAGCGCAAAAGTGGTTCCCCAATTGTTGCCTGTGCTGACATGTTAGAAATAAAGTAAAACCATCGGAATTATTGCCAGCCGCCTTGATTCCCCCTCGGAAAACCGTGCTATTCGGGGGCATGTTGGAGAGCATCTATCAGAATGACTACGACGTTGTCCTGATGGAAAGTAATGTCTGCGCCGATAACATTCGCAACCATGTTGAGCTGCTGGCCCGTAAGCAGGTGGAATGTGCTCGCAATGATCAGGATTCTGATTAGTAACTATCAGGAACATCAACTCCACGGTCAGCAGCTTGTGTTAAGACCCTGGGAAACAGTGGCAATCCTTGCGTCCTAAGGAACCGCCGGAACCATAGTATTCAGCAGTTTTTGATACTGTGTAGCTATGGTACTGACTCGATCAAATGCCGGGTTGTTCTGCTGAGGTGAGGCCTTAAGTAAAGGGCGTACCTCAGTTTCATGGCTTGTCCCTTCATCTTCTGATTCTGAAACAGAAGTTTGATGAGCCTGCACTGTATGGACAGGGCTTGTTGAAAATGAAGTGGTTAACGATTTTTTTCCTTCCTTTGGTTGGAGTTTCAGCACCGCTTTATACCAGGGTATTGTTTTCTCTTTTGGGTGTTTGCAGCATCTTGTCTTAATACAGCGGCCACACCATAAACCTGCTCTTTTGATTGCCAGGATGCATGCTTTGGCGACTTCCTCCAGTTCGGAGCCAAGCTTTATTGTTGCAACCAGCATGGGCAGTGAACCCAGAACAGCCAGAACAACGGGAAGAACATGGTCATTACCCAGGCAGAAATCATCATGAACATTGGTGGTGATGGCACCGGCAAAGCTGAATGTGTAACAGATACTTGAGATGATCCCCAAAACAAGAAATCCGGCTTTACCTGATGTTTCAAGTAGCTTGCGGATTGTACAGTTGTCATAAAGAGATTTGATTTGTCGGCGGCTGCAATTGCGGAAATTTGTTGCCAGCTTCACAATTTTGTCTTTAAACATAAGCATATTGTCTTTGACCAATGCCGCTTGCCCGAGACTTCTTCCCGCCATCAGCGCTGTGAGTATCAGCTGCCAGCCAATATAGACTCCAAGCCCAGTCAGGCATGAACCAGTGACGCTTGCATTAATCAGTGGGTTGATCGCGCTGGTGGCTTCACCCCAGCTGGAAAGGCCAGTAAATAGCGCGGTTAAGCCAAAACCTGCCACAACACATGGCCAGCCCCAGCTGCTACGGCTTGTGGCTGCTTCACTTTCAATAACCCGGAGAGAAAGATCTTTCTCATCTTGCGCCTTTTCATTTTTGTATGACTGCAGCTCTTTAATAACATTTTTGGCTTTATTGCCCGGAGAATAGAGGCAGAACCAGCTTAGCAGTCTTTTCAATCGCGCTTCATGGGGAGTCAGGCGCATGGTTTTGGAATAGGCAAATGCCCGTTGGCGCACCATATCATCGTTATTACCCAGTGATATTTTGGGTCCAAGCCAGCGAAGGGTTTCTGAAAGCAGCCATACAGAACGTTCTACTCTTGCTTCTTTGATATGGTCACCTCCTTGCCAGCTATGGGAGGATCTTTCCATAAGAATGTTGTAGAAAGGGAAACTGCCAATCAGTTTGGTTAAAGCTATTGAGGCTGCTGCAGCCGTACCTGCTCCCAGAGCCAGGATACCCCGGTAAGCCATTCCTGAAATAACTGCAGCCGATGCAAAGGCGGCAACGCCGGAACAGATACCTGTCCAGTGATTCACAAATCCTTCAAGTTTTACCCTGTTAGAGCCATAAGCTCCCTGCAGACCATCAGATACATAAGCAAATGTTGTAATAGCCTTTGCCAGAGGAAGTTTTGCAGACGGTGCGCCAGGAAGTATCTTGCTGAGACCTTCCAGTCCAAACCATCGGTTAGCGCCATTCCCCACAAGCGCAATCACTCCCAGAGCGCTTTTTATAACACCATTGTGTTTTAGATCATTGGCTTCAGGGCAGGCGACCACTTCATTCAGTATCTGGTCAAGGGCAAGGCGGATCTGGTCGCGGGTACAGTTTCCCCTCAAAGCTTTGCACACCGGTGCCAGTCTGTTGGCGTCCAGGCCACTTTGACGAAACTGGTACTTCATACCCCCACTTAAGGAGTCAATATAGTCCTGAGCCTTATCCACATCCTTATCAAGCATTGGATTTGATTGAGATGTCGACAGAGTAATTTCAGGTGAGTCACTTCTTTCAATCTCTCTCTCAAGAATGTTTTTATCAGAATCAACATTTGGATGCTCTGATTTAAATGGAGTTGTTCTCCCTGGTGATAATGGCTCGCGCAGTCCTGTAAGTAATGAAGACGGACTTTCGGGGGGCTGGCTGTTCAGCGAGCTTGTTTGACTGGTTGATTCCATGATTTCAGATATTTCTGGCTACTGTCTAATCTCACTAATTTCAGACACTCCTTTTGGTAGTGAATTTCTCTCGGAAAACCGTTCCGACAGTATCGGTAACAAATGATTATGGGCGAGACATAACGCCCGTCTTAACAGGCAAATAGTTGTTGGCCAAAATTTCAAGATTGTGCAAGGAGGACACCGGTGCCTACGTCACCACCATACTGGATTATTACGGTTTACAGAACCCAAGGGATGCCTATAAGTCTGTTAACCGGGTCGCAGTAGGAATGCCGGTCACCCGGCACCCACCCTGCACAGATTCGTACGTGCACTACTAATGCATACGGCCTGTGAAGTGGTTCATTACTCCATCATTTCATAAACAGCTATGATTCCGCCGCTTTTCAAGACAGGTTTTTGTAACCAGAGTGTTAGGAGCATTATGAAAAGTTGGTGAGGATAAGGGAACGTCATTCTCCCTATGCAGTCGAAAGTTGAGAATGTGCGCAAAAATACCAGGTAGGGGTAAGGATGGAGGCTTCAGGTTTAGGTACCGGTTCAAGTTTGGTCACTGCTCAGCAAGACTATTCAGCTAAATCAGCAGAGAATAAGTATCATGATGGCCAAAAGTCGTTTTGTCGGTACACGGTTTTACTTGTTGATGCCCCTGTTGAAACAAGGCTGCGAGATGCAGTCAACAAACTTGCCAGAATCAAAAGCCTGCGTCTTTTTTTGCCGGCAACTTTGAATATGGGAGATATGAGCAATCAGCTTAATCTGTTACATGTCTGGCAGACGCTTAGCCCTGGAACGCTTGAATCTGTCGAAATCGTAATTCCGCTAGAGAAGCCCCGTGTCAAGGGTAAGTTGGAGGTTTTGGCGGGATTATCTTTACAAGGTAAGAGCGGAATTAAATTGGAGGGCTTGTCATGCTCCTTGATTAACGAATCAGATGTAAGCGTGTTACCCAAGGCTCAATTAGCCATCAAGGAGTCTATATATGGTAAGAACTCACCTCAAAAGATTGCAGCTGAACTTAACTCGCAGGGCGGTTTGGTTCTCACTCCCTATCATTGGCAACTCTTTAAAAATGAAATCGTTTACATTGATGGAGAAAATATCACCAGTAATAAGCTGATTTTGCCAGAGGAAAACCATCTACCAGTTAATGAGACAAAGCTGATCGGCTCTGGCTGTATAGCTGAAACCTATCAGGCTCTGGGCGCTGAAGCCCAGTTGTGGCAAAACCTTTTACTACTGGTTGAACAGGGCACTGTTTTGTTTAGTATTGCTTACGGGTTGCACCGCTACTCTGAACAATATTTTTTTCTGTCTTATATCAAGGCCATTGTTGGTTCAGGGTGGGAGAAACCGACGGTAGTTTATGTTGCCAGCGATGTGGCCGGCATTTTTTTTAAAAAACTGTTGAGCTCATTTGATGTCAATATTATCGAGTCAGAGGAAACCTTATTAACAGGATTGTCGGGTGAAGAATTACTACAACAGCTCCTCAGGCAAAAGGTTACAGTACTGTTTTATGGGGGGCTGCCAAAACCAGTTTTTGAAAAAATGGTTAAGGTATCTAACATACCAATAGTTCTTGAGGGGGCCAATACGGCTGAATTGGCTCAATCCTTTGGAAAACCTTATGTTGGCATTCAAATAACAAAAAATATGCCAACAAGAAATAGCATTCCCCCTGAACATCAGCAGGCGTTTTCCTTTTGGGTCTCTGTGACTGCGTTGCTGCACAACCGGAGAGATTGGTTTGGTTCGGTTGACTCATACTATAAAAATATTGTTAAAGCAGTTGGACTTGCGAAGGCCTCCGTAATTATTGATCAAATTATCAAACAGAACAATCAGAAGCAGACTGAGGAGGTATTGGACTTTAATTTGAGTGAGGGTGACAAAGTACGGACGTTGCCTGATATCGACAGTACCAAATCTTATATCATCGACGAACTTATACGCATGCTTTTTTGTTTTACCGAGGGTGTTAAAGAAGAATGTTTTCTCTGCGATTTTATCCCAGCATTTTTTAATGACCTGCCCGCTATTTTGCAGCCAGAATCAAGAACGCAGAAGTGTAGAGCTGAGAATGTTTATGCTTTGGTAGAGCAGGGAAAGTCAGCAGCATTTTGCAGCTATCTTGAGCAACAGCTTGAGATACTGTTGCAGCGATTTATAAGCGATGCGATAACGCCAAATTCGACAATGGCTCAGTTGTTTGAGGCGATTCGGCGCAATACTCATGCTTCAGAAAACAATGCGTTGGTGTTCGCTATGAACCAGATTGATTTTCATAAGCTGGGCATCGAATAGACGTTCTGAAAGTTTCCTTTTTGGGGATCGCGAAATCCTGTCGGCCTATTGATTTCGATCAAAGCTCATTTTTTCACCACAGGCATAATTTTCACTGCCTCCAGAAACAGCGTTGCCCAATTTTACAAACTACAAGGGTCTGTAATTGGAGGCGTAAGCAGGAACACCACCTGATCTTTGTAAAGAGCTTGGAGTGAGATTGCGCCTCGAACAAGCGCGTAATCGGAGGTTGTCGGAATTGCTGATTCATAGACTGGGGGGCCTGTTTCAGGTTGTCTTGTGTCTGCAGATCAGTCCTGATGCTGGCAATTTGAGCAGTAATTAACTACTCCCTAGGGGACAAAATGAGTCAGAGCAACTCTTTGATCAGCCGCTACGTAAACAGTAGCCTGATATTGAAAATCTTCATCGGTATCGTTGCCGGTGGCTCCCTGGCGGCTATTTCGCCTGAAACTGCAAAAATGATGGGACTGCTTGGCAGTCTTTTCGTTAAGGCGCTGAAAGCCGTTGCACCTATCCTGGTATTTGTTCTGGTAACTTCCGCAATTGCGAACCAGAAGAAAGATTCCAACACCAACATGCGCCCAATTATCAATCTGTATCTGATTGGTACTTTCTGTGCGGCTCTGGTTGCTGTACTGATGAGCTTCATGTTCCCTGTGACTCTGACTCTGGTAACAAATACTGCCAGCACCACTCCTCCAGGTGGTATTGGTGAAGTACTGAATACCCTGCTGTTCAAGATCGTTCAAAACCCTGTTGAAGCCCTTCTCTCTGGTAACTTCATCGGCATTCTGGCCTGGGCTATTGGTCTGGGTATCGTAATGCGTCATGCAGCTGATTCCACCAAGGTTATGCTGCACGATATGTCTCACTCTGTGTCCTCTATCGTACGCTTTGTTATCCAGCTGGCTCCTTTCGGTATCTTTGGTCTGGTTTCCAGCACTATTGCCAACACTGGTTTCGGTGCCCTGTACGGTTACGCACAGCTGCTGGGTGTTCTGCTGGGCTCCATGATCATCATCGCTTTGATTGTTAACCCAACCATCGTGTACGTGAAGACTGGCATGAACCCTTACCCTCTGGTTCTGCGCTGCCTGCGTGAGAGTGGTATCACTGCCTTCTTTACCCGTAGTTCCGCTGCGAACATTCCGGTCAACATGAAGCTGTGTGAAGACCTGAACCTGCACGAAGATACTTACTCTGTATCCATTCCTCTGGGCGCTACCATCAACATGGCTGGTGCTGCAATCACCATCACCGTTATGGCTCTGGCTGCGGTTCACACTCTGGGTATTCAGGTTGACATCGCTACTGCCGTATTGCTGAGTGTTGTTGCTGCCGTTTCCGCTTGTGGTGCATCTGGTGTTGCCGGTGGTTCCCTGCTGCTGATCCCTCTGGCCTGTTCCCTGTTCGGTATCTCCAACGATATCGCCATGCAGGTTGTTGGTGTTGGCTTCATCATCGGTGTTATTCAGGATTCCGCTGAAACCGGTCTGAACAGCTCCACTGATGTACTCTTCACGGCTGCAGCCTGTATCGCAGCTGAGAAGAATGGTGAGCATGCTCCTGTACAGCAGCAAGCTGCCTGATTAAACAGAGTTTCTCTGAAGAGGGAGAGCGAAAGCTCTCCTTTTTTGTGTATAACACTAAGGGGTAGCTAACAAGCAGCTGATTAGGTTTGAACAGGAAGGAGTTAACTGAATCCGAAAGAAATCAATGGTCAGGGCAAGAAGGTATAATTATGGGTTCAGAAAGCCTCCCATCCTCTCTCATTGGTGCTTATTAGCAAGGCATGTTGCTATTTAAATATTGTAACTTCTTGTGAAAATCCCCCTGTTTTGATTTGCAGCATCTTTGTATCGACTCATGTTGATACCATCTCGTGCGAAGAAATCTGATTACATTCAAGAAAAATCTGATATCGCCTGTATTTGAGAACGGGAAGGCATTGTTATGTCCTTTCAGTTTTCTCCAGGCAAGTGCTGTTAAATCTATCTGCACCGAAACAACAGTAATAAACCAAAACATTATCAAGAGATTGAAAGGGGGTTATTGTGGATTCCACCACAGTGCACACCGCGCCTAAGAGAAAGGCATTCAAAATGCCGACGGTATACACAATACTGTTCGCCATTATCGCTTTCGTGGCCCTATTAACCTGGATACTGCCAGCCGGGCGATATGACTATGTCACGGCAGATACCGGAGAGGTCATCACTGCGGCTCAATCGCTTGATTATGATGGTGGTGAACGTCTCCTTCCTATTCCCGGTACCTTTACTGAGCTGGAAAGCTCACCCCAGGGGATAACAGATGTTCTTATGGCTCCTATCCAGGGTTTCCATAATGCGACAGATGTTGCCCTGTTTGTGCTGGTTATTGGTGGTTTCCTTGGTGTAGTCATGCACTCCGGTGCCCTTGATGCTGGTGTGGCTTCCGTTGTTAAGCGCTTTAAGGGACGGGAGCAGATAATGATCCCGATTCTGATGGTGCTGTTTGGTATCGGCGGTTCAACCTATGGTATGGCGGAAGAAACTGTTGCCTTCTGGGCCTTGATACTTCCGGTAATGTCAGCTGCTGGTTATGACCGGATGGTGACTGCGGGTGTGATCCTGCTGGGTTCCGGTATTGGTGTTCTAAGCTCAACTGTTAACCCGTTTGCAACAGGTATCGCTTCCGGTTTTGCCGGCTTGCAAATTGGCGATGGCATTGGCCTGCGCGCACTGATGTTTGTGATTCTCGAAGGTGCCGCCATTTTCTATGTTATGCGTTATGCGGCCAAGGTTAAGGCTGATTCCGGCAGCTCTGTACTGGCTGATATTGAGTTCAATGATGAATTCAGCCGTGAAGCCAAAGTTGAAGAGTTCACGGTTGCCAGAAAGCTGACCATGGGCGTCTTCTTTGCTTCGTTTGTGATCATGATTTTTGGTGTGATGCCTCTGGAAGATATGGGTATCACAGCTGTTCCCACTTTGTGGTGGTGGTTTGATGAACTTTCCACCCTGTTCCTGACCGCTGCGATTATTATTGCCCTGATCAACCGTATGCCTGAAGGCGAGTTTATCAAGAGCTTCCTGGACGGTGCCCGCGATCTGATTGGTGTTGCCCTGGTAGTGGCTGTTGCCCGTGGTATTTATGTGGTTATGGATAACGGCATGATTATCGACAGCATCCTGAACTGGGGTGAAGGTATGGTGACTGGTGTTGAGTCCAGCGGTATTTTCGCAGTTGTGACTTACCTGGTACATATTGTTCTGTCTTTCTTTATTCCGTCAACTTCCGGTCTGGCCACTGTGTCCATGCCACTGTTTGGTCCACTGGGTGATTTTGCCCATGTTAGCCGTGATGTGATTATTACTGCCTACCAGTCCGCTTCCGGCTGGATCAATATCTTTGCTCCTACTGCTGGCCATCTGGTCGCAGGTCTGGCCCTTGCCCGTATTCCTTATGATCGCTTCCTGAAGTGGGTTATGCCCTTCCTGATTGCCGTTCTGGTAATAACCATGGCGATTTTGTTCGTCGCAGCCTGATCTAACAGGCAGAACCCCCAGGCCCCTTGTCCGACAAACCGGGCAGGGGGCTTTTTTATTTGAAAATCATGATGTTAAAGCAAGGCTGATCAGGGAGGATTGTGGGCATGTTAGTCCTGCTAACAGTCGTGTCAGGGAAAAGTGTCAGCCTATCTGTCACTGTCTGTTACCAGGAATAACTCGTAATGGATTACACGTAATGGAAACTCTTGACTGCTATATTGCCCGGATTCGGGAAGGGATGACCTGCTTTCATCAATATGTAAAGGAAGCCTGCCTTTGGTGCTGGCGGCAGGTTTTCAGATGTGAGCCAAGTAAAGAGCAACTTGTTGCTCCTCAGGTGCATAAGTGTGCGGTAGAGCATAAAGCACTGGAAGAGCGTGAGCCTGTTGTGGTGACAGCTTCTCCCGAGGTAAAGCTTGACCCAAGCCCCGCTAAGTTATTAGTTCCTGAGTCCGGGCAAGAATCCGAAAGTCAGGCTGAACAACACGATGACCCGCAGACTGTTGCAGATCCGTGGGAGCTATCAGATAGCGATTTGGATTGTTATCTGCAGGGATGTGAAGACAATGATCTCACTTCACTTATAAAAGGAAAAAGCTGGCCCTTTCCTTCTGATAAGGCTGCGGAAATTTTTTACGCGGAGGTGTTACAACGTCTTACGATGTTGCGTATTTCTGGTGTACAGGGGCCAAGCTTGAAGTGGCTGGAGACTGCGCTCAAACCTCTGTATGACAACGGTTATCATAATGATCAGCTTGCTGTTCAAGCTTTGGACTACATGCTGATGGCCTGTGAGAGAGAAGCAAAAAAAATTGGCTTGGATAGTTTGGTTTGGCTATTTGCGGCATTAGCCAAATATGTTGGTATCCAGCTTTCACAGGTCAACACCTTGGCTATGGCTGTCAATGGTATTTTGAATTCTCGAACAACGCTTAAGTCTGCCCAGCTCTCTGCCCTGATTCCCCTTCTTAATTATTTTTGTGCCTGTCATTCCCATGATTCCAAGAGTATCGACAGTACACTTCTTAATAACCTTATGGACAGGGTTGAGGCTTTGGCCACACAAGGGTGTAAAGAGCAACTTTCTGACAGTGATAAAAAACTGTGGCATCAGACTTGCCTTTATCAACAGGTGGTACTTGGAAGAACGAATAAGGAAGTACAAAGTCAAAGAAAAATTAAAAAGCAAATTTTTGAGCTAGAGAAAGAAGAGCTTGAGCAGGAGGGAGAAAGAAATACCTATCGGCCCTTTGATATTCCAATGTCACCATTTTATCAGTTGACTGTGATTCGACAGGCAGACAGAAAGAGTGAACTGCAGCATCGGGTACGTCAAGCAATCATTGGTAAGTTCAGGCGTTCAAAGGAATCTACGCCGGATCATTCCGATATTGACAATTCGTCTCCCAGGCACACCCGCAAGCGCAGGGTTAGGAAACCCCAGTGTTCAGCCGAAAGAGATAGCAGAGAGACATCCCCCTCTTCTTCGGAAGCGGAGTTACCACCGTTACCTTCCAAAAAGGACTTAAGGCCGTTGCAGCCATCCCAAAAGACTTTGGCCGCTTCTTTGACCACGGAGCAGATTCAAAGCCTGTGGCTTGTACCTTGTCCAGAAAAACTATCCACCTCTTTGCGGGTTTTGAGTGATGAACAGTTGGCTGTTATGGGGCGTGTATGTGATCGCCAGTATTCCCTGGCCAATATTCAACTCTTTTATCAGGAGGTTGAACAGCGCTTAAGAAATGGTTCATTTGAGACTCTGAACAGTCTGGAAAGTATTTTGCAGCCCATGCACCGATATCAGGTTTATAACGATAAGTTTATTGAAAGGATTCTCAATAAAGCCAGGAGAATTCTTGAGAGTGATCGTAGGTGTGAGAATATTAATCCCAATGAGCTGTCATTCCTGTTTACCCGTCTGGTAGATCTCAGTGTTCATAGCAGAAACATGGCCCTGTTACTGAGCAAGTACTTGTGCACCATAGAGCCAAAGGTTGACCAGGTTTCATTTTCACAAATGCTCTACGTAGCCCGGGCTGCCTGTATGCTTCATGCCGTCTATCGGGAGAGAGGGGAGACCGACAGAGCGGACCAGGTTGCCAGATCTCTCGGTATTCTTATGGACAAAGTGCGTAATAAACAAGGGTGGAGAACATACCCTTTAGATGATATCAAGCTAGATATGCTTTACCGAATCAGCCAGTACCGCCTCCATGTTCTCCATGACTCCGTCGAAGGGCGAGAGCTTGGCAAAGCCACTGATAGTCCACCCACGACAAGCGACTTTCAGCGAAAAGTTGGAACGGCTCTCACGCAGTTACCGTATAACCTGAAACTGCATGAAGAACACCAGTTAGAAAAGAGTGGGCTGGTCGTCGATTTTTTTGTTGAACCGAATTATGTACTTGAAGTCGATGGCGCCCAATACCATCAATGTCGTCATCTGAACATACCTGGGTCTTCTGAATCCAGTGACCGTGAAGGTGGATCTTCATCTGAAGAAGAGACATCTGGCTATAGTAGTGGTTCATCATCAGGTTCTGGAAGGCAACGGAAAATTGAGCCAGCCAGAGATAATGGCAAAACTACTGCCCGGCGCATGCTCCTACGAGCAGCAGGATATAATGTATTTAATATTCGCAGTGGCAATCGGGAAACAATAGATGCTGTTGGGCAAAGAATCCTTAGTTTGACTCCAGGGTGGAAGGCCTAAGATCGTAATATTAAAAAGGCCATCAAGTGGAGCTGGCCGATAATTGACTTGGTTTTTTCTAAGTACAGGCACTTAGGTTCCACAATTCTTTGCAGCAGGAGTACAATAACCCACTTATTGTTTTGCCTGCCTGAGGAAGTGCAGATGTACCATGGTAGTTGTCTGTGTAAAGCCGTGCAGTTTGGTATTGATGGGGATATCAAATCTGTCACACACTGCCACTGTAAAATGTGTCAGAAATCCCATGCCTCAGCTTATGCAACCTATGCAGCTACTCCTAAAGAGAACTTTAAACTGACCGGTGAAGAAAACCTCGCGTGTTATGAGTCCTCTCCGGGTGTGAAGAGAACCTTCTGCAAACACTGCGGCTCACAAATTCAGTGGATTGATAACAACCGCTGGAGTAAAGAGTGGGCAACCTTCTCTCTGGCTCTTCTTGATGCTGACATTGATCCCCGAAAACAGCAGCATATTTATCTGGCATCAAAAGTGCCCTGGCTGAAGCTCTGTGATCACTTTCCTAAGCACCTTGAAGCTTCTATGTCTGCTGAAGCGTCGGTACCTTCTCCAGTACCTCCGGCGGAATCTCTTCAAGACTGACAAAGACTATAAACCCGCGTTGTAACTGCGACGCGGGTTTATGTTGTCTGTCCTGGGATATCCAGCGTCCTCCCCAGGTATTCCCGGCTTTATATTCAGGCACATCAGTACCTTCGGGAACATATTGATCCGTCACCATAGGACTAATCACTTGTTTCATTACGATCTCTCCAGCCCAAAACGGGAACAACCAAAGGCTGGTTATCGACCTGAAACTCCTCGTTAACAAGAAGTGATTGATCAAGATATTGATTGAACTGACTTAAACTGTTAGCAATTTTTAGTTATCCCAGCTGTCCGATAATTTCGATCCGGTATTCATCAGGGATTTCAGTCAGCCCCAGAACTGTTAATTCCCGGACTGCAGACAGTCGAGCGAAGCGAGACAGCATTGGGCGAAGCTGCGGAGTAACCAGAAGTATTGCGGGAATATTGAGGTTGTTGGAACGATCTAACACGACCGGAAGATTCTGCTGCAGTTTGACTGTAAGGTTGGGCTCAACAGGAAAAGCATCTTCGCTGTAGCTGCCGGTCTGCCGGGCCTGCTCAGAAGATTGAAGAAGGATTTTCTCCAGTTCCGATGACAGGGTAAAAACCTTGAGCAGGAAAGGATCATCCGGTTTTTGCCTGGACGTTAAAGGGGCCAGTATCTGATAGCGCAGGGCGATTCGAACATGCTCTGCCATCTGGATAGATGAAGGCTGGGTCTGGGGCTGAAAATCCAGCAGACGGGTGACAATCGTTTTTCTGTCAGAAAGAGGAACCTGGTCCTTAAGTAACTGCTGACAGACTTTCATCAACTGCCCCAGTGACAGCTTATCGGGAACCAGTTCATCACACAGGCGGGCTGACTCCGGCCTCAGTTGTTCGAGCCATTGGCGGGTTTCATCGTAACCAAAGAGTTCGCTGGCCTGATCCTTCATGATCCGACCCAGGTGCGTGGTAATGATGGTGACAGGATCAACCACTGTGTAGCCGAGACGTGTGGCATGATCTCGTTCGTTGTCGTCTATCCAGTAGGCTTTCAGTCTATATGCTGGTTCCAGTGTTTCTGTGCCGGAGATCTCACGAAGGTTGTTATCTGTTTTGATGGCCAGAGACTTTCCCATCTGGATCTGGAAACCTTCCCGGTCAACACTCTGCAGGGTCACCATATAGGCTTCAGGATCAAGGTTCATATTGTCCCGAATATGAACGGCTGGCAGAAGGAATCCCAGTTCCTGTGACAGTTCTTTTCTGGTTTCCCGAATCCGGCGTGTGAGCTCGCCTCCTGAACTTTCATCAACAAGGGGAATAAGGCGATAGCCGATTTCCAGTCCAATAGGGTCAACGGCAGGCAGGTCATGCCAGGCGAGTGTCGTAGGTTGAACTGGTTCCTGTTCTGCGGGTTGTTCCAGCTGTTTCTGTTTAGCCTGGGACATTGAGAAAAGAGCCATACCTAATATCAGGGTGCCAATGCCCGCAAAGGCCAGATGCGGCATGCCCGGAACCAGCCCGATAGCAATCAACAAGCCTGCTGTCACCAGAATTGTTTTGGGGTAGGCCAGAAGTTCTGCCCGGATCTGGTGCTGCATATCATGCATCCCGGAAACCCGGGTCACGATAATGGCTGCCGTTGTTGATAGTAATAAGGCAGGAATCTGGGCAACCAGTCCATCACCAATAGTTAGCAGAGAATAAGTATGGAACGCTGCAGAAGCGGGCATATCATGCTGCAGAATGCCAACACCCAGGCCGCCAAGAAGGTTGATTGTCAGTATTAACAGGCCGGCAACAGCATCACCGCGGACAAACTTGCTGGCGCCATCCATTGCCCCGTAAAAGTCAGCCTCCTGACCAACCTCTCTGCGTCGCTCCCTGGCTTCATCCTGGTTAACAAGACCGGCATTGAGGTCGGCATCAATAGCCATCTGTTTTCCTGGCATGGCATCCAGGGTAAAGCGGGCGGTAACTTCAGATATTCTTGTACAGCCTTTGGTAATCACCACGAAGTTCACAATGATCAGGATGATAAACACCACCAGACCGACGATATAATCACCGGCAATCACCACTTCACCAAAGGATTCGATGACCTTGCCTGCAGCCGCACCTCCGTTATGACCCTGCAGCAGAACAATACGGGTTGAAGCAATATTCAGTGCCAGCCGCAGAAGTGTTGAGATCAGAAGAAGGGTTGGAAAAACTGTGAATTCCAAAGGCTTTTTTATATAGATGGCCTGCAGTAATAGCACCAGGGACAGAGCGATATTAAAGGTGAACAGAACATCCAGAAAAAACGGTGGAATCCTGAGAATAATCATGGCCAGTGCCACTAAAAGCAGCAAAGGTGGTGCCAGATAGTTTGATAGCGCTGTTCGCAGTGTCTGTGTTGCTTGATCTGCCATTAATGCTGGTACTGAGTGGGGATGGGAATATCCTGCATTTCCGGCGGTTCACTCTGCTGACCGGCACGGTAACGATTCAGCAGGTAAACATAGGCCATAACGCGGGCAACAGCAGTATAGAGTTCGGAAGGAATGGGCCTGTCAATTTCAACATGGTAATAAACTGCACGGGCAAGAGGAGGCTGGCAGACAACAGGCCGGCCGGCTTTGCGGGCGATTTCAATAATTTTCTCAGCCAGAAGATCCGTTCCCTTGGCAACTACCACAGGAGCACTGTGCCTGCTGTCTCCTGACGAGTCATAACGAAGAGCCACGGCGAAATGATCCGGATTGGTGATAATAACATCGGCTTTGGGAACGTCCTGAAGCATACGGCGGTTGCTGAGTTCTTTCCGAACTTTTCTGATCCGCTCTTTGGTTTCGGGTGAGCCTTCCTCTTCTTTCTGCCCTTCACGCGCCTCCTGCTTGGTCATCATCAGCTGTTTGTTATGCCGGTAAATCTGCCAGGGAGCATCCAACAGCCCAATAACTAGAAAGCCCACCGAAAAAAGAACCATGGCTCTGGCAACCAGTGTTTGCAGCACTTCAGTTGCAGGCCTGAGCCCCTGCTGACCCGTTGCCATTATTTCGGGAAGTTCCCAGCTCAGAAACAGGTAAAGGATGCTGGCGAACACGATGGTTTTAAGAATGGCTTTCACCAGCTCTGCCAGTGTTTGAATGGAGAACAGCCGCTTGATTCCGGCAATGGGATTGAGTCTGTTCCATTTAGGCTGCGCGGCCTTAAAGCTCATAATCAACCCACCGGTCATCAGGGAGCCAGCAATAGCAGCCACCGTCACGATGAACAGAAGCGGGATAGCAAAACCGGAAACCGCCAGTCCTGATGCCAGCAACCTGCTGAACAAGTAACCAGGATCGGTTGATTCGGTGTTATCAAAACTGAGAGTCAGCTGACACAGTTCAACCAGAGAGGAGGGAATTGCCGGTGTGATCAACAAGAGAATCAGGCAGAACAGTAATAACTGGCAGGCCATTACCAGTTCTTTGGAACGGGGCACCTGTCCTTCGGCACGGGACTGGCGGATTTTTCGTTCGCCGGGTGGTTCCGTTGGCTCCTGGGCCGAGTCGTGTTCTCTGGACATCAGGTTTGTGCCAGCTGTCTGAGAAGCAAAATAGCTTCACGGGTAAAGCGACGGAATGGGGCTGAGAACTGTTCAAAGCTGAGACAGATAATCAACAGCCCTGATAAAAGAGAAAGCGGAAAGCCAAGGCTGAGAAGGTTTAGCTGCGGAGCGGCGCGGGACATAAATCCAAAAGAAATATTAATGATCAGTAGAGCGATCAAGGCAGGCATGGCCAATAAAAGAGCGGCAGAGAATATCCAGCCAGTAAAATGAAGTAATTGTTCAGCCGATTGCAGTACCTGGAAAAATGACCCAGGTTCTATGGTTTTGAAACTCTCCAGAACAATGGCAATAACCGTGGTATGGCCATCAACAAGAAAAAACATCAGCATGGCTGCCAGCTGGTAAATCTGGCTGACAACCGTCACGCTGATTCCTCCTGCAGGGTCATTCATCTGTGCCATGCCCAACCCCATCTGCAGGCCAATGGTATGACCAGCCATGGAGAACAGACTGAACCAGAGGGTTAAAACCATGCCGAACATTAGCCCGGTGAAAAACTCCCCCAGAGCTATCAGCATGCTGCTGGCAGACAATGCTGAAACTGTGAAACCTGGCGGAGGATTCCATGGCTGTGCCATCAAAACAGCCCCGGAGAAAACAGCTGTCATTAAAAGGCGTATGGACGTTGGGAGAAATGATCCCGTCACCGGAAACATCAGCATAAATCCGGAGATACGTGCAAAGGCCCAGACGAACGATGTAATCCAGTATTCCAGTGCCTGTCCGGGAATATTCAGCATCAGGCTATGTCCATCAGACTATGTCCGGCACAGCTTGATAAAGCCGAACAAAGAGATCACTCAGCTCCTGGATAAGCCAGTGACTGGCCAGGGCAATGGTCACAAGTGTTACCAGCAGGCGGGGAAGAAAGCTGAGGGTTTGTTCGGTGATCTGGGTCGCAGCCTGAAAGATGCTGATTATCAAACCGGTTATCAGACCGGGGAGAAGAAGCAGGGCTACGATCTTGGTAGCCAGAAACAGGGCATCCCTTAAAATGTCAGCAGCCAGATCCGGATTCATAACTAAAAGCTCCGCGCCAGACTGCCAACAGTCATCCCCCAGCCATCCACCAGAACAAACAGCATCAGTTTGAATGGCAATGAAATAATAAGGGGCGACAGCATCATCATACCCAGGGCCATCAGAATACTGGCGATAATTAAATCAATAACCAGAAAAGGCAGAAATATCATAAAGCCAATCTGGAAGGCTGTTTTCAGTTCGCTGGTCAGAAAGGCTGGCATCAGTGTGGTGATTGGGATATCAGCCTGACTCTGAGGCTGAGGTTCGCCACTCAGAACAAAGAACTGCTCAAGGTCTGTTTTTCTGGTCTGGCTCAGCATAAACCTGTGCAGAGGAGCGATGGTCTCTCTGGCAGCATCTTGAAAAGCGATCTGTTCATTCAGGTAAGGTTCGACAGCCTTGGTACGAATCTCCTCGAAAATCGGGCGCATGATGAAAAGCGTAAGAATCAGCGCCAACCCGATCAGCAGCCGTGTTGGAGGTGTTTGCTGAAGCCCCAGGGCCTGTCGCAATATCGCCAGAACGATCAGAATGCGGGTAAAACTGGTCATGGCCATCAGGGCTGTGGGCAGGAAGGTCAGGGCTGTCAGTAACAGTAGTATCTGCAGGCTGATACTGTAGTCTTGGGTCGCCCCCCCGGAGGAAACTGTCAGAAAAGGGATTTGACCCTGAAGGCCGAAGCTCAAAGAAGAAAATAACAGGAGAACGACACTTAACCCGACAGTCAAAATGTGTTTGGATTTATAGACTGCAGAAGATATCTGACAACCGCCTGATATCATGGCTTCAAAGCAGCCTCGTAAGGAGAAGGCTGGGTCAGACTAAGGATGCGAACGCCATAATAGTCACCTGCAAGAACAACTTCGCCTTTTGCGACCAGAACACCATTGACCTTCACATCAAGAGGATCGGTTTCCTTATGAGTCAGGGTGACAATCGAACCGACTTTCAGAGCTGATATTTCCGAGATAGACATCTCCCTGCCGCCGACTTCCAGAGTAAGAAGAACCGGAATATCACCAATGATTGAAAAGTCTGGTGTGGTTGTCGGATCAAAGACATCTTCTTTTTTGTGGCTACCCTGGTTTTTGGGTTGCTGTGGGCCGATGAGCTGTTCGCTTTCTACCAGAGAGTTCTCTTCAGAGCCATCAGAGCTTGCATAGCCTACAGAATCATCAGGGCCTTCTTGATCCGCTTCCGGTTCATCATTGTGGATATCTGCCTCAAAATTCCCCGTATCAAGTGTCTGGGCATCAGAAGCATCAACGTCTTCTGTTTCCTGATTAACAAACTCATCGTAATTGTCCGGAGAGTCAGTTGCCACTTACAGCTCCTGTGTTATCAGTGATTTCAAGTACCAGCATGTCGGCCTTAATAGCAGGCCGTGCTTTATGTAGCAGACTTTGCTGGGAACGAAGGTAGGCGATGTCTGGCCAGTTGATGGGAAAAATATCACCAGGTGCCATCCCGTTAAGCTGGCGCACGGAAATCCACTGACGTGCCAGTTCCGCATGAACGGGAACACGAACCTGCTGAATATTCTGGAACAGGTGCTTTTTGGTCGCAGATGAAGAATGGAGCATGCCGCTGACAGCGGCACTGATATAAAACGCGGGCATGGCTATCAGGAGCTCACTGTCATAGCTGCCAAGTTGATAAACAAATCGGCTGACAATTAAGGGCTCGGATAGTTTTGGCAGGTGAAGAATCATTGAAGGAGACTTTTCAAGAATATCAATCCAGTGGCTCCAGCTTGCTTTCCAGATACCGGCCAGAATTGTGGCAATATCCTTGATTAACTTCTGCTCTGCCTTGCTCATGGCTGAGTGATCATAGTCAATACCGCCATTACCACCGTAATAGAGGTCAACCATATTTCCGGGATCATTTTTTCCCATAAAAATGAAACCGTAGATTCCTTCCTGAATAGAAAAGCGAAAAATGATTTTGTCCGAGCTGAGAGTACTGAGAGTACTCTGGTAAAAATCGATCGATTCCAGTTCAAAGACTTTCACTGAACAGTCCAGCATCTCCACGAAGGGGGCGATAACCTGTTCTTTGAACTTTTCAGATATTTCATGCTGAACCTGTAATGCCCGCTGCATACTGACAGCGGATCGGATCAGCGAGAATGAGTCATGTTTTGGTTTCTCGTAATTACTCATCTCACCCACATGCGGAGTTACAGCTGTGGAGAAATATAGTTGAACTACAATCGCTCTACCGCCTGATTGCTGTAAACGGTCTGTGTGCGAGAAATATCGATGCTTTTCATGAAAGTGAGAGTGAAGGTGCTGTCTGATTTTCTGGCAATCCCTTTTCTTTTACTGGCAGGTCTTTTGCTAACCAGTGCGGCATCTCTGGCGGCCAACTACCATGTTCCCCTCGATGAGCAGAGCTGGGACTTTGAACAGGTTGAAGCCCTTCGCTGTGTTCTGACCCGAAACGTGCAGGGGCTGGGGGAAGTGTCGTTGGTGGCTGGTGCCGGTCAAACGTCCAGTATCATGCTGCAAACCATGCAGATGCGTAACCTGCGTGGTGTTGCCCGTTTTATTCTTCGGCCCGCTCCCTGGAACCGCCGGGATCCAGGGGAAGAGCTGGGCGTAACCATGAAGGACACCGGTACAGGCCTGAAGTTTGATCTGGATATTTCTCCTCTCGAGTGGATGTCCAAGCTGACCCACTCTTTCTGGTTGTTTCTGGAAGTCTATGGTAGTCGTCCGGAGCCGTTGATTTCTCTGGAGGTGCCCACAACCGGGATTAATTTCCAGATTTCCGAGCTGACAGATTGTCTGATTGGACTTCTCCCCTATAATTTTGAGCAACTTGAGAAAACAGTGCTTTATTTCGAGCCGGGTAAAGTTTTTTTAAGTGAAAGACAGCAGCTCAAACTGGCAGACATTGCCAACTACCTGCAATGGGATGGCACAGTTATTGGTCTGTCCATAGATGCCCATGCTGATAGCTCAGGTTATCGTCTTGATAATCTGAAATTATCAAAACAAAGGGCTGAAGTCGTTTATGACTATTTATTGTCAAAGAGTGTGAAGCCAACACAGGTTCTTCATCTGCGCCATCACGGGCAGCGTTATCCTGTGGCAGATAATGGAACCCGCAAGGGTAGACAGCTGAATCGTCGGGTGGTGATAACTCTAAAAAGGGATGTTCAGAGGGATTTTGTCCAGTCAGCTCTGGCTGACCCCTGATAGTGTCAACAGAACCAGGGTCAGGATTTGTAGCGACTTATGCAGTTGGCAGTTAACAAAGAGGTGATGTTGATCCGCTATGACTGAAATCAATCTGCTGGTGAACATGAATGTCCCAACCATCGACAGTATTCCCGATATTTATGGTCAGCAGGGTTTGCCTGATGATGCGGTCAGCAGTGCTTTACAGGGGAATGTTTCCCAGGGGTATCTGGAAATTTTCAGACAGTCGCTGGAGACAGTGAATACAAGCCAGAATCTGGCGGCACAGCAGATGACGGCTGTCTCACTGCATAAGTCAGATGACCTGATTGGAACTGTTATGGCCATTCAGAATGCCAGCCTCTCTTTCCAGTTCCTGCTGCAGGCACGAAACCGGGTAGTGGAAGGTTATCACGAACTCTTTAACCAACAGATCTGATTCATGGCATCACCATTATCAGTCTGGCAGAGCAGGTTAGCTGGCTGGTGGCGACGCATAACGGGCAGCGTTGCGCGTACCGCCAGACGTAGTGATACACCTGATAACCAAACCAGAACAGGGAGACCCGGGGCGTATCAAAGGAAAGGGCAGTTCCTGTTATGGGGTCTCGGACTTCTTTTCTTTGCTCTTGTCTTCAGCACCTGGCTCTGGTGGCGCGATCGCGACTATCAGGCACTCTACGGGCGCAATGAATCATTCGATACCGCAGCAGTCATGGAATGCCTGCAAAGAGAGAATATTTCCTACCGGTTGCATCCTGACAGTGGTCAGGTACTGGTTCATGCCGGTGATATTGCTGCTGCAAGGATGGCACTGGCGACATCCGGGATTGTTGTGCCAGTCAGGGGGCAGAGTGCTCAGCCCGAGAAAGGCTCAACTCTGGGTACCAGCCACTTTATGGAGCGAACCCGGCAACTGAAAAACCTGGAAGATGAACTGTCGCTCTCTATCCAGGGAATTGATGCGGTGCGCTTTGCCAGGGTTCATCTTGCTGTACCTGAACAGAGTACTTTCCTGCGTGATACACCGGGAGCAAGAGCTTCTGTTTCTCTTGATATCTACCAGGGGCAGTCTCTTTCAAGGGCGCAGATAAAGGGCATCATGGAGCTGGTGGCCGGCAGTGTGGCAGGCATGGAAAGTACAGCTGTGGCTGTTGTTGATCAGTCAGGCAAGCTGCTCAGTGCAGAGGTCAGTGATCTCAGCCCTGCGGTGTCAACCACAAGCCAGCAGCTGGCTGTTCGCAGCCAGGTAGAGCAGCACCTGGAAAACCAGGTAGGGAAGCTTGTGGAAGCGATCACCGGACCTGGTAATTACCGGGTTGATGTGGCGATTGAGCTGGATTTCAGCAATCAGGAAAGCGCCTGGGAAGACTATGGGCCGGACGGTGGAATTCTGCGCAGTGAGTCTGTTAGTGGTGCTCCCGTTAACCAGACATCTGATGTGGCAACGGCAACGGGCTCTGCCAGTATTGCCACTTCTACTGAAGGACCACAGGTCAGAAACTATGAAGTGAACCGTTCTGTAAACCGGATTGTTCGGTCTCCAGGACGCTTACTGCGCATCTCTGTAGCCGTTCTGCTGAACTATCGCTCTGGTAACAGTGGTGAACCCGTTTCCTGGGGGGATGATGAAATCATCCGGGTAAAGTCTCTGGTTGAACGGGCTGTCGGTTATAAAGAAGAGCGGGCTGATCAGGTAACAGTCAGCAGCATGCTCTTTTACCAGCCTGCACCGGCAGTAGAGTTCTCGATGATGGCTGATGTCAGGGATGAGATGCTGAAACCGATTTTCCAGATCGTAGCAGCTATCATGGCCTTGCTTCTGCTTTTTATTATCACCCTTCTTATGTCGCTCCGAAAAAGAAAACGCGCCCTGCTTCAGGCAGAGGATCGTGCCGTCAGAGATAAAGCAATGCTGGCAGAAGAGCGCACAACCATACCTGAAGAAGTTGTACCTGAAGCTGTCAGCGATGTGCAGCTTGAGGCCCGTAAGCGCCAGTTGGTGCAGTATGCCCGTGACAATCCTGATCGAGTGGCTATGGTGCTGAAGAAGTGGATGAGTGGTGACGATGAGCGATGAAGAGACAGCTCCCCAGATGAGCGGTCAGAGGAAGGCGGCAGCCATAATTTTCATGCTTGGTGAGAAGCTGGCAGGGAGTGTTGTCCGAAGGCTGGCACCAAACGAAATTCGAGCTATCAGCAAGGAGATCAATAACTTTCCCCAGCTGTCAGTTCATGACTTTATGCGGGCTGTAGAGCGCTTCGAAAAAGATTATAAAAACACTACTTTTATCAGTACTGATGCCCGCAGCCAGATTGAAGGCATTATGCAGAATGCACTGGGTAAATTGCATGCCGACTCCCTGCTGAATTCTCTGGAAGACCGTCATGAAGCTGATGATCGCCTGACAGGTCTGCAAAGTGTCAGACCTGATGCTTTGGCAGCCGTTATTCGAAAAGAACAGTTGCAGATGCAGGTTGCGGTTCTTTCCTGTCTTAACCCGATACAGGCCGCTGATGTATTGCAGGTTATGCCGGACGAGTCCCAGGCTGAAATTATTAAACGCATGGCGTGTATGGATTTCCTGCCGAAACTGGCACTGAACAGGATTGCCGGTTTTCTGGAAGACTTTCTCAAGGAAACCCATCAGGAAACTGTTATCTCCCTGCAGGGGCAGCATCTTGCCGCAGATGTTCTGACCCAGATGGAAAAGAGCCGGGTGGATTCCCTGATTGGCTACCTGCAACGAAGTGATGCCGACCTGGCCGCCAGTGTTGAGTCCAAGATGTTTACCTTTGAGCATATTTCCAGGCTGACAACAGACTCTATCCGGAAGGTGGTGACCAAGATCGACCAACGCCAGCTGGCACTCTCCATGAAGGGAATGTCCGAAGAGCTGCAGGAGCTGATCTTCTCCCTGATGGCAAAACGGGCAGCAGAGTATCTGCGGGAAGATTATGAGTCCCTGGGACGGGTTCCACTCAGTACTGTCAACCAGGCGCGCAAGGATATTCGTGACCATATGTTGGTGATGCTGCAGGCGGGGGAAATTACCATCAAGTCTAAAGATGATGAGATGATTGAATGAGCCGGCGTTACCTGTTGCTTAAGCAGTATCGTTTCCCCCGGTTCTATGATGATGCGGGACAGGTTGTTGACCTGACTCCTGTCCCTTCCGGAATTATTCATATCCACCTGAGAACAATTTTCTGGAAAGCCTACCGCAGGGGTTACAAGAAAGGTCTCAAAATGGGTCATGAAGAGGGACTGGAGCAGGGGGAAGAAAAGGGACAGAAAGAAGGTTTTCGCGATGGCCAGAACAAAGGCTATCAGATGGGGTTTTCTGAAGGGTTACAGACGGGCAAGAGTGAAGCCGAACATTTACTGGCTGTGCTTAACCAGTTATGGCGACACCTGTCCAGTATGGAAGGTGAAAACTGGGAGACTCTGGGGCGTTATCTGGTCACTTTGATTCGGGATACCTGCCAGAAAGTGGTTATGGATGAGCTGAGAACATCGGCAAAATCTCTGGAAAAACTGGTGCAGGATACCTTGTCCTTAATGCCGCGGGTGGATGATCTGAGAATTATTGTGCACCCAAGAGACAAGCTTGCGGTTGAACGCTTATCGGACCAGTTTCCGGAGCAGTGGCAGATTGTGACTGACAGCAGCATAACCGAAGGTGGCTGTCTGATTAAGGCAGGCTCCGGCGATGCGGATGCCCGTGTTGAAACCCGTCTGGACAGCTGTCTGGATGAGATAGAAACAGAAGTCCTGCAACCTACAAAAAGAAAAAAGATCCCCAAAGCGTATATCGCTCCTGTTGAGGTTCCTGTCGATGCTTCTGTTAAGAGAAGTTTAAAAGATGTTACGCAACCAGCAGACTCTTGATCAGCACCTCTCTGGGCAGTGGCAGGAGTTACTGGGAAAGCTGAGAGGAGCCAACAAGATTATTCGCCAGGAGCTGTCACCGGTTCGCATTACCGGAGAACTGGTTCGGCTGGCAGGTATGACCATGGAAGCAAAGGGGTGTCAGCTGGATACCGGGCAGCGCTGTCTTGTGAAAGGGCGGGGAGGCTCAAAAGTTGAAGCGGAAGTTGTAGGCTTTGATCAGCAGCATCTGTTTCTGATGCCTATTGAATATACCGACGGACTTGGGCCGGGAGATACGGTTATTCCCCTTGGAAGAGATACCTCTGTTCCTGTTGGTCCCGGTCTTCTGGGTCGGGTGGTCAACGGTGTTGCCAGTCCCTTGGATGGCAAAGGTCCGCTGCAGTGTGACAATCATATTCGTTTGCATGCTCCGTCAATCAATCCACTGGAGAGGTGTCCGGTTCGGCAGCCTCTGGATGTTGGTATTCGATCTATCAACGGTCTTTTCACCGTAGGGTGTGGCCAGCGACTGGGTCTGTTCTCTCCCAGTGGCGTTGGGAAAAGTACCCTGCTGGGCATGATGACCCGAAATACAACAGCTGACGTCATAATCGTGGCCATGATAGGAGAGCGTGGCCGCGAGGTGCGGGAGTTTGTGGAAACCATACTGGGCGAACAGAATCTGGGTAAAGCTGTGGTTGTGGCGGCACCTGCTGACCATGCCCCGGTGATGCGGCTGAGAGCTGCACTTCTCGCTCACCGTTTTGCTGAATATTTCCGCGACCAGGGGCTTCATGTCCTGTTACTTATGGATTCCCTGACCCGCTATGCCCAGGCCCAGCGGGAAATTGCCCTGGCAGTTGGGGAACCGCCATCGGCGAGAGGTTATCCGCCTTCCGCTTTCAGTATGTTGTCCCGGCTTGTTGAGCGGGCTGGTAACGGACGGGATAACTCCGGTTCTGTATCCGCTTTTTACACGGTTCTGGTAGAAGGAGAGGACAGCGAAGACCCTGTGGCAGAGTCGGCACGGGCAATCCTGGACGGACATATTGTACTCAGCCATGAACAGGCGATCAGTGGGCTGTATCCTGCTGTGGATGTTTCCCGTTCTGTCAGTCGGACCATGCCGGCCTGTGTGGATAAGGAATCCTTCTGGCTGGCAAGCCGGTTTCGTTACCTTTACGAGCGTGCCCGTACCGGTAGAGAGTTGACTATGCTGGGTGCCTATCAGAAGGGTAATGATCTGGAAATTGATAAGGCTCTGGCTTTTGAAGACAGGATGCGCAGTTTTCTCAAACAGGATATGTCGGAGAGATTCTCACTGCAGGATAGCCAGAACAGTTTGCAGGAACTGTTGAATGACACGAATTCCAAAGCTCAACCGAAACCTTCAGCAGCGCCTCAAACTGCATCTCAAACTGCAGAAACGTCTGCTTGAACAGCAGGGCTCAAAACTCAGAGAGCGGCGGACTGCTCTGGAAAGAGAGCTGACGGTGGCGGATCTTTTATCAGACTTAATGATGGATACGGCCCTGCGTCTGTCTCCGGGGGCATCCCTTTCCGGCATATCCCTGCACAATACCGCCCAGTTTAAATCCTTGCTCTATGCCGGGCTTGTTCACCGTGAACAACAGGCCGATGTTCTTCAGCAGGAATGTCAGGAAATGGCCAGTGATCTGCTGGTCAGCCGGAGGAAGGTTTCCCATCTGGAATCTGTGCTGGTTGCAACACGCAATGCCAGATTGCGACGGAAGTTACGTGAAATCAATGAAGAATGGGTTATGCGCGCCCGAGGGAACCGGAAAGGCTGATTTTTTTCTTACTGCCAAGGCCTGTCTGTGAATATCTCTTTTCTGGGTTTGGAAGCAGTATCCTGGATAAGCGCTGGCAGTAAACACTCATATCATCAAGATGCTGCTGGTTTCGCTGATACTGTTCACGGCATGTTTGCAGCAGGTTGACTGTCTCCTTCCACTGCTCTGTCTGCTGCCAGGCTGCGATATCCACAGATGTCAGATGTCGGGTAATCTCATCGTTTATCTCCAGACATTTTTCCGACAGTTCTGTCAGTTGTTCCGGGTCTCTGCAGATTAGGGCCTGTTCCTGTTTGATAAGGAGATCCCTGAGAGTATTCAGCCCGACGGTCAGGCGTTGAAACTCTGAATCTGTCATCAGGAGTGATGTCCTGAATCGATAACATTCGTGAGTAACTCGGAAGCTATAACCTTTGATGAGGCTGCATCTGGCAGATCCAGGCTGTTCCGGGCCTGTTCAACGCGTGCCGGATCAATATCTGTCATGGTGCGCAGTTTTTGCAGCTGAACAGTCAGCTCTGTTTTTTCGGTCGCAGCCTGCGCAGTCGTGTTTTCTGTTTTGGGAATCTGGGCCGTCTCAGTGTCCCGGGTGACACTGTTAGTTGGTGTACTTGCAGAAATCCGCTGAACTATGGCGGAGGGCAGCGAATATATCGCCATACGCCAATTATCCTCCTCAAACCATGTTTATAACCATCTGACATGGCTGTTGACTCAACTCTCGACCAGACAATGTAGAAGTTAAGTGCTGATTTATGAAATATGAAGTCATGTTGTTACTGAATACAAGGCTTCAGTCGTAAATAATTTTGCAAGAAATGAGTGTGAAAGAAGAAAAGCTGAACTACTTTCCTAAAGTGATTTTCTGCAGGCTGTAAAGGCAGAACAAAAACAATGGCGATCTCTTTTGCAGAGGCTCTTGGATACCACCCTGAACTGCTTTCACTTCAGGCTGAGAAGGTGACCGTTTACGGCAGTAATCTGGTGAACTCCGAGACGCCGAATTACCAGGCCTCTGACTTTGATATCACTCTTCGTGAGCAGGTGCTTGCCATGACGCGAACTGATGAGCGTCATCTGACCCCTTCCCCGAAAGGTGCAGTTGTGACCAGGCGCTCAGAACTGCAGACCATGCTTAATGGTAACAGTGTTGATGTCCCTCTGGAGCAGGCGACGATAGCGCACACCCTGTCAGATTACTCTACCAATATGTCGTTTATTCGTTACCACCTTACCGCATTATCTGCAGCGATTAATGGTCGCTAGGAGTCTCTGGTGAGCTTTCAGGGGTTATACGCGCTCTCAAGCCAGTCCATGTTTGTGCAGGATGTCAGGATCAATACGGTGGCAGGCAATCTGGTTAACGCTGATGTTGCTGCCAGCAGTGAAAACCAAGTGTACCAGACCCAGGATGTTGTTCTTGGGCCTGCGCGCGTGGGAACACTGTTTTCTGCATCTGGCAGTAGTGCCCTGTTCGGGGTGATGGTGAATGAGATTATCAGAAGTGACAAGCCTGTCAATGTGCGTTACCAGCCCGATCACCCCATGGCCGATAAAGATGGCCGGGTTTTTTATCCTGCCATTGATAGAGCCGAGCAGATGGCGAACATGATGTCGGCAGCACGTAGTTTTGATACCGCAGTATCACTCTTTTCAACCGGGCGGCAGATGCAGGATCGGTTGATTGACCTGATAAACCTATAGGTACAGACGATGTTGGCGGGATCTGTTTCACCCTCGACCGCAAATCCGGCTGAAATGTCGGTGACTGGCACTGCTCCTGATAAAGGTCGTGTAGCCAGTGAGTTGTCATCGCGGCAGACCTTTATGAAACTGCTGGTGGCACAGCTGAAAAATCAGGACCCTATGAATCCGATGGAAAGCACGGATATGGTCAACCAGCTGGCAGCTATCTCCAGTGTGGAGCATCTGGAGAGTATTCGTTCCCAGCTGTCCAGTCTCAACCAGGGGCAGAGTACGACAAATGCCGCTTTTGCCAGTGACCTGATAGGCAAAACTGTTGGTCTTGATTCCGATATTTTTGCCCTGACCGGCCCAGCTTCAGGCTTATCTGTGGATTTCCGGATTCCGCAGCAGGGGGCAGTGAAGCTGACATTGTTGGATGAACTTGGACGTCCTGTTGCTGAGAACATAAAGAGAGGCCGTCCGGGTGAGGTTCAAACCTCATCTTTGGCATCTCTGTTTGGACAGTCACTTTCCAAAGGCAGTTACCGGCTGCTCAGTGAGGATGTCAGTGGTGAACCCACGCTGTCCCGGCTTCAGGCCAGGGTAGAAAGTGTCATGTTACCGGAAGGTGGGCAGGAACCACGCCTGGTTCTTCGGGACAGTGTTCCTGTCCCCCTGTCCCAGGTAAGAACAGTTCGTTGATTGTAGGGGCTTCCCATGGCTTATATCGGTTTGAGTGGTCTGCAGATGGCGAAAAGCGGACTGGAGACGTCCGGGCATAACATCGCCAATGCAGAGACGGTAGGGTTCAAGGAGTTTCGCAATATACTCAGTGACAGCTATGCTCAGGCGACCGGTGGCAGTCATGTTGAAATGTCCGGTGTCAGGGTCAGTGCCATGGAGCAGATGTTCTCTCAGGGTTCTCTTAAGCTGACCGGCAACAGCTTTGATATGGCTATTGAAGGCAAGGGTTTTTTCACGCTGAACGACGATGGCCGACAGCTCTTTTCCCGTTCCGGTTATTTCCGCTTGGATAAAGATGGTTTTGTGGTGAATCAAGATGGCTATCGCCTGCAGGGTTTTCAGACTGGTGTGAACGGCCAGATATCGCTGGCCAGCCGTGGGGATCTCAAATCTGGAGCACAGAGTGTTGGTGGCAAGCCAACTACAACTCTGACAGCCAATGTCAATCTTGATGCCAACGAAAAGGAACCTGCTTCTGCCAGCAATTACAACTGGACGACTTCATTCAGTGTTTTTGACAGCCTTGGAACTCAGCACTTTCTTGGTGTCGGTTTTCGGAAGACGGCAACAGACAACCTCTGGACGGCTGCTTATCGGCTGGATGATGCCTCCACCTATACGGCCATGCCGTCAGATATGAATCTCAGGTTTAACAGCCAGGGTAAGCTGGATACATCGGGTGATGCCAATGTACAGCTGGCCACTAATCCGGGTAATGGTGCTGCCACCATGAATATTAATCTGGATCTGTCCGCTATCACCCAATACGCCTCTGACTTCTCCGTCAGTAATATTGAAAGAAATGGCTATGAGTCGGGCACCCTTAACCAGGTGTCCATGGGCGACGATGGCTTTCTTGAAGCACTGTACAGTAATGGTGAACGCAAAAGGCTGGGCCAGGTTATGGTGGCAACCTTTCCCAGTGAGGTGGGTTTGACCGTTCAGGGAAATAACTGCTGGGCAGAGTCAACCAGCTCCGGTGAGCCGGTTTTCAATATTTCGGGTAAAGGTGGGACTGGTCTGGTTCGGGGCGGTGTTCTGGAACAGTCCAATGTGGATATAACCCAGGAGCTGCTGAATCTGGTTATGGAACAGCGAAACTACCAGCTTAATGCCAGAACCATCAAGGCTGAGGACGCCATGAGCCAGACACTGCTGTCCCAGCTGGGATAAGGGAGTAAAGGCATGGATTATGGTATTCAAATGCCGGCCGGCACTTCTGATGCCATTATCAGATTCCAGTCGGTTCACGCATCCAATCTTGCCGGGACTTCTTCTCCAGGTTTCAAGGCCGAGATTCCCTATACCAAGCAACTTAAGCAGTCACAGAACGAGGCGATGGTGAAGCCTCGTTTCAATACACGGCATCTTCCTGAGCCCGGACGCAGTCAGACCAACTTTTCATCCGGGCCGCTGCGCAATACATCCAGAGATCTTGATGTTGCTGTGTCTGGTAAAGGTTGGTTGGTGGTTGAGGTTAACGGTACTGAGATGCTGACCCGCAATGGCCAGCTGGATATAGGTGCCAACGGAACTTTGATGACATCCAGCGGTTACCCGGTTATGGGACAGGGTGGTGGCGCTATAGATCTTCCCGAGTTTTCCAGTATCACCATCGGTCGTGATGGCAGTATCAGCTTGGTACCCCGGGGTGGGCAGGGTTCCGAGATCGTTGAAGCAGACCGGATCATGCTGGTGAACCCGGATGAAAGCGATTTACAGCGTCAGACCGGAAGCATGTTTCGGTATGCCGGTGACGCACCTCTTGCCGTCGATGCCAATGTTGAGCTGCTTTCTGGTGTTCTGGAAGCGTCCAATGTTGACGGTGTTGCTGAACTTATGAGCTTTATGGCTCTGGGGCGGGAATTTGAGATGAACGTGAAAATGATGACCGCGTTCGGTGATATGAGTTCCAGCGGTGACAAGCTGATTCAGTTGAATGTGACCTAACCGGGAGCAGTCTTCATGCATCCTGCGCTCTGGATAAACCAGACCGGGCTTTCTGTTCAGGATCGCCAACTGATGGCGACGGCTAATAACCTGGCTAACGTCAGCACCTATGCCTTCAAGAAAGACCGGGCCATCGTCGTTGATCAGTTTTACCGTGAGTTCCGGCAGGCCGGTGCACAGGCAGATCAGCAGAACACCCTGCCAACAGGTCTGCAGGTGGGCACTGGTGCTCGCGTTGATGGCATGCAGAAGGTGTTTATCAACGGCAATATCCAGACCACAAGTCAGGCTCTTGATATGTCTATCGTAGGCCAGGGTTTCTTTCAGGTGCAGATGCCGGATGGATCGCTGGCCTATACCCGTAATGGTCAGTTTCAGCTGAACTCTGAAGGGGTTATCGTTATGTCAGATGGTCTGCCTCTGGAGCCAGCCATTACGATTCCGGCAGAGGGTTTAACTGTCACGATTGCTGAAGATGGTACTGTCAGTGTCACTCTTCAGGGAGAAACACAGCCCCAGAATGTCGGCCAGTTTTCGCTGGTGAATTTTGTAAACCCTACTGGATTGAAGCCCAAGGGAAACCACCTGTATCTGGAAACAGAGGCGAGTGGTAACCCGGTAGAAGGTGTTGCCGGAGAAAACGGGCTGGGTATTATCCGGCAGTTCACCCTGGAAACTTCGAATGTGGAAGCTGTCGAAGAGCTGGTCAACCTGATCATGATCCAGCGCTCTTATGAGATGAATGCCCGCGCTATTGAAACCTCTGATCGTATGATGGAGTACCTGATACGTAATGTCTGATCTTGCGGGCCGGGTTCTCATTCTCTTGATAAGCCTGGCCCTGATCTCTGCCTGCCAGACCACCGAACCCCTGTCTTATCGGGATGAAGGGATAGACGATATCCCTGTCCCTGTTGTTGAGCCTGAAGCTTTAACTGTCGGAAGCCTCTACCAGGAGGCGACAGCTGTCAGATTATTTGTGGATCGCAAGGCATACCGGGTTGGCGATATTCTTACTATCACCCTCGATGAACTCACCCGTTCCAGCAAGAAAGCCGATACCGCTGTTAACAAGAAAAGCAGTATTGCCATCCCTGATCCCACCATTTTCGGTAAAACCGGTGCCCATATTCTGGGAAGTGGCCGGTCATTGGCAAACACAGCTGATATTGACCGCGGCTTTACCGGCAAGGGCAGTACCGGGCAGAGCAATATGCTGGTGGGGTCAGTCACGGTCATGGTGCAGGCGGTGCTGGAAAACGGCACGCTCTACGTCAAGGGCAGTAAAACCATACGACTAACCCAGGGCGATGAGGTTCTCTATATAAGCGGACTGGTACGTCCGGAAGATATCTCTCCAGACAACCGGGTGTCATCCAAGCGGCTGGCGGAAGCCAAAATCAGCTATACCGGTAAAGGTGATCTGGCTGATGCCAATACCCAGGGCTGGCTGAACCGGATTTTGAACAGCCGCCTGTTTCCCTTCTGAGCCAGGTGAAAGAGATGTTCCGGATTTGCTGCTCAGTTCTGGTTTTACTCTTTACTTCTGCCTGCTATGCAAGCCGGTTGCTTGATCTGGTTGATGTTGAGGGGGTTCGTGATAACCAGCTGATTGGTTATGGGCTGGTTGTCGGCCTACAGGGAACAGGTGATCAGACCCGCCAGACCCGGTTTACCGCCCAGTCTATCGTCAACATGCTGCGGCAGTTCGGAGTTCAGATGCCGGAAAATGTCGAACCCCGCCTGAAGAATACGGCTGCTGTCACGGTTTCTGCATCGCTGCCAACCTATGCCCGTCCCGGGCAGAAAATTGATGTCACTGTTCTGTCCATGGGGGATGCCAAAAGCCTGCGTGGAGGCAGCCTGTTGGCAACTCCACTGAAAGGTGTCGATGGTCGTGTTTATGCGGTGGCCCAGGGAACACTGTTTGTCGGTGGAGTCTCTGCGGAAGGTGCCAGCGGCTCCCGGGTCAGTGTGAATGTATCTACTGTCGGTCGAATTCCGGGGGGAGGTATTGTGGAAAGAGGCGTTCTTCCTGCTCTGCAGAACAAGACCACTGTGACCTTAAACCTGCATGAAACCAGTTACCGCCAAGCACGTTCCATTGTTAAAAGCATTAATGAGTTGTTTGGTCATGGAACGGCAAGCGCTGTTGATGGTCGCCAGGTAGAGGTGGAAGTTCCCCTGAACTCCGATCAGCGGGTGGCATTTATGTCAGCACTGGAAGGTTTGGATATCGAAACCGGTGAAGAAGCTGCCAGAGTTGTGTTCAACGCCAGAACCGGAACCATTGTGATTGGCCAGAATGTGAAGGTGAAACCGGTGTCTATCAGTCATGGCAGTCTGGTGGTGACAGTCAGTGAGAAGCCACAGGTCAGCCAGCCCGGTCCCTTTGCCAGAAGGGGGACAACACAGGTCACACCACGCAGTGATGTCAGTGTCAGTGAATCCAAAAAGGCACTGACCATGCTTCCGGAAGCAGTCTCTCTTGAAGAAGTCACCAGTGCTTTGAACAGTATTGGTGCCACATCCAGCGAAATGATGGCTATCCTGCAGGCCATGAAAAAAGCGGGAGCACTGGAAGCTGAGCTGGAGATTCTCTAGTGAGGTAACTTATATGGTACCTGTATCCTCTGTACTACCTTCAGGCCTAATCTATGAAGGCGGGCAAAGTCATTCCAGTTGTTCAGATGAATCAGTTATGCAGCAGTTTCATCACCACTTATTGGGAGAGGTTTGCAAAGGCTGCCAGAAAACAAACAAGCTTTTAGCTGGTGATTCCTCACTGTCACTGGCAGGAAATTCTGCCCTTGAAGAAACTTTCTGGAACAGTGTTCTGGCTAATGTCGTTGAGCAGTCCCGCTGGAGTGAGATGGGTTTGTCTGTGAAGGAACAGGCTGAATGAGCACTTTGCAGAATATCGGTCTTTCCGGTCTTGTCGCGGGAAGGAGCAGCCTCGATAACACCGCACAGAATGTGTCCAATGCCCTGACCGAGTGGTATAGCCGCCGCGAGAACATCCTGGTTCCAAGACAGACACATGGTTCGACCGAGCGGCTGATGGTTGCGGGTGTGGAAATTCCGGAAGTCCGGCGGGTGACCGATGACTTTGTCACAACGCGGGTCTGGTATACCAGCGGTAAGTATCAGCAGGCGCAGGTTCTTAACAGTTATCTGAACCAGCTGGATGCCATCCTGGGTGGTGATCATACAGGCTATTCAGAACCCCTCGATCGCTTTAATCGTTCCTTGCAGCGGGCGGCAGTGAATCCTGAAGATCTTGCCGTACGACAGCAGGTTCTCGGTGATGCACGTTTGGCGGGTTTACAGTTGCAGACCATCCAGGAACGGTTGATGGCATTTCATGAGCAGATGGATGTTCAACTGAACGGTTTGGTCACTGAAGTGAATCAACTGGCGGAATTTACCGCTGAATTGAACGAGCGCATCCGAACCGTCACGGTGGCAGGCAGTGATGCCAGTGACCTTCTGGATAACCGTAACCGTGTTATTGACAGACTGGCAGAATTGGCAGGGGTAAAGGTACGTCAGCAGGATTTTCAGGTTGTTGATGTTGTTCTCGCCGGTGGGGAAGCTCTCGTTTCCGGTAATGAACATGCCAAACTGGCACTTTCCAAAGGCAGTGGCGATCCTTTAAAACCTGAAATACGAATTAATAATGGTCAGATTCTGCTATCCATGGACAGGTGGAGCGGCATGATTGGAGGTATAGCCGAGTTTCGGGACAGTGTGCTGCTTCATGAGCAGAATTCACTGGGGCTGCAGGCTGCCATGTTAAGTGGTGGCTGTAACCGAATTCTTACTGCCGGGTATGGGCTTGATGGAAATCCGGGACAGGGTCTGTTTCTGGCAACCAACGACAGTAGTCTGTTAGGCCAGCGGGTACTTCCGGGCAGCAACACCGGTAGTGCTCAGCTTACCGTCACGATTGATGAAAACACACCGGAAAATTATGTTGCAAGCGATTACCTGGTGAAATTCACATCTGCAACCCAGTGTTCTGTCACCCGGCTGAAAGATAAACATACGCAGGTGTTGAACCTTTCCGGAACGGCGTCAATAGACGGACTGAACCTGAATATAACC
Source organism: Parendozoicomonas callyspongiae (assembly GCF_023502345.1). Lineage (GTDB taxonomy): Bacteria > Pseudomonadota > Gammaproteobacteria > Pseudomonadales > Endozoicomonadaceae > Sansalvadorimonas > Sansalvadorimonas callyspongiae. The sequence goes on from NZ_JAMFLX010000006.1 coordinate 133,183, forward strand.
TCAGGTACAGCTGCAGCTGGCGATACCTACCGGCTGGTGCCCTGGCGTTATCAGGCAGGGGATACCAAATCCATTCTGGAAGATCCCCGCAAGCTTGGTTTTGCCGGACTCAACCCGTCAGCAACAACGCCAGCTGATAGAAGTAATGGCCCGGGGGATAACAGCAACCTTCAAACACTGCTGAATTACATGGGTGGTAAAGGGCTGAACTACAGTCTTGCGGTTGAGGTTGACCGGCAGGTTTCCCGGGTTGCAACGGATGCCAGTGAAGCTGCCAGCCGGGAAAAAGCGGAGAAAACACTCAGAACCAGCGCCAGGGCTGAGCGGGATAATTTATCTGGTGTAAATCTGGATGAAGAGGGTGCCAACCTGATCAGGTTTCAACAGTATTACCAGGCTAATGTGCGGGTTATGGCAGCCGGAACCATGATGGTGGATGAACTGCTTAACCTGTTGACTTAGATCAATAGAGCCTAAGGTTTGAGAGTACCTGGAGATATGCCGTTATGAGGATAAGCACACTTCAGGAACAGACCAGTATGCTGTCCCACTTGCAGGCTGCGACCAGCAGATCCAATAGCGACTGGAACCGTGTTGCCAGCGGTAAGAAGCTTAACCAGCCATCGGATGATCCTCTTTCTGCGGTACAGATCCTGGAAGTCAATCGACGTATAACAGCAACTGATGTTTATTTGCAGAATATTGCTGCGTTGAATGACCTGCTTGGTCATGAAGATATTCTGCTGAAAGAGGGAATCAACCTCGTTGGCCGTGCCCGCGATGTGATTCTTCAATCCAATAATGCGGCTATGGATGATATCGGCCTCCAGGCCCATGGCCGGGAGGTTGCTCATATCATTGACAGTTTGGTGACTGTGGTGAATACCCGTGACGCGGATGGCAACTATCTGTTTGGTGGCCATAAAATATATGACGCGCCTATCGTTATCGAATCTGATGGGCGGCTAAGAGTGAACAATGACAACGCCAGTCAACGTAAGGTTATGGTGACAGAGACAGCCAGTGTCTCCGGGCCGGATAATGCCCACGAGCTTTGCTTTCATATCAACGACGGGGCAGGCGGCACATTCAATCTTCTCACTGTTCTGGTTGAGCTGAAAGGCCATCTGCTAACCCCCCCTTCAGATTTATCCAGCCGACTGACGGTTGCACTGGATAAAATGGATAAAGCGGCAGATTGTCTTAATAGTCATCAAACAAATCTGGGGGCCCGGTTAAACATGCTGGGAGAGACAGCAGATAACCACCGTGAGTACAAAATATTCTGTCAGAAACTGGCAGGAGACCTGGGTGATCTTGATTATGCTGCCGCTGTCTCGCGTCTGAGCCAGTCAACGACGGCCATGGATGCAGCGCGAAAGAGCTTGACCTCTGTTGGAAGCCTGTCCCTGTTTCAATATTTGAAATAGCTGCACTGTCTCTTCAAAGTAATCTTTTTTAAATTTCCCCTTAACTGATTGTCTTATTGGTCGAGATGAGAGCCGGAAACCTTCTGTATGAGTCAAAACAGTACAGAAGAGTTATCGGCACTCTACCCAAGGGGAGCTCGAAAATGGCCCTCAGTGTAAACACCAATGTTCCCTCCTTAACTGCCCAGCAAGGTCTGGAGCGGGCCACCGGTTCACTGGAAACCTCCATGAGGCGGCTGTCCACTGGTTACAGGATTAACAGTGCAAAAGATGATGCTGCCGGTTTGCAGATTACCAACCGGATGACATCGCAAATCAACGGTTTGACGGTGGCTGTTCGAAATGCCAATGACGGTATCTCGGTATCGCAGACTGCTGAAGGTGCGATGAACGAGTCCACGGCCATTCTTCAGCGGATGAGGGATCTGGCAATTCAGTCTGCTAATGATAGTAATGACAGCGTTGACCGTGCAGCACTGCAAAAAGAGGTGATACAGCTGACTTCTGAACTTGACCGGATTAGTGACACAACAACATTCGGTGGGCAAAAGCTTCTTGATGGTACTTTTTCCAATAAGCAGTTTCAGGTTGGTGCCAATGCCAACGAGACAATAGCCATTAACATTACCAGTGTAAAAAGTGACAGGTTAGGTATAGATGAGAGAGCCCTCACCTTTACCGGCTTTACTCTGTTAGGTGCGGACAGCCTTGCTGCACAAGCACTGACGTTTACTGTTGGCGGTGCCAATACAAATGTTAATGTCACCTCCACATCAACAGCAAAAACGATCGCAAATGCAGTCTCTTCCAGTGTTGACAGGGTCAATGCAATAGCCGCCAATAAGGTTGATGTAAAATTTGAAACTGCAGCGGCAATTGCATCTGGTGCAAATATCAACCTGAAGGTTAACGGCACAACCTATAACCAGACCTTCTCAACCGATAAAGATACAACGCTGACTGCTCTGACTGCTAAATTAACGGCAGCCGGGTTAACTGCAGCCTATGACTCGACCAATGACACGATCACACTAAACAACACCACAGGTGATAACTTCGTGGTTCAGGTTTCTGGTGATGAGGCCACAAGTGACCCATTTGATAACAACGATGTTAAAGTTCGGGGCTATGCGGCTGATGGCACGACAACTGCCGGTATTGCTGTTAATGCTGTGGGCGCTGATGTCACCATCAGGGGGTCGGTAACCTTTAAAGCGCTTGATGGTTCTGCCACATACAAGGTTGCCAGCTCACTGGGAACAGGTTCGGGTTCATTCGCTCCTACATCTGGCGGCATTAACGGAATCGTGGGCAGTGCTGCCACGGTCAGTTCCGTCAGTTCCGTCAATATCAGTGATTATACCGGTGCTCAGCGTGCGCTGGGGATCATAGATGCTGCTATTGCCGATATTGATGACCAGCGCGGTAACCTGGGTGCTATTCAAAACCGTTTCCAGCACACCATCTTTAACCTCCAGAGTATTCGCGAGAACATGACTGCATCACGTGGTCGTGTTAAAGATACCGATTATGCTGCTGAGATGGCTGAAATGACCAAACAGCAGATTCTGAAACAGGCTTCTATCGCTAACCTGGCTCAGGCGAATGAACTGTCCCGTGATGTTCTGAACCTTCTTCGGTAAGTCTCCTGTCAATTGAATAGAGGGCAGTAGACTGGTACTGCCCACTTTTTCCAAATATCTGCTAATTATTATTCTCCTGCTGATACTGACGAAAGGCATTAGCCTATGGGTGGTTTGGCTATTCCCGGTATTGGTTCCGGTCTGGATCTTGAAGCTATGGTGAAGGTGATAGCTGACAGCCAGCTGGCTCCAAAGGAGGCATCCATCAAACGTCTTGAGGAGCGAGCGGAATTGCAGCTTTCGACTTTAGGCATGTTGTTTGAGGCTGCAGGCAAACTCCTGAAAATGATTCATGCCGTCCCGGTCGCCAGTATCAGTTACGAAATCACCTCCTCTGACCCCTCCAGAGTTGCAGTAACAAGAGATGGCAACCCGCCGGAAAGTTCATTCCAGATTCAGGTTGAACACCTGGCCATGAATCACCAGATTCGCTCGAACGGCTATCCTCCGGGCAGTGCGGTTCTGATGGCAGGGCAATCAGGAAATATTCGCCTCAAATTCGAGGATAACAGTCAGGGGCAGGATATTTCCGAGATTTCCTCACCTATAGCTATCCGCAGCGGGGAAACCCTCAGGAATATTGCCTCCAAGATTAATACTATAAGCCCTGATAAATACTATGCAGAAGTGGCTTCAGAAGTATCAAATGAGTATCTGATGCTGAGAACCCGGGCGGGAGGTAGTGATATTCAGGTGCACGTTATTGGAGATGGTGATCTGCAGACATTTGCTTACGGGTTTTCTGTGATCCAGCGCGGACAGGGAGCAGCTTATCTGGTGGATGGAACATCACGGACTCATCCGGGCAATAGGGTCGAAGGTGTTTTTCCTGGTCTTATTCTCGATTTAAAACGGGCTGATCCATCAATAAATGTTGAAATTTCCACACGTGTAACGAGCAGTGGTGATTCTCAGCAAATGACGGCAGGCGTGGAGAAATTCGTTGAAAGCTGCAATGGATTCATGGGTGTACTGCTGATGGCAAAACGAGGCGATGTCAAACAAGGCTTGCCCGGAAACCCTCTGGTTCGGCAGCTCTCGAATAGCTTTGACCGCATTCTTGGTCAGATCAATATGTCTCTCTCTAACTTCAGGTCATTGGCTGATATTGGAATTGCACGACAGAGAGATGGAACGATTGGTTTTAACTCCCAGAAGTTTCAGCGGTCACTTCAGACAGATACTGAAGAAGTGGTGCAGTTGCTGACGGGTGATGATGGTGTTTTCAAGGATATTGTGCAGCTGACACGAAAAATGGAGCAACCGAACGGTGGCCTGCAGGCACAGGGACGATCCTTTGAACGTGAAATTCAGCAATCTTCCAAGAGGCGAATAGCTCTTGATTTTGAACGCGAACAGATTACAGACCGGTTGTTGCGCAAGTATGTCGCCATGGATCAGAAGGTGGGGCAGCTTAAGCAGGTCGGAACCAGCATTGAGCTGCTACAGTCAATGCTTGTGAACTCAGGGCGGTCCAGATGAACAGTCTAAATCAAGCCAGAAATCGTTACCGTCATCAACAATACCTTATGGCATCGGAATCGGATCAGCAGGTTGAACGTCTGGTGTTATTGCTGAAAGGTCTTGATGAGATTCTTTGCTGTTGTGAAGGTGCTGTTGAGGCTGGTGACCTGGCTCGCAAAGGTGAACTTGTCGGGCAGGGTATGGATATCTTTATTACGCTGAAGCAGGGGCTTGTCTCAGAATCCAGTGAGGGTGCGAGTGTTCAGCCTGTTCTTGCGATGAGTTCCCGGTTAAATAAATTATACGATCACTGTCTGTTTCTATTGTCCCGTACTACGCTTGGAAACGATTTGGAAGCGCTGGCAGCTGTAAGAAGTGTGGTGCAACAGCTGATCGAAGCCTGGAGTGAGTCCATGGTGGCATCCAGTTAAGTTCATACGCATTCAACAAACTGGCAGCAGAGGCTATGACTGTATCTGTGACAGGAAGTGATATGCTGGTTCATCTGGGGAGTGAGAGGCTTGCCTCCTGCAAAGATGGCTCAGGTGAACCTGAAAGCGTGCTGGCTCTTCAAGCTGACAGTACTGATGATATAGATTTCCCTGCATCCGATACTCTGGAATGCCTCTCTTTTCAGCAGGTTCTGGACAGCCAGCTGGAGCTGGATATATCTCTTGATGCTGAAGAGGCTGGAGACATTATCCCGCCTTTGGATCAGAGTGCAGCCGATGTATTTACAGATATCCTGATCGAACCTCCTGTTGCACCGAGTGCGTTGGAAAATCAGTACCCAGCTGCCAGTGAAGAAACAGTAAATGGGTCATTGGGTGAGCCTCAGGGTTTGCTTCAGGTATCAAAGAACCAGCCAGCAGGGCTGTATGACGATTCATCAACTGGAACCATATTGTCCGGATTGAATCATGAATCCGAAGCAGGTTTTTCAGGCAAGGAAGGAGACCTTCATCAGTTAGGGGCAGGTGAACCTTCCGGAATTCAGAAACAGATAACTGATGCTGTTCAATCAAGTGAAAATGCCGCTGGTAATTTTCATCCTTCCCTTGATAGGCAAAATCGCGAGGCTCTGTTGCAGCCCAGGGCACTTCAGTCGTCGTTAGAACGGACTACTGAATCATCGCTTACCGAGTTATTTTCAAATGAACCATCTATTCAGCCAGTAACTCATTCTTCTCCTAAATTTGGCTCTCCCAGTTTGAGTGCAGTGGCTCCCCTGAAAGCAGCTGTTAGCGCTGATGTCTTGAACACTCAGGGAGCGGCTGCAGAACAGGTGGATATTAACCAGAGTTCCCTGTGGCTGAGTAATGAACGACAGGCCCGCTTTTCAATGAAGACTGATCAGCTCGGTTTGGTTGAAGGGCTGCTTTCCCGGCAGAGCGATGGAATCAGCCTGTCTGTTCAGGGAGCCCTTGAGAGTCTGGACATTCTTAAAAGCAGCCAGGATGGACTAAGAGCTGCGGTGGTCAGCAGCTTTAGTGACTCACCTGCGGTGAATGTCTCGGTCAGTGGTCGGGGGACATCTTCTGAAACATCTTATTTTCAGGGTGAGAGCAGTCATACCCAGTCAGGGGCACATGGCACAGCCAAAGACGTTGAACCGTCAGCGATCCAGATCAAGCACTGGCATGCAGTCGAATCCCTAATTGATACATTTGCCTGAGGTTCTCTGATATGGCCAAGGCCCTGAACCGTCAAACGATGATAATAATTCTGGCCGTGGTTGTGGTGGCAGGTGTGGCTGCAGGGCTTTCCATATTTCTGGTCGAGGAGAATACCGCATCTTCGGATGGCGGGGTTCTGCGCTCAGATGTTCCTCTTTACCAGAAACTGGGGACGATGGTTGTCAACCTTCTGGATGATGATGAAGAAACCCACTTTATGCAGGTGGATGTGACGCTGATGACGCGTAATGTGAAATGTGCCAAGGCTTTGGAGTATTACGTTCCCGTTTTTCGAAATGCCATGCTGGATCTGTTTGCCCGACAGGGTTACAAGCGCATGCTGGTACCAGCTGAAAGGGAAGTACTCAGGAAAGAAGCCTTGGATGTGGCACTGAAGGTTGCCACTATGAAAATGAAAAACCCACAGATTGAAGATGTCCTGTTTACCGGTTTTGTTGTTCAGTGAGAATTATGCTGCAGCCGTCTTCCACATTTCACAATGATATGCCTGAAGTTGGAACTAAGTATCCCGCCAGCCCGGTTGCAAAGCATGAAGACTGGAAACAGAGAGTTGATGAAAACCTGAGCCTGGTACGCAGGCTGGCGCGGCGAACAGCGGAAGGTATTCAGCGCCTCGATCTTATAGACGATCTTCTTCAGGCTGGTTTCTTCGGTCTGGTTGAAGCTTCCAGAAGGTATAACAGGGAGACAGGGAAACCGTTTCAGGCATTTGCGCAGCCCCGTATTCAGGGAGCCATGATTGATGAGATTAGAAAGCTTGACTGGAGACCTCGGCGGGTCAGCCGTTCAGCAGCCCGGATATCCCGCCATATGTCGCGGGTCGAGCAGCAGTTGGGGCGGCAGCCAACAGAGCTTGAGGTTGCACAAAGTCTGGGTCTGTCTCTGCAGGCTTATCAGCAGGAGCTTGAAGGAATTGCCTGTGGTCAGCTGGAAGCTTTTATTGAAGAACCCTCCGAAGAGTTTGTAGATGACAGCTTTTGCAGCGTGGAGCAGCGCTTCTACCGTGGTGAACTCAAAGAGCGGCTGGCATCTGCCGTTGACAGATTGCCGGCAGGTGAGCGACAGCTGCTTGGTTTTTATTACCAGCAGGGGCTGAACCAGTGTGAAATTGCAGAAGTGTTTCATGTCACTGAGGCCCGGGTTAGTCAGATACACAAGCAGGCCCTGCTTAGGCTGAAGGCCTATCTGGGCGGACAGGGTTTGGTTTAGACGGAGTCTGGTCGTCGTCAATGTTAAGAATTGTTGGCTTCTTCGTACTGTTTGCCAGTGTGATTGGTGGATTTGTCGCAGCGAGTGGGAAGGTTCTGGCGTTATGGCAGCCTGCAGAGCTGGTAGTTATAGCCGGGGCGGCTCTTGGATCCTTTATGGTGGCGAATCCAAAGTCTGTTCAGCAGCAGGTTATGGTTCATATGAAATTTGCCTTCTTCAAAAAATATGACTTTGACAGGGCGTTCTATATGGATCTGCTAAGGCTGGTCTACCAGTTATTGGAGCTATCACGAAAGGAGGGTGGCAATGCTCTGGAGGAACATATTGAATCTCCCGAGAACAGCGGCATTTTTGAAGCCTATCCCAAAATTGCCGGACACCGTCGTTTGCTTCATTACGTGACGGATAATTTTCGGGTTACCAGCCTTGGCAATGTGTCATCTCACGACCTTGAAAACCTGATGGAACAGGAAGTTCATACCTTTGGAAATGACCTGAAACGCTCTTCCAAAGCGTTGCAGGATATTGCCGATGCCTGCCCGGGTTTTGGCATAATTGCTGCTGTTCTTGGCATAATTATCACCATGCAGTCCATCGATGGACCGGTTGAGCTGATAGGGGTGAAGGTCGCGGCAGCTTTGACTGGAACCTTCTTCGGTATTCTTCTCTGTTATGGTGTTCTTGGGCCGCTTGCTACCGCTATTGATCATACCGCCAAGTGCGAAATCCAGGCCTTTGAGTTTGTCAAAGCCACCCTGGTAGCCAGCGTTAGCGGCAGACCACCGCTTATGGCGGTTGATGCAGGCAGACGGGTGCTTTTGGATGAAATCAGGCCGACGTTCTTCGAGATGGAAGAAAGCCTGAGGGGAGATCGATAAGATGTCTGAAACTGTCATTGTTCGCCCCAGAAAAGATGGTCACGATGATGGCCATGGCAGTGGTTCATGGAAGGTTGCCTTTGCTGACTTTGCTATCGCGATGATGGCGCTGTTTATGGTTTTGTGGCTGGTGGCTGCAACCAATGAAGTCCAGAAGAAGTCCATAGCAAACTATTTCTCAAACCCTGGTGTTTTTAACAAACCATCAAGCCGTAACCCGATCTCTATGCAGGGGGCTACATCGGTTCACGAAGGGTCACCAACCATTGTCCGCGCAGCACCGACAGGTAAAAGTGGCTTTGAGTCTGCCGGTGAAGAGTCTCCCGGTCTGGATGAACTTCTGGGATTAAGTGCCGAGCTGTCAAAAATCAGTGAAGCTCGTGGTCAGGGTGGGATGAGAAGGTGTCTGCAGATTCGCTCTCTTCCAAAGGGGCTGCTGCTTTCCATTGTGCAAACGGATGAAGGTGTCGTTTTCAATCCCAACAGTACTGAGCTGACCCCGTTTTATGAGGACTTTGTGCTGGCTCTGGCCCCATGGATTAAAAAATCCGGAAGAGCCTTGATGATTATCGGGCACTCTGATTCAGGCTCGGATGATGCCAGCAGAAATAACCAAAAAAACTGGCTGCTGGGCTCGGGGAGAGCCGAAACGGTCCGCCAGACTCTGCTTTATGGCGGAGTTAATGATAGCCAGATTATTGGTATCAGCTCGATGGGAGCGAAATCTCCCCTCAAGGGTGTGAAACCTAATGACCCTTTGAACCGGCGGGTTGATCTTCTTGTGCTGACCCTGAAGTCTGAGAAGCAGATTGAAAAGCAGTGGAATATTTCCCACGGTCTGGATCAGCTGATAACCGACAATGGATTGGATTCTGTGGTTGAGGCAGCCGAGTCCAACCAGGCCGCGTTTGATAGTTTTTGATACATATTCCTTCAAAGTACGCCCTTCAATTCTGGATTTGTTGATCTGGATCAATAGGTAATAACCGTAAAATACATAAGGTTATTTATGTAAGCATGTTGTCAATAATGAATGCAGTACAGGCTCGCTGACATAATAGGGGAGTGAGTTATGCCTTTTGAAGCACTGGTTGTTGCTGGACTTGGGACAGTTATCCTGGTGGTGGGTTTCATGGGGGGACTCGGCTGGTTTATATACCGGGACAGCCATCGGAAAGAAGAAAACAAGGACAGCTAGTGGCTTCAACCGCCACCTGATAAATCCTCGTATTTTTTACCGGGAACCCATTCCGGGGATTGTTGTTGCGTGGGATATTGTTTTGTCGGGTGGTGTCTGGAATCAGCGCCGGGTTTGTGGGGTACCTGAGGGCGCTGGAGTAGATACACACACAACAAGAAGCAAGAACAATGACAAAAATGATTAAACTATCCGGGCTGACTCTGGCCATTTCCGCTGCTTTGACTTTGTCTGCTGGAGCGCAGGCTTATCAGGCGGGTGATATGGTAATGCGTGCTGGCTTTGCGACCGTATCTCCGAATACTGATAGTGGCAAGCTGAAGGCTGATGGCGCTGCTGTAACACCTGCCACCACTGTAGATGTTGACAGTAATACCCAGCTTGGGCTGACCTTCACCTATATGCTGACTGACCATGTTGGCCTGGAACTTCTGGCTGCAACACCGTTCAAGCACACCATCAAAGTCAAAGGTGGTTTGGCGTCACTGGGCAAGCTGGCTGATGTTGAGCATTTGCCTCCAACCCTGTCTGTTCAGTATTTCCCAATGGATTCCAGCTCTGTTCTTCAGCCTTATGTTGGTGCTGGTCTGAACTATACAACTTTCTTTGATGAATCTTTTAAGGGTGATAATAAGACTAAGTTCCGTAGTCTTGAGCTTGAGGACTCCTGGGGAATCGCATTCCAGGCCGGTGTTGATTATATGCTCACCGATAATCTGGGTCTGAATGCAGCAGTCTGGTGGATAGACATTGATACTGAAGCCACCTTCAAATCCGCTGATGGTGCTACTAAGTACAAAGTCGATGTAGAACTTGACCCATGGGTTTATATGGTGGGCATGAACTACAAGTTCTAATTGCAGAAAAAGTAAGATTTTCAGCTTATCCAGGGCCATCGTAATGATGGCCTTTTTATATTAGAAGAAACTAATTAGTATGCGGAGGTAAGACGAAGCCTGACTGAACTGAGAATAAGAAATAACCAGAAATGAGTATGGGAGGCAGGGTATAATGAGCGTTGCAAATCCAACCAGATCCTCGGAAAAAGAGGTTCATAACCGTCTGGAACATTTTCCCATCTCTTTCTTTTCCATTGTTATGGGACTGTCTGGAATGACACTGGCCTGGAAGGCCGTTACACACCTTGCAGATATTCCGGATTATATCTGGCTGAGCATGGGGACACTGGCAACTGTGGTTATGGTGATGGTGCTTGTCACCTATACCAACAAAGCAAGAATTTATCCCCAGGCTGTCTGGCATGAGATGTGTCATCCCATTCGGTTAAACTTTTTTCCGACCATTTCCATCAGCATGATCCTTCTTGGCACCCTCTGGCAGGGAATGGGGGATTTTGCCTTTATTTTCTGGTGGACCGGAGCTGCCTTGCAGCTTGGTTTTACTCTGTTTGTCCTCAATGCCTGGCTGCACCGAAATACTCTTAAAGTTGGGCACGCCAACCCTGGCTGGTTTATCCCGGTGGTGGGAAATATCATCGTTCCGATAGCCGGTGTTTCTTATGGCTATGTTGAAACATCCTGGTTTTTCTTTAGCCTTGGCATGCTGTTCTGGCTGCCATTACTGACCATTATTCTCTACCGACTGTTCTTTCATGGGCCGTTGCCTGAAAAACTGATGCCTACCTGGTTTATTTTGCTGGCACCACCATCAATTGGCTTTGTTTCGTATATCAGTCTGAATGGAGGAATTGACAGTTTCGCCCGAGGGCTGATTTACAGTGCTGTGTTTATCGGACTGCTGTTGTTTACCAATGGTCTGCGCTTTTTGCGGCTGCCTTACTTTATTTCTTCCTGGGCTTTTTCATTTCCACTGGCTGCGTTGACCGTTGCATGTGCAAAGTATGCGCTTATCACAGGATTGACAGCTTTTGTTCTTCTGACTTTTGTTTTGCTTGTTACGCTGACATTGGCAGTTATTGTGCTGATTATCAGAACTCTGATTGCCATAAAGAGAAGACAGATTTGTGTGCCGGAATGAGAGTGATTTCGCTTTCCTCGATACTTTCTGAGTACTCCGTGCAAACGAAGTGTATGTATGGTTTTCCGAGGTAGAAAAAGTGCTTTCACTATAGGTCAAAATAAATGGGAATATAGAGGTTAGTTATTCGGAGGTATAGGTATTAAAAACAGTGTTTTTATTGATCTGAAGCAAGGTGTGCTGAACATCAACAGCTAATCTGAGAGCATAGTCTGATTCCCGTCAGATCTGCGTGTATAGCCATCAAGGGCTATGTCAGTTTGGGATGCAAAATAAAATAAAAACCCATTGTAGTGCGCTGTCCGGCAATAGCCGACCAGGTTGGGAAAGTGACCATTAACAGCCGCGCCTAGTAGGAACTCTAGAGCGAGATGTGCAACCGGATGCCATGAATGGTCAGATCCGGTGTTTGCGTATGGCGAACGTGTAAATTTAACTGCCTGAAGATTGCTGATGATTGAAATAAATGGCAAAGCGTGCAGCTTTGAGAAAGGCGATACGGTGCTCGATGTAGCCCGCGCCAACGATATAGACATACCGACCCTGTGCCATCTGAAAGATACCACTCCTACCGGAGCCTGCCGTATCTGTCTTGTTGAAGCGGATGGTGCCAACAACCTTATTGCTTCCTGTGATACGCCTGCCTGTGAAGGCATGAAGGTTCAGACCCATTCCGAGCGAGTCGTCGCCGCCCGGAAAGGCATTCTGGAACTTCTGCTCTCCTCTGGTGATCACTACTGCCTGCTCTGTGAGAGTAACGGTGACTGTGAACTGCAGGACCTCTCTATCGAGTACAAGGCCGATGGGCGCTGCCTGCCGGAAACTGGCCGCAAGTCGTCTGTTGAAGACTCGGATGCCCTGATTCTGCGTGATTTCTCCAAGTGCATTCACTGCGGTCGCTGTGTGAAGGCTTGTAACGAAATCCAGATGCACGATGTGCTCAGCTTTGGTCACGAAGAGGGCAGCCCGAAGATTTTCGCTGGTGACAATGAAACCCTGCGTGAATCTGATTGCCGCTTCTGTGGTGAGTGTGTGCAGGCCTGCCCGACCGGTGCTCTGTTAGAGAAGAAGGCACTGGGTAAAGGCAAGGTACGGGATGAACAGAAAGTTCGTACCACCTGTCCATACTGTGGTGTTGGCTGCCAGCTCTGGCTGCATGTTCGTGATGACAAAATTGTTAAAGTCACGGGTGTTGATGAGGGCTTGCCTAATAAGGGCCGCACCTGTGTTAAAGGCCGCTTCGGTTATGACTTTATCTACAACAAGGATCGTCTGACCAAGCCGCTGATCAAACAAAAGAATGGTGAATATAAAGAGGCTGAGTGGGATGAAACCCTCGACCTGATCGCCAGCAAGTTCCAGACCTTTATTGAAGAGAGTGGCGCTGACTCCGTAGCCGGTATCAGCTGCGCACGGAGTATCAATGAAGATAATTACCAAATGCAGAAGTTGTTCCGGACGGTGTTCCGAACCAACAACATAGACCACTGCGCGCGAACATGACACGCCCCCACCGTTGCCGGTCTGGCAACTTCATTTGGTTCTGGCGCCATGACTAACTCCTTCGCGGAGTTTGAAAAGGCCAGCATGTTCCTGGTTATTGGTTCAAATATGTCTCAGGCACACCCGGTTGCTGCCACCTTCCTGAAGAATGCTGTCAGCAAGGGCGCAAAACTGGTTGTGGTTGATCCCCGTAAACATGAGCTGGTCAACTATGCCGACCAGCATGTTCAGCTGAAGTCCGGTACTGACGTGGCTCTGCTGAACGCACTGATGCATGTGCTGATTCGTGAAGGTCTGTACGACCACGAATTTGTCACTGAGCATTGCGAAAACTTTGATGCCCTGTGGGATAAGGTACGTGAGTACTCCTCAGAATGGGCGGCCGAGAAGTGCGGTATTACTTCTGGTGAAATCGTGCAGCTGGCTCATACCCTGGCCGAAGCTGATTCTGCCATGCTTTGCTACACCCTTGGTCTGACCGAGCACGTAACCGGTACTGACAACGTTCTCTCTGTTGCCAACCTACAGATGCTGCTGGGCAATATGGGTAAGCGTTCTGCTGGTGTAAACCCGCTGCGTGGACAGAACAACGTGCAGGGCGCCTGTGATATGGCGGCTTCTCCAAATGTTCTGCCTGGCTATGTCAAGGTTGTGAATCCGGAGGTACGTGAGCGCTTTGCCAAGTTCTGGAAGGTTGACAGCCTGCCTGCCCTTGAAGGCTTCAAGATGCCTGAAATGTTTGAAGGGCTGCCTGAAGGTAAGGTACGTGGTCTGTGGATCTTTGGTGAGAACGTGGCTAACACTGAACCGGATATTCGCAAGATCGAGCATGAGCTGGAATCTGCGGAATTCCTGGTTGTTCAGGATATCTTCCATAACGAAACCACTCGTTTCGCGGATGTGATTCTTCCCGCCGCAGCCTGGGGTGAGAAGGACGGTACCTTTACCAACAGTGAGCGTCGTGTAAACCGTGTACGAGCGGTGTCGTCTGCGCCCGGTGAAGCCAAGCAGGACTGGTGGATCTTCAAGCAGATCGCCAAGCGTTTTGGTTATGAGTGGGAATCTGACAGTGCCCAGGAAATCTGGGATAACGAGATTTCCATGCTCAGCCCTAATTTGGGCGGTATCAAGTATCACCGTATCGAAAACGATGGTCTGCAGTGGCCCTGTCTGGATGAAAACCATCCCGGCACCGAGTACCTGCATAAGGATGGTAACTTTACCCGTGGTAAGGGCCTGTTCAACGCGGTTGACTGGCGTCCACCTGCGGAAGTGACTGATGAAGAGTATCCGTTGATTCTAGGTACCGGTCGTCGTCTGCATCACTACCATACCCGTACCCAGACTGGTAACTCTGAAGGTATCAACGATCTAATGAGTGAAGAGAAGGTTGATATTTCTCACTGCGATGCCCGCAACCTGGGTATTGAACACAATGAGATGGTACATGTCTCTTCCCGTCGTGGTCAGGTGAAGATTCGGGCCAATATTACCGATGAAGTGCCTCACGGTATGGTGTGGATGTCGTTCCACTTCCGCGAGTCCAACGCTAACTGGCTGACTAACGGTAATGCCTTCGATCCTGTGACGATGACGGCAGAATATAAAGTCGCTGCTGTACGCGTTGACAAGATTCAGGCTCAATCTTCAGAGCAGGAGATCGCATAATGGATATCATTGCCAAAGAAGGTGGCAAGGACAGCGCCATTGACAGTGTGATCTTCAGCACCTGGGGTGGCCACAAGTTTGATGGCCGCTCGGCAGAGGGCATTGAAAAATCCCAGAAGGCTGAACAGATCCCATTCCTGCCGGAGTACTTTAAGCAGAACTCTCCGCTGAAGGCTCTGATTGGTTGGGACGGTATTGTTCTGCGTGATGAGAACGTCAATATTGTCGGCCTGTGCAACAGCTATATGAAGGCTTTGTCTGAAGCGTCCTGTGGTAAGTGTTCACCCTGCCCGGGGGGAACGCGGGCCATGAGTAAACTGCTGGATCGTCTGTGCCAGGGCAAAGGGTATAAGGAAGATCTGTTCCACCTGAAGACCATTGCCGAAACAGTAATGGAAACCTCCCGTTGCGGGATTGGCAAGCAGGGCCCTGGTGCCATCCTTCATGCGCTGGATAATTTCTGGGAAGCCTTTGAAGATGCCGTTGATAACGGCGTAAAGGATGAGACAGATTACTTCTCAAAGCGCACCGCACCTTGCACCGAAGCCTGTCCGATTCATCTGGATATTCCCGGTTATGTCGATCATATCCGCCAGGGCGCTTTTGATAAATCCCTGGATCTGATCCGCAGTCGTCTGCCTCTGCCAGGTGTACTGGGCCGTACCTGCTTCCGCCCCTGCGAAAGCAACTGTCGCCGGGCCAATATGGATGAGCCGATTGCCATTAAGGCGCTGAAGCGTTTTGTGGCTGATGAAGCTTTGAAGAAAGGGCGTACACCTCCCCACGAGATGAATATCTCCGAGAAAACCGGACATATCGCCATTATTGGTGCTGGTCCTGCAGGTTTAAGCGCGGCTTACCATCTGGCTATGCGTGGCCATAAGGTCACCATGTTCGAGATGCTGCAGGAACCGGGTGGTATGTCTGCCGTGGGTATTCCTGATTACCGTCTGCCTCGTGATGTTCTGCGTTATGAAGCGCAGCTGATCCGGGATATGGGTGTCACCATCAACTACGGTGTGCGAATTGGTCGTGATGTTCTGCTGACTGATCTTGAGCGTGATTACGATGCAGTGTTTATCTCAGTAGGTGCCCAGGACAGTACCCCGATGCGGGTTGAGGGCGAGAATGAAGGTTATCTCGGCTATATCCCCGGTATTCGCTATCTGCGTGGGATTAACGATGGCTATGACCCTTATCCGGAAGGTCGTC
Organism: Parendozoicomonas callyspongiae; assembly: GCF_023502345.1. Taxonomy (GTDB): domain Bacteria; phylum Pseudomonadota; class Gammaproteobacteria; order Pseudomonadales; family Endozoicomonadaceae; genus Sansalvadorimonas; species Sansalvadorimonas callyspongiae. The sequence goes on from NZ_JAMFLX010000006.1 coordinate 149,083, forward strand.
GTGTTGCCGTTGTTGGTGGTGGTAACGTGGCCTTTGACTGTGTGCGTACTGCCCTGCGTCACGATAAGGATGATGTCAGCATTATCTATCGCCGAACCCGCGATGAGATGCCTGCCGACTCCATGGAAATCCATGAGGCTGAGGAAGAAGGTGCTAACTATCACTTCCTGACTGCACCGGTACGTATTGTTGCTGATAAGCATGGCCGGGTCACTGGTCTCGAGTGTCGCAAGATGGAACTGGGTGAGCCGGATGCCAGCGGTCGCCGTCGTCCAGTACCAGTTGAAGGTTCCGAGTTTATCTTTGAATGCGATACTGTTGTGTCTGCTATCGGCCAGCGGGTTGACCTGTCTGCCCTGGTGAAGTTCGAAGGTGTAGAAACCACTGATTGGAATACTATTGTGGTAGATCCAGTGACCCGCCAGAGCACACATCCCAAGTTGTTTGCGGCCGGTGACTGTGAACTGGGTCCGGACTCACTGATTACGGCTGCTGCTGGTGGCTTGCGCGGAGCGTTAAGTATCGACAGCTTTATCAATGGCAAGCCGCTGGATTACACCACGGAAGACCATTTCGAAGCTTTGATGAAGCACCTCAAGCTTTACGATGAGAACGAAACCATGGATCAGGTGGCGAAGAAAGCCCGTGAATCCTTTGAAGTTCTTGATGTCGAAAAGCGTAAGCGTTCCTGGGATGAGGTAGAGAAAAGCTTTACCCGTGCAGAAGCCATGGCGGAAGCCAAGCGGTGTCTGCATTGTTACCGGGTAGCGACGGTTGCTGTTTAATCAGCAATCAAATCTTTCAATTCCGCTGTACACTGTCGCCCGTCCCGGGCGGCAGAATCCTGCCAGAGACAGGTTGTACTGTTCGGCCAGTTCCACTGCCATGGTTGTGGCGGCGGAAACCGCCAGCAGGATTTCCACACCAGCTGTTGCCGCTTTCTGAACCATCTCAAAGCTGGCTCGGCTGGTGACGAGTACCACTCCATCTTTCCAGCCTTCTTTTGCTCGAGCCCCTAACAGTTTATCAAGAGCGACGTGGCGGCCAATATCTTCACGAATTGCCAATATTCTCCCATTACTGTCCAGCCAGAGAGCTGCGTGAGTTGCTCCCGTGGTGCTACCAAGAATTTGATTGTTGCGCAGCATGTCCTTCAGAACCCTCTCAATAGAGGCGAGGGGAAACCGCTGGGAAGTCGGAAGGCGAGCGACTTCCCGAACCACTTGCTGAAGATTCTCAGTACCACAGATACCACACCCGGTTCGCCCGGCCAGAGTACGACGATGTTCTTTCAATAGATAGTTACGGCGGCTTGAAAGATCCATTCTTACCTCAAAGCCCTGACATGCCGGGATGACTTCCATACTGTAGATCTCATCTGGTCTTGTAATAATTCCTTCCGCCAAGGAAAAGCCCAGGGCAAAATCCTCCAGATGCAGGGGACTGCACATCATGACGGTATGTGAAATACCGTTGTATACCAAAGCAATCGGGACTTCACTGGCCAGTGTATCCTGCTTGGTTTCTACAGATTCGTTGAGGCGAAACTGCCAGACATCTTTCAGGGATGTGGAGGAAGACAACATAGGTGGGCCTGAAGTGGGGGCTTGGGAAAGTCGGTATTTTAATGAAAAAGAGAGATTATAAAAACATATGAAAGCAACAGCCCAGGTGCTTATGGAAAAGGACCTTTGTTGTTTATTGCAGGTTCTTTGGTAAAGCTGTAATTCTTGAGATAATGACTACAATATGACCATATTCTGGGCATATAATTATTAGCTGTTATTTGTAACTGCTCATTTTTTAAAGGTAAAAACAGCTTTCTTGAAGATGTCACCCTTGGTATCACTGGGCTGTGGCCGATCAACCAAGAAATTTACCTACAAATTCTGAGCAGTTACCTGTTATTCCCGTAATCATTTTTTGATGTTTTTGTAATAATTATCGTGACAAGGAAGTTAGTGATTGTTTTAGCTGGATGGGTAAGTAGTTTGGTTTGTTGAGAATATTTTTATTTCTTGTGTTGTATTGGGTGTTTGTGGGTACTGTTTATGCGCAACGCTTATATATGGTAAAAACTGAAACCCATTTGCCTCTCCCTTTAGAAAACCTCAGAGAGACGGCGGTTGTCAATTTGCCTCTGGTAAGTGTTGAAGTACATCCCGTTAAACATCGTATTTTGTCTGCAGATATTATCCCCAAATTTTGGGGAAAAGAGCATAATCGGATGGAACTTTCCCCTTTGAGTTCACCGAAAACCAAGATCGACTTGCAAGGTGGAAACAATATTAATGTAAATTCGGGAGAAATTTTTTTTTACAAAAACGTGAGTGGTCAGCCTGAGAAGGCAGGGCTTCTCTGGTTTATGACCGGTTCATCCGATACTGCCTGGGCTTTGGTTCAGGCTGTTCATGCAACTGTTGGCCAGGCAGATAATTTTCAACATTCTTACTGGGTTCAGCACCTCTCGAACGGGCATATGGTTTTTCCTGAAACCCATAGTTATAAAGCTTATCAAAAGCATGGTGTCGAACGGCTCAACAGGGTATCTCCCGTGCTGGATGGCAACGGTGCGGATATGCAGGCAGAACAAGAGCCTGTGAGCCGACCGCAAACGCAAACTTGTCTGCCCTGTCTTGGAAGAGTAGTGACTGAGCCTTTACCAAGGCACATACCGGAAGTAAGTAATCATTTGTCTGAGTGGCACTTGCTCTTGTTGCGGGATCAAACTGATTTACCGGAAGAGGTTTTGAGCATGGATGGTGCTTTTTATAGGGATGCACCATTTTTAGCAGGAGATATACGGAAGTATACTCAACGTCTTCCACAAAGAGAGCGGGGATGTTCATCTATCTCTAACGTTTTAACGCACCCTCAGAGTGGTAGAAAGTATTTCATTAAGAGTGTCCCAATAACTGATCAGAGAAAGCACCTGATGATTGATGCCGCGAGAGAACTTCTGGTTCAGTTTAATATAAGACACCCTGTTCTTATGGCACATTACGGCGGATATAATTATTTATCCACAAGAAATAAGCTTCTTTTTCTCCAGATTATGGAGTTTTATGATGGAGAAAGCCTGTCAAGCTGTTTGTCCCGGCCAGGGAATGATGTTTTAAAGAATGACGAGGAGTGTGCAGTTATTACCGGAGCATTAACAATTGGTTTAGCTTGGTTGCATAGTGTCGGAATCGCTCATCGAGATCTGAAACCTGATAATATTATGGTACGTGCACCCTATGGAAATCATGGAGGAGTAAAGATTGTTGATTTTGGCTATGCCTGTAGTCGGTTAGTTCAAGCTACCAGGAAGTGTGGTAGTCCTGCTTATATGGCCCCTGAGATCATTCATGATGTGAGCATATATAATGATGCCCCTTACTGGGCAGATCAGGCTGATATCTGGTCTCTGTGTTCCGTTGTGACGACCATGTATCTGGGTCATGACACTAATTTAAATACATCAACCGGAGAAATAAATCGTTCAAAAAATGAAGAATTATTTTTCAGTCAGGTTGAATCGATACCGTCGCTAGAAGCAAAGGCTTTTATAAAAAAGGGGGCGGTTATCGATCCTGAGGAAAGATCTCAAGCCGCAAAGTTACAAGGAGAACAATGGATTGCTTCAGCCATGAAGCGCTTAAGCCTATCGAAATAATTGAAAGCGCTCATTGCTATCTATAGCTGTCAGTAGCGGTAACAAATCAGCTAACGCTTTAGTCAGCAGCTGCCGGGATTCCTTCTCAGGTTCTATGGTCAAACAACTGAAACTAATCGGTCGGAGGAAACGCATGCTGCTTAATGAACTGACAGCTTTAAAGAAAGCTTCCGAACTGGTTACCATTGTTCTTGATTCCTGCACAGATCAGCTGACCGGAATTATCCATACCACTAACAACCGGGTTACCGCCCTCGTTCTCTACTGTGAGGAAGGGGAGTACCAGGGGTGGACTTTCTTTGAAACCGATCAGATCAATGAGATCTATTGGGGCGACAGAGAACACCGCGCCATTGCCAGTCTTATTGACAATAACCTGCAGCGCGTTCTTCCCATCAAAAACAATGCAACATTTTCATCCTGTGTGGTTGAGCTTGGGCGTCGTTTGGAGTGTGTAGGACTTTACACTTTCAGGGAAGAAGAAGGGTTTGACCTGGTGAAAATTGTTGATTTCAGCAGTGAATGGCTAAAAGTCATGGCTTATGGAACCAAGAGTACACTGTCTTCAGGCTGGAAAATTATCCCGCGTGAAGAGGTCTGCCGGATTGAAATTGATTCTCCCTATATCAATAAGACAGCCCAGCTCCATAAGTCCGGGCTGTAATATCTCGAACAATACTATTTCCATGCCTGGAAAAGAGCTGCACAACCTCTGACTTGAATTTCATAACGGGAGAACCTGCTTTCCAGGGCATGGCGAAGGTCTTGCAGCCGGTCATTTCTGTTGTGGAAAATTCCTTTGTCGTTATAAGCATTCATCAGCCATCGGGCGGCCCATGATCTGTGAATCCCTTCTGACAGAAGAGTGCTTCCAAAAAGTACTCCATCCTGATTTGAGCAACTCTGAGAAGATTACCCTGAGCCGTGAGCAGTATGAGCAAACCAAGGAACTCATTGAACGTATGATGATGAAGCTTAAGTTCCGTGGGCTGGAAAATGAATATCCATTAATTCAGGAAGCCTGGAAAACCGGCAAGGCGATGAATGACAGGCTGATTCTGGGAGAAAGAGAAAAACTGTAATAAGGATTGTCACTCGGAATTAACAAAGCTGGTTAGTTTCAGTTTGAAGAGGATAGAAGCCAATATCCTGTCGTAATAAATAGAGAATGCTCTGTAATACTTAGAGGGATCAGTGAACGTGCCCAAGAGGAGATGCTGGGTAAAAGACCTCTACAGATGTCACAGGGATGTTGTTCATGTTGAAAAAATCTGGCCTTCTGGCAATGCCCGCCATTTTGATGACAATTGTCCTCACGGCCAGCCTGTCACTTCTTACCTTTTATTTCAAAGATACTCTTCTTAAAAGTTACAAAATCAAACTGAAGCAAATTGCCGACGTGACCGCAAAGGTTCTGCGGGACGATATTGAGCTGCATGGTGATAAGCATATCGATTTTGATGTGCTGGCTACGGATATTGGCAGCAGCTCAGGCATGCGGGTCACCATTATTGACCCTGAGGGTGTTGTAGTGGGGGATTCTAAAGTTTCCTCTCATGACCTGAAACAGATGGAAAACTACGGCTCACGTCCAGAGATTCAGGCTGCTATGTCCAGTGGCAGCGGTCTGGCCCGGCGCTTCAGACAAGCTCTGGGATATGACCAGCTCTATTATGCCACCAAAATTGAAATCAACTCGGAAGGAAGTCATGCCGACGGGCACCAGCATGGTGCCAGTTCCCTGACCCATGGAGAGGCTGATCTATTGGTTGTCCGTACCGCCCTGGCGCTGAATATTCTAGGGCAGCAGATGCTCTGGATCTGGCTTTGGGTGGGGGGAATCAGCATTCTTGGTGTTATGATCGTTGTGATCATCTCTGTTTTATTCAGCAAAATGATCGATAAACAGGCTTCTGTTGAGCGTTCAGCCCTTGAGGGTGAAGTCAAGGAACGCACCCATGAGCTCAGCCTGATGCAGCGGCTGGGAAGCCTGATGTCTGCCTGTACCACCGTTGAGGGGGCCGCAAATGTGGTGCACCCCATTGCTAACCACCTGTTGCCCGGCTGTACCGGTGGAGCAATTACCCTGATCAAATCCTCGAGAAACCGTTTGGATCTGCTGACCCAGTGGGGAGAGCAGTGGAAGGGCAGTGAGCGTTTTGAGCCCAGCGATTGCTGGTCCCTCCTTAAAGGTCATACTCACTACAGCTTTGAGGATGGGCTGGAAATTCACTGTGCTCACAGTGCCAACAAGGAAGATGATTTCCAGGTCTGTATTCCCCTGGTAGCACAGGGAGAAACCCTTGGTGTTCTCCACCTGAGCTATGAAAACCATGAAGAACTCGAGGCCAATAATGCCAAGGCTGAAGCAATGGCCGAGCAGATCGGTCTGGCCCTTGCCAATATGAGGCTGCGTGAAGATTTAAGGCAACAGGCTATTCGAGATCCGTTAACCGGCCTGTTCAACAGGCGCCATATGATGGAGTTCCTGGAGCAGAGAATCTATAACACTGAGACACAGAGTGCTCCGCTCTCAGTTATGATGATCGATCTGGATCACTTTAAGCGGTTTAACGATACTTTTGGCCATGATGCTGGTGACTATGTGCTGAAACAGGTCTCCATGGAACTGAAACAGGCCACCAGGGAAACTGATCTCGTCTGCCGCTATGGTGGTGAGGAAATCTGTATTATCTGTCCGGACAGTTCTCTTGAGGAAACTGCAGAATTGGGAAGAGCTCTGGTGGCCCGTATTGCCGGGCAGGGGATGCAGTTTAATGGACAGTCTCTGGGTAATGTGACGATTTCATTGGGTGTTGCAACTCGCCAGAACATTGATACCAGCGTCGATCTACTGTTGAAGGATGCTGATAATGCACTCTATGAAGCGAAAGAACAGGGGCGTAACAGAGTGATTGTCAGTTCAGGAGAAGATGCTGAAGGCTCTTTCCCTGAACTTTAAGGGTGAGAATTACTCACCCAGCTCGCTTTTCAGAATTGATATTGTTTCCTGCAAGAATAAACACTGGATTTCCAGTACCCGCAGAGCCAGTCAGTCCTCCTGTAGCCCCTCCAGAAAAACCAATAACCCCTCACTGGAGACTGAGCTCTGGTACGAATCAGTTGATTATATGGAACGTATTGTTGCGTTGGTTGCTGAGTACGTCGTGGTCTCTCCCTTAATTTTTATATCTGTTTCCAGTTAGTTTGGCGGGGAACCATAATGCTGCCATCAGCTCATGGTAGGGTTTCAGACTTAAGTCGAATATACGGGAGTCCTGAATCAACAAGAGATCAGATAGGGCTGCGTTGGGGGAATAAGAGGGGGAAGCCTGCTGTTCAGCAAAACTCCCCATGCAGAAACTCAATAAGGCGGGATGCTTCCTCACTGGCCAGTGAGTAGTAAATAGTCTGGGATTCACGCCGGGTCTTTACCAGTCCATCCTGACGCAGTTTGGCTAAATGCTGGGAGAGTGCCGACTGGCTGAGATCGAACCATTCATTGAGTTCGGTAACGGACATCTCGCTTTTACCAAGGTGACACAGGATCATCAGCCGGTTCTCATTGCTGACCATTTTCAGCAGCTGTGCAACATGGCGGGCTTTCTCCCGCATTTTTTTCATATCCACATCCAGCTCGGGCATGAATTCTCCTGTTTTTGTATAAAGTACAGCAGAGCTGCACTTTATAGCAGCTTTTTTGGCTATTGGGCTATATGTTCGACAACTGTAGCCTTGCCAATATTATCGTGGACAGGGCAGCGGGCGCAGACTTCATCAAGAAATGCCTGTTTCTCTTCTGTTGTCATATCAGCATCAATTTCAGCATTGACCTTAAAGGACTGGAAGCCAACACGGTCTTCAGTTGGCTTACCCATCAGGCCAGCGGCGTTCATGCCGGCTTCGACATTAACCTTCATACCTCGCAGTTCAATTTTCTTCTGGTTTGCCGCAATGCGACCAATACTGGCAATGCAACCTGCCAGAGAGAACAGAAACAGCTGCAGTGGGTTGGGGCCTTTATCTGTGCCACCGGCAGCTTCTGGCTGATCAATGAATGCAAGATGATTTCCGAGTTGGGCGTGAATACGAAAATCTTTACCCATTTCGGCACTCACGGACACAACTTTATTTACTGACATACTACGGTTCCTACCATTTTATACAACACAAGTCACCCAATAGGAATAAACCGGCCTTTTCTGACAGGAAAAATCATTCCTGTGTAACTTGTATATTAGATAATACTAATGTAGTGTGTATTGTATATTAGAACTAGCTAATAAACAATGATATGAAACAGACCATCACCCGATTCGCACTCGAACACTCACGCACGGTTTATGCCGTAGTGTTACTGGTGACACTGGCCTGTATGGCCATGATTCCGTTCCTGACCATTGATACGGACCCTGAAAATATGCTGCGGGAAGATGATCCCGCCCGGGTTTTCCATAACCGGGTCAAGCAGCAGTTCACAATGCACGACATGATCGTAGTTGGTGCAGTAAACAACAGCGAACAAGGTATTTATAACCCGACCTCTCTGCAGGCTTTACACCAGCTTTCCAAAGGTATTCTGGAACTGGATGGAATTGTTCGCAGCGACCAGATGTCGCTGGATACCGTCGACAATATCACCCAGGAAGGTCCGGGGGTGATCCGCTTTGAATGGCTGATGCAGGATGCACCGACAACGCAACAGCAATCTGAACAGTTACGGGATGCAGTTAACAGGCTGCCTATGCTGGCTAACACACTGGTATCCGGTGATGGCAAAGCTGCGGCTATTTATGTGCCGGTTGAATCCAAGGATGAAAGCTATCGCATAGCTGAAGAGATTCGCGGGATTATCAGTAGTCTGCAAAGCCAGGATGATTTCCATATTACCGGCCTGCCTGTTGCAGAAGACCAGTTTGGTGTGGAGATGTTTATCCAGATGGGTATCTCTGCTCCCCTGGCCGGTCTGGCAATCTTCATGTTGATGTGGATGTTCTTCCGTAGTATTCCGCTGGTGGTAGGACCAATGGTTGTCGCCATGGCAACAGTATTGATTACCATGGGTTTGCTGATCGGTATGGGCTTTACCGTTCATATCATGTCATCCATGATCGCTATCTTCCTGATGCCGATTGCGGTCGTGGACTCCACCCATATTCTTTCCGAGTTTGCTGACCGGTTCCGCCCTGGTGAAGACCCGAAGAAAGTGATTATCAAGGTTTTGGATCATCTGTTTACTCCGATGCTCTATACCACGATTACTTCTGCAATCGGTTTCCTGTCACTGATGCTGACACCGATTCCACCTGTGCGGATTTTTGGTGCCTTTATCGGCTTCGGTATCTTCCTGGCCTTTGTTCTGACCATTGTTTATATCCCGGCGTACATCTCCCGTATGAAGCCGGAGTCTTTGGAATCCATGCAGGATGCCATTCACCGACTGGAAGGCGGTGGTCGTCTTGGTCGCTGGCTGCCGAAGGTGGGACGTATGGCCACCGGTGGACGATATGCCGTATTGCTGGTTTCCCTGACACTGTTTGCAGTCAGTGTTGTGGGTATTACCAAGATTCAGATCAATGATAACCCGGTGAACTGGTTTAAGGCCGATCATGAAATTCGTGTCGCTGACCGCGTTCTTAATGATCATTTTGCTGGAACCTATGATGCCTGGCTGGTTCTGGAGCGACCCTCCGGCAGTGCCAGCTCAAAAGCCTTTGTTGATCAGTACAACAAGGTTATCAGTGAGGCAGGAAAGCAGGGTATTGACCTGATTCCTCTCCAAATCACTGATGAAACCAACCTCTACGAAATGGCAACCGCTATTGATGACCGGCTGTTTTCCAGCTCAGGGCTGCTCGAGGCAGGTGACGAGGAAATTGTTTGGCTGGAAGAGCTTCTTGTGCTGGTGGAAGTACAGCTGGAACAGAGCCGTGTATTCCAGAGCCCAGAGGTGTTGAGCTGGATCTCAGACCTGCAGGATTACCTTCTGTCCAGTGACCTGGTGGGTAAAGTCAATGCCTTGCCCGATGTGGTGCGCACAGTAAACCGTGAACTGCAAAGCGGTAATGACAAAGATTTCCGCCTGCCTGTTACCGCAAACGGTGTGGCCCAGGCACTGCTGCAGTATCAGTCTTCCCACCGGCCACAGGATCTCTGGCACTTTGTCACCCCTGATTACACCAGCAGTTTGGTCTGGCTGCAGCTGACCAGCGGTGATAACCAGCATATGACCCAGGTGGTTGAGCTGGTGGATAACTATATCGCCCGTAACCCACTGCCTGCCGGACTGGAATATGGCTGGGCCGGTAAAGCCTACCTGAATGTGATCTGGCAGGATGCCATGGTCAGCGGCATGGTTGATAGCCTGCTGTCATCTTTTGCAGTGGTCTTTGTGATGATGGTGCTGCTGTTCCGTTCGGTGAAGTTTGGTCTGCTGGCTATGTTGCCGCTGACGTTTACCATCACCTTTATTTATGGGCTGATTGGCTGGATTGGTAAGGATTACGATATGCCGATTGCCGTGTTGTCTGCTCTGACTCTTGGCCTGTCAGTCGACTTTGCCATTCACTTCCTGCAGCGCTATCGCGAGCTGCGTAAAGAGAAGGAGAATGAAGTGGCTCTGGCTGAGATGTTTGAAGAGCCAGGTCGGGCCATTACCCGTAATGCCATCGTCATCGCCGTGGGCTTTACCCCGCTGCTGTTTGCTCCACTTGTTCCCTATATCACCGTTGGCATTTTTCTTGCCAGCATTATGGCTGCCTCGGCACTGGTGACGCTGTTGTTGCTGCCAGCGATATTGAGCAGTCGTGTCTCAGGACAGGTTTCTGGTCAGGCTTTAAGGAGTGCATCATGAAAGTCTTATCTCTGTTTGCAGCCGCAGCTCTGGCTGTCTCAAGTTTTCAGATGGTTCAGGCCGCTGACCTGACCAGTGCCGATGAAATTGTTAAGCAGGCCAATATCGCTTCCTACTACGCCGGCAAGGATGGCCGCGCGGAAGCAAGGATGAAAATCATCGATGCCCAGGGGCGTAACCAGCTTCGTCAGTTCACCATTCTTCGTCGCAGTAGGAAACCCGGTGGTGAACAGGATCTGATGGTGTTCTTTAGTCGCCCAAGTGATGTGCGCAATACCGTGTTCCGGGTTGTGCGCCATCCAGGCGCTGATGATGATCGCTGGCTCTACCTGCCAGGACTGGATCTGGTAAAACGTATTTCCGCCGGAGACAAACGGACATCTTTCGTTGGTTCAGACTTCTTCTATGAGGATGTGTCTGGCCGCAATCCCTCTGAGGATAACCATAAACTGCTGGAAACAGCCGGTGAATACTATGTGCTGGAAAGCAAGCCAGTTGACCCTAAGTCGGTTGAGTTTGTCAGCTACAAGAGCTGGATCAGCAAGGCCACTCTGTTGCCAATGAAGGTCGAATACACCGACAGCCGAGGCAAGATTTACCGCACCATGGAAGTGGTTAAGGTCGATACCATTCAGGGGCATCCTACCGTACTGCAGGCTCAGATCAGTAATCTTGAGCGTGGCAGCAAAACCCTGATGCAGATGCGTGGTGTGAAATACGATATCGGTCTGCCCCAGGATATTTTCGGCGAACGCAGCCTGCGCAAACCACCACAGCAGTGGTTGAAGAAGTAAGGATGTTGTTATGACTTCAGCTTCAATTAAGCGAAAGTGGCCCCTTCACCTGGCAATGACCAGCCTTGCTGCATTGATCTCTGTTTCATCTGTCGCCAATGATCAGGTAGCAGATGATGAGTGGGACGACTGGGGAGATGAAGAGCGTCTCGACGATGTGGATATGGACAGCTGGGACTCTGATGATGTCAGCACTGTCTCTGGCTTTATCGAGGCGGGCATTGGACGACGTCTGCAGACAGACTCAGCTATCAAAGAGCGCAATACGCTGAGCGAAGCGCGGGCGAGAATTGAATATCAGTATTTTCATGATCTGTTCAGTCTTGAAGCCCTGGGTGATGTTATTTACGACGATGTACTGAATGAAGGTGAGTGGCAGACCCGCAAGCTGGTGGCCCAGTTCAGCCCAACCGACAATATTGATATGAAAGTCGGGCGACAGGTGCTGACCTGGGGAACCGGCGACTACCTGTTCCTAAATGATCTGTTCCCCAAGGACTGGCAGGCTTTTTTCTCCGGGCGTGATGATGAGTATCTCAAAGCGCCATCTGACAGCATTATGGGTAGCTGGTATGGGCCTTTGGTCAGCGTTGATCTGGTTCTCACCCCGAAGTTCAAACCGGATAACTCGCTGAATGGGGAAAGGTTCTCCTTCTTCTCACCTTTAGCCGGGAAGCAGGTCGCTCCGAATCCTAAGCTGAATCCCGATGAACCAACAGGTGCTACATGGTCTGGCCGTTTGGCCACAACACATCAAGGTATTGAATATGCCCTGTATGGTCATATCGGTTACTGGCCTACGCCGGTTGGTATAAACAACCAGGGAAAGGCGACTTATCCTGAGCTGGATACCTGGGGAGCAAGCCTGCGCAGCCCTCTGGGGAAAGGATTATTCAATACCGAGATGGCCTGGTATGACAGCCGGGAGGATCGTTCCGGTAAAGATCCAAAGATTCCCAATTCCCAGCTGCGCTGGCTCGCGGGCTATGAACAGGAAGTGGCAACGAATCTGACGGCGGCTGTCCAGTACTATCTGGAGTGGACCCAAGACTACGATGATCTTAAGAAGTATTCATCCAAACCTCAGTATGAGCAGGATGAATACCGTCAGCTGCTGACCCTGCGCTTTACCAAACTGGCTATGCAGCAGAAGCTGACCTGGTCACTGTTCACCTTCTGGTCACCAACGGATCAGGATGCCTATCTGCGCCCCAGTGTCAGTTACCGGTTGGATGATAACTGGGAATTTGCCACAGGTGCCAACCTGTTTATGGGTGACGATAAACATACATTCTTCGGGCAGCATGAAGATAACAGCAATGCCTGGGCTCGTATTCGGTTTAATTACTAACAAACAGCCATGAGCTGGAAATGTCCGCCCCAAAATATGAAAAAAATGAGGGGCATTTCCATGATAAAAAGCAAAATCAAAATGGAGTGATCATTATGACAGTTGAAAGAGCGGTATTTTGTTTTGCCGGGGTTATGGTGCTGCTTTCAGTGGCTCTGACACAATTTGTTCACCCCGGCTTTATGTGGTTTACAGTCTTTGTAGGTGCCAACCTGTTCCAGTTCTCCTTCAGCGGATTCTGCCCGGCAGCGATGGTGTTTAAAAAGCTGGGTCTGAAAGCTGAGAAAGAAACAGGTGCCGTTTCTGTAACCTGATGATTTCAAACATCTGTGAAACCCCGGGCTGCCGGGGTTTTTCGTTTCTGAAATAGTGATCCGGGATTATTGCAGTGTATGATTACACGGTTGTTTAATCAGGCAGCCCTGGCAGGGAATAGTCATGCGAATACTGCACACATCGGACTGGCATCTGGGTCAGCACTTTATGGGAAAGACCCGGGAAGACGAGCATCGTCTTTTTATCAACTGGCTGCTGAAAACCATTGAGCAGGAAACGGTTGATGCTGTTGTCATTGCTGGTGATATTTTTGATACCGGCGTACCTCCCAGTTATGCCCGTAAGCTCTATAACCAGTTTATTGTAGGGTTACAGTCAGCCGGTTGTCAGCAACTGGTGGTTATCGGCGGCAATCATGACTCGGTTGCAACTCTTCATGAATCCCGTTCCCTATTGGAGTACCTGAATACCACAGTTGTTGGTGCTGCTTCCGATAATCCGGAAAGCCAGGTGGTGGTTTTGAATAACCGCAAAGGTAAACCGGGTGCTGTTCTCTGTGCTGTGCCGTTTATCCGTCCTCGCGATGTGGTGACCAGCCAGTCTGGTGAATCCGGTGATGACAAACAGAAAGCACTGCTGTCCGCTATGACGGAACACTATCAGGCCATCTACACCCATGCCCGAAACAAGGCACAGGAGCTGGGGCACTGGCACGCACTGCCAGTGATTGCGACCGGGCACCTGACGACTGTTGGAGGCAAGGTTTCGGAATCCGTCCGGGAGATTTATATCGGAACGCTGTCTGCATTCCCTGTCTCGGCTTTTCCTCCTGCTGACTATATTGCTCTTGGTCATCTGCACCGTGGTCAGCTGGTGGCAGGCAACAATCATATTCGTTATTCCGGTTCACCCATTCCTCTGAGCTTTGATGAAGCCGGATCAAGTAAGCAGGTGTTGCTGGCTGATTTTGATAAAGGCCGGTTGCAGGAAGTGACTCCGGTTGATGCTCCTCTGTTCCGGCCACTGGCTTCGATAAAGAGTTCTCTGGATGATCTTGGCGAAAAGCTGGAGCAGTTCCTTGGCGAGCAAAGTGATTGCAGCCTGACGCCCTGGGTTGAGATTGTTGTCGAAGGAGATGATTATCTGAGTGATTTGCAGAGCAGAATTCAGGATGTTGCAGACACATTGGCCCTGGAGGTGCTTCGTGTTCGCCGCAAGCGACAGGCATCAGCTACAGGGCTTGCAGTAGAAGAGCGTGAAACGCTGGCCGAACTCAAGGTTAATGACGTGTTTATCCGTCGCCTGGCTGGGGAAGAGTTTGATGATATCCGCAATGAAAAGCTGGTTTCTGCTTTTGAGAAACTAGTTGCTGAAATTGAAGAAGAGCAGGTTGCTGAAGGAGTAGTGCAATGAAAATTCTAAGCCTGCGGCTGAAAAATATTAACTCCCTGAAAGGGGAGTGGAAGATAGATTTTACCGATCCGCAGTTTACCGATAACGGACTCTTTGCCATTACCGGCCCGACTGGTGCGGGGAAAACCACGCTTCTTGATGCGATCTGTCTTGCTCTCTATCACCAGACGCCGCGTTTACATGTTTCTGCTTCCGAAAATGAGCTGATGACCCGCCATACAGCAGAGTCACTGGCTGAGGTGGAGTTTGAAGTGAAAGGCGATTGCTATCGCGCTTTCTGGTCACAGCGCCGCGCCCGTAACAGTATCGATGGCAAGCTGCAGGCTCCTCAGGTAGAACTGGCCAGGGCTGACGGTGAGATTATCACCAACCGGATTAACGACAAGTTAAAGCTGATCAGCAAGATCACCGGTCTGGACTTTGAGCGTTTTACCAAATCCATGCTTCTGGCCCAGGGAGGCTTTGCAGCTTTTCTGGAAGCCAGTGCCAATGAACGTGCCGAGTTGCTGGAAGAACTGACCGGTACGGAAATTTACGGTGAGATTTCCCGTCGTGTTTTTGCCCGAATGCGGGAAGAAGAGAGCCATCTGAAAGTTCTGAAAGCCCGGGTAGAGGGTGTTGATTTGCTGACTCCAGAGCGCATGGCTGAGCTGGAGGCTGAACAGGCAGGCCTGGAAGAACAGCAGCGCATGGGTAAGTCAGAGCAAAAAACGCTGGCAGAACAAAAGCTCTGGCTCGAAAAACTGGCAACTGTTCAACAGGACATCACCGCCAGCGAGCAAAAGTATAAACAGGCTGTCGCAGAACAGCATAAACGGGCTGATGATCTGAAGGCACTGAAAGATGCCATGCCGGCGCTTGAAATCAAGTCAGTCTATGAAAGCTGGCAGGATCTGATGAAAACCTGCCAGCAAAGAGAGAAAACCCTCGCCGGTTATCGCAAAGAGCAGGTTCAGAATGAAACTGTTTTGAAAACCATTGATAGTCAGGTTGCTGAAGCAGGGAAACAACGGGATGAGGCTTTATTAAAGCAGCGGGAAACTGAGAGCCTGATCACCAGCAAGATTATTCCTCTTGATGAAAAAATCAATCACCAGAAAGAACAGCTATCTGTTAGTGAGGGTGAGAGTAAAGGTCTGGTTCATGAGCTGGCTCAACGTGAGACTGGTTATAAAAGCCTGCAGAAACAACAGAAACTGAGTCTGCAAAGTCTTGAGCAGATCAACAGCTTTCTTACCGAGCATGCGGCTTATCAGTCATTGGGAGAATTGCTGCCGGCCTGGAAACTGCAGCTTGATAGTCGTGAAGTACTGTTTAACCGAATTCTGGAACTTCAGCAGCAGGATGAAGAGCTGCAAAAGCAGCGGGGAACTTTTCAGGCAGAAATCGGTAAGTCCCAGACAGCCCTCCAGACCAGCAAGCAGTCTTATGCACAGCTTGAGAAAGAGCTGAATGAACTCAACCAGAAACGCCAGCTGACACTGGCTGAACGGGAAGAAGATCATTGGCGACAGCGTCTGGAAAAATTCCAGCAGCAACAGCCTCTGGTTCAGACGCTACATCATTTGCAGGAGCAGAACCGACAGGATGGCCTTGCTTATTCCCAGGCTCGCAAGGTTTTGGCTGATCACAAGGTTCAACTGGAGCAAAGGCAGCAGGAGCTGCAGACGTTCCGGGAACAGTACAAAAGAGAGCGCCAGCAAAAGCGTGATCTGGAAGTGATTCTGGAACAGGAAAAGACCATTGCCAGTTTGAGTGAGCACCGTCAGAACCTGCAACCCAATCAACCCTGTCCATTGTGTGGTTCCCTGGAGCATCCGGCTGTTGAGCAGTATGTGCAGGTCAACCAGTCACAAACACAGCAGCGCCTGGATACCCAGACTCTAAAAGTTGAAGAGATGGAAGTCGCTGGTCGGGCTATGGGCGAGGACGTTACTCGCCTGAAAACGCTGATTGACGCCACAGATAAGCAATTATCAGAGGTGGGCAATAAGCTGGAAGCCTGCCTGAAAGAGTGGAATAACACCTGCCAGAATCTGGGCATCAATCTGGATCTGAATAATCCTGAAGATACCTCCCTGAGAATCGCCAACCGTCAGGAAAAAGGGGACAGGCTCAAGGCACTTATTCAACGCCTGGATGCATTAAACAAGGATATTCAGCTGCACCAGCACAAGCTTTCTGAAGCCAGGTCGCAGTCAGAAGCGGCCTTACATAAATTTGAGATGGCAACTGCCCAGCAGAAAGAGCTGGATAGCAAGCAGAAGGAACTGAAAACACAGCGGGATGTCGCCAATACAGAGCTTTCAAAGCATGAGAACACACTGACCTCAGCCTTTGAACCACTGGGGTTTGAACTGCCAGCGACTGGCAGCAGCCAACAGTGGATGGAACAGAAGAAACAACTGTGGAGCCAGTGGCAGAGTCAGCAGAAACAGAAAGAAGAAAACCAGCAGAAACTTGATGTTCTGAATCAGGATATGGCGCTGGTGCAGAAAGATATTGAACAACTGGTGAAGCAGAAGCTGGCAGCTGAAAAGAGTCAGGAGCAGCAGAGAGAAACTCTCGAGACTGTTATCAAGGAACGTCAGGCGCTGTTTGGTGACAGGAGTACAGCTGATGAGAGAGCACAGCTGCTTGAAGCGGTGAACCTTGCTGAGCAGGCCTACAAAGAAGTTGTTGCCCGAAAAGATGAGCTGAATGGTAAAGCGAATGAACTGAACGGTTCTATACAACAGTTAACCAAAACTCTGTCAGAGCTGGAGCAGAAACAGGTTCAGGCCGAAGGCGCATGGGAGAACGCTTTATCATCAAGTCCTTTCGCTTCCTTTGATGATTTCGAGAAAGCTCTAATGCCTTCAGAACAGCGTCAGGAGCTGGAGCAGTTAAAGCTTCGTCTGGATCAGGAACTGGCCAGTAACCGTGCCCTGCTGGAAAAAGCACGTCAAACCCAGACGCAGCTCAGGGAAGAACCTTTAACAGACAGTTCGCTGGATGACATTCAAAAAGCTTTCACTGAGATTGAAGAAAGTTTGAACCTTGTCGCCCAGCGCAAGGGTGAAATCTTTAATGCCCTCAAGAGTGATCGGGATAAGCGGATCAGCCAGAAGCAGCTGCTGGAGGAAATTGAAACCCAGAGTCAGATACTGGAAGTCTGGGATCATCTTAATAGCTTGATTGGTTCAGCCAAGGGAGACAAATTCCGTAAATATGCCCAGGGGCTGACACTGGACCACCTTGTCTATCTGGCCAACCGTCAGCTGGAACGGCTGCATGGCCGGTACCAGTTACACCGCAAAGGCAATGAAGAGTTGAGTCTGGAGGTGCTGGATACCTGGCAGGGTGATACCGCCCGGGATACTAAAACATTGTCCGGTGGTGAAAGCTTCCTGGTCAGTCTGGCACTGGCACTGGCGCTGTCTGACCTGGTCAGCCACAAGACCCGGATTGATTCACTGTTTCTGGATGAAGGGTTCGGTACTCTGGATGCTGAAACACTGGAAACGGCTCTGGATGCTCTCGACAGCCTAAATGCCAGCGGCAAGATGGTGGGCGTGATATCTCACGTGGAAGCTCTGAAAGAGCGAATCCCTGTACAGATAGAAGTCAGCAAGGAACAGGGGCTGGGTTATAGCCGTCTGGCTTCCTGCTACCGCTTTAAAGAACAGGCTGAGGTGCCTGCGGAAGCGTGACCGCAACAGCCGGAGGGTTGCCTTGTTGCAGTAACTCTCCGGTGTCGATTTCTGAAAACCCGGCCAAAAGGCAGAGCAGTAGAACCGTAATAAGGTTGATCCCGATACGTTTTAGCAGTGTCATCGTCAGGGTCGGCCTAATAGTGAAATCAGGGTGAGTCCATGATTAGCTATGGACACACCCTGAAATATGCCATGGCACGCTCAGTGACTGAATACGTCTTAGTCATCACAAAGAAAGCATTTTCCAATAGAATCTGTAGTAACCCTCTTAGGATGGCTAGGGGAATCTATAGAAAGGCTAGTGGTTTGTAACTAGGTATTTTCATCCTGGGTAAATATCTTTACAATGCACCCAAGTTCAGAATCCGAGCACAAGAAAGGGTTGTACGTAGTTTTTGGTGATGTGTTGTATCTATTTTCGCTTATAGCTGTTTTGAAGCGATAACACTCCCAGAAGACGGTTTCAGACTGCTCCTGTCTATTACACCTCTTGTTTGATAAACACGAACTACGCTACATCCTCATCATGCTTGTTGAGGTGGGTTGGTGGTTTGCTTTCTTGTGCGAGGAACTCCTGAAACTGAGAGGGACAGTTGTACGCCAATCGCCGGCAACTGCCGGATAGAAGTATAAGGACTGGCACTATGAGTGAACTGAAAATCTACAGTGAATCCGGAGGGATGAACCCACTTCGGCATTACACTGTATACAGCCAGATTCGTGATGCTTTACACGATATTGGGGTTAGGTTTGAGCGCTGGGAAACCAGGGCGGAGAAACTGTTACCGGGAGTTGATGAAGAAGTTGTTCTGGATTTATACCGGGATCAGATGGAAAAACTGATGGCTGAAGAAGGCTATAAAGCCTTTGATGCGATCAGTGTTGGCCCTGATCACCCTGACAAGGAGGCATTACGCAAGCAGTTTCTGCGGGAGCACACTCACCCGGATGAAGAGGTGCGGTTCTTTGTAGAAGGCAGGGGACTGTTTACTCTCCATCATAACAACCTGGTTTACGACGTTTTATGTGAAGCCGGGGATGTTCTGATAATTCCGCCCGGTGCCCGACACTGGTTTGATATGGGGAATAACCCAGAAGTTATCACCATCCGTTTGTTTAATAACCCTGATGGCTGGGTTGCCCACTATACCGGTTCACCTATCGCTGATCATTTCAGCCGTTTTGTAAACTAATAACATCTTAAGAATAAACTCCTATGTAAAAAAGTGCTTCAGTCTTTGCAGAGACTTTTGCATAGGAGTTACCATGCACTATGTTCTCCAAATAATAATGATAAAAGGAAACAGTTCATGGGTAATGTTCGTACCGGTAGACGTTATCGGCCGGGTCGCGCAGAAGAATTCTATGATGTGATTGTTATCGGTTCCGGTGTAGGCGGGCTTACGACGGCGGCCTTGCTTTCTTTGCTGGGCAAGAAAGTCTGTGTTCTTGAACAGCACTATACAGCCGGTGGCTACACCCATGTCTACGAGCGCAATGGGTTTGAATGGGATGTCGGCGTTCACTATATAGGCGAGGTTCACAATCCTCGTTCTACTCTTCGCCGTGTATTTGATGTTATCAGCCAGGGCCGCATGCAGTGGGCTGAAATGGCTCCTGTCTATGATCGAATTTTTTTGGGCGATCATGTTTATGACTTTAAGGCTGGCCGGGATAACTTTATCCAGGGGTTACAGGAGAGATTCCCTGAAGAGTCGGATGCCATTACCCGCTATGTTGATCTGATCAGAACCATGAGCCGAATGGCTCCAAGGTTTTTTGCGGGGCAGGCCATGCCTCCAACCTTGTCTCGACTCTATAACCTGGTACGGCCGCTTCTTGTTCCTAAGGAGTTTTTCAAAACAACAAGAGAGGTTTTGGAAGGTCTGACTTCAAACCAGGAACTGATATCTGTTCTGACCGGCCAGTGGGGAGATTATGGTCTTCCCCCCAAAGAAAGTGCTTTTCTTATGCATGCCATGGTTGCCAAGCACTATCTGGCCGGAGGCGCCTATCCGGTTGGCGGTTCATCCTCCATAGCCCGTTCCATTATTCCAACGATTCAGTCTTCCGGCGGGGAAGTGTTCACCTATGCCGATGTTGAACGGATTCTGGTTGAGAATAACCGGGCAACCGGAGTACAGATGAAAGATGGCAGCAAGCTGTATGCAAACCAGATTGTCAGTAATGCCGGTGTTCTACCGACTGTAAATCGTCTGATTCCGGAATCGCTGCGTGAGATTTTTGGTATGGATCAGTGGATGACGAAGGTAGAACATTCCAGTGCCCATCTGTGTCTTTATGCCGGTTTTGATGGCACCAGTGAGGAGCTTGGGCTTGATACGACGAATCTTTGGATTTATCCAGATGGTCAGCATGAAGCCAATGTAACCAACTTCTTAAATGATCCTGATCAGCCATTCCCGCTGGTTTATATTTCATTCCCATCGGCCAAAGATCCGGACTGGGAAAACAGGTATCCGGGTAAGTCGACGGTGGAAGTCGTTACTGTTGCCAATAAAGAGTGGTTTGAACGGTGGCAGGATACAACCTGGGGCCAGAGGGGAGAGGATTACGAGGCATTCAAGGAGCAGTTTGCCAATCGCATGCTAGACATTCTGTTCCAGCACCGGCCACAGCTGAAAGATCGCCTTGTTTTCCATGAACTGTCCAGCCCGTTGTCCACCCAGTGGTTCCAGAAGAATGAACAGGGTGAGATTTATGGTGTGGAGCATTACGTCAATCGTTTTCGCAAACCTTTCCTGCATCCGGTCACTCCAATTAACGGGCTTTATATGACCGGTGCCGATGTTATGACGGCCGGTGTTGGTGGAGCGGTTATGGGCGGTGTGATGGCCACGTCAGCCATGCTGGGGCTGAAAGGGAAACAGGTTCTGAACCTTTTGAAAACCTATCAGGTGCCGAATCCTGAGCTCGGCGCTGATATCAGTGAGTCAGCCAAAAGTCGTGAGAAGAAGACTGAGGCTGTAACCTAAAGTTGAAGGGCCTGAGAGATCAGGCCCTTTTAACTTCAGGTATCCAGGACATTATCAGGCAGCTTCAGGAACCGGCTGAGGTTTGGCTTTCAGAATGGTAAAGCCGGTAATGGCCAGCAATATGGACAGGATGGGATTCAGCAGGTTGAACAGTGCCCAGGGAGCATAATCAACCACGGCAATATCCAGAGTCGCGGAGTAGAACAAACCCGCTGTCGTCCAGGGAATCAAACCTGTTGTCAGAGTAGCGCCTTCTTCCAGACAGCGTGACAGCATGCTGTTATCCAGCTTCTGCTCCTTGAACTTCTCCTTGAAAATCTGGCCACCCATTATGATTGACAGATAAGCTTCACCCACACACATATTGGTGACAATGCCTGTGACAATCGTGGTGGTCATCAGAGACCAGGTCTGCCTTATGCTTTTCAAAATGCCGAGCATCAGGGTGTAAACAAATCCCAAATGCTGCAGAAGTCCACCCAGTGCCAGGGCAATCAAAGACAGTGACAGGGTCCACATCATATTGAGGATGCCGCCACGGGAGAGCAGGTTGTCCAGGTTCTCAATGCCTGTATGGCTTTTGTAGCCATGCTGTAGGCTGTTTAATACATCAGCCAGATTGGCTCCCTGCAGGAAAACCGCGAGAGTACAGGCCAGGGCAATGCTGATCAGCATCACCAGTTCGGGAGCCATACGGCGCTGGCTCAAAATAATCATAACGATGACCGGAAGCATGGCCCAGGGGGAGATCACAAAAGTGGATTCCAGTCCCTGTTGAATGGCTCGGACGGGTTCTGCAGACCATTGGCCGGAAGAGAAACTCATTCCCATCCAGGTAAAGAGCCCCAAGGCTAGCAGGTAAGCAGGCACGGTTGTCAGCATCATGGTGCGGATATGCTGGTTAAGAGTTGTTCCTGCGCTCATGGCCGCAAGGTTTGTCGTATCTGAGACAGGCGACATCTTGTCGCCAAAGCTGGCACCGGACACGACCACGCCGGCAATAATCGGCAGGGGAATATCAAGGGCGGAACCAATACCGAGAAGAACCACACCGGCTGTTGCCACTGTACCCCAGGATGTTCCCGTTGACAGTGACATCACACTGCAAAGAACAAGCCCAACAGGCAGGAAGTATTCCGGTGTCAGGATAGACAGGCCGTAGTGGATCAGGACGGCAACAGCTCCACTTTCAATAAAGCTGGCAATAACAAGGCCAATAAGAAGGAAGATATAAATCGCGCCCATGCCCCTGACAATACCATCAGTCATGGCCTGCCGGATTTCTGCAAATGACAGCCCGATGAAGGCTGCATGCAGGCCTGTCCAGATCAGGGCGGCAAGAAGGAGGATATGCAGACTTATGCCAAAGGCCATAAGCCCGGTCGCGATTGTTAGAATAATACCGCTAAAACAAACAGCTGCCTGAGTAACGGTATGCTCAGGCGTAGCTTTCGGTTCTGTCATGTAAAACTGCCGTGCTTGTTCGGTTTATCCGTAGGGGAACACCGAAGTCTTTATAAAGACAGGGCAGGGTACATGAAAAATGCTGAAAAATCAGAACTCTATGGCAAGTCTAAGCATATCTTTGTGTTGCAGGCCATTCTCGAACAGTGGTTCATCATAGTTGTTCAGGAAAAAATCACGATCAACGGCAAAGACCCGAAATCCGGCGCGCTGGTAAAAGGTCAACTGGTAACCAAAGGATCCAGTTCCAAGCTCAACACGTTTTATCCCGAGCTTTTTCATTTCACTAAGAGCATGTTTCAGAAGTTTCGAACCAACACCACTTCCCTGGCAGGACGGATCAACAGCAATGTTAATCAGCTCCCAGCTGGTTGAGGAAAGAGGAATAAGAACGCAGACGGCTACTATTTTTTCGCCATCTTCAACTGCGAAACAGGTAGAGCCGGGAAGGTAACTTTGAATCTTGGCTTCCGAAGGGTCAGCTTCCAGTAACAGCTCGATAGGTATTTGATCATGAGATACGGAAGAAATTCTCAAGAATACACTCCTGGCAAGTTGACCCTGACTATTGACGGTAATGCTATCAGTTCGACTCCTCCTTATGCAGTCATATTGTGTTCAAGATCATGATCAGTATCAGCGATTGGTTTGTTACTGACCTCTATCGCCAATTCCAGTTTATCGGAGATCGAGTTAAAGCATGGTAGATAAACATTCCGAATGTATATTGCCTGAGGCTGAATAAGGCAAACATGACAGAAAAAATAGTGAAACATGATAGAACTTGGTGTGAATATGCTTGTTTTGTACTAAGGAGTTGAGTTAGAAGAGTTTTTTATAACTGGAACCCTGCTGGTGAAGCCACTTATTCAACCCTGAAACTGTGTACTTGATATTCCACTTATCAGAAATATAAGCAGCGATCTGATGCACGTGAGCATAAGTATATTGTTCAAGGTGCTCAATCAGGTGTTCAGCTTGTTCTTCACTCAAGAAGCTCTCACTACCGCCATTATCTGGCTTCAGTTTTTCCTTTTTCCGGTGGTAGTCATCCAGATAGCGAGTGATTGTAAACTGGCTCTTTCTCAAAGCTTGAGAAATGAGGGCCGTAGACAAGCCTTCAGAACTTAATAAAACGGCTTTAATCCGGTCGCATTCCCGCCCATCCCGCGTATTCTTATTTATCTTTTCCTGGCAAAACCACTCATATTTGTTGATCCAGAGCATGAGTCGCTATCTTGATTTGCAGGCGGCTCTAGGCGTAATCTTGCCGCCCCATCCACCCAAGGCTAATCTTTTCGTTAATGAAAGATATCGACTCTATTCTGCACGCCCTGCCCGAAGCGATCTCTCATACCTTTGGCAAAGGAAAGCCGGCAGATTATATCCCTGCACTGGCAGAAGTCCCCCGTGACAGGTTTGGTATGGCCATCAGCACGGTTGACGGTCAGGACTTTATTGTTGGTGATGCGAAAGAGTCGTTCTCGATACAGAGTATTTCCAAACTGTTCAGCCTAAGCCAGGCCATGCATTATGCTGGTGAAAAGGTCTTTGAACGGGTTGGAGTGGAACCATCCGGTAACCCTTTTAACTCCCTCTCTCAGCTGGAGTTTGAAAACGGTATTCCCCGTAACCCCTTTATTAATGCCGGTGCCCTGGTTATCAGCGATATTCTTCTGGAACACCTGAAGTCCCCTAAACAAGACTTCCTGGATCATATTCGCAGACTTTCCGGAAACCTGGATATCCAGTATGACGAACGTGTCTTCCGCTCGGAATATGACCATGGCCAGCGCAATGCAGCCCTGGCGTATTACCTGAAGAGCTTCAACAATATCAACCATTCTATTGCTCAGGTGCTGGATTTTTATTTCTACCAGTGCTCCCTGAACATGAGCTGTCTGGATCTGGCACGGGCCAGCAGATTCCTGGCCAACGGTGGCATTGATCCGGTAAATGACAAAAAAGTGGTTACTCCAAAACGTGCCCGCCGGATCAACAGCCTGATGATGACATGTGGCACCTATGATGAGGCAGGCGAATTTGCCTTCCGTGTCGGCCTGCCCTGCAAGAGCGGTGTTGGTGGCGGTATCGTGGCTGTTATCCCGGGCAAGATGTCCATCTGTGTCTGGAGCCCGGAGCTGGGTGCCAAGGGTAATTCACTGCCTGGCATGCATGCCCTGAAGGCCTTTATCGAAAAAGCCGGCATTTCGGTTTTCTAAAGCTTACCCCCAAAATCTCCTGCCTTCCTTTGGTGGCGTGTCCCAACACACCACCAGTCCCCCTCATTTTGTCCAGTATGACTATCTCCAGCGCCAACTATTCCTGACATTCGTGCCATTTGAGGTGGCACGAATGGACTCGATTCCCAATACTGTATGACCATATTGATGCGGAGTCATGCTTATCAGAACAGCACATTCCTCACCGTCGTATTATGCCAACAGCACAGGAGTCTCTTATGAGTAAGAAGCGCCCCCTCCCCACACCTTTGCAGGCTCTTGCTGTGCTGACTGTCTTCCTGAGTATGGCTTGCTCTTTTACTGTTTTTCTTGATCTTCCGGTTCTGCTGGCTCTTTTCTTTGGCTGGTTTGTGATTATGACCCTGGGTCTGAAACTGGGATATCGCTATCGGGAACTGGAAGAGGCTGCTGCCTTTGGTGTCTTTGAAGGCATGCCCGCTCTATTGATTCTGTTTGCTGTGGGAGCCATGACCGGGTCCTGGATCGCTGGCGGCATAGTTCCGGGCATTATCTATTACGGGCTGGCGACAATTGCACCGTCACTATTTCTGCCAACCGCTCTGTTAATCTGCTCGATTACTGCTCTTTGCACAGGAACATCCTGGGGAGCTGCTGGCACGGCTGGTATTGCAATGATGGGAATTGGAGACGGCCTGGGAATTCCACCGGCATTAACGGCGGGTGCTGTACTTTCCGGTGTTTACTTCGGGGACAAACTGTCACCACTATCAGACAGTGTTCTTCTGGCTTCTTCCATGTCAGATGTAGAAATACGCGCTCATATTCAGGGTATGCTTCCTATCAGTCTGATGGCTTATATCATCACCCTGGTTCTGTTCACCATTACCAGTCTCAGCTACAGCGGCCAGCATGATCTTGCCCACATCAATGAGATTATGATGCTGCTGAAACAGCGTTTTGATATCAGCCTGCTCTGCTTTGTACCTCCAGGAGTAATTCTGATCCTGCTGGCACTGCGTCAGCCGGCTTTTCCAGTTATTACATTTGGTGGGCTTTTGGGTATTACCTGGGCGGTTCTGCTTCAGGGAAACACACCAATCGAATCGCTGCACAGCATCTGGGCCGTGCCCTATGTCGACAGTGACCATAGCTTTATCAGCAACCTGCTAAGCCGAGGCGGTATGGAATCCATCATGACATCCGTGGCAATGATAATTTTTGGCCTTGGCTTCGGCAGCCTTCTTGTGAAAGTCGGTGTTGTCCAGCTCCTTGCAGGCAAACTTGAAAGTTACATCACCAATGAATCGAGGCTGACCAATTGCACTCTGCTGACCGCATTTCTCGGCAACCTGCTCGGAAGTGCCATGTATGTCTCCCTGATTCTGACACCAAAATTGATGGTAAAAACCTACGATCAGCAGAAGGCAGACAGACGACTGCTTTCCCGCAATACGGAATTTGGCGGAACACTGACATCCGGCATGGTGCCCTGGAGCGATAATGGCACTTACATGACAGGAGTACTGGGTGTTGCCACATTGAGCTACCTACCCTTTATGTGGTTGTCCTGGATTTCCATCATCCTGGCAGTCGGCGTTTCCTGGACCCGAACCAGGGCAGGCAAAACAACAACGTTTACTAAAGATGGCAGAAGTCAGCACGCTCAGAGCAACCCTCTTTTAGCCCGTGATCAGACTCTATGAGCCAAGAAAATCCTGTTGCCATGTTGAATCTTGGCTGTGGTGACAGCAGCCTGATTCTGGTCTTGGCTGAAAG
This sequence comes from Parendozoicomonas callyspongiae, assembly GCF_023502345.1. Taxonomy (GTDB): domain Bacteria; phylum Pseudomonadota; class Gammaproteobacteria; order Pseudomonadales; family Endozoicomonadaceae; genus Sansalvadorimonas; species Sansalvadorimonas callyspongiae. Next base: position 175,563 of record NZ_JAMFLX010000006.1, read on the forward strand.
TATCGCTGCTTGAAAAAGTATATCGGTGTTGATCTCGCGGAAAACGCATTAAAACCAGTATCGAACAATATGATGGAACTGATTTCACTTCCCCAAATACCCGGTTATTCTTCTTTTACTGCAAAAGCCAGATAAAAAACCGTAAAATCACGCAAAGCACGGATAAATAATTATTTTTTTCCCCTCCCCTTTTAAACTGACAAGACTCTCCTCATTAAGTATGTACTGATACCAGAATATGCGAGAGCAATGGTTCGGGTACTTATCAATAACAAGTTGCGTTAGCCTTCAGGAATAAAGTCATGAACAATTTTAATTATCAAAATCCTACACGTATTCTGTTTGGCAAAGGACAGATTGCAGAGATTGCCAACCAGATTCCTGCTGATGCCAAAATTCTGATTACATACGGCGGTGGCAGTATCAAGCGCAATGGAACCCTGGATCAGGTTCACGCTGCTCTGGAAGGTTTCACATATCATGAGTTTGGCGGTATCGAGCCCAACCCAACCTACGGAACCTTGATGAAGGCTGTTGAACTGGCACGGGCTGAAGGTATTGATTACCTGCTGGCTGTTGGCGGTGGCTCTGTTATTGATGGCACCAAGTTTATTGCTGCAGCAATTCCTTTTAAAGGTGAAGATCCATGGACCATTCTCAGTGAACGCGCTCCTATTGAGTCAGCTGTTCCCCTGGGTAATGTTCTGACCCTGCCAGCCACCGGTTCAGAAAGTAACAGCGGTGCCGTTATTACCCGTCGTGAAACCAACGACAAGCTGGCCTTTATGAATCCGCTGGTATTCCCAACCTTTGCAGTGCTGGATCCTGAAACCACTTTCAGCCTGCCTGCCAACCAAACAGCCAACGGAGTTGTCGATGCATTTGTTCACGTGATGGAGCAATACCTGACCAAGTGTGAAAATGCGCCGGTTCAGGATCGCTACGCAGAAGGTCTGCTGCTGACTCTGATTGAGGAAGGCCCTAAGGTTCTGGCAACTCCTGACAGCTACGAAGCCCGCGCCAATGTCATGTGGGCCGCCAACCAGGCACTGAATGGTCTGATCGGACAAGGCGTTTCCCAGGACTGGGCAACCCATATGATCGGTCACGAGATTACTGCCCTTCACGGCCTGGATCACGGCCAGACACTGGCAGTTGTACTGCCCTCCCTGATGAATGTTATGCGCGGCCAGAAAGGTGCCAAGATTGTGCAGTACGCCGAGCGGGTATGGAATATTCGCGAAGGCAGCGAAGATGAGCGCATTGATCAGGCTATCGCTAAAACCCGTGAGTTCTTTGAGCAGATGGGCATCCCAACCCGCCTGACTGATTATGGTGTTGCCAAGGATGGTGAGCATACCAGTGTCGTATCAGCGCTGGTTGAGCAGCTGAAGCGCCACGGCATGGTTCAGCTTGGGGAAGAAGGTAACATTACCCCGGAAGTATCAACCCGAATCCTGGCTGAAGCGGTTTAATTCTGAAGCTACTGAAATTAGTGGGCATTGTTTGCTTATATCAATGCTCACTGTTTTTATAGCGAGAATATTTTTCAATAGTTAAATAAACCCACTCAAAACAATCCCAAAACGCCTCTCTATATATTTATCTCCTTCATAATCTTTATTTTCAGAGAGTTTTTTCAGTTTCCTTTTCAATTTGATTTGCGTCAAGTGTGAATATCTGCCGCAGGTGTAGTGTTTGCTCCGACTCATTTTCTGAACAACTGCCAGCACCGGTTTTTCTTCCGGCAGTTGTTTACTGTCCGGAGAAAAATCATGTCTCTTATGAAAAAAGCCTTGGTCGCAGCCATTGCCGCTGCAGTTGCAGCCCCCAGTGCCATGGCCTGCACTAGTGTAATGGTAGGTAAGAATGTCTCTGAATCTGGCGCAATCATGCTGTCAAGAAACGAAGACTTCATCTCAAATAACTGGGCCAAGCACATGGTTATTTACCCGGCCCGCACTTACAAAAAAGGTGACACAATCACCCTTTCCAATGGTCTGACCGTACCTGCTCCCGCCAAAGCCCTGCGCTACACGGCCATGATTGACTGGGATAATACTTCCTACGACATACCAAACAATGGCAAGGTTTTTGAAGAACGCGGTGTTAACGAGCTGAACGTTGCCATGTCTGCCACCAACAGTGCGGAAGGCAATGAGAAAGCCCTGAAAGCTGACCCTCTGATCGAAGACGGCATTATTGAACAGAACATGGTTGGCCTGGTGTTAAGTGAAGCCACTTCTGCACGCAACGCGGTCGAGATTCTGGGCCGTTATATTGAGAAATACGGAGCAGGTGAAACCAACGGTATTCAGTTCGCAGACCAGAATGAAGCCTGGTATATGGAAACCGGTGGCGGCCATCAGTGGATTGCTGTGCGTATTCCTGATGACAAATACCTGGTTATCGCCAACGGTCTGCGTATTCATGGTGTCGACCTGGACAGCAAAGATGTTATGCATGTCGAAGGCCTGTTCGACATGGTCAAGAAGAACAAACTGCTAGATAATCCTGACCGCAAGAGCTTTAACTTTGCCAAGGCGTTCGGTGTACCCGGCGATATCTACAATACTGACCGCGAGTGGCTGAGTCAGAAAATGCTGACACCATCCCTGAAACAGGAATCTCGCCAGGATCAGTACCCACTGTTCCTGTCCCCCGACAAGAAGATCGGAGTTGATGAAGTGGCTGCGGTTCTGCGGGCTGACTATAACGGCACCGAACTGGAAAATATTGCTCCACGTCCCAGCGGAGTTGACCGCAACGCTGAAGCTCACATCATTGAGATGTATGGCAACATGCCCAAGGAGCTGACTGCCGTTATCTGGCAGACTCCCAGTGCCGTCAATTACAGTCCGTTTATTCCTTTCTATAACGTGATGGAAAAGGTGCCGGCTGAATATGCCATGGGTACAGACAGCTATGATGATCAGTCTGCCTGGTGGAACTTCCGTGCCCTTGGCGCTCTTGCATCCAAAAATGTTCAGGAAGGTAAGTACCGCCCCGTTGTTGAAAAGGTCTGGAATGATCTGGAGCACCGGTTTATTGCTTCACAGCCTTACATGAACAGTATGTTGAAAGATATGTACAAGAAAGATTCCAAGTTGGCTGTCAGCTTCGCCAGTGATTACTCCAATGGTATTCTGCAAACCTCTCTCAACAAGGCGACTGAGCTCAAATCTGCCCTGATGACAGATCTGACCCGCAGTACTGAGAAGAAATACAGTCCGGAAGAGTTTGAAAAGATTTCAAACCTGTAAAAATTAATAACTAACCAGGGTTCAGTTGGTCCATGTCTGAACAATTGAACCCTGATTTCCCTGGTTAAACTAACATTGCTGTTACTGCGCTCATCAACGCGCATTCTATGCAGCTTTCTTTGGTACTTTGATAGCCCAGCTCTTTGGGAACCCCGGCTTCCTTGCCATGAACGGAGGTATAGACAAAGTTTCGAACCATATCCGGATCTTCCGAACTTGGTGGAACTGGAGGAACATTCATTGACATATCAATAGCAACTGTTTCTTTGGTCGATAGAGTTATTTGCGGCTTCCGGTCTGTATTTTTCAATTAACCCATGGCAGAAATTACCAAGGCAATTGTCAGGCGGGCCAATCAAAACTAAGATAGCCCGACTAAAAGAGAATAATTACAAGCCCGACTCTGCAAACAGCAGAAAGAATAATAATCCAGTGAGGCAGTAAGCAATGAGTGAGCTGAAAGACGCTGGAATTCTGGTCCGAATGGCCCATCAGGGGTTTCTAAATGCGGGTATTGATACCAGCGCTATCTACAAGCGTTGCGGCATTACACGTCGCCATATAGAAGATCGTCAAATCAGAACTCCACACCAGGCCCAGGCTCTGTTCTGGCAGGCAGCTGAAGATGTAACCGGTGACAGACTGATAGGCCTACACCTCGGCGAAAAAATGCCGGTGTTCGGTGGCCAGGTTATTGAATACCTGTTTCTCAGCAGCCCAACATTCGAAGAAGGTCTGAAACGCGCCCTGAACTACCAGCGTTTACTGAGCGATGCGGTTATGGCGCACCTGGATCTCTCTCAAAATACTTGCCGTTTCATTATTGGCGGAACCCGGGAAAGCAAGAACCTGAACCATCTGGCTGATGCTATTCTGATCAGCGCATTACGATTCTTCAAAAACATCACTCAAGAGCAGTTTGAACCCCTCAAGATCTATATCTGGCATCGGGGTTATGATGTCGATCACGAGTATTCAAGAGCCTTCGGTTGTCCGGTGATTTTCAATGCCCCTTACAACGCCATTGAGTTTGATACCCGGATTTTGAAATTCCGCTCCTCCCATGCCGAACCAGAGCTGATGAAGGCCCATGAGATGCTGGCATCGGAACAGATTGCTCGCTTGAAAAAGCAGGATATCGTGACCAAGGCTGAGCGTATTATCGGGGAAATACTGGATTCCGGTGATGTCACCCTGGATACAGTTTCCGAACGAATGAATATGACTGCACGGTCACTGCGCAGCCGACTGGGAGAGACCGGAACCAGCTTTAACCAGATTCTGTCCCACTACCGCTGCAACCTTGCCAAACAGTTACTGGCAAGAACCAATGAGTCCATTGATGAAATTGTCTTTCTGACCGGTTTCTCCGAACCCAGTACCTTCTATCGTGCTTTTAAGCGCTGGACCGGACAAACCCCTGTCGAATATCGCAAGCAGAAAAAAGCCAGCCACCAGATGGAACCGACTTGTTGATAAGGACTTGTTTAGTTGATAAGAGTTAGTTGAAGGCTGATCACGCTCCCAGCAGAGACTGACCACACACCCGGACAATATTGCCATTCACTCCAGTGGAAGCTGGAGATGCGAAGAAGGCTATGGTTTCCGCTACATCCTTGGGCAACCCACCCTGAGACAGAGAGTTCATACGACGCCCGACTTCCCGGGTCATCATGGGAATAGCAGCTGTCATCTGGGTTTCAATAAAGCCGGGGGCCACCGCATTTATAGTGATATTCTTCTCTGCCAGTATCGGAGCCATGGCCTGAACATATCCAATAACACCAGCCTTGGAAGCTGAATAATTGGTCTGCCCGAAATTACCGGCAATACCACTCATGGAGGAGACACAGACAATACGTCCATTGTTGTTGATAACATTTCTGGACAGCAGCTCTTCGTTAATTCTTTCCTCTGAAGCCAGATTGATATCGATAACCATATCCCACCATTCAGGCTTCATCTTGGCCAGCGTTTTATCGCGGGTTACACCAGCGTTATGAACCACAACATCAACGCCACCAATTTCCTCAAGAGCATCAGCAATCACTTTGGGGGCATCGGGTGCGGTTATATCTACAGCGATGGATGATCCATTCAAGCGGGTTGCTACCTTATCAAGCTGGGCTTTGGCCTGTGGAATATCGAGGCAGACAACCTTCGCTCCATCTCTGGCCATCACTTCAGCAATTGATTCTCCAATTCCTCTGGATGCACCGGTCACCAGAACGACTTTGCTATCGAGCGGTCTGGTCCAGTCAAGTGATTCGGGGTTGGCTGCAGTCGTAACTCGAATCACCTGTGCTGAAACATAAGCAGATTTGGGAGAGAGGCAGAAACGCAGAGCAGACTCTAAATGGGCTTCCGCACCGGAACAGACATAAATCAGCTGAACAGTTGTTCCCTTTTTGCCAACTTCCTTGGCAAGGCTTCTGGTGAAACCTTCCAGTGCCCGCATGGCTGAAGCTTTGGAAACATCACTGCACTCATCCATTGGCCTTCCCAGCACAATAATTCGCCCGGAATTTTCCATTTTGCGAACAACGGGGCTGAAGAAGGTATGCAACTCCCGCAGAGATGTCGTGCTGTCTATTCCTGTTGCATCAAAGACCAGCCCTTTAAACCGGGTAGCATCCTCCCCGCCGGTGCTGATCTGAACAGCCTTTCGTCCATGCTGCTCTGCTGCCCGGCAGATATCGGAGGCCGTAACAGCACTGGCCTGACAACAAATCTGTGCAGCTTCAGAAGCTGCCAGTGTCTGCATGACCACATCAGAAAGCTTTGATCCGGAAGCCATGCCAAACAGAACCTTACCTTTAATAAAATCCTTATCCACCTGCTTCTGTCGATCCAGCTTAACGGGAGTTGGAAGGCCAAGGGCACTGAACAGGCTTTTGCCGAAGGGGGAGGTAGCAATCTTCTGGTATCTGTCTGACATCTTGGGTAATTCTCGTATGTATTTATTCTTAGTGGCTCCATTCTAGCTGCGGCTATTGCAACAGAACAGTACGAGAAGAGAATTGACTGACTGAAAGGGAGACTGGTCAAAACAGCCAATGTCGGTAAAATCCGACTATAAACTTCCACCACACAATAAATTCAATCAGGAAGGGCTATGAACCAGACCGTCAGAAGGGTTGCTATCATCGGGAGTAACCGGATTCCTTTCGCCCGCTCCAATACTGTTTATTCCCATGCCAGCAATCAGGATATGCTGACTGCAGCACTGAATGGTCTGATTAACCGTTACAACCTTCAGGGCGAGAGAATGGGCGAAGTTGTTGCCGGTGCCGTACTGAAACACTCCCGCGACTTCAATCTGACCAGAGAAGCTGTTCTCAGTACTGCTCTTGATCCCCATACTCCCTGTTACGATATCCAGCAGGCTTGTGGAACAGGTCTGGAAGCAGCCATTCTTGTCGCCAACAAAATAGCCTTGGGGCAGATTGACTGCGGTATTGCCGGAGGTTCTGATACCACCTCAGATGCCCCCATCGGAGTCAGCGAAGGGATGCGCCAGATTCTTCTGGATTTGAATCGCTGCAAAACCAATGGTCAACGCCTGAAAGTGCTCGCCCGCCTGCGCCCAAAACATCTGGTGCCAAACGTTCCGTCCAATGGTGAACCACGTACCAGGCTTTCCATGGGCGGACATACTGAAATTACCGCCAAGGAATGGAAAATCCCACGGGAAGAACAGGACCAGATGGCCCTTGAAAGTCACCAGAAGCTTCATCAGGCCTACCAGGATGGCTTTAATGATGACTTGGTTACACCGTATCTTGGCCTGGAACAGGACAACACCCTGCGTCCTGATTCTACTATCGAGAAGCTGTCCAGCCTGAAACCTGCCTTTGATAAAAAGAGTGGTCAGGGAACCCTGACTGCGGCCAACAGCTCCAACCTGACCGATGGTGCCTCCTTTGTTCTGCTTGCCAGTGAAGAGTGGGCCAATGAACGTAATCTTCCTGTCCGCGCTTATCTAACATTCTGTGAAACAGCTGCAGTCGACTTTTTCGGTAAAAGCTCCAATGAGAAGGAAGGGTTGTTGCTGGCACCAGCCTACGCTGTGCCGAAAATGCTGGATAAGGCTGGGCTCAACTTACAGGATTTCGATTTCTATGAAATCCACGAAGCGTTTGCAGCACAGGTTCTGGCAACACTTAAGGCCTGGGAAAGTGAAGAGTTCTGTAAAAACAAACTCGGAAGAGATAAACCGCTTGGTTCTATAGATCGCAGCAAGCTGAATGTAAATGGTGGCTCACTGGCAACGGGCCATCCCTTTGCGGCTACGGGTGGACGGATTATTGGAACACTGGCCAAACTTCTTGAGCAGAAAGGATCGGGGCGGGGTTTGATATCTATTTGTGCTGCTGGCGGCCTTGGAGTCACAGCCATTCTGGAAAGATAACCGTCTAGGGTGAATTGATGTGCCGCCGTCTTATATAGATAGCGGCAAATCACAGGTTTTGACCACGCCAGGAGCAGGATCACTGAACTGGGCATGTGTGCACTGTACGCTGTTAGTAAACTCTGAGTTATACCCGGTCTCACGGTATTCCAACTCCAGAACTTCAGTGCCTGCAGGAAACTGATAAATAACCGAATATTAGGTGTACGGAGATATGGTCTGCAGGTAATCATAAATTATCTTATGACAGCTTCTCCTGCGCCCTCAGAAGACGCCTCCTGGTTTCCCCCAGCCACGCTTCGCAAAGACTTTTCAACAACGTTAAGAAACTTGAAGTATCATATTTTGTTCTATCTGCCATAAAAAAAGCAGGGAGTGGGGATAATGAAAGAACAGGTTTTGGACTCTTTACCGTCGATGCTGGGGCTTTATATTAAAGCTGCAAGGAAAAAAGGGCATACCGGGGAATGGCCTGAACTGAGCGTGACTATTCCGGGAGTCCGGGCTGACTCTGCAGTGATCAGAAACTATGAAAAGGTTTGCCGCTTTCCCAAAAGCCGTTTTCTTCCTCCCACACTGCTTCATATCCTGTCATTTCCCCTGCAGATGGAACTGGTGACACATCCCTCCATGCCTTTAAAGCCCATGGGAATGGTGCATGTACGAAATACGATTCGCCAGTACCGGCCTGTAGAAAAAGGCGAGCTTCTTCATATCGAGTGCACTCTGGGGGAATGCAGATCTGTTGAAGTGGGCCTGGAGTTTGATGTCTTTGTGCGTATTCATGCTGGTGGTGAGTTGGTATGGGAAAGCGAGAGCACAAACCTGAGCCGCCAAAAACCTTCTGGTGGAAACAAAAAGAAAGCAGAACCACCGGAGAATCTTGGCATTGTGCAAACCTGGGCGCTTCCATCCAGCCTCGGGCGAAAATACGGAGCCGTATCCGGTGATCGTAACCCTATCCATCTGTGGCCCATGACCGCCCGCATGCTTGGTTTTAAGCGACATATTATCCATGGAATGTGGTCAAAAGCTCGTTGTCTTGCCGCCTTGATGCCTGAAGTGGGTGAAAAACCTTTTGAATTTTCGGTGAGTTTTAAAACGCCGGTTTATCTTCCTTCACGGGTTGAGTTCAGTCATGAGTCATGTGAAGAAGGCATTACCATGCTGCTAAGATCCCCATCTGGCAGACCACATCTGACAGGAGATATTCGTTTTTTGTGAATTGATTACGGTATAATCCCCTGCTTTTTGAGCGAAGCTGCAGGATGAATCAGGACGAGTACTGGATACGCGAAGCTCTCGCGCTGGCCGAATTAGGTGCTGCAGTGGGGGAAGTGCCCGTTGGGGCTCTGGTTGTTTATAACAACCAGATTGTCGGTCGGGGATATAACAGCCCGATAGGGCGCAATAATCCGGTTGCCCATGCTGAAATTCTTGCGATTCAGGATGCGGCCAAAACTCTGGGCAATTACCGTCTGCTGGACTGCGACCTTTATGTGACCCTTGAGCCTTGTGGTATGTGTGCAGGAGCCATGGTTCATAGCCGTATTCGTCGACTGATTTATGGGGCAACAGAGCCTAAAGCCGGGGCTGTGATCAGTCAGGATCGGGCTCTGGAGCGAAGCAGTCTGAATCACTTTGTTGAAATAACTGGCGGTGTTTTAACTGAAGAGTGTTCAACCATGCTATCCGCCTTTTTCAAAAAGCGGCGTCAGCAGAAGAAAGAACAGAGACGGCAGCAGCAACTGCTGGATCAAGTGGGCAGTGATTAAAGGACGGGGTGTCCATTACCATTACTGGCAACTATATGCCTGTCATTCTCTGACTGGGCTGCCAGAATATGACGGTAGTAGCGCTTGATATTGTCGACATAGCGTACAGGCTCAGAGCCGTTGGCATAGCCATAGCGGGCCTGCTTGTGCCACAGCGGGTTCTCAAGCATCAACAGGCAGTTTCTAACATCATTCCACGCGTTTGGATTCAAACCGTGGCGTCGCGCAAGATCCCGGGCATCGTACAGGTGGCCGATACCAACGTTATAAGCTGCCAGAGCCATCCAGGTTCTGTCAGCTCCTACAATCGTTTCAGGAAGACGATGCCGGAGCTGCTGCAGGTAGCGAACTCCGCCACGAACACTCTGCTCAGCATCCAGACGGTTGCGAATACCCATCTCTTTGGCCGTTGGCAGGGTCAGCATCATCATGCCTCTGACTCCGGTAGGAGATTTGGCCTTGGGGTGCCAGTGTGATTCCTGGTAACTGATGGCAGCAACAAGATGCCAGTCAATGGCATGTTCACCGGCCACGGTGCGGAACAGGTTCTTGTACTTGGGCAGACGCCGGGACATATGCGTTTCCAGGCTGAAAGCTTCCCCCGCTGACAGAGGCTTCTCTGCTTCAGCCATATCCCTTTTATATTCTTCAGACATTTCAGGGACAAGGTTTTCCAGCAGGAAGTATTCCCATTCCAGTCTTACAAGATGGTTGGTTCTTTTTGCGGACGCTTCCAGAAGCAGGTTGTTACAGCAGGCCTGTTCTGGCGCTTTCGAGTCAGTCGGAGCAGTGATAACCGCCATAACCAGAGCCAGAGTCAGCCCCATGCCCAGACATGCAGCCCAAGGGGATGGCTGCTTTCTGGCTGGTTTGTAACTGGCTGTGGTCATCGCTTCCATGTCGATATCCTGTTTTTGTCCTGTTACATCTTTGGACAGTAAGGATTCAGTCTGGTTGCTCATACTTACGTCTTAGCCATATGCCTTCGGCTTTTCGCTGGAGAGGGCATGGATATGGCTGTATTATGTTGCCCGTCCGCCAACCAACTAGAACTTCAAGGATCATAACTCTTATGGAGATTCTTTGCGGTACCCCCGCTCTCTCCCCGTTTCGCTCATCAAAATTACTGAACACCCTGAAGCAGCTGGTTCCTGGTGTCACCGGCCTTTACGCCGAGTATCTCCATTTTGCAGACCTGACTGCACCTCTTTCCGGTGACAGCCGAACTGTTCTGGAGCAGTTGCTGCAGTATGGCCCCCGCCGTATTAGACAAAAGCCCAAGGGCGTGCTGTTTCTGGTCACTCCCCGGCCTGGAACCATTTCACCCTGGTCCAGCAAAGCAAAAGATATAGCCCGGAATTGCGGAGTCGGCGAGATTCATCGTCTGGAAAGAGGCATTGCCTATCACGTGGAAAGCTCTGTATCCCTGTCGGAATCCGAGCAGGCACAGATAGCAGCTCAGCTCCACGACCGAATGACAGAAGTTGTGCTTGGCTCTCCCGGAGATGCCAGCCAGCTGTTTACGGAAGCCGAACCAACTCCCCTGGTACGCGTGCCTCTTATCGAAGAAGGACGTGATGCTTTGGTCGAAGCCAACCGTAACCTCGGACTGGCACTGGCTGAAGACGAAATTGATTATCTGCTGGAAAGCTTTATAGCCCTTGGTCGCAACCCCAGTGATGTCGAGCTGATGATGTTTGCCCAGGCTAACTCTGAGCACTGCCGACATAAAATTTTCAATGCTTCCTGGGATATTGATGGTCAGGTTCAGGATAAATCCCTGTTTGCCATGATTCGCAACACCCATGAGATGAATGCTGAGGGTGTGCTGTCAGCTTATAAAGATAATGCTTCGGTTATTAAAGGCTGGAAAGGTGGCCGCTTCTTCCCTGATCCGCAGAACCGCAGTTATAGCTACACCGAAGAGGATATTCATATCCTGATGAAGGTGGAAACCCATAACCATCCCACAGCCATAGCGCCATGGCCGGGTGCTTCTACCGGGTCAGGTGGTGAAATCCGGGATGAAGGGGCAACCGGCAGAGGTGGTAAACCCAAAGCGGGTTTAACTGGTTTTACTGTTTCCAATCTGAATATTCCTGATTACAGCCAGCCCTGGGAGCAGGATTACGGTAAGCCCGACCGGATCGTCTCCGCTTTGGATATCATGATTGATGGCCCGCTAGGTGGCGCTGGTTTTAATAATGAATTCGGGCGTCCCAACCTGTGCGGCTATTTCCGTACTTACGAGCAGGAAGTGACTGGTCCTTCCGGCAGGGAAGTTCGTGGTTACCATAAGCCGATAATGATTGCTGGTGGACTGGGAAATATCCGTGAACAGCATGTTGAAAAAGGTGAGTATCCCGCAGGCTCACAGCTGATTGTCCTCGGCGGTCCGGCCATGCAGATTGGCCTTGGTGGTGGAGCCGCATCTTCCATGGCATCCAGCTGTGGGCAGGAAGATCTCGACTTTGCTTCCGTTCAGCGTGATAACCCCGAGATGGAGCGCCGCTGCCAGGAGGTGATAGATCAGTGCTGGCAGCTGGGCGAGAAGAACCCTCTGCTCTTTATTCATGATGTCGGTGCCGGTGGTCTCTCCAATGCCTTGCCTGAGCTTATCAGCGACGGTGGCCGTGGCGGACAGTTCGAGCTGCGCAAGGTTCTCAATGACGAACCGGGCATGAGCCCGCTGGCGCTGTGGTGTAACGAATCCCAGGAACGTTATGTCATGGCTGTGGCACCGGTAGATTTGCCGGTGTTTGAGGCCATCTGCCAGCGCGAACGATGCCCTTATGCCGTGGTGGGTGAAGCGACTGAAGAGCAGACGCTGATCGTCAATGACGAGCACTTTGATAATCTTCCGGTGGATATGCCGCTGGAAGTGCTGCTTGGTAAGCCACCCCGTATGCATCGTTCTGTTGAGCGCAAAGGCTTTGAAGTCAAGCCGTTTGATCCTGCCGATCTCGATCTGAAAGAGGCTGGTGATCGAATTCTGCGGTTGCCAGCTGTAGCAAGCAAAAGCTTTTTGATCACTATTGGTGACCGCACGATTACCGGCCAGGTTTGCCGTGACCAGATGGTCGGTCCTTGGCAGGTTCCGGTTGCAGACAGTGCTGTCACCACCAGCAGTTACACATCAACCACCGGTGAAGCCATGGCTATGGGTGAAAGAACACCCGTGGCTCTGCTTGATGCTCCGGCATCCGGTCGAATGGCTGTTGCAGAATCCATTACCAATATTGCCAGCGCCCGTATACAGAACCTGTCGGATATTCGTTTGTCGGCTAACTGGATGGCTGCTGCCGGTCATCCCGGTGAAGATGAAAGACTGTACGACACGGTTAAGGCTGTGGGTATGGAGCTTTGTCCTGAGCTGGGAATCACTATTCCTGTTGGTAAGGATTCCATGTCCATGCGTACAACATGGAAGGATGGTGAGCAGGATAAAGCCGTTACCTCACCGCTGTCGCTGATTATCTCCGCTTTTGCACCTGTAACAAATGTACGTCAGTGTGTTACGCCACAGCTGCGTACTGATCAAGGTGATACGTCCCTGATTCTTATTGATCTTGGGCGTGGCCGTAACCGGATGGGTGGTTCTGCACTTGCACAGGTATACAGTGAACTGGGTGCCAAGCCAGCAGATGTTGATGAGCCTCAGGATTTGAAATCATTCTTCCAGGCTATTCAACAGTTTCTGGGTGAAGAGAAAATTCTGGCTTATCACGATCGCTCCGATGGTGGTCTGTTTGTCACGTTGCTGGAAATGGCTTTTGCCGGGCGTACAGGTTTTACTGTCTCTTTAGATAAGGTGGCAGAGAACCGTGGAGAGCTGGCCTCGGTACTGTTTAATGAGGAACTGGGCGCTGTTATCCAGGTTCGCAAAAAAGACAAAAGGCATGTTAAAGACTGCCTTGCCAGTTATGGGCTGTCTGGCTGTACCCATACCCTTGGTTCCCTGGCTGATGCCCAGAAGATCAAGTTCAAATTCAATGATGATGTGGTGCTCAAGGGTAACCGGATTCGTTACCAGCGTATCTGGTCGGAAACCAGCTATCGCATCCAGGCGCTGCGGGATAACGCCAAATGTGCCCAGCAGGAGTTTGATAATCTTCTGGATGATAAAGATCCTGGCCTGCATGCCCAGGTCAACTGGAATATTAACAAGGATATTGCTGCTCCACTGATTGCCACCGGGGTCAGACCGAAAGTTGCCATTCTGCGGGAGCAGGGCGTTAACGGCCATGTGGAAATGGCGGCAGCTTTTGACCGGGCTGGTTTCGAAGCTGTTGATGTCCATATGAATGACCTGATGGAAGGGCATCGTAATCTGGAAGAGTTCCGTGGGCTGGTGGCCTGTGGTGGTTTCTCCTATGGAGATGTCCTGGGGGCAGGAGAAGGCTGGGCCAAGTCCATCCTGTTCCATAACCGGGTTCGATCTGAATTTGAAAACTTCTTCCTGAACCGGGATACCTTCACCCTTGGCGTCTGTAATGGTTGCCAGATGCTCTCTACTTTACGTGAGTTAATTCCGGGAACCGATCACTGGCCAAGGTTTGTCCGTAACAACTCGGAGCAGTTTGAAGCTCGGGTGGCCATGGTGCAGGTGCAGAAGAGTCCATCCATTTTCCTGCAGGGAATGGCAGGTGCCAGACTGCCAGTCGCTGTGGCTCACGGGGAAGGCATGGCCGAGTTTGCCGGTATTGATGACCGAGTGGCTGTCACCACGGAAGGGCAGGTGGCTCTGCGGTATGTTGATAACCATGGCTCTATTACCGAGCGCTATCCCTTCAACCCTAACGGATCACCGGATGGAATCACTGGACTGGCCAGTGCCGATGGGCGGGTAACAATAATGATGCCCCATCCAGAGCGTGTGTTCAGGACGGTTCAGAACTCCTGGCACCCGGATAACTGGGAAGAGGATGCCCCCTGGATGAGTATGTTCCGGAATGCCCGGGTCTGGGTTGGATAACGTGTGACTGAGATATAAGAATCCCGGCATTATGCCGGGATTCTTATATTTGTCGTGTTATTCGGTTACCTGAAAAATTGAACCTACACTGAGAAAAGGTGCCAAACAGGGGGGGGATGCCTGTTTTGTCCTTATGGATTCGGGCTGACTCAGGCCCATAATTTCGTAACAGTGGAGGTTAATAATGAAGTTTCTTCATATTCCCGCCTTTTTAATCATGCTTCCGGTGCTGCTCCTGACCGGGGGCTGTATGTCTGATATGACAGGAACCAACTATGACCGGGGTGAAGCTCGCACCCTGCAGAGTGTCCAGTTTGGAGAGATTGTTGATATCGAAAACGTAAAACTGGAAGGCTCCAAGTCTGGTGTTGGAACTGTTGCGGGTGCTGCAGTTGGTGGTCTTGCCGGTTCTAAAGTAGGTCATGGCCGGGGCAGTGCAGTAGCTGCTATTGCTGGTGCCGTTGCCGGTGGCGTTCTTGGGAATGCCGCTGAGAACAAGATCACAGAAGGCACTGGTCTGAACATTACTGTTCGTCTGGATAACGGAAACCATGTTTCTGTTGTACAGCAGCTGGAAAAAGGCAACAGCTTCAGAGTCGGCGACCGGGTTAGAGTGCTGACCCAGGGCCGTACTGCCCGCGTGGTTCATTCTGCGCACTAAAAGCCTGTGATGTACTTCCATCCGGAAGTACATCTTTCCCTCTCTGCCCTTGTGGTAACTTCCTCTCCCCCCTTACACTTCCTACTTTGGAAATATTCATAACGGGCTGTGCTATGACAAAAGAAACACGACTGGCAGTAGGGATCGTCGCGGGTGTGTTAGTAATTGTTGCTGGCTGGTTATGGCTTGGGCAGGGAGAAGATCCTGTACAGGATGATCTGCAGGAGCTTTCCAGCCTTGAGCAGCCAGCTGTTCCTGCCTATGAAGAATACACTGATCCGGATGATGGCAAGGATCTTGAGCTGGATGACCAGTCTGGGGATGTGACCCAGATTATTGTCCGCACCGGAGCCACAACTGACGATAATGTTGAGATTGAACAGGTTCTTGCCAACAAGGTTGTGATTGATGGCGAGGTTGTTCAGCATCCCGGGGAGTAAAACATTGAACGGCCTGATTGATCCTGCTGACCTTGCTGGCAGGCTGGAGCTATCCAACCTGCGAATATTTGATACCCGTTTCAGTCTTCAGAATGTTGATGAAGGGCGGGAACTTTATTCACAGGAGCATATTCCCGGGGCAATTTATGCTGATTTGGAAAAAGACCTGTCTGGAGAGATCATTGCCGGGAGAACTGGCCGCCATCCACTACCACCACTGGATGATTTTATTGCCCGGCTGCAGCACTGGGGAATCACTGAAAGCACTCAGATAGTTATTTATGATGAAGGCAGCCATGCCATGGCATCGCGTTTATGGTGGATGCTGGCGGTGTGGCTGGGTCATAAGCATGTCAGTATTGTTCATGGTGGCCTTGCATCCTGGAAAGACCTTGGGCTTCCTGTGACACGACTGGTTCCGGAATACTTACCGTCAACATATGCGCCAGTCTGTGATGACACCGCAACGGTAACGACCCAGGACGTTTTCTCTTCGTTGGGAAGCCTGGGTGTCTGCCTTCTCGATGCTCGTGGGGAAGCACGTTTTCGAGGCGAGGAAGAACCCATTGATACGGTGGCAGGGCATATTCCTGGTGCATTCTGTCTACCGTTTGCAGAGAATCTGGATGGAAGTAGCCGTTTTCTGGATAAAGACCGCCTGAATGATCGTTTTGCTTTCTGTCAGGATAAGCAGGTTATCTGCTATTGCGGATCTGGTGTCACAGCCTGCCATAATATATTTGCCATGTATCTTGTCGGCATGAAAATGCCAAAGCTATATTCTGGTTCCTGGAGTGAGTGGATTCTGGATCATGATCTTCCAGTGGCTACAGGCCAGTAACTGCCTCAGGTGACTGGGGTAATATTCTGATATGACAAAACTCCTTATTGATATTTCTGATACGGAATGGAATCTTGGGCAGTAAACATTCGGTGAACCCGTTTGCTGAGCTCGCAATCCCTTGGTACCAGAGGAGTTCTTTTTTTGGTACGAAGTAACCATGTTGCTACAGCCCTTGAAAACTGGGGATATGACATGGGTTCACCGAATACTTACTTCGAGGATTTTCCGAAGTTGCTAAATCCTTGTTTTTCCAAGGATTGTGGGGGTGTGTAAGTTATCCCCAGTTTCAGTGGATAACCCTGTGCAAATCCTCTCCATGGCTTGGCGTAAAAGGGAGGATTAAATGTCAACACGTAAAAATAACATTGATAAAAAGCAAGATTGATCAGGAGAGGCGGAAAAGGGTCAATCATAATCCAGCCAGAATTCAGGAGGTTTGATGGTTAAGGCTGGTAAGGCAGGGTACGAAAAGAGAATGCAGAAGGTGTGCGGTTATATTGCCCGCCATCTAGATGAAGAGCTTACTGTCGGCAGGCTCAGTGAAGTTGCTGCATTCTCAAGATTCCACTTCCACAGACAGTTCAGTGGGTATATGGGTGTCAGCGTGGCACGTTATATTCAGCTGCTCCGTTTGAAGAGGGCTTCATATCAGCTGGCTTTTGAGGCTGATGCCAGGGTGATTGATATCGCCCTGGATGCTGGCTTCGACTATCCCGAATCCTTTGCCCGAGCTTTCAAAAAAGAGTTTGGGCAATCACCTTCTGAGTTTCGCAGGGAGCCCCGGTGGCAGGCCTGGAGTCAGGCTTACAGTCATCTGCAGGGCGACAGGAATCTTGATAGAAGACAGGATCTTGATATGAACGTTGAAGTGGTTAACTTTCCTGAGGTGCGTATTGCCGTGCTTGAGCACAGGGGAGCACCTGAACTGGTGAATGAGTCGGCCGGTCAATTCAGGAGCTGGCGAATTGAAACCGGGTTATCGCCAATAACAAGCTGCCGTACTTTTGGGCTGGTTTACGATAATCCGGAGTGTACACCGCCAGAAAAATTCCGGTTTGATATCTGCGGTGAGATCAAACAGAGTGAACCGGAATATTCTCATGGTATTGTTGAGAAGCATATTCCGGGTGGGCGTTGTGCGTTGGTTCGCCATACCGGTTCCCACGATAATATTGGTGACCCGGTTCGCTATCTCTACGGTCAGTGGCTGCCGGAAAGCGGTGAAGAGTTAAGGAATTTTCCCTGCTTCTTCCACTACCTGAATTTCTTTCCGGAAGTGGCGGAACATGAACTGATCACAGATATTTATCTTCCGCTTAAGTAGATGGCGGCTTGAGTCAAACTGTTACAGCTTTCGCGCACGGTTTGACTCAAACGGTTTTGTGGTGGGGTAGGCTCGGCGTCAATGGTCATCGATTGCCAGGCGGACAGCGGCTTCAGCATGAATGGCCGTAGTATCAAATAACGGGACATCGGTATGCTGTTGCTTCACAAGCAGTGCGATTTCCGTACACCCCAGGATGACAGCTTCAGCTCCCTGTTCTCTCAGCTTGTTGATGATCTCTATGTAAATTGATCGGGAGCTGTCCCTGATCTCCCCACGGCACAGTTCTTGATAAATGATGTCATGAACTTTTTGTCTGTCATCCTCTGCGGGAACAATGACATCAATACCGAATTTTTCTGTTAACCGGCCTTTGTAAAAGCCCTGCTCCATGGTGAAGGTTGTACCCAATAGGCCAACTTTACTTATGTTGTTCTCAAGTAGTTTTTCAGCAGTGGCATCAGCAATATGCAGAATTGGAATGGAGATATTGTTTTCAATCTGTGGGGCAACTTTGTGCATGGTATTGGTGCAAATCAAAATAAAATCTGCACCGCCCTTCTCAACCGAAAGAGCGGCCTGGCTCAGAATATCAGCTGTCTCGTTCCACTTGCCCTGATGCTGTAGTTTTTCAATCTCATCGAAGTTCACGCTGTACAGGCAAAGCTTCGCAGAGTTTAGGCCACCAAGCTTTTCCTTGATCCCTTCATTAATTGCCTTGTAATAGCTGAGTGTGGATTCCCAGCTCATGCCCCCCAGCAAGCCGATTGTTTTCATATGTTGTTCCGTTTGCAAATGGATTATGTGGAGCTCAATGTAATCCACACAGGATTTGTAATTCTTGTATGTTTTTGACCTGCCCAGATTCCTTTCGGAACAGACGAACCAGGTAACATGGATTCAATGATACTAGCTGAGCCAGGTTATTCAGGGAAACATTAGCCTTCGGCATATCATCCAGAAACCCTTTAGCACGCATCACTTGTTTTGAGGCTTTTCTGAAAGGTCTTGGTTCTGCTTGGGTTTTGCCATCTTTGGCCATTAACCTTATTAGCAGAGAGTAAAGAAGAGATTCCCTCAACAGTCTGTTATCATGAATAACAGGCTCAGCAAAGTAGGGAGAAAAACAGTTGCGGCTAATTTTCGGCTGATCTGTTCAAACTGTTCCTGGAGAGGGTGTAGCGCCTTGTAGGCCGAGCCTTCTTTGGTATCAGCCTGGCCGTTATGTGTATCGTCGGCATTGATCAGGATAATACTTCCTGCCGGGGCAAGGTTGTTAGTGCCCGTTCGGTAGAACTTCTGGGTTCCCTTCTCAATAATTCCAAACGTATAACCTTCATGGCAGTGGTGAGAAAAACACTGCCTATAACTGGCATCAAGCATTTCAATGCCACCAAGTTCTTCCTGATGAAGTTATCTTGCAGACTCCCTGGTGATTATCGCTTGGGAACTCGTTTTGATAGGAAAGCTGGTGCAGTGCTTGCCAACTGATAGTGTTTCAATATAAAGGGTTATCAGTCTTGTATGAAATTGACTTTATAGGCTTTAATGTTTCACAAGCTCTGAAGCATATTCTCCATATATAAAGGCCCGCCATATTGGCAGGCCTTTTGCGTTCTAGGCGGGTCGGCTATCAGGCGACAGGTGTCTCAGCCAGAACTGCGAGCATCAGCTGCCAGAAATGGCCAACGCTGGTGATCTCGGTCTTCTCTGCAGGAGAGTGAGGGAACTTGATGGTCGGGCCAAAGGAAGCCATATCCCAGTTAGGGTACTTCTTACCCAGGGTTCCACATTCCAGACCAGCGTGGATAACCTTGAACTGAGCATCCTTGTTGAACAGCTTGCGGTAAACATCCTGTACCAACTGTTGAACAGCAGAGTTGGCAATGGGTTGCCAGCCAGGGTAACCGTCGTGGAAGGACACTTCGGCACCGGCCAGAGTGAACAGACCTTTCACAGAGTCACGGGTATCATCACAGGCGGAATCAACCAGGCTGCGGGGCAGAACCTGAACCTGGATTTCACCGTTTTCAATTTTGGCAACACCCAGGTTGGCAGATGTTTCTACCACACCTTCGATGGCATCACTCATACGGATAACACCGTTCGGGCAGACATGCAGGGCATCCAGCCACTTGCGCTGATCAGCCAGGGACAGAACGCTGTCAGCAGACTCAACTGCTGCAACGGACAGTGTCAGACCAGCGTCAACTGCCTGATATTCGTTACACAGTTCTGCAGCGAAAGAATCCAGCTTGGCTTCAGCTTCAGCCAGTTTGTCTTCCGGCAGAGCGATAACAGCATCAGCTTCACGGGGGATCGCATTAAACAGCTTGCCGCCCTGAAGGTTAACCAGACGTGCACCGAACACTTCCAGAGCCTTAACAGTACGAACCATCAATTTGATGGCGTTGGCGCGGTACAGGTGAATATCGCAACCGGAGTGACCGCCGTTCAGACCTTTGATGTTAATGGCGCGCAGAGCATGACCGGCAGGAACTGCTTCTTTTGCATAGGTTCCCTTGGAAACGATACGTACACCACCAGCACAGCCGACGTAAACTTCGCCTTCTTCCTCAGTATCCAGGTTCAGGAAGATATCACCTTTGAATAGACCGGGTTTCAGGCCCTGGGCACCGGACATACCATCTTCTTCGTTGGTCGTAACCAGGACTTCCAGTGGACCGTGTGGAACATCGTCTGCAGCCAGAACAGCCATGGCGGCAGCCAGACCAATACCGTTGTCAGCACCCAGAGTGGTGTTGTTGGCGCGTACCCATTCGCCATCGATGACTGGTTCAATCGGATCTTTGGTGAAATCGTGCTCTTTGTCGCTGTTTTTCTCTGGCACCATATCCATATGAGCCTGCAGAATAACACCGCGGCGGTCTTCCATGCCTGCAGTTGCAGGCTTGCGGATAATAATGTTGCCGATGGCATCAACTTCGTGGTCGAGGCTGCGCTCTATGCAGAAAGCTACGATATGGTCACGCAGCATATCTTCATGATGGGACGGATGGGGGATGGCACAGATATCATCGAACTGCTGCCATACGCTCTGTGGATAAAGGTTTCTGATTTCGTTCATAACACTCTTGCTGGACGGCCCTGTCCAATGAATGCCAAACGGGCGTGGCCGTCTTTAGACAATGATGAAAGGAGGTACCATCGTATGCCGACAGGATGGGTGCAATGTTGACTCAGGACAATAAATGCAGATGCATAAATAATAAACAAGTTTTGTGGAGATAAGCGGAAGAATAGCGGATTTTTTCTTCGAGAAAGCGCTGTTTTAGAGAAAGTTTTTGTACTTCTAGTAGAAGATTTTTTTCTGTATGGCGCATCTATATAAACAAATGGTTTGCATTAAATCAGCGTTGTGCATTTTTTAGCAAGTTGATGTCATGCTGGATTCAAGCAATACCTCCTTTTTAATATGTGTAGCAATATAGCATTGGCACCTTCAGAGGCGTTTAACAAAGGTTCTGAGGATGTATACATAGCCCTTGTTTATTGTGAATACCCCCTAAGTGTTAGTGCGAATACCTGTGTGCAAAAAACCTACAGCTCTCAATTGACCGTGTAGATATAGTGTGCGCACTTAAACAACTACGCTCACCATATAGATGCACCGCCAAATTTTCACAGCAGGCGTGCTCTGGCAACCATTAAGAGTCACACAATGAATCGAGCTACTAAGATCCTGGCCGCAGGGGTTACGATCAACCTGTGTATTGGCGTTTTGTACGCCTGGAGTGTTATCAGCAAGGCGCTGGTTAACAATTTTGGCTGGTCCAATGCCGAAGCCGGCCTTCCTTACACTATCGGTGTTGTCACCTTCGCCCTGGCGGTACTCGTTGCCGGTAACCTGCAGGATCGTATGGGGCCTCGTAAGCTGGTTGTCTCCGGTGTGACCATGGTTGGTCTGGGTATGATTGCCTCTGCTTTTGCTACCTCTCCTATTATCCTGCTGGTAACCTTCGGTGTTCTGGTCGGTACTGGTATCGGTTTCGCTTACGCCTGCCTGAGCCCAACTGCCATGAAGTGGTTCCACCCATCCAAGAAGGGCATGGTTAACGGCCTGATCGCTGGTGGTTTCGGTATGGCTCCTCTGTACCTGGCTCCCTTGAGCAGCGCTCTGATCGAGAGCATGAGCATCAGCACCACCTTTATGATCCTTGGCGCAGCCGTTCTGATCGTTGGTATTCCTGTTGCCATGACCATGGTTGTTCCGCCTGCCGGTTACAAGGCTGACGTTCCTGCAGGTTATGTTGAGCCTGCTGGCAAAGCTGCAACCTACAACTTCACATGGCGCGAAATGACCAAGACCCGTCAGTTCTACCTGATGTGGATCTCCTTCGCTTTTGCTTCCTCCGCAGGTCTGATGCTGATTGGTAACATCACCAGCATCGCTGCTCTGCAGGGCGGCATTACCGGTGCAGCTTACCTGGTGTCTCTGCTGGCAATTTCCAACACCGGCGGCCGTATCCTGATGGGTATGCTGTCTGACAAGATTGGCCGTTCCAAGACTCTGTTGCTGGCTATCGCTCTGCAGGCAGGCAACATGATGATCTTCCCGACCCTGACTTCCGAGATCGGTTTTGTCTTTGGTGCAGCTATTGCCGGTATCGGTTACGGTGCACTGTTGAGTATCTTCCCATCCATGACTGCTGATAACTTTGGCATGAAGAACTACGGCGGCAACTTCGGTGTTGTATACCTGGCCTGGGGTGCAAGTGGCTTTATGGGGCCAGTTATGGCCGGTATGGTTGTTGATGCAACTGGTAGCTACAGCATCGCTTACACTGTTTCTGCCATTATGCTGGCCATTGCCGGTTTTGCAGCTTTTATGATCAAGCCTGTGAATGTTGATGAACTGAAGCAGAATGGTGTTCTGGCAGCTGCCTGATCACACAAAGTCGATATTTCTGAAAGCCTCTGACTGTCCGGGTCAGGGGCTTTTTCTTGCCTGATTATTATTGTTCTAGAATTGAAACAGAAGCTATTTCTGGAGCTATCAAATGAAATCAACACCAAGGACGGAGGCTGCTGTAGGATCGGTTTCCCCTCAGGAACCGAAACCCCAATCCCAATCCCAAAACAAAAAAACAAAGGGAAAACACGGCCCAAGGAAAGTAAGTTCTTCTGACTCGCAGGTTTCAAAAGAAATCCCCCCCTCTGATACAGAGGCTCCCCGCGATTCAAGAATGGAAGGCATCATGAAATGTGTTGCCGAAAAAAAGATTTTGGAAGCTTACAGTTACCCGAATGTTCCAGATAAATACCGTGGTGATAATCTTCAGATTCTGGATCATGCCCTGAATGTTGCCGAGTATTATGCTGAGCAAACCTCGGGCACTCCCCATTTCTACAAAACCATTGAAGATATTTATAAATACTTTGAGAAAGGGCATATACGTTCGTCAGGAAAAATCTCAGCCCAACAAAGGGAGTTGATTCATCGCCTGGCGGAAGTCTTACTCAAGGCTAGTGAAGCTAAACCAGAGAAGATTAAGGTATTTAATCAAATTGGCAGGCTGGTAAGTTCTCTTCGTGATTCTGGATACGGTGTCAGTCCGACAGATGCTGTTGCGATGGATCTGGCAATGTCTGAACTGTCACACTGGATGACAGGCAAGAATGTGTCAGGAAAGAAACTTGATGCGCTGGCAGAATCTGTCAGTTGTCTGGTCCGGGCAGCTGTCACAGCGTCCAGAAATACCGGTTCCCGCAAGGGTTGCTTTGATGAGGATAAGGTTCTTGAGGTTTTAGGTAGGTTAAACGTCAGTATTGAACGTTTGCTGGAAGATAATGACTTCAAGGGGTTTCATGAATCACATCTAAAGTTGCTCAGCGAAATTATTGATGATTCTAAGTTAAGTAAGCACTTTTCCCCGGAGCAGTTAACCCGTGTCAATATGCTATTGGCCAGAGGTTATTTTCTGGTGAGTCTGAAAGCTGAAAGGCATAAGCAGAGGTGTCTTCGTGCATCAGCCACTCACCACCTTGCTGAAGCCCAGAAAGCTGGAATGTCACCTGTTCAGGAGCTGGAAGGGAGGTTGATTTATGCGCACCTTCTTGCCCAGCAGGAAAAAAATGATCAGCTTCAGGATCAGCTGCTTCTGGCCGCTCAGGCAGGAAGTCGCTATGCCCACAATGTCTTATTTATGTCACGTCTTGGTTTGCATGAAGAACTTTTCTTGCCGGGAAACCCGGTGAAGGCCCTTAAGTTGTGGCTTAAAGGAATTCCCCAGTCGCCTCCAACATGGTTTGAGCGGTTGCTATTTAATTCCAGTGATTTGGTCGAGATTCAATCAGCACCGGCGCATAACTGTGCTCTTGCGGTTCTTAACTCCATCAGTGATGGTCGGCTTGATGCTAAGGGGCAGGCTTACCTGCACCAGCTTGAGATTTTAGAGCCTGTTCAGGCTGAACTGCTGGAGTCAATTCTCCTGATTAAACAGGGGAGGGCTGATGATGCCGTCGAAAAACTGGTTCCGTTGATAAAAAATTCCGGTGTGGCGGCGCACCTTGCGGGCTTTTTGGTTTCTAAAAGTGCACTGGGTGGCCTTGACCCTGAACAAATCCAAACTCTGTACAATCATGCGATCCTCGGAGGTGACTGTTCTGCGGGGCTGGATCTTGGTCGTCTTTATATATCCAGAAAAGAGTATGACTTGGCATTAGAGATTCTTGAACCTGCTGCAGATTTTTTCCGTAATAACCACCTCTATGATGAGTTGACCGAGTGCCATGAATTGCTGAACAGTATTCCTCATAAGGATGCTGACGTTGTAGAAAGCTCTAATCCTCCTCCGAAACAAAAACCTGCAGCAGCCGCTTCTAGAAAAAGAAAGCCAAAGAAAGAACCAAAGCAAGAGTCAAGAGTCCAGACTCATCGTAAGCAAAACCCGGTTCCGGTGGTTCAGACAAATGCTGTTGATGTAATTAACGTCGAAGATGATGAACACTCAGATACATCAAGTGATTCAGGTTTTGAGTCAGGGAGTAAAGGGTCTACACCAATCACTTCTGACACTGAGGCTGGTGACCCGCTTTCCAGTGATTCGGAGCCTTCTGATTTTAAGTCAGTAAGGGCAAAAAAGGGAGAGTCATATTCTCTAACCCAGAGGTTGCTTGATGAAGTCAATAGTTTGGTTAAAGAGGGTGTGTTCGACGAAGCCCAAAAGTTGCTGGATTCCTGCGGAGTCAGTCACCGTAAGCAGTTGATGGCCAGAAAACACCAGATGCAGGCATGGCTGTACCGGAGACGCTTTGATGAGAGTGACTATCTATCGGTGGTAAAGCCTTCATTATCACCGGCAACGCAGAGACGAGAGATTTTGGGCATGGCTCGTAAACAGGCGCTTCAGGGATTAAAGGTTATGCTGCCGTCTGCCTCGGATTACAACCTTGAAAATAATCCTGAGTCTCTGGTCGATATCGAGAAATTATTTATATCTGAAAGCAAAACACTGGCTTCCCTGTTTGCAGAACTTGGGCATGCCTGGCGCCGGTTAAGCAGTGGTCGTTTTGATTCACCGGATCACAAAAAATCCCAGAAACTGTCAGCCTTTGCTGATAGCTTGAATCCCAAAGTAAGAAGAACAAGAGGGCTGGCCAAAATGGCACCTGCAGAACCCAAGGTAGCAGTGATCAGCCAGGAGGAGTTTCTTCGCAGGAAGCGCGGAGGAAAAGCCTAGTTCAACCAGTTATTCTGCTCAGGCATACGGTAGGCAGGTGTTTTGATTTCAACAAGGGTTCGCCCGAGCATAACAACGTTTCCCTGGTAGCGATCTTCGCCTGTTGAAGAAAACTCGAACTGGCAGTGTCGTAGAATATTGAGGCGACCAGATCTGTTGCGCTGAAAAGCATTGAAACTAAGAGCGATCCCTTCATCCAGATACTGCAGTTCTCTCTCTTTGCAAAAGCGTTTGGCGTGTGAAATCGCCAGCTGGCGAATGGTAAACCCATGCCACCAGATCATAAAAATCATTGCCAGAACGGCAAAGACAATAATATCAGACAGTTCCAGATACATTCGGTATGAAGGTTTCCTTGACATAGACAAACAGCCCGGAGCAATCCGGGCTGGTGGGCCAGTGCATTACGCCATGCGAACCTTGGTCTGATCTTCCTCGGGAAGAGTCACTTCAACTTCAAGCACTGAGATATCGTCAGCGCTTTCAAAGTGAATGGATACATTCTCCTGCTCCACTGTGACATATTTTCCAATGACCGCCAGAATATCTTTTTTCATTTCTGGCAGGTAATCGGGGGCTTTCATGTCACTGCGGTGGTGGGTGACAAGAATCTGCAGGCGTTCACGGGCTATGGCGGCACTGTTTTCTCTTTCTTTTTTCTGCCTGTGGCAGAATACGTCCAGCAAGCTCATTATCAGCCTCCAAACAATTTCTGCAGAATGCCCTTGCGGGGAGCTGAGGTAAAGCGCATGGGAATTTCTTCTCCCAGGAACCGCTGCACTGCATCTTCATAGGCCATACCAGCCCGGCTCTCTGGAAGATGAATGACAGGCAAGCCTTTATTGGATGCATTCAGCACATCACGGTCTTCCGGAATAACACTCAGCAGAGGTATTGCCAGAATATCCTTGACGTCTTCAACACTAAGCATCTCACCCTTTTCCACCCGTCCCGGGTCATAGCGGGTCAGGAGTAAGTGCTCCTTAACCGGCTCCATATTCAGCTCGGCGCGTCTGGATTTGCTTTGTAGAATGCCCAATATGCGGTCAGAGTCGCGCACGGATGACACTTCTGGATTCGTGGTAATAATGGCTTCATCGGCATGATACAAAGCCATCAGGGCACCACGTTCAATGCCTGCGGGAGAGTCGCAGATAATGTAGTCAAAATCTTCGGCCAGCTCTTCCAGAACCTTCTCTACGCCTTCTGCGGTGAGGGCGTCTTTATCGCGGGTCTGGGATGCTGGCAGCACGTAGAGATTATCGGTGTGCTTGTCCTTGATCAGGGCCTGATGCAGGGCTGCCTCGCCGTTTATAACATTAATGAAATCATAGACGACCCG
Organism: Parendozoicomonas callyspongiae; assembly: GCF_023502345.1. Lineage (GTDB taxonomy): Bacteria > Pseudomonadota > Gammaproteobacteria > Pseudomonadales > Endozoicomonadaceae > Sansalvadorimonas > Sansalvadorimonas callyspongiae. The sequence goes on from NZ_JAMFLX010000006.1 coordinate 202,301, forward strand.
TCGTTCGCATCCCATAACCAGATCGAGATTACGAAGACCGATATCAAAATCAATAACGACAGTCCGGTGTCCCTGGCGCGCGAGACCTGAAGCCAGGGCTGCGCTGGTTGTTGTTTTTCCTACCCCTCCTTTACCGGAGGTGATAACGATTGTTTTTGCCAATGTGTTTCCCTTCCAATGAACTCAGTACCTTACAGGTGCCTTATAGGGGTTGGATAATCAGCGCATCGTCTTCAAGGTATATGCGTACTGGTTTTTTCCAGAGCGACTTGTTGATATTGGCTGCAAGTTTGTAATGACCATTAATGGAAACCAGTTCTGCCTCGTTATGAGTGCAGAAAATACAGGCATCCTTATTGCCTTTAACTCCAGCCAGCGCCCGGCCACGAAATGGGCCGTAAGCGTGGATATAGCCCTCAGCCAGGATTTCTGCTCCTGCGCTGACCGGGCCGGTCAGTATCAAGTCACCTTCATGATAAATCTGCTGACCTGAACGAACAGGTGAGCTGATGATTCTGGGTGGTTTAAGTAAGTTGTCCGGATTTTCCGTCTGTTCTTGTTCTTTTACCTCTTGTTCTGGAGCACCTGGCTCGGAGTTATTCTTGTTATGAGGTTCCAGTACCAGAGAGGACTGGTGTATAGGTGTCACGCTGGCACCCTGTGGAGTATCACTGTGATCCTGTTTCGGAATTTTACGGGCGACGGCCTGGGGCTGAGCAGCAAGGCAGGCCAGACCCGCATCAATGGCACTTTTTCGCTGGGCACTGCTGCCTCCGCGGACAGCGATAAGGTTGATGCCAAAGCCAGCACAGAGTGTGCACAGCCGGGCCATATCAATAAGGCTGTTGGGCTGAGCAAGCCGCTCAAGGCCAACGACAACAGGCGTATTCTCAAAGAATCGGGGCGCTTTGGCTACCAGTCCCTGTAGCTGCTGGTGCAGGCTGATCTCATCGAACTGATACAGCTCTAGAGTCATCATGGTGACCATGCTTCCCTTAAGCTGGAAGCAGGGACTGGCTGTATGTGGTGTAATCGTGCTTGTCATGACCGCAGTGAAGGTGCTATTTGCTCAGCATGGATCATAGGGTAGGGACAGGCCGATTCCGGTGCAAGCATGATTTGCTGAAAAAACGTGAGCAATGTCAGGTTAATTTGTTTTTTCTATTAAGACAAAATCGCTAAATTGTCGACAAAGATGAGACTGACATATTTTTGTGGCTAGTAAAAAAATGTTCATTTAGCGATTGATGTTGGCCTTGATTGCAGAGCATGTTCAATGCTAGGTAAAGATTTGCATGCTCTATAAACTTGAATACCTTCAATCGGTTTCATCCCGGGACCGTCTAAAAAGCAAGTTTCTTCATCGCATTTTACACCGAACGCGTGTGCTTCATGGGTTTTGTGCTTGACTCTGCTGAGCCACTCAAGAGCAGCCTGTCGATTGCTTTCTCGATAGCTATGCGCAATGCGTAGATAGAGATCGTCACCAAGATGCAGATTCCCTGTATGAAGATCGTTGGCAATTTTCTGACGTTTAAATAACCAATAAGGCCGTTCCGTTTTTTCCAGAGCTGACATGAAGTTGCGAAGTGTGGTGGACTTCAATAACCACCGACCAGGTTTCATACCGATGTCGAAATCTCTTTTTAGTTGTTCAGATTGAGAAGGCATGAGGTCAGTAAGTATTGAATAAACATCTGGAAGAGGGGCGTCATGGGTGATTTTTTTTAAAATGCGATGAGGGATTGTCTGACTTAAAAGATCTTCTTCCAGAAAACTGTAATTAAAAGCTGATTTTGCTTCTGACTGACTAAGTAATGTCATCTCGTCTTTTGCAGTCTGAAAGTTACGTTCAACGCAGTATTTACGGCCCGGTGCTCTGTGAAAGCCTTTCTTTCGTGAGCAGGCTGGATCTTCACACTGCATTTCCAGTGGATGGCATATCTCTGCACTTTTCCAGCGGAATTTATGGACTAATGGAATAGCTTCTTTACGTTTCAATCCTTGAGTGTTGAGCTGCGAATTTGTGTCGTGTGCTGTCTGCAAACGATGAGTAAGTCTTAACACTCTTCTGGTCTGAAAATGGGGGGTGGCAATGGAGAGAGCTGAACTTTTATCCGCATCAGGGGGTTGTATGTTTGGCTTTACCTGATAGATAAAGGTTTCACTTCCTTCCTCCCCGGCTGCAGAAAAAGAAAATTGGTAAATAAGAGTCACTTGGTTTATTTCGGGTAAAGCTTCTGATATCTCCTGAACATCAATAGAAGCTCCATTGATTAATATCTGAGGCGATTCTGTTTTTAGCAAACCATAAGGAATGTTTTTTATGGATGCTGAGTTGAGGTAATACTGTTTGTCAGGAAAACTCAGGTGATGCAGTTCTTCGGGTAATTCTGCCACAGAAGTTGATTGATTTTCCAAGAGAGTATGGGTGGGGTAGGTGTCAGAAGCTTCTGGAACGGGATGCACAAAACCGATTTGGTCCGAGGGTGAGGGTGAAGCTTCAACCAGCAAAAACATTTTGAGTTCGCCCCACTCGTCTGCAAAAGCCGGAACGCCCCTAATCAGGTGAATAGAGCCGAGAAATTGGGTTGCTTCAGTGGAAGGTTGAAGGGAAAAAGAGTATCGCCCCTGAGAGTCTCTTGATACAAATGTATTGACTGCACCAATAAGGGTGCTTTCCTCAGCGGGAGGTTGCTCGGTATTCACATTTTCGGATGAGTTCTCTTTGGAAAATAGAAAGCTGGATGCTAAAAGCAAAGTTATTGTAATGAGTAGTTTGGTAGATTTAATTTTATTTTTTTGTTCCATCTTTCAGTACGGTCACCAGAAACGCTTTTAAAGTAGACCGAAATCCCCACAGTTGGAGGACCCTGAAAGATATTTTTTGTTGAGGAAGAGATAGATAAACCCTGTTCACCGCCAGGAACTTCCTGGCGGTGAACAGGTTTGATGAAATGGTTTGAAATATCAGGTGGTAAAGATCAACCGGATAGCATCCAGACGCATTTGGGCCTTCTGCAGAACCTGGTAACCGGAAGCTGCCTGCTGCTTGAGGAACTCGATCTCTTCATCACGAATATTCGGGTTAACAGCCTTAAGGGCTGCCAGGCGACGAATTTCCTGAGTCACATTGTTCATCAGCTTCTGACAGGAGTCGTTTACGATATCTGCCACCTGGGTGCGGGCATGGTCTTCCGCAGCCTTGGCCATTTTAACAATGGCTTCACGCTGGTTTTTTACAACCTTGCGGGCGGTGCTGGTTTTCAGCTTCTGCAGCTGAGGATCAAGGGCCTTGAAGGAAACCTTGGTGCCAAGGTCGTTCAGGGCTGGGTCGATCAAAGTGCGCAGCACAGTTGGTGGCAGGAATCGTTCAAGCTGCAGATGACGGTCTCCACTGGCTTCCACGACGAAAATAGCTTCCATCAGCATCAGGCCGGGCTTCAGGCCCTTGCTCTTAATAATGCAGCAGGCGGTGTTGCCAGTCTCGCTGGTCAGCAGTATATCCATGCCTTCGCGTACCATGGGATGCTCCCAGGTCACGAACTGCATATCTTCGCGGGAGAGAGCATTATCACGATCAAATGTGATAGTTGTTCCATCCGTGGGGACACCGGGATAGCTGGTCACTGTCATATGGCTGCCAGGGCGAACCACCAGGGCATTCTGGGAATGCTCTTCCGTCTCCAGGCCAAAGCTTTCAAACAGCTTGTCCACGTAATTGGACAGTGTTTTAGGCGTATCTTCGCTGCAGATCTCACTAACCAGATCACGATTGCTGCCAGCACCGCGAGAATTGAGTTCGAGCAACCGGTCACGACCAAGACGCAGATGACGGCTGACCTCTTCATTCATCTCTCTGGAGCGTTCAACCAGGGAGTCAAAATCAAAGGATTCACCTTCCTCTGCCGGTGCGTTGCATAACCAGGCTTCCAGCTCGTCGCGGTGACGGGAGTAGACGACACTGCCAGCCGGGCAGGTGTCGGCAAAGGCATTCAAACCGGTGTTGTACCAGTCAAACAGCTTCTCTTGCGCAGTCCCTTTCACATAAGGCACGTGAATACGGATGGTCTCTTCCTGGCCGATACGGTCCAGGCGGCCGATACGCTGCTCCAGAAGGTCTGGGTTAGCTGGCATATCAAACAGAACCAGGTGATGCGCAAACTGGAAGTTACGGCCTTCACTGCCAATCTCGGAGCAGATCAGAACCTGGGCACCGTATTCTTCATCGGCAAACCAGGCCGCAGCGCGGTCACGTTCAACAATGCTCATATCTTCATGGAAGACAGAGGCCTGGGTTCCGGCAGAAATACGCAGGGCATTTTCCAGATCCATGGCGGTGTGCTTGTTGGCGCAGATAACCAGCACTTTGTCTTTGCGCAGCAGTTTCAGCAGATTGGTCATCCAGTCGATACGGGGATCGACTTTCCACCAGGGATCCATATCCTCAACACGGATCTGTGCCTGGTAGCCCAGTTCAGGAAATACCTGCTGTTCCAGTTCCGTATTTTCTTCCAGAGCAATGCTGTAAAGCTCTGGAAGCTCCTGCGGATAACCTTGCACAGCACGTCCAGGGAAACCGGGAACCGCAGCACGGGTGTTACGGAACAGGATGCGACCAGTGCCGTGACGATCCAGCAGGGTGCGAATCAGTTGTTCTTTGGCATTGGCATGCTGAGCTTCAGTCTGGCCATCATCATTAATAATGGCGATCAGACCATCAGCTTCAGTGCCCAGCAGGTCACGCAGATTAGTGGCGGCAGAGTCAGAGATCTTGCCAGTGTCCAGAAGTTCACGGGCGGCCTCCGCGATAGGCTCGTAGCGGGCCTCCTCTTCCTGGAATGTAGTCAGGCTGTGGAAACGATCCGGATCCAGCAGGCGCAGACGGGCAAAGTGACCAGCCTGTCCCAGTTGTTCTGGTGTAGCGGTCAGCAGAAGAACACCAGGAGTGTTTTCTGCCAGGTTCTCTACCAGGGTGTAGTCAGGGCCGGCACCGTTCTCTTCATCCCACTCCAGATGATGGGCTTCGTCGATAACCATCAGGTCCCAGCCGGCTTCCAGGGCCTGTTCCTGATGTTCCGGGCTGTTACGCAGGAAGTCGATACTTGCCAGCACCAGCTGTTCGCTGCTGAACGGGTTCTCGCCATCAGAATTGCGGCAGCGCTCTTCATCGAACACGCTGAAATGCATGTTAAAGCGACGCAGCATCTCAACCAGCCACTGATGAACCAGGGCTTCGGGAACCAGAATCAGAACACGGGAAGCGCGACCTGTCAGAAGCTGACGGTTGATAATCAGGCCGGCTTCAATGGTTTTACCAAGGCCGACCTCATCGGCGAGAAGTACGCGCGGGGCATGGCGGTCTGCCACTTCATGGGCAATATGAAGTTGATGGGGAATCAGGCTGGCACGTGCGCCAGCCAGACCGAGCCAGGGAGACTGGCACAGGCGGTTATACTGGCTCAGGGTTTCATATCTGAGGGAGAAGTTGCTGTTCAGGTCTATCTGACCTGCCAGCAGGCGATCCTGTGGCTTGTTGAATTCAATAAAGTTATCCAGTCCCGCTTCTGGCAGCTCTCTGGGCGTGCCATTTTCATCGGTACCGGTGTAGCAAAGGAGGCCATCCTTTTCCTGCACATCGGATACGGTGAGAATCCAGCCTTCATGGCTGGCTACGCTGTCACCTGGTTCAAACCGCACGCGTGTCAGTGGACTGTTTTCCAGTCGGTAAACCCGGGTTTCCCCCGTGGCGGGGTAGAGCAGGGTTACAGTGCGGGCATCGAATGTGAGGATGGTGCCCAGCCCCTGTTCAATCTCGGTATCACTGATCCAGCGTTGTCCCGGGACGAAAGATGCCATAGATTCTGCCTGCTCCATCATCGAAAAAAGGCGGGTATGTTATCGAAAAATGACAAAAGGACAATATAGGTGACACCGCAAAAAATAAATATAGGGCGAACTTTGGGGGAAACCGAAGTGTTTTGTTTCATGATTATTGATAATTGTTACAGTATTACGGGTTATACCAGTCGATTCAGTAACCAGAAAGTCCCAATGCCGAGAAGATTCCCTGCTCCATAGCCAAGAACTCCGGCGCTGATACCGGCAACCAGTACCGAACGGTTATGCATAACTCCCGCTGCGAGGGGGATAAAAGGTGGTGACAGGATAGAGGCCACGGATGTGACCAGGAAGGTGTCAGCGTCGATCCGAAAGAGTTTGCACAGAATCAAATGAAGAGCCATGGAGCCGAAAACCACCACCATGAAAAAACAAAGCAGGTTGCGGGTGGCCTGCTCAAATAGTTCCTGATTGAACAGCGTTCCTGACTCTGTGCAAAAGAGCAGGATTAAATACATTCCCAGGGGCCAGTTACCCGGCGAGGTGTTCAGACGCTTATTGAATGATGCTATCAGGCTGAGAATGGTCAGAACTATGATCGCTACTGCAGTTTTCCATTCTGATGGAGATAGTTCTGATATTCCTAACGCCACAATAATAATGAGTGCTGTAGCGAGCAGGCATGGGAAAAGCTTTTTCCAAATATTCGATTGTTTCAATAATTGAAACTGTCTGTGCTCTGAATCAAGCTGCGCCTCAGGTTCATTGATGGCGGGAGATTGGAAAGGGGTTAGAAGCAAC
>NZ_JAMFLX010000060.1 GCF_023502345.1 Parendozoicomonas callyspongiae
GAAGTAATAGAATATCAGCAATTAAAAACTCAGCAAAATACACTAACAGGATCGCAAAAAACAAGGTCAGTCCAAGAATTATCTATACATGATAATCCTGTCTTTTGTGCATGTTTCCCTAACAATAAATGGACTTTCAATCACTCAAGTATACCCAGAGTATCTGGCGAAGAATTTTGGTCACGAATAGGCATCCCTTACGATCTTGTCCTAGAAAAAGTAAACGCATTGATTATTGAGTTAGAGCAAGAATATGTATCCTTGCTCTAATATAATAGATTAAAACAAAGTTAACTCTTCATGAGGGGCTGATTTCTGCTTTGCATCTCGAAGCTTAATAAATTCTAGCTCCCATGAAGAATCGCAGGTGTTTTTATATCTTGAATATTTAAAGTTTTGAATACTACTGAATGTTTTACCCTTAATAAGGCTCATAATGGTTTTACCAACAGCCAAACCTAAGCTTTTAGGCACAGCATTTCCAACTTGCTTATATTGCTGTACTAACGGCCCAGCTAGCTCCCAGTTATCGGGAAATTCCTGTATACGTTTGTATTCTTGGATGGATAAGGGTCTGTCTTCTTCAGGGTGAGCGAGATCAGTTGCAGGCATAGCTGGATGCGTAACAAGGGTTGGAGATGGCTTATGCCAAGCTAAGCGTCTTAAGAATCCTGTTTTACCACCACCAGAATAGAACGATTTACCCATAGCCTCTTTTTGAAGCTCTATTGGTAAACTACGCCAGTTTTCACCCGGTTTTAGCATTCTATAGTATTTCAGTCTTTTCTCGGGAAAGTTTAAATGGTTATGGCTCTTAATATAATCTAAACAGCCTTCAAGAGTATTCCAAATTGGTAACCCATGATCTCCATTTTCAGAGTGAGTCGGCAACAGGAAAGGCGGTTTGTTTCCATCCCTAGAACAAATAATTATCACTCTCTCTCTGATCTGTGGAGTGCCAAAATTAGCAGAGTTGTAAAGATTAAAGCTATATGAATAGCCAGAACTTTTTAGTTTACTTAGTACGAAATTAAGCGCACCACCTTTTAATTCATCTTCAGATAAATCTGGAAAACCTTCTCCCCTTTGGTCATGTGGTCTGTGATCCATTGGGCAAGATAAAAGACCACGTACATTCTCAATAACTATAAATTTTGGATTTAGCTCAATTGCTAAATCTAAGTATTTTATAAATACGTTTCCCCGATCATCATTAAAGCCTTTTCTTTTTCCTGCTGTGCTAAAGGCCTGGCAAGGTGGGCCACCAACAATGAGGTCAATTTCGTCAGTTTCGGTAAGTTTTGCAGCATTTAAAACATCAGAAGCACTGTAGTCATTAATATCACTAAGTAATGCTGTATTCGGTCTATTAATTGCGATTGTTTGTCGACAATACTTATCAACTTCACAAGCTAATCTAATGTCAAAACCAGCTGCTTCAATACCAAGATCTAATCCCATTGCCCCAGAAAAAAAACTTAAGGCAATAGGTTTGTTTGTGTCATTTACGTTATATGCTGGATGATCTTCAGCAATTGTATGTGCAGTAGACAGTCCATATTTGTCTACACTACCTTGATCAGCTAACCATGTATTTCCATATTTCTTGGAGTTGATCAGACCTTCCCTGCATAGGGTTCTAGCACGTTGCTCACTTATACTAAGCTGGTCTGCTATTTCTCTGATTGTAGTGGTAAAGGTACTCATTATGAGTTTCCATTGCGAAACCTGTGATGAGTACCATTTTATTCGATATCCTAGTACTGTCAAGTTAACCCAACCGGGCTCTAACAAGTGCGTCCAGGTGACGCCTTCGGCGCACCTGACGCAAGCGTTAGATTTTCAACAAACATTGGAGTTAACTAAATGTCAAAAATTTCTCTCAATATGGAAATGGGAAATTTAATTTGTCGTTTTGGAAATAAAAAAGTCTTATTGGATTTAGTAAATGAAATCGTTTTGCCTAGTTTCTTAGATGACAGCTTAGTTAGATCATATAGCAAAACGGACTACTTCTTCCACAATGTTAAACCTGTTCTCTTGAACGAAGAAAGTGATGAGCCTGTAGTTGCCGTAATCGGTAGATTAATTAAAGATACAACTCTTGAAAGAGAGCAAGTGTTTGAAAAAGGAAAAGGAATTGTTCAAAAGTCAGGAGAAATGGCTTCAGCACCATCTGCTATCTTTTTGTTAATATTGAATAACCATAGACTTATATATGTAAGAGAAACCAAGAATGCTCCAAAAATGGAAACTTTCAGGTCAACCTTACTATCATTCTTACGCGAAAAACATAAGTCTTACATTGAAGCATCGTATGAAGAGAAAAAACCAAAAAAGGTAACAAAAAACAAACTGCTTGAAGAGATCCCAAAACCCACAGTGGAACTCATCCCGCTCACTTCAGGTGAAGGAATTGAAGCATTTGTTAAAAAATACGATGTTCTAAAAAGTGTTGAAATCTCACTTTCTGACCGTAATGACGAAAGTGACAATGACCCATTCTTCGAAGCACTTCAAAAGAGAAAAGACGCAGTTGGAAGTAAAAAATCAACTATTGTACACAACAACTCAAAAGGGCTAGATAAAGAAGAAGTAATTGTAGAAATCTCTGAAGCAACTGAGCAAGGGAACCAAGTCGTTAAGCTTAACGGTGTTGACTCCAGCGGAGATGTGCTAAGAGGTAATAACGAGGAATTCCAGTTAAGAAAGCCAATTGATAAAATCAGTTCAAGCAACAAAAGGGCTGCAAATGAACTATTTGAAACATTTCAGGAATTAATAGAAGATAATTTAGTAAAGGTTCCTAAAACCTCTAGAAAAGCAAAAAGAATAATTGGCTCACTTGTTCAGAGGCTATTCTAATGAGTTCGTCAGATTATGAGACAAAGGAGTTAACCAAAGAAAAGAAGTTATGGGACGTATATTGGGCTTCAAGAAGGCTCCCGCATAGTAAATTTAATACTATAACGACCATAATGGTTTTTATATTATTGATAATAAATTCTTGGTTAACCCAACAACCAATTGATGAAACCCTCAAGTTTGTTAGGGAAATATCAAGTTCCGGGTTATCAATTTCATTGAGTACTCTTGGATTCTTGCTTTCAGGGTTCACGATATTTGCAACGGTATCTCAACCAAGCCTGTTTTTAGGCATGTCTGAGATACCTCATCCTGATAGTGGGCTCTCCTACTTAAAACATAACTTCTTCATTTTTCTAAGGGTTTTTATATTTTACATTGCATTTGCAACTTTGTGTTTGCTGATTACTGTGCTTGGTCATAAAGGTGGTTTAATCTCCCTCTTGGTTTCTTATTCTCCGCATCCAGAAGAGATTAAATTCACATTAGTAAAGATTGCCTATATTTTTATTTGCACTTTCTATTACTTTTTACTAATGCAGCTGAAGTCATTTGTCTTTAACATCTATCATGCCGTCATGACTTCTCTTCGTTGGAAAGCTGAGGGTTATGAGTAAGAAAATCTAACAAGTGCTTCAAATGGGACGCCTACGGCGCCCCTTAAGCAGGCGTTAGGCGTCCAACCAACTATTGAAGCAGCTGAAAATTGTAAAATAATTTATTTTGTATTTTATTAAGATCTTTGTCTGGATAGCCTGAATCCAAAATCAAATCTTTGTGTGTATAGACTGGATATCCATATTGCGTTGCTCCAAATTCATCACCATACCAATCGTGATAGATTGAATTCTGATCTAAACCTAATATAGATGCAGCAATACAACAGTTACATATCTCACCTGCAATAATTAATGCATCAGGCGACACTCCTCTTAAATGTTCATGCGTTTCTGGCGCAGAAAATATTGAGAATGTTTGCTTTATAATAGTGGGTGTCCCTTCTGGAAGCACTTTTAATATTTCATCTGGAGTTCTACGACCATCAGCGACTATTGGCTCATAATCATAATTTATGATATCTATTTCTCTGTTTTTGCAAAATTCAATCAAGTTTATTACTTTGGCTTTTGGTATTGAATAAACATCAACAAGACATAAAGTAAACTTCAGCCCTGAATTTAATGCTTTGTCAATTTGTGAATAAAATTCTTTTTCTACATCTGGAACATAATTTTTACAAACAGGATTTATCGACTTGCAACCTTCAGGAGCTAAGTCTCTATTAAAATGATAATCTCCCCGATTATGTTTTCTAGGTTCTGACACATGAGATGAAGGTTTTCCTGTTAGAGGGGGGCTGGTAATCGCAACTGTTTCATCAGGAGCGTCTGCCTGACTTGAATTCACATCAGGATATTCTGTCGTATAGCTATCAATACTTCCAAACATAGTTACTCTCCTTTTTTATAAATTTAGAAGGAGCTGTAATTAATTTGTCTAACCATGCAGCAAGTACGCCTAACAAATGCTTCCAGTTCGTTCCGGGGCTTCGCCCCTCCACCCGACGCGCCTTCGGCGCGCGGCTGAAGCAG
>NZ_JAMFLX010000061.1 GCF_023502345.1 Parendozoicomonas callyspongiae
CTGTATACAGGCTATGAGCGAGCCGAGCTCCCCAGCGTTCCATATGCGAAACAGATTTTGGAATATGTGGATATTCTGGTGGCCGGGCGCTATCAACAAAATCTGCGCAATACCTCTCTGCAATGGCGCGGTTCAGAAAATCAGGAGATAAGCTTCCTCAGTGATCGTTATAACCAATCCATCCTCCTAGAGTGTAATCAAGTCGAGATAAATATTGATGAATTCGGTAGTTTGGTCACTTTAGGATACCCAGATGATTCTTTTGGGTAATGGTGTTTGGTTTGCCTGCTAACGTATTGACCAGCCGCCCCCATTGCCAATCTTCCCAAAAATAGCGATAGTCTGTCTATGGACAATCAGACCTCAACCTTTGATACGATCACAAGTATGATCAAGTCGTATTTTGGTGCGCAGCTGCAGGGCATTATGCTCTATGGCAGTCGGGCCAAGGGCACCCATAAGCCAGAAAGTGATTACGACCTGGCGATCATGTGTGATCAAAATATTTCTGGAGAAGTGCGCTGGGAGCTGGCGCAGAACCTGGCTGCAACCCTTAATCACGATGTGGATCTGGTAGATCTCTGGCAAGCACCCACTGTGCTGAGAAAAGAAGTTGTAGAAAATGGGGTGTGGCTGTATCAGCGGGACAAAAGTTTCTGTGATGAGTTCATAACCCATACCTGGTCGCAATACCAGAATCTAAACATGGAAAGACGCGATATACTCGCAGGCATTAAACAGAGGTTGAGACAACGCAATGGATGATGTTCTCCTGAACAAGGTCGCTATTATCAACCGCTGCCTTGACCGTATTCGTGAAGAATACAAAGGTTTTGAAGACCAGCTTGCGACCAATTTTACCAAGCAAGACTCTATTATTCTCAATATCCAGAGAGCCTGTCAGGCCACTATCGATATTGGCAACAGAATTCTTGCCTTGCAGAAAGCCTCAGCGCCTCAGGAATCCAGAGAAATCTTTGAAGAACTTCAGAACCGCAAGCTTATCTCTCCAGAACTCTCTCACCGCATGAAAATGATGGTGGGGTTTCGAAATATCGCTGTGCACGAGTATCAAAGGCTGGACATTAATATTCTTAAAGCCGTGATAGAAAAGCACCTGGATGATTTACGCGAGTACGGTGAAACAGTGCTGGCAGCCCACCTAAACGAATGAGTGGTATGAAATGTTCCCATGTTCACTCATGGGGCGTACATCTGACGGCTAAAATGTGCTGATTTCATCTTTGCCTTCTGAAAAACTGATATTATTTTCGTAAAGCTCTACATACCCCGTACAATTCATCAATTTTCTCCTGATTCTGTTTTCAAAATGGCAAACTCTTACGGTCAGACTTGGTGGGGCGAGCAGTGGCTTGCAGCATTCAACGGTATTGATGATACCAACCGGCTCCCCAGAGGGCGGCGCTACGCAGGTAACGGTTCGGTTACGGCTATTGAGATAAAGGGCAGAACAACCAGAGCCGATGTTCAGGGGAGGCAACGCAGACCTTACCGGGTCACGGTCAGCCTGCCGGGCTTTACCACCAAAGAAAAAAACAACATTCTGGAAACGGTCAGCAGCCATCCCGCTGTGCTCGCCAGGCTTTTAAATCGCCAGTTACCTGAACAAACACTGGAACTGCTGACCAGAAAAAATATTTCGCTCTTCCCCAGCAGTTGGAAAGATATGTCAGCGACGTGTTCCTGTCCTGACTGGGCCATGCCCTGCAAGCATATCGCTGCCATTATTTATTTAATGGCCAATGAGATTGATAAAAACCCATTTCTGGTGTTTGAGCTTCATGGAATGGATCTTATCAGCGCCATGGAAAAACAGTCTGGCGTTTCTCTCACGGGCCTTGATGCACCACCACACTATTTTGATGGCTGGCACCCGGAACCGGTCATTCAAAACTGGCAACTACCGGCCGTCCCGGCTTTCGAGAACCTGGATCTCACCACTATTGAGCCATTGAGTGAGCGCATTTTCCGAATACTGGGAAGCAAACCACTGTTCTATCAGAAAGACTTCCGTGATGTTATGGCCAATCTTTATAAACGAACGGCTCGCTGCGCCCTTCAGTTTGATAAAGACAGTTCCGACAGCCAAACAGAAATGACCCGGCTTAATCGTCTCTCCCTGATCATCAATGAAAATGGACATTTTTCAGGGGTCGAAAGTGAAGGCAGTGCCGAGCTTCCAGCAATCAAGAATACAAAAGAATGGGGCTTGTTCCTGAGATCACTGGATACCAGTGAACAACCAGAAACCACACGACACTATCATCATGCTCTAATGTGGCAACAAATCTACCGTCTGGCCATAAGGCTGACTTGCCAGCAGGCATTTATCCCGGCTGTTTATCAGCAGTCAGAAGGTAAAACCATGATTCACTGGCAACCTGCCTTGATGAGTGAACAGGTGAAATCCCTGCTGGAAAAGCTGTATTCTCTCTGCCCGCCAGACCTTGTTCTGCTCGCCCACAAGCCAAAACGACGCAAAACATATCTGAACCACTATGCCGACGGAAAGACCCAGGTTGATAGCGCACTGCATAGTCTGATCAGCCTGTTTACAACATCGGCTCTAATTCAGTCACCCGGGCAACTCCAGGTGCAGGATGTCTGCCAGCTCTTTTTTGGTGATACGCCATGCCGTTTTGATAGCTTTGAGACGAGGGAGTACCCCAAAGTTATCCGAAACTGGCTGAACAGGTTAACACTTGGTGAACGCAAGCACCGACTGCACCTGATCGTTGAAGAGTTTCCTGATAACACCGAAAACAATGAAGAGCTATCAATCAACGTTCAGGTCGAGCAAAATGGCTCCATTCATTCCCTGGCGACCCTGCTTACAGGTTCAGAACTGTCCGCTACTCAGGTCAGCGTTCTCACCGATCTTGCTCTGCTGGCTGATTATCTCCCGGATATGGAAAAGCTATACAGTGGAACTGACCAGAACCACCAACCTCGCCTCTATTACACTCTGAAGGCTTTTACCCCGCTTTTCCTGAAAACTCTGCCCACCCTCAATATGCTGGGAATTCAGCTGGTTCTCCCGAAAAGCCTGCGCAACCTGGCTTATCCTCAGTTGAGCCTCACCCTTTCATCCAGTGACAGCGATAACCCGGTCAGCTATCTCAATATCGACCAGCTGCTCCGCTTTAACTGGCAGGTCGCCATCGGCGATAAAAGAGTATCAGCCGATGAGTTTATGTCCCTGGTCAGTGGTGCTTCTGGCCTGGTTAGAATGCTGGATCAGTATGTCATGCTGGATGATGCCCGGCTGCAGCAACTTCTGAAGAAACTGACTGACTTGCCAGAGTCCCTTTCCCGGGCCCAGCTTCTAAAAGCGGGTCTATCCGGAGAGCTTGAAGGTGCCCGGGTCGACCTTTCTGCCAGTGCAGAGGAACTGTTTAACCAACTGCTTAGAGGTGAACCCGCACCGCGCCCGAAGAACCTTCAAGCCCAGCTTCGTCCTTATCAGCAGAGAGGCTTCGAATGGATGGCGCAAAACGCCCGTATTGGTTTCGGCTCATTGCTTGCTGACGATATGGGCCTTGGGAAAACACTTCAGGTGATTACCCTGCTTCTGCACCAAAAAGAATCCGGTCAGCTTGATAAACACAAAGGGCTGGTTGTCGCTCCTACTTCCTTGTTAACCAACTGGCGCAAAGAGCTGCAGCGTTTTGCTCCCGATCTCAGTGTACAGGTTTATCACGGTCAACAGCGATGCCTGGAAACCGACAAGCACGATGTGGTTCTAACAAGTTATGGCCTTGTCCGCTCGGACAGCACTACTCTGGGCAAACCGCGCTGGCGAACACTGGTGATCGACGAGGCCCAGAATATTAAAAACCCTGGCAGCCTGCAGACCAAGACCATCAAGAAACTGAAAGCGGATATTCGTGTTGGTCTCAGTGGTACGCCGGTAGAGAACCGCCTGCGGGAATACTGGAGCCTGTTTGACTTTACCAACAAAGGATACCTGGGAACCCAGAAGCGTTTTCATGATGAGTTTGCTTCCCCCATAGAAAAGGATCGTGACCAGAACAGCCTGCAAACCTTCCGTAAGATCACAGCGCCTTTTATCCTCCGTCGTTTGAAAACAGACAAGAGTATCATCAGCGACTTGCCAGAGAAAATCGAAAGCAATCGTTACTGTAACCTGAGTACAAAACAGGCCTCTCTGTACCAAAGTACAGTAGACACCATTATGGAAGACATTCAGTCCAGTGAAGAAGGCATTGAACGTAAAGGCATTATTTTCAAGTTACTGAATGCCTTAAAACAGATCTGCAATACCCCGGCACAGTTTCTCAACCATGAACAGAGTGAACCCTCTGAATCCGGCAAACTGGCTACATTCCTGGAAATCATAAGGGAAGCGACAGAGTCC
>NZ_JAMFLX010000062.1 GCF_023502345.1 Parendozoicomonas callyspongiae
GGACTGCGCCTGGCGGCGCAGCCCCTTACGCGGGCGTTACCCGCTGGGGGAGTTTCTTTTATATTCCCCCTGCTCTTTCAAAGCTAAACCGTGACAAAAAGCAGTTCAGAGAAGCTGGCAAGACATATTGAGTTTGCCATTTATTTATCCTGATAGTTGGTCAATTCAACGTGTTTATCCGGCAAACATTGTTCGGGCTGCTTCCCAGTTTCGCCAGCATCAGCATTTGTGTTCAAAAGGTTTCGTGTCGCTGGGTAGTCAAAGTTTCAAGGCAAGCATTTTGCATTTGCGTGGTGTAAAAATCCGGGTTCAACCAACACCGCACTCAACTATCTCAAAGCTGGCAGTCTGCGCCAGCAGTTTGCCACAAATTTATTCTGCTAACTCAGCAAACAAACGTGTTCATCCTGGAAGTTGGTCATTACTGCTTCCGAGTAATGCCAGCATCAACAACTTTCTAAATCGCCGTACGCGCGGGTAACAAGTGCATCAAAGGGACGCCGCCTGCGGCGGCGCCCCTCATGCAAGCGTTAGCCGCCCCCCCACCTGCCATAAAGGAGTATCAATGGCATCTTTAGATTTTGATATCGAAAAGCATTCTTTTCGTGAGTATTATTCAGACAATTTAGGACTTCTTGAGGGAGCTAATAATTCTTTCTGCACTTTAATTGAAGCACTTCTCACGCATTCTGGTGGAATTGCAATCTCAAAAATTGAAGGCAGAGTAAAAGATAAAGAAGAATGTATTAGAAAATTTAACCTTAAGTATAGAAAAGCTCTAGAAGCCTCAGAAACAGAATACGAAATCAAAGATCATATTACAGACTTGATAGGTCTTCGAGTAGTTTGCTTGTACGAAGATGATATTGAAAACATCCAAGATGTATTGAAAGAACATTTTGATGTTATAGATGTTACAGATAAAATCTCACAAATTGAAAGCACAGAAGATTCTTTTGGTTACAAAGGACTTCACTTAGATCTTAAGTTAGGTCAAGAAAGAAGAAACATGCCAGAGTATCGAGCTTTTCTAGACTTTAGTTTCGAGATTCAAATAAGAACAATAATTCAAGACTCATGGAGCGTTCTTGATCATAAAATCAAGTACAAAAAATCAATTCCAAATCGCCTAAAGAGAAGAATAAACACTCTTGCTGCTTTATTTGAATTGGCGGATAGAGAATTTAGAGAAATAAGAACTTCAACAGAAGCAGAGATACAGAAAGCAAAAGAAGATGATGATGCGGATATTCAGTCTGAAATACAAGAGTGTGCATCAGGAACAAAGCCACCTACAAGAAAGGCTCAAGGCAACGGGCTATTAACAGCATTCGGTTTCTTGAAAATTGCTAACCACTTCTTCAACAAACACGAATTTGAACCACACAAAGTTGATGGTTTTACTTTGGAGATAATCTCTATGGAGCCGGAGATTACAAGAACAAAGTTCAATGAACATATGAAGGCAACAATATCTAAAGTTAAAGAATATCAACAACATTTTGAAAGTATCGAAGGATCAAGTGATAAACTTAATCCATACACAATAATTCGGCACTGCTTATATCTCAGCGATAAAAATACTTATTCATCAATACTAACCAACGTTTCAAAAGAAGCATTTGAGCAGTGGCTTCAACAGCACGGCTAACAAGTGCAGGCAAGGGACTGCGCCTGCGGCGCAGCCCCTGATGCAAGCGTTAGGTGGCCTTGCCCAGAAATCGAGGCAGGGAAGATTTTTTGCAAATGAATTTTCAACATTGTGCAATGCTGGCGTTGTGAAAGTTCAGCGTTGCTGTTTTCCGAGTCACTCGTAAATTGGTTTCGTGTTGGTGTGCTATTCGTTTCCAACTCGTCTTGCTATCTTTCTTTGGTACTCGCACAGTTGCAACGCCAGCAGTCACCTTTACCATTGCCTTCATATCAGTTTGTGGCAGGCATTTAAGTTATCCTGCCGAATCAAAGTTGTCGGCACACCTAACAAGCGCGTCAATCGGGACTGCGCCTGGCGGCGCAGCCCCTTACGCGGGCGTTATGTGTACGATTGACTATCGTGCGTTCGTCGTGTATTTTGGCGCTTTTGATGTCATCGTCTAATTGGAAAGACACTAGAAACTAAAAGTGAATTTTTAAATCTAGAAATGCAGGTTCGAGTCCTGACAACATCACCAAGGTTATAAATGGCCGCAACTAAATATCTTCAGTTTTTATTAGATGAAATTGGACACAGTGTACACAACTTAAACACTATTGCTGTTTCATTATCCAACTTGCCTTCAGAGCCTACTGTGAACCCATCACTAAATATAAGATGGGAGCCAAAAAATGTTAAAGCCTCCAGTATTTCGGCTAGAAGATTTGCAATAAGATCCTCTATCGTTTTTGCTACTGAATTACTTTTTGAATATCTATCTAGCATCAGTGACGATGTTTTTTGGAAATCTACTGACCAAGAGTTGAATTTCAAGAAGCCACTTGCAGCGCATGACTCTAAGGCAAAAAGGTTTAGTGAGTTCTGTAAAAATGTTCCTGGCATCGAGCACGAATGGATTTTGCTTGTAGAACTTATGTGTCATTGGCGCAATAGAATCGTGCATGCAAGTACATCTAAAGCTCAACTATCTTCTTCTGACAGAAAATACCTAGAAGAAAAGTCATCAGATATATACAATCACTTTCATCACTTTGATGTAATTAAAACACTTAGTGATTATGAGGCTGATAAAGTAACACTAAAAGAAGCTACAACTCTCATTACATTCCTCATAAAATGCTGCCGAAAAATAGATGAGTACTATTTCTCATCAATTAATCAACTAAGTACAGAATATTTCGTTAAAACCTTAGAAACTGATGAGCAGCTTATAAAAATTGCGAAGCAACAAGAAAGCTCAAAAAGACAACGACAGATAGCACGCTACATAAAAGTCACTTTCAGTCACTTACCTGAAGACAAGCTAGCTGGCATTGTGCAAATGTACACATAACAAGGCCATCCAGCCGACCGCCTGCGGCGTCGGCTGATGGCGGCGTTATGTTCAGTCAAAGCACCGATAGAACCGTGAATTTATCTTATTCATGGTAATTAACATTAATCAATATATGCAGTAAAAAAATGAATAAAATACTTATCGCATTTTTTATTTTGTTTGCAGCATCTACCTCTTATTCGGATCAAAACGATGATTTCAACTATCTCATGAACGAGAGAGTATCGTTATTTGATTTTGGCATATATAGGTTAAATGGTAGATTGAGCAAAATAAAACAAGAAAAAACATTTACGCTTAAAATGGTTGATGGTGATACTAAAGTTAACTTGAATAATAATACTCTAACAATAGACTTGATATTTAGCTATACACCAACAGAAGGTGAGAAAGATTACATGCCAGATTTATTCTGTGCTGTATCACTCGAACAATTTAAAGAGAGATTTTCTAACTTCCATGAAAATTCAGATACTGGGGTTAAAGCTGCTTTAAATACTGTATTTAAGCACGTCGGCTATCAGAGTAACGATAGACCTTCATCTGTTGTGGAATCATTATATAACTCAACAATTGTGAAGGCGACATTATATGATTTCAAAAACCAAAAAAAATCAAAACCTGAAGCAAGCTGTTCCAAAAGAATAATGGATATAAAAACTACTAGTGATTACAAAGAGAAAAAAGAGATATCTAAAGAGGATGTCAATAAAGCGATAGGTAGTGCAGCCTTTAGTGCCATGACTCTCGATACATTTAATTCGAAGTGCTACAGCAATGGTTATACAACTAATAATTATTTAAATGGAGTTAAAAAAATCGCTAAGAGTCGTTGGAGTATCGACTACATCAGCATGGCCTCTAAAATAGAAAACCTGCATGGAAGAAACTTTGAGCAAGAGGCTCAAAACCTTGTGAATCATGCTCTTAAAAAATTCAGCGGGTGCAATACTGAAAAAATGAAAGTCTGGCTAGATCAAGCTCACGAAATTCATGACCAAAACATGCGTGCGCTGCACTCTGCCTAGATACCAGCAAATTATTTCTAATCGCTTAATCGTAACTATGCAAAAAGAACATAACAAGTGCGTCCAGGCGACCGCCTACGGCGGCGCCTGAC
>NZ_JAMFLX010000063.1 GCF_023502345.1 Parendozoicomonas callyspongiae
AGCCAAATCAAGTATCGAGTCTATGGAAAGTAAAAAAATCAAATGGTTAATCTATACAGTGGTTGTAGGTTTGATACCTATATTATCGAGGCTTCTAGTTTGGGGAGTCACAAAAGGTAATGTTGTTGAAATATTTGTACCATCAGATTTTATTTCCTTTGGTTTGGTTCTACATATATCTAACATCAATGAAATAGAGCATTTTGACAACATTGATAGAAATTGGAAAACTGTCCAAAATGGGACGTCAATTTGCTTCATCGCTTTTTACAGTATTCTTTATTCACTCACATTGTTTGGTGATAAATTCATCGATCAGTCGGCAATAAAATTTTGTACAATTGGTCTCGCTATAATTTCATTTTCTCTTAGCTACTCGGTGTATGACAGGGTTTCAAACCATAGAACAGAAACACAGGGAGTTTCTGCATGACCACTGCAATAGTGACAGCAACTATTATCCTTTGTCTGCTTGGGGGAGGAGTTGCCATTTGGTCACTCATTTCGACACGAAATAAATTTTATGAAGATTACTTATCAAGGAAAAGATAAGATGAAAAATTTCGTTTATCTTGATGTAGAAAAACTTTACTCATTATCATCACAAGTTTTTGAAGGTATAACCGAATACATCCTAACTGAGTCTGGTAACTCTACGGAAGAGAAGGAGCAGCAAAAAGGACCCGTTGGTAGCGGACGTGTACTTGCAGATATTCTTAAGCAAAGTGATGTAAAAACTGAAAGAAAATACCTTCATGATCACTCTTACAATATTTTTGAAAATGAATTAAATAAAATTGGTAAAGTATTAGAGCTGTCAGTTTCTGAAGGAAATACTATCCAAGATTTAGAAGGTATGCCTTTTGTCCGAGTCAAAGCAAAAGTAACCTTTAATGACGTTAAATCAATACGTCACACTATGGAGAACTTTAACGAGATCGGTAAAGCAATGGCTTGTGTAACTACATTCGCTGAACGTGAAGAGTTAAAGTTGCAACATGACGATCAATTACAAAATACTAAAGATAGAAATCAAAAAAATAAAATTAATGGCGCATATAAAAAAGCAACAGACTTAGAAAAAATTGCAAAAGAGCGCGGACTATATCAAGACCCTGATTTCCTAAAAAGCCTATCCTACATGTTAAGCTATGGGTTTGATGACCAGTTCGAAGTTAAAATGGAATTGGAAAACTCCATAATATCTGCAAATCTGAAACGAGAGTGTCTTCGGGAAAAAGAAAACTTACTAATTAGAAAGTATTCTAGAAAAACAGAAGTTGAGTTTGTGATTTTTGGTGTTGTAACTCAATTTAAAGAAGTATCATTACCCCCTGAAAGCAACAATGATTCAGGCATACTCAAACTTGCCTTAGCAAATATGATTGACCATATGAGTCACTTGGAGTCAACATTTACAGGACGCCTGGAGAATGAAATCATTATTGATCCTATTGCCCTATATACAGAAATCTAGTTTTTCGCAATTGGCTTATAACAAGTAAATCCATGTGACGCCTACGGCGCACCTGATTTAGGCGTTACCCGCGTTGGGGGAATGAATAGTCCCAAGTCATCGTAAATCCCGCCAAAAGTCTTTAACCTCAGCCCTTTCAAAGCTGGCGGTCAGCAATAGAGTTGATTCGTGCAATGCCAGCGTCAGCAAAAGGAATTGCTGCAGGTTTATCTTCGCTGGCAGGCGGTAGCGTGCTCAACTAATTTATCTCTATCGTGCAACGCCAGCACAAGCATTGTGCAACCAGTGGTTCTGCAAAGCTGGCAGCCAGCATCGGAGTTTGTCACGGTTTAAATCCTGATAGTTCAGCAATTCAACGTGTTTCTCCTGCAAATATTTTCTGGCTGCTTCCCAGTTGTGCCAGCGCCAGCAAAGTGCTCCCAAGGTTTCGTGATGCTGTCAGTTCATTATTTCACGGCAAGCATTTCACATTTGCGTGGTGTAAAAATCGGGGTAAACTCAGCACCGCTATTCACTATTTCAAAGCTGGCAGGCAAGGCCGCAATTGGTTCCAGTTTTCCTGGTTGGTCAGCAAACAAACTCATTCTGCCTGCTCTTTGGTCACTGCTGCCTTTGTGCAATGCCAGCATCAGCATTTTCAAACATCGCCGCAAAAGCGGGTAACAAGTGCATCAAAGGGACGCCGCCTGCGGCGGCGCCCCTCATGCAAGCGTTAAATGCAAAACATACATCGAGAGTACAGATGGAACTCATAACACTAAAAAGATTTAGGAAAATTGTCCCTGGTGTTACTTTTATACTATTCGCAATTCCGTTATACATATACATAACAGGGAATTTCTTAGAGCTAGATGAAACACTAAAAATGATAACTGGAACAGGAGCAACTGTTATAGCTTACATAATTGGAAGCGTATTTAGCAGTTTAAAGTTCAGAGGACTCATAAATAATGAAGGTCACACAAGAATCACCAATAACATTAGGAGTAGACTTGTTGATGAAGGCTTAACAACTCAAGAGGAAGAAGAAACAATAAAAAAACTAAAGTCTTCAAAAAAATTGATGAATATTTTTTATAATTTTATTGATAACGACCCAAGTTTGAAAGAAAAGTCAAAGCTTGTGAGAGATAATGGATTAATGTGGACATCGACAGCGGATGTTGCACTTATTGGATATCTTTTCTCAGCTATCTACTTCTCGCTCTATTTTTTCTTAGAATACGCTCCAATCTTGTATATATCTGGGACCATAATTATTATTATCACATTATTGTCACATATGCTAATACACCCCAGAACTGTAAAAGAACATATTAGGCTTGGAAATGATCAAATAGATTTCATTACCACAAACCACAAAAAAGAGCTCCAGAAAAGGATAGCGGAGCTAGTTAATGACTTTAAGTAACTTTGAAATTGTATCGGATGTAACAAAAGAGTATTTTTGTGTCGATGAAAGACCTTGGGTAGTTGGCTATAGCGGTGGAAAAGACTCATCCCTAGTTATAAAAATCTTGCTCACTTCACTATCAGGATTGAATCACCCTAAAGAAGTGAATATCTTTTACTGTGACACTGGCGTTGAAATCCCTGTACTTCGAGATCATATAATTGAAAGTTTAAAACTGATACAAGCTGAGGGACTGTCTTTAGGAATAAATATAAAAACTACATGTATCAAACCACCACTTAAAGACCACTATTTTGTGAAAGTAATAGGTCGAGGTTATCCAACACCAACCAACAAGTTTAGGTGGTGTACTGATAAATTAAGAATAAATCCAGTTCAGCAAGCAATTAAGGAAATCGTTGGGGAAGAGGAAACCATTGTAGTTCTAGGAACAAGATATAATGAAAGCAATGAGAGAGACAAGATCCTAAAAAGAAACGAAACTGATAACAAATACTTCTTCAAACAAACGGGGCACAAAAATACAATTCTATTTAGCCCCATTCGAGACTTTTCTACAGACGATGTTTGGGAGTCTCTATTAACTAAAAACAATATAACATCAATCAATGCCTCTTACATTGCTGATATTTATCGTCAAATATCTGGTGAATGTCCTATCATCCGATTACCAGATAGCACACCATGCAGTAAAGGAAGGTTCGGGTGCTGGACGTGCACAGTTGTACGGCAGGATAAAGCTACTAGTAATCTTATTAAAAATGGATTTCGTAGCTTGGAACCCCTACTAGAATTTCGAAGTTGGATATTATCTATTAGAGATGATACAAATCATCGCTGCACAGTTAGAAGAAATGGAGTCCGAGGTTTGGGGCCATTTAGACTAAAATCCAGAGAAATTATTCTAAACAAACTTCTGGAAACTGAAAAGAAAAGCGGGTTTACTCTTATCTCAGAAGAAGAGATAGAAACGATTTATAAACTATGGGAAGAAGATAAAGCTTCTCCCAAGTATCAAGAAGATCCTGCAATTTTCATTTAACAAGGCGTTGGTGTGGGACGCCGCGCTGCGGCGCCCCACAACTTGGCGTTA
>NZ_JAMFLX010000064.1 GCF_023502345.1 Parendozoicomonas callyspongiae
TCTTACCAGAATAAGTGTTCAAGCGTTACCAGAATAGGTGTTCAAGTGATGCCGGAATATGCATTCCAAACAGTCCGACTGCGAACAGATGACAGAACCAACCCTGAGCGGGTCCGATAAGACCAAATTCAACAAGCTTCAAAAGAAACTGCGCCGCTATACCGGTCAGGCCATCGAAGCGTTCAATATGATCGAGGACGGCGACAAGGTCATGGTCTGCCTGTCTGGGGGCAAAGTTATTAGAACAAAATGTTAGGATGTAGTATTTTCGGCAGCCGAAGCTCTTATATATCAAAAGGTTATAAAAAACCGTCTTTACATTTCAGCCTTTAATCTCTTCACGAAAACATATGTAGAACAAAAAATATGTAAACATTTTGTTTACGCGTGAGTGAGCTCTAGAAAGTTAAAAAACCATGAACTCTGAACATAATGCCAGTAAAAACTGCAGTTCATGAATTGGGATTTCTTCGGACATATAACAAAACTGTTGAGAGATTCTAAAAAAAAAGTCAAAATGAGAATCACGTTCTAAGGGTATAGAAACCCAAAAAGCGTATTTGTATATCGATAGCTGTATGAGTCGAACAGGATTATTTTCCTATAAAGGAGTTGATCCTAAATAACTTGATGAGGAGGAAACATGTTATTTATAAGCTCAGGTTAGTAAGTCATGAAAAATACCCACACCAACGATGTAAATATGGCATGCCTTCACATGCATGTGGATTCTAAGCGACTGTACGTCTTAGCAAATAAGGTGTACGATTTTTTTGTCATTCGTAGAATTCCCCAACTATCGAAAATCTTCTTTTATGTTGTACTTGAACATGCCGGCCCCATCATAATCAGATTATTTAATACTGTTGACAACAATAACGCCATCAATTCTGAATCACTTCCCCTCCCTAATATAGCAATTAAAAAAGCTAAAAAGATCAGATCAAAAAAAATCACATCTCGTAAGTTTGGTAGAAAATATCAAAATGAAAGTAAAGGTCTAAAGACCAGAGAGACACAAAAAACATAACTCGTTAAATAAATAATTTAAATATTTATCAACGAGGATTGTTTTATGGCTTTTAGAGCTAAAATAGTGCAGTTAAATGAAAAATGTTGCAAATCGAAGAGCACCATACGTCGATTAATATTAGTTGATAGAGAAACTAATAAAATTATAGATCTTCCTACAGTATATATTGCAAGGCAAAAATCAAGTGCTGCTTTTAATACACAATGCGCTATTCTAAGAGACTTGTCATTTTACTATGAATTCTGCTGGAGCAATAAAGCCAAAAATAAAAACTGGGTACCACCCCATGATAGACTTCGTTCAAGCCCAGTAACTGAACCATTTACTGCAGGAGAAATTGACAATCTCGAACGATGGTGCATGTATAAATCTAACAATCTTCCAAGAGGTAAAAAGCAAAAAAAAGGTAGCACCATATCTATAGGATCCTCAAATGCAAGACTTTCCAATATAAAGAACTTCTTCATATGGCTGATAAGAGAGTTTGTGTTCTCAAATAATGCATGCTTAGAACAAGTACAACAAAGAGAGTCACTAAAAAAAGAAGTTGAGAGAATTTTTAAAGACAAGATTAAAACTTCAAGATCAGCCCCTGTTTCGAAATCATTATGTCGGAGTGAAATCATTCAAATCCAAAAACAACTAAATATGAAAACTAGCAGCCCATGCCAAACAAGAGACACATTAATAAAGAGATTATCATTTAGCACAGGACTAAGGCCAGGTGAATTACTGAAATTAAAAACAACAGATTTAATTAGTGATTTAAGCCTCAATGGAAGCATGATGTTTATAATAAAAGTTAGTAAAATTAATAATGATTCTTCAGAGACAAGAACTGTAGAGCCACATGTGAAAACAATATCAGGCTATGTGGCAATAGGAAAAAATCTATATTACTCCATCCTTTCATATATTGAGAATGAAAGAAGGCATTCCATAGAAAATTGCTCACTCCCAAAAGAAACACCATATATATTTGTAAATCACAAAGGAGATCATGTAGGAAAGCCAATATCTCAAAGAAATTTAAATCGATTATTCAGGTCTAATAATTGTATCTCTAAGGTTATAACACCAGTTGTAGCAAGACATACTCATTTCACAGAGTTAGCTGAAAAAGCTGACGCTGCAGGAAAAACCATTGAGAACATACAACAAATTCTAGAGCAAAGAGGAAGATGGGTTACAGGATCCTCAATGATAGCTAAATATACCTATCGAAAAATCATGAAGGATACATTTGACTTAGTTCAATCAAGGGATACGGAACTAGATAATCATGAATAAAAAATACTTACTAGGACCATACTTTATACCTTATATGTATGATGATCAAAATAGTAAATTTACTACGCCTAGTATAATAAGACCAATTGATCACAGCGAAAGCAGTTACAAGATAACTAGTAGTATTATAGAAGTAAAACCTGACTCTACAGGAAACAGAAAACTATCGATCATAATAGAGCGGATTAAATGCTCAATAGCGTTAGTGCAATGCTATTCACATGTAGTCATTTGTGCTTTAGACGGGAGGAGAAAATGTAGCACAGTTCAACGATGGAATAGCGAGTTTAAAAGATTCCTAAAGAAAACACCAACCGATGATGGAACTGAAATATGTACAATCACATATGAGATGTACTTAAACTACACCAAAAACAAAAATGCATCACAAGTGAAATTATTAAGATCATTTTTAAAATTCTGGATAAATTTAAATATACCTGGGCTACACAATAATCTTATAGATTATTTAAAAATATCTAAGTCACCGAAACCAAGGAGTACGCTAGAAATACAAGCAACAACCGCAAGAGAAAGACCATTTAGCATTGGGGAAGTGAGAGTTATAATAAGAAAAGTTGAAGACTTATTCCTAGACTCTACTTTCACACCTCAAGAATACTTCCTATGGAGATTATTAATAAGTGAAGCTCCAAGGCCATCACAAATTTCTCTATTAAAGTTTTCAGATGCTAAAATACTATCACAAAAATCTGTAGCAATTAATTTCCCAATAGTTAAGCAGAAAAAAATATCTGCAAAGAATTTCAAATTAGAATATATACTGAGCGAAGCTGTAAGCATTGCTTTTCTAAAACACCATCAATATGTTAAGCAAATATCTGAATTAGATAACATTAATCATTTACCACTATTTTGCATCAAGTACAATAACAATAGAGCAGACCCAATTGCTGATATTACTCCATGCAATACAATGTCACTGATAGACAAAACAAGAAAAAAAATTCAAGTACCCTTCATAAGTAGTGAGAATGAACTATTTATAAGAAGACTAAAGCATACAAAACTAACCCACTTAGCTATTAAAGGTGCCCCACTATCAGTCTTAGCAAGAGCTGGATTTCAAACTTCAACTGTTTCCCTTAAACATTACATCAATTTCACTCATGAAAGCTTTTTAGAATACGAAAAACTAACAAGTAGTAATCATCAATTGATATATAAGGCTTTTAGAGGAAATATTAAAAATAAAATAGATATAAACGAGAACACAGTTCTCTCTTCAGATTACACGAATATTATTGGTGAGTGTGAAGCAAGCCTTTGTGGTGTCTTTGCACCATTCGCATGTTATCTATGTCCAAAGTTTAATGCTTTCATTAAGGCTCCTCACGAAAAAGTTTTAATAGAAGTACAGGAAATGGAGAAAACAGCAAAGAAATGCAACCCGAATGAGGATCGTTTTGCTGAGCTGATTATTGCAATCAATAATGTCATAGGAGAG
>NZ_JAMFLX010000065.1 GCF_023502345.1 Parendozoicomonas callyspongiae
TCCCAAAACTACCATTGGAGTAAACCTTTGGAAGAAGAAAGATCAAGCATTCTTTCATACCGGAATATGATTAAGTTCAATCAGAACAAGGATGCTTATCAAATATCTGAGTATCCGTTATATACAGATTCACATATTATTGGTGAAGTAAACGATAACATCGGTCCTTATCAGTTTTTGAATTTAGGCTCATACATCAATGAACCTGGTTCTGTGTACGAATCTATCATGCTAAGGATATCATGGTTCATTAACCCTAAAGGCACATATAACACCACAACTAATTATTCTAACTATCACGGTGGATGGGCTGTTGATGAAATAGCAGCATTAGCATCTTTAAGACTTGGCATAAGGTTAAAGGCTGGAGATGAGGTCAGAATTTTCGGTGGCTATAGTAAAGATCCTTTAGGCATGCCCCGAGCATCTCATAAGAAAAAACCTGAAATCTATTTTAAGGAGAGAAGGCCAATTCTTCCAGGAGTTGTTAAGCAGGTAAATGTTGAATCTCTTAAAGAAATACAGGATCTCAAGACTCTCACAGAATCACAGTTTACTGCACTTGTAAGAGCGGCCAGACAATTTCAAGATGCAATTTGGATTGCTGAAAGTGAGCCAGAGTTAGCCTGGATCATGCTTGTATCTTCTATAGAGACAGCTGCAAACGAGTGGGCTTCACACGATACAAGCCCATTAGAAAAAATAAAAGAATCCAAACCAGAACTTTCTGAATTAATCGCTTCAAAAGGTGGTGAGGAATTACTAAAAGCCATAGCTGAAGAGATTTCTCATACTCTAGGTGCAACAAGCAAGTTTCAGAAATTCTGCTTCGAGTTTATGCCCGATGCCCCAGAGAATAGACCCATAGAGCATGCTCAAATAAAATGGAGTAAAAAGGGATTTAAAAAAATCCTCAGTAAAATATATAATTATCGATCTATAGCACTTCATGCAGGCGTTCCTTTTCCAGCCCCCCTTTGTCAATCACCAGACCAATATAACCCCAAAGATGGTCTAGCTGAAAAAGGTTGCTTAGCCTCGGCAGTTCATACTTTGGGTGCCAGCTGGAGTTCAGAGGACTTACCAATATCAATGAATGCATTCTGCTATTTTGTGAATGGTACTCTGAATAACTGGTGGGACAGTATTGTGGAAACAGGAAGCTAACAAGCACATCTAATGGACGCAGCAAGCTGCGCCCCTAATGTGGGCGTTAGCTGTACTAAACCAGCATCCCAATAACCTTGAAGTTTACAGAGAGATAGAAATTGATTGAAGGGTTGAATGAATTAGCCAAAAATTATCTATCAGCAGCAGAAGAAAATTTTGGACCACAGCACTCTAAATGGAAGTTTAGTCATGTAGAATTCAACGATGACACACCTCACCTAAGATACCTCAAAGAAACCGGTGAAATAGTTATCTCTCTCAGTCTCGCTGCAAAAATCAATGAAAATCAAATTCACTTTCAACTTTCCCATGAAGCATGCCATATGCTTTACCCCGTAATGGATATTGAAACCGGAATATTAGAAAGAGCAACCATATTAAACGAGGGGACTTCAACCTTATTTTCAATCTGTGCGCTAAATGGCAGGTGCGATATAAAGCCAGTCTTAAAGGATTTGCAAGAAAGACACAAAAATTATTTTCATGCAATGGCCTTAACTCAAGAACTACTAAACATCGACAATAATGCAATAAAAAAGGTTCGCAAAATCCAACCACTTTTAAACAAAGTAACTGCGGATGACTTTGTAGAGGCAAAAGTACAAGCTCCTGAACTACTGATTTCAAGCTTACTCAAAACATTTGAGTAAGCAATATTCAACGTACAGCTAACAAGTGCAAGCAAGGGACTGCGCCTACGGCGCAGCCCCTGATGCAAGCGTTAGGTTGCTACCATAGTATTCTGCAAAACTGTATAATCTCCCAGCATTTATATTTGTATTCTTTCATGGAAGGATAAATGGACGTTAAATACTTAGGTTTTTCACTTGAAACAACGACAGATACCGTATCCGTGGAAGATCTCATGTCTGAAGTTTGTGAAATAAGCGGAGAGACAAATAATCTCAAGCCTATTGAGCGTAGAATCTACCTGAACGATGAAGACGACAAATACTACAAAGGGTTAGTAATAACCGTAAAAGATCAAAAAAAGTTCTGTAAGCTAACCTCTTCAAGTGATGGTTTCAAAATCGAAGTTGAGAACCTCAAAGGTGAAAACAAGCTGATGGATTTTAATTTCTTTGTGATAAACAAAGAAAATAATATTGGCCTTTATCAACACTATTTTCAATCCTGTTCACTTATGGTGTTTGGTGAGTACCTAAAACACAGCTATAGAACCATTAGAGATGGAAAAATAGCTCAAGAGATTAAAAATGAAAAAACCAAAAATCAAGGAACTATAAGCCCATCCGCAGAAAAAAGAATTAGAAGAAAATTCAAGTCCAAGCTTGAGTTTCAGGCTCTTTATCGCAAAGAAGATATAGAAGTAATCTTGAAAGAGTTTAAAAAAATCAAAGCATTTGAATACGAGTATGCAACGCTCACTCCAGATGTGATGGATGCAACACCTCTTTCTTCTTACGTGTCAAAAAAGAAAGAAAAGCTAACTTTTGCTACAAGTCACTCTGCTGATACCTTAGCAACAGCAATATCTGGAGCTGTGGATAAATTCGCTCCAAAAAGGGGTAAAGTATTAGTAGAAGATGCAGAAGGTATAGATTCAGCGATACAAATTTTCAATATGCCAGACTGCTTTGGTCTAGAAGACTATGATGAAGTTGCATATAAGCTAAACTCTCTTGATGTGAGTGAGTTTCAAAACGCAGACTACATTAAGGAGCTGATTGAAATATGTGAGTCAGATGACTATGAACATATATTTCAAGCTGAAATAAGATGACCAAACGAGTTCTTATTAGCCTTCTAATATCACTCTTGATTACAGCAGCTATTTATGTAGCTGCTGTCTTTATATCATGTGATCCGGTTTTGAAAAAGGAAATCTATTGCAGTTCCATTTCAAAGTTTGGTGAGTTTTATGCAAAAAATATAAGAGGTCATCTTTTTGCGGGTTTTTTAGCTCTGGGTGGTTTTTTACTTTCTCTAAAAACATTTATCATCGTTAACATGAAAGAAAACGTTTATGATAATGAACAATATAGAGAGAATTGGAAGAAGCAAAGAAAGCATGACAATTCACTTGAATTATATGGACCACTCAAAGAACTTAGCGACTTATTGTATTACGCAATAATTGCTAGTTTTATTGCTGCAATACTTCAAATGACTCTGGGTTTATATAAACATTGGATAACTGCTTTAATCTGTTCATGGAGTGCTATTTTCTCTGTCATACTAATAATCGACAGTTTGAAAATAATTAAAAGAAACCTCGACTCTTGGTTTGATGCAATAAAGCAACCTAACAAA
>NZ_JAMFLX010000066.1 GCF_023502345.1 Parendozoicomonas callyspongiae
TAAATGCCTGCCACAAACTGATATGAAGGCAATGGTAAAGGTGACTGCTGGCGTTGCAACTGTGTGAGTACCAAAGAAAGATAGCAAGACGAGTTGGAAACGAAACAGCACACCAACTCGAAACCAATTTACGAGTGACTCGGAAAACAGCAACTCTGAACTCTCACAACGCCAGCATTGCACAATATTAAAAATTCATTTGCAAAAAATCTTCCTTGCCTCGATTTCTGGGCAAGGCCACCTAACGCTTGCGTAAGGGGCGCCGCAACGCGGCGTCCCTGCTTGACGCACTTGTTACATGCCTGATGCGAATCTCAAACTGAAATAGTTTCGATCAGGTTGCTAATATTTTCTCCTAGAATACCCTGAGTAATAAAATCTTTTACTTCATTCTCACTATTATTATTTAATCTATAGCCATTTCCTGCAGCACCTTTTGCAGATTCTCTATTTAGGAATCCTTCTGTTTTTAGAATATCAAGGTATTTAGATAGAATAATTTTGTGCTTTAGCGATGCGCATTGCTGCTTATATAGTTGATCTGATTTCCAAACAAAAGAGTTTTGTTTGAATCCAACTTTAAATATTTTCTTAAGATCAGACTTGATGTTGTCAATTCGTTCTTGCTTGTTTTGAACACCTGTGTTGATAATGCTTTTTATATTGTCAGGTAGAATGCAATTGTCAAAATTAACATCGGTAATGGAGTTTTTACCAAAGTTTGAGGTGTCAATATCTTTGAATTCACAATCAATAAACACTGCTTTACCTTCTGGGATTGATGACTTTCCAAGATTTGAATATCCGGAAAAATATCCATTTAAGACTGTAAAATCTTTAAAATCTAAAGGAAAGAAATCTCCATAGATGGATAGGTATTTAATGCGTTGACCATCATTTTTACCAAATAAAGCCAAGAGTATTTTTGAATAATTTTCTTTTGTTCTAATTTCACTAGACATTGCAAGATACAACATACTAGAAATGGTTTTTCTCGATAGTTGCATATTTACTTTAGATTCTTCTAAATCGTCCAAAATATCTTGTATTGCAGATCTAAAATACTCATGTCGATCAGGCTTTGAGGTAGATGCAATTTCTTTTACTAATGAACCTCCTTTGTAACAGTCTCTAGAGATTATCTTTAAAACGCCTTTGCTATTCTCTCTTGTTGTTGTATTAATTTTATGCGAGATATATCTTGCCTTTATCCAAAACTCAAGCGAATCATGTTTTATTCTGAAGTTGTTGCCAACTCTTTGAAATAGAGGCGAGACATAAAAGTTTGTAAATTCTTTGGTGTTTTGCTCATCTGCTCCCAAGTGTGAATACTTAAGAAGTTCATCTAAATCAGTTTTTGATATATTGCAACTGTAATCGAATACAATGTCTTTGAGGATGTCAAAGTAATCATCGCATGAAATGTCTATATCTTGCTTGATAATATCCCGGTTTATAATCTGGTGTATCACTTGATCAAGCGGGTTGTCATCCTTAAAGTAGTTACTTTTACTAATTTCTTGTGTAACACTCGATCCAGCTTGCGATTCAACTAGTTCACATAGCAAGCGCATAATCAGCGGGGTAACTTTTTTATCACTATCTAGTGAAAGGGTGGAAATATAGTCTAATACTTTGTTGTCATAACCTTTTCCAGAGTGTTTACTTTTGTGATTGTATCGAACTTTTAAGTACTTCTTTATTAGGCACTCATCAAATCCTTTTAGTTGATACACATTTACTTTATTTCTATCAAATTTTTCAGAATTATTTTCTCGAGATGTTATTATTACTGAACAATTCAGATATGTATCATTTAACTCAATTACAGAATCAATAAAAGCATCTAGGTTGAATTTCTCTTTAAGCTTCGACTCTATTTCATCTAAGCCATCAATTATGATAAGAATGTTTCCCGAGCTGATATTTAACGCAAGGTTATGGGAGTTTAATGTAGTATCCGGGTCGTCTTGAAGAATTCTATATAATGATTGAATTGAATCTATAGATTCATCAGCTCCACTTATTTCTTCTGGCAAGTCAAATGAAGAGAGTAGTAGTGCTTTTTTCTTTGAACCTTTAGCTAATTGTTGGTCAAGTTTTTGGACAACTTGCTCACAAAAAGTCGTTTTTCCTACACCACCATCACCCAATAGTATATGTATAGGTTTGTCATCGCTTGATGTGTGAGAAGCGATTTCATCTAAAAATATCAAACTTAACTTTTCGGTATTGTCTTTATAAAGCCATTGATCGATAAAGTAAGGTTCTGTTGTTACATTGCTACTTTCTTTTAAGGAGTTAGTAAGGCAGTGATTCCAAATATAGTCCTCAATGAACTCATGTGTGAAGTCAACATTAGGAAAATCTTTTTCGTAAGGACTGCATTTTTTCAATATGTTATTTTTTCTGTTCTTTACCTCCTTACCAGTTGTCTTACTGATCTCTTTTGGAAATAAAAATGTTAGGCTTATCAGTCCTTTTATTTTTATTTCACTATCTTTGAAGAGCTTAGACAATGAACTTGAAAAGCTAATATTTCTTCCAAGGAATACAAATCCTAGCTTCTTATTGTTTACGTCAGGAAGAGTGTAAAATTGAAAGTCTTTCTCTTCTCGTACTTTCTCAATATCCCTATTTGGATAGACAATAGAGATTATTTTATCACATCTCCAGTCTTCATTTTCTGTTACAGATTTATTGATATACTTATATATTGAAACTGGTATTTTTTCGTCTATGTCGATGTATTCTTTATTATCGAAAACATTGCGAAACAAGTTTTTTATAGACTCTTCTATAGATTCAAGATCATTGTCGTTCAAACCAACGTTATTGTCATGAGACTCTATGTTTCCTAATGTTTGCAGGGTATTAAGGTCAGCCTTTATCTTCTTTAGGTGGTTCTCATTTTCAGATAAGTTTTTTTTGCTTAATGAGTCTATTAAAACTTGGAATTTAGTTGCCTTGCAAAGTTCTTTTGTACTTTGATTGTCAGAGTTTATTAGGATGACCCTGCAGATAGCTTCTCCTAGCTTTCTAGCATCATTCGCATTTTTATTTTGTTTGAAACTTTCTAAATAAGACTCAATACGTCCTAGTACTTCTAAAACTGATGACACAAAAAATCCTTGATGTTGATGTTGATTTGCATGTAACGCTTGCATGAGGGGCGCCGCCGCAGGCGGCGTCCCTTTGATGCACTTGTTACCCGCTTT
>NZ_JAMFLX010000067.1 GCF_023502345.1 Parendozoicomonas callyspongiae
CATATTAACAGCCCAGCTATAGTAAAGCGCGACGAGCTTGATAAGTGCCAGAGGTTTTTTGATGAGCTTGTCAGGAGAACGAATGACTCATTAATGACTGTTTAGATGTAGAAATTTTTCTATTGAATTGAAAGAAATGTAAGCAATTTGATTGTAAACATACAATTTAAAGATTAGGTAGCAAACAACTACAATGTGATCGTTGACTGCTCTGAGTTGAGTGAAATTATGCTCTGCTCAGTTCAGTTGTTATTAAATAGATAGATTTGTAGTGTAGATAGCTTATCTACACTACAATCTCTGCTCATATTATGAGGTATCTTCCTATCATATTTCATTAGACTGAGTTCTTGTATTATTTGGAAGCTCCCAATCAAGAAACTCTTTTGACCAACCTGGTTGTAGGGAAAGAGCATATGTGAGTTGTACATATCTTAATTGTAAATCATTTAGCTTCTTCTCCAGAGAGTCAATTTCATTTTTTAATCTAATATTTTCAGACAGAAGCTTTTCTTTTGGAGAATTATTGTTATTTTTAAATAATAAATATTGTTTGATTTCGCGTTTTTTATCATGAAATGAGTCTCTAATATCTCGATGTGAATATAGAGCTTGCCGAGACCATATTTCATGGTGCAGGGTTTTTGATAATTGTACTCTTAGAGATTCCCAGCTGAGCTTATTATCGCAATCCCATTTCTTTATGGTTTGTACAATCGAGTACAGATCATGTTGACTGATTTTTTTCATGCTCATGATATTAATAGTCCTCGAGAATGAATGAGTCATCATAAATATTTTTATAAGTATCATTTTGATCATTGTTGTCAACTACGTTATTGATGAGGTCTGGTTGACTAAGGCTATTTTTTGAACTTGAAAAAGTAACGATTGCCCCGTTGCTTATTGAAGAGTCGTTCTCAATATTAATAATTTCATTAATTCTATAAAGTTGATCTTCAAATTGGGTAAGTATCCTTTGTATAGGATTTTTAACAACCACTTGAGATAGTTTCTCTTTTCCTAATGATATAGATTGCTCAACAGATTTTTTTTGTAATAAAATATTAGATAGCCTTTTTTTATCTCCTTTTTGCCAGATGTGTTTATCACATGTCCAACAATTCCCAAAGTTTTTGCACGGATTTAAAGACCAGTCAAGGGAGCAACCACCAATTTCTGTTACTTGCTTCGGTGTACAGTTGTCATAAATGAAAGACTGTTGGTCTACTATAGTTATTTTCGACTCTTCATAAATAGGCCCGAGAATATCAAAATCTGAATTTGGATCAAAATATTCTATCGAAGATGATATAATTTCCTTTGCAGTCCTCTGGTCATAAAAGTCGGACTGTCTACCTGATTGTCTTCCAGACATTTCGTCCAAGAATAAGATGTTAACACCAGCCAGTAGTGCATTTGTTTGATGGAATTTTCTAATTGAGTTGGTTTTTATTGACGGATATTTACCATTACTAAGCTTTATATTTAAGTCGGAAAATATATACCCATGCTCTTCATATTTGGGTACGTTATATCTTGAGTTACCTGGCTTACGATTTATAGCATGAGAAACTTGACTCTCTTGAGTTGTTTTTGGTATCCACCAAGAGCGTCTTCTTTTGTTAGAACCTATGACTGCCGCAAACTCAAGACACAAAACATCACTTACCTTTGTAGCTTTATTCGATCTTGCAAATGGCCAGTGTGGAAAGTAGGATGCGAGTTTGGAAGTAGTTTCTTTAAAAAGATGTTGTTTTAATTCTGAAGATAGTATGCAAGCTGATGGTTTATAAATAGGTATTTTTTTGATTATTGTCTCGTACTCTATATCATCTACAACTTTTAAAAGTGATTTCAAAGCAATAAATCCAAAGTTGCTTTTGATGTTTATTTTTTTTGTTGTAACATACTTGATGTTTTTTTCTTCAATAAATTCTTCCATATAAAATGAAGACAATCGACTCCGATAAAAATGATGATATGGGATTTTAATATGTGCCCTATCAACGAGAATTGCGTTAGAGTTGTTGTTGACCTCAAGAAGCACGTATTGTGTAAAATTATTCCGCTTTATGAAGTTGAAATAAAAGTAATCTAAGTCATCACCCTGCCTGTCAAGAATGATATCTTTAACAACAGAAACTTCGATGTATTTATTATCAAACATTGGTTGAAGTTTTTCAGGTATCCAAAGTTCAGATATGTCATTAATGTTACTAGGTGCTTGATTCAAGTAGTGAGATATAGCCTTTCGTGGTTCTTGAGAATATTCTTTTATGTGAGAAACAACAGATTTTGCTATTCGAGCCATATCCTTTGTTAAAGGGATATCTTGATGTCTGTCAATTTTTGATCTATAGATTCGTACGTAATAAGTCGAGCCAGTTTCGTGGAGAAAATCCTCACGAAAATCAGTAAATTCAGATATTCTCATTGATAATATGACAGGAAGTAAACTAACTGCAGAAATGTAGGTAGTATAATGATTATTTCCTAATATTTTCTTTGATTTTGTAAAACATTGAACAAGACAAAGCAGCTCCTCGATACTCAATCTTCCTAGAGTATGATCATACTTTTGGGCTTTTCTCGTGATGTAGTGCTTAGGTGATTTTATTACAAAGTCTTCACGTACTAGGTTGAATCCAAAGTTTGACAGTGAGTTAGATTTTGAGTGGTAACCAGAACCCATTAGGGAAAGAATCATATTTAACGCACATAATATGTCATATTTATAACTATTTGAATGTTTACTACTGTGAATTGAGTCTTCCGCATGTTTTACTGTAGTATAATTGACATTAAGAGGATTATTATCTCCATTGTGAATGCACCGTAATGATGACTCAAGGTATAATAGTGCTTGATACATTGCACTGGGTCTTCTTCTTGCGCCTGTATACTCAATGAATATATTAATATAAGCTTCCATAAAGTCTCGGAAGGGTTTTTTGATTACATATTCTCTTTTATTTGTTTTAGTTTTTTTTACTATTGCTCTAATATCTTTTCTGTGCTCGAGCTTTATATAATACAAGCGTGCACTATTATCACTGTTGAAGAAAAAATCTTCTTTTAAAGGGAAAAAATACAAGTTATTTTCATATTCTCTTGATGTATGGTTAACTCTTGATGTCCCATTTGGTTTTCCCCATTTTATGAAGTCATGCATTCTGCAAATGGTTCCAATTTCATTGGAAGATT
>NZ_JAMFLX010000068.1 GCF_023502345.1 Parendozoicomonas callyspongiae
TGGGTATTCCAGAACATTCGCCACCTGATTCCGTTTTTATTCGCCACCCTGTTCCGTTCACATTCGCCACCCCTGGCTAATGCCCCAGCGCATCGCTGGCCAGCTTAGGTGGCAGCCTTTGCTTTCGCTACCTTTCTGCGTTTCTTACGGAGGGATTCACCTTGCAATGGTATCCGGTGGGCATTGTGAATCAGCCTGTCGAGAATCGCATCGGCCAGGGTGGGATTACCTATCACTTCATGCCAGTGTTCAATCGGTAGCTGACTGGTCACCATGGTGCTTTTCAGATTGTGTCTGTCTTCCAGGATTTCGAGAACATCTCTTCTCTGTTGATCGGTAAAAGCTGACAGCCCCCAATCATCCAGAAGCAGGACATCTATCCTGGCCAGTCCTGCCATGACCTTTGGGTAGCGTCCGTCTCCCTTGGCAATATGTAAGTCCTGCAGAAGGCGCGGAACCCTGTGATAACGAACTGTAAAGCCCTCTCTGCAGGCTTTCTGGGCCAGAGCGCAGCCCAGCCAGGTCTTTCCAACCCCAGTTGGTCCTGTCAGCAGGATATTCTGGTGATCCCTGGCCCAGTGACAGTTCAGCAGCTGCCGAACCTGTTCCCTGTCCAGCCCACGCGCGTGGCGGAAGTCGATATCTTCCACGCAGGCTGCCTGACGGAGACGAGCCTGTTTGATACGTGTATTCAAACGACGGTTGTCCCGTTCCGTGGCTTCCCTGTCCAACAGCAGACCCAGCCGCTCCTCAAAGGACAGCTGGTAAAGATCAGGAGCCTGCAGCTGTTCTTCCAGTGCTTTGCTCATACCTGTCAGCTTGAGGGTCTGGAGTTTTTCCAGTGTCGGGTTGAGTAACATCATCACTTTCCTCAGTTGTAGTAGCGGGAACCACGGAGGTTCTCATGCTGTTCAGGCAACAGACCTTCTGGCGCTGTATCAGGCAAAGGTTCTTTGTCCAGACCATGTTTGAGGATGGATTCGATGCTTTTGTAAGTGCAGGCATCCAGGTAAAGCGCACGACGACACGCGCTCTCCAGACGGGCTGGCGTGTAGCGTTTTCCCAAGCTCATGATGCCGAGACAGCTACGGAACGCTTGCTCCGGATATTTGCGGTGACTCATCATCCGTACCACAACCGCTTCGGTTTCTGGCCCGGTCTTCGCCGCCCAGTGCTGGACACGCTCTGGTGTCCATTCGGCATAACGGCGGTGCTTCTCTGGCATATGTTCAGACTGGGTTGTATGGCGACCTTTCAGGTAAGAACGGACATGACTGGTGATACGCTTGCCCCGGTAAAAGCATTCGATAGTCTGACCGGTTATGCGGATATCCAGCTGCTTTTTGACCAGCGTGTATGGCACTGAGTAGTAGTGCTTATCAACCTCAACGTGATAGTCCATATGAACCCGCGCCTTTTTCCACTGGGCAAACTGGTAACGCTCAGCAGGGAGTGGTCGCAGGGCTGGTTGATCCAGTGTTTCAAACAGGGAGCGGCGACACTCGTCCGGCATATTCTGGAAGGTTTTGTTGTTCAGCTCTTCCAGCAGTGGCTTGATGGCATCGTTCAACGCCTTCAAGGAGAAGAAGGTGCAATTGCGCAACCGTGCCAGAATCCAGCGTTCTACAACCTGCACGGCTGATTCGACTTTTCCTTTGTCCTGGGGTTTCCTGACCCGGGCCGGA
The DNA here is from genome assembly GCF_023502345.1 of Parendozoicomonas callyspongiae. Taxonomy (GTDB): domain Bacteria; phylum Pseudomonadota; class Gammaproteobacteria; order Pseudomonadales; family Endozoicomonadaceae; genus Sansalvadorimonas; species Sansalvadorimonas callyspongiae. The sequence continues at coordinate 1,686 of NZ_JAMFLX010000068.1, forward strand.
ACAACCGCCACTTCATAATGTTCGGCCAGGTCCTGATAGGTGGGATTTTTCTCCGGCTCATAACGGTGAGGTTTGGTCACCGCTGACTTGAGATTGTCTGGAACCAGAGTGTTGGGAACACCTCCCAGATATTCGAAGGTACGCACATGGGAACCGGTCCAGTCCTGTAAAGACTGCGTTAATGTCGCTTCACAGTAGGTATAACTGGACGCTCCCAGAGTGGCAACAAAGACCTGGGCCTGCTGAACTTCGCCGGTATGCGGATCATTTATGGGAACTGTCTGACCAGCATAATCAAGGAACAGTTTGTCACCAGCAATGTGGTTCTGCCGCATGACAACATCAAGGTGCCGCCGCCAATCACGGTACTTGTTGCAGAACCAACTGTACTGATAACCATCAGGACAACCGGCCTTGTACTCCTGCCAGGCCAGAGCCAAGGTCATACTGGGTTTGTGTAGCTCCTTGTGAATGGTGTTCCAGTCCGGGATGCGACTCTCTTTCTGGCTGACTTTCTGGGAACAGGAGTACAATTTCTGGCTGAGAGTATCTTGATCCATATCGCATGGCAGAGGCCAGCTCAGTCCGGATGCTTTAAACCGTCTCAGGTAATCCCTCACCGTCGACCGGGAAATATTACAGGATTGAGCAACACGGCTGTTGCTCAGGTCATGCTCCAGCTTGAGTCTCAGCACATCACGAATTTTGCGCATATGCAGTCTCTTCATCGGGCTATCAGCTCTTCCTTGAACGGGTTCAGGAAGAGAGTAGCGGGTGAAAAATCAAGACTGCGCTGAGGAAGGTCA
>NZ_JAMFLX010000069.1 GCF_023502345.1 Parendozoicomonas callyspongiae
CTGCGTGTGGGGCGCCGAAGGCGTCCCAGGCAGCTTGCTGCCGTACACGACGCTCTTGTTAGATTTCAAATTGCTCCAAATCTTTGCTCGCACGATTACAAGCATCATTAGCAGAACGACTGCATGAGACGCATGAATATGACTCTATAACTGCAGATTTTAGGCTCATGTATTTTAAAGGCAAGGAGCTTGAAAGCTCTCTTAAGTCAGTTGTTTCTGGTTGAAGTCTTCTCATTTTTTCCATACACATTTCAATCTGACCAGAAGCCCTTAAACTTTCCATCTCTATGCCTTGCTTAATCAGAGAAGTTACTTTTTCATGAACGCCACTAACCAGTTTTTGGTGCTCTACTTTTGAGCTTTCGATTGACTCTTCAGAACCGATTTTGATATTGAAGTTGAAATCTACAACGTTAAACCCTAGAGAACTTGGAACAACTAACTTACCTGATATATTTTGGCCTTTATCCCCGATCAATTTTCTAACTTTCTCCGCCTGCCCTCTTGGGTTTGGCATTAATATATTTACTGTGTATGACCCGTCAGCCAGTCCTGTTTTAGGACCTAATGGTTCTGATATAAATTCCGATCCATTAACAGTTGCTTTTGATTGTGCCGAAAAACCTGTTGTCTCATTATCAAGGGAGATGAGCAAGCTCGTTGAATCTGGTAGATTCGTAGTACCGCTTATTATCAATTTACCATCATTGTTTAAAGATGCAGCTTGCGTAAACTGAACTTCAATAGCACTAATGCTTTCCTCTGGATTAGAACATCCATTCAAAAATAAAGCAGATATAGCTATGTAAAAAATGAGGAACTTTTCTCTCATGTTTGCACTTCCTTTGTTTTGAAATCTAACGCTTGCACAAGGGGCTGCGCCGTAGGCGCAGTCCCTTTGGTGCACTTGTTAGCCGTGGACGGTTGCACGACAGCCATAGGTATAATTTATTCATAAATTTGAGTGCTGAATTGAACAGGCTTACGCTTCAGGTAACCATGTTTATGTGCTATCACAGGTCAAGGAAGTGAGCCATTTAATACTAATTATCAAGTGCAGGAACCACATCGAAATCATCATCATTGAGTTTTTGGCTATTACTTGGCTCATTGCAAACTGCTTTGCTACCCGGATTTCTAAGAGAATCAATCTCTTTAAACCATTGTTCAAAGGAGGGAAACAGCTTGTCCTGAATGGCTTTATTAATGCATTTGTATTTGTTCTCCTCAGCTACGAGGCACTGTGAGAACTCTTTTCCTCCATCATTGGGAAAAATATTTGCTTCTGATAGTGCTAGAAGCATTTCAAGCGATCTTGGCTCTCCAGACTTAGCACTTAGGCTAAATCCTGACATTAGGGCTCGAAATCGAAACAAAGCATCATCGTTGACTCCTGGAGGTACAAACCCATGTGAGTATATGGCTCCAGCAATCAGAGCAGCAGCATCGGGGTTACCCTGCTTCGCATAGGGGTGAATCATTTTCCAGAAATCATCACAATGGCCTGCCTCCAGTGTGGATATTGCAACACTTTGCCAAGCAGTACTTGATGTTGAAGTATCCTCAGTTCCAGAGTGACAGGATGCAACTAATAAAAGGCATGAAAGAGCAAACATTCGGAGAAATACCCTGTCGTATCTGCAAGAAGTCAATTTACTACTCCTTTTTGCCCCTCCGGAGGGTTTGAAGGAATCAAAGGCTCGAAAGGTATCAGCTTTCGATAAATCGAAATGTGCGGCCATTCAGACTTCTTATAGCCGTTTAGCAAATAGAAAAAATCCCGAACTATGTCGCCTTGCTGCTCGATATTATACTCTTCAAATTTCTTATCAGGTGTTAAAGGTAGATACTTGTAGGTACGTTCAAAGGATCCTCTTAGCTTCACGTTTATACCTTGCTGATGCTGCCATACATGAGTCATCTCATGAATTAACAGTGCTTGGGCATGAATATCAGCTTTTGAGAAGTCTTGTTCATAAAGCTCACCTTCAGGATCAAAGTATATATTGCCATTGGGTGCCATAGCGACATTATTTGGTTGCATACCAAAGGGAAAAAATGACTCATGGTACACTCTAACAGTACTGTAATTGATATTAATATCAAAGATAGTTTTGCAGACTTCGATCTCTCCAGCGGTAAGTAACCTGGGCATATTTCTTATTTTACTCACAGAAATCCCTTCTATCAGTCTGTGCTTGGTAATATCAAAAAGTATGCATTAAATACCTAATGGTTACCATAGATTGACTTGTCAAAGACAAGGTTGTACTTCTAGGTTTCATCAGAATATCAATATTCAAACTGACGAAGAATGAAGAGAGTGATGATTGCAGCGGCTAACGCCCGCGTAAGGGGCTGCGCCGCC
>NZ_JAMFLX010000007.1 GCF_023502345.1 Parendozoicomonas callyspongiae
GTGACGCTCTGTCAATTAAGTAGTTTGTGCAGTACACAGAACTTAATGACCGTCGGTCGCTGTTTCGTTTCGCTCCTCATTCCTGTCGAAAGAGCTCGATCAGGAAGGCCGCGAATTATAAGGCCATTCCCGTCTATAACAAGGCCTATAGACTAGGTTTTTGTACGTAACGCGCCGCGCCCGCAAATGCGAATTCAAAGATGCACAGCAGGGCAGCACTGACCAGTACGTTAACCACGATGTAAAAGTGTAATGACAGGCCGATAACCAGGGTCACACACGCAATAGAGAAAATGAAACCACCGAGCCCTGCATAAAAGACAGCATTTGGTGTGCACTTATATTTAGGCGCAAGCATTCCCGCAATAACGACAATTAAGAGTGGCCCACCCAGTGCATTTACCACGCTGGCAATCAGGGAAAAGATCGAATTCTGACTGAAGAAGTTCAGAATAATAAATGACAGCGATACAACGACAGCTCCCACAATAAAGTTCCAGATAAACCTCTGCAGGATGCGGGTACTGGTTTTAGACAAGCCACTTTGCCTGAAGTCAGTTCTTAAAGTCATAGTGACCGCATTAATACCCGAGTCGATACTGGACATGGTTGCAGCTAAAAGACCAGCAGTCACCAACCCGGTTAAACCATCTGGCAATTGCTTTAACAACTTAGAAAGAACAACAAGGCCGGGCTTGCCACTTAAACCTGATTCTGCAGCAAAGTGAACCAGGGAAAGACCAAACACCGCCAAAGTAATCAAGCAGACAAGAACTGCTGTGATATTTACCAGAAACATCTTTCTGGTTGCCTCCAGTGTTGGAATAGCTGCATAGCGCTGAAGCACTGCCTGATCAGCACCGTAGCGAACCAGAAACATAAAGAAGGTTCCGGTCACCACACTCCAGAATGACATACGCATTGCCGGATCAAACTCAAAGACTCCTGCATCTCCCGGCACATAAGGTTGAAGAAAACCCTGATCAAGAAGATTTGCAGACAGATCACCCAACCCGGAAGACATGGTGATTCCCAGCATGGCCAGAATACTTCCGATGATAATCAGGAACTGCAGAAGATCGGTCCAGATAACTGCCCGCAAACCACCAACTGCCACATAGATAACCGAGGTGCAGGCAATAAGAATGATCAGATTGCTCTGACTGATACCACTCAACAGCCCCAACATTTTTCCGGATGCATAAAGAATCAACGCCATCCAGCTTAACTGGATAAAGATAAACATCCCGGCAGCCAGCAAACGCACCTTGCGATCAAACGTGTCCTCAAGAAAAGCATAAGCGCTTAGCTGTTTACGTTTATGAAAGAACGGGATAAACCAAAGGAGGATTGGTATAGCCACAATGACAAACATAGGGAAAGCCATGGTGACATATAAGCCATGATTCACAACTTCTGATGGAATCGCGAGATAATTAATGGCACTGAATGCCGTCACCATAACTGAAATTCCAACCGGCAGGGATTTCATGGTTCTGCCAGCTAGAAAATACTCTGTGTCAGATCCCTTACGGGACTGTCTCCAGCTAATGGTGATTCCCAACCCTAAAGAGAAAAGCAGATAAACCACACAGATAAGTACATCTAAACTGCTCACAGGCTCCCCCTAGACATAAAAACCCCTGCTAAGCAGGGGCTGATGTTTTCTATTTATGATTTGAAGATATCACTGCGATCTATATAAGTTGTATGCAGCAATTTATGGGACTGCTCGCCCAAAGGCTCCCCAAGGAAGTCGTTGTAGATTTTCTGGATATAGGGATTTTCATGAGACTTGCGGATAGGCAGCTTCTTGTCTTCCGCATACACGCCTTCCAGACGTTTCTCCATCTTCTTCCAGTTCTTGATCGGGTTGCCACCACCACCAATACAGCCACCGGGACAAGCCATTACCTCAATAAAGTGGTAATCTGCCTCTCCCGCTTTAACAGCATTCATTAGTTTCCGGGCATTACCCAATCCATGCGCGATAGCGACTTTAACTTCGATCCCCTTGAGGTCGACACTGGCCTCTTTTATGCCTTCAAATCCACGCACGGCGTTGAAGTCAACATCCTCGAGCTCCTCTCCGGTCACCACTTCGTAGACTGTCCGGAGGGCCGCCTCCATAACGCCACCCGTCGCCCCGAAGATTTCCCCCGCACCGGTACCCAGCCCAAAGGGTGAATCAAACTCGGTTTCAGGAAGATCCGCAAAGTTAATGCCTGCCGCGCAGATCATATTAGCCAGCTCCTGAACGGTGATAACTTTATCAACGTCCTGGTAACCACTGGAGTTCATCTCCGGTCGTACACACTCAAACTTCTTGGCAGTACAGGGCATGATGGAGACGCTGTAGATATCTTTCGGATAGACACCAGAGCGTTCCGGATACCAGGTTTTTAGCAAAGCACCGAACATCTGCTGTGGTGACTTGCAGGTTGAAAGGTGGGGCAGCTCTTCGGGGAAACTGGTTTCACAGAACTTAATCCAGGCTGGGCAGCAGGAAGTCACCATCGGCAAGGTACCGCCGTTCTGCAAGCGGTTCAGCAGTTCATGACCTTCTTCCATGATTGTGAGGTCAGCACTGAAGTCGGTATCGAAAACCTTATCAAAGCCAACCCGCTTCATAGCTGTAACCAACCGGCCTTTATTGACTGTTCCGGGATTTTCACCCAATGCTTCAGCAATAGTGATTCGAACAGCAGGTGCAACCTGGGCAATCACATGCTTGCCAGCTTCCATAGCCTCATACACATGTTCGGTATCATCATGAATTGTCAGTGCGCCAACCGGGCAGGCCTGAATACACTGGCCGCAGTTTGTGCAGGTGCTGTCAGCCAGATCCTTGCCATAAGCTGAAGACAGTTTGGTCGAGAAGCCGCGCCCCTCTTTGCACAGGGCCCCAACGGACTGGATCTTGTCACATACATAGCTGCAACGACCGCAGAGAATGCACTTGTTGGTATCCCGCACTACGGATGGTGACGATTCATCTTTACCATGACGGGTTTCGTTGGTGTAACGCACTTCACGGGTAAAGTGCATATCCTGTGTCACTTCCTGCAGCTCACAGTTACCGTTACGGCTGCAGAACAGACATTCCTGGGCATGGTGGGCAAGAATCAGTTCCAGAACATTGCTTCTTACCCGCTGAACCTTTGGCGTATTCGTTCGAACAACCATACCTTCCCAAACCGGGAAACTGCACGATGGCTGCAGCAGTTTCTGGCCTTCTATCTCTACCACACAAATACGACAGTTAGCTTTTACAGCCTGATCAGGGTGGTGGCAGAGTGTGGGAATTTTTACCCCGACTTTCTTAGCGGCCTCAAGAATTGTTGTACCGACTTCAACTTCGGTTTCCTGACCATCAATTACTATCTGGACCATTACTTAGCCCCTCCAGCAGCTATCTTTTTATTTTTCTCATTTCGCACAATGTACTCGTCGAAAATCTCCCTGAAGTTATCAAGACAGCTGAGAACAGGAATAGGTACTGACTGACCGAGCCCGCAGAGCGAAGCAAGCCTCATGGTTTCACAAAGTTCACGGATATTTTCCATTCCTTCGGATGTCGTTGTTCCATCAATAATGCCGGACGCCAGCTGATACAGGCGCATACTGCCTTCCCGGCATGGCGTGCATTTACCGCAGGATTCGTGAACAAAGAAAGAAAGAACATTATCAAGAATATCAACAATATCGTTGGTGTTATCAATCACCAGAACATCACCAGCTCCCATACTGCCGCCGGAATCTGCAACATAGGCCGGGTCCATCGGCATGTTGATCTGGTGTTTATTGATGATGGCACCGGCTGTTCCACCGGTCTGCACTGCCAGCAGTTTCCTGCCATCAGGAATACCTCCACCAGCTTCGTAAATCAGATCTTTAAGATTGACCCCAACTTCATACTCATAAACGCCTTTGTTTCGAACATTGCCGCTGATGGTATAGAGCTTGGTGCCATGGCTCTTTTTGGTGCCCATGGTTTTATACCAGTCAGCACCGCGATACATGATCGGACCAATATTCGCGAGGGTTTCCACATTAAAGACAGCTGTCGGCTCCTGGAATAAACCCTGAACCGTCGGATAGGGAGGGCGGAACCTTGGTTCACCGCGCTTACCTTCCATGGATTCAATCATGGCGGATTCTTCACCGCACACATAAGCACCACCACCGGGGCGTATTTCAATATCAAAGCTGAATTCACTGCCAAAGATATTGTCACCCAAACATCCGGCCTCCCGGGCATTCTCCAGAGCCTGCTCCAGAATAGGAACAATGTAGGGATATTCAGCCCGCAGGTAGATGTAACCCTTATCAGCACCAATGGCCCGCGCAGCTATGGCCATCCCTTCAAAGATACTGTTGGGGTCTTTGGAAAGAAGAATCCGGTCTTTATTGGTACCCGGCTCACCTTCATCAGCATTACAGAGAACAAACTTGTTTTTGCTGCGGGCATTGTGAGCATGGGACAGTTTTATGCCTGTGGGGAAACCCGCTCCGCCACGGCCCCTTAATGTTGATTCGGTTATTTCATGAATGATGTCCAGTTCCGACATCCACAGGGATTTTTTCAACCCTTCGTAACCACCTTCATTCATATAATCAACGGCAGAAACCGGATTGATCCTATCCACGTTTCTTAATAAAACCCTTACCTCCTCCATTAGATTTCCTCCCCCTGCATTTGATATTTACTGAGGATTCCCGGAATGCTTTCTTCTGTTACCGGCCCATAGACTTCATCATCAACAAGCATCGCAGGTGCACGATCACATACGCCTATGCACTCGATATGCTCCAGGGTGAACTGACCATCTTCAGTGGTTTCACCCATTTTGATTCCCAAAGTCTTTTCCAGCATATGGGCCGCATTTGAAGCTTTGTTGACATGGCAGGGCGTACTTTTGCAGACACGGATAACATGCTTGCCGCGCTTCTCCGTTGAGAACATGGCGTAGAAAGTAGCGAAGTCGTAGATATGGTTTTTGGTTACGCCCATCTCTTCAGCAATAACCACGGCTACATCCTCAGGAAGGGCGTTGTGTCCGGTGATTTTCTGGGCTTTCAGCAGTACCAGCATCAGCTGGTCCTTCTTGCCTTTGAATTCACGGGCAAGACTGGCAACTTGTTCAAGTTGCATGGCAGGAGTGTGAGAGGTGTTCATGGAATAGTTATGACCTCCTGGCTATGACCGAATAACCCACAACATCTGGAAGAAACACAAACTACAGCAAAAAAAGGACTTGTTATGGTTATTATTTGGTCCGTTCATTTAATTCTTTTATACGCTCTATAGGGCTCTTGCACCTTGAGGTATATCTATTTTTGATAATTTAATTTAGAACATGCCTATGCTTTATTGACATTGGTTTGAATGTAGTGAAACTCTTTGTAAAGAGCTGAGCGAAACTTCATTTCACAGATGAATTTTGCCTTTTTCTTACCTCATTTACTCTAACCTCATCATTTCAATAATTTCCCGCAGACGATCATCCATGATTTGACTAAGAAAATTCTTGTAATATTAATATAGAAATAATTTCCACCAGCACTGCTTCCATATTTTCAAAATATAATTTTGGGGGTAGCGACAAGCGTATTACATACAGCTATCAAATCACAAAATGCAATAAATAATCACACAGCAGTCATAATTAACAATTTTCACCTTAGAAATGGATATATTCGCAGATAATAGTTGCATTTTATGCGGCTTGATTGGTGTCAATATCACCATGCAACCTGTCATTTAAAGTTCATTACCATATTTAAAAACACATTATTGATCACTAGCGAACACTTTTCTTTTAGCTAACTATCAGTATTTTAAGGTAAAATTGATATGGCTGATTATCTTCGTCGAGGTTTTGAAGAAGCAGAGTTTGAACAGCGAACAGCACGCGCACAACAGATTATGCGCGAAATGCACCTGGATGCGATGCTTTTTACTACCGAGCCAAATGTCCGCTATTTCACTGGTTTCCATACTCAGTTTTGGCATAGCCCAACTCGCCCCTGGTTTGTTGTAGTTCCTGCAGAAGGTAAGCCCATTGCAATTATTCCAGAGATTGGTGCCAGCGGAATGGCTGGAACCTGGATTGATAATATTATTACCTGGCCATCTCCACAGCCAGAAGATGACGGTATTACTCTGGTTGCGGGGGTTCTTAATAATACCTCTTCTCGATTTGGCCGGGTTGGGGCAACCCTTGGAATTGAGTCATATCTGCGAATGCCAGCCAATAATTTCAATCAACTGAAAGGAATGGTAAGCAGAGACTTTGTAGATACTTCACTAGCTATTCATGAGTTGCGCCAAATTAAATCTCAAGCTGAAATTGAAAAAACACGTGAGGTTTGTCGTATCACAAATGCTGGCTTTGCAAAACTGCCTGAGTATGCCCGTGCTGGCATGAGTGAACGGGAAATCTGCAAGCAGTTTCGTATTGATATGCTGAAAGAAGGTGCAGATGAATGTCCATACATTATTGCAGGATCGGGACCTGATGGTTATGACAGTATAATTATGGGCCCAACAGATCGTGTTATTGACGGTGGAGATATCCTGATAATCGATACTGGTGCGGTTCGTGATGGATATTTCTCTGATTTTGATCGCAACTGGGCATTCGGATATGCCAGCGAACAGACTAAAGCTGCGTATAGAGCAGTTTATGAATCAACGACTAAAGGATTTGAAGCTGCTCGTCCAGGTGCAACTACAACAGATATCTACAATGCAATGTGGAGTGTTCTTGAAGCCAATGGTGCTCTTGGAAATGATGTTGGTCGCTTGGGCCATGGCCTCGGTATGGAGCTGACCGAACGCCCTTCTAATACCGCCACTGACAACACAGCCCTCAAACCAGGCATGGTTATGACTCTTGAACCCGGCATGGTTTACGCCCCCGGGAAATCCATGGTTCATGAAGAAAATATTGTTATTACTGAGGATGGAGCTGAATGGTTGAGTGAGCGCGCTGAACCGGAATTGATCATCATCGACTAAACCCGGAATCCCATAGTACTCAGAAATGCCGCGTTCAAAGAAAAAAGTGAAAAATGGACACCATCGAGCAATTTAAGTCATTTGAAATTCCTCTTGAGCACGATCAAGACCCACGTATTGATCGAGTTCATATTGGCCTGGTACAGCTAAGTACTGATCACTCACTCGAAATGGATTGGGCAAAACTCTATGGTAATCAGGCGACAGCATTTAGCTCTCGGGTTTATTACAGTTCAGAGATGACTCCTAAAGCATTGGACGCTATTGCCAAAGGTATTGTTGATGCGTCTGACCTGATCGCCAACGGCTTGCCAATGGATGTCATGGCTTTTGGATGCACTTCTGCTTCCATTATTATTGGTGAAGAACGCATTGGGGAACTGCTGAATACAAACCGAGAGGGTTTACCGACAACGAACCCATGGTCAGCAGCTAAAGCAGCTTTCAAATACCTGAATGCTAGGCGTATTGCTGTGTTCTCTCCATATCCAACAGAGGTCAACTTCCCTCTTTACCAGCAGCTAAATGATGCTGGCTATGATGTGGTCACTTTAGGCTCTCTCGGTATTAAAAATGATACAGAGATTACCAAAATCTCAAAACAATCGATGTTGGATGCACTGGAAAAGATTCTACCTGACTCTGGTGCAGAAGTGGTTTTTATGTCTTGCACCAATTTGCGCGTTCTAGACCATATTCAAGAAATTGAAGATCGCTTTGGAATTCCTGTTGTGTGTAGTAATTCCGCAATGTTCTGGCATGCAATGCATCTTGCTGGGAAAAAAGCAAAATGCCCAGGTTATGGAGCATTATTAAACCAGTAAGTTCAACATTTTGAAAAAAAGACCTTTCGCCACAGAACTTAAGGATTTTGAGAAATAAAAAACTCATCGCTTTATTAAAACCAGATTCACGTATTAAGAGAGGTGATTAACTAAATGGCGAGGCGACAGATAAGACATCTGTCTTAAATATGGTCTGAATAATTTTTCGATAATTGAAAATATAAACATATATTGCAACAGGATGTCTGACTGATGGCGTTTATTAATGACTCTCGTTTTGCAGAGTTTGAACCTTTATGAGTAGTCACCTTAGGATTTTAAATGAGTTTTTTTAAAAAAGTTGATGACTTTGTATCAATGCTGACAGAGTGGGCTCTTTCTGCCAGCATTGTGATGATGGCAATTATTTTGATATCAAATGTAATTGCTCGAAAATTGTTTTCCAATAGCATCCCCGCTGCCGATGAGATTGGTGCAACACTTATCATTTTTGTGACATTCGTCGGAATTGGTTATGCCGCAAGAAAAGGCCGCCATATCAGAATGTCAGCACTCTTTGATGCAGTTCCTCTTAAGGTACAAAAGACCTTAATCATCCTTATATCTATTGTTACCTGCATCACATACTTATACGTCTGTTATATCTCTTTTGAGTATATCGAGTACACAAAAATGCTGGGAAGGGTGACTTCTGCACTTGAAATACCAGCGTGGATAAGACTCATTGTTGTTCCTATCGGCTTCGGTTTAGGCGCTATTCAGTATTTCCTCAATATCATTATCAATATTAAGGAACCTCAGTTGTATATTGGTACAGAAAAAGTCGATGGAGGTAATGGCGATGCTAATTAGTCTCCTCGTAATTATGGTTGTATTGCTCCTCATGGGATTCCCCATGATGATGACAATGCTACTCTCAACACTGTTCTACATGATCATGTTTATGCCCGGTGTTGAGGTATTCACCTCCATTCAACAAATGGTGCTGGGTGTACAGACTCCTGTACTCATGGCTATTCCTATGTTTATGCTCGCGGCCGACATAATGTGCACAGGGCATACATCAAAGAGGCTTTTAGATTTTGTTGAAAGCCTGGTTGGCCACCTGCCAGGTGGAATGGCGACCACTACGGCATTCACCTGTGCAATGTTTGGCTCCATCTCTGGCTCAACACAGGCAACAGTGGTTGCTGTCGGCCGACCGGTTCGCAAAAGACTGCTCGATAACGGGTACAGTGATAGCGAAGTTATGGCGCTGATTATCAATTCGAGTAATCTCGCCTATCTCATTCCCCCGAGCTTGGGCATGGTTGTATATGGTGTTGCCAGTGGTGCATCAATCGGGGATTTGTTTATTGCAGGCTTAGGGCCAGCCGCACTGATTCTAATAATGTTTTCTATCTATAGTGCGTGCTATGCAAAGATCAAAAATATTCCAAGAATTGAGAAAGCATCAACTGCACAAAGATGGAATGCCACAAAACAGTGTCTTCTGGCTTTTGGTTTCCCACTCATCATTATGGGGGGTATCTACACAGGGATATTCAGCCCAACTGAAGCTGCTGCTGTAGCCGTACTCTACGCATTAATAGTAGAAGTCTTCATTTATAAGAGCATTAAAATTCGTGAGCTCTATGGGATAGCTTTGTCAACAGGCGTTATTACAACAGTGGTTTTCATTCTCGTGGCTGTTGGCGCTGCTTTCTCCTGGATTATCTCTTACGCCAGAATCCCACAGATGATCGCAGAAGGGCTTATAGGCAGCGATCCATCCTTATTTACGATCTTACTTACCGTTAACCTTTTCTTCTTTATCGGTTGCATGTTCGTAGAGGCAGTTGTGGTAATTTTGGTTCTTACGCCAATCTTTGCTCCTATTGCAGCTGCTGCAGGCATCGACCTTGTTCACCTCGGTATCATTGTGACTCTGCAGGTTGCCATTGGTTCTGGAACCCCACCTTTTGGTACCAGTATTTTCACTTGCAGTGCCATTTTCGATCAACCCTACTTGAAAGTCATAAAAAATGAAGGCCCGTACATAGTGATGCTGTTACTGGCCTGTACCCTGATTTCAGCATTTCCTTCCATCTCGCTGTATTTGGGAAGCCTCGTTCAATAGATTTTCACAACCAACAGAGTGAATAATATGAAGAGTTTAAAAACATTCATGGCTATAGCCCTGACAGTCCCATTACTGTTTGCCTGTAGCTCCGAGAACAGTGAACCTGCAACCGATCAGGTATACACAATCAAAGTCACTCATGAAGAGTATGCTGATACGGTTCCTGACCTTTACGCAAAAGAACTAGCCAGAAGAGTTGAAGAGAAAAGTAATGGTAGAATCAAATTTGAAATTTTCCAGGTTGGTCAGCTAGGTGTAGGTGTCGATTTAATTGAGCACCTTTTAACTGGTGCAACTCAAATGGCTATTGTTAGCCCAGGTAATGTGGCAACCATCGTCCCTGAAGGTCAGATTTTTGCTCTTCACTACCTGCTTCCAACTGACGTAAAGCAAGCCTATGATTTTTTAGCAGAAAGCCAGGTTGCTAAAAAAGATCTGCCTGCTATCTATGCAGAAAAGAATCTTAAGCTGATGGATCTGTGGCCTCTTGGTGGAAGTAATTGGCTGACTAAGAAGAACATTCAGTCTCCAGCTGATTACAAGGGTATGCCTTTCAGAACAATGGATACTCCTCTCATCATCAAAAACTATGAAGCGTATGGTGCGAACCCTACTCCCGTTCCATACACCGACGTTTACAGTGGTCTTCAGCTGAATATGATTTCAGGTGTTGAGAACCCTCTGGGTGCCCTCGTTGATATGAAATGGTATGAGGTTCAGGATTACTTAGTGATGTCTAACCACATTATGTATCTTGAAGGTGTATTCCTTAACGACAAGTATTTCAACGCTCTTCCAGCTGATCTCCAGGCGATTATGAGCGAAACCATTGATGAAATGCATGGCTATGCTTATGAGCTACAGGAAAAGGCCAATAATGACGCTGCGAAAGTTCTGGCTGACAACCTTGAAGTAATTGAGTTATCAGATCCTCAACTTGCAGAATTCAAAGAAGCCGCTCTTCCTGTTCGTGACTACTTCAAGAACAATGCTGGTGAAAGGCCAGCTCAAATACTGGAAAAACTTGAAGATGAAATTAAAGAGTTTGAAAAGCGTCAGGGATAATACCCATGGCTAAATAGTCATTACTAACTCTTTAATATTATGAGCTGTGCGAAAGTACAGCTCATTTTATATCTTCACAGCAGTAATTTTTATAGAGAAGGGCCAGATAGAACTAGCATAAGACTTTAATAAACATCGTCCATAAATGATGTTGTTAACTATTCTTGCGGCCCTTGATCTGCTTAATCTAGTAAATATTTTTTAAATCTAAGAGCTCTTAATTGATAGAGATCTTTTTTTGTTGAGAGGTTGCAAGTGGACTTTCGTCAACAGGTTGTAAAGTGGCGTCATCATATTCACAAACACCCTGAATTGGGGCTTGAGGAGTATGAAACCTCTGAATTTATTGCAGCCAAACTTGAAGAATTTGGAATTGAAGTGCATAGGAATATTGGCAAAACAGGCGTTGTCGGTATTCTGAAGTGTGGTACGAGTGAACGCTCGATTGGTTTACGTGCAGATATGGACGCCCTGTCCGTCATAGAAACTAATTGCTTTGCTCACAAGTCAAAGAAGAGTGGAATCATGCATGCCTGTGGCCACGATGGACACACTGCAATGCTTCTGGGAGCAGCTCATGAGTTGTCCCGAACACGTAACTTTGATGGCACTGTCTACTTCATCTTCCAGCCAGATGAAGAACATGGCAGTGGTGCCAAAGCTATGATTGCAGATGGCTTATTCACCCGATGGAAGATTGATTCAATTTATGCCATTCACAACATGCCCGGAGTTCCAGCAGGACAGGTTATCACAAAACCGGGTTCCATTATGGCCAGTGAAAGCAGCTTTGAAATTGACATTATTGCTACCGGAGGGCATGCCGCTTTACCCCACATGGGAACGGACCCCATTGTGGTTGGAGCTCAGGTGGTAGTGGCTCTGCAAACAATTGTGGCACGTAATTTGAGTGCTATCGATGAAGCGGCAGTAATTTCGGTTACTGAATTCTCTACGAATGGCACCGTTAATGTCATTCCATCTAAAGTTAAAATCACCGGAGATACTCGCTCCTTCACCGATGAAGCACTTAAAAAAATTGAAGGGGCCATAGAGAGAGTTGTTGCAGGGCAGTGCATGTCAGCAGGTGTAGATTACAAATACAAATTCACCAACACTTTCCTGTCAACAATCAATAGTGCCAAAGAAACCGAACAGGCAGTGCTGGCAGCACAAAAGGCTGTGGGTTGTGAAAATGTGAATGGAAGCTGCCAACCACTAACCATCAGTGAAGACTTCTCTTTTATGCAGCGAGAAGTAGATGGCTGTTACATTCTCATGGGAAATGGTATCGGCCAGCAGGGTGGAGCCGCTCTTCACAAATCGGATTATGATTTTAATGATGACATTCTCATGAAAGGAACAGCTTTTTGGCAAGCTTTGGTTGAAGACTGTTTAACTTTCTGAAAACACCTTCTTCTTTTTATTCAGGCGGCTGTTGCTTCTATGTTATACAGCCCCCTGTTATTTTTCCCCGACGAAATACTCTCGCGAGTCCATCAACAGTCATATTCATTAGAGCCGTCACTAGAATCAAAAACATCGCACGATCAAGACGCAGTTCTTCAAACGCTGAATCAATAAAGAATCCAAGTGTTGGTATTCCCAGAATACCCAGAATGGCACTTTCTCTTTGAATCACTTCCCAGCGATAAAGCAGGAATGCAAGAAACTGACGATAAACTCTTGGAAGAACTTCATAGAAATAAAGAAGAATTCCTTTTGGGGCATCCTCTCTGGGTTCCTGCTCATCAGCAAATCGACCCGTCAGGTGCGCCAGAATTCCCGCATTATGAATTCCCAGAGCCAAAACACCTGGTAACATGGATGGCCCTAAAAATAAGACGCCCAGAAAAGCCATCAGATATTCAGGCGTGGTGCGCAGAACGACCAGCAAACCATGTCCAAAGACTCTCCCCCGGCCACAGAAGAGTTTTGTCCTTACCGGAAACAGTACAAGTGTCAGTACGGCTGTCAGAGCAAGAGATATCTGTGTCAGCAGAACAGTGTTACTTACCCCTGGAATAACCTGTCCCAGAAGAAGCGTGTTCAACCAGTTGAGAAGATTGCCTCCGTACTTGATCGGTGCAGGAACAATATCCTCAGAGAGAAAACGCCAAACCAGCTCCCAGGATGTATCAGCCAGAGGCGGCAACCAGATAAAGCTGGCCAGTATATAAAGAGACAGCAACCTTCCCTTTGACCAAAGCTTCAGCGTACCAATCAGAAGCAACAGGACATACAACATTCCCATCGCTTCATCATAAGCACCCTGGCTGAAAAAGAATTCCATATGAAATCCTATTGTTGGCAAGCCAACAATACCCAGCAAAGAAGCCACTTTCTTTACCCGCGAAACCGCCTTTGGGAATAGGCGGATCAAGTTCCACAGGTTATAGAAAATGCCGTGCTGGTGAAGCACTCCGATATGAACGTTATGAAAAACAGAGAGTAACGGTACCAGTGCTGGAGACTGTGGGCACCAAGCAACCTGATTTGGTGCCTGTTCCCGCAAATGCCTGAGCAGCGTAGATTTGCCAGAGCCACTGACAGGTCAATATCACGAAGAATGGCTTCCTCGCCATAACCCAGCGATGACTTACCCAGGTGAAAGACAGACTCTTGAGGAGAGGCCATCATCAATTAATCCAGCAGGCCGATCTTGCGGGCAGTGTCCTCAATGGGTTTATAGAAATCATTCTCTGCAGTCACAAACGACTTACGAGGGAAGGCTGACAGCAACTCGGGGGAGTTCATGTTCAGCAGGGCACTCTGAACTTTCTCTTCAAAGCCTTTGCCAAACTTCTTGTCGACATCACCACGAATACTCCACTGGTAGTCAGGATATTCTGGGGTAGACCAGATAACTTCCACTTTGCTGGTATCAATTTTTCCTTCTTTCAGCTCGCGCTCCCAAACCTTGTAGTTCACAGCACCGGTTTCATAGGTACCGGACTGTACCAGGCTGATCGTTCGGCTGTGATCACCGGAAAACCCAACTCGCTTGAAGGCTTTATGGGGGGATTTGTGGAGTCCTTCCCTGATATAGAACTCAGGAATCAGGCGGCCGGATGTTGAACCTTTTGAGCCAAAGGTAAATGTTGTACCGGCAATGTCTGTAGGAAACTGTTCTGATGGTTTCAGGCCAGTCTTGGTATTGGCAATCAGGTAGGTTTTGAAGAACTGATCTTCATAACCCTGGACAATTGCCTTGGAGCCAGGTACAAGCAGACGGGCACGAACACCAGACAGACCACCAAACCAGGCCAGCTGTACCTGGTTGTTACGAAATGCGGTAACCGCTGCGGCATAACTTTTCACAGGAACATACTTCACCGGTACCCCAAGCTTTTTCTCGAGGTATGCAGCAACTTTGCCAAACCTTTCCTGGAGGCGGGTTTCATCCTGATCGGGTATTGCGGTAAAAGTGAAGGTTTCCTGAGCTTGCAGGACAGAAACGACTGATAGAAGGATGACGAACACCCAGCTCTTGATGACCAGACGCAGCATGATTTTTAATCCCTATTAGATTCAATAGCTAATACAAGGGTTGCGCAGCGATAATACGGTTTCCCCCGACAAGAAAAAACCGTAAATTTGCAGAAAGCGTGTGTTTTTTGACCTAAAAAGCTCAGAGAGCGTGGCAGGATTTTGCTATCTCATGTTCTTTCGAAATGAAATCAGCAGCTTCTGAGCATTGGTGGGATTATCAGAGAAAAGTTCCGATGCATCGAAGTCCTGATGCATAAACTCAGAAAAACCACTTATTTCTGCCAGCTCATCGCAGGCTGAGCTTTTAAAACCCATTTCCCACTCGCCGAACTGCCGTTCTTCTATCAGTGACTGGCTGAGAATAATGACACTGTGATGGCGTGGATCTTTGTTAATGTGATCAAAAGTCCACTGAACCTTGTCCCTTGGCCCCTCAAGCACCTGCATAAAAACACCATCGCTGTAGAGCAACATTCCTGTCACTCCATTTGCCTTATTATTTTTGCGGGCCACTTTGAGTAACTCTTCCAGAGCCTGCTCATCAAAAAGATCTTGAGCAGTGCTGCTATAAACAATGTTGAAGAGCTGGTCACTCATGACTGCCTACCTCCCTGTAAGCATCCTGAATCTATTGCCTAAACCATATGATTGTAGACCAGCTCAATGATGGAAGAGCCTCAGGCCCTGAAGAAGTCGAAAGGAATCACCTCTTTAATAGACTGCGTTTGCGCCATCAACATATGCAGCCGGTCAATGCCCATGGCAACTCCGGCACAATCCGGGAAGCTTCCTTCTTTCAAACCTGCAACCAGATTGTCATCGTATGGATAAACCGGTTTTCCCAGTTCCTTTCGTTCAGCCTGATCATTTTCAAAGCGCTGTTGCTGTTCCTGCCCATCAGCCAGTTCATGATAACCATTGGCCAGTTCAACACCGTTTATAAACAGTTCGAAGCGGGCAGATACCTTTTGGCCTTCACTGTTTTCCTGAATACGGGACAGAGCCGACATACTGGCGGGATAGTCATAAACATAAACGCCTTCCAGCCCCTCTGCTGTACGACCACCCAGAGATGGCTCAATGCAATTACTGAACAGAAGATCCAGATAATCATTTCGGGCCAGACCCGCCAACGAACTATCAACATGCTCTTGCGTCAATGCTTCCAGTTCCTGATCAGATGCTTCATGTGGATCAACCCCCAGCTTCTCTACGAACAGCTTCTTGTAAGAGTAACGACCCGCTTCCTTGAATGGAGTCACAGAACGGATCAAGCCGGTGACATCATCCATCAACTGATGATGATCGATTCCCAGACGGTACCACTCCAGCATGGTGAACTCCGGGTTATGACGTCCACCAGCTTCACCATTACGGAACACCCGGCCAAGGTAATAAATATCTTCACAGCCGGCCGCCAGCAGCCGCTTCATGGGAAACTCAGGAGAAGTATGCAGATACAGGGTTTCCTGAATATCTGTTCCCAGTGGGCAGAATGAAGCCTGAAAGCTGTCGATATGAGGGTCAACCGTTGCTGATCTGGACAGCATTGGCGTTTCTACCTCCATCACATCTTCTGCGTGGAAGTAGTTCCGGATTCCCCTAAGCAGTTCAGACCGCTGACGCAACCGCTCAAATGAAGCAGATGGCTGCCAGCTTTTCTCCAGGTTTGTTTTATCCATACTGCAACTCCCTAAAAATTTGCTCCAGACAAAATAAAGCCCGGCTAAAACCGGGCTTTATTCAATCAGAAGAGTAATTACTTCTGACGACCAACGTATTCGCCGGTACGGGTATCGATCTTCAGGACTTCGCCTTCAGAGATAAACAGAGGCACCTTAACCACGGCACCGGTGGTCAGGGTGGCAGGCTTGGAACCACCAGTTGCTGTGTCACCCTTCAGGCCCGGATCAGTCTGAACAACTTCCAGCATAACGAAGTTAGGAGCTGTTACAGAGAGAGGAGCACCGTTGTACAGAGTAACGGTGTATACTTCCTGCTCCTTGAGCCAGTTCACAGTGTCGCCAACCGCATCTTTGCTGGCGCCGTGCTGCTCGAAGGAGCCGTCGGTCATCATGAAGTGGTAGAACTCGCCATCGGTGTACAGGTACTCCATGTCATATTCCATGACATCTGCGGCTTCCAGAGATTCACCGGATTTGAAAGTACGTTCCCAGACCCGATTGCTCATCAGGTTACGGAACTTAACACGGTTGAAAGCCTGGCCCTTGCCTGGCTTAACAAATTCATTATCGAGAATGACGCAGGGATCGCCTTCCAGCATTACCTTGAGTCCAGAACGAAACTCGTTGGTTGCGTAATTAGCCATTCGTATATTCCAGGAACGTGTAAAAACCCCGTATGATAACCCGTTCAGTCCAGACTGTGCAGACCAATCCTGACGACATTATTGATATCCGGCAGAAAATTGCAGGATCCTGGCAGGAAATCCTCAGCCAGGCAGTGACAAATCCTCAGGAACTACTCGATATTCTCGGACTCGATCAGGCACTTTTGCCCGGAGCCGTGGTAGGCAGCCAGCAGTTTCAACTACAGGTTCCGCACACTTATATAGCACGAATCAGGAAAGGCGACCCGAATGATCCCCTTCTTCGTCAGGTTCTGCCCATTGGCGAAGAAATGGTTATAACTCCCGGTTTCTCATTTGACCCTTTGGGAGAAAAACCCAAAAACAGCCATCGGGGTATTCTGCATAAATACCAGGGCCGCCTTTTATTAATGCCCACACAACTGTGTGGGGTGAATTGTCGGTTTTGTTTCCGCCGTCACTTCCCTTATGAAGAAAACACCCTGAACCGTGAGGAGTGGCTGTCAGCATTTGATTACATTCGCTCTGACACTTCTGTTACAGAAGTAATTCTCAGCGGTGGCGACCCTCTGGCTCTTAACGACAATCGTCTGGCCTGGGTTGTAGAAGAACTGGCGAAGATCCCACATCTTCGCAGATTGCGCATCCACACTCGCTTTCCTGTTGTGATTCCTCAGCGTATTACCAAAGAGCTTCTGAACTGGCTGACGGGAACCCGCTTACAGCCCGTGATGGTTATTCACTGCAATCATCCGGATGAAGTTGATGCTGATGTTGCCGATGCCATGAAACTGTTGCGCGACCATGGTGTTCAGCTTTTAAACCAGAGTGCGCTTCTAAAAGGCGTCAATGACGATGCTGATGTGTTAATTGAGTTGAGTGAACGTCTGTTCAGTTGTGGTGTTATGCCTTATTACCTGCATCTGCTGGATAAAGTTCAGGGAGCAGCACACTTTGAAGTTGATGAGCAGAGAGCTCGACAGATTATGTCCGGTATGAGCGACCAGTGCTCTGGTTATCTCATACCGCGGCTGGCAAGAGAAAATGCTGGCGCGTCAGGAAAAGTTGTTATAGCCCCACTTTACAGCTTAAAAATATGACCCTGACAGCCTGTCGGACTTAACTGCCCGCAGTGAGAAAAACTCAGAGTATCCGCACAGCCAATCCAAGGGCGTAAGTACCACTAACACCTTTGCCGAAACAAATCCTGACTGCCACTGTCAATAATAATTAAGCTGACAGATACTTTGAGTAGTGTATTGATTATGAGTCCCAACTATACCAGACTAACCAACCTTCCTGTAAATCTGGCGCAGGTTCAACCAGGCTCCGGCCAAGACAGTGGCAGTGAAAGTGACAGTGACAGCTCGATTGTAGATGTAACGAGTGTACAGTTGCCCACTCTGCCATCCTCACCTTTTGCAGCGGCGTCACACCATCCTATCTCGCAGCAATTAAATCAGCGCCAAGCCTTTAAAACTTCTGCCCAGGTAAAAAAGAATGATGCACCACGCCCCCATAGGCAAAAGCCATATTCACCGCCAACAAAAGAGCAAAAAGAAGAAAGGCAAAAAGTCAAAAAAAAAGAATCCGAGAGAGTTAGGAGGGATGGGCTGAAAACCGAATTTGAAAACCTTAAAAAGATTCTTACGCAAATAAACAGCGGAAAGTTGGGCGATGTCTGCGATACCTTCTTTATTAACCCAACGAGAATGGATTTATTATCTCAAGCTAATCAATACCTAAGAGAACGACTTGACGAGCAGGATAAACAAAAACAACCTGATCAGCAGCCCACAATAAGCCTGCCTTCATCATCAACAGATAACTCTCAATCACTTAATAACCATGAGCAAATACTGAAAAATCAGCGGCAAATACAGGAAAGCCAGCGACAAACACAGGAAAGCCAGCGGCAAACACAGGAAAGCCAGCGGCAAACACAGGAAAGCCAGCGACAAATACAGGCAAGCCAGCGACAAATACAGGAAAGCCAGCGACAAATACAGGAGGGCTTGCAGCACATACAGGAAAGCCAGCGACAAATACAGGAGGGCCAACATCGAGAATTACAATACCAACAGGGAATAGCAGGCAGTTTGCTTACCATTCAACGGGGGATGCCTATCACCCCGCAACATATTTTCCCTATACCATTTCCACAATTTTTGGCTCCAAATCTCACCTCTGGCTATCCAGCAGTTAGACTCCAATTTCCAGAAGCTGGCCCAGCGGGAGATGCTCAAGACTGATTATCATGGTAGCGCAAGCTGAGCCAAATCCCGGTCATGCCAGCCAAGTAAATAGAGAATTGAGTCCAGGCCAAGAGTAGAGATTGACTGGCGGGCAGACTGTCTCACTAGCGGCTTGGCACGAAATGCTATTCCCAAACCGGCAGCGGCCAGCATCTGCAGATCGTTTGCTCCATCACCAACAGCAATGACCTGTTCCAGACGAATATGTTCCTGCTTGGCTATTTCCTTAAGCAGAACGGCCTTTCGGGAGGCATCCACAATCTCCCCCCTAACTTCGCCTGTCACTCTGCCATCTATGATTTCCAGCTCATTGGCATAGATATAATCAATGCCCAGCTTTTCCTGCAGAAATCTTGCAAACCAGGTGAAACCGCCTGACACAATCGCTGTTTTATAACCCAGTGTTTTCAGCGTTGTGATTAAACGCTCAGCACCTTCAGTTAGCTTCAGACGGTTGGCAACCTCCGGAAGTGCCGATTCATCAAGCCCCTTCAGCAGGGAAAGACGACGCCTGAAGCTTTCCTGAAAATCCAGATTACCCTGCATGGCTTCTTCTGTAATAGCTGTAACCTGGTCACCAACACCGGCTTCTTTTGCCAGCTCGTCGATAACTTCTGCCTCTATCAAGGTAGAGTCCATATCAAATACCACCAGCCTGCGACTTCGGCGATAAATTGAGTCTTCCTGCAAAGCAATATCAACATCCAGGTCAGAAGACAGATGAAGGAAGTCAGCCTTTAACTGGTCAGTATCAGCAGGCGTTCCCCGAACAGAAAACTCAATACAGGAGCGCTGAACCTCATTTCTGTGCTCAAGGGGAACCCGGCCTGAGAGGCGGGTGATATTATCAATATTCAAACCGTGAGCCGCAGTAACAGCGGATACCTGGGACATCTGCTCCGCAGTTATTGCCCGGGACAGAAGTGTGACTTTGTAGCGGTCTTTCTCCTGACGTGTTGTCCACTCTTCATATTCAAAGGGTTGAACTGTGCGATAGGTAACCTGAAGGCCTTTTTCGTGGAGATGAAACAGGAGGTCTTTCAAAACGGGAGCAACAGCATCTTCCCGTGGCACCCGAACCAGAATTCCCCAGGTTAATGAGTCATGAATCACAGCCTGACCAATATCGAGAATCTCTACTCCATACCCAGCCATAATTCCGGTTATCGCAGAAGTCAGGCCCGGCTTATCTTCACCGGTAACATTAATCAGAACGATTCGGCTCATTTCTTCCCCCTGAAATTCAGCTTTACACGGCATTCTATCGGTTGTTCTGTGAGGCGTCAGTTTTGTTGCTGCATTCGCTAGAAATGAATGGCATATCAGCAGCATAAGGGGCAACAAAAGAAACAGTCCGTATCTTCTGTTGTTACTAAAAACAGTCACATATACGAATGGAGTATTGATTTTTAGATTTATCAAACCATAAGGTGCATGTCTATCCAGAGCGAAGTTAAGAACGCGCATAAGAAAAGACGACCTCTACTCAGCTTAACCTAAAGTCTATGCACCCAATATAATATCAATTCACCAAAGCCTGAGACTTATGGCCAATTCCCCGCAGGCATCCACCGCTGTAGTCTGGGTTTCGTACTCAACGCCTGGCTCAAGGAGGGCTTCACAATGATCAAATTCAATTCAATCAAGAACGAAACAATAGGAAATTTTACGGTTGCAACAAACAACACGACCATTTCAGTGACTGTTAAATTCGGTGATTATAAGGTGGAGGCCCGTGCTGCAAAGCCCGCTACCCCGACGGCTCAAGAACAAAAGGAACAGAAAGAGAAAACACTAGCGAAGTACCGTGTAACCGGCCTGGATCGTTTTAAGTATTTCTGGAAACTCTTGGGTAAAGAATCAATAAAAACGGCCTTTAAGAAAGCCCGCACAATGAATAAAGAGACAAAGATGCAGCTCAGACTTGAGAGATTGAATGATGATTACGTAGATATAGATCAAGCTTATACGATAAGACTTGCCAATTATAATCAGGTGATTAATCCATCCTTGACAAGGATTGTGGCACTCTCTCCCCTGGTAATGGGTGACATGATCAAACAGTTGAGTGCTACCATCCCCACAGTAAAAAACCTCGCAGACCAGTTAAATATGCGAGCTTATTTAGGTGCTCTGGACACACAGCAAAAAATCTGGGAGAGCAACAAAGAGCTGATAGATGAAGTCCACAGCATCTGCCAAGTTTTGGGAATCGATCCACCTGAGAACAAACTGGCAGAAATGAGTGCCTAATGGTGCCAACTTTATCAGGCCTCTTACAAAATCTGAGGAGATCAGAGCATAATTCTCCGTGAGTACAAGCCGTCAGTCTGGGAGTAGAAATACTCCCTGTTATTCTCAGCATTCCGGTGACATTTTTTTTGAATCATGGATCTTTTAATTTTGCGACAAACTTCAAGCGCTGCTCTCTTTAAGGCAAAATAATCAGAACAGTGATTTAGAGCCAGTCATCAAGTGACTATCAAACGTATTTTTCAATCTCGGTTTCCAAGTTTTTCCCGCTTGAGTATTGGCAGGCAGATTCCCTTGCTGCTGGGAGGAACTCTGATTCTTAGTCTGCTGTTTGCCGGCGTGGTCACAACCAATGAAATCAGTGTGGCATCAAAGAACCAGGCCGACCGTTTGGGCAATACTCTTGCAGAACAGACAGCTATTGCCGCACGGGACTTTCTGGTCACCGGTGACCGACTGAGTCTGAACATTATGCTCAGTCAGCTGACGCGCAGTAACTCTGTATCCCGCGCAACCATTTACAGCATTGATAACAAACGTATTGCCGGAACAGAGGCCGATAATTACGAGCCTGGCAAACAGTATTCGATATATACCGCCCCTATTAATTATCAGAATGTCGTCACAGGAGAATTAAAGCTGGAGCTGGATAACTCCCGTTTTGATCAGGCTGCTTATAAAGCTTTACTCCTCTTTTGCGGGCTGGCCATTCTTTTGGGGGTCACCGGTACAGTTGTGTCCTGGAATTTTGCCCGGGAAAGACAGCTGCTGTTAACCCGTTCTGTTCGTCAACTGCAGGGGCTTTCCCAGGGGAAAGTCGCTTATGGAAAAGATGTAAAAGATGAGGTCCGTCAAATTGCTTTGCAGCTGGAATACCTGATTACTCACAGCAACGCTGACAGTATGGTTTCTATTCCGGAACCGGCTTTGGATGAAGAGGTTCAGCCTGCAAAAGAAGATGAAAAAGACGACGATATTATTCTGGCATTGCGATTCCACAACCTTTCCGAGCTCAGCCAGCAGCTTTCCAGAGAGGCACTGCTTGATCTTCTGGAAGAAGAATTGCCTCTGATTAATGAGTCTGCCCGAATTAATCATGGTGCTTTGAATTATTCCGCCGAAGGCAATGCGTACATCAGCTTTGAAAGAAATGGCAAGGAAGGCAGTGGTGTATTTGCAGCTGTCTGCTGTGCCAAGCTGATCCAGAAGCTGATGAATGATGAGCTTTCCGAACATCCTGCCGGGCTTACTGTTGAGCTGGGTATCAGTACGTTGTCACCCAATAAACCTGGTGACACACACCCAGCCTTAAGTGAATCAGCCACAGGCCTGGCCCTGATGCTGGCGAGAATGGGGGAAGGTCGTCTGCTAATGGATAGTCACTCTCAGGAATGTAATGAGCAAACCCAGACAGCTCTGATTCCAACAGAGTTTGGTGACGATATTATGGAAGTGGGAGAACTGCCTGAAGAGCATTTGAAAATGCTTGCCCGTCAGGCAGAGAAAATCAGAAAGAGTACAACGACTTATGTCAACAGAACCTAAAATCTACAGTCTCATTTCTATTCCCCGATCAGCCATGTATTGCTTGGCTTCGGGGACAGTATGCTCTCCAAAGTGAAAAATTGATGCTGCCAGAACAGCATCAGCTTTTCCTTTCTTGATTCCATCAACCAGGTGATCAAGATTGCCTGCACCACCTGAGGCAATAACCGGAATAACTACAGCTTCTGAAATAGCTTTGGTAACGCCAAGGTCATAGCCGTTTTTAACGCCGTCCTGATCCATACTGGTCAGCATAAATTCGCCAGCACCATACTCTTCCATCTTGATGGCCCATTCGACAGCATCAATACCGGTTGGCTTGCGGCCACCATAGGTGAAGATTTCCCAGCGATCTTTCTCTCCCGGTTTGCTGACTTTCTTGGCATCAATCGCCACAACAATACATTGTGAACCAAACTTCTGTGCAGCTTCACGAACAAACTCAGGATTAAACACAGCTGCCGTATTGATGCTGACTTTGTCTGCCCCGGCATTCAGCATGGTGCGAATATCTTCAATTGTGCGAATTCCTCCACCAACAGTCAGAGGAATAAACACCTCTCCGGCTATGGCTTCAACGGTATGAACGGTTGTATCCCGGTTATCGCTGCTGGCGGTGATATCCAGAAAGATAATCTCATCAGCCCCCTGCTCATCGTAACGACGGGCAACTTCTACCGGATCACCGGCATCCCGGATATCCACAAACTGGACACCTTTGACCACCCGGCCATTATCAACATCCAGACAGGGAATAATGCGTTTTGCTAATCCCATAACACTCTTACTCCCTTATGGATTCCAGCGAAGAAAATTACCCAGCAGCTTCAGGCCACAGGCTGCACTTTTCTCTGGATGAAACTGCACTGCAAACAGGTTGTCTCTGGTTAAAGCTGCATCCAGCCGAACGCCGTACTGACAGGTTCCGGCAACAAGAGAACGATCTTCACATTGGGCATAGTAACTGTGAACAAAGTAGAAGCGGCTGCCATCCTCAATATCATTCCACAGAGGATGATCTGACTGAGCCACCCTGCTCCAGCCCATATGTGGAACTTTCAGGTGTTCGCCATCTTCATGGAGATCCCGGCCAAAGTAGCGCACATTGCCCGGCAGCAATCCCATGCATTCAACGCCGCTATTCTCTTCGCTATGGGCCAGAAGAACCTGCATACCTACACAGATTCCCAGCAAAGGTTTGTTCTTAACAACATCCTTCACCATCTCATCAACCCCGAGACGGCGAATCTCAGCCATACAGTCCCGAATGGCTCCAACCCCAGGTAGAACCACCCGATCTGCGTTGTGGATAACTTTCGAATCAGACGTGATCAGAACCTTCATACCCTCAGGAGCCACATGCTCCAGAGCCTTGGCTGCCGAGTGCAGGTTCCCCATCCCGTAATCAATAACTGCAACAGTTTGCATGTACTACTTTCCTTAAAAAGCGGCCTCGAAAACAGGCGGGCTAGAGACTTCCCTTGGTGGAGGGCATCTGCCCCTTCATACGCTCATCAGATTCCAGAGCCATACGCAGGGCACGGCCAAAGGCTTTAAATACCGTTTCGATCTGGTGATGGGTATTGCTGCCCCGGATGTTATCCACATGCAGGGTTACCTTGGCGTGATTGGTAAAGCCCTGGAAGAACTCCTGGAACAGATCAACATCAAAACCGCCAACAGAGGCGCGGGTGTAGTCCACATTGAACACCAGACCAGGGCGGCCGGAGAAGTCGATAACAACACGGGAAAGGGCTTCATCCAGGGGGACATAAGCGTGGCCGTAGCGACGGATACCTTTCTTGTCACCCACGGCCTTATCAAACGCCTGACCCAGGGTAATACCGATATCTTCCACGGTATGGTGATCATCAATATGTCGGTCACCGTCAGCCTGAATATTCAGGTCAATCAGTCCATGACGGGCAATCTGGTCCATCATATGCTCAAGGAAGGGAATGCCGGTATCAAACGCAGCCTGCCCATCTCCATCCAGGTTAATTTCAACCTTGATCTGGGTTTCCAGGGTATTGCGCTCAACATGTGCTTTACGGTCAGCCATGGGATTTTCCGGGTTTGTTCTAGTAATTAAGCCACCTGCAGGGGCTTTTTTGTCTTTGTCTCGCTGAATTATATGTCCCGCGCTCTGGTATTCCTACCTGACAGCTTGTCATTCTAGCTTCAAGCCCTATGATGGCGGCGTTTTAATGGGAAATAGTATATGCCGGTTATTATCGAAAACCTGACCAGTCTCGGCCCGGAAGACCGTACAGATATTGAGAAGATTAGGAATGATGCTCCACAATGGCTGCCTACAGATCAATCGATTGATGAGTGGCTCAGCCAGCCCAGTCAGAAACTGTTTGCAGGTCGCTTCAATGACCGCTTGATTGTGGCAGCCCTGATTACAGAAATAGTTACAGAAGAAGAAAAAGTGTGGAACCTGACCTGGCTCTGCGTTCGTAAGGTGACCCGTGACCGGTGCGTTGGTCAGAGAATTGTTTCTGAGCTGAAAAGAATAGCGAAAGAAGCGGGATGCAGTCTGAGCATAACAATTCCCAACGGTGCTGAAGTAGACCAGCTACCCAGCTATTTACGTTCTTAAGCAAATAAATTTATCGCCTGTCTCAAGTGCTATGAGAAAGGCGATAAAAAACTCACTGCAGGCAGTAAACCGGATTAGGATAACTCCCGGATAGGTCTTTCCCTGAGCCTCTCTCCAACTTCCACTCTGAGGAAGTCTGACGACAGGAAATGAGTTCCTTCGTAGCTTTTTGAATCAGCCACTACAGAAGATACAACGCCGCTGGAATCAATCCACTTGATTGTATCCTCATTCTCCAGGTTCTGTATCTGAAGATTAACTTCACTTTCAATGCTGACTTTTTTGCCAATAACAACATTCCACTGCCTGGGTTTTAACCCCGGCTTAAAGCCTTCTGTGGCAAAGCTGTTGGTGACAAACACAGATGTTTTGCCACCTTCCCAGCCACACATATCTCCCTCAAACTCAAGAGCGCAATCAATCACAGTGCAGAGAGATTTCTCAATTTCCAGCTCAATACGTTCAACAGGCGGTCTATAGAAAATGGAAATTGATAGAACTGCTTCTCTTCCAGTTCTGCAGCATTAACCTGGATTGTTATCTCTTCCATTTCTATCCTTTCTCTGCGCCAGCATGAGCACCTTTTATAAAGAATTTCTGGATATAGGGATAAAATAGAACCAGCGGGACCAATGCAACAACAATCGCTCCGGCAACAACATTATTGGTGACAATATCGCTGCTGGATGTGGAGTTATCCAGCATAACAATGGACTTCAGAGCAATCTGCAGAGTGATCTTTTCAGGGTCATTGATAAAGATCAGCGGCTTCACAAACATATTGTATTTGCGCACTACATCGAACAGACCAACAGTGATCAGACCCGGAATAGTCAAAGGCAGATAAACCTTAAAGAAAATCGTCAGGTTGCTGGCACCATCAATTCTTGCGGCTTCCAAAAGGCTATGGGGAATCTGCTCAAAGTAATTGCGCATCAGCAGGATACTGAAACCGGAGACCAACTCAGCCACAATCAATGAAGTCAGAGTGTTCAGAAGGTGGAAGTCCTTGAACACAATAAACAGCGGAACCATGATGATCTGCGAAGGAATAGTCAGCGTCAGTAGAATAATACCTGTCAGAAAGTGCTTACCCGGCAGGTTTGGCTGCGCCATCACATAACCGCCAACAGAAGCCAGAAAGACATGCAGGAAAACCCCGATCACCGTCACAAACATTGTGTTGGCAAAAGGCCGCCAGAATTCCAGTCGGTTAAACAGCACTTCGAAACCTTCCACACTGAAGGTTTCCGGCCACAGCAGCAGGCCAGGCTTCATGGAATCAAGGTTGGTTGAGAAAGCTGTGGCAATAACATTCCACAGGGGCAACAGCATCATCACTGACATCAGGGCCATCAGAATCAAGCTGTATAAACTGAATTTCTTATCATTAAGCATGACGGAAACCTACTTGTTCCTGGTGATCTTCTGTACAGCCAGAGCCAGGCTGATGGCGATAATGAGCAGGATCACACCTGCCGCGTTGGCGATACCCAGATCAAACTCAAGAATGCCCTGTTCATAAACATAGAGAGCCAGTGTCGTAATCTTGTGGGAGATCAGACCGTTCGACATCAAATACGCCGAATCAAAAGTACGCAGTGAACCCAGCAAAGTAATCAGGAACACAATTTTCATTGTTGGGTAGAGCTGGGGAATGGTGATGTTCCAGATCTTCTGCCAGACAGTTGCCCCATCCATCTCAGCGGCTTCATAGAGATCAGTGTTGATAGAGAGAATGGCGGAGAAATAAATAACTGTGGTGTAACCGATATCTTTCCACACAGTCTGGAACACAATCATGCCCCGTGCGTAGTCTTCATTGGCAAAGAACAGGATGGGCGCATCGATAATTCCCAGCGATATCAAAACACTGTTGAGTGAACCCGCCGGAGAAAGAAACGTCATCCAGATACCGATAATAATTACCCAGGAAAACAGGTTGGGTAGATAAATCAGAGTCTGAAACCAGCGTTTGGCTGCCATCTGGGTTATTTCAACCAGAGCAATGGCAGGAATAATCGGCAGAGTAAAACCAAAGAAAGTAATACCCAGCGACAGAACTATGGTGTTTTCAATAACCTGTAAAAAATCACTGTCGTCAAAAATGGTGTAGTAATTGTCCAGTCCTACAAACCCGGAAGAGCCCAGAAGACCAAATTCCTGGATGCTGATATAAAACGCTTGCGACAGTGGATAAAAAATAAAAACGCAAAAATAAATAATTATGGGCGTTATTAACACATAAAGAGGCGCATACTTTTTCAGCAGCCGAGTATCCATAGAACCTTTCCGGAAAGAAACAAAGCTGGTAATGGCATCAGGCAACAGCACCATTACCAGCCTTTGATTTAATCGATCAACTTACTCTTAGCCAGATCCTTGCGCATGGCCTTAACGGCTTCAGCACCAGTGACCTTGCCAAGCATGGCGCGATAGGCGTACTTCTGAAGAATCTTCTTGGTCTTGCTCCACTCAGCTGGCAGAACCTCCAGAGAAGCGTGTTTCAGAACAATGGCTTCTGCTTCGTCTACGCCAGGCAGGGAACCAAAAGGATTAACCCAGTTGCGGCTGGTCACGCGGGGAGCTCCGTGATCAAGGCCATGCTCTTTACCGGTCTCGGTCAGCACATACTTGCCATCGACCACATTGTAATCAATGCCTTCGATGCCCAGTGTACCCAGCAGGTAGCCCGGCTCAGAGTGCCAGAACTCCAGGAACTTGATGGCGTTTTCAGGCTTCCTGGCATTGGCAGGAATCACCCAGATACTGGAGTCACCGCGACGCATCATGATCTTGCCATCAGGCCCGGGAACACCGGCAAGGCCTTTGGCACGGAAGGTGGTTTTAGGATCCTGATTGGTGCGAATGTTGTTGTACAGACCAACAAAAGCATCCCAGTAGGTGACTGTCGCAGTCTGGTCAGACAGGAACAGTTTGGTCATATCGGAGCTGCTGTTGGAAGCAAAGTTAGGATCCAGCAGACCTTCCTTGTACAGTTTGGCGAACCAGTCATAAACAGGCGCTGCAGCATCAGTGGCGTAAGGAACAGTGCGCTTGCCATCAATCATCACATATCCGGCTTTCACCCCAACTGCACTCATAAATGGTTGAATATCATACAAACCTTTGGTGCTGATACCGTAGGCACCATACTTGGTTTTGGCGGCTTTGAAGAAGTTGTACCACTGGTCAAGGGTCGCAGGGTCTTTCATGCCCAGCTCTTCCAGCCAGTCAGCACGCACCACTGGCATGGTGCCACCTTCAAACTTGTTGGGAATACCGTAGATCTTGCCGTCGCGGCTGATGACATCCAGTTCTTCCTGGGAAATTCGGTTCCGGTCAGAAAGAATTGGGCTTTTGGCGATCAGATCATTCATAGGCATGATCGCTTTCTGTTTGATAAAGTATTCAAGCTGCTTGGATGTGCTGTAGATAAGATCGTATTTTTCACCGCTGGCCAGAGTGGTCAGAACAACCTGATCATAGGAGCCCCCCGGCTTGACCATGCTGACATCCATACCGGTATTTTTTTCAATAACCTGAACAAACGCCTTATGCTCACCAGCAGTTTTACCACCGCTGACCTTGGTCATGATCTTCACATCACTTGCCATGGTCACAGAACTAAACGCCATCGTGGCCGTTAAGAGCGCTAACACTGTTTTCTTCATTTGCTTTTCCTTACGTTACTTCTGACCGAAGAGAGATTCAGCCTTACGTTATTTTTTCTAGGCGGCCGTTGCTGGCTCCTTGTTTTCCTTAACACTCAGTGCGTCTTTCAACAGGGTTCGACGATAGTTCTGCAGCACTGAACGATCCTGATCATCAAACAGATAGATATCTCTTACCGCTGCACTGGCAGCGATTTCCTGGCCGGGAAGAATTGTCTGGTGACCATCAACCTTTAACGTGATGGACTGGCCATTGAGGTCGCCATAAACCAGAGTGTTTTCACCAAGATATTCAGAAGCTGTTGCCTTGATGGTGATATTTAGATCACCAGTTCTATTAATGAATAAGTGTTCCGGACGAACACCCAGCTTGAACTGTTTTTCACCATCGGTTGGAGAGTCCACCGGCAGCTTGATGCTCTGCCCACTTTCCAAAGTGAAGGTCTGCTTCGTCCCATCAAACTCTTTCGAAGTCACAGAAATGAAGTTCATCTTTGGCGAACCAATAAATCCGGCCACAAAGACATTTTCCGGTGCGGTATAAAGCTCTGCCGGAGTGCCAACCTGCTCAATCTGACCGGCCCGAAGCACAACAATCCGATCAGCCATGGTCATGGCTTCCACCTGATCATGGGTCACATAAATCATGGTGGCGTTCATCTTTTCATGGAGACGGGCAATCTCCATGCGCATGGCTACACGCAGTTCAGCATCAAGGTTGGAAAGGGGTTCATCAAAGAGAAAGACTTCCGGCTGACGGGTAATGGCCCGACCAATGGCAACGCGCTGGCGCTGGCCGCCGGATAACTCTTTTGGCTTGCGGTTCAGTAAAGGAGTCAGCTGCAGAATCTCTGCAACTTCATTCACCCTTTCTTCAATAAACTCTTTGGGATGTTTACGAACTTTCAGGCCAAAGGCGATGTTGTCGTAAACATTCATATGGGGATAAAGCGCGTAGGACTGAAACACCATGGCCGCCCCACGTTTGGAGGGAGCAAGATCATTCACTGCCTGACCAGCGATCTTGATCTCACCCTCGGTGGTATCATCAAGACCGGCAATCAGTCTCAGCAGTGTGGATTTTCCGCAACCGGATGGCCCGACAAAAACGATGAACTCACCATCGTTAATCGCCAGATCCACACCATGAATAATCTCTGTTTCACCGAAACGTTTGATAACGTTATGCAGACTCAGAGTGGCCATAGTAAAAAAGTCCTCGACAAATCATCTTCGACAATCAGTGTTAAGTGCTAGAGCCAGTAAATACCTGCCTGCCACGGCATAAGCGTTACCGACTGATCAACACTGTTGTCAGCAAAATCTTTTAGATGGATAGCTTTGGCGGCATCCTGTCCAAGAACAATCGGGACAGTTTCATCAGAAAAGTTAAAGAGGCACAGAAGTGACTTTTTCCCGGGAACGGTGCGGATAAAACCGCTGACACCTTCCGGGGTTTCCATCAGCTCTATATCACCAGCAATGTAGTCGCGGTGCTCTCCTCGCCACTTCAGAAGCTCGCGATAGAAGTTCAGGGTAGATTCACTATCCTGCTCCTGAACATCAACGGCCCTTGCGCAATGTTTTTCCTGCATTGGCAGCCAGGGTTTAACAGAGGAGAAACCTCCGTTCACAGCATCTTTGTTCCAGGGGATAGGTGTTCTGCAACCATCCCGTCCCTGCCGCTGTGGCCAGGTTGCCAAGCCTTCCGGGTCAACCAGATCTTCAAACTGAAGCTCTGCTTCATCCAGCCCCAGTTCTTCACCCTGATACAGGCAGATAGAGCCGCGGAGAGTATTCATAAGGGTGAAGTAGAGCCGAGCCAGCAGGTCCTGGTCGACGCCCTCTTTTTTCCAGCGGGAAACAACGCGGGGAGCATCATGGTTATTAATGGCATAATTCACCCAGCCTTTGCCGGCTGACTTTGCGTTACCAATAATGCGGTTGATGTAATCCTTGTTAGCTGTTTCATTGTGATGACCCATGGTCATCTGGCAGTCATAACCCATATGCAGGAGATCATCACTGCCGGTATAGCGGGTAATCAGATCAAGATCGCCAATCTCACCGATACTTGTCTTCTCAGGATATGAGTCCAGAACCTGACGGAACCTGCGCAGGAAAATTTCCATCTCTGGACGGTTGGAGTTGTAGATCATATCCTGCCAGTACCATAGCTTAACGTGGGACTGACCTTTTGGATTCACAGGGTTATCACGCAGCTGAAGGTCATGGAACATCTGACCGATAGCATCCAGACGGAAACCATCAACTCCACGATCCAGCCAGAAACGTGTGACATCCAAAACGGCATTCTGCACATCTTCGTTGTGAAGATTGAGATCAGGTTGCTGGGTAACAAAGTTATGCAGGTAGTACTGCATACGACGACTGTCGAACTGCCAGGCGGCACCACCAAAACAGGACTGCCAGTTATTAGGCGGAGAGCCATCGGGCTTTGGATCTGCCCAGACATACCAGTCGTGTTTAGGGTTATCTCGACTCTGACGGCTTTCCTGGAACCAAGGGTGCTCATCGGAGCTATGGGAGTAAACCTGATCGATCAAGACCTTTAGCCCCAGCTCATGAGCTGTCGCCAGAAACTCATCAAAATCACTTAAAGTGCCAAAAATTGGATCGACATCTCGATAGTTGGCAATGTCATAGCCAAAATCGTGCATGGGAGAAGTGAAGAAAGGAGATAACCAGATGGCATCAACATTGAGCGATGCAATATAGGGGAGCTTTTCGGTGATGCCCTTTAAATCACCCACTCCATCATTATTGCTGTCATAAAAACTACGTGGATATATCTGATAGATGGATAAACTTTTCCACCAATCTGAGCTACCTGTCATACACTACTTCCATAACCTGCGACTGCTTTCAGTTCGCAAATATCTGTATTCACTGTGAGGGCTCATTTACTTGGTGGAGATACCACAACTAACTTTTGAGGTTTCAAGTCGGGCGAAAAACACTACAAGAAACCGCAATTTTTAGCTAACGATATTTTTTCAACCACCTTTGAACAAAAAGCCACATTTATAAAAATGAATCTACAGAACTGGACAGCGCCTGAATAATACATATTATGCGTCCATGTATAAGTTGTACTTATAGTTACCGGAATGGATAAGTTTCTTCATCAATTCAAAGTGATCGCGGAATCAGGCAGCTTCAGCCATGCCTCTGAGATGCTACATATCAGCCAGCCAGCTCTTACACAAAATATTAAGAAACTGGAAAGCCGATATGAAATAAGCCTGTTTAACCGCTCTCACCAAGGGGTTTCATTAACGGCCTACGGTCAAATTTTGTACGGCCATGTGAGAGCGATGGAGAACATCGAAAAACAGGCTAACGAAAAGATCGAGGAATTTAAGAATAAGAAGGGGCGCTCTCTCCTGATTGGAACAGGGCATTTTTTCTGGGAACTTTATCTGAAAGATGCTTTAAGAAAATATCACTCAATAGCCCCCAAGGCTTCACTTCATATTGAGTTTGGCAACAACCTTTATCTTTTTGACAGAACGCTATCCGGCCACCTTGATATTATTTTTGGCCATGAAATCCTAGGCCTCTCCCATAACTCCGATATGGTATTCATGCCTCTTTTAGAGTCTGATAGAGCATGGTTTGTCAGATCATCCCACCCTCTTGCCGGAAAGAAAGCGTGTTATACCGATATGGATAGTTTTCCACTTCTGGAGATAACTGGCCATGACAGTCGATATAAGGAATACATCAAACACGTTGAAGAAAACCCGATTGAACAGGAGCGGCTTGAATCAGATCACCGGGTAATCATGTCGACCAACTCAATCACAGCCGGTCTGGAGTTTCTTCAAACTCAGGATGTCATTCTGGGCTTTCCTATTGAGTATCGCAGCTTTATGGAGCAACACGATATTGTTCCACTGCAGCTGGATACCCCGCCATTAAAAGAACGCATAGGGGCGTATTATAGGAATAATGGTCTCAACTCATCTTTGGAAGAGTTAATTCAGATTCTGATCCCTATAGTTAAACCGGTTTTTGATACTTTTCGATACCAAATCTAGATGTGAATCGCCCAGTTATGTTCGCTTTAAAAAATACTATCAGCCAACCTTGATTCAGGGATAAACTTGCCATGCGCTTCCATAAAGAAAATAACATAGCGAGTGCTTATCATGAAAAAGGTTCTGATTATTGCAGGTGATTTTGTAGAAGATTACGAAATCATGGTTCCGTTTCAGGCTCTGCTGGCTATGGACTTTGCCGTTGATGCTGCTGTGACCAGTGGCCACTATGTGACAGCTCCCGCCTGACCTGCCAATCCATCCTGGATCAAACAGTTTGTGGCTCTTCTAAATAACTGATTGATTTTGAAGCTATAAGCAGGGATGTGAAGTTCTGGATCACACTATAAAGTTCTAGAACTTCGCTATCCCATCCCTCGGGAAGAGTAAACAGCTACATGATATGGCTCGGCAGATGCTCCCGTGGCGTCTCTTCTTCTGCCACCACTCTGAACTCCAGAAACATCTGTTGACAGACTCAAGAACCGCTCTGCGTTCGCAAAGTGACCCATGACCGGTGCGTTGATCAAAGAATTGTTTCTGAGCTGGAAAGAATAGCGAAAGAAGCGGGATGCAGTCTGAGCATAACCTTTCCCGCAGGTATCGAAGCAGAGCCGTTATCCAGCTACCTGAAACCCTGAGTAAACTTCTGATTCATAAGGAACAGGCAATCATTTCTCGGCCTCAACATTTGATAAACCGCACAGGCTTTCAGGCTGATCATGGTGGCAGCCAAATAGCGCAGTGCCGTAGTACGGTCAACTGAGTCAAACCCTTAAAAAGACACTCTCGCAATTTGCTTGCTATGCTTCCCTGGCCTTCCTGAACACAGTGGTACCAGGCAATGGTTCCTTTAACAAAACTGGGCACAGTACTGCTGCATCTAGCCTGGGCGGCATCTTTGTTTGCAACAGTCTGTCTTGCAGGCAACAGACAATATGCGTTCATCTATTTCCCCGGCGGAAATATCCAGCAAGTAAGATGTTCGATAGACCACGGTTTTAATGATGTTACATCCTATGACATTAACGGCTTTCAATATAAGGGGTCTAAGTACTGGCTCCTCCTTGCTCAGGGATCAGATGACCACCATTTTGGTATTTTGGCCCGCATCACCGAGAGTTACAAAGAAGAAAAAAAATCTGTAGAGATTTATGTAAAAGATACTGATTCCTACCGTACAATCACTCTCGCCTTTAATGGCAAAATGTACCGAAAAAAAATCCCACTGGAGGATGAGGATGATCCAGAAGCCCCCCCTCTTAAACTTGTGCGAGTACCTGAAGAGCTTAAGGAGTCTGTTACCACATTTAACTTCAGTGAACTTTTTTCTCTAGTGTCTACTTTAAAAGAGGGTCGAGAATATGATGATCAGAATAACAATCTGGAAACCCTGCTAACAACTGCCGACGATGATCAAGAGGGTTTGCGTGAATCTGAAGATGGAAATTTTCATATTTCAGTAACCAACTTGCCTGACCGTGGTAAATCTCGCTGTTTAATTCGACAAAAGACCTCAACAGGTTTCCCTCCACTGGCAGCCACCAGAACCTTGCACAAAGGAAATACCATCGCTCCTTCTTTTAGTTCTACCAAACGCGGAGCACCTTCAAGGAAAACTTCAGGCCTGGCTTCACTAGCCTGTACATCGGCAAACTGCTTATTCAAGATTGGACTAGTGTGGCCTATCAAAATCCTTTCGCATGCATCTGTGTTTACCTGCAAATATCCCAGGCTCGCAGCCTGTACCGGGATTGCCTGTCTATTTATCGCTTCACAGATCTACTTCAGCATACCGTCTACCAGTATTGTTCAGTCAGACCCAAGCTCCAGCCTGTTTAACTCACCAATACTATATGTGCGGAAGCTATTTTCTAAAAATTTTACTGGGAATGGCTTCACCATGAGCCCGGGAAAAAATTAGCATCAGGCCCTGTTGAAGTTTTATTATCCAGCTCAGTGGCTTTTCGGTACGGGTGATAACATGAACTGTCAATGCCTGACATTTTCTCAACTGACAACCAACCAGCTCTATGAATTGCTTAAGCTGCGGGTAGATATTTTTGTTGTCGAGCAAAACTGCCCCTACCATGAGTTAGACGAACATGATCGCCACCCTGAAACCCGCCACCTTCTTGGCTATCAGGGTGATCAGCTTGTCGCATATCTGCGTCTGTTGCCACCAGGGTGCACATACCCACAAGTGAGTCTTGGCCGGGTTGCCGTTCATCAGTTGATGAGGGGAAAAGGCACTTCTCATGCTCTGCTCAGACAAGGCATAGACCATGCGGGATCTATCTGGCCAGATCAATCCATCAAGATAGGAGCCCAGTCCTATTTATTGGATTTCTACAAAAACTATGGATTCAAAGTGGCTTCGGAAGAGTATCTTGAGGATGGAATTCCTCATATTGATATGGTGCGCATGGCCTCATAGATAACAAAAAACAGGGTACCGCCAAAACAAGCACAGTACCCTGTTGGGACGATCGAAGTACTTACCAGAAGTGTTTTACTTCATAGTCGGCATGGTAAATGCGGAATCTGAAGGATCATGGTCATTCCAGCGGCTGGTGACCATCTTCATCCGGGTGTAGAAACGTACGCCATCTGGGCCATGCATATGCAGTGGGCCAAACAGGGAACGCTTCCAGCCGCCAAAGCTGTGGAACGCCATGGGAACAGGTACAGGCACGTTGATACCTACCATACCTACCTGAATATGCTGGGCAAATTCACGTGCAGACTTACCATCGCTGGTAAACAGCGCCACACCGTTTCCGTATTCGTGAGCATTAACCAGTTCAACCGCTTCACTGAAGCTGTTAACACGAGCAATACAGAGAACCGGGCCAAAGATTTCTTCCTTGTAGATAGTCATCTCTGGGGTTACGTGGTCAAACAGGCTGCCACCGATAAAGAAGCCGTTTTCATGGCCTGGAATCTTCAGATCACGACCATCAACCAGCAGCTTGGCACCTTCTTCCACACCCTTATCAACATAAGAATGGATATTGTCGCGGTGCTCCTTGCTGATCACTGCGCCCATATCATTGTCAGGACCTTCAACAATACCGGGGCCGACACGCAGGGCTTCCAGCTTAGGCAGCAGTTTTTCTACCAGCTTCTCGGCAGTGCCTTCACCAACAGGAACAGCAACGGAAATCGCCATGCAGCGCTCGCCAGCCGCGCCGTAGGCTGCGCCCATCAGGGCATTGGCTGCTGCATCCATGTCGGCATCGGGCATGATTACCATATGGTTCTTGGCACCGCCCAGGGCCTGAACACGCTTGCCGTGCTGGCTGCCACGGGTGTAAATATACTCAGCAACAGGAGTTGAACCAACAAAGCTGATCGCTTCAACCTGCGGGTGAGTCAGCATCACATCAACGGCATCACGGTCGCCGTTTACAATATTGAATACACCATCAGGCAGGCCGGCTTCTTTCAGCAGCTCTGCCATACGCATTACGGCAGAAGGTACCTTCTCGGAAGGCTTCAGAACAAAGGTGTTACCGCAGGCAATCGCCACCGGGAACATCCACATAGGCACCATAGCCGGGAAGTTGAAAGGTACGATACCGGCACACACACCAAGCGGCATCATCTGCGACCAGCTATCCACGCCAGTACCCACATTCATGGATTTCTCACCTTTCTGCAGGTGGGGAATACCACAGGCAAACTCAACAACTTCCAGACCACGGGTCAGTTCGCCCTTGGCATCGGAGAACACTTTGCCGTGTTCAATAGAAATCACCTCAGCCAGTTCATCAGCATGCTGCTCAAGCAATTCTTTAAACTTGAACATCACACGGGCGCGCTTCACAGAGCTGGTGTTAGACCAGGCAGGGAAGGCTTTGGCTGCTACATCAATCGCGTGGTTGGTTTCTTCTGCTGTGGACAGGCTGACTGCAGCAACCTGCTCACCTGTTGCAGGATTAAAAATGACACTTTCACGGCCAGACTCACTGGCCTTGAGTTCACCATTAATATAATTTCCGATGACTCTCACTAATCTTTTCCCTCTTCAGAAATGCAGCCCTGAGGCTGCATTCCTTTCGCTACCTTTTACTTTGAAAACACCTTTCCTATTCCGGGAGGATGGAAAAGGCGTTTCCCGCTCATGGCTGTTTGTTATGAATTACAGGCCAGTCGCATCAACAATCGCTTTCAGGTTCTTGTAACCCATGGTTGCGTATGTCAGCGGATGTGCGATGGCAGGATCCTGCTCGGCTTCAACAACCAGCCAGCCGTGGTAATCCACTTTCTTCATCTCAGCCAGAACAGCGTTGTAATCAACGGAGCCATCACCAGGAACGGTGAACACACCCTGCAGGACAGACTTCAGGAATGGCAGGTCACGGTTCAGGCAGTCATCCAGAACTTCTGCACGAACGTCTTTGGTGTGAACGTGAACAATACGGTCGCCCCACTTGGCAGCACAGCGAACAGGATCGCCACCAGCAAAAGTCAGGTGTCCGGTATCCAGCAGCAGACCAACGGAAGGATCAGTCACTTCCATCAGCTTGTTAACTTCTTCTTCAGTCTGAACAACGGTGCCCATATGGTGGTGGTAAGCCAGGTGAACACCCTGCTCTTTCAGGTAGTCACCGAACTCGGTCATACGCTTGCCAAACTCTTCCCACTTCTCGGCAGCCATAACTGGACGGCGAGTCAGAGGCGTTTCCATAGCGCCGTGGATGCAGTCAGTCACTTCGCAGACAACCATGACCGGGCAGCCACAGGCTTTCAGCAGAGCCAGGTGATCCTGAACAGCTTCAATTTCAGCTTCTACGGAACGGGTCAGCAGCTCAGCACTGTACCAGCCGGAAACCAGTTCACGGTCAAACTCAGCCAGGATTGGCTTCAGAACTTCTGCTTTGCGGGGGAATTTGTTACCAAGTTCAACACCAGCGAAGCCCGCTTCCCTGGATTCTGCCAGGCAGGTTTCCAGAGGAGTTTCAGCGCCCAGGCTGGGCATATCATCGTTGGTCCAGGTCAGAGGGTTGATGCCCAGTTTTACATTAGACATGGCTTTTTCACTCTATGGTCTGTTTGGTTGTTATCAACGGCAGACTCCGCCTGCCGTCTCAATTAGGTTCTTTTGAAGTATTAGTAAGGCTGCTTTTCGCCAGCTTTCTCATAGCCCTTGCGCGCTTCTCTTACTTCCGCACGCTCAGATACCTCGGCAATGGCTACATCCCACCAGGTATGGTTATCAGTAGAAGGCATT
Organism: Parendozoicomonas callyspongiae; assembly: GCF_023502345.1. Classification (GTDB taxonomy): domain Bacteria; phylum Pseudomonadota; class Gammaproteobacteria; order Pseudomonadales; family Endozoicomonadaceae; genus Sansalvadorimonas; species Sansalvadorimonas callyspongiae. Next base: position 38,450 of record NZ_JAMFLX010000007.1, read on the forward strand.
GGATCGGTATCAATGGCAATCAGGTAGCTCTTGTCGGAAGCGCGGGCACGTTCCAGTGCAGCTTCCAGTTGTTCGATGGTCTGAACCTGTTCGGAGTCAGCGCCCAGAGACTTGGCGTGAGCTGCAAAATCAACCTTGGGTGCACCACCTTCAACGGTGTAGCAATCCTGAAGCAGGTTATTGAAGGACTCACCACCACAGCCATTCTGCAGACGGTTAATGCAGGCAAAGCCGCGGTTATCCAGGCAGATAACAATAATCTTGTGGCCCAGCATGACGGAGGTAGCCAGTTCACTGTTGGCCATCAGGTAGGAGCCATCGCCGACCATGACATAGATTTCACGGTCCGGGGTTGCCATCCGGGCACCCATACCACCGGCGACTTCGTAACCCATGCAGGAGTAACCATACTCCAGGTGGTAATGCTTGTCGGAACGGGCACGCCACAGTTTCTGCAGTTCCCCGGGCAGGCCGCCAGCTGCGCAGAGAACAGTGTCCTGCTCAGTGGTGGAACGCCATACCGCACCGATAACATTGGCGTCGGTGGGCAGGTAATTTTCATCCTTGCCTTCCGGTGCAGCCAGAATGTCATCAACGCGCTTGTTCCAGGAAGCAGCCCAATCCTGACAGCTTGCCAGCCATTCAGTTTGCGCATTCCAGCCTGAAAGCACTTCGGTCAGCTCCCGCAGACCTTCGTTAGCATCGGAGACCATGGGAATGGATTCATGTTTGACTGCATCAAATACGGCTACGTTCAGGCCAACAACCTTCAGGTCTTCACGGCTGAACAAAGTACGGGACTGAGTGTTGAAATCCTGCAGACGGGTACCAACTGCGATAACCAGATCAGCTTCTTCTGCAGCCTTGTTGGCACTTTCTGCCCCCATCACACCAATACCACCAAGGTTGTTGGGGTGATCCCAGTTCAGCGCGCCTTTACCGGCCTGAGTTTCGCAAACTGGAATATTGAAAGTTTCTACAAAGTCTTTCAGAGATTCGCAGGCACCGGAGTAGTGCACGCCACCACCAGCAATCAACAGAGGCTTCTTGCTGTCACGGATCAGGTGAGCAGCAATATCCAGATCACGCATGGCAGCACGTGGGCGGCTCAGGTGATGCACCTGCTTGCGGAAGAAGTTCTCCGGGTAGTCATAAGCCATGGTCTGCACATCCTGAGGCAGAGCCAGGGTAGCCGGGCCGCAGTCAACCGGATCCAGCATGACTCGAACGGCCGCAGGCAGACTGGTAATAATCTGCTCAGGACGATTGATCCGGTCAAAATAACGGGACATCGGACGCAGGCAGTCATTGGTGGTGATATTGGGATCACCAAAGTGTTCAACCTGCTGCAGAACAGGGTCAGGGCGACGGGTTGCAAAAGTATCACCAGGCAGCAGAAGAACTGGCAGACGATTTGCATGAGCTACACCAGCTGCAGTTACCAGGTTTGCTGCACCTGGTCCAACAGAAGTGGTGGCTGCCATAATGCGCTGGCGACGGTGCTGCTTGGCGTAAGCCACTGCAGCATGAGCCATGGTCTGTTCATTGTGGGCGCGATAAGTGGGGAACTCATCCTTTACTGTATGCAGAGCCTCACCCAGACCAGCCACGTTACCGTGACCAAAGATGGCGAATACACCGGCAAACAGCTGCTCTTCCTTACCATCAATATCGATGTATTGGGCCTGAAGATATTTCACCAAGGCCTGAGCCATGGTTAAACGAATAGTTTTCATTTCGCTATTGCTCCAATTCTTTATGGGTATGACCTGCGGTCATTCCTGGCTCAAGGCTGTTATTCTGTGTACTCACGTTCACGCCAGGACTGGATCAGCTCCATATAATTGGCGGAAACCTGTCGTACGAATTCTTTGTCATCAATATTGTTGGCCAGCCACTCTTTGGAAGGCTTGCCGAAGATGGTGCGGCCAACCATAAAGCCCTTGCACACATCGATACCGGCAGAAGCGTTAAAACCTTCCTGCAGTTCGTCAGCAGGCGCATCCAGACCCAGCAGAATCACACCACGGCAATGAGGCGCACGATCCTTGATCAGGGCATCAATCTCTTTCCAGGCATTGCGGCTCGGGGAAGGAACCTTCCACCAGTCAGGACGAACATCCAGGTTGTAGAAACGCTTCATGGAGCGGATCAGGGTGGTGTCATCAACTTCAGAACCTTTGGGTGGAATCAGCTCCAGCAGGAATTCATGACCGCTGGCAACGCAGGCTTCGTAGGTAGACTGAACCTGTCGCTCCTGCTCCAGACGCAGGCTGATTTCATCATCGGGGTGATAGAAGCAAAGGCATTTCACCACATGCTCTTTCGGCCAGCTCACCAGATGGCGGGCGATGGTGTCACCATGTTCCAGACGCAGCGGACGGGATGAAGGCTGTTCAACCGGGCGGCCAATCCACCAGCCGTTACCGGTGATTTCATTCAGAGTGTCCTGGGCGAAGGTGTCATCGCAGAGAATGCCGGCCTTACCTTCCAGGTTCATTTCTTCTGCACCTGCGCGGGCTGCTTCAAGAATCAGTCGCTTCAGCTTTTTGACCTGGCCGAAATCAGCACCGGTCTCATTACACATATCAATAAGCTGACGACGATGGTCAAATGCCAGTACATTCAGTTCAGGCCACTGCACATCACGGCAGGTGACACGGTGCAGGTAGTTCAGTTCTTTATCGAGATCTGGACGCAGGATTTCCTGTTCACGCTCCAGGTAGTAATCCAGCTCTTCCATGCTGGGCATGGCTGGCGCGCAGCCATGGCGGGAAACAACCAGAGCTCCACAGGCATTGGCATAACGCAGCGCCTGTTCCCATGGTTCTTCGTTCACATAACCACGCAGCAGACCGGACATAAAGGCATCGCCGGCACCCAGAACGTTCATCACTTCGATACGAACGCCCTTGCCGTTAATGCCGCCATCCAGATCATCTGGAATCTCACCGGTATAAACGCTGGCACCCAGTTCGCCACGCTTCAGAACGATAGTGGCTTTGCTCAACTCACGAACCTTGCGCAGAGCTTCGAGGGTGTCGGTGCTGCCACCGGCAATATGAATCTCTTCTTCAGTACCAACGATCAGGTCAAACAGAGGCAGAATGGACTGCATATGCTCTGAGACCTGCTCATTTTCAACAAAACGGTTTTCGCCCTCGCCTTTACCGGTCAGCCCCCAGAGAACCGGGCGGTAATCAATATCCAGGGAGGTACGCACACCATTCTTATGGGCAATCTCAATGGCCTTGCGGCAGGCGCCATTGGTGGATGGTGTGGAGAAATGGGTTCCGGTGATATGAAGAACCTTGGCGGAAGCAATGGCTTCTTCTTTGATATCGTCTTCACACAGCGCCATATCAGCGCAGTTATCCCGGTAGAAAATCAGGGGGAAGGTGTCCTGGTCTTTAATGCCCAGAACAACCAGAGCGGTCAGTCGCTCCGGATCAGTAATAAGGTGTTCACTGGTGCTGCCGACGCGATCCAGTTCTTCTTTCAGGAAACGACCCATATGGTCGTCGCCAACACGGGCCAGCATGCCAGACTTCAGTCCCATACGTGCAGTGCCGTATGCCACGTTACCGGAAGAGCCACCCAGATACTTGGCGAGAGAGCTGACATCTTCCAGCCGGCTTCCGATCTGCTGGGCGTAGAAGTCCACAGCTACACGTCCTATACAGATTACATCCAGGCTTTTACTCATAATATTTCCTGCTTTTAACTTCCTGCTGCATCCGGTAACAACAGGAAGCCAGCTTTTTCATTCTCTTTATTAAGTGCGCCCAAGGCTGCAACTTCTAATGCCGGGCGAACCCGGCACATATCTTTCGGTATCAGTCCAGACGAACTGCTTTACCAGTCTTCATGGATTCAACACAGGCATCAGCCAGTTCCAGAGCACGAACACCATCTTCAATAGTGGCGGTTGGCTCCTGACCTTTCAGCAGGGTGTCGACAAACTCCTGCAGCTCACGGCGGTAAGCAGGCATATAACGCTCAAGGAAGAAGAACAGAGGCTTCTCGATGGTGTCACCTTCGTCACCAACAAAACGTACTTCGCTGGCGCGATGGTTACCGGCCTGCAGCATGCCTTTCTCACCGAAAGCTTCGATACGCTGATCGTAGCCGTAAGCAGCACGACGGCTGTTGTTGATATGACACAGCTTGCCGCTGGCAGTCTTCATAATGACGTGTGCGGAGTCGACATCACCGGCTTCGCCGATTTCAGGATCAACCAGGCAGCTGCCAGTTGCGAAGATTTCCACAGGCTCTTCACCCAGCATCCAGCGAGCCATATCCAGGTCGTGGATCATCATGTCGCGGAACAGACCACCAGATACTTTTACGTAGCTGGCAGGAGGAGGGCTTGGGTCACGGCTGGTGATAACCAGTTGTTCCAGATTACCGATACGGCCTTCTTTCTTCTGATCCCACAGGGATTGGAAAGTTGGGTCGAAACGACGGTTGAAACCGATAAAGCATGGAACGCCACATTCTTTGATAATCTGGGCAACGTCTTTGGCACGGGAAGTGTCAAGATCAACAGGCTTCTCACAGAAGATAGCCTTACCAGCGCGGGCAGACTTCTCCAGCAGATCAGCGTGAGTATCGGTAGAGCTGCAGATCAGAACAGCATCGATATCTTTGTTGGCAAAAACGCTCTCTGCGTCAGTGACCTGTGCGCCAAATTCTTTGGCAACAGATTCAGCAGCTTCAGCCACGGGATCAATCACAAACTCCAGAGAAACATCTGGATGCTCTGTCAGTGTCTGGCCGTGAACTCTGGCGATGCGGCCAGCCCCGAACATGGCAAACTTGATCATGCTTCACTTCCTGCGTGTTGTTAGTGAGAGGTTGGCTTTTCTGCCTTCACCCTTCAATTTTTTGGGAACCCTTTTTGAAGAATCCCTGACTTCTGGAACAAAATTCCAACAATGAAATATTTGTTTCATTTTTTATCACGTGAATCAATTGTTTTACTTGATCCATGACAATGGTCTTTATTCCGTTTTTCTTCGTTACCTGCAGGCGCGGGAGAGAGTGCATCAGGATGACCTGATGCACTCCAAACGAAAGGAAAAGAAAGGATTACGATTAGTTCTTACGTGCGTTCTTACGCATATCAAAGACTACAGCCGCTACAATGATGGAGCCCTTGATAATCTGCTGCCAGTAAGCGGAAACGTTCAGCAGATCCAAGCCGTTGTTCAATACACCGATGATCAGCGCACCAACAACAGTGCCTTGAATAGTACCTATACCGCCTGCATGACTCACACCACCGATGGTTGCTGCCGCGATAGCGTCAAGCTCGAACATATTACCTAGGCCAGGCTGACCAGAGCTGATACGGGCAGACAGAACCAGACCAGCCATACCGGCCAGGAAGCCACCGAATGTGTAAACCAGGATCTTGTACTTGGCGACATTGATACCGGAAACAAATGCAGCCTGCTCGTTGCCACCAATTGAGTAGGCATACTTGCCGAAGCGGGTGCGGTTCAGAAGAATCCAGCTAATTAGCGCCATAATGATGAACAGAATAACCGGGAACGGAATGCCGAAGATTTCACCCTGACCAATAAAGTTGTAAGAGTCATTCAGGTCAGAAACCGGGCGGCCATCACTGTAGATAAGTGCTGCACCACGGGCCACGATCATCATACCCAGCGTTGCGATAAATGGAGGGATACCAGTCTTCGCTACAAAGGCACCGTTAATTGCACCACAGAGAGAACCAATTGCCAGTGCAGCCAGAATTGGAACAATTACCGGCAGAGCAGGCAGGCTGGGATACATCTTGGCATGCCAGTCCGGGTTCTGAGCCAGTGATGCAGCCACAACAGAAACCAGCGCCAGTACCGAACCGGATGACAGGTCGATCCCCCGGGTAATAATGATGATGGTTACACCCAGAGCGATCAGGCCGATAGATGTCACCTGACGGATAATATTAAGAATGTTGGTTACTGTCAGGAATGCCGGATGCATGGCCGACATGAAAATAACCAGACCGATAAATGCGAAGTAAATTCCGTACTTACTGATCAGGGATTTAAGCTGTTTCTGCTTGCTGCTTTCAGTTGGCAGCATTTCAGCTGATGCGGTTGTATTAGCCATTCGTCACTATTCCTATATCTTTCTTTAATGCTTCTGGAGAGCCAGGCTCATAATGGCTTCCTGGCTGGCATCATTTCGGTCAAGGATTCCCTTGTTACGGCCTTCGTGCATAACCAGAATCCGATCACACATACCCAGCAGCTCCGGCATTTCAGAAGACACCATGATGACGGTCTTGCCTTCCTGAGCGAACATGCTGATCAGCTTGTAAATCTCGGCCTTGGCACCAACATCGATCCCCCGGGTTGGCTCATCCAGGAACAGAATGTCCGGCTTGGTCAGCAACCAGCGAGCCAACAGCACTTTTTGCTGGTTACCTCCACTCAGGTTGCCGATAGGTTCTGTCATGGTGGGAGTTTTCACGCGAATCTTTTTACATTCTTCCTTGGCTTCTTTCTTAAGGCGGGCGACTTCCAGTAGATTGCCGCCACCGACATAGCTATCCATATTGGCGACAGCCGTGTTGTCTTCAACAGAAAGCATAAGGCTCAAGCCACTTTGACGACGATCTTCAGTCAGCAGCGCCATACCATTCTTCTTGGCATGATCGGGCGACTTGATATGAACGTGCTTGCCTTTTATATAGATGTGGCCAGCTGACTTACTGCGCACACCAAACAAGGTTTCAACAAGCTCAGTACGACCTGCACCAACAAGACCGGCAATACCGAAGATTTCACCTTTCTTCACGTCGAAAGAAACATCTTCAAAACGTTTCTCCAGTGAAAGACCTTCAACCTTCAGCATGTCCTCGCCGATAGTGTGATCTTCGCGGGTGAACATCTTGTTCAGTTCACGGCCCACCATCATTTTGATCAGTTTACTTTGGTTGGTTTCTCTGGCGGGAACCGAACTGATGTACTGCCCATCACGAAATACTGTGATGGTGTCGGCTATTTCAAAGATTTCATCCATTTTATGGCTGATATAAACAATCGCCACGCCCTGGCCTTTCAACTTGCGGATGATTTCAAAGAGGTGGCCCACTTCCTTGTCGGTCAAAGATGAAGATGGCTCATCCATAATGATGATCTTGGCGTTGTAAGACACGGCCTTGGCAATCTCGATCATCTGCATCTGGGCTACGGTCAGACTGACCATGTGTTCACGAGGGTCGATCTCCAGATCCAGTCTCTCCAGCAGGCCTTTGGTATCTGCCCACATTTTGTCGTGGTCAACCAGTTTCAGCAGACCTTTGACTGGTTCACGTCCCAGCCAGATGTTCTCCGCCACGCTGCGATGCAAAACCGGGGACAGTTCCTGGTGAATCATGGATACACCATGTTCCAGAGAATCAAGGGTTCCATTCAGCTCAACTTCTTTACCGTCCAGCTTGATGATTCCGCAGTCCCGGGTATACATCCCGAACAGAATCTTCATCAGGGTCGACTTGCCTGCGCCGTTCTCTCCCATCAGCGCATGCACTTCGCCTTCCCGCAGCGTCAGCTGCACATCACTGAGGGCTTTTACACCCGGGAAGCTTTTGGATATCCCCTGCATATCCAAAACAACTTCTGATTGCATTCATTTCACCTCTGTCTCGCAAAACACGGCTTTTGGCTTTCATTTCTGGAAAACTGCCCAGCACATCAGTAGCAACATCCGTTTTAAGAGCAGCTTTCCAGACGATCTCCAGCCAAAAGAACCCCTGCGTCAGGCTCCGCAGGGAACCTGACGTTCTTTCCAATCAGCTATTAGAGAAAGTCTTTGAAGTTTTCCGGGGTAACCAGCTTGAAGGGAACCATGGTTTCTTTTTCTACGGTTTCTTTCTTGGCCAGCTTGTAAGCGGTATCTACACTGGCCTGCCCCTGACCTTTGGAATCCTGGAAAATAGTGGCATCCAGACGACCTTCTTCCATAAAGGCCAGTGCATCAGGAGTCGCATCCAGGCCAACAACCATAACATCTTTCTTCATGCCGTTAGCTTCCAGAGCCGCGATTGCTCCCAGAGCCATATCGTCGTTGTTGGAAATAATGGCATCCATCTTGTCACCGGAAGCAATCCAGTTTTCCAGAATGCTCAGACCCATATCACGCATCCACTTACCGCTCTGCTCACGGGTAACCTGCATGTCTGGATAGTCAGCCACAATACCTTTCACACCGTCAGTACGCTTGTTGGTGTTATCCGCTCCCAGTGGGCCCATCAGGATACCAACGTTACCTTTGCCACCCAGGGCTTCAGCAACATACCTGGCCTGCATCTCACCAGCGACACGCTCCTCGGAACCGATGTAGTAGGAACCTTCAGGCAGGTAGTCAGGACGACGGTTAACATAAACCAGATTAATGTCAGCTTTCAGGGCGGCATTGGTGATGGGTTTTGTTGCATCAGTACTTGCAGGGATAACAATAATGCTGTCCATACCCTGGGCAATGAAATTCTCAACCTGAGACAGCTGAATGGTGACGTCTTCCTTACCATCGGTGTAAACGATTTCCACATCACCCAGCTCTTTCGCCTTGGCTTCCATGGCATCTTTCACATACATCAGGAAGGTATCGTTGAATGATGCGATTGACACACCAATCTTCACTTTACCGTCATCCTGTTGAGCACCACACCCCGCCAGAAACAGTGCGCAACATGTCATAAATACTGAAACAAGCTTTTTCATAAACAACCTCTGTTTGAACTCTTAATGTTCTTTTTTCTCGGCATCGCCAAAGCGTTCGGCTTTGCCTTTGTTTGTTCTTGTTAGAGTTTGATTAGATGAGCCCAGGAATCCGTTGATCCAGGTCAAATATTCCAGAGTTTTGAAACATTTTATTTCAGGCGTGCCATTTTGAAATTTAAATTTCATTTAGTATTTATTAAATTTGTTGTAGAAAACTCATCCGCCGGTGGGGTTTTGCCACGATTGTTTAATGATCAACCACCATGAATATTTCATGGCAGAGCAACAAAAGCCGTTACAAATCACCAGGCTGCACACTTGAGCAGTATTCTGTGACAATAGTCGTCAATTCGTCTGATGTGATAAACAGACTCTCGGAGTCTTCTTCCTGAAGGTGTTCCTTGAACAAAGACTCCGGCACATGGATAAACGGTTCTTCTACAGAGTCCGCCTCATGAATGGCCTCTTTTGAAGTCAATAACTGATAGCCCCGACGCTTCTTATCTTCAGCCATTCTGTAAATACCAAGATTATCGGTGGCAGCCAGGGACTTTCTTTCCAGATAACCTGCAAACGAATGCGGCAGTTTGTCCAGCATCGGTTTGATTCTTGCCTGTTTTTCGACACGCTTTGTTAACATATCAGAAATATCTGCTGTTATTGTTATTCCCTGCCCCTCAATAGCGTTCTTTAGCTTATTCATGTTACTTTCATTTGGCTCGTGAGCGAATGTCTCTACGCAGACCTCAATCTTGCAATACATTCTGAATAGCTTATCGTATTCATGCGAGCCTGGATCTTCCGGTGGCTTGATTATTTCCCAAAGTCTGTTGAAGAATTTATTTCCTTCCAATAATCTCTCGTTAATTTTCTTGACCTCCCCACTGAGCACGCCATTTTTCCCCTGTATCAGCTTCACTGCCCTGGTACCTTGACAGGCTTTTTGTTCTTTGAAAGGAGCCTTCTTTTTTAACAGGCGCTCTGGCACTAAATCCCCCTCAGGGTGCCAGGAATATCCGGTACCTATAGACGTTGTTACCAGCCGTTGTTCCAGAGAGGGTGATTTTCCATCAAGCCCGGCAGTCTCATGCTCGGCAGCAGGAGTCGGCTGGATACACTCAGCAGCTGGCGCTTTGAATGCTGGGTAGTAATATTTAAAATATTCGTTCAATTTCGCCATAATATCAGGCAAGTCTATTGTTCGTTGCCACTCGTATAGCTCACCCCGTACTCTGGTTATACATTCATAAGCAGCAGCCACATTCTCTACTGATAAACCTTCTAATAAATTTCTGTCCAACACTCCGGTGCGCCAGAGAATAAATGCATTTCGATAGGCGTTGCCCCTTTCAAAATGACCGGGGTAACTTTCTAGCCTGCGATTCAAGCATAAAGGGTCAGCATGCCTCCAGCAATGTTCAAACCAGTGCTGGCTTGCTGACTTGTTATTTTTTGCTTCAAAAAAACACCTCAAACCGCAGACAATATCCACTATGGTTGTAATGTTTTCTTTACTAAGAAAACAGTCGCCAAGAACCCGTCCACAATCTCGTGCAAGAGAAGGTGCGCAAATATGTTTTATGTCTTCCAGAACAATCGAGCCTGATTTCAATAAGCTGTACTGCATTTGCAAATCCTGGATAGGATTCCTCCCTTTACCTTCGTAACGGCATCTACCTTCGTAACGGCATTTAGTAAAGATGTGGTACAAGTCACCAGCTTCAAGAGGGGTTTCACCATTGCTACTTATCCATTGATAAACCACATCTTGAGAACACCCTGTTAATTTTGCGAATTTTACAGGGTCGGATTTTGCCAGCTCAAGAAGCCTTGCCTGGTCACCGTCTCCTAATATCACACCCTTGGCTGATTGCTGAAATTCGGGAGTAGTGACAACAGTTGTATCACCGGGCCCCTTCCTGTCGGCTTCAATTTTCACCCAGGTCCCCCCCCGATCCGGGGATAGTTCGACCCACATGTGGGTATCTGATTTTACCAGCCTCACAACCACCCCCCGTGCTGCCGCTATGGCATAGATTCCCCAGGCAATGTGTCGACAACACCCCTTTTGCCTGCTGATAATCTGGGAGAGCGTGTCAGCTTCACTACTGGCCTCTATATTCTCGTCTTCTTCAAACTCCGCCCCCCACTCTTTCAGAGCGGTGATAAAGTCTTTATAAGTTGTTTGATTAAATGACTTTAAGCACTGGTCAGGAACCAGCTTTGTAAATGGATTATCGAGAACCTCCGCTGTGGCAGGCATTTTTTTGCTGAGGTCAGGGTAAGTATCCAGCTGCCTGACGACATAATGTATTTCCAGTTTTTTGGATGCTTCGCTGAATGTGTCAGCCAGCCGAATGAACAATTTCCCGGTACCACGATCCTGAATAACATCCAGTGCTTCCAGAGGAACCTCAGGTGTTGTACTGAGGCTGGTTATTGTCTGGTGAGCATAAATACCCGGAAGTGGACTAAACATACCTTTGGAGAGTGTTTTTTTGACAACGCCATAGTGCTCTGTCTTTTGCAAATAAACCGGTGGCTCCAGGCGAGTCGGAATAATGATATTGCAGCCTTGCCTGTTGATAGGCTGCTTGCTCACAGACACCCGATCGTCTTCAATCGCGAGTTCCATAGTGTTGATTCGCGTATCCCTGGGCTGAATATCCTTAAAGACCTGATCAACCGTGTAACGACGGTGTCTATGTTTTGTGTTCCCATCAACGTGGCGAAGGGCAACAGTTTTCGTTTGTGGCTGGATATCTTTATTTGCAACAGTTTTCCCAAGTCTATGCAGCTCTTCCCAGAGCAGCTCCAGCCCCCGGGGGGATGGGTCCTTATCGAACAGATCCAGCTTTTTCAGCCGACATAACACCTTTTCATTGCCGGGATAATTCAGTGTTTCCCTTTCCTCTGCGGAAAGCAGCTCTTCTAAATCCAGTTCAACCCCGTAAAGTCTTTTCATAAAAGTTGCCCGCCACTTTTGATAACAGGCGCTGTATAGGGTGTCGTGGGAATAAGGAGGCGCCAGGCTTCGGCTTTTATTTTCCCAGTCAAGGGATGCCAGAGCCAGTTGCGTGTTTTCCAAGGCAAGCGTTTGATCAAAAGACTCTGCTGACAACACCGGGATGTCCACATGATTAACTGACCGAGGCTTTATTGTTACATCATAAAAATCTATATCTGCCTTTACCGTTACCGGGCGATTCAAATCCAACTGCTTACTATTGAGAGTCAGAGTGACAGATTCTACGGCCTTATCAGCTGCCGCAGCGTCATCGATATCATCATATAAACCACGCAAACTCCGCGCAGGAAGATATCCCGGCCTACACTTGCCAGCTGTGAGGAAAAGGTTGTATTGCTGCATAAAAATTGCCCCCAGCTGCTCATCTGTGAAGGGCGTACCGGAGTATTGCTCCTCCACGACCTGACTGAACCGCTGAAGATCGGCAATGCTCGGTTGCAATGGGATTTCATCCCGTTTCAGGCGAAAACGCAGCCCCAGATGCCACTCGATGATTTGTTCGTGCTGTGCCGGTGACAGGCTAGCGGGCAACAACGCTTTTCCGATCGTCCCAATATCCTTGTCCGTATAATCTGCAAGGCTCAGGCAGGTGAAGCGATTCTTCAGTGCCGGAGAAAAACGGTGGCGACCAATAAAACTGGCCGGATTAACAGTGGTGTAAAGATGGAAGCCGGGGGCAGCCTGGCCGGTAATGGCATTGTTCAACAACCCTTCTACCTCTTCACTTTTCAGCAGGTTCAGTTCCGAAACGATCAGGGGATAACCCCGCTGCTTGGCTTGACTGACCGCCTGCTGCAACAGTGACCAGGAACTGTGGCCGGCGTTGATCTGTTCCGGCAGTGGCTGACCGGCCTGCTGACACATGGCAGTCAGCTGCCGGGCCAGCAGGGCCGATTTGCCCCGCCCGGCCGGACCGGCTATGACCGTGGCATGACGCCCCCGGTGAACGGTCTGGTTCTGTTTTTCATGCTGGCCGCGCTGCTGCTCCAGCCAGATGCGGTTCATTAAAAGGCGTGTACTGTCGTTAGTGTAATCGAGTCTTACCCCCGGACTTGCCTGCTTCCCTTTCTCTAACAGCCACTGCTGGTAGTAGTTTTCAAAGGCTTCCTCCCGGGCCTTGATCAGACTGGAGTCACATGGTTTTCGGCTGCTGTACCAGGCTTTCAGTGACTTTTTTTCAGCCTGTTTCTCCTCACTGATCTCACCTCCCAGGGCATCGTCGAAGGCCTGCCAGACCAGTCCGTTTAAAGTTTTCTCGGTCAATGTCTCGGTTAATCTGACGGCTCCTCCCTCGTGGAAAGCGAGTATTTCTTCGATCCGGCTGACAAGGTCAGTCAAATCTCTGGGGGTAAACACTCGCTCGGGCAGCAGATTCTGGTACTGTGTGTACAGCAACTCTATGGCGTCAAGCAGATGCTGTACGGTGTGATCTTGATCCCCATTCGCTGCGGAAAACTTTTCCATAACCTCTGTCAGTCCCGTACGCAGCACTTTTTCCCGAATAAACTCTGGTGCCAGGGGGGTGTAATAGAGTTGGGGGGCCTTGATTCTGAGCAGTTCGTTGGTGCGCCGTCCACTGAAGTGGTCTGGGTTACCCGTCATAATAATCCGGTGGCTGGCACTGACGGGCATGCGTTCGCCATGAAGATATAGACAGGGAGACGGTTCATACAGCCCTTTCAGGCAGTTCCAAAGTTCAGGGATAGCCAGGTTGGCTTCATCAATAATCAGTACCACCGGCTTGCCATCACAACTTTCCTGCTTTGCCCATTGGGTTAGCGGGGCTGTCTGACACTCTGTACAATGGTCATCGTCACCCGACGCTTTCAAGACAGGTCTGCCCAGTAGGTCGCTGAGTTCTGTTTCCGGCCCAACAGTGATAATCCGGGGGGCCTGCGCCGGGTTCAGGGTACGGGCCACCATTTCGGCAATATAGCTTTTACCCGCGCCGGTCGCGCCCTTGATGCACACAACAGGGTTAAGCCGGACTTTTGCTGCCAGGCGTTTGATCCGGCGCTGCTCCCAGCTTGACCAGTCATGTTCTTTTGCACACAGAGTTTCCTGAAGTTCACTGTTTGCCGTCGCATCAGACAATACGCCATCAATTGCGTTCTTTAGCGCCTCCTCTCCAGAATGCTCCGCAGCCGCCAGATCCTGAGCCTGTTGCCGCAGGCATCCCGGTTGACGCTCATGTTTGTCCAGACAGACCAGCCGGTTGTAAAAGGTCTCCTCCCGGCGCAGAGAACGCTCCTGCAATCCGCCTAGCTCCTGCTCTGCTTTTCCCAGAACACCAGGGGAAAGGCCAGCAAATTTCTCCAACAGCTCACGTTTCTTTGCATCACCGTCAGCCGCCACAATAATCAGCAGGGCTGTCAGTTTATCAATAGTCTGACCTTCCGGATTCTGCTGGTCTGGAAACATTGTGGCAGGGAAAGCCCGGGCCAGTGACCAGAAATTATTTTTTACGTCTTTCCGTACAATAATCTGGTGCCGGGCAACCCATTCCTGCAGGGGGGCTTTATCAACCCAGCGCTGCTTTTCTTCAGGGAGGAACAACCTGGCGCTCAATTGTTTGAGATAGCTGTAAACTTCCTGATTAGGCCGATACTCTTTCAAGATCACAGAGCTGACAGCCTGATAAAAATGGAAGGGGTGGAGGGATGGGTACCCATCCATGTCCCGCTCGGATTCCGCCTGGGCAACAATTTTCCCGAATGTCTCCATAAGATCACTGGGTGGATGAGCAGGACAGTAGGTTGCCAGCTGCAACCGGTGCATTGTGTCGTACAGTCTGCTGAAGGCCTGAAAGGCTTTCTGCTCAACTGACAATAGGTCGTCTACTGGGGTTTTTTCTCCTACGGGGTTCGATTTTTGCGAAGCAGCCTTTCCAGGATTAAGATCAGCAAAAGCCTGCCAGACCGGAGATGGCAGAGGTCTGTTTTTCGGCCATGTAATGGTCAGCCTCATGTCTGTTAAGGTTACCCGCTCACCAAAAAGTATCAGGGAGGGAGGGGAACACAACAGGGTTTCCAGCTGCCGTAACAGGACAGGATTACTCTGCAACCCCGACAGGCAGACAGGTGTGCCGTTTTTCAGGCATTCAGCCAGCCGTGAAAGACTGCAATGGAATCTACGCCGCTGCAGCGAGACGATATCAGAGCGCTGGGCAATTTTGGTCAGACTCTGTTCCGGGAGGATAACAAATTCTTCCACCGCTTCGGTGGCACTTAACGGTAGCTGTCGGTGACCATCGCCCCACTCAATAGTGACCCCGGTCATACCACCTTCTCCGGTCGGGAAAGACATGGGTTGGGCGGCGGAGCCTCTACGAAACAGGTAGGGTTGCATCTCTGGCACATCTGTCAAAACAGGCAGATGAGTCAGATTGGCCTTCTGCAGACGCCTGACCAGCTGAAGCCACTGGTCTTCTCTTAAAGGTGAGGTAACGCGGATAGCATCCCGATCTTTCAGCCATTGCTCCAGCATATCCCGGCGGCAGATTTCGCCACTCTGGGTCAGGACATGCTCATGCATGATCAAGGCAAAATTATCCTCATTGATCAATGCCGGTTGTTTAACAGAAACAGCTGTTTGCCATTGAATGCTGTCAGCCATAGCCTGCTTCTCTTCCCTTGACAGAGGTTGGCGAAACAGCGTCAGATTTTCAGGCAGGGCAATATCCTGACCATTGCTGTGAAAAGTTCCCGACCGAAGTACCTGGGCCAGTTCGACGGTAAAAGCCAGATCCTGCCAGGGTGCGTTTTTCAGAACCAGGCTTTGACCTGCCTGTAACCCCTCCAGGGCACCGGGGCGGTGGATAATACGTCCATCCTCGTTTATATCAGGCATGCCAAACAGCACGCTGCGCCAGTTCTGGCCAGTGAAGTCGACAATGTTTTCGTTTGTTTTGCTGTTTGCTGGCCCAGAGCTGTTTGTTAATTTCGGCACATGCTGGTTGAGCCAGGTTTGAAGAAAACCGGTCTTAGCCTGCCCCTCCTTCTGACCTTCAACAGCAATGTCACTGATCTGATCACTGGCCTGTCGTGGCGGGCAGGTGCTGTTGATGCGCCACCAGAAATCCGGTCCGGTCGCCTGAGCAGCGTTCTGTTGCCCGGCAGTCGGCAGCATCGCCGGGGAGATAACACTGACAATTCTGACGTTGCTGCCAAGAATACGCCCATCAATACGGGGAGGTGTTTCAAACAACTCATTCAACTCGGGAATACGTTCCGGGGGAAAGTTGCGAAAATCAATCAGCAGGGTAACAGGAGTATCGCTGAACAGCAGGCCATCGAGGGTCTGGGGGAAACCGTTGGTATCAATTTTTACCTCACGGATCAGGTGACCGTGATCAAAATCCTCCGGACTCTGAATAACAGCGCAGTGTTGAGGCGCGTTGTTAAGGAGATGCCAGGCCAGATCAGTGAACTGGTTGTCATCACTGACAAAAAATGCGTCATAAACAGGCTTGCTGGATTGTTTGGAAGGCGTTTCAACACTAAGAGGCTCAGCAGGCCCTGCCTCAGCACCCACATGGTGGTTAGTGCTGCTGACTGTACTGTTACACTCACACGGAGGTGGCATGGTCTGTTCAGTTGGTGGTTTTGCGCTTGCCGTCTGGACTAACATATACAACTCCCTGTCCTTGTTTCTCAGCACTCCCTGCTTTGAAGTTTTCTTTAATTATGTGTGCCTACCCCATTATGGAGTTTTTGTAGTGTTTAAAGTTCCATTGGCAGCGGGGTTTGACAGAGCAACTAACTGCCACCGTCAGGTAAAACGCTTCTGTAGATTTTTGATAGTCAGAGAACCCAGTTCAAGAATTGCCGGGCAGAGTGTTTCGTTTTCCATTTGACGCTTATCAAAACACTCACAAAATTGAAATAAATATTTCATTTTTTATATTGACTGGTAAATAATTTTTTTTATTAGATGGAAAAGAAGTCAAAAATGAAATAAAGCCAGGAAACATGGCTGAGTTTCCACAGCAATAATGAAAGTAATGAGTGCAATAAAATGATCCGTAAAGAGAACCTGAACAAGCCATTACGTTGGGGGCTTGTTGGTGGCGGTCAGGGAAGCCAGATCGGTTTTAGCCACAGGGATGCAGCAAGACGTGATGGTAATTTCCAGTTACTTGCGGGTGCATTTGATGTTGACCCTGATCGCAGCAGGCGTTTTGGTATGGAGGAGCTGAGGCTGAATGAAGATCGCTGCTACGGCGATTATAAAGAGATGTTCAGCCGGGAAGCCGAACGGGAAGACGGTGTTCAGGTTGTGACTATCGCAACCCCCAACAGCACTCACTACGCCATTGCCAAGCTGGCACTCGAGCATAACCTGCATGTGATCTGTGAAAAGCCACTGACGTTTACCGCAGCAGAATCTGAACACCTGAAAGAACTGGCCGAAGCCCGAGGCCTCATTTTTGGTGTTATGTACGGCTACACAGGCTATCCGATTATTGCCCAGGCTCGTGCCATGGTTGAACGCGGTGATCTCGGCAAGGTTCGTATCGTTCATATGCAGTTCTCCCATGGCTACCATGCCGAAGCGGTTGAGAAGAATGATCCTGGCCTGGCATGGCGTGTCACTCCTGAAGCCTCCGGCCCAACTTATGTTCTTGGTGACCTTGGTACTCACTGCCTGCAAATGGGGCAGCTGATCAGTGGCCAGAAGATGGAGAGCCTGAGCTGCATGCGCTCCAGCTTTGTAGAAGGCCGCCAGCTGGAAGATGATGCTCATGTAATGATCCGCTACGAAAGCGGTGCTGTCGGCACTCTTTGGACATCAGCTGTTGCTGTAGGCAACACTCACTCCTTCAAGGTCGAAGTGATTGGTGAAAAAGGAACCATCCGTTGGTGGGATGAACACCCCAACCAGCTGGAATACGCTCCTTTAAATGAGCCTTTCCGTAAGCTGGACCGTGCTATGGGTTATCTATACGACTCTGCACGTTTTGAACGTGTTGGTGGCGGCCACCCTGAAGGTTACTTTGATTCCTGGGCCAATATTTATCGCAACTTTGGTCTGGCTATTAATGCCGCTCAGGATGGAATGCAGGAGCATCTAAAAAATATCTGGTACCCAGGCATCGATGACGGTATTGAAGGTGTGCGCTTTATTGAGCGTTGTGTTGAATCTTCTGATAATGGCAGTAAATGGGTGGCATTCTAACAAACACCGACCCCTAAAAATAAGAAAGGGCATCTATTGATGCCCTTTCTTATTTTCAGTAATCAATTACTAAACCAATAAAATCAAAGAGTAAAATAATTTTTGGCATTGAACTTCCCTGTCCAACTCAATCCTTTACTTATTCTCGATGATCCATTCGTGAGCAGGGTCGTTACGGAACTTCCATTCCCGCTTGGGCCCGGCCATTACATTCAGGTAATACAGGTCATAACCGTGGGGAGCACCTACAGGGTGATAACCGCGGGGAACCAGAACTGTGTCTCCATCTTCGACAGCAATTGTTTCATCAATGCTGCGGTCATCGGTGTACACACGCTGCAGAGCATAACCCTGAGATGGGTTCACCCGGTGATAGTATGTTTCTTCCAGAAAGGATTCTGCTGGCAGATCATCAGTATCATGTTTATGGGGTGGATAGCTGGACCAATTGCCTGCCGGAGTATAAACCTCGGTGATCAGCAGACTGTCAGCATCAGCATTATCCATCATGATATTGTGGATCAGTCGTTTGTTTGTTCCTTCGCCTCTATCCAGAACGACAACCTGTTCTGCTGCAATCAGACGAATTTCTTTGTTCTTGCCCAAGTGGGGAGCTTTGCAGAGGGCAATTTCTGCATCTGTTTCAGCTTCTACATCAAAGTCATGGCCAGCAGGAACATAAACAGAATCAGTCGGAACCTGTTCATGAACACTTGATCGACGACCAAGGTCATCCATCTCTATAGAACCTGAGCAAAACTTTACTTTCCCTTCCAGCACAACAACACAGGTTTCATCTTTGATGGCAAGCTGATGAAGCTTTTCACCAGTCTTTAAACGAAAGACTTCAAAGCCAACGTATTTTAGAACGGGGTTTTCACCTCGGTGAATCGCTATAGAGGCTTCGCCTCCAGTACGGGATACTGCCCTGACTCTGTACTCTGACACGAACGACTCCTGCCGCTTTCTAGAAAGTTTTAATTTTTAACCAAATGAAATATTTTATCCAAAAACATATTAATGACATATAATGCAACTCACGTTGACTTAGCGCACTATTGAGCCACAGTCATTTGCAACTTCTAGTTCTAGCAGGAGGGGTAGGAGAACGCCCCCAGCATCAGTAGTAATTTTATGCAGACAAAAACAAATACAGCCGTGACCGACACGCCTCGATTGCAGGAAACCATCCAGCAACACTATCCAGAACTTAGTAAGCGTCTAAAACAGTTAGCGCGCTATATTCTTGAGAACCCGGATCGCATTGTTCTCTGTACCGTTGCAGAACTCTCTGAGGAAGCGGATGTTCCCCCTTCCACAGTTATTCGCTTTGCCAACGCGCTTGGCTTTAACGGCTTTAGTGAAATGCGCAGAGCCGTGCGTTCTCAGCTACATTACACCGGTTCCTACAGTGAACGGGTTCAGGGAAAGTCGGTTACTCAGGATACCCCTGCTCCTGGAATGCTCTCCAATATCGTGCAGGCTTCCACTGCCTCGCTGGCTGCTTTGGAAGAAGCTGTTCATGACCCGGACCTTCTTCGGGCAGTCAACCTGATTCAACAGGCCGATACGGTTTACGTGATGGGTGTTCGCCGGGCTCATCCTGTCGCCTTGTATATTTCTTATGGCCTTTGGCAGCTGGATCGTCGCTGTGTTCTGTTAGGCAGTAAAGGTGGCCTTCATAAAGAAGAAGCTTCGGGTATTCGCCGAACGGATCTGGTTTTCCTGGTCAGCTATTACCCTTACGGCAATGAAACCCTGTGGATGCACGAGCATGCCACACGCCGCAGGGCCCGACTGATAACCATGACAGACAATGAGGTCAGTCCTCTGGCAACCGGTGCAGACCTGACTCTTTACTCCCGTGATGCGGATATCAGCGGTGTTCGGGGGCTTTCAACATCTATGTGCCTGGTTCAAAGTTTGATTCTGGCTCTGGCCAATAGAAAGTAGCGCCATCGCAACTGACCTCTCTCCTTTTGTATAGCCCTGCTTGGTGACAGGGCTATATAGCCAAAAACTTTTAAGTCTAGAAACTTCCCCGCAAAAGAAAGCTCCACTCCTACAAAGCGACAATTTTCCCAATACCTTGCAAACCCCTGCCGATAAATTAGATTGAAAAGTGTCGACAATGGAATTTTCTTGATGCAAGGACGCACATTTCCACTGCCAGCTCTGCTGGCATTGAGTGTTGCAGCTGCCATTGGCAGCTGCACTCTTGCGCTTGCGTCCCGCACTAAAGCCACCGACTCCGCACAAACTTCTTCATGGGAATGTTCAGCAGGTCTTCATCAGGACTGGAGCTGCAGCCCTGGCGTTGGAGAGCCTTACACCAAGCCCCTCGAGCAAGTCAGAAAGTACAGCAAAACCATGCGCAGTGGTCTTGACCACATTATGCAACAGGCAATTTCACCCTCACAGGATCTGTCACAGGTTGAAGAGGAAGAAGTAGAAAGTGATCTGATTCCAAATTATCCCGAGGACGATCCGATATTAGGTCAGTTACCTGATACGGCTTTTGACCCGGACAGTAATAAGGAATATCGCCCCTCCCCGTCCCGCTCTCTGGCAGATAATGATTGGGTTTCCCGCCTCACATCTACATCTTCATGGCCAGAGGATCAGTCCCGCCTTCCCGAGAGAAGACCTGAGCCTGAACAGAACAAGTTCGCTGAAACTGAAGTGTCTGAAGAGGAAGTCAGTCGGTCAGTGCTCCTCTCAGACTGGCTGAAACGGGCGCAGCGAAAATCTTCATGGGTAAATAAAGAAGAAACCGAGGACACTGTTGCAGAGCTGCTTGGTAAACGCACAGAATCTATGGAACGTGCAGCCGGAGAATCCGGGGAAGCACCCATTTTCGATAAGGAGCGAGATGTTTACGCAGACGACTGGCTTGATAGCGCCGGAGAAAAGGCTGTGTGGGCAGACCTTGATGAAGAAATCAACACGCCACCACCGGATATCTCAGTTGCCAGTCTCTCGAACTCTATAGATGCGGTAGAAGAAACTGAACAGGAAACTGAGGTAGAACCAAGTCCTGAGGATGAACGCACCACGGCAGATATGAAGCTGGTTGGCAGCGTAACTCTTGATGGCGGGGAACCTGTTGTAGAAGCTCCTCTGGTTGCCACAGTTTCTGATTCAAGCCCTCTTCTTCCAAGCGAGAAGAAAAAATTCAAACCAAGCGGCTTAAGTTACAGTCTGCTGGCACATCAGGCTTCCGGCCAAACTAAGGGAAAATATGGTGGCAAGGATTCCATTCCACCATTAAGTGTTCAGATTGCACAGCAGACAATGCCGGCATTCCAGATGCAGATGCGTCAGGCTCAACAGAAGGGCGCTGCACCGATAAGTTATCCACAACCTCAATTCACGGCACCAGAACCGGTTAACTCCGAGACGGTTCAACCTCGCTTGATTCAGCGTGGCAGCCTGCCTGATCTGGAAGTGACTCCGGCCGAGCGTTTATACAAAGCCGCTCCCCAGCCATCAATGCCATCAAACAGACAGATGCCTTGGAAAAAGCATGCCGCTCCCGAGCAGTGGAGACATGCACCATCCGGGACACAGGTGCCGAACGGTCATTATGCTGAAGGCCCTGCAGTTTTCGCATCGGCAGATAATATTGAGCTACCTGAGTCAGCCCACTACCGGCAGGAACTACCACCGTCTCCACAAACAGAAACGGCGCAAAACAGCTTGAGTGTTCGCAGCTGGTCACTGACCGGGGAAAATGTTGCGCATGTAAGCCCCACGAAAATAGTCACTCCACTCCCGGACAGAGAGATTCACCGCCAGCAGCCTGAACCTGACTGGCCAGAGCCTCAATATAAAGCCAAAAACAGACTTGCCCCCAGCATACCGTCCTATTCCAGCAAGACTCTCTGGCCAGGAGCCGAAAATAACAGAATGATGAGAAAGGCCAAGCCAGCGGTCTCTCCAGAGACACTCCGCAGCTACCGGCGTCCGCCCCCTGTCTCACCGAAAGATATTTATCGCCTGTCAACTCAGGAACCAACTTCTGCAGGTCGGCCTGCCCAGCCTTACGAGAAAGAAACTCCTTTTACCCAGACTGCGAAAAAACAGCCCAAAGGCCCAAGTTCAGCTGATCGTTTAAGACAGAAAACCCAGGAGCCAACAGCCGCTCTTGAGCCGGAACTACCAACGCCTGCTCCAGCCCCTCTGCCCAAAGTCATGACCGGGCTTCAGCAGGCAAACTTCACAGCCCCCATTCCTAGCAACCCCGGTGTGCCAGCAACTCTGACTGAAATGCTGAATGCACCCATTGGAAGTGTGTCTATTCAGTGGATGGCCACTACTCAGCCTGGGCAGATTTATACGCTGCAACAGCGCTACCCTTTGTTAAAGCAGGCCACAACTGTCAGGTTTAACAGCAAAGGGCAAACCTGGTATATCCTGCTGTCTGGTATTTATCCGGATGCCTATGCAGCAAGAGCAGCTTTAGGCGGTTTAGAGTGGCAAAGCGTTGCCAAGCGTTTAAACCCATGGACACGCCCTCTCTCTGGCCTGAAGAAGCTTGATCTGGTAAGAACCAATGAAAGGATTCCCCTGAGCCAGAAGGAACACTCTCTTCCTCAAGGGGCTTACACAATTCAGTGGATGAAGTCAGATGTTCCTGAAGTGCTGCGAGATATTCGCAACAGCTATCCCCAGCTTTCTACAGCTGAGATTATTCTGCTATCCCGCAAAAGCACTATGCAGTATGTTCTTATTCAAGGCCGCTATCCCAGCAACCTTGCAGTTAAGCAGGTGCTTAAGGATCCACAGCTATCGAGTCTAGCCAGACACTTGCAGGCTAAACCAAGACCAATGGCCAGCCTGAAAAACAGCACCCAACTGATTAAGAAGCCTGTTTTTACTCAGGTCAGCGTCCCCATGGACAATCAAATCAGTAATATCCTGATGGCTCCTGAAGGAAGTTTCACAATCCAGTGGCTGGCTGCAAACAAGCCCCGCATGTTGAATCAACTGAAACAGCGTTATCCAGAATTGGAAAATGCGGAACTTGTTCATTTCCGTAGAAACCACAAAGACTGGTATGTTCTGGTTCAGGGACAGTACTCCTCATCCCATGAAGCCAGACAGGTACTGAAAAGGCCTGAGCTGCAGCGTCTTGCTAATCAGCTCAGGCCATGGGCTCGATCCGTTGCCGGCTTGCGGCAGGTCGTTGGAAGCTAGAACTTGTAAGTCACATCAAAGTAGTGCCCAAAGCCAGTCGTATTCTGTTTCTTGCTTCCATAGCTGGCACCATCCTTGAAGTTGGCCATATCTCGGTAGTACTTCAGGCCATAACCTGCAGCCCACTGATCACTATGCCAATAAAAGCCATGGAACCATTCGAACGATGTTTTTGTTCTGGTATCCTTGGACTCTTTATAGAGCTTGTCGTATCCAAACTTGTAATCTAGGTATCCCTGATAAGCGATAAAGGATTTATCATCAAAGAAGTAGAAAGGTTTAAACCAATTATTGGCAAAAATATAACCACTCCACTTTCCTTCATCCTTAGCCCCAAAATTTTCACGTGCGTATCGAGCCAGTAAGTTAGACCCTACTACCCCAAACCAGGGCAGCTCAATATCAGCCCCAAGACCAACAAAGTGTTCAAAGAGGCTTTTATCAGCAACATTTGTAATTGTTGATATATACCACTCTTTTAGCGATCCCACTGCAAGATCAGTTCTTAAAATTCCATCTAACGAGAAGCGTGGAGCAAATTTAAGGAAGAAGTTATCTTTCTTATGGAGGTCATCCTTAGAGCTATTAAAAATATCAAATACATCCAGATAACCATACAAGCTTACGATCCCATTCCGACCGCCAAACTCCATTTCAAAATATGTATCTTTCTCATTCCCAAATGGGAGTTTGTTATCCTGGCTCTGCATCAAATTAAACTGGAACCATTTGTAATCATTCTTATGGATATCTCCATCCGAATAATCAGTCGCCAATGCCTGAGTACACCAGAACAATGCCAGTGCGAAAATTGAAAATAGACTGGGAAAACCGCTATGGCGGTACACTTTTTTGCCAAAGTACTTCATCATAACTTCCAGCAGCAATCTAACAAAAGACCGGTGAAGTGTAGGCGGTCTTACAAAAACTGCAGGATCTGGTTAACAGAAAAAAAGATATAATCTCCGAACGGGACTATCACCTGTAAACGGAAATCAGGGAGCTAACAGGATGAAAGGTTTAGTCAAATGGGTGGGCGGCATTATTGCTGCTCTGGTAATTCTGATTGTGCTTGCAGCTATTGTTCTGCCACAGGTTATTGATCCTAATGACTACCGCGATGACATCTCTGCCCTGGTGAAAGATGAAACGGGAATGACTCTCTCTATTAATGGAGAGATTGGCTGGTCGGTTTTCCCATGGCTGGGCCTGAGCCTGAATGATCTGCAGATTGATGACACGCACCAGAAAAAACTGGGCAGCCTTCAGTATGCTGCCGTTGAAGTAAAACTCCTGCCTC
Organism: Parendozoicomonas callyspongiae; assembly: GCF_023502345.1. Lineage (GTDB taxonomy): Bacteria > Pseudomonadota > Gammaproteobacteria > Pseudomonadales > Endozoicomonadaceae > Sansalvadorimonas > Sansalvadorimonas callyspongiae. The sequence goes on from NZ_JAMFLX010000007.1 coordinate 62,895, forward strand.
TATTAAGCCGCAAAGTCAAAGTTTCAAAGCTGGAACTGAAAGGGCTGTCTCTTGATATGGAAGTTAATGCTCAGGGGCAAGCCAACTGGGAACCTGCCAAAAAGCAGGAAACAGCACAGGTACCTACGCAAACATCACCAACGCCTTCACCTTCTGCACAGGAAGAAAAATCCTCTGGCAGCCTGCCGGAGTTTGATATCTCTGCCATTGCCATTACAGACCTTAATGTGACTTACCGGGATATCCCGGCCAAGCGCACAGTCTCTATTACTGATGCCCGCCTTGAGACTGGAGCCGTTCGCCCGGGTCAGCCATTCCAGCTCAGCTCTTCTTTCAATTTGAAGAACACTAACCCTGTCATCGCTACAGGTATTTCCCTGGAAGGTATGATCACACCAGACAGCGCCAACGCCATGTATAAGGCAGAAAACCTAAAGCTCTCGGTCACACCTCTTAATGTCAGCAATCCGGAAACCCTTGCACTTAGAGGTCATGCAGTGGTTAAGGGAAGTGATATTTCAGGGGATATCAAAGTCAATCCACTGGATCTTGCCCTTCTTATGCAACAGCTGAAACTCCCTGTTCCAGCTCTGTCCGGTGGGGATAAGGTTTTGCGTAAAGTCAGCCTGGGAACAACGTTTACCAAAAAAGGGAATCGGGTTGATCTGAACAAGGTATCTGCATCATTTGATGATTTCAGTCTGAATGGAACAATTGCAGTCACTGACCTCAAAAAACAGGCCATTGCCTTCAACATTACCGGTAATGATCTGATTGTTGACCCATATCTTCCGATCGCAACAGCTGATCAACAGGCAGCAGATAAACCTGCACAAACTTCTGGCAACGCATCAGGAAAACCATCTGGCAGCACTTCTCCAGCCTCAACCGGGGATGAAGTCATTATCCCGGTTGATACGATCAAAAGCCTGAATATCAAAGGTTCTGCACAGCTGAACTCTTTGACAGTAAAAGGGCTGCTGTTTGAAAAACCAACGCTGGAAGTGAAAGCAGCGAATGGCAATGCCCAAGTCACCAAACTGAATGCTGGCTTCTATAAAGGTGTGATTGATGCTGCTGCCGGTGTTGATGTCAGTGGCCTGCTGGCCAAGCGCCCAAGGGTTTCTGCCCGAGCAGATATCAAGGCCATCAATCTCGAAGCCCTGTCGGCACAGATTGTCGATTTGAAAAAAATTACCGGCAAAACCAATGCTGATCTGAAAGTTGTTGGCCATGGTCTGACCCAGAATCAGATTACCCGTAGCCTGAATGGTGAAGTCGACTTCAGCCTTGTTGATGGGGCACTCCTTGGAACCAACTTTAATAAGTCAGTCTGCGGTCTGGTCGCCCAGGTTCGTAAAGAAAAATTGACCAAAACCGACTGGCCTGACAAAACTGAGTTCAAGGCTTTAAAAGGCAGCGTCAAAATCATTGATGGCGTTGCCCGCAACCGTGATCTGACGGCCGCTCTTGATCAGCTCAATCTGAAAGGTGATGGAGAAGTTAATCTGGTTAACCAGACCATGGATTATCACCTTGGTCTCACCATTACCGGCGATACCGCTTCTGAAGAAGAGTCAGCCTGCCGGATCAATGAGAAGTATGCCGACATATCCTGGCCTCTGCGCTGTAAAGGCAGGCTTGGCGAAAGCGGTCTTTGCGGAGTTGATGAGCAGCGTCTTGGCAAAACCATTGGCAAAATTCTTGAGCAGGAAGCCAAAGACAAGATCCGCAAAAAACTGGAAGAAAAGCTTGGCGGCTCTCTGAAAGACCTGTTTAAAAAGAAGTAATTCTCAAGCAAACTAGCGTCAAACAGGCTTCCTGGAGGGAGCCTGTTTTTTATTCCAATACCCTAAACAGCAGACAATGAATGCCAGATAGTTCCGACCTTCAGCAAATTCAGCAAGCCATTCTTGACTGGTATGACGAACATGGTCGCAAAACCCTGCCCTGGCAGCACAATATTAACCCTTACCGGGTCTGGCTAAGTGAAGTGATGCTCCAGCAAACCACTGTTGTTGCAGTTATCCCTTACTTTGAAAGGTTTACTGAAAAGTTTCCCACTGTTGCTGATTTGGCTGCCGCTGAAGTTGATGCCGTACTCCATCTGTGGAGTGGGCTTGGGTATTACAGTCGTGCCCGAAACCTCCATAAAGCGGCACAGATGGTCGTTAATGATTTCGATGGAGAGTTTCCAAATAATCTGGTTGGTCTGCAGAAGCTCCCTGGAGTAGGCCGTTCAACAGCTGGGGCTATAGCCAGTATCAGCATGGAAATCCGGGCTCCCATCCTCGATGGAAATGTGAAGCGGGTTTTATGCCGTCTCCATGCGGTGAGTGGCTGGCCGGGTAAGTCTTCAGTCGCCAAAGAGTTATGGGATCTTTCAGAGAGATATACGCCTGAAACACGTCTGCCTGCCTGGACACAGGCCATGATGGATATGGGTGCAACCCTCTGTACTCGAAGCAAGCCTGACTGTTCAAATTGCCCGATCTCAAACTGGTGTGAAGCTCATATGATGGGCAAAGAAACCAGATTTCCGGAGTCCAAACCCAAAAAAGTGTTGCCAGAAAGGCAGACCTGCATGCTGATGATTATCAACCAGCATGGAGAGGTTCTTCTGGAGAAGCGTCCACCAGCAGGCATCTGGGGAGGGCTATGGAGTTTTCCTGAAATTGATGCCGCTGAAGAGTTGGTGGAAACAGTTGAAAGCACGCTTGGTATGCAGCTGTCTGATGCAGAAACATGGGACAGCTTCCGACATACCTTCAGCCATTATCATCTCGATATTGAACCGGTAAAGGGTTTTGTTGATACCCAGCCCTCATCTATTGCCGATGGCGATCAGCAGGCATGGTGTCCAATGGATAAGGTCACGGACTTGGGATTGCCTGCCCCGGTGAAAAACCTTCTTTTGCGACTCCAGAAGAGCATATAGAGACAACAGCTTTACTGGAGTCGGTGACTGGAACCTTTATCGGGCTCAGATAAAGGTCTACCAATGGATAAAGACCACTGACTATTCCCAGAATGTAATCCGGAATTTTGAATCCTGCTTTGCCAAGGCAGTTGATTGTGTTTTCCAGCTGCCCTGAGCACAGCAGCAGCATTGCTGTATTGTAAAAATCTTCAGCAGTCATGCGTCGGTCAATGGGTGGGATAATCTGTTCTATTGCACGTCCTGCCACATGCTGATAATCGTCACCATACTTTTCTTTCAGCCTGGCTATCAGGCTAAGACGAATAAGGTACAGGCGAAGGGCGAAATCAATATTACAGCGTTCATTATTTCCGGTGCGATCTTTGGCACTTTTACAACCACTGGCAATACACATTTGCAGCATCCGTCCAAGTTCGCTGATGGCATTGGGGAATATAAATGGCTGTTCCATCAAATCATGGTGCAGATTTTTTGAAAACATGTGGCGCAACAGATGGGACAGCTCCTCAATTTCCTGACGTACTACCGGGTCAAGAGTTTCCTGGTTTCTATCCAGAAACTGCTGAACAAAGCTGTTTGGCGTCATCGAAGTATCAGGATCGAGAGTACCAAATAACCTCTCAAAGGTTTGCTTATTGTACTCATCAGCATTAACCCATGTTCGCGCAAACTGCAGCTTTTTGGAGAATGCCAGCTGGTTACAGGGGCATACAAACATAAAAATATCAGGCTTTACTTTGATTTTGCCCGCCGTTCCATCGCTACTTCTGACAGACAGCTCAACCACCTGATGATTGAGCCTGTTCAGCTTTCTGAAAACTTTTTCACACCATAGTTTTTCATCATCAACACTGGGAATACTTGAGAATGCTCCACGAAGAATATCGGGACTTAAAAGGCAGTTATAGAATATTGGCAGATCTACACACTTGTCTGGCGTATTAAATGCTTCCTCCATCTCTTGCTTATGAAATGCCAGACCGCAGATCAGAAGCATTTCATCCATCCGAATTTTTGTAACACGCTTTCTTTCAGATCTTTTTGAAATGGCAAAGGCGTATGGAACACCAATACGAACTTCTTTCAGCACTACTTCTTCGCCGCATTTAACAGTGGTCACTGTTGAATTCACAGCATGCTCCGCATCACGCAAACATGAAGGGATGACGACTCCATCATGACCACAGGGATCTGCCTCTCCACAAACGCCACGTACATTCAGTCGGAAGCAGGCTGGGGGTTTATGCGAGATTTCAATTCCGTGGTATTCACCATCAAAGAGATACATCAAAGACTTTGTTTCTTCCTCGGCAGGAGTCTGGCGAATCGCTTCAAGTCTCATACGCTCATAGGTTTTTTCTGTCGTACCGAACCCCTTTAATATGAGCATCAGAGCCTTTTCACAGGAATCTATCTCCCTGACCATCATTGCCCCCTCGACGTGAGGTTTCTGCTCTTTTTTCCATAGGTCTATTGCATCAACAGCTTCCACTGCCACGGCTGGATTATCATGACTAACAGCTTTTCCTGCTGCCTTGACCATAATCCTTAGACATTTATTCCAGTTGCCTTCATTCCTGAAATCATTACCCCGCAAAGCTTCAAAAGCTTTTGCCGCTTTTTCAAGCTTCGCTTCCAGTGCCTGTATATCCTTTTCCAAAGCTTCGAAATACCCCAGGCTGTCATCAATAGAAATATCGGTTCTCAGACTCTCCCTGAGCACTTTCAGATCTCGATGAAGACCATGAATTTGTGAAGCTGTTTCTATATAAGACAAGTTATAAAATGTTCCCAGATCAGCCGCCGCACCGATAAGAACCTTCTCTGCCTGATGTAATAACCGAATCAGGTCACCGCCTAGTGAGGGTGTAACGATTCCACTGGGATATGCATTAAGAAAATCATCATCACTGGTAAGCACATTGACAAAATCATGCCTCCATACAGGAGGAACTAAACACAAGACCTTGCAGGTGTGCGGCATCATCGAATGGAACATCGTCTTATATTCCAAAAGAAAGCCACAAAACTGGGCACACACGTCTTCGTCATTTCCAGATATGGAACTGCCAATCCGCAACATACGAAGACAGTAAGCACTGATTCGATCCTGTTCCCAGAGAGACAGTGATAATGGTTTGACCTTCCACTGAAGTTCAATGGCCTTGCAAATGGGAGAGCTTGGATTTTCAAAATCCAGGATAGAAGCCAGCCTTGAGTTTCTTAGTGTGCAAATCTGCACATCACTTGGGACATAAGCACTGGATAAAGAGGAGGAACTACGGCTGAGCTCAAACACATCTGTAAGGCTTCCACCAGAAACTGATGCTTCACTTGAGCTTATAGAAACAGTGTCGTATCCACTTCCATAATCCTGATCGTTCAGCCCCTGAATAAGCTCAATAACCAGCCCCGTCTTTGGAAGTTTGAGTTCTCCTTTCATCTCAGCAACGATTTTTTCTTCATGGTGATTTAGCTTTAACTTTCTTTCCTTCTGTTCTGATTTTTCTTTGAAAAGTCCTTTGGGAAACCATGGCCTTTTCTCAGAGTGTGGCGATGGGGAGGAAGACCACGGAAAAGTTCTTTTGGCCTTCATTGAAGCCAGAAGAGATGGAGATATGGATTTGGCCTGACCTGGCCTGGGCATTCCACTGCGAGTCAGTTGTTTCTCAACATCACTCATTCTCTGTGAAAACTCTCGCCCTTCTAACAACTCACTTTCATCCAGATTTGGTGATCTTGGCAGAGAATGTCTCCCAGATATAGAAATGGGAGCAGCTCTTGGTATTGTTTGTGATAGTGAGAAAGGTGGAGTAGTGGAGTCGTCTATCTCCAGATCAGGTGATTCAACTCTCTTTTCCAGAAGTCTGTCCAATTCAGTTTTGCCTCCCGAAACCTTCACTGCTGGTTTGGTTGGCAGAGACAGTGTCATTCTCCTTCTTCGATGTTCAGCATCCACAGGTGGCGGCGGAGCCGGCCGCGAAGGCTTGGGCTTTGGGCGTTCCTGTTGTGACAGAGTCGCTCTTCTTTCTTTGAGTGATGTGCCCTGAACCTGAGAGGAAGCGCCCGGAAGAAAATCAGGCTCTCCTTTATATTTTTCGGATGAAACAAAGCGCCCTGTTACAGGATCTTTAACTGGCTTGGGAGCTATCGGTGGGCGATATGAGCCTCCAGTCTGGCTAACCGGGCTCTGAAAAGGTTTATCTACTGCAGATGCCATTTTGCTTTGTTCCTGCCTGAGTGCCTCCTATATCTGACAACTCAGGAGTTTTTTCTCACTAAACAGGCTGGTTACCTCTAACAACATTCTCAGCCAGCCCGTAAGCGAGTAATATTCCCGGAATTCCTGCATTTCTAGATTTAATCGGAGTAGTGCCATGTCCCGCAAAGTTAACTGCATCAAACTGGGCAGAGAAGCTGAAGGCCTGACAATTCCCCCAATGCCCGGCCCAAAGGGACAGTGGTTGTTTGAAAACGTCTCCCAGGAAGCCTGGCAGATGTGGCTGCAGCACCAGACCCGCCTGATTAATGAAAAGCACCTGAGTCTGATCGAACCGGAAGCACGTAAATATCTGGCCGAGCAGATGGAGAAATTCCTGAAAGGCGAAAGCTACGATCAGGCAGAAGGATACGTTCCAGAAAATAAATAACCCTTTGATTCGCCCTGAAAAATCCCTTTCAGGGTGGCAGACATCGGCATTATCCCCTAAAACTGCCGCGCGGGTGTTGACTCTGTCTGACTAAAACAGTTTAATACGCCCGCACTTGCTGCAGTGCCTGGGTAGCTCAGTTGGTAGAGCAGCGGATTGAAAATCCGCGTGTCGGCAGTTCGATTCTGTCCCTAGGCACCATCTATTTCCTGCAGTAAGACAAAATTTAGGCGCAAGCCAAGCCTGGGTAGCTCAGTTGGTAGAGCAGCGGATTGAAAATCCGCGTGTCGGCAGTTCGATTCTGTCCCTAGGCACCATATTTAAAAGCTCGAAGCTTAACGGCTTCGAGCTTTTTTCATTCCAGGTAAGCTTTATATTTCCAGCAGTTTTTATATCACTGCATTTCTTGTCTTCCCCCCAAAGTTGTTAAGGGTAACTTTCACAGTTATAGCCATGATAAGAAAACAACGGCTAACCCTACCTAATCCACCACAGTTCTTCGTACAGATTCCCACTGCAACTGCCAACTGTACATTGGTACCCTTGTTCAGAACGCAATTTTCCCCGTCAAATTCAGTGAACCTGACTATTACCGCCTTTGACTCAAAATTTCACAATGCAGTCATGGATGAACAGGGCGACTGACTGATTATCCACTTCACTGGTAGAAACATTTGCTGGTGATCCGACTTTTGCCGGTCCGTTAGCCGGAGTCCAGTTGGGACTCTCCGTCTACCACATTACCGAAGAAGCCGTAAAAGAAGTCGTTGATTCCGAAGTGTACGAAAAACAAGTCGGCATGATGGAAATGGTACTTCCGGTTGAAGAGATTGCAGCTGAGATGACTCAGTTCCGCTAACTCCCGTCAGCCCGCGACAACTTTCTTGTTCCTGCGCCCTGGTGTGGGAACAAGTTATCTGCTTTACATGGAACGGGCGCACCATACGATCTTGCCAACTACTTGATTAGTCTCGTGATCCAGCCCTGAAATTGCCCAGCCTGGATATTCCGGGTTATCACTGATGACCTTTACTTCCTCCTTGCCGGGTTTCAGTCTTTTGGCCATCAGACCATCTTCGGTATGGATCAGGTACAACCCTTCATGCTGAACAGTCTTACGTGTTGTATCCACCAGCACTTGGTCACTGTCCTGCAGGGTTGGCAGCATGCTGTCACCGCGAATGCTGACAAACGCCAGGCTCTCTCCAGATACACCCAGCTGACGGGAAAGAAATGTACGGGTAAAAGCAAAATAGTCGCTGATATCTTCTGCCAGTACAGCCGAACCGAAGCCAGCACTGGCCTGAACATCAAACATCGGGGCATAAACCAGTTCTTTATCAGGTGCACTACCCGTTGGCTGGCTACCTTCACTCTGTTCGCCTGTCAGCAACCAGTTCAGGTCAACCTTAAACTCTTCATATAGAGATTCGAGATAGGCCATGGATGGACGGCTTGCACCACGACAGATTTTATAGATATGGGAAGCGGACTTTCCGGTTTGCTCTGCAAACTGCTTCTTATTACCCTGAGCTAACTGGTCAACGATAAGCTGGAAACGACGGGCAAAAGCACTGGCCATGAAAACTGAACTCTGAATACTGCTTGGAAGAAAGGCGGTCAGTATACGGGAACAAAATAAAAACTGCTCTGTACTTCCCTTCAAACACCTTCATAAGATTTACCTTTCTCCTGAATCTGTGAGACATCCGGCAATGAGCATTAACGCCGACCATTCCGAACTCCCGGCACTTACGTTTAAACCTTTAACACCAGAAACATGGGCTGCATTCGAGCAGTTGTTTGGTGAACGCGGCGCTTGCGGTGGCTGCTGGTGCATGTGGTGGAGGCTAAAGAACAAGGACTATGAAACGGGAAAAGGTGAAAGCAACCGAGTCGCAATCAAGAATATGGTCGACTCCGGTCGTATTCCCGGCATTCTTGCTTTTCACGATAACAAGCCTGTTGGATGGTGCTCAGTCTCTCCAAGAGAAGAATTTCTCCGGCTGGAAAACTCCCGCATCTTCAAGCCTGTAGATAACCAGAAAGTATGGTCAATCGTCTGCCTGTTTGTGGATAAAACCTGCCGAAATATTGGTGTTTCAACACAGCTTATTGAAGCAGCAATACGCCATGTGAAAGACCAGGGCGGCAGTATTGTTGAAGCTTATGCCGTTGAGCCCAAAACTGAAGCCAAGAAAGTTCCACCAGTCTTCGCCTTCAACGGTTTAGCTTCAGCCTACCGAAACGCCGGCTTTCAGGAGGTGCTTCGACGCTCTGAAAAACGGCCAATTATGCGCTTCGTTATCGATTAGCAAATTCGCAGAAATGGAAAAGCGGGTACATCCAGTATCTCAATACAATTAAGCCATACAAACGTTGAGGTGAAACATGGCAGGCAATCGACATATCGAGCAGATGCAATCCGTGCTTGCTTGTATTGAGCAGAATCTGGATAGCGATATCAATATTGCCCAGCTGGCTTCCATTGCCTGTTATTCCGAGTATCACTTTCACAGGGTATTTCGGGCGTTTATCGGGGAAAGCGTTTATGCCTACCGCAAGCGCCTGCTGCTTGAAAGAGCTGTTGTTCACTTACGATACGGTGAAAAAACTGTGACTGATATCGCTCTTGATTGTGGTTATGACTCCTCTTCAGCGTTTAACAAGGCGTTCAGAAATCAATTCAACTGCACTCCCAGTGAAGTACGCAGTCGTCGTCTGTCTCTGCCGCCAACACCTTTGCCGATGCTTAAAGAGAATCAAAATATGAAAGCCCGCATTGTTGAAATTGACGATATCGCCGTTATCAGTGCTCGTGAAACCGGCCAGTACAGCGACGCCGCCAGCCGCGCCTGGCAACGTCTGATGTCATTTGCTTACGGTAACCGCCTGATGAACAAGGACATCCGTTCATTTGGCATTTCCCATGACGATCCTACGGTGACCTCACCAGAGCAGCTGCGTTACGACGCCTGTCTGGATATTGATTCTGGTGATCTTGATATTGGCGATCTGCAGAAACAGACTATTCCTGGTGGCCGTTATGCTCGCTTCACCCATAAGGGGCCTTATGAGCAAATGACAGAAAGCTTCTCTGCCTTCTTTACTCAATGGCTGCCGGAAAGTGGCAAGAAGCTGCGTGATCAACCCTGCTTTATGGAACATATGAATCGCGACCCACGCCGTACAAAGCCAGAAAACCTGCGTACAGAAGTCTACATACCTATCAAATAAATTGTGAAGAGAGATACCTGAGGTTTAAAATTGTTGACTCCAATCAAATGGACTTTCAGCAGGTGGAGATAAAGTATTTTCTTGTTGAGAGAAAGAAAACCGGAGTCGAGTTTGGAATGCCTGATGCGGGCCTGGCGTAATAACGAACAGGCCCTGAAAAACTGGTTAATTAAAACGACAGGTGACAATGATCAGGCAGAAGATATTCTGCAGGACATTTTTCTGAAGGCTCTGAAAGATAAAGAGCGATTTTGCACTTTATCTCATGCGAAAAGCTGGCTCTTCAAAATTGCCAGAAACACAGTTATTGATACCCACAGAAAGCCGAAGCTGGAAACCTCATCCAGCCTTGATGACATACTCAACTACCCTCTTTCAAAAGAAAACAGCCCACTGATTCTTGAGCTGCAGACCTGCCTGTTCCGCGTTATGTCGGAGTTGGATGACCAGGACAGGGATATTATTGAGAGCTGCGATATTAACGGCATGAGCCAAGTCGATTATGCCGAAGACAAGGGGCTAGCCTTACCTGCGGTCAAGTCCCGGATTCAGCGTGCGCGCCAGAAACTTCGCTCCGGTATGGTAACTAGGTCACACTTCTGGCTGACTGGGTCACCTATTCCCTGTTCAGCATGACTCCCGGCACCAGAGCTGCCGAGGGTTTTCACTTTTTCGTAGAAGACACAACCAAGATTCTTTTTCTTCTCAGTCTGCTTATTTACGCCATTGCTTTGGTGAGAGCCGGGTTAAATCCTGAAAAGGTTCGTTATTACCTGCACGACAAAAACAGATACGCAGGTTACTTTCTGGGATCAACATTTGGAGCAATAACACCTTTCTGTTCCTGCAGCTCTATCCCTCTGTTTATGGGTTTCGTTTCTGCGCGTATTCCTCTTGGGGTCACCATGGCTTTCCTGCTGACCTCTCCCATGATCAATGAAATAGCCGTGGTTCTTCTTGGCTCCCTGCTAGGGATCAAGTTTACGGTTATGTACGTCATTATCGGTATGTCAGTGGGCATACTCGGCGGATTTCTTATTGATTTGTTTAAGGCTGAACGATGGCTTGTTCCTTTTCTTGCCAAGCGCTACCTGGAATCAGGGCCTGCCGAAGACATCAGCTATGAAAATATAGCCATGTCACTCCAGGAGCGCCATGAGTTTGCCAAAGATGAAGCTGTCACCATTTTCAAGCGCATCTGGAAGTGGGTCATTATCGGCGTAGGTATTGGTGCTTTTATCCACGGATTTATTCCTGAATCATGGGTTCATGATCACCTGGGTGCAGGCCAGTGGTGGTCTGTGCCGGTTGCGTCCCTGATGGCTATTCCCATGTATGTGAACTCAACATCCATTATCCCGATTATGAACAGCCTGCTGACCAAAGGTGTCCCTCTGGGAACCACTCTGGCGTTCTGTATGAGTGCCGTCGTGGTCAGCCTTCCCGAATTTATGATGCTCAAACAGGTTATGAGCTACCGGTTATTAGCCTGGATGGCAGCATATCTGCTCACAGCCTTCTGCTTGTTGGGCTGGTTCTTTAATGCCATGACTTTTTGAGCACTCATGGCTGCTTGAAAGAGGAAGTAATAATGAAAGAAGTTAATGTTTATGGCTCCGGCTGCAAAAACTGCACAGTCACTGCAGAGTTGATTAAGGCAGTTGGCCAGGAAAAAGGCTATGAGATCAAGATCAACAAAGTGAAGGATCTGGAAGCCATTATGAATGCCGGTGTTGTCAGCACACCGGCTGTTGGCATTGATGGCAAGCTGGTACATTCCGGCTCCGTTCCCAGCAAGGAACAGGTGGAAACCTTCCTGGCCTGATGCAGGGCAAGACTGATAGCAGGGTGGTATTTCCCCCTGCTATCAATCATTCATCACGGGCGGGAAGCATAATCCTTAAACTGCTCATACATCTTGCGATCAACAAATCTGGATTGGTCATTAATGATGGTGACATCCCCACGTTTGGGTACAAACCACCTTAAGAACTCACCCGCACTCTTAGTCTGATCATCCGCAGTCAAACCAAGCAGGGTACGATTCACGTCATCAATCGAACAGTCATCCTGTAAGTTCAGTGCCTGATAAGCTCTCGCCACTTCATCCTGATGGGCATACATCTCGCTGTATCGACGGTATTGAGCGTTTCCGCCATGTTCAGCAAGATTGTCCAGCAACTGTTCCAGTTTCCACCCAGGAGACCTGACCTTTTCCGTAATAAAGTTTATTCCTTTGCTCACAGCCAAATTCCCTGCGGAAGATGCTGTGACTAGGAGCAGATGATTTATCCGCCGAGGAACACGATATTGCCCATAATCGTCCTCTCCTCTTCTGGAAATCTGTAACTCAGGCGCAGATGCAATCAGGCTTACGGGCATCGCCAACCGGTATTTTCCACCCAGCTTTACAATATTGTCGCTGCCTGCCTCCACATGAGAAAAACCTTTATGGCTGTGCAGCGAAACCTGGTAATCATGTCCTGTTTCACCGCTTGTCAGAGTAGAAACTTCACCATGGGAGAAGTGGCCGGATCCTGCTGAATATTGAATCCAGCCAGCCAGTGTCTGAATGGCTTTAGGAGACAGCACCGACTGTTGCCTGTCCCAGTCAGAAACTGGTGCCCGTTTTTTAACCAGTTTAATCAGCCACTCTTTGCCAACACCTTCGGCAGCAAACCTTGCCGATACAGGGACGCCGTCCGAATTAATAAATGAAACAGTAAAACCTGCAGAAGAAACATCAACGGTCAGGCTGTTGATATGATTTTTCTCCATCACCCAGGCCAAAGCTGAAAACTCTGAATGACGGGAATTTTCCACTGGTGATCCGAGAATCCTGCTGATTATTAATCGACTGCTATCTGTTGAATCAACTGAATCAAAATCAACCTGAATCAACAGGTTTGCCGCTTCCGGCCCTTTCAAAGCAATAGCCAGCTTGCCGGTTTCATTAGGAGACAGTTGATCTTTGGCAAAGCTCAATCCCCGAAAGATTCCTGCTAAAGCAGCCAGCCCAAAGACATTATTTTTGTTTTGAAGGATGGCCTGTTCGGGAATCTGGCCAGCAAAAATTGCCCATATGCCTGCTTCCCAGTAACTTTTCCACGCCTCACGAAAGAGAGCTCCATACATCAGAGCCTGTGGCAAAATACCTTCCCCAACCATCTGGAAGGCATGATAAAGGTTGCCCCCCAGCCACCGGTTACCATTGTTATAAAAAGAGATTGCGGCTGCGTTATATAACACCTGGGCAACGGCTTTAATTCCCAGCTGCGAAACCAGCCATTTGAATTCATCTCCCCGAACACCCTCCAGAACAACGGCGTTTTTTCCAATAAAAACAACGATTCCCTGGTCTGAGGAGTAGAAAGGAAGCCAGCCAGAAGCCTCACTGGTAACAGGCCTATTCAGCGATTGAGAAGCTTCATCACTGCGGCTGTCAGCAGCCGAGAAACATGGAAATATCCAAATTAAAACAGGAATGGCGATCAGACGGACCAGGCCATACATATAGATGTTCCCCCATCTTAATACGATTCATTATTTTTCTGAGGGGTATTTATAGAAGAATCATTCGCACAAACTACCACCAAAGGCATAAGTCTTTTCCGGTAATTCTATTCACATAGCCGAAATTCCCCACAATTCTGGAATAATCCAGCCTGTCTATTGAAGGTGTGGGGATTTATCGCCGGGGATTCAGCTCGTACACTAGACCCTGTTCACGACTGGTTCATCAGCTTCTGCATCTGCTCGCGGATAAAATCTATGAACAGTCTTACCCTCTGGGGCAGTAATTCCCTGGACCGGTAAACGATACTGATTTTTCGCTTCGCTCCATGCCAATCCGGCAACACAGGCACGAAAGTGTCATCACCCTGCTCCAGCGCAATATAAGAGGCAGGCAGGTTAACAATACCAAGCCCTTCCCGGGCAACTCGAAGAGCTGTTGACATGCCATCGACGTGCATACGTGCACGTGGGTGCAGGGTGATTTTGTTTCCGGTGTCGGTCTTAAGGCGCCATTCGCGCAAAGGCCAGCAGGTAATAAGAGAGTGACCGGCAAGGTCATCAGGGTGTTGGGGATAGCCATGCTTCTGAAGGTACTGCTCACTGGCAAAGAGACCGAAATGCAGTACACCAAGAGGCTGGGCAATCAGATCGGATTCCGGCAGTTCGCCACCAATGAATGCGACATCTATCGTTTGATCAAGAAACGATGGCGGGTTGTTGTTCAGCTGAACATCAAACCGAATATCTGGCCACTGTTCCATAAATAGAGCAAGACAAGGTGCCAGATAGGAACCGGCAAGGTTTGCCGGCGCACAGATACGCAAAAGACCTCGAGGGTAACGATTACTTTGCTGAAGCTCACGCGAGGCATCGTCGATCAAATCAAGAGCAGATGCACAGTGCTGGAAGTATTCCCTTCCGGCATCAGTCAGCCGCAAGCGGCGAGTGGTTCTTTCCAGCAGGCGGCAGTTAAGCCGTTCTTCCAGAAGGGTCACTTTCCTGCTGACTGTTGAAGGCGGTAGGTTGAGATACCTTCCAGCAGCTGCGAACCCCTGTTCACGGACAACGGTAATGAATATCCGTAGTTCTTCCAGGCCGGAGCCAGTCATAAATTACATCCGTACAACCTAAGAGTCTTCAATGGCTGAACAAGTACTCGGTCATGTGTAAACGTCTATTTCAGGCCAATAAACAGGTTGCACAGCTGGGTTGCAGCGCAAAGAGCATAGCAAGGCTATGTGACTGGAGCTGCGGCACGGCTGAGCGGCCTGTAGATTGAGTCTGAAGTTTATGTTTCCACATGACCGAGTACTTCAAGCAGCCATTGAGGATTTTGTTCGAGATCGACCATTATGCCTAATGAATTAGTGCTCGAGCCATTGTTTCTTTTCTTTGGCTTGCTGTTCACCGCAACAATATCTGCGTCTCTGTTTCGCCTGCTACGGGTGCCCTATACCGTTGGCCTGCTGGTTGTCGGTATAGCCCTGAGCGCTTTGACAGAGTGGTTTCCAACTCTGGCCGCTTTGAATACGGTTACTCTGAGTTCAGATCTGATCCTCTACGTTATTCTGCCAACCCTGATCTTTGAGGCAGCAATTAACATTGATGCGAAGATGCTGCTAAAGAACCTGGCTCCCATAATGTTACTGGCTGTTCTTGGTGTTCTGATCTCTGCCATTATTATCGCTGCATCCCTGTACAGCCTGGATATTCTGCCACTGGGTGCTGCCCTGATCTTTGGCGCACTGATTTCAGCAACTGACCCTGTTGCTGTTATCGCCCTGTTCAAAGAACTGAAAGCAAACAAGCGCCTGACTCTGCTGATGGATGGTGAAAGCCTGTTTAACGATGCTACCGCTATCGTGCTGTTCACCGTGTTGGTTGGCATGGTTGGTTCCGGGGCAACTTTGGCTTCTGCAGATTTGTGGGGCGCACTTGGCCAGTTCGTTTTCACCTTCTTTGGTGGCGTGCTGTTTGGTGGTTTCATGGGTCTGGCTATGGTTCTGTTGCTGAAGTTCTCCCGTCAGGACCGCTTCGCCCAGCGTACCCAGATGATCATCATGGCCTACATGACGTTTATTATTGCTGATCACTTCCTGCATCTGTCCGGCGTTATGGCTGTTCTGGTGGCCGGTATTATTGTCAGCCTGAACCGTCACAGAATCATGGACGAGCGTCGCTGGGAAAACATCAACATCTTCTGGGAATACGCGACCTTTGTCGCCAACAGCTTTATCTTCCTGATGATGGGTATGACCGAGAACAAGCTGTTCGAGAACCTGAATCACCTGTTCCATATTCTGCCTATTCTGACCGTGACTGCTTTTGTGGTTATTGCTGCACGTGCCGTGATTATTTATGGCCTGGTTCCCGTCAGCAACAAGTTGGGAATGGCAGAACATATCAATAAAGGTATGCAGACCGTTATGTTCTGGGGTGGTCTGCGTGGTGCAGTTCCTATTGCTCTGATGCTGGCACTGCCTGAGGGTATGCCGGGCCGTGAACTGATTTTTGAGATGGTTCTGGCCATGATTCTGGTTACCCTGCTGATGCAAGGTACAACCACCGGTCAGCTTCTGCATCACTTCCGTCTTGCAGGCGATGAAGAGGAAGCACCCAAGCAGGTAAGCGCACAGTCTGTGTAGACCTTTCACTTACTCTCATCTTTGTATCAAACTCCTGCAGGCAGGCAGATGACGACACTACTCAGGTTTTGACTTAGTCTCCATTAGCTTTGAGATCATTTTCTGATGTTCAGGATGATGTCGAAGCAGAAACTCTTTCTGCTTCTCAGGGGACCAATTCATATTCTTCAGCATATTAATCAGCCCCTGGTAATCTTCAGCAGACTCAACACCCTGATGGCGCTTCCTTTCTGAAGCCTGAATCTGGGCATAGTGTGCGTCATAGCCACTGAGGCTGCTGTTCCTCTTAAGCTCCCTCCCGATAGTACTGCGATGACACCCGAGAATACGGGCAATTTCTGCCTGACTTTTCCTTTCCCGCCGCAAAGACCAGATCAAGACCCTGTCTTTCTCGGTCAGCTGCTTATAACCCATGCGTCCTGCCCCTGAAGTGTGTATCTCAACATGCAGACATTACCCAGAGATGTGCCTGAAAAATTTGGTCTGAAGCAAAAAAAACGCAAAAATCATCAATCAAGCTGACTTCTGCCATGTTTTGGAAAGGGCAAAAGGGAGACAATCGAAAAATCACCGGTTTCTCAAGAAGGTTACGCCATGATTAACAGGGATTCTCTCGCCCATAAAATAGATATGGCAACTGGACGTATCCCTGTGGATACACTGATATGCAACTGTCGTGTAGTCGATGTTTTTTCCCAGACCATGATCGAGGGCCCGGTCGCCCTGGGGGATGGAAAAGTCATTGCCGTTGGCCACGAAGCTGCACTTCACAACGCCGAGAAGCGCATTGATGCTGGCGGCGGCATTGTTATCCCCGGCCTGATTGATGCCCATGTTCATATTGAGTCATCAGCGGTTATTCCCTCGCAGTTCGCCCGTTGCGTTCTGCCCCATGGCACCACATCCGTTATCGCCGACCCTCATGAAATCGCCAATGTCTGCGGACTGGAAGGCATACGTTATATGCTGGAAGCCTCAGAGAACCTTCCTCTGAACGTAAATATCATGCTGCCATCCTGTGTTCCGGCAACTCCTTTTGAAAAGTCCGGGGCAAGCCTTTCAGCCAAGGATCTAGCCACACTGATCAACCACCCTCGTGTTGGCGGTGTTGGCGAGGTGATGGATTTTGTTGGTGTGATCAACGCTTCAAAGGATATGGTGGATAAGGTCAACCTGGCCCACCAGCATGATAAAGTTGCCGATGGTCACAGCCCCGGTTTAACTGGCCAGGATCTGACAGCCTATGTTCTCTCGGGCATCAAGACCGACCATGAGTGTTCGACTATCCAGGAGATGCATGAGCGTATCCGTCAGGGTATGTATGTGCAGATTCGTTTAGGCTCTGCCTGCCGCGATCTTCCCAACCTGATTCATGGTGTCACTCCGGCAAACGCCCGCCGTTGCCTGTTCTGCACGGATGACCGCGAGCCTGCCGATATTCTTCACAATGGCCATATCAACAGTAACCTGCGTATGGCTGTTGAGCTTGGGCTTGATCCCATGCTGGCTATTACCATTGCCACCCTGAACTCTGCAGAGTGTTACAACCTGAAGGGTAAGGGTGCAGTTGCGCCAGGGTACGATGCTGACCTGGTGATTGTGGATAACCTGGAAGAATTTAATACCCGCCATGTTTTCACCAGTGGTGATGAAGTCGCCCGAGACGGTAAGTTATTGGTGGATTTCCCTGACTTTATCAGCAGCAGCGTAACCCAGACCGTTAATATTGCTCCGATTGATAAGGCAGACCTTGCTCTGTCAGTTCCTTCCGGCGAAGCCCGAATGATCCAGGTAAACCCCGGCTCAGTGGTAACCGGCTCAACCTCAGGCAAGGTGAAAGCGAATTCCAAAGGGCTGTTTGACCCCAAACTGAACCCCGGACTTACCAAGCTTGCTGTTGTCGAACGCCATAAAGCAACAGGCAATATTGGCCTGGGCATTCTAGCCAACTACGGCATAGTCAATGGTGCCGTGGCAACTTCAATCGCCCATGACTCCCACAATATCGTGGTAGCTGGCGATAACGACGCCGATATGATTGCCGCTATCAGGGATATTGAAGCTATTGGCGGCGGCATCAGCATCTGTAAGAACGGCAAGGTTCTTGGCAACCTTCCACTCCCTATTGGTGGACTGATGTCTGATAAACCTGCTGCAGAAGTTGCTGAATATATGCATACACTTCTGGGCATAGCGACTAACGAGTTGAAGATCAATCCGGAAATCCAGCCCATTATGACTCTGGTATTCATGACTCTGCCGGTTATTCCGGAGCTGAAGTTAACTGCTAATGGTTTGTTTGATGTGAACAGTTTTTCTTTTGTTGAAACGGCATTGTAATATTTCATAGCCATTCAGATTCAGACTCAAAATCAGATCCACTTTCAGAATCTGAATCACATGTTCGTTTAACCTTGGGGGCTCTTCGGCAAATTCCGTGAGCCCTCTTTTGGGATTCCGGAGGATTAGGGCGCGCAACGTAATCCTTGAATATCACCGCTGGCAGTTCATCTCTTTTTTTATAAATCTCCTCCAAATCGAACCCTTTTGCCATCGGTATGTTTTCGTGTTTATTAAGGCTCCTTTTGAAGGAGCGACCAGGAGTATGGCAGGCAATAACAGAAACAATCTGTTTCCAGCTTATCAGATGCCTGTCAGGGTCTTCTATCAAACTAAGAGCAGTATATAAACTGTTTTTTGTGACAGAACTGTAGGGAACTTTTTCAAATCCCCCCTGGTTTACCAGCACCCAAAGTAACATGGAAGCCTCGGATACTTTGTTATTATGGAGTGACAACCCTGTAATGTCAGGCAGTTGAATAGCCAGTTTTTCATTGTCTTTTATGATCTTGGAATAGTGGCTCTTGCGCAATTTGAAGTTAATAGCCTCAAAGAGCCCCATCAGCAATGTGTTATACAAATCGTTACCAGGTTCCATATCCGATAGGTTGTCCAGTATTTCCCTCATATATAAGCGATTTTTTCCGTGGCTGATCACATAAACATTATCAGCTCTCAACATGTAGCGTATCGCCTCACTGCCCCAGGAATCTGTCTGCAGCTTTTTTTGCAATCTGGGAATAATTTTTATTTTTGATTCCCACTTTGACTTGTTTGTGCATCGATTAATACGATTTACTTTTATATCGATCACCTTATTCCTTTTTTCCTCTGACCCCATGTAAATGCCCGGACCTGAAATTTTTAATTCAAACCACAGGTGATTCTTTAGCATTACTTCAAAATCAGGATGCCCAGAGTCAAGTAAGGCGAGCATAGACAGAAAAGTATTCGTGCCCAGTAGAATCTCATTTCTTTCCTGCTCGCTTTCAGTAAATTTCCAAATCAGGTATCTTGCATGCTCAACCTGCCAGCTCATTCCTTCCTTATATTCGATCGCTCCGTAGGTAGGCAAAGGCAGGTCAGTTTTACGCAAATGTTTTATTTTATCTCCCAGTACACCCTTCCCTTGTTGATAGTATCTTACACAAGCTTTCGCATAATGTTCGCTACTTGCATTTGATGAGACAGACGCAGCTTTAAGGTGGTCAAGCGCCCTAACCGGCGCACCCTCTGGATTAGAAGAGCGAGCCTGTTGGCTATGCCCGGTTCTGGCCATGATCATATTACGTCTGGCGAACCTTTTCTTCCTATAACTATTCGAGTTTTTTCTGCAAACAGAACCGGAATTCATTTTTTCCCTATCAGCCTCTTGCAGAAAGGGGCTGGTGCGCTTTGTTACTGGCTCCATTAATTCCATTTCCATTGGCTGAGCCTCTTC
Source organism: Parendozoicomonas callyspongiae (assembly GCF_023502345.1). Lineage (GTDB taxonomy): Bacteria > Pseudomonadota > Gammaproteobacteria > Pseudomonadales > Endozoicomonadaceae > Sansalvadorimonas > Sansalvadorimonas callyspongiae. The sequence continues at coordinate 82,665 of NZ_JAMFLX010000007.1, forward strand.
GATTCTCTGAAGAGCGGCCTTTGATGTCGTTCTTTTGCGCGCTTTTCTCTCTGCTTCACTTTCTACATAAAGCTTGCCCCTGAAGCTATCCAGCTCCTTGTGCACAAGATTTAACTGTCTTTCACGGTCAGACATTTTTTCAGTAACTTCTCCGGAAACAACCGTATCCATCACTTTTTTCTTAAGCTCAGACAGCTCCTTTTCAATGGCTTTGATAATCACTTCCATATAAGTTACTACCTCATGGAGGTATTCCGGTCTTTTCTTCGGCGAAGCTGTGCCCAGAAGAGAATTTTCCAGGAAACCCTCAAGATAGTTTTTGCCATTATTATCCAGAGCATTGTTTTCATCAGTACAATGATAAAGGTAAGTCAAATGTCCATAACCTTCATCGGGCATTCTTATATTGGCAAGCTCGCAGAAATATTGAACATCTCCAGTATCCCATGTGTTCCGCGCAGTAAGTGGATTAAGAAAATCTTTCGCTTTCAGAAATGAAGCGACATCATTAATATTCATACCTTCATCAAAGGCGCGCTGAATAGCCTGTCGTAATTCGGAAATGTTGCAAATAGAATTTCCTGAAAGAGGAGACAGGTGTATTTGGGCTCCTCCCAATGTAAATTCAATACTGATATTATTTACACTGACTCGAGGATAGTAATAGTTTTCAGCTCCCCAGAAGTAATGCCTTTTCTCCGCCTCTTCTGTTGTGTGGGATATGTCAGGCATATAATCCAGCAGTAATTCTTCTCCGCTATGGATACTTCTGTCAGCAACCGCGATCAGTTGGTAAGCGTCATCGGGAATATCCTGTTTTAGCTCAATTCCATCGGGATGGGTACCAACAACCCATTCTGGATGAATGCAGGGAAGCAGAACAATGTTGGCATTTTTTGACGCAGTAGCACAATTGATGTGGCTAATTGGAAAGTGGCTATCAATGGCATCAATTCCCAGAGTAATCCTGCTCCTTCCTACGGTATAGCCCGCATAACGACTCCACGCCTGATAATGGGGCAGACGTGAACAAATTCGACCGCCGTTCTTGTCACAGTACCAGACACACCACCTGGGGGGCTTTTTTCCTTCTCCATTCCAAATTCCAGCAGTTACCAGTTCTGCTTCGATCATTTCTCTGAAACGAATCTGCTGTCCATGATAAATACCTACGACCTGGAATTCTGATACCGGTTTTGTACCCTCTTTAAGGTTTACGCCCATATTATGCACTTTGCTTTTCTTCCTGATCAGGTTCGCTTTTTGAAAAGCATCAATGGCATCACACATGACAGGAGAAGGGGGCAGTAGCATCCCATTTTTATCACTGAGATCTCTAGGTATGAAGAAAACGCCTTTTTTTTGTTCTATAAGCGGATAAAATTGCGTCTTGAGAACAGTAGCTTTTCGGCTCAGAACAGATACAGGTTCAGTTATGCCTGAAGACCCGCTTTGCATTGCAACCTCGGGGAGTGACACAAAAGACACGTCTGGCTCTGTTGTTATTTTTACTTGCCGACGAAGCTTGTTGTTCCCCTTTGGTTGACAAGTCAAGCGGGCTTCAGCCGACCCTATTGTTCTCCCAGAAAAAGAACGACTTTGAAAAGAGGCACCTGTATCCATATTCATTTCCATATTGCAAGTGCTCATGAGGATGTTAAGTCCCTTTTTAGGGGGCGTTCTCACAAAGCGATGGGAATGGCAACTCCATAATAAAAGACATCAGGCCTTCGACTTTTCATTCTCTATTCTGGTTCCAATAAAACCATGACACCCAGGGATATGGTCAGTAATACCAACCATTTCGTTTTCTCTTCCAAAAACTTTAATATCGACTACTTATCAAAGTAGACATCAGGGCTATTGCTAAGGTACTTACATTACTCACTTGAGTGTCATTGGGGAGCTATCAATAAAAATGGAAGATTCAGGCATAAATAAAAGAATGGCTAGCAATGTCGTTAGTTGCAATGTCGTTAGTTGCGATGCTCAACGGGCCATATGCGGTGCTCCGGCTATTACCAGATCACTCTCACCATCACGTCAGGTAGGCATAGTGAGTTTTTTCAGCTCTGAATTGAGCAAACCTATCGATCGCGATGATTATCTCTATACTGCTCCACCAACCGATGTTATGCCTTCTTCAGGGTCCAGAGTGACTCCAGTTTCTGGTGAGACAACTCAAAACATTATGCCATCAACTTACTCAACGGAGTTATCTGTTTTACGAACAGCGGCTGATAACATATTGCAGCAAATCATCAAACTGCAAACCAGCCTGCATCACGGTACAAACGAGCTGAATGAAAGCCAGGAAACCATTAAAATATTACGTGAGAAACTCGGAACCGCCTCTAAAGATCTTGAAAAAGCACAGCAAAAGGAACGCGATGACTCCATAGTGATTAAAGAACTTCAGGATGAGTTAAGAAAAAACAAAGAGTTATACATGGTATCATTAGCCGGATTCACAAATTCCTTCCTTGCTGACAGCCTTTCTGTAACCCATAAAGACGCTACAACTCAAACACCTTCCGCAAATTCTGAAAAAGAGGAAGGACAACTTCATTCTCAGGCAGCAACCAGTACTGCAACGCCTGTCACAACGTTGTTGAACGCTGGCAATTCCACAGGTTCTTCACCAGAAGATATATTTAGCCACAGTCCAAGCAGTTTTGCTGACGTGTTTAACATCGCTCTTAAATATGGTTTCAGCCAAGAGCAGGTAGCTACAGGCTTCCAGCTGCCAGCTGAAATTACTTTGCCTCCAGAACCTTCTGACCTCCTAGCCTGCGCTCCAGATTTGCTAAATCAACAGCTTAAACATATTTCAGATATTTATTTTCCTGCACAGAGAAAAGACTGGACTGTGTTTCAGGAGCACGGGATTAATCTTATCTGGCAGGAAGCTTGCCACTTTGAAGCGTTTATTTCAGAACCGGTATTTACTAGATGGTTATTGCAACCACAAGATATCGCTGAAAATAATCTTAAGTATTTACTAGACCCAGATCATAACTGGCGAGGCGACACAAAAGAGGCTGTCTGTTCATGGCAAAAATCCGGTCATAATGAAGATCATAAGCCCATTCTCTGGTTAGAAAAAATTGTCATGGCATTACGGGATAATCCTGGTGACAAGCTGGCTCAGTTGGCAGGCATTTGGGTGGATTTCTCCATATTTAAAGTACTTGAGCAATTAGTTTCGCAAACTGACGGGCCTAAGAAGCCAGTTTTCAACTGGAGACAACTAAAGGCTCCCCCCTCTTTGACAGTTGAACCAGCAGATACTTCAACCTCTTGCCTCCTAAGCAAGCGTAAGCCTCAAAGATTGGAGGAAAAAGGATTATCAACAAAAAAATCCCGCCTTTCTAAAATCTAATCACAAAGAGGTTCAGACCAGATTTCAAGGCTTAAGTAGCCGGTCATGTGTAAGCGCATGTCCGGGTGCTTACAGATGTTTCTTTTCTTCAATTTCCATATCTTCGGGAGCTTCTCTATCAACACCACCAGTTAACTCAAGCTCTTCAGGGGCTGGTTGCGTCACCACTGGCTCAACTTTCACATCAAGAAAGAGCGTATCATCCACAACAAACCAGCTCTCTCCATCAGGCAAGTCACCACTGACACGCGGCTTCAGCTTTGATAGCGGAATAAACTCTGGAACTCCTGAAGCAATGTTCATATCTTTGACAGGCCTTTGATATGAACTGCTGCTTTTGTCAGACCGAAACATGCGTACATGATCTTTTCTCTTTGCTATATCCGGCGATTGATCACGCAGGGCAATAGTTACCTTGTAATCAAAAGGCCATTCAAGCAGAGGGTCATATTCACCTCTCATTAGAACTATGAAGACTGATAGATACAGACCCTCACCAATCCCATCACCATTCAGATATGCCCTTAAACAAAGTCTGTAACCATTTGGGCCTGTGTAAAATGGCGCACTGCAGAGAGAGGTTATCTTCCCATCTTTGGCATCCTGCATGAGCTTTTCTACTTCCGGCACCCGCCAGATTTGGCGGCCATCTGTTGTTTTTATACTTGTTACGATAATCTGATGTTCAAGGTCAGAAATATCATGCTCTAGTTTCTTCAGCTGAGAAGCATGATCCTTGAGTTCTATAGAACCCACTTCAAGCAGTTTTAGAAGCTGAGCCATTTGTTCAGTCAAAATGTCCAATTTCCTCATCTGTTCAGCCAGAGCCTGATTCTGCTTTTGAAGCTCAAGAAGCTGATCTGCCAAGATGGCAACATCGATCTCTTTTCTTCCTGCATGGGTTCGCGTTGTTTGAGTTGCCATTCTTTGCAACAACTGTTCTCGGGAGGGCTCTTGCTGTGAATGCCCGCCAGCAAGAAGCTGCATAACAATTGGCCTATTCATCGAGTGAATTGTTTCACCAGCAATAGCAAGACGAGGCCTCAACCCGAAGAGAGACATTGTTTCCGGTATATGCACATGAGACTGCATCATGACATTGCCAAGACCTATAGCCCCACCCCTGATTTGCTCATCAGAAACAATCGGTTTATCAAAAGATCTGGCAACCATCTGGGTAGAAGCAGCTACTACTGCTGCAGTGCCAGTAAAAGCATTAACGGCTCTACCTATACCTGCACTCACAACAGCACTATGAACAGCAAGAGAGAAGAGAGCTGCCTGATATAACCCCTTCTTGTACTTCATTTTTCTGCATCCGAAAACAGATTCGAAGCAGATACAGTAGTTGAAAAGAATTAAACGTTTAAAAATTATTTAGTAATCATCTCTCTTCCACTACTGACAACTGCATCAGCATCAGGTCTTGGCGGAATTTCTATTCCCCTGGTGCAGGCAGGCCGTGCATAAATCAGATCAATCCAGCGCTGAAGGTTTGGCAGATCACTGATATCTACGCCAGACCAGTTATGCGTTCTGGCCCAGCACCAGTTGGCAATATCAGCAATACTGAAATCTCCTGCCAGATACTCATGGTCTCTCAAGCGGGTATTCAGAACAGTTAGAAGTCGCTTACTTTCATTCTGGTAGCGATCAATGGCTGGCTGAATTTTCTCAGGGAAGTAACGGGTAAACACATTGGCCTGCCCCATCATTGGTCCAACGCCACCCATCTGAAACATTAGCCACTGCAGGACTTCGCTTCGGCCTTTTATGTCTTTTGGTAATAGCTTACCGGTTTGCTCTGCCAGATAAATAAGAATGGCCCCGGACTCAAAGACGACAAAGTCATCATTTCCACGATCAACAATAACCGGAATACGGCCATTGGGGTTCATAGCCAAAAACTCTGGTGTCTTCTGCTCACCGGTCATCAGGTTGACTGGTTTCAGGGTATAGGGAAGCCCCAGCTCTTCCAGAGCAACTGAAACCTTGTGACCGTTAGGTGTAGGAGACGTATGAAGATCTATCATGCTTTTGCACTCTCCCGGCTGGATACAAGTGCATGCCAACGTTGCAGGTTTGGATGCTCTTCAGTCATACGAAGTTTGATAACACGGGCAAAATCCACGGCGCAGAGCAGTGTGATATCCGCAATGCTGAAGGTATCGCCTGCAACATATTTATTTTCTGCCAGCTGGTTATCGATCAGCGACATAAACTTTGCAGCATTTTTACCAGCCTCTATTCCCCATTCCTTGACAGGGTTCATGCGGTCTGAAAAATATCCGGTTGTATGCTGAAAACACATACCAACCGGCAGAGAGAAATAGAATTCACACAGACGCTGCCACATTTCTATCTCTGCCTTTTCTTGTGGAGTACTCCCCATCAGGCTGGGTTCCGGCTGTAGCTCCTCGAAGTATCGACAGATAGCGACGGTTTCACTGATGCAGGTGCCATCATCCAATTCCAGGTAGGGAACTTTTCCAAGAGGGTTCCGGGCAAGAACTTCAGGCTTAAGGTTATCTCCCTTCTGGATATCAACCTGAATATATTCCACATCCGCAATGCCTTTTTCAGCAAGAAAGACTCTTACACGACGGGGGTTGGGGGCTGAGTGAGTTTCATAAATTTTCAAAACCATTACTCCCAGCGCCAGATTTCAACTGGCCCATTGTTGTTTTTTGGGAATACTTATTCTGAATGAGTTAATAGCAAAACAAAACAGGCCCGCTTAAAGCTAGCCTGTTTTCGAACCGAAAGAACAGAATTATTGAACTTCAGTTGGTACGCAGTACAGATCAATACCTTCAGACAGAATCTCTTCTGTTGCGGTATGGCAGATTCTGTCATCGGTGATGATCAGATCATAATCTTTCAGATCACCGATTTTATGGAAGGAGTAACGGCCATACTTGTCACTGTCAGCAACAAGAATACAGCTATCAGCACGCTCAGCCATCTTGCGCTTCAGCGAGCAGCGACGCTCGGAAGGCGTTGTCAGGCCACGGCGCAGATCCCAGGAGGTGCAACCGATAAAGGCCATATCCACATGGATGCTGTCCAGGAAGTCAGTCACCCTGCCTCCCAGGCAGGACTGGGTACGTTCGTCCACCTGACCACCTGAGATATGAACCTCGATATTCTTGTAGCGACACAGGAACTGGGCCTGGGCCAGGTCAGTGGTAACGACCCGAATATTACGATCTGTCAACTGGCGGGCAATATCCATACAGGTTGTGCCGGCATCAAGAAGAATGGAGTGGCCATCCTTAACGAGGGAAGCGGCGTACTGGGCAATAGCTACTTTTTCCTGAGGACTCTGGCTGCGGCGCTCCTCAGTGTGGGGCTGGGTATTGATAAATTGCCCAATTGTAGCCCCTCCGTGGGTACGGCGTACCAGCCCCTGTTCTTCCAGTTTATTCAGATCCCGCCGAATGGTCATGCTCGAAACATCCAGGTTATCAGCCAGGGTTTCTACATTAGCGTATTCGTGTTGGCGCAGGAAGCTGAGAATTTGTTCGCGACGTTCAATGGCTAACAAGGGTCATTTCCTCCAAGACCGGGTTTATCGCACCAAATCTCCAGCCCGGCCTTCCAGATGGCCTGCTTGGGCAGATCGCGCGGAAATATGGCAATTCTATAGAGAAATCCCTCTTCCCACCCCCTTCGGAAACCCCGTATTTTTGAGATTTTTCCAAGAAATTCGACTTTTAGCGAACTTTTAGACCTTTGGCGTAGTCAATATTGATAACCGCCCAGTCAAGGAATGGCAGGGCTATGCAATCGAACATGGAGGTTAATATGTCTAAATTAAGTACATTCATGAGGTTTATCGGCCTTCCTGGCGGGATCGCGGCGGCTGTTTATGGATCAATCGATAACCCAGGTTTTCGGTGTGGCGTAGAAAAAATCCCTGAGTTCGCAGGAAGAACTGTTAAAGCACTTGAGTATGGCGCAACATCTGTCCAAAACTTCAACGCTGATATGGTCGGTAGAGCTGCCAGCTTTATGGCAAGCACTGGTTCCAGCCTTGCTTCATCTATTGCTGAAAGAAGCGTTAGCCTCTATAACAGTGCATCTGCAACTCTGATTGGCCACTCAGGCACCTGCCCACTGCCCTATAGTCAGGTTGCAACAGCAGCAAAATGCGCTGCCGATGCAGCGCCTGGTTTACTGGTTCGTGCTTATGAAACCGCTTCAGCTATGTTCTGGGGATCTCTACCAAGTAGTGGTTCAACCGCAGCAACAACTGGTCATGTTATCGAGTGCACAAATGAGTTATGCGTTGTTAACCCAAGTGCTGCCTGGACAACATTAACCGAATATCTTGGCTCTGCGGCCGGTTATATTAATTCTGGCTTTCAGTATGTTTACTCTTCACTACCTGACTTCAGTCCAGCTGCTACTTATGTAGGCGACGGATTAAACTCACTGTGCTCAAACGGTTTTGGTACGACCTACATCACCGATGCTCTTTCAAAAGTTGTGAGCATAGATATTAACTGGGGAGCAGCCAGTTTCCAGTTTGGCCGTCTTCTCAACGCTATCAGCCTCGGTTCTCCGGTATTAACGCCTCTGGTTGAGTTTGGTGTTGCGTCTGCAGTGCGCAGCTTTTATTCCAGCCGCCAGGAGTTCGAAAACAAAGCCCTGAAAGACAGACTGATCGAGGAGACTGATCCAACTATCAAGAAGGAAGAAGCTACAAAACAGCAGAAAAAACTGGAAGAAAGTTCCAGGTACTACAAGAAACTGGCTGACCGAAGCATTGTTTCTTTCTCTGGTGCTTTGAAGTGCGCTCTGACTGTTGCCCCTGCAGCATTTCTGGTTCCACAAGTTGGCGTTCCTGTGGCTGCAGCTATAGCTGTAGGCGGATTGGTAACACGCTTTGGTACACACTTCCTTGAAGCTTCACGTAATCGCTCAATGGAGCGAAAGATGCAGACAGAAGCCGATAGCTTTAAGAGAATGGCTTCAAATGCTGATGATACTGAAAAACTTATTGCTGAAAACGAGCGCCTTAAGAACATTGATTCCATAGCTACTAAGAGAGATGAGCAGCTATCTGATCAGGTACAAGCTAATCAAAATCTCCAAACTCAAAATACCGCGCTAGAAGCTGAACTGAAACGAGTTAACGAGCGTGAAGCGTATGCCTTAGCCTGGTTGCAAAATAAGCATAAGAAACAGATTGACGCGATTACACATCAGCTTCAAGATGCCGAAAAAAAGGCTAACCAAGAGAAGGAGGAGCTTATGGATATGACTGTGCAGTTGGAACTCCAGAAGCAAAATCTCCAGGAGGAAATTGATACCTACTATCGGGAGAAGGCAACAGATAAGAGGAAAGGACGCAATAAAGAACAAACAAAACGGAGAAGAAAGCAAACTCCCCGCAGAGAGCGTATCGAGAAAAGTTGTTCGAATCCTAAACCATATCAGTCTGACTCTTCAGGCTTCAATACTCCAGAGCTTACATTGGTACCAGATGCGCTAGATAAGCTGGTTCTTACAGAAAAGCTTCAGCAAGTTGCAAACACTCAGAGTATCAAAGTCAAGGGCATGGAAAATGATGAGGAAGCTGTAATACCTGTAGCACCTGAAGTAGAAGGTAATGAACAACCTATCGTACCAGAAGTAAAAGCTACCATGGAGCCTCTGACCTCTAAAAGTAGTTATATAATCGATGAGGAAGATGATGATGATGACGAAGGTATATCTGTGCCCTTCCCATTCAACTTCCTTATTCCATCCAATGGCCGTGAGCAATATGACTACTAAGCTGTAAACCACTTAATAATAAATAACATTTCGATTGCATTGAGCCGGCTTGCCGGCTCTTTTTTTATTGTGGAAACTGAAGTTGAAAAACAACTCCGGTTTTATCATCACGATTCTTCCCTGCTGCCAAACCGTTATGGCAACTCATAACCAGCCGTACGATATAAAGCCCCAGCCCCAAGTGTGCTTTATCTCCCCTTGTTTTCCTGACCGACACCATGGAGTCAAACAGACTTTTCTGCATGGAGTCAGGTAATAGCTCACCATCGTTTTCTACCTCAATGCAGTTGGCATGTTTCAGCATAATCAGGCGCAGGGTTATGCTCCCTTCTTTTGGACAAAAATCTGCCGCATTGGAAACCAGCTTATCCATGGCCTGCACAACCAGATCAGGAATTATGGCAACAGGACAAGGCTCTTTCGGCAGCTCAAGAGTAAACTGCACTTTGGGATAGGCTCCAGAGTAAGCATGGTAGAGATCTTCCAGCATCTGTCGCAGGTCAACGACTTCCTTTTCGGAACTGGCCATATCATCAATCATGGCTTCCAGACGCGTGGCTTCACTGATGCTGCTTAACAAACTACCTAAACGATCAGCTCCAGCCATGGCCCTCTCAGCATAAACCTGAGCCTGAGGATGGATGTTTTCATGCTCCAGGTTATCCAGAGACGAACGAACAACAGCCAGTGGTGTACGCAGTTCATGGGAGAGTTTACTTCCCAAAGTTCGCAAGTATTCCGTATGCTCTTCAAGACGAGCCAGCATGGTATTGATGCTGCGGGAGAGTTCTCCAATCTCATCTTTGGCCCTGCTGACGGGAAAGCTTGTCCGCAGTCGTCCATCACGAACAATACAGTCTTCAGTGGCCTGATTGAGTTTACGTATTCGAAGTGAGAGCCAGGATGCATATCCCAACAATCCGGCAGCGGCAAGAACAATCACCAGAAAGCTGAGTGAAAACAGTTTGTTCAGGGCTTTCCAGGTTATTGCCAGAAGAGAGTGGCTTCCCTGCTCCGCCACCAAAGCACCGACAACTTTCCCATCTTTTTCCAGGGGCCAGGCAGACAGAAGGCGGTAGCTTTTATCATCCTTCAACCAGAGATACCTGGGCTGCCCTTCAAGGGCTTCCGATACAATCGAGTTTTGCCAGCCGCCATCCCGCCAGTGCGCCTGATATTCAGGCAAAGAATCCCAGCGCAGAAGTGTTTTGAACAGCCATTCGGCTATCCAGACAGGTTGCTCAGTGTGTGCCTTTGTTGATTTGGAAGGCTCACCGGTTTCAGCTATCTGCCAGCCAGCTGAGTTAATCACTCCCAGCCGCATATCCGGTTCAAGAAAGTGCTTTAGCGTATCATCCAGGGCTCGATCCGGCAGAACAAGTTCACCTGTTTCGGAGCCCGGCGTTGCAGAACTTATCCAGCTTTCGTTACTACCGCGAATCACCCGAAAACCAAACTGCTTCCCGGCCATAGACAACGGCATCATCAATTCCAGCTGATACCCCTCAGGAATTTCCCGCCAGGCACCACGAATACGATATTCCCGCACAACACGTTCAATACCATTCCATGTGGTTTGGGTTCTGGCGATAACAGGCCCGGGGGCTTCCGTAACAATCATGTATTGCTGTAACTGCCCCTGTTCTCCCTTTATAAAAAGCTGAACACGGTCACCATTTGCCAGAGTCTTTCCTACAGGGCTGTAGTAGACGACATTCTCTTGGTTTGAAGACGGTCTGGATGAAGCTTTGTTATTAACTTGAAATGCCAGATAGAGGTTGCTGCCATCAGAAGCCGCATTAAACATCACGGGAGGGCTGGAATCTGTGCCTTTACTGGTCGCGCCATAGGCCCGGCTGACAAGGTTTTGTGCCTGCCAGTCTTCAAAATAACCATCCAGAATCAACCCACCTTTTGACGGGTGTACATAAACTTCGCCCTCTGCCGAAACGAGCTTTGGCAAAGTATCCCGCAAGGCCAGACTGGCGGCAGTTGCACGCAGTGATGCATTCAAAACCTGCGCCTGCTGCTCGCGCATGGTCAGCGCCATATCCTGCACCCAGTTAATACCAGCAAGAGGCAGAACAAGCACAAACAGGCTGACCAGCAGTAACTGCCGGCTAAGCCTCACCGGGCACTCCAGCGATAACCCATACCGTAGGCTGTTTCTATGGCAGAGAATTCGGGAGAGACAGCCTGAAACTTCTTGCGAATACGCTTGATATGGGAAGTCACCGTATTGTTATCGAGCACGGTGCGGGCGGCATCCATAAGCTGCTGACGGTTTCGAACCTGCCCAGGGTGGCGGGCCAGGCAGTGCACAATCCAGAATTCTGTCACGGTCAAAGAGACATCTTTTCCCGCCCAGCTCACGGTCATACGATCAACATTGATTTCAAGCTCGCCTCGGGTTAAGACTTCATCGCTCTCTTCGCGGGGTTTGCGTGTCAGCTCTGCCCGCCTTAACAGTGCATTCACCCGGGCCATCATATGGGCAATACTGATATCTTTAGTCAGGTAGTCATCGGCTCCCAGGCGCAAACCGGAAATCACATCCAGCTCATCATCTCGGGCAGTCAAAAAAACAATCGGAAGCTCAGGTGCCATGCTGCGCAGCTCCCGGCAAAGGTCAAAGCCACCTTCAATCTCATTGCCAAGACCAACATCAATAACGGCTAAATCGGGAATTTGTAAACGGAAGGCTGCCAGGGCAGAAGAACGGTCTTCATAATGGCTGACAGTAAAACCATATCGCTGAAAAGCATCGCGATAGTTTGCTGCGATATCTGGTTCATCCTCAACAATGGCGATATGGCGGGACATGAATAGTTATACCCTCACAGAATTCCCTTTAATTCGGACTGCAAGGGTATCATTACTGAAGAAAACTGCCCTCATCCCTGAGAACAGTTTTCTAAAAAACGTGCCTTATTTTGCGGCAAACTGCTCTTTAGACTCTTCCCTCAGTTCAATTGTTACAACCCGTTCCATGGCATAAGCATCGTAGTTACCGTTTTTCGCCAGAGATTTCAGTGCGCCCTCACCTTTGGTGAAAACACGCTCTGCAGCTATACCGTGATCAATCAGATAACTCTTAACACTTTCAGCCCTGCGCTCGGAAAGCTGAATGTTGTAACTTTCTTCTCCGCGGGGATCGGCATATCCGGTCAGCTGAACGGAAATCTGCTCATGTTCATTAAGAAGCCTGACAAGATGATCTAGACGATTCTTGTCACGATCATTCAGTGTGTCTCCGGCAGTATCAAACATAACGGTGAGCTGCAGTGAATCAAGTGCCAGGTCCTGATAGCGCCCTGTTTCCTGCCGGGCAGCAACCAGCTGAGTCTGTGTTTCGTCCAGCTGCTGCTGAAGCTGGGCCAGCTCATCCATGAGCCGATCTCTCTCCCCAGCCAGTCTCTCACCTTCCTCGGCCTTATTCACACTGGTTCCCAGCCAGTCTCCTGCCGCTACACCCAACACAAAACCAATCGGCCCACCCAGCAGGGCACCCGCAATACTGGTTCCTGCCATGACACTTGTTTTTGCTGTTGTCCATTCACCGTGGGGCTTCTCCTGTGCCTGTACAGGTAGGGCAGTCATAACCGTTAAACCAAGCGCCAGAGCCATGGCAGAAAGACGAGAGTTGTTGTTTTTACGTGTCATCAGGAAACCCCTTTGATTGAGGATGTGATCTCTTTACAGGGTTTATTAAACCCAACAAAAGGGGCAAAGCAGTGGAGACAAAGTGGCGTTTTAGGGAGCAAATATGGCGAATTGTGGCAACTGATCCATACTTCGGCGCAATATGATCGAGGGTACTCCATGTCCACGTCCATTAATCATATAGGCGTTCTCACCTCCGGTGGTGATGCCCCGGGAATGAATGCGGCAGTTCGCGCTGTTGTTCGCTGTGCCATTTTTCATGATATGAAGGTCACAGGCATTGTTGAAGGATATACGGGTCTGCTGACCAATACTCTCAGGCCTCTGAATACACGCTCTGTATCCAACATCATCAATCAGGGTGGAACATTTCTGAAGTCTTCACGCTGCATGGAGTTTTATGAAGAAGCCGGGCGAGCCAAAGCCGCAGAGAAACTCCATCAGGAAGGTATTCAGGCGCTGGTTGTTATTGGAGGAGATGGCACATTTACCGGTGCAACCCTTCTTGCAAGAGAACAGAAAATTCCTGTCGTGGGCATCCCCGGTACCATTGATAATGATATTTATGGCACTGATTTCACCATTGGTTTCGACACCGCCATTAATACTGCCGTTGAGGCTGTTGATAAAATTCGGGACACAGCCACATCGCACAACCGCCTGTTTTTTATAGAAGTGATGGGACGTGATGCTGGTTATATCGCCCTACACGCAGGTATTGGTGCCGGCAGTGAAGAAATACTGATTCCCGAGCAGCACCGAGGTCTGGATTATCTTTTGGACTCTTTGGATCGAAGCAATCGGGCAGGCAAAACATCCAGTATTGTGATAGTTGCCGAGGGCGATAAAAGTAACAGTGTTTTAGAGCTGGCCAAATCTGTAGAAGAGAAGCTCCCTGAGTACAGTGCTCGAGTGACAATTCTTGGTCACTTACAGCGAGGTGGACGGCCGACATGCTTTGATCGCGTTCTTGCCAGTCGCCTTGGAGTAGCAGCTGTGGATACCCTGCGAACAGGCTCATCCGGGGTAATGGTAGGGCTGCGAGATAACCGGATATCGCTGACTGGTCTTGAAAAAGCCTGTAAGGAAACACCGGATATGGACCCTGAATTGATCAGGGTCTCAAATATCGTTTCGATTTAGAAGATCGGGATTCGAGGAGAGCGGTTTGCTAAACAGCAACCGCCTTCTTGATCAGGACAGCATGGCGGCAGTGAGGGAACTGTTCACAAACCCAGGCCTGCTGCCCTGCATACTGACCTTTGGCAATCGTTCGCTGGGACATTCCTGATCCACACTTGCTGCAGACACGATCCTGCTCGCTCTTCTCGCTTTTGCTAGTGTCGTCTGCCAACACACTGTCTTCTTTGTCGCTGTCTTGCAGATTTACCTGCGGCACTTCATGTGCAACAGCGGAATCAACTTCACTATGCTCCTCATTCACAGCTTCAGCTGTTGAAGAAGCCTGGTCAGCACCACGAGAGTCACCAAGCACTTCACCAGATCCAAGCTTTTCACCTAAACCTGTTGCCTGATAAACATCCCGGCGCAAACGGCTGACATCAAGAATTCCACCGGTTTCATAGACCAGAAGAGGCAAGCTGACCCGATCACAGAATTTACGCAACTGATTGAACTCACGACTGTCTGCATCACCCTTTTCAACCAGGACAATGCCACATTTAGGCATCATCTTGCGGCGATCGCAGAGAAGAATATCAAATGTAGAATGGCGGAGCTTTCCTGGTAAAGGGCTAACTGCACCAGAAGAACGAATAACAGCCTGCACACCAACATTGCGGAACAGGTTGAAATGTTCTCGAACGGCTACATCCAGCAAGCCATAAAAAGAACGCACTGGCCCATCAAATAGTGGATCCTGAAGATAAAGTGTCTTCAAGGCCCGACTGCGCAGCAGAAAATAAATCAGCAGCGCCATTACCAGCGTGCCTGCCACCAGCCCTAATGGAACAATGTAAGGAGCTAAACTTCCTGTCACTTTACTTTCGTCTCATTCTTCTGCCGTCACCACCCATGGTGACAGTCTTCCCTAGCAGCCCATGGCCAATCGAACGGATCACCATAGGATAACTTGTGATATCTAACCAGTTACCAGACAACTGTATGTAGAAAAAACTTGTTGATCTATGAAAACACAGTAATCGCCTAAAAAATAATAATCTTTACGCTTTAGCGATCTCTATTTGTTCAGGTAATTTCTGAGGATCTGCTATTCGAACTCTTTTTTCACGACTTAGCTCGCCACTGATGATTTCTATGTCCCGCTTGGTAACACCAAACTGTTTAGCAAGAAACTTGATCAGGTAAGCATTGGCTTTTCCCTCAACAGGTGGCGCTTTAATCCTGACTTTCAGGCTTTCTCCATGTAACCCACAGAATTCATCCTTGCTTGCGCGGGGTTGAAGGTGGCAGGCGATAATCAAATCTTCTCCCTGCCAGCGATAAAAACTCATGAACTATCTCTGTTAAAAATGCCGTTTATTGTTGCTCACGTCCTGACATTTCCCAAGCATCTGCTAAATTTCCCTCAGCGTAATACTACGGATCGTGCCTATGCCCGCATCGCTGCACCCAAAACACCTTCCGCAACTGTTTCTCGCAATTCTGCTTTTTTTGCAGTCTGCTGTGACCTTTAGTCATGAAGAAACAACAAAATCCATAAATATTCATGGACTGGTTATCTTTGGGGACAGCCTTTCAGACAACAGCAACACTTGGCGAATATCCTACTACTACTCAGGTTTGCCAGACCCTCTCAATGAAAACTACCAGACCAACAATTTCCTCGACTTCTTTGATGGTTTTCTGCCTTGGGCTGTTTCAACAGTTGGCCCATCCATCGTTCCTTTTCCTCAGTATCCTGCACCACCGTATTATCAGGGTTACTTCACCAATGGACCTGTAACTGTTGATTTCCTGGCTGACTATGCGGGACTGGATAGATCAGACCCCAGTCAGTACCGCAACCTTGCATTCGGGGCCAGCTGGTCCACAGGCCTGTTTGACTCTCTGATCCAAAGTATCGAAAGGGGTCAGGCGCCGGAGTTACGTGTTTTGTTTCAAGGGAAAGTTCTACCTCCAAACTTCACTCAGGTGACCAATGTTTACCTGAAGCACAATCCTCGACTGTCTCCCGATATCATCTATGCCGTTTACTTTAGCGGTAACGATTACCTGAATGGTTTCAGTGACCCAGCTACAGTTGTTTCAACCCAGTATGCCAATATCAGACGTTTGATTGATGCAGGAGCTCGACACATCTTCTGGGGGACTGTGCCCGCTTATGAAATGGCCCCCTGCTTTCGAAGTGGCCCGAGACGTGAAATTGTTTCCCGCTGGGGAAAACAACATAACAGCTACGTTCGACGACTGGCCCAAGGTATCACTAAAGCCTGGCCTCATGTCAAACTGACTGTTGGTGATATTGCAGACATATTCAGAAAAACTGCCAACGATCCGGCTAACGGTTTTACCGAAATCTACGCACCCTGTACCAATGTTTTTATCCCAGGTTGTGATTTCGAACCCAGCATGGTTACTATTTTCAACACTTGTGAAGCGACGGTCTGTGAAAAACCGGATCAGTATCTTTTCTGGGATCAAGTGCACGCAACAACCAAAGCTCACGAGATAGTTTCCGGCTATGTCTGCCGAGAACTTTTGGAAAACGGTTACAAACTGGACTGCCCAGATATGGAAACTCTGAGGAAGAGATAGACAGCTATCTGCAAATAGTTGACCGCGTTGCTGTGCTGACACAACATTTCGCTGAGACAATCAGCGTCGAAAGTCGTTAAAGGTCATTCTATACAAAAAAAGTTATCTACGGATATAGGTCTGTACAGCTACTTTTTCCTGATTGTTGGCACGATGGTGGTTATGAAAGAATTTCTTTTCCAGAAGCCTGTGATACGGAACATGGGCCATCTGATGCGATGATTTATAACTGCAAGTCAAAGGAATAAACCGCCCTCAATTATTAGAGCGAATTTTATGACGGCTCCAAACAAGATTTGTTTTTGTCTATATACTGACTGCAGGCTCGCCCATTCTGAGTAACATCTCTGGGTAGAGGCTGCCCAAGTGTGCGAGCGATAACATTGGCAAAAGCCAGCATCTTTGGTGTTGGTTTACGGGGACCGGAAGAGCTGGCACCAGACCTCCGAGGAGCGGATCCTGAAATTGCACCATGCCGCTGCTGCAGTTCCTGCAGGTACCCTTCCAGACGATCAAGCTGCCGGAAAACAAACTTATCCCGCTGCTGGCAGGCAGTTTCATCATCCCTTCTAAGTTCACAGATACGGTTCAGCCAATCCTCCCAGACAGCGGTGGTTTCCACCTGAACAAACCAGGAAGGCAGGTCATCTATAAGAGCTTCTCCTTTGGGTGTACTTTCCAGCCGGTTTCCTTTTCGAGCGATAAATTCCCTAGCTAAAAGAGTCTCCAGTATTGTGCTTCGTGTTGCTGGTGTACCAATACCGGCACTGTCTCGCAGGATTTTTCTTAACTGCGGATCACGCACAAAACGCCCGACACTTTTCATGGCTTTGATCAGGGTACGATCGGTAAACCATGCAGGAGGCCGGGTTGTTCTGGTTTTGAGTTCCACATTTTTTAGCGGAGCAGGCATATGCCGGGTAACAGGAACCGGTTGAATATCTGTTTCCTTCTCCCGCTCTGATGGAAATGCCTGCTGCCATCCAGGATCAAGAACCATATTTAGAGTTGTGGCAAACCGGCTATGGGGGTGACCCAGTAAATCCTCACAGGGCACAGCAAATCCCAACTTCTGCTCCCGAATCAGGGCCGGAGGCCAAAGTGCCTGAATATACCGGTGGGCTACAATTTCGTAAGCCTGTCGCTCAAGACTGTTCATTCGGTCAAGGTGAGCGGCTTTTCGGGTAGGAATGATGCCGTAGTGTTCCATTGGCTTTTTTGTAAAGCAGGATGGCTTGAATGACGGGTAGCCAGTGTCCTGACCATTGTGGATATCTCTGGCCCGGCTGGCAGCCATCGAGAACTGCGCATGGTTGGTCAAATGATCCAGTACCGGGTTTCGTTCACCTGGTTCATAAAGCGAGAGAGGCAACTCTGCATGCTCTGTTCGCGGATATGTTACTAAACCATCGTTGTATAGTTTTTCCAGAACCTTCTGGGCTTTTGAAGCAGTTAAACCAGAAGCCTTGTGCATTTCAGCCTGAAACTCTGCCAGATCACAGGGTAAAGGTGGCTGCCGTTTTAGTTCACGGGTTTTACTTCCAACAACGATGGCTTTATCACCTGCTGCAAGAAGCCTCTCCCTGAATGACTGTACTTCCTGTTGCCCCGTGAACAATGGAGTATCCAGTGGTTCCGATTCCCCATCCTTAACAATTCGTTTAGATGGCTCCCACTCTACTCCTGCAGGTGCAGCATCAATAATCTCTGCTGTTACGACAGGTTTGTAGAGTGCAGCTACCTGCTGGCCTGCCAGATCAAACTGTCCTTCAATCAGGAAATGGTCTTTAGGGACAAAGTTACGTATTTCCCGGCAGCGTTCGACAACCATGGTCAGTGTAGGAGTCTGCACCCTTCCCACAGAAACAACTGACTCCCGCCCGGAACCCTGTCCAAGCAGGTTCCCCATTTTCCCATGACGGGCATAACAGGTCAGAGCTCGCACAGCGAACTGGTAAGCCCAATCAGAACGGGAACGGGCCTCCGAAGCGCGAAACCAGGATTTCATTTCATCACCCGTCTTCAGGCGATGAAATGTTTTTTGAACTGCAGACTTATCCAGTCCATCCACCAGCCAGGCATGTTTAACCGAACCTTTGAAACGACAGTGCTCAAGTAACTGCCAGGCTATGGCTGTGCCTTCACGATCCGGGTCAGTACTGATAATCACTTCACCAGCCTGCCGCAGCTGCTCACGAATAACCTTGAGGTATTGCGAAGGGGACTTTCCCTTGCGTCCATTGTTTGGTTTGGACACCCGCATATCAAAGCTGCGGGGAATGGGAAGAAGAGTTGCCGGATTACTCCAGCTGGCATCTGGCTTGATCTCCTGTGGCTCCTGTATTTCCACAAGGTGACCAGATGCCCAGACAATAACTGCCTTCTGACCGTTAAATGTTCCTGTTCCAAAGTCGCCACTCATTCGCCAGCCCATAGCTTCCGCAATCTGGCGGGCCTGATCCCGCTTTTCTGCAAGAACGACTACGTTTTTCTTACCTTCACTGGCACGGTTTGTTCTTTGGCCTTTCCTGCGACCAGATTGTTCAGTGGCTGCCATAACTTATCTGCGACTATTCATTAGCTGCATGTCATTATCTGCATGCATAACAGTGCCGCAAAAGACCTGTATAAATTAACAGCTCAATAAACTAATCGCTTTTGATTGTTATGTAAAAGAAATTGGCGTTACCAGGGAATCTCGGAGCCATCCCAGGACCAGAATCGTCCTGTCTGCTCGGAAGATAATTTCTGCAAAACATCCAACAGAAGACCGGCGGTCTTTTCAGGTGGGAATAACTTTCCATCAGGGACATTGCTTTGGAAAGGCTTGGACAGTGATGTATCCGTTGTTCCAGGGTGGAGGGAGGCAACACAGCACTTGGGCATGGTTCTTTGCCACTCAATACTCAGCGTTTTCAACGCCATATTGAGAGCTGCTTTTGAAGCACGATAGCTATACCAGCCACCAAGATGATTATCCGAAATACTGCCGACTTTCGCTGAAACAGTTGCGAACATGGGATGTTTTGACTGTTTGAGGTTTCTCTGGAAATGCTTGGCCAGTAACAATGAAGGCATTGCATTAACTTGAAGGCTTTCTGAAAAGAAGTCAGGGTCGAACTTGCGTATGGTTTTCTCTGGCTGCCCGGATTTGTTATGAAGGAAACCGACAGCATTGATTAACCAGTCAATACTGCCAACCTCTTCTGCCAGGCTTGTAACCTGGCCTTCATTAATAGCATCCAAAAGATGCCAGCTTAATTGTTCATGAAAGAAATCTGGTTGATGCTTGTTGTGGGTAGCAATAACTGATGCTTCAGGAAATTTATCCAGACAGGCTTTAACAAGCGCCAGCCCTATTCCTCCACTGCCTCCTGCTATCAGAATTTTCATACCAGGCACCCCACAGTCTATTTCTTTTTGGTTTTCTCCAGATGATTTAACGGTAGTTGAGTACGAGTGATTGGGCTGCGCAAAATAAAGCTTGAGTGGGCTCCGGTTACGCCTTCCAGAGGCGTGATCTTGTTAAGTAGAAACTCCTGATAGTAATCCATATCAGGAACCATCACCTTGAGCATATAGTCCGCAGACTGCCCGGTAATCAGATGACATTCCACCACTTCCGGGTATTCGTTCACATGCTTTTCAAAGTTGGCAAAACGCTCAGGGGTGTGGCGATCCATGCTGATATGGATAAACGCCATCAATTTCAGGCCCAAAGCCGCAGGCTCGAGCCTGGTCACATGATCCCGGATAATGCCGCTTTCCTCCAACGCACGAACTCTGCGCAGACAAGGAGAGGGAGAGAGGCCAATCTTATCCGCTAGCTCCTGATTGGTAATTCGGGCGTTATTTTGAATCTCTTCAAGGATTCTACGATCATAGCGGTCAAACATGACTTCATTGCCTTAGATGTGGCACATAGGACATATTATGCCCATATTATTAATATTATTGAAATATAATAGCCAAAAAAACCAAAACCAACGCTACTTTCGCAATCATTATCCCCTTGTAATTGTCTACTATATCTCTCGTTGTCAAAAGCGACGCCCGAACGTAAGCCTGCGAGGCTTTCCGGAAGAGCCAGCCCGCCACAAGCGACACGGTTGAAAAAGGGTCTTACCAGGACCGTACAAAAAGAAAGCCCATAAGGCTGAGATACAGACAGAATATTTGAGGGCTGGCCTAAAGTGCCAGCCCTTTTGCTAAGGAGCCACGTTAGAAAACACAGCAGGGAGTTTGAAATGAAACCATCATCCACAGCATTCGATCATCGCAAGTACCGGCCTTTTCCCCCTTTAAAGAAAATTAACCGTCGCTGGCCGGATAACACCATTGAGCAGGCTCCTCTATGGTGCAGCGTAGATCTACGTGATGGTAACCAGGCTCTTATTGAACCCATGTCAGTTGCCCAGAAGAAGCGATTGTTCCAGTTACTGGTCAATATGGGTTTCAAAGAAATCGAAATCGGTTTCCCTGCGGCATCAGGTCCTGATTATGATTTTGTCCGGATGCTGATTGATGAAAACATGATTCCTGACGATGTCACCATCCAGGTTCTCACCCAGGCTCGCCAGCATCTGATTACAAAAACCTT
Source organism: Parendozoicomonas callyspongiae (assembly GCF_023502345.1). Classification (GTDB taxonomy): domain Bacteria; phylum Pseudomonadota; class Gammaproteobacteria; order Pseudomonadales; family Endozoicomonadaceae; genus Sansalvadorimonas; species Sansalvadorimonas callyspongiae. Next base: position 103,832 of record NZ_JAMFLX010000007.1, read on the forward strand.
TGAAGCTTTGATCGGCTGCCGTCGTGCGGTTGTTCATGTTTATAACTCGACTTCAAAGGTGCAAAGGGAGCAGGTTTTTCAACGTGACCGCTCCGGCATTATTCAAATTGCCGTAGATGGTGCAAGAATGGTGGCCGAAGAAGCCAAAAAGCACCCGGATACAGAGTGGGTATTCCAGTACTCGCCGGAAAGCTTTACTGGAACGGAAATGGATTTTGCCGTTGATGTCTGCAATGCCGTTATGAAAATCTGGCAGCCGACACCAGAGAAGCCGGTGATTCTGAACCTACCTGCTACCGTGGAAATGTCCACGCCTAATATCTTTGCCGACCAGATCGAATGGTTCCTTGATCATCTGGAAAACAGAGAGTCAGCAATCTGCAGCGTTCACACTCATAATGACAGGGGCTGTGCTGTTGCAGCGGCAGAACTGGCTGTTATGGCCGGTGCAGACAGAGTAGAAGGCACCCTTTTTGGCAATGGCGAACGAACCGGCAATATGGACATAGTGACTATGGCCATGAACCTTTACAGTCAGGGAGTCGATCCCCGACTGGATCTCTCCCAGGCAAACAAGATCATAAAAATTGCCACTGAATGTACTGACCTTCCAATCCATCCCCGGCACCCATGGTTTGGTGAACTGGTTTATACCGCCTTTTCCGGCAGCCACCAGGATGCTATTCGCAAGTGCCTGAGCAAAAGAAAAACAGAAGAAGTCTGGGACGTTGCTTATCTTCCTATTGATCCGGCAGATATTGGCCGGGACTACCAGGAAGTTATTCGCATTAACAGCCAGTCAGGCAAAGGTGGTGTTGCCTTTGTTCTTGAGCATGATCATGGATTACAGACACCCCGCTGGCTGCAAATTGCACTCTCTGTTGCGGTACAGGCTGCTGCAGAAACCAGTGCAAAGGAAGTCTCTTCAGGGGATATCTGGAATCTATTCCAGCAGCAATTTATGTGCATAGATGGCCAGTACAGCATTGGCGGTTACCGTCTGGAACACTCAGCGGAAGGGGATAGCGTTGAAGTTGATGTTCGGGGATCACAGGGAGTTATCTCACTGGCCAGCCAGGGTAAAGGGCCACTGGAAGCCTTTTCCAAAGGCCTGGAGAAGCTTGGAGTTCGTCTCGATATTCTGGACTATAGCGAGCATGCTCTCGATAACGGATCAGATGCTCGGGCTGTGTCGTACGTTCATGCCAGCGTCAATGGCCAGAGATACTGCGGGGTTGGCATTGATCAGGATATCGTGCTCGCCTCTCTGAAGGCCATGATGGCTGCTGCTAACCAGGCCTTACAGAATGAGCAGAAAGTTGCCTGACCACTTTTATAAATAACAATATTTTCCCCTGATATTTATCCCCGGTTTATGCCGGGGATTTTTCTTTGTAGTCAACCCATAACCTGAGAGCATAAAATCTACTTAATCATATCGAAAGCCACTCCCTCCGATGATAAGAAATAAAAAGAACAGAAAATTTCTCTTTTGGCTGACACTTGCGATTGTCCATATTTCTTTGGTCGGCTGTGCAGCTCCAAGGGATCATCAGAAAACAATTTCTGAGCAAGCTAAAAGGCTAGGTGCAGTTTCAGAAATCATTCCAGCAGATAATTACCATCTGCAAACTCTACTGATAGCGTCTCAAAAGAGTTCGACACTTCGTGTATATATTGAGGGCGATGGTCGAGCCTGGGCACGACGTGGCCGACCATCCAAAGACCCCACCCCCAGAGGCTTGCTGGTTTTTGATTTAATGGCTGTGGATTCTTTTTCAGATAAAGCTTATGTAGCTCGTCCATGCCAATTCGTGATGTCGGCCAAGTGTGAAACCAAAGTCTGGACGGATCTGCGTTATAGCCGGGGTGCTGTTGACTCTTTAAATACAGCTCTCGATAGGTTGAAAGCCAAAGGGAACTATAAGTCTCTGGAGCTTGTTGGCTTTTCTGGTGGAGCAACCCTTGCTCTTCTGGTCGGCTCACAGAGGCATGATATTCAATCTATCAGAACCGTTGCAGGAAATCTGGCTCCCCATTTTGTGAACCAGTTTCATAAGGTTTCTCCCATGCCTCTTGCTCTTGATCCTGCAGACAGAAATAAGGAACTTGCAGGAATCCCACAACTCCACTTCTACGGTGAGAATGATTCCGTTATCACTCCACAAGTGCTGGAGAGCTATAAACGGAGATTTCGTACGACTGAATGTATTTATGGAATGAAAGTCATCGACGCATCTCACCAAAAAGGCTGGGCAGAGAAATGGCCTTACCTTCTTAAGCAACCATTACCAGCCTGCCAGGCAGAGAAAAGCTAAGCAAAACGCCCGTGCATGAACTATGTTCTCAGCCGAACGGCCATGAGAGGAAGGTACCTTCATGGTTATAAACACAACAAGGGAATATTATGTTTATCAGGCTGGCTGCTGTATCTCTTTCCCTGATGTCATTTCTGTTAATGGCAAGCCAGGGCTTTCAGCTATTGGGAGGAAGCTGGCAGCCAGCTCTTACTCAAAAAACAGGGTCTGGCTGGCAGCATGTTTACCTTTGTCAAAACTGTCGTTTTACTCCCTCACTGACTATCAATACCTCAATTAACCCTGAACCAGATGATGCATTTCAGTATGAACTTGAGCGTAGCTTCGAAGAAGTTTACGTCGAATCAGTCAGCCAGGATCTGCTTCACCACTTCTCAATTTTGCGGGCATTTCGGGCTTTAGATCCTGTTGGTCCGGAAAAGATCACTGTGGTTTCAACCCGTATCCCTTCAGAAAAAACAAGATACTGGCATCACATCCAAGCCGTTATTGAACAGGGGCCAATGTCTGAAGAACTGCTGCTGGAAGACCAGCTGATCAGCCTGCTATCCAATGCGCAGTTAAAAGGAACACAGTTAATAATCCCTGGCGAGCAATCAGCAGTTATTGATTTAACATCACCTGACCGTAACTGGTTAAGTGATGTCGCGGAAAAATCAGGTATTACTCATAAGATGTTTGAAAACCCAGTCACAACTGCCGGGCTGTTGATAATTGGAGTCCAGCTGACCCTTGGTCTTTCCGGTGTACGAGGTCCCTGTGGAAAACCTCTTCATCAATGTCCATGTACCAAGAAAGCCATGAAAGCTGCAAACATGCCGTGTATTTAGTGGTACAGCTCAGGAACTGACAGGTATTTCTAAAAGGCGGGGAATATCGTAACCAAACAGTCTTTGTAATTGTTTTACCTCTTCAACCAAATCACGAACTTTGACCCGATCTTCAGTATGTTCAACAGATGATGACAAAGGTTTCTGGAAGCGTTTCAATCCCGCCTCAATACATGCAAAAGACTCCATAACACTACTAACAAGCTTTTTACCTTCATCTCCATAACCTTCCAGGCGGTCATCCAACCCATAACCATCACCCGCAAGAAACAGATTCTTTGCCGAAGTCAGCGATGAAACCAGATTCAACAGAGACATTTTGCTTCGCCAGGACTCCGCCATGTAACGATTTCCTTTTTTCTCCCCTTCACCTAAAGGTAGAGAAAGCTTTCTGTAAACCTGTTCCAGCTCAACATAGAGGCTGTTTATCAATAATGAACTGACGGGTTTAACGTCGATATAACCCTCTGGCTGGGTTCTGGCGAAAGTTATCAGTTCAACCGGATAACGCTTCTCTCCATCCTGCCAGTCTCTGCTTAACCGCACACTGTTTCTCTTCATATCTGCCACAACAACCTGCAGGTACTTACACTGAATGCTGTTGGGAATTAAACCGGGATATTCAAACAATAAATACTCTGCAGCTCCCATACCTCTCGCGGCAACATTGGTATTTCCTATTCCAGTCAAATCCAGCTCGCTGTCTTCCTGCAAAGCTTCATCAACTTTTGTTTTTACCAGGTTTCTGCGGTCAGGCCAGAATTGAAATTTCCAGGACATGCTGCCAACAGTGATGGGGCCAAAATTAATCACACTTGCAGCCTGCCACTGCAACATGATTATTTTCCATTGCTCTTGTAAATCTTTTTTCGAAGCTTTTGCCGAAGAGCGGCAATAACTCTCCGTTTTCCCCAGCATAACTCCCAGGCTTTCGCTCAGATTGCCATACAGAGCTTGTGCCAAAGCTGTCGTGCTCTGGGCCAGTTTTTCTTCAGGGTTTTGAACATTCTGGCAAGCCACCAGAATAGTGATAGAACAAATGAAAACGAGGAAACGCATAGCTCAACTTGGTTTTATTCTTTTCCTCTATGAAAACACTGAAGCGTCTAAAATGAAAGGCAGCTATTTCTGAACGCACTCTCTGGTTGATTTCTTTTCTCTTGCCTTACGTCATGATTATCTACGACAATTTCACAAAGGTTTTTCGGGGGGCTCTCGAATTAATTAAAACGGTGATACAGCTTCATTCGCAAGATCCTCTCAGAACTTTATCCCAAAACCGCTCCCAGCGTCCTTTGGTTTGGGTTAGCGCCCTGATTCCTAAAACGATGGCTGCACTCTCATATTTCCATCAAGTGTCAGAACAGCATAAACACTGTTTGACCAGCGTTTTACAAGCAGCTTCTGCAACACCTGAACCTATTGGCCAGCCATTTTTCACAGCTATGGAATAACGCACCAAGGGCAGCCTTGCGTATATGCCAGTGAGGTGCATAGAAAAAAGAAATTTCCTGTTTTCGGTTTTTTAAAACAGTGGGTTAAGTACTCTGACATTTGTTTTCGGGCCACCTTGCCCGCAGTCAAATGGATACAGAGAGTTCAATATTCGATTACGAATATTCATGTACTTAGCCGCGATGTGGGTCTGAAAAGGCGATTTGATGGCCATACCTCAATGAATGACAATTTTCAGATGTTAAATCCTGCATCTTGAGTTCACTTATGTATAGTAGGCCTGAAGTGACTCCCAGTTTACTTCTCCTGTGTCGCTTTTACTCTTGGCAGCACTGAAAACTTTCAGCAGAGCTTCCCGGTCAGACCTGGTGTTATATGCAATCTCTTGAAGTTTATATTCTCCCAGCTGCAATGTTTTTCCAATTTCCCGCCAGGCGTCAGCCCTGTGCAGCAGCAAAGGGGTGACCTTTTTCTGAAAATCCTCTTGTTCCTTTCTGAACAGTGGATCATGAATGTCAGGGCTATAGGCGTTGCGAATGTCAGATGGAAAATAGTCAAGCAGGTGCTGGCAACCCAGCTGATGACAGGCAGAAATAAGCTGCCAGACTTTTTTTTCGGGGTTGTTGTCCAGAATTTTTTGCAAGGCTACTATAGTGCAGACGCTGTCTTTCGCGTGATCGTAATCAACATCCTCAATCTCGTTATAGGGAAGCCCCATTATATAAGCCAGAGCCTGCCAGTCGTCTGTAGGCGGAATGGCTTTCATAAGTTCTGTATTTAAGAATGAGTCAATTGAAAAATTGTCCGGCAGCGAGAACATCGGTTGCCATCTGACAGAGGGCAGCAGCTTCGAGTCGGACTCGGTATTTGGGAAAGTGCTCTGAAATCTGGTGATGGCATCATTATGCTGGATTTTCTGAAGGGCAAAAAGAAGATTCCCGGGGGTAAGGCGTCCTGAACATATCAGTCTATTGATAATCTCCCGGCGTTTATCATCAACAGGCATTACACGTTTTAGTGGCTGATCTGCCTGAAGATGATCAGTCAATTTAGTAAATTCGTCAGAATTGAGTTCTTTTAAAATAATGACAGCGTCACACAACGGTACCTGCTGAACCGGAGAAACACCTGCCTGAAAACAGCGCAATTGCTCTATTCCATAAGCAAAGTTGACTGCTGGGTGAGCCATAATGTTCGCAAGCTTTCCAACAGTGACCGGGCGGGCCATGTATATAAGTTCAAGCTTTTGGCGACGGTAGTCTCTTGAAAATGTGTCGCTTACCATCTTGACATCGACCGGACGCAAACCAAGCGCCTGAGCCAGATGTATGCTACTGACACTGGCAGCTCTAATCAATTCTGAGGCAGTCAGGGTATCCACCGTATCGTTATCACTGAGACCAGCCACATAAGGGTTGGAGTCTTGATACTCCGGTTTACCGATTTCTGCTTTAATGTTCAGTTCTTCTGACAGGTTCCTGGTGGCTTTACAGGGGCTTACTCTCGCCAGCGCAGAAACAACATTCTGATCGGTTAACAAACCTTTTTTCGAAGCCTCCTGAAGAATGCGTATCAGGGACTCACGCGATGATACTGAGCGATCACAGTCCATTGCTTCTACTTCCGGTAAGCCAAGCGCCAGTGCAAAATGCGCAAGAGATGGACAGTTGTCTTTGATACGTTCAAACATAAAAGCCACCTGAGCTTCAGGCTTAGTGTACCTGGCCGCAGCAATCCTCTGCTGATAGTTACTGGCCCATTGGCTCAGTTGATTTTTCAGTTGTTCGTGTGTCTGGAATGTAATGGCCTCTGTTTCGCGAAGCTGCTCGATAATCTGAGTGGCTGCAAAAGTGTCACAGGGTTGATATAGATTCTGATACAGTTTGAACAACTCATCCCGAAGCCGATTAAACAATTGAGCTGGATCCTGAAGAGACTTGTCTTCTGTATTATCACACTGGAGGTAAGTATTGCTACCCAGTACAGGGTTCTGGTTTACCTCCATAAAAGACAGAACTTCATCCAACTTTTGCCGATCAATGCCATGGCGCTGAACCACCTGATCAGGGATTCTTTCCAGTGATTTTCTGAGTGACTGGATAGTTTCCTGGGAAACCGGGCGGGATTGCTGGATGTCTGTCGTAAGGTCAATCAGTTTTTTCTTGACGGTTCGAATGGTTCTTTGTTTTTTGATCCGATTCGGCAGTTCCTGAATAGCGTCAAGAAAACTATGAAGCAGTTGAACCAGGGAGGATGGTTTAGCAACATTGTTTTGCGGGTGACTCAAGGCAATGGTCCGCTCACTAAGGCATTTTCCCAAAAACTCTTCTCGGGCACTGAAAAAAAGCTGGTTAATCAGCCCTTCCTCTCTGGAAATGGAATTGTTCCCGTTGCTACCCTCCGACTGCTGAACGGCACAGTTGCGTGGCTGGCCAGCTGGCTGTGAATGCTGGGAGCCTCTTCCTCGAATCTGCATAAGTAGCATCAATTCCCTGATTCTTTTCTTCGAGTATAGAGGCTAATGTGAGCAAACACTTTGCGGACTGAAAGCCTGTAACGAGCCTCGGCCTGCAAAAAGGAATTTCTTGTAAGTATTCGGTGAACCCATGTCATATCCCCAGTTTTCAAGGGCTGTAGCAACATAGTTACTTCGTTCCAAAAAAAGAACTCCTCTGGTACCAAGGGATTGCGAGCTCAGCAAATGGGTTCACCGAATGTTTACGGGGTTCTGCAGGCCTTACGACAAGTGATTAAAGATTGTCAGCGCAGACAGCATATCCTAGTCTTCTTTTACATCTCCCTGTGGAACGAGGTCATGAACCAGCCAGAGAACCTGATAAGGCTCTAGAGACAGTTCACCCAAAACACCCTCGTATGTTTTACCTGTCAGAATATCCACCCAATCCTCCCTGCCAGTCATATCTGACAAAGACTCAACAGAAACAGACTGCAAACCAGAAGTCATATTGTGAACGCCGATAGCAACTCTTTCTCCGGTAGTATTCTTGCGGGCAAGAATAAAGACGCCCTGGTGCAGGTCGTAAACCACCTGAGGGCAGTCAGGATGAAAACAGGGCTCCTCTCTTCTTGCCTGCAGCAACTTCTTCATCTGAGTGAAAACAACAGCATGAATGGTTGATGGATTTTCCAACAGAGATTCGAGTTCATCCAATTCCCACTTTTTGCGATTTATTGAGCGTGTTCTTCCCGTTTTTTCTACCAGATCAAGGTCATTTGCTGTTCCCAGCATACTGTGGATATAGACTGCTGGGATCCCCTTCATTATCAGCATGATCGCCTGTGAGCAGAGGAAACGCCCGATCTGCCAGGTATCCTCACCCCGTCGTGTTCCTTTCATAGCATCAAACAAGGAGATATTGATCTCGTAAGGCTTTTGGCTGCCATCCGGCAGAACCCGCATACTTACAAAACCACCAAAGCGGTGCATGGACTCAACCAGATCATCAACTTCACGTTGCGGAATGATCCCCTCCAGAGCCCTTAAACCAATACCGTCATGGGAGGCCGTAAAGTTAAGTACCGTACATCCTTCAGGATATTCACCAAGATTCTGGGCCCACTGGGTCAGATGACGGGATGTTCCCCTGTTCAGGCCATGCAAGAGCAACGGAGGCAATGCAAACTGATAAACCATCTGTGCTTCATCACCATTACCAAAATAAGACAGGTTTTCTTCATGGGGAACATTGGTTTCGGTGAGCAGAATGGAGTCAGGCCTTAACATTTCCATCAACAGACGCATCACTTTTACCACCGTATGTGTCTGTGGCAGGTGAATACAACTGGTACCCGGTTCTTTCCATAGAAATGCAATGGCATCCAGACGAACCAGTGAAGCTCCCTGCTCCATGTAGTAAAGCATGATGCCAATCATCTCCAGCAGAACGTCCGGATTTCGAAAGTTCAAATCCATCTGATCCTTACTGAAAGTGGCCCAGACATGACGTATGCCGCGTCTGGTCCAGATTGGTGCAAGCAGGGAGGAGTTCCTTGGCCGAACGACCTGTGACAGGTCATCTTCATCAGTCGGCTCAAGAAAGTAATCATTGCCCGGGGGATAGCCACTGACAAAGTCTGCAAACCAGACACTGTGGCGAGAGATATGGTTGATCACCAGATCAGCCATAAAGCGGTACTCCCGGCTTAACCGGCGAATATCTTCCCAGTTGCCCAGTTCCGGATCGACAATCCGGTAATCAATAACAGAAAAGCCATCATCCGAGCTGTACGGAAAAAAAGGCAGGATATGCAGGCTGCTGAAGCAGTCCGGCATATAAGTTTTCATAAAGCCTGCGAGAGTCTCCAGCGGTGGCTCATCAATCCCCCGGATCGTATCGCCATAGGTGATCAACATAATATCCCGCTCGTCCCAGGTCTGGTCATGGCCGTGGGGCACCGTTCCTAGATGATTGCGGACCAGTTCCAATACCTTTTCCAGAACTTCTCCCGCATGGGCCGGATAAAGGTGTTGAAGGTGTGGTGTTAAAGCCTTTGCCAGAGCTCCTTCATCAAGAGTTCTGCAAAAGGATTGGTTATACACATGTGTGAGATCACCCATCGTCACTAACTCACAAACCTGTAGGTTCTGTAGAAATTAAACCCTAATCCAAGATGAAGCACTTTTCTTCATACATATGGCATTTATTCTGCTTATAATGATCGGCAAATCTGACAAGGAAGCGAGCCCACCATGATCACCAAGTGTCTTTACCCTGTTGCAGGTTACGGTACTAGATTCCTTCCGGCTACAAAATCCATGCCGAAAGAAATGATGCCAGTTGTGGATAAACCACTGATCCAGTATGCCGTGGAAGAAGCCATGAATGCTGGTGTGACTGATATGGGCTTTGTCACTGGTCGAACCAAACGGGCTATCGAAGATCACTTTGATATCAACTATGAGCTGGAAAAGGAAATCGCTGGCAGTGGCAAGGAACAGCGGCTTTCCAGTATCCGAGAGGTTATGGCTGCCTGTACTTTCAGTTACACACGCCAGAAGCAGATGCAGGGTCTTGGACACGCTATCCTCACAGGCAAGTCTCTGGTTGGAGATAACCCATTTGGCGTTATCCTTGCAGATGACCTGTGCATCAACCCTGAAGGTCAGGGCGTTCTCGCCCAGATGGCTACGCTGTTCAACCAGTTCCGCTGCTCCATTGTAGCTGTTCAGGAAGTACCGGAAGACGAAATTCATAAATACGGTGTGATTGCTGGTGAAGCTATCAGCGACGATATCATTCGTGTAACAGACATGGTGGAGAAACCAGCCAAAGAAGATGCTCCCAGCAATCTGGCTGTAATCGGGCGTTATATTCTGACGCCGGATATCTTCGATATCATTGAAAGCACTCCTCCTGGTAAGAATGGCGAAGTTCAAATCACAGATGCCATTTTGACTCAGGCCAAACAAGGCTGTGTTCTTGCTTATCGCTTCAAGGGTAATCGTTTTGACTGTGGCAGCGTGCCCGGTTTTATTGAAGCAACCAACTATGTTTACGAGAACTATTTCTGCTGCTGATCTGTCCCAGGCAGTCTGAACTACAGGCTGCCTCCCCTTCCTCTTTTGTCTTTTATTATTCCCTCATTTCCTCTAACCCTGTTTTTGATGACCCGAAAACAGTCCCCAAAGGATATTGTCCGTTAGCCTGCTGCAGGATGTAATATCTTCAGAGTCAAAAATTCTAATAACCCAAAAGAAAAAGAGCCTTGAATACACAAAAGACAGTTGCCGCTTTTCAGCGCATTTACGTCAAAATAATGATGGCCGTTGTTGGCAGGGCTTTGGTTGCAACTTCACGCAGTGACGATGAGGTTCGAAAGGAGCTATCCATTCTGCCCAGCGGATACACGATGCAGATGCTTGTCCCATCAGGCCCTGGATTTATGGTGAAGGTTGAGGAACAGGGTCATCTGACACTTGTATCAGATAGAACCCAGAAACCTGATCTGAGTATCACCTTTAAACATCTCAGTTTTGCATTTCTGGTCTTTTCGTTTCAGGAAAGTACCGCCCGCTCCTTTGCCAATGACCGCATGGTTCTTGATGGAGAGGTTTCCCATGCCATTCGTCTTGTTCGCTGTCTGAACAAGATGGAGGCCATTATTCTCCCCCGTTTTGTCGCCAGACTGGCTGTTAAGCGTTATCCCCGAATCAGTCTTGGTGAAAAAGTTTCCAAGGCGGCCCGTGTATATGGGCTGGTTGCCAAACATCTTGTTCTCGGACGCTAACCATGGCCAAACCTTATTACGAATTCTTCAGCCCCGTAAAAGTTATTGCCGGACACAAGGCTCTTGAGCATATCCCCTTTGAGCTCAAGACACTTGGTTGTTCGCGCCCCATGATTGTGACAGACAAAGGCGTTCGTGGAGCCGGACTTATTGACCATGTTGCCGGTGCTTTTGACAGTACAAGTATTGATGTTGCGATTATCTTTGATGATGTACCTCCCGACAGCAGCCTTGAAACTGTTCGAAAGGCAGCAGAGGTTTATCGTGGAAATAACTGTGATGCCATTATTGCTGTTGGTGGTGGCTCAGTTATTGATACATCCAAAGGCACCAATATTCTCGTCTCTGAGGGTGGTGATGATCTGAAGGCTTACTCGGGTGCACATATTCTTAAACGCCGCCTTAAGCCTTTCTATGTTATTCCGACGACATCGGGCACTGGCTCTGAAACAACTCTGGTTGCTGTTGTTTCTGATCTTGAGAAGAACGTTAAGCTTCCATTTATGTCCCAGTTCCTGATGCCAGATGCGGCTATTCTTGATTCACGCATGACCTTGACGCTGCCCTCTCATATCACAGCGATGACGGCAATGGATGCGCTGACTCATGCTGTAGAAGCCTACACCTGCCTGGCAGCCAACCCTCTGAGTGATGCTTATGCTTACTCAGCGGTTAAGAAGATTTCAGAAAACCTGATGACGGTGATGGAAGACCCCAAGGACGCAGATGCACGCCTTGAGCTGGCCCAGGCCTCCACCATGGCTGGCATTGCCTTCTCAAACTCTATGGTTGGCCTGGTGCACTCCCTTGGCCATGCTCTCGGAGCTGTCTGCCATCTGCCCCACGGTCTGTGCATGAGCCTGTTCCTGCCTTATGTCCTTGAGTACAACAGGGATATTAACGGAGATAAAGTTGGAGAACTTTTGCTGCCACTGGCAGGGTCTGAGCTCTACGCTACAACGCCTAAGGAGCAGAGGGCAGCCAAGGCCATCGCCTTTATTCGAGAGCTTAGGGATAAGCTATATAACAGCTGTCAGCTACCACGAACGCTGAAAGAGACTGGCAAAGTCAGCGTTGGTCAAATTGAGCAGGTTGCCCAGCTTGCCATTGATGATGGCTCCATTATCTACAATCCCAATGAGTCTGATTTCGACGAACTTGTCGATATTCTCAAGCGCGCCTGGGAATAAACCTCCATCTATCTCTGCGGAAGGACTACCCCTTCCGCAGATAATCTCCTCAGACATTGGACTTTTCTGCTAGTTTTTCTGCTCACTGGACAAAATCCAAGAGCAAAGCGTGAACGTTAACGGAAAACATTACCGGTCCATATGGATGGAATCTCCGGGCGGAGATTTTCTTACTCTCGATCAAAAGCTGCTTCCCTATCAGTTCGAAGTTATTCCAATCAGGTCAGTTAATGATGCCGCAACAGCTATTGAAGATATGACTGTAAGAGGAGCGCCCCTGATTGGCGCAACTGCAGCCTGCGGCATGGCCCTTCAGGTGCGGGAGAGCGCTTCTGACCAGTTTATTGAACAAGCTTACTTATAACGTTCTATTTAAAACACGCCCAACAGCGATCAATCTGCGCTGGGCCCTAAAGCTGCCTTCTGCAGACACCTGAGAAAGAGCGTCTGGATCGAGCCCACCTGGAATGTCAGATAATTTTTGAAGAAGATGTTGAGATTAATCGCAGCATCAGACAACACGGCCTGATCGCAATCAGGGAAGTAGCCAAAGGTGATTTCTGCAATAAAATTGGAACCTACCTGAAAGCCCTGTCAGCCAATGCCAACAATGTGCCTTTCTATGTTGCATTGCTTTCGCCAACTATTGACTGGACAGTTGTTGATGGGGTGACGGAAATCCCAATAGAGCAGCGTTCGGAAAAAGAGCAGTCACATGTCCAGGGAATCAACAGTAGTGGGCAGCATGATTGGGTCAACACGACACCTGAAGGAACAACCTGCGCGAATTATGCATTTGATGTCACACCGGCAGAGCTGGTCACCGGTCTGATTACGGAGAAGGGTGTATGCCAAGCCTCAGAGCAAAGCCTGAAAGAAATGTTTGCAGAGAAATAAACTGAAAAAGGGGCATTAAGCCCCTTTTTCACAAAATGATCCAATCAAACAGGGCCATGAGTATTTAGCTGCAAACTCATACCTTCTGCACCTGAGACAATGACAGTTGTACCTGCATGCAAGGTTTCTGAAGCCTTAACCTTCCACATGGTATCTCCAAGCTGCACACGTCCATGGCCACCTGGAAGGTCATGTTCAAGAACAAAAACCCGCCCAACCTGCTGAGCTGCACGGTTGTTCAACAATGGTTCTTCAGTATTCTGTCCGGACTTTCTGAAGAACTTCCACCAGCAGATGGTAAATACCAGTGTCGCTGCGCCAAAAATGCTGAACTGTGCGGCCCAGCTCATATCAGGAGCCAGCCACAGTATCAGGGCCTGCAACAATGACGCGACCACAGCTCCCAGCAGGAAACCTCCCGCACCAAGAGCTTCGAGGCCCAGAAGCAGGAATGTCAGAATCACCCAGTGCCAGGGCTGTAGTTCAGTCAGAAAGTCCATCTATATCCAGCCTTTTTATCCTGCCTTGTTTTTTGTTGTTGCCTCACCAACCAGCTCTTTGATTCCGGCAAGAGAACCAATCACATTACCAGCTTCCAGAGGCATCATGATCACTTTATTGTTATCGGCAGACGCGACTTCTTTCAATGCATCAACATATTTCTGGGCAACAAAGTAGTTGATTGCCCGAGGGTCACCTTCAGCTATCGCTTTGGAAACAGCATCTGTTGCTTTTGCTTCAGCTTCAGCAAGACGCTCGCGGGCCTCAGCCTCACGTTTGGCTGCTTCCAGTTCACCTTCCGCCTTTAGGATTTGAGCCTGTTTTTCACCTTCAGCAACCTTGATAGCAGCTTCACGGGAACCTTCAGCTTCGAGAATCTGGGCACGCTTCTCCCGCTCAGCCTTCATTTGTCTGGCCATTGCGTCTACCAAATCCTGAGGAGGAGAAATATCTCTGATCTCAATCCGGGTGACTTTCAGTCCCCAGGGATCAGTGGCTTCATCGACTTTTACCAACAGGTTGGCATTAATTCGATCCCGGTTTGAAAGCATATCGTCCAGTTCCATTGATCCTAGAACTGCACGGATATTAGTCATAACCAGATTCTGCATGGCCCGGGGAAGATCATTAACTTCATAGGAGGCCTTGACTGCATCCTGAACCTGGAAAAAACACACTGCATCTGTTGTAACCTGAGCATTATCTGAAGAGATAACTTCCTGTGGAGGAATATCCAGAACCTGCTCCATCATGTTCTGCTTCCAGCCAATACGATCGACAAAAGGAATCAAAATATTGATACCTGGGTGTAAAGTCCGCGTATATCTACCCAGGCGTTCTACCGTGTAGTTATACCCCTGCGGCACCATTCTGACGCCTGTACCTACAAGAATCACCACTAGGACGACGAAGAAGATCGCCGTCATCTCAAAACCAAACATCCCCTTTCTCCCTAACGAGGTAAACCCTACACACTTTAACTCAGCTCTAACGTGACACAACAGCAACAGAGAGGAATCAGTCCATATCATTTCTGCCTTGTTGGCTATGCTGTTTTGAATCCATCGCGCTTTATTACGCGTAATAAATCATAGAATGCCTGATTTGCAGGTTAGAAGCTGTCTGAAAAGTCTGTGCGTAGCGAGGTAGCTTCTTAGGGGTTACTGCACCGAAGAACACAACGGTTGTCTTCTACAAGCGGTAAGTGTCGTATTTAATGTTAGACTGACAACAATGGAGTCAGATCAAACAGCCATAGGCAGCGCATGAATCGTCAACACGCAGCTTTATGGTAGAAAAATAAGGAAAAGCATGTCTCTTAACTCCGTCATCCATGCAAACTGCCAAACGCTTACAGCATTGGCAGATCAGCTTACCCATTTACCTCCGGGAATCTATGATAAAGCCACGCCATTAACTGACAGTGGAATCGGCGGGCATGTTCGTCATATTGTTGAACACTATCAGGAACTCGCCTCAGGGCTGGAAGAGCAACATATCTGCTACGACAAACGGGTTCGCAACCAGCTGCTTGAGCACTCCCTCAAAGATGCCATCGAAACCTTACGAAATCTGTCTGCCTGGCTGTTGACCCTTGCGGGGCAGGAAAACATCTCTCTCAAACTGACTGCTGCCACATCAGGCTCAAGACAGGACGCTTCAACAACAACTGAGTCCAGCCTGATACGTGAACTTCTATTTCTGCAGAGCCATACCGTTCACCATGAAGCAATTATCGCCATGCTGATGAAGGCTCAGTCGATTGATGTGCCTGGAGAGTTTGGTGTTGCACCAGCAACCCTCCAGTATCGTGAAGAAATTGCGATTACGAGCTAGATAACAACTTTTGCTTTAGGCTGACATGGCTTCCAGGTTATGGAACCCGGTCAGCCTGAGATACCCTTCTTCTCCCAGATAACGCTCCAGAACCCGCCGATCACTCTTTAGCAAGTCCACAATAATCAGCCCATCCAGTGCATCATTAAAAGCGGGATCAACATTAAAGCCGGCAAATGTTCCGTTGAGCTTCAGGTACTGGCGCAGCAAAACAGGTACACCGCGATCATTCTCAAGAACACGTACAAGTGCTGAGATGTGTTCCACACTCCCCAGACCAGCCAGCATATCTCTGCTCCATGGAAGCTTGCTGGATGGATGCAGGGGCTCCTTAGGCTTTACCAACTCTGCAAGACTGCTGTTCAGGAAGTTCTCTTCAAGACTCATAGCCATTAAGTATCTGGAGAGTTCTTGATACTCCTTGCTGATACTGACCGGCCCAAACAGAACACGATACTGAGGATGCCGGATAACCCAGGCACCAATCCCCTTCCAGAGCATCTGCAAAGCACTCAGACTCTTTTGGTACTCTTTACTGATAAAAGAGCGCCCCATCTCAAGACAACCACCCATCTGATCGAGGAAACGACGGTCATACTCAAACAAACTGCGCGAATAAAGAGCTTCAACACCACCGCTGGCGATCAGCTTATCAACCTGGCCAAGCCGGTAAGCTCCAACAATTTCGGACTTTTCTTTATTCCACAAAAAGAGATGAAGGTAAGTCTGATCAAACCGATCAATATCCATCGACAGACCTGATCCTTCACCGGCATCTCTGAAAGTAATCTCCCTCAGCCGTCCAATCTCTCTCAAAATATTTGGTATACCAGTGGCGTAAGAGCACCAGACTTCAAATGATCCTCTCTGAAGCAACAGGTTCTTTTCTGGCAGTTTTGCAATGTCACGCTCTAACAGCGCCGAATCAACAGGAGAAATCACAGGACTTTCTGGATTTGCCTGGATAGATTCCAACGGTTTTGATTCACCATTCGAAAGCAATATTGTTCGAAGGTGCATGGCGTTGGTTAAAGACTGCTCATCCGGGCAGCGAGAAAAGTTCTGCCATGGTTCTACGCTACCCAGCTTCAGGGTAATTTGCTTTCCAGACTTATTAATAAGCTCCCGAACCAGCCTCATTGTTCTTAACAGTGGGTGAATGATGCCAAGCCCATAAAATACGAAACTGTTACGGCCTTCAACATGAACAGGAAGCAGATTGGCTTGGGTCTCATGTAATATCCTGCCTGCTGTGTGCCTCCAGGTGGCTTCTTTCAGCTTTCTTGTTTTCCAGTCCCAGCCGGAGACTTCCCCGGCAGGAAAAATAATGAGCGCTCCACCCTCTTTTACCCACTGAGTTGCAGTACTGACAGCCTCCTTATTCGCTGCTCTGCGCTGCTCCTTCGAGGGATTGCTGAGAATATCAACCCCGATAAAAAGTGATTGCAAACCAGGAATAGAGTTCAGAAGCTGATTACTCAACACCCTAACATCGGGGCGTACTTTCAGAAGGGCATCCATAAGAACAACCCCTTCTGCTCCTCCGAAGGGGTGATTGGCGATAACGACAAGAGGCCCGGACTTGGGAATATTATCCATAGGCTCGCCGGTGAGCCGATACTGAATATTTAACCTGTGGAGTGTCAGGCGAACAAAGTCATGTCCCTGCTCATCTGTAACATATTTCTCATAAATACGATCCAGATAGCGGAGACCCAGAACATGCTCAGCAAATCTGAGCAATAATCCCCGGTGCCCTTTGAACTCCAGACGAAAAGGTGACCCGTTCGCCATACGACTTTCCTGTTTATTGTTTTTCTTATACAGAAAGCTTGTCAGCTGCTTTTTTGATCATTGAATTCCAATACCAACACTATCACTGCTGCCAGGAAAACGGCACATGCGTTGACAAAAAGAAGCCCACCATCATCACCAACAATATTTCCCGAGGCATCAAACTCTGGCATTTTGATACCCAGCGGTGTGAACAGGTGGAAGAAAATCGCTCCACTCATCGTTCCGGCGGCAACCAGTGCTCCCAGAAAACGATAAGCAGTGAACAGAAGTATGGACGCTATCAGCTCAGTTACGCCAACAGCGTAAGCTCCATACTGACCAAACAGCTCAATGCCTGACCACTTTCCTAGTGTACCGAAAATAAACTCGGTCTCTGGCGACCCTGAAAACTTGAAAAACAGGGACTGGACGAAGACAACTGCAATATAGATACACAATCCGATCTTTAGATATTTTTTGAACATGGCCACCTCCGTGAGCTAATTCTAGTCTTCCTTTGACCTTAGACTACTCAGTATCAGGGTACTGTTTTCCCAATTTACGCTCTACCATCCAAGCCTGTGCAAGCTGAACCAGAGAACCTGGCTGAAAACCTCTATCCCGATTTTTTGCCCCAATACGAAACAACATGTTGTATTGGGCAAACAACGTTTTATACACCTCACCGAGAGTCGAGTTCGCATCCCAGATGTGGGCAGCTTCACTGCTTACCCCGTTAATCTCGACTACTTTGAAATTCTCTCCGTTACGAAATGAAGCTTCATCTGCAAAGCGAACATCAAACCTGCCGTAATAGAACCCATCTATGTCACTACACAACTTATCAAACTTTTTTGTGAGTCTTTCTGTTATTAAATGATTGCCAATGCGGAAAATAGCTCCCCTGGAATGACTGCCAGCAAATGCCAACCGAAACGGTTGCCCTGACGCTAAAACCATATCAAGGACTTTCTGGTGCCTTTTGAGGTAAAGATGGGAAAGCTGACTGGCCCTGCTATCTTTCTCAATCAATGTACGTAAACTGTCTTTCCCATTACCAAAAACATACGGCTGATACTTAAGTGTCAGTGAAAAAATGCGCCCGTAACTTTCACCGGGAATACGAATATAGAAAACACCAGCTTCGGCTTCCCATGGAATCAACTGTTGTAATAGAACTTTCGCCGAATCCGGAAAAGACAAAAGATACTGTTTTAACTCATACTCATTACGTACTATCTGAACCCCCTGTCCCCGACAGCCAAGATCCGGCTTTGCAATAATCGGATAGGTAAAACCATTTTGACTAATCAATTCATTAGCATGTTCCAATAATTCAGGTAAGCACTGACTACCGTTAATAAAGGTGCACCATGGTGCAATATATTCTTTGGCATAACTTCCAGCCTGTTTAAAGTTGTCAGATTTTGCCTCGCCAACCATTCCCCCAAGAAAGAAACCAGGATTGGCACACAGCGGAAGAGTCAAACTTCGATACCGTATCGCTTGAAAGAGCCATAGAAATGCAACTGGCAGATAAAATACCCAACCAGGCCAGAATTCAAAAAAAGCGATAGCCCGACGACGCTTTTCAAGTGGAGGCATACCAACGTGGGCTTTTTTACTGAGAAACGTCGAATTAACAGCTTGTTCTATCAGCTGACTATCTTCTTGGCTGGTGTCATTACTGATCATTATTACTCTCCAGACAAGCGTTAACATATTTTCGCAGTACTTGCTGCAGCAGGTATAGGAATAACAGGGCAAGCGGCAGTAAAAACAGGTTTCCCATTCCCGACAACTCCCACAGGGGAGCCCCGAACCAGAGCAGTCCGCCAAAGACCATTCCAGTCCACAAAACGCCGGCAACAAAAACAGCCCACAAGAAACTCTTCACTGATACACCCAGCCAGCCACTAGCCAAATAGCAGGGAAGTCGAAGACCTGGAGCAAAGCGCACAAAAAAGATCGTGATAAATAAGTTTGAAGAGAGCCAATGCTCAATGGAAGATGCTCTTTTTGATTCCCGCCACTTTCTCATAAAAGGTCTTGAACCTGCGTAATGGCCAAACAGGTACAGTAGAAAGTCTCCACTGGTTATTCCAGCAAGGAGAGCAACAAAAGCCAGCTCAGGAGGAATAATCTTATCGGCAGCAAGCAATGCTCCGGAAACAATGGCAGCATCTTCAAGGATATAAGTTCCAAAAAACAGAAGTATTCCTAAATGCCAGGTTGATAGATGGGCAAATCCGGAAAAGAGTGTCTCAAACACGAGATTGACCTATGAAATGTAGAGCAGCGTTAAATTAAAGAAGGTATTCAAGGTCAAGGTAGATCCCCCTGGCAGTTTTTGTTCTTATAATTTGCTTTCCAGAAGCACCACTTACTCTAAAGCACTTCTGGAAACCTCGTAAAGAGCAAGTTTACAGTTCTTAGACCAACCAAGAAAAAACGGCTTGTTAAGAATTCAAAGATCTGAATACATTTGTTTACAGAAGTGACTCAATTCAATTTTATTTTTAATAATGTTAAGAAAAAGACTATTTTTTAAGGGATTCCCATTGACAAGATGATATTTTTATCTGACCATCCATTCTGCACAAAGCCATTTATGTTTTGTACAAGAATTATCAAGCGTGCTTCTTATTCAGGTGTGATATGAAGCCCTCAAATATATCTAAGCGCTTTGATTACGATCTGGTTTTTCAAGTTACCGATTTGATTACATATCTGGCTGCCGGTTTCAGAACACTTATTATCATCCATTGAACAGGGGTTATACCGTGAATATTTTCGACGAAATTATGCACCGTCTGTCCAGCAAGACCCGCATCCGTTCTCTCTTCAAAGATGTTCATCTGGAAGACCTGGAGCGTATCCTCGAGCGTCTGCAGGCCATCACTGAAGAAAAGCGTACCTCCTACGAAGCAGAGCAGGCTAAGAACAAAGAGAAGGAAGAAAGCATTGAGCAGATCCGCCAAATGCTGGAAGCCAAGGGTCTGTCCCTGTCTGACCTGGGCGTAGCTGAAGATGATCAGCCTAAGAAACGTCGTAACGTTAGCAAGTACACCTTTGAGTACGTAACCAAGTCCGGTGACACCGTTCAGTGGTACGGTTCCACTACCGGTCGTCTGCCTAAAGACTTCCAGGCTTACCTGGACGAAACTGGCAAGAAGCGTCTGGACTGCGTAATTGGTGAAGAAGCTTAATTCTTCCTGAATACGAAAAAGGAGGCCAGTGGCCTCCTTTTTTATTGCTGGCATATTTGCCAAAAACAATTAACTGGCCTGAGGCAGGTTTCTAACCAACAGAGAGAACTCATCCGGCTTAATACCTTCCGGTATTGGCATCCGTACTTTATGGCCAGAGCCTGGTGCCGCACTCACCTTTTCACCCTGATTATTTTCGATATGTTCCAAAACAAAAGATCGGTTGCCCGCAGGTGTGAGCAACTCGACTGAATCACCAACCTCAAAACGATTCTTCACGTCAATGGTGGCAAACTCATCATCCGCATCAATCACTTCACCAACAAACTGCTGAAGATCACCCTGTGAGTTACCACGGTCGTAGTTCTGATATTCATCATGAACATGGCGACGATAGAACCCTTCGGTGTAACCACGGCTGGCCAGATTCTCCAGAGTATCCATCATACTCATATCAAACGGACGACCTGCAGCAGCATCATCAATAGTCTTACGATAAACCTGCGCAGTACGGGCCACGTAATAGTGGGACTTTGTACGCCCTTCAATCTTCAGGGAGTGTACGCCCATATTGGTCAGACGATGAACATGCTGAACTGCGCGCAGATCACGGGAGTTCATAATGTAAGTGCCGTGTTCATCTTCAAAAGCCGGCATATATTCATCCGGGCGGTTGGCTTCCTGCAATAGAACGATTTTATCTGTTGGTTCACCATGTCCCAGAGTTGGCTGTTTAGCTGGATCAAACTCAACCGGAACAACATCACCTTCCGGACGCTCCTTGGCATCATGAGCCTGGTACTTCCAGCGACAGGCATTGGTGCATGTTCCCTGGTTAGGATCACGACGATTCATATAACCGGAAAGCAGGCATCGACCTGAGTAAGCAATGCACAGTGAACCATGGACAAATACTTCCAGCTCAGTATCCGGGCACTCTTCATGGATTTCCTGAATCTCATCCAGAGACAGCTCACGGGAAAGAATAATCCGGCTGACACCCTGTTTAGCCCAGAACTTTACTGTGGCGAAGTTAACAACGTTAGCTTGAACAGACAGGTGTACTTCCATTTCCGGCCAGCGTTCACGCACCATCATCATCAACCCTGGGTCTGACATAATCAGGGCATCTGGCTTCATGGCGACCACCGGCTCCATATCTCTCATATAGGTTTTCACCTTGGAGTTATGGGGCGCAATATTACTGGCGAGATAGAACTTCTTACCCAGGTCATGCGCGTACTGGATACCGTTGGCCAGGTTGTCTGATTTAAAATCGTTATTTCTGACTCGCAGGCTGTAACGAGGCTGCCCGGCATAAACCGCATCGGCGCCATAAGCGAAGGCGTATCGCATATTGCGCAGAGTGCCGGCAGGAGACAGAAGTTCGGGCTTAATCATAGATACACCGTGCTATCTGGAAGGCGCGAATTGTACGCTTAGAATTCTATTAAGTACCCAGGCAGTTGCTTTCGAATATTATGGCGTGTGGATTTTTTCACCCTTCAAGGCGCAACGTCGGGAGCGTAGCCGTAGCTACGTGACCAAAGTTGCAACGCCGCAAGGGTGGAAAAAGACGCCGCTAGAATATATGAAAGCAACTGCCTGGGTGCTTATTTTAAGATATGAAAAAACCCGCACCAGGCGGGTTTTTTCACTTATCTGACGAGTGTCAGAAGAGGCTGCAAGCCCAGAAGCAGATCATTACTTGATCTTGGCTTCCTTAAAATCTACGTGCTTGCGAACCTTAGGGTCGTACTTCTTGAAAACAAGCTTGTCTGGGGTGTTACGCTTGTTCTTGGTAGTGGTGTAGAAGTAACCAGTACCAGCGGTAGAAACCAGCTTGATCTTTTCGCGAATAGCCTTAGCCATTGTCGTTATCCTCCAGAAAAAACAGTATTAAACGCGTTCGCCGCGAGCGCGCAGCTCGGCCAGAACAGTTTCAATACCCTTCTTGTCGATAATGCGCATACCTTTGGAGGAAACGCGCAGACGAACGAAGCGCTTCTCGGACTCTACCCAAAATCTATGGTAGTGCAGGTTAGGCAGAAAACGACGACGAGTTCTGTTTTTTGCGTGGGAAACGTTGTTGCCGACAGCTGGACGCTTGCCGGTAACCTGGCAAACTTTGGACATTTATTTAGCCTCTCTAACACTTGCTGGCCGACAACCCTGTACCAAATACCTAAGTAAAAAGTACCTAAGAATCAGCCAGCCAAGTTTTTTTACCGGATGTCGCCATATCAGACGACAGCTTAATCTTCTGGGGCACCAAGCAGTGATCCGGACTCAAAGACCCGGCTTTATACCAGAAAGGCATGTCCCTAGCAAGACAACAGCCCAATGCTTACAATTCAGCAACAGACTAAGGTAGCAGCTTTTTGCACTTTCGTCTCCATTGAATGATTTCTACATCAACCCGCGTTCTGCAAGGGATACAGTCATTCCATCACCTACCACCATATGATCCAGCACCCTAACATCGACCAGAGCAAGGGCATCACTCAGCCTTCTGGTTAAACGTATATCTGCGTCCGAAGGTTCGGCAATTCCTGAGGGGTGGTTATGGGCCAAAACAAGTGCTGCAGCGTTATGGGTCAGTGCCCTTTTAACAACTTCTCGTGGATAAACCGCCGCCCCATCAATTGTTCCCTGAAACAACTCTTCAAATGCCAATGGCCTGTGGCGATTATCCAGAAACAGGCAGCAGAAACATTCTGAGCTTCTATCCCGAAGATGGATCTGAAGATAAGCGCGAGTATGAGCAGGAGAAGTCAGCGCATTCTCTCTGAACAAAATTTCTTCCTGATAACGGCGAGCCATCTCCAAAACAGCCTGCAACTGTGCAAACTTGGCTGCACCCAGCCCCTTCTTGCTACAAAATGAGCCCCTGTCAGCCCTGAGAAGAGCCCTCAGACTGCCAAACCCCGTTAACAACTCTCTGGCTAAATCAACCGCAGAGCACCCCGCGACTCCTGTACGAAGGAAAATAGCCAGCAACTCTGCATCACTAAGACTGGTTGCTCCCCGGGCTAACAGCTTTTCCCTTGGCCGCTCATCTGCAGGCCAGTCTGATATAGCCAAGTCCCAAATCTCCCCCAATAATGAAACCAATCAAAGTAGTTGATCGTTATTCTCTTTACTCCCTTTATTGCTCGTGGAAGTCCTGCATTCGCCCGAAACGACATCAGGTGGATATAATGGACAGATTTACAGATTCAAGAACGAAACGACAAACTTATGCACAGGCTTAATAACAAGCGAATTCTGGTAGGTATTACCGGAGGTATTGCAGCTTATAAATCTGCCGAAATGGTTCGCCACCTTATAAAAGCTGGCGCTGAAGTTCATGTCATTATGACCAGCGCTGCCTGCGAGTTCATCACGCCACTGACCATGCAGGCGCTTTCCGGTAATATCGTTCACACCAGCATGCTGGATCCGAAAGCTGAAGCAGGTATGGGCCATATTGAGCTGGCCAAATGGGCAGATGCGGTGCTGATTGCTCCCGCCAGCGCCGATTTTATTGCCCGCATGGCTGCAGGTATGGGCGATGACCTTCTGGCAACCATGTGCCTGGTTACCCAGGCTCCTATTTACCTGGGGCCTGCCATGAACCAGGGCATGTGGATGGATGCCGCTACACAGCACAACTGTGAGGTTCTGCGAAGCCGTGGCGTGACTCTGTTTGGACCGGATAAAGGCTTCCAGGCCTGTGGTGACGTTGGCCCTGGCCGGATGCTTGATCCGTTGACTCTGGTTGAGATGCTTGCAGAGCAGTTCTCCACAGGCGCACTGGCTGGCCGCAATGTGGTTATCACAGCAGGGCCAACCCAGGAAGCTATTGACCCGGTTCGTTATATCTCCAACCACAGCTCCGGAAAAATGGGTTTTGCCCTGGCCAAAGCAGCAGCAGAAGCCGGAGCCTCTGTAAGGTTAATTTCGGGCCCGGTTCATCTTCCGACTCCAGACAGAGTCGAGCGTATTGATGTTACCAGCGCCCGTGATATGCACGCAGCAGCAATGCAGCAGACTTCCGACAGTGATATCTTTATCAGCTGTGCAGCTGTTGCTGATTTCCGTCCTGAAACAGTCGCTGAAATCAAAATCAAGAAAGACCCTGACAGCCCTAACGAAGGCATGACTGTCAGCCTGGTTCGCAACCCGGATATTGTGGCCTCTGTTGCCGCCAAGGAAGACCGGCCTTTTGTGGTTGGCTTTGCAGCAGAAACCGGTAATGTTATTGAATACGCCAAAGATAAGCGCAAGCGTAAAAATCTTGACCTGATCGTGGCAAATGATGTCAGTGACACCAGCATCGGATTTAATAGTGATGATAATGCCGTCACACTGATTGGTGCAGATATCGAGGAACCCCTGCCCAAATGCTCAAAGCGCCAGCTGGCAGGTCAGCTGATTGAAATGATTGCCCAGTTCTACAGCCAGTCTCAAGAACAGCAATCCCAGGCTGAAACCACACAACACACGGAAGAGAGTGCCTAATATGCATCTGAAAACGAAAGTTCTTGATCATCGCCTGGGTAGTGAATTTCCGCTGCCAGTCTATGCTACTGATGGTTCAGCTGGTTTGGACCTCCGTGCAATGGTTGAGGAAGCCACAACTCTGGAGCCAGGGCAGACTCTCTTGATCCCCACCGGCCTCGCCATTCATTTGGAAGATCAGGGCTTTGCAGCCATGATTCTGCCCCGCTCTGGGCTGGGTCATAAACATGGAATTGTACTCGGTAACCTCACAGGCCTGATCGATTCTGACTACCAGGGGCAACTGTTTGTCTCCTGCTGGAACCGGGGAAATACAACTTTCACCATCAACCCGGGAGAGCGTATTGCCCAGATGATTATTGTCCCGGTAGTTCAGGCAACACTGGATATCGTGGAAGACTTTGACGAAACCGATCGCGCTGATGGTGGTTTTGGCTCCTCTGGCCGTAAATAGTTCCTATAGTTAACAGGTTGGGCCAGTTTTTCTGACCCGGCCTGTAACAACCAAATCCCACAAGAAATAGAGCTGTAAAAAGCCAGGAAAGGAACGACTGGCAGAGAATAAGAGTCGATGGAGCAGGCATGGCATCAGCGGGGAAGTCGGCCAAAAAGCCGTCAGCCAAAACAAAGCCGCCAGCTATAAAAGCAGCACAACAGAAGATTCAGCAGTATTTTGATTTCGCCACCAGCTATCTGGAAAAAGTGATTCCGGACAGTCTGGCGGAAAAACTCGCCCCAAAGAAAAGCACCTCCTCAGACACCAATGATCAACAGCCCAAGAAAGGGCCTCTTAAACCAAGCACAACAATCAGCCTCCTTCTTGAGCAACTTCCCATTAGTGGATCAGCGGCGGGAGCCTTTGTTATTTTCTGCCTTCTTCTTTTGCTCCAGACGATCTACAGCCCGGGCCAGAGCCAGATTGAAGAACAAGTCGAACGAGTCGGCCAGAATGCAGTCAGACAATTGCAACTTGCCTTAAGCAATGCTCAAAGCACCGTTAACGCCATTGCTCTACAACCCCAGGTAATTACCCGTCTCAATAGCCACAAAGGGTTCGGTCTGGGCATGAAGGTCAAAAACTTGGAAGACCTGCTGACCTCAGGAGCTCCTCACAGTACAGCCATCCAGATCTATCCCCGGGAACTTGGCCCTGAAATCACACCAAGCATGGGCTTTGCGGCCCTGGATGTTGTTCGGCGTACTCTAGAAGGTAGCCCCCCAAGAGTTGAAGCCGCACACTCAGGAAATCAATGGCAGGTTTTGGCAAGCAGCCCGGTGTCCCAGGATGGACAGATTATTGGAGCTGTCTTGTTGTCCTTTGGCTTGCCTTATGTCAAAGAGCCTCTCGAACTCGCAGATCCTTCGATTGGACAGTTGAAGGTATTCCAAAGTCATGAGGTAACCGGCGAACCGATCTTTTCTTCAGGGCAACCCACAGTAGCCTCTGGTCATAGTTGGAAAATAACGCTTCCCGGAACTGCCTGGACTATTGCTTTCAACCCCTCAGAAAGCTTTATGGACGAATTCTCTCGTCCCATATGGCCTTTATTTCTTGTAATGGTCGCAGGGCTGGCAGCGATAGCTGGTGCTGCATTTCATTCCACGATCCAGATCCGCAAGAAGGCTGATGAGGATTTTTCCCTCACTCAGACAATTTTTAAAAATCTGAGTTCAGGCATCGCAGATGAAAACAGCAACTTCAATTTCCGGTTTGCCCAGAACACCGTTGATAACGTCATTCAATTCTTTGCAGGCCAGTTACCTGATATCTCCAAGGTCTCCCAGAAACAGTCTAATGACCAACCAGAACTTCCTCCCATGCCTGGCAAAGATATGAAGTTCGATGCGAGAGTCCTTGAAAAGATTCAGGCTGAAGAGGCGGAGAAGATTCCAGCTTCAATCTTTCGAGCTAATGATATTCGAGGGGTCGTTGAGAAAACCCTGACCGACAGTGCAGTCACTCTTATTGGTCAGGCGATTGCGTCTGAAGCCCATGCCAGAAACGAAAAAACGATTGTCGTCGCAAATGACAGTCGCCTGTCCAGCCCCATGCTCAAAGCCTCCTTGATCAAGGGACTGGTTGCTTCCGGCTGTAACGTGATATCCATAGGAACTGTCCCGACACCCGTGCTTTATTTTGCAACTCATGTTCTGGATGCTCATTCCGGCGTCATGATCACAGGAAGCCATAGTGCTCCTGACTATAACGGCTTAAAAATTGTGATCGGTGGACACCGGCTGGTTGGCGATGAAATAACTGACCTGTATCGGCGAATTGTTGAAAGTGACTTCATGAGTGGTCATGGAAGTGTTTCAACAGAAGAGATGATTTCACGGTATCAGAAACATGTTCTCAATGACGTGGTACTTCCCCGCCCGCTGAAAGTTGTTGTTGATTGTGGCAATGGTGTTGCTGCCAAGATTGCTCCTCGACTGTTTGAGCAGCTCGGCTGTGAAGTCATTCCATTGTACTGTACTGCAGACGGTACTTTTCCTCACTACAACCCAGATCAATCTCAAACAGCGTCAAAGGGGCTGGAAAAACTCATCAAAGATGTAAAAGAACACAAAGCCGATATGGGCTTCTCAATTGACGGGGATGGAGACAGGGTCGGGTTTGTCACCAATGCAGGAAACGTTATTTACCCTGATGAGCTACTGATGCTGCTTTCCCGAGATGTCCTTTCACGCAACCCCGGAGCCAATATAATATTTGACGTGAAGTCGACCCGGCGCCTGTCATCACTGATCAATAATTGTGGTGGACGCCCTGTTCTATGGAAATCCGGGCACTCTTTCATCAAACAAAAGATGGTGGAAACTAACGCCCTCCTGGCTGGGGAAATGAGCGGACATATTTTCTTTAAAGAGCGCTGGTTCGGTTTTGATGATGGTATATACAGTGCGGCACGCATTGCTGAAGTTCTGGCCAACGAAGCAGATGCAGCTGAAATGGTTTTTAAAACACTACCCAGCGCAGAATCCACTTCAGAACTTTTTATCCCTGCCAGTGAAGCTAATAAATTCGGCCTGATTGAACGATTGAAAAAAGAAGGTGAGTTTGGCGATGCCAGCATCACAACTATTGATGGTATTCGCGCTGATTACCCCTGGGGCTGGGGATTGGCACGAGCATCAAATACCACCTCGGCCTTGACCCTGAGGTTCGAGGCTGACGACAATGAGGGACTTGAGCGCATCAAGACTCTGTTCAAAAAACAACTGCTGGCCCTCGATCCGGAACTAAAAATCCCATTCTAGGATCTTATTCCACAGCAGTAACGGGAACAAAAGATCATGACAGACAGCAACAACAATAAATCTGATATTGCCCACATCCTGACCGAAGCCCTTCCCTATCTTCAACGGTTTGCCAGTAAAACCATTGTTGTAAAATATGGCGGCAATGCCATGGAAAGTGAGGAACTGCAAAACAGCTTCGCCCGTGACATTGTGCTTCTGAAAGCGGTGGGTATAAACCCGGTTGTGGTACACGGCGGAGGACCACAGATTGGGGAATTACTCGAACGACTTAATATTAAGACACGTTTTGTCGATGGTATGCGTGTCACAGACAGTGAAACCATGGACGTTGTCCAGATGGTTCTGGGTGGCCTGGTTAACAAAGAGATTGTCAGTCTTATCAATAAGAATGGTGGGCGGGCAATCGGTATCACCGGTAAAGACGGTGACTTTATCTGGGCCCAGAAGCTTCACAAAATCTCAGATTCAGACACAGCCTCAGCCGGGGGGCGAGAAATTATCGACATCGGGCATGTTGGTGAGGTAAAAGCTATTAATACAGATATCCTTACCATGCTCGAAAAATCGGATTTTATTCCGGTTATTGCTCCGATAGGTGTCGATGATCATGGGAAATCCTATAACATTAACGCCGATCTGGTGGCAGGTAAGGTTGCTGAGGTTCTTCATGCAGAAAAATTGATTCTGCTGACCAACACCCGAGGGGTGCTGGATGACAATGGCAAGACAATAACCGGTTTAAATGTGGAGCAGGTTAACGAGCTGATCAAGGATGGCACCATACATGGTGGCATGCTTCCAAAAATTCAGTGTGCGCTTGATGCCGTACGCTCCGGCGTTAACGCAGCCCATATTATTGATGGCCGGGTTATTCATGCTTTGCTTCTGGAAATATTCACCGAACAGGGCGTTGGTACTTTGATCAGTTCAACACCCTCATCATCAACGCGTAACACGTAGCACCGAATGGACAAAGCACAGCAAAAAGATTTGCAAAAGGAAACTGTCTCCCGAAAGGACAGGCTTTCGCGCAAAGACCAGATTTTGCAGGCTCTGGCACATATGCTCGAGAGCAATCCTGGAGAACGCATTACGACTGCCCGACTGGCGCAGGAAGTCGGCGTGTCTGAAGCCGCTCTCTATCGCCACTTCCCCAGTAAAGCCAAGATGTTCGAAGGACTGATTGGCTTTATTGAAGATTCTTTGTTTTCCAGAGTTTCCCGAATCATCAACGAAGAAGAGCATGCCCTGGTTGCCTGCCAGCGAATTCTGACCCTGCTGCTGATCTTCTGTGAAAAGAACCCCGGGCTGACCCGCATCCTCACCGGTGATGCCTTGAATGGTGAAACTGATCGTTTGCGAACTCGTATTGTTCAACTGTTTGAGCGCCTTGAGACCCAGATTCGCCAGATTCTTCGGGATGCTGAGATCAAGGACGGCTTACGTACCCAGATGACTCATACTGCTACAGCGAACATGCTGCTGGCTCTGGCAGAAGGCCGGATTAATCAGTTTGTCCGCAGCCGGTTCCGACGCAAGCCCTCAGAAAACTGGGATGATCAGTGGAAAGCGATCAGCCAGGGTGTTTTTCGCAATTAGCGTTTCGTACCTTTCCAAATAGCAATTTATGCCGGCCATCGTGTCGGCATAATTTTTTGTTCTATTGGTTCGATTGAAGAGGAGGAGAGATTTACTGGGAATCTTTCTGGAATTTTTCGGACTTTTCTCCCCAGAACAGAGAGAGAACACCGTCCTGGAAATCAAGAACTGGGTAGCGCTCTTCTTTCGCTAAAGGCTTACGGCTCTCCTTGCCATTCTTGATGGTTTCCTGACGGAAATAGACCACGACAATATCTTTATCCCGGCTGAAGGACCAGTTCCCGACCAGTCGCTCACTTTTTGATACCTGCAGAATAAAGCGCCCTTCCGGGTTTGCACTCCAGCGTATTACTCCCGGATGCTTACCTACAGGGCGCCAGTTCCCTATCACCTGCTTATCTGTGAACAGCAGGTTCTTGTTCCTGGAAACTTCTTCCCCCTCAACCAGGAAGCGCACTCGTTCGGCTTTGAGGGCATATTCTGCCCGCATCTTATCCTTTTCCTTGTTGTACTCCTGAGCCTGGATCTGGATTCGGAATAGCTCGGCAGCAATGTTTTTCAGCTCCGTCAGCAGGTTTTGAGGAACCTTTTTTCCTCCGCGCTCCAGACGGGCAGCTTCTGCCTGCTTACGCTCCTGCTGAAGTTTCAGACGCTCGGTATTACTGGTCAGTACAAGGATGCGGGTATCAATCTCCTGCAGCAGCCGCCGCAAGGCAAACTCCACATCGTCTGCAGAGCTGTAAAGGCGAAGCAATTCTTCATCACTTTCAGACTGCTTCTTTTCACGGAGTTTCTTCTGGAGGGTGAGTTGCTTTTGAAACTTCTGAATCTGGATAGCTTCATCACTTAATTGAGGCGCAACGGTTTCAAGCACCCGTCCAGTGTCGGTCAGGACTTCATATCCACGCTTGGCGGCTTCTTTGGGAACCTGTGTGGCAATTACCGTTTCGCCATTTTTATCGACATAACGATAGAAATACTGCCCTGTGTACTCAGCGGCGTCAGAAATACTGAGATAACCAAACGCCGCCAGCACCAGAAATACAGATTTTTTAATAGCCTTTATCTTTTTATTGAATTCCATATTTCCGGCGATAGTCATCAATCGCCTGAGCGAATTGATTGAGCCTATCATCTTCGCAGATGTATTCCATTACCTGCTCCAAACTGACAATACTTATTACAGGAATATTATAATCCCTTTCCACCTCCTGAATGGCGGAAAGTTCCCCTTTACCCTTTTCCTGACGGTTAAGGGCAATCAGAACACAGGCTGGGCTGGCACCGCATTGATGAATCAAATCCATTGACTCACGAATAGCCGTTCCCGCTGTAATCACATCATCAATGATGGCAATTTTCCCCTGAAGCGGAGCTCCAACGAGATTACCGCCTTCCCCATGATCCTTGGCTTCCTTGCGGTTAAAGCACCAGGGAACATCTCGGTCATGATGATCAGCCAGAGCCACTGCTGCTGCAGAAGCCAGGGGGATACCTTTATAAGCCGGACCAAACAGCACGTTGTATTCAACCCCGGCATCTGTCAGTGCCTCTGCATAATAACGGCCGAGAGCAGCCAATGCTTTACCACTGTTGAACAGGCCAGCATTAAAAAAGTAGGGAGACTGGCGCCCTGATTTCAGGGTGAATTCACCAAATTGAAGAACCTGGTACTCGATAGCGAAGCGGATAAAGTCGCGCTGATAGGGTTTCATAGCGTCTCTGGGTGAAATGATTATTGGAATTCAATGGAACAGCGTACTGCCCCGGTTATTCTATCAGCAAATCGAAGAAACACCGCTACCACAAGGGATGGAACACCTGCCATACCCTCCAAGACGAAAGTAAACACCCCAAAAGATCCCGTAAAGGTACTTAGACTATTCGTATAGTCTTACTTTCCCACCCTCGGTATCATACCGTCATATTAATTTGCATTTCGGAAAGCCATTGTTTGAGTGCGTTTGTAAACACTTCTTTACAAATTACAGCTTCGCAGTGCCTTTTCCCGCCATCAGGCTGATTCTGCCCACAGCCTCTGAGAGATAAGAACAGAAGGCGAAAATTCGGACAGAACCTGTGCCGATCAAGGCGGATAGTACAGGACCCAGCATGAGAATTATCAGCTTCAACTGTGAAGGGATAACAAGCGCAGCTGAAAAAGGCTTTTTTTCCTGGGCTCAGGAACAGGACGCCGATGTCATCTGTTTACAGGATATCAGAGCCTCTGAAAGCCAACTGATTGATGCGCCCTTTAATCCAGAGGGATATTTCAGCTATTTCTTTGATGGTTATGACACCAGTGCCAGCCAGGGTGGCATCGCACTGTATACCCGTGTACCTCCCAAGGCCATTATCACCGGACTGAATATTCCTGAAGCAGATGCTTGCGGGCTTTACCTTCAAGCGGACTTCGACAAAATCAGTATTGGCAGTCTGATGGTTCCTGAGCCAGAAGATTCTTCTGACATTTCTCAGAACACGAAGTACCGCTTTATGGATGAATACCTGCAGTATCTGAACAAGCAGCGCCGTAAGCGCCGTGAGTTTATTACCTGCGGCTCATGGAATGTCGCACACAAGAAGATCGACCTGGCCAGCTGGCGTGATTATCAGGAGTCTCCCGGCTTTATGCCTGCAGAGCGCGCCTGGATGGATGAGATTGTTAATGGTCTGGAATATGTCGATACCTATCGTGAAGTCGATCGCGAAGGCGGCAAATACACTTTCTGGTCAAACGAGGGTGACCGTGAGATCAACCAGGGCCGTCGTTACGATTACCAGATCGCAACGCCCAGCATGCGCCATCGGGTTCTGAGCTCAGGTATCTATACCCATGATATCTTCTCCCGTCATGCCCCTGTTATTGTTGATTATGAGTGGGAACTCTCATTTTAATTTTATCTTGCTGGCATTCTTGATTCAGGCCATTGTCTTTTAAAGAAGATAACAATGGCCTGAATCAGAGCAATGAGTCAGGGAGCTTCCAGCGCGTTACGCTGAATATCCAGAAGGTCATTAATACCCTTGCGAGCCAGTGTCAGCATGGCATCCATTTCGTCCTGATCGAAAGGAGCGCCTTCAGCAGTTCCCTGCACTTCGATAAAGCCACCTTTTTCAGTCATGACGACATTCATATCTGTTTCAGCGTTTGAATCCTCGGCGTAATCCAGATCAAGAACGGCATTGCCGTTGTAAATGCCAACAGAAACAGAAGCAATCAACTGCTTGAGTGGATCATCACGAATGATTTTGTTTCGCTGCATATGACGCAGGCAATCAATCATGGCTACACAAGCTCCGGTAATGGAAGCTGTACGTGTACCACCATCAGCCTGAATAACATCACAATCAACGGTGATGGTATTGTCACCCAGGCGCTTAAGGTCAACAGCAGCACGCAGAGAGCGACCAATAAGACGCTGAATCTCCAGTGTACGTCCACCCTGCTTGCCACGGGAAGCTTCACGGTTGTTACGTTCACCGGTAGCACGGGGCAGCATGCCATATTCTGCCGTCACCCATCCCTGATTGGTTCCTTTCAACCATCGCGGAACATTCCGGTCAAGGCTGGCAGTACAGATCACCTTGGTATCACCAAACTCAACCAGTACGGAACCCTCGGCATGCTTGGTGTAGTGGCGGGTAATTTTGATTTCGCGCAGTTCATCTGCAGCACGACCGCTGGGGCGCATAATTCCACCTCATATTTCAAATTGAAACGGATTATAACGCCAAATATCCTTATCTATTTAATAAAGACAGCTATTTTTTCTAATCAATCAGGATTGGGCCCCACTCATCTGAGAGCATTTCTCTTGCTTTAGATATTGAAGGCCGGGCAGCAGGGTCATCTGCCGTCATTTGTTGCAGTACTGGTATGATGTACTCAATTCCCGCATCAATGCCTTTTTTGGTCAAATTCCATTGGACTGGACAGGCTTTTTCCAGGCGCTCTTTCGGTTGAGGTTTCATCAAACCACATACTTCCAGGGCCCTGACAACAGTCATACCTGCAGCATAAACATCTGATGCTTCATTCTGTTCTTCCCTGCGCCATACCTCCGGAGCCCTGTAATAAGATGTTCCACTCCTATTGTGCAGGGGAAAACTAAAATCTAACTGCTCAGAAAACCCTAAATCAATCAGGCGGGAATACCCTTCATCATCCACAACAATATTTCCAGGCTTTAAATCTCTGTGAACAAAACCCTGCTGGTGCATATATTCAACACCTTCAAATGCCTGAAGCAGGTAATGCATCCATTGATGAATATTCATGCCATCAGGAGTAGCACCATCAGCTTTATTTAAATCCAACCCACCATAAGGCTGCCAGATATGACACTCCGCGCTATCGCCGTGATTTCTTTCCTCACTTTTAATGACGGGAACGATCCG
Organism: Parendozoicomonas callyspongiae; assembly: GCF_023502345.1. Taxonomy (GTDB): domain Bacteria; phylum Pseudomonadota; class Gammaproteobacteria; order Pseudomonadales; family Endozoicomonadaceae; genus Sansalvadorimonas; species Sansalvadorimonas callyspongiae. The sequence goes on from NZ_JAMFLX010000007.1 coordinate 137,860, forward strand.
AGGGTGTGATAGATGCTGATGGTTAACGATTTCCCTGGTGAAACATGACTGAGCCCTGCCGACAGAAGCGGCCTGATCATCTTTATTTTCAAGTCTTCGGTACTTTCTTCTACCAACAACCTTTCCACTTGAAAGAACCTTGTGAATAACTCTTACTGAGGTTCTGTCAGAACGACGCCTGTAAGTTTCAGATTGAACCTCACTGATACAAGAGCCATCATTTCTCAACTGCAGCCTTTTTTGAACATAACTATATCTTTTGCCAAGGTATCTGCTTCTTTTGACCTGCCTTGTTCCAAGCTGGGCAACAAGTTCATCAGGAATATCAAACCCTGCGTTTATGGCGGCATTTCCAACTGGACCAACGGATTCAGAAAAACCAGAATCATGACTGCTCTCGCTGGTTTCCTCAGTGTTCATATAAGGGTTGAAAAAATAACCTGTAACAGCTGAGAGCATCCTTATACCTCCTGAAGATTCCATTCAAACTCCAGAAAAGGTATCGGGACAAAACCCACATCAAAAGACGACTTTAGTAGCCCCCAACTCTTGAAAGCTTTGAGCCGAGCTTAAAAAAACAAGCGCCTTTCTCAATAATTCTTCTATTTTTTGAAAAAGCAGTGGGATCGTTATAACAACAGTGAATAAATCTATACAATGGCAGGATTTATTTACTCACCGGTTTGGAACCACTAAACCATGACCGCAAGCATGACCGCATTCGCACGGGTCGAGACAAGCCACGACTGGGGCTCACTCGTGTGGGAAATCCGTACTGTTAACCACCGATATCTCGAGCCCCACTTCCGTCTTCCGGAAAGCATGCGGGAAATTGAACCCCGACTGCGTGAACAGCTGCGCAAGAACCTGAGCCGGGGAAAGGTGGAGTGTGGACTGAAGATCCAGCTGTCTGAAAGCTGCGATCAGATCTCCGTCAACCAGGCTGCCCTGAAGCATATGAATGCAGCCCTGGTAGCTATCAGCGAGACCGTTGAAAGAACAGCCAAAGCCAACCCAATGGAGATCCTGCGCTGGCCTGGAATTCTGAATCAGGATGCTGCTGATGTCAGCCAGATCCAGAAAGATGCTTTAGGGGCGTTCTCAAACGCCATGAAGCAGATCCAGGAGACCCGCAACCGTGAGGGTGCCGAACTCAAACAGTTCATCATGCAGCGCCTGGAGAGCATTTCCAGTGAATGCAAGGTTGTACGCAAGCATATGCCGGAGCTGCTTCAGGCTCAGCGGGAGAAGATCACCCAGCGCCTCGCAGATGCCGGCGTAGAGATTGACCAGAATCGACTGGAACAGGAACTGGTATTCCTGGCCCAGAAAGCCGATGTCGATGAAGAACTCGACCGCCTGGAAACTCACTGCAACGAAGTGACCCGCGTTCTGAACAGCAAAGGCGCGATTGGTCGCCGCCTGGACTTCCTGATGCAGGAACTGAACCGGGAAGCCAACACCCTTGGCTCAAAAGCAGTCGGTGTGGAAGTTACCCAGAGCGCAGTTAATCTGAAAGTTCTGATTGAACAGATGCGCGAACAGATCGGCAATATCGAATAGAAAACCCGGAACCTTTTGAAAGACTTGAGATTATGAGCAAGGGCACCCTATACATCGTTGCAGCACCATCTGGTGCCGGTAAAACCAGTCTGGTTACAGAGCTGGTGAATACTACCAAGTACATTACCGTGTCTGTTTCCCATACCACTCGCCCTATGAGAGAGGGTGAAAAAGATGGGGTGAATTACAACTTCACCTCCATTGATGAATTCCAGCATATGATCGGCCAGGGCGTCTTCCTGGAACATGCCGAGGTCTTTGGCAACTTCTACGGAACCTCACAGGCCTGGGTTGAGGAACAACTGGAAAAAGGCATTGACGTTATTCTGGAAATCGACTGGCAGGGAGCTCAACAGGTTCGCCGCCTGATGCCGGAAGTACTGGGTATCTTTATCCTGCCTCCTTCCCAGAAGGAGCTGCATAAGCGCCTGACAGGCCGCGGACAGGACGATGAGAACGTTATTGCTCACCGCATGGCCAAGGCCGTGAGTGAAATGTCCCACTTCAATGAGTTCGACTACATCATCATCAACGATGATTTCGAGGACGCTCTCTTTGACCTGAAGGCTGTGATTCGCAGCAAGCGCCTTGGACTGGACTTCCAGAAGGGATACCGCAAGGATCTGATCAAAGATCTGCTGCACTAAAAGCCTCTATGGCTAGCCGGAGGCTGCCTCCGGCTGTTATAGTGCGAGCGCTCATAACCTGAGCCCAGATTCACTAAATTGGTATGATTGGATCACTGTGTAACCACTTAGTCAGCAATTTTTCCCGCCCGATGCCCACAAATGTAGGTGAAATCCTTGTCATTATCGCCAATCATTAAGTAAACTGGCAGTTTGCGGATAGCTGCCGGTGTGGCTGCTGGCGCGGTCGCTGGTAAGGTCACTAACTGGACCGGCCTGTAGCCCGATATTACCGCAGATACCCCCGTAAAGTCCTTGATGAGAGAGTGGAGCACCCGTGGCGCGAGTAACCGTTGAAGACTGCCTGGAACACGTAGACAATCGTTTTGAGCTGGTTATGGCCGCGAGCAAGCGTGCCCGCCAGTTAACCATTGGTGGAAAGGACCCCAAGGTACCCTGGGAAAACGACAAGCCCACAGTTGTGGCACTGCGTGAAATTGCAGACGGCGTAATCGACCCCAAAGCCATCGACCGCGAAGACCAGGAAGATGACGAAGCAGGTCTGCTGCTGGCTGGCCTGGAAGGCTAACCCCATACCCGTCCTGTACAGGTATTCAGACGCGATGCCCGCTGCTTGGTTTGTGATCAGGAAGCAGTAAACCCCTGAAAGGAGGAGCGGGTATTGTCGTCAATTACAGACCTGGCTCACAGACTCAATTCCTATTTAACGTCGGCGCAAATTAATCAGGTTCGCCGCGCATATTATTACGCGGAACAAGCCCACGACGGCCAGAAACGCCGCTCGGGTGAACCTTACGTTACGCACCCTCTCGCTGTTGCCGGCATTCTTGCAGATATGCATATGGACCATCAGTCCCTGATGGCTGCCATGCTGCATGATGTTATTGAAGACACAGGTATTCCCAAAACAGCTCTGGCCAAACAGTTTGGTGAAACTGTTGCCGAGATTGTTGATGGTGTCAGTAAGCTGACCCATATCGAATTCGAAGACAAAACCCTGGCTCAGGCTGAAAACTTCCAGAAAATGGCTCTGGCCATGGCGAGAGATATCCGGGTTATTCTGGTTAAACTCGCTGACCGCCTGCACAACATGCGCACTCTTGGCGTGCTCCGCCCTGACAAGCGGCGACGAATAGCCAAGGAAACACTCGATATCTACAGCCCCATTGCCCAGCGTCTGGGCATGCACCAGATGAAGATCGAGTTTGAAGATCTTGGCTTCTCAGCCATGTACCCCATGCGGGCCAACCTTCTTCTGAAAGCTGTGCGCAGAGCCCGCGGCAACCGCTCCGAAATCGTCAACTCCGTTGTTGAAAGCATCAATAACCGTCTTGAGAAAGAGGGGCTGAAAGGCCGGGTTATGGGGCGTGAGAAACATCTCTACAGCATTTATTCCAAGATGAAGGAGCAAAGGAAATCCTTCTCGGAAATCATGGATGTGTTTGGTGTGCGCATCATCGTGGACAGCGTCGACAGCTGCTACCGCACCATTGGTCTGGTTCATAACCTGTTCAAACCCATTCCCGGACGCTTCAAAGATTACATCGCCATTCCCAAGGCTAACGGTTACCAGTCTCTGCATACCACTCTGTTTGGTCTGCATGGTATTCCTGTGGAAATCCAGATCCGCACCCAGGAAATGGAAGATATGGCCAACAATGGGATTGCTGCCCACTGGCTATACAAGAGTGGTGATGAAGCGCTTATCGGTAGCCAGAGCCGCACTCACTCCTGGCTTCAGAATCTGCTGGAACTGCAACAGACTGCTGGTAACTCTCTGGAGTTTATTGAGAACGTTAAGGTCGATCTGTTTCCGGATGAGGTTTACGTCTTCACGCCTCAGGGCGACATTATGGAGCTGCCTCGCGGAGCGACACCCGTCGACTTTGCCTACACCGTTCATACAGATATTGGTAATACCTGCGTAGCCTGCCGGATCGACCGCAAGCTGGCCTCTCTCAGCCAACCACTGGACAGCGGTGAAACCGTCGAGATCATCACGGCACCGGGAGCACGTCCAAATGCAGCCTGGCTGAATTACGTTATTACCAGTAAAGCCCGGTCCAATATTCGTCATTATCTGAAGAACCAGAGAGAAGCAGAGTCCATTGCTCTGGGTAAACGCCTGCTGAACAAGGTACTGGTCAGTCTCGGCAGCAGCCTTGACCAGGTTTCCCAGAACAGTCTTGAAGCCGTACTGGCCTACACCGATTGCATCAGACTGGATGACCTGCTGGCTGATATTGGTCTGGGCAACCGGATGGCTTACGTCATCGCCCGCCGTCTGCTGGATATTCAGCTGATGGAGCCGGATCAGCTTGATACGTCCAACCCTGAGAAGCCTTTAACCATTAAAGGTACCGAGGGGATGATTATCAGCTTTGCCCGCTGCTGCCATCCGATTCCCGGCGATCCGGTTATTGGTCATGTCAGTTCCGGTCGTGGACTGGTGATTCACACAGAGACCTGCCCGAATATCGCTGAAATCCGCCACAGCCCTGAAAAAATCCTGGAAGTAGACTGGGATAAAAATGTTCAGGGCGAATTCCTGGTTGAACTGAATGTTGTTGTAGAACCACAGAAAGGCATGATTGCATCAATGGCAACAGCTATTACCGCAGCCAATGCCAGCATTGAGAAGATTGGTGTGGAAGAGCGCAGTGTGAAACTGACCCATGCCCAGGTTCTTATCTGCGTTCAGGATCGCATTCATCTTGCCCAGATCATCAAGCGCCTGCGTACCATTCGTGGTGTTCACTCCATAAGCCGGACAAAAGAAAGCTAACTCTTACTCGTTGTATATGTCTCATTACAGGTGGCACGCAGTTCCAACCAGGTACCTACTCAAAACAAACTTGTGGCAACTATTCTGGTCACCAGTCAATCAGGTCTTTAATAAATGCGAGTCAGGGCGGTTAAATTCTGCATTTTTCCACCGAATTTATGCTCTGGACTCACTTTCGGTGAGGTGACATTCTGCGTGTCCCCTCCTCGTATAACTCGAGAATCTTCTAATGAGCAACAAGCAAATTATTCATTCCGAAAAAGCACCTGCCGCTATCGGTACTTACTCTCAGGCCGTAAAGGTTGGTGGCACTGTTTACATTTCCGGCCAGCTGCCTATGCTGGCGGAAACCATGGAAATCGTTGAAGGTGACTTCAAAGCCAAAGCTCGTCAATGCTTTGAAAACCTGAAAGCTATTGCAGAAGCTGCCGGTGGTTCCCTGCAGGACTCCGTGAAGATCAACATCTCCATGACTGACCTGTCCAACTTCCCAATGGTTAACGAAGTAATGGCAGAGTACATCCAGGAGCCTTACCCAGCTCGCGCCGCAGTTGGCGTAAAAGAGCTGCCAAAAGGCGCTCCTGTAGAGATTGAAGCTATCCTGGCTCTCTCCTCTCTGTAAGACTAAAAGTCGGGTTTTAACACCCGGCTTTTACCTCACACAGTCACCAGTCGGTGCTTGTTGAAGTATCGGTCCAGCAGCTTAAAGAAAGCCATAAACATCCAGCTGATAAGCAGATAAATAGCACCCGCTGCGATGTAGATTTCCTCAGGTGTGTAGGTTCGGGCAATGATTGTCCTGGCCATCCCCGTTAAGTCCAGAAGCGTAATCGTACTGGCAAGGGCACTTCCCTTAAGCATCAGAATAATTTCATTACTGTAAGCTGGCAGCATAATGCCAAATGCTCTGGGCAGAAGAATACACCTGTACATGGTGAACTTTCTCATCCCCATAACACGGCAGGCTTCAACCTCACCAGCAGGAATGGCTTGCAAGGCTCCCCGCAGAATTTCAGCAATATAGGCTGTGGTATGCAGGCCCAGTGTGATCACTGCGCACCAATAGGGTTCTCGCAGAAACGGCCACAGTGCACTGTTCTTAACCCATTCAAACTGGGACAGGCCGTAATAGATCAGAAAAATCTGAATCAGCAATGGTGTCCCACGAAAGAAGAAGATGTAAAGACGGGGGAACTGGTTTATACAACGTTTGTTGGATATTCGGGCCAGAGCCATTGGTATGGCCAAAATGATTCCAATAAAACCCGACAAAACCACCAGCTGTAGGGTCACCCAGGCACCATCAATCAGGCGGGGGTAATATTCAGCAACAACAGACCAATCCATACCCCTACTCCTTCACCAAATGGGATGAGGCTGCATCCGTTGGGTGTTCATGTTTACGCGACTGTTCTTCCATATACCTCAGCAGCGTCGTGGTAATAACAGTCAGGCCAAGATACATAACCGCTGCCGTCAGGTACCAGGTGAAAGGCTCACGGGTCGCGTTAACAACCATGGAGGTTTTCCGGGTTAGCTCTTCCAGACCAATAACAGAAATCAGCGCCGTATCTTTCATCAAAATCAAAATCAGATTTCCAAGACCGGGAAGTGCTATTCGCCATGCCTGTGGAAGGACAATGCCAAAAAAGACCCGGAATCGGCTTAAACCCAGCGCCTGGGCGGCTTCAGTCTGGCCCTTATGAATAGCCAGAAAGGCTCCACGGAATACTTCTGTTGCGTAGCCTCCAAAGGTCAGACCAAGAGCGATTACACCGGCAATAAATGGATTCAGTTCGATATAATCGTGATAGCCAAACCATGATGCGATAGCCATCAACAATCGACTGGAGCCGAAATAGATTAGAAAGACAATGAGAAGTTCGGGGATACCTCGAATAACACCAACATATGCTCCCCCTATTGCCCTGAAGGGAAGGAAGCTGGACAGTCTGGCCGTAGCTCCCAGAAGACCCAGAGCAATACCAAGAAACGTAGCAGCCAGTGTCACCCGGACCGTCATCATGGTTCCGGCTAAAAGCTGGGCCATAAATCCATCAAAAAACGCTTCAATACTCAAAACGAATTACCGCTTTCGCTTGTTAGTGCCCGTGACCGGGCCAGAGTTCCACCGGCCCGATCATGACTACGCGTTAATAAATTGAGAACGGGAAATACTTCTGGTTGATTCTTTCGTAAGTTCCATCTTTCAAAATTTCCTGCAAAGCCTGGTTCAGGCGCTGCTTAAGAGGATCTTTCTTGCGCACAGCAATACCAATCTGATCATCCTTGGCAAAAGCTTCCCCCTTAAACTCAAAGCTCTTACCCTTATCGCTGCTCAGCCAGTTCCATGTGGGCAATTCATCGGAAAGAGCGCCATCCAGGCGACCGGCAAGAAGATCTAGGTATACACCTTCCTGAGTGTCATAGAGTTTTACGGTTACAACGTCCGAGAAGTTATCCTCAAGATATTGCCCGCCAATGGTTCCGCGCTGGGCACCAACGACCTTCCCTTTCAACCCTTCTCTGGTGGTATCAAAGGTCTTGTTCTTCGGCCCCATAAAACGCAGACCACCAGAATAATAGCGCTCAGTGAAATCAACCTGCTTCAAACGCTCTTCGGTGATGGACATGCTGGCAACAATCGCGTCAAACTTTCGAACCTTGAGCGAGGGGATCAAACCATCCCAGTCCTGGGCCACAACCTCACACTCAACTTTCATTTTGGCGCACAGAGCGTTGGCAATATCGACATCAAAGCCTGCCAGCCGACCTTTTTCATCTACAAAATTAAAGGGAGCCCAGGCTCCCTCTGTCGCGATACGAATTTTTTCTCCAGCCATCGCAACTGAGCCAGCAATAACACCAGCCACCAGCACTCCGGCTTTTACCCATCTATTTATTTTTGAGAGATATTTTTCCTCACCTCTAGTAATGGCAAATATCTCTCCGCGCTCACGGCTGCTTATTGTCATTATTCAGCTCTTTCTCGTTATTGTGTTTTATTACCGTTGCCAGCGCGGCTACTAAACGGCTGTAGCCAAGAACTTACGACAACGTTTTGATTTCGCCTTTTTGAAAATCTCTTCAGGTTTGCCATCTTCCTCAATGCGTCCGTTGTGGAGAAAGATGACCCGGTCAGAGACCTCCCGGGCAAATTTCATTTCATGGGTCACGATAAGCATCGTGCGGCCTTCTTCCGCCAGACTGCGCATAACACCCAGCACATCACCCACCAGCTCAGGATCAAGTGCAGACGTTGGTTCATCAAACAGCATGACCTGGGGTTCCATGGCGAGAACCCGCGCTATGGCCACGCGCTGCTGCTGTCCACCGGATAGTTGTGATGGGAAATAGTCACGACGATCAGCCAGCCCTACCTTTTCAAGCAGGCTTTCTGAAAACCCCTCAACTTCTCTTTTATTTTTCTTGAGAACACTGACCGGGGCTTCCATGATATTTTCCAGCACAGTCTTGTGCTGCCAGAGATTGAACCCCTGAAAGACAAACCCGAGGCGGGAGCGGATTTTTGCCAGCTGCTTTTGGTCAGTGGGGCAGAGAACACCTTTCTTCTTTTTCAGCTTCAGTACTTCGCCATTAACCGAAATACTTCCCTTATTGGGTTTTTCAAGCAGATTAATACAGCGAAGAAGTGTGCTCTTACCAGAACCACTGGAACCAATAATGGATAAGACGTCACCATCACGGGCTTGAAGTGATATTCCCCGGAGAACCTTCAGGTCGCCATAGCGCTTATGAATATTGCTCACTTCGAGAGCAACGGGTACCTGAGACATCTTTATCAGCCCTGCTTTTATTATTATCAAACAAGATGCACGGCCATAAATTACCCAAACTGGCGCTCAACTGCCAGTAATAAAAAATTCACTTGCTTCGTCATTTATTCCGAACATAACAGCATTGTCAGTGTATTCCCCTTCTTTTCAATGTCTTACCTGTACATTCACATATAGCGAGAAAAACTGACATGTATTCATTTTTTAGGACTGTACCCCTGCTTCTTCTTGGAAGCACCCTCTCCTACGCGGGAGTACCTTTAATTGAACCCAAAACGCTGGTCAGTTCTAACGGAAAGCTTAATGTTGAAATGACTATGACGGTCGGCACTATCCAAACTGCTTGCCACACTGTTACCACTCGCCTTTACCAAGTGAATGGAGAAACACCCACATCACCGGGAACAACTCTCCGTCTAAAGAAGGGTGATGCTTTGAATCTCACTCTCACTAACAAGCTTGAGCCCGTCGAAAGTTTTGGTGAACCAAACACTTTCAGAGCGCCTAACGTGACAAATTTTCACACCCACGGGCTTCATGTTTCCCCAAAGAAAGGTTCGGATGATGTTCTCACAACAGAGATCAATGGTCATGAGAGCCTGTCAGCCACTTTTAATATCCCTGACTATCACACCCCAGGTCTTTACTGGTATCACCCACACTTTCATGGTTCCACCGCAATGCAGGTTGGAGGGTTAGCTATTGGGGCCTTAATTATTGACGATGATAAATCTGACGGAGTTCCTGTAGAGATCAAAGCACTTCCTGAGCACCTCCTGGTATTAGGTCAAATTAACATCCCCCTTATGGAAACAATGGCCAAAACCAATGGGGATAAACTCTGGAAAGCCGAACCGGATACAAAAAACTGTACAGCACAACAGATTGCTGATGACAGCGATGCCATTCTTGTTAATGGGCAGTCGAAGCCGACTCTGACCATAAAAGCAAACGAGTGGCACAGGCTTCGAATCCTTAATGCCAATGTTCAGGACTGGCTTGATATCCAGAAACCTTCCAGCTGTGATTTCCAGCTTCTAGCTAAAGATGGCATTTATCTAAATGATGCACCAAGAGAAGTCAGCCATGCCGTTCTGGCCGGCGGTAATCGCGCAGATATCGCTGTGAGATGTGATTCAACTGGAACTTATGAGCTGGAGTCAGCCTTAACCAAAGAACGTTCATCCAACCAATTCCTGTGGAGAGGTACACTGCTTACTCTGCAAGTTGAGGAAAGTGAAGATATTGGATCGGGATCTGGAGACAACCCACTACCAAAACTGAACTACAAAACACCTTGTTATTTACCAGATCTGACAAACACAACAGCAGATTTCACTACAAGCTTCGTTATGACTGATGATGAAGAGAAAGGCTTGTTTCAAATTAATGGGCAATCCTTCAACCCCTCTCAGCCAACCTATGAAATGGATCTGGAATCAATTCTGAATTTTGACCTGGGCAATATCGACTTCCATACATTTCATATTCATGTATCACCATTCCAGCTTCTCGAAAATGGCGGTTCCGAAGATGATAATTACTTTCTGAAAGGTGACTGGCACGACACCATCTTCCTTCCAGACCTGCCAGAAGACAAAAAAGGCCATGTTCTTGTAGGTTTTCAGCCCGAATCATACGATGGGGATTACGTTATGCACTGCCATATTCTTCCCCATGAAGATCAGGGGATGATGGGTACTGTCAAAGTTAAAAAGAGCAAAAAACAATCCAGGCTTTGTCCTTCCAAGAAGGGCGGCAACTCCTACTTAGGATTAGAAATAGGTCTCCCAACAGCTTTGATGATAACTGGATTTTTAACAACTGTAGGGATAGGAATCACTTACTGTGTAATTAAACGGCACCGAAGCCGAGGTGGTTACCAGCGAATGCTTAACTTCGATGATATTTGACCTCAAATCAGTCCCTGATACCCAGCCCGAAACCCGGGATAGCGAAAACGGTACCCCGATTCAAGGATTCGATCATTCCGACAGCGTTTACTGCCCCGGCCAGAGGCTGGTATTTCTTTGGTAGAGACCACTCCCATCTCTTCAGCCAGCCAGTGCGTAACTTCTGAAAGAGGAGCGGGGTCACTGTCTACACCCAAATACAACGGATGAATTCCTACGCCCGCCCGATCGAGCTTAATCAGCCAGGCAAGCATGCCTGCACAGTCATCAGAGTGAATTCTGTTTCCATATAACCGAGGTGTATCTGCATACACCTCTCCCCCCTTCACTTTATTAAGCATAAAGTTTCTGCCCGGACCATAAATTCCACCAAAGCGAACCACTGTTGCTGGCAGTTCTGACGAAACCAGCAGAGCCTCTGCTTCAAGCATCACCTTGCCGTTAAAACCTTCCGGGCGCGTAGGAGAAAGTTCATCAACCCACTCGCCCTCGTTCTGGTGATATACCGCTGTACTTGAGGTGAAAAAGATTCGTCTGGGAGGACTTTCCAAAGTGTTAAGCCGGTTTAGAGCATTTTCCAACCCGTGCAGATAGGTCTGCCGGTAGCCGTCTTCTCCCTGTCTGCCGGCAGCTGCGCAATAGATAAGATAATCAATCTGTTCCGGCCAATCTCCCAAAAGGCTATCATCAGTCAGCTCACCTTTTATGGGGAGAACACCTTCCGGCAACTGACTGATATCTCTTCTTAAGCCATAAACCCTGTGTCCACTTTTCATCAGCAACAGTGCCAGGCGACAACCCACATCACCGCAACCAGCTATCAAAGTTATGGGGCCAGGATTGTTATCCACAGGATTTCCGGAAGATTCATTCATAGCAGCCTCGGTTTTCGTTTATTATTGAGCGACAACTTAATAGAAATTCTCAATAGTCAGATATTTCCTCTGATAACAGAGCATAAATGGAAAGGCAGAGTTTGCAGATTTTCTTGCGAATAAAGCCTATAAATACTGTCTAAATTTACAGTATCATGATGCCATGACACTGACAGAATTAAAGTACATTGTTGCACTCGCTCAGGAGTGCCACTTCGGCAAGGCCGCAGAACGCTGCTTCGTTAGCCAGCCAACATTAAGTGTTGGTGTGAAAAAGCTCGAGGATGAGCTGGGCGTTGCCATTTTTGAACGCAGCAAATCGGCTGTGCGTGTAACTCCGCTGGGCCATAAAATTATTGAACAGGCCCAAAAGGTTCTTGAAGAATCTTCCTGCATCAAGACCATCGCCAGTGAAGGCAAGGGTCAGCTGACCAGCCCTCTTCGTATCGGCACTATTTATACCATTGGTCCATACCTGCTTCCTCATATGGTGCCTCAACTGCATAGACTGGCCCCGGAAATGCCTCTCTATGTTGAAGAGAACTACACCCATGTTCTTCGCCAAAAGCTGCGTATGGGTGAACTCGATGCCATTATCATTGCACTGCCGTTTACTGAAGCGGATGTCGTCACCAAACCTCTTTACGATGAGCAGTTCACTGTATTGATGCCTGGCGATCACCCCTGGGCACAAAAAGACGCCATCCCTGTTAGCGATCTGCCTGATGCAAACCTGTTGCTACTGGGGCAGGGACATTGTTTCCGTGACCAGGTTATTGAAGCCTGCCCGGCACTGAATCAGAAAGACGATTCCAAACCCAAGAAAACCACAATAGAAGCAACCTCCCTGGAAACCATGCGACATATGGTTGCCTCGGGAATGGGCATCACCGTTCTGCCAATGTCTGCAACTGGCGGAGCGAATCATTACGCACCCGGTCTTTTAGCGATTAAACCGTTCACTCAACCTGCTCCCGGTCGTACTGTTGCCCTTGCCTGGCGTGCCAGTTTCCCACGCCCCAAAGCCATTGACGCGGTGGTAGAAGCCATTCATCACTGCCCTGTTGTTTCTGAGCATGTTTCTAAGAAGAGCTAAGTGAGGTAACCGCCTTGTCCAAGTCCCTGCACGAGGTTCCGGTTACCACTCTGAAAGGAGTCGGCGCAGCTCTGGCAACAAAGCTGGATAAAATTGGCATCAGCAATCTGCAGGATTTGCTGTTTCATTTACCTCTGCGCTATCAGGATCGCACCCGCATAACACCTTTGGGGATGCTTCAGTTCGGAATGGATGCTGTTATCGAGGGCACAATTGCAGCATCCGATATCGTTATGGGTAGACGACGCAGTCTGGTTTGCAGGGTTCAGGATGGAACCGGTACTGTCACCCTTCGTTTTTTTCATTTCAGTGCCGCGCAGAAAAACAGTCTCAAGAAAGGTTCGACCATTCGCTGCTTTGGCGAGCCTCGCCGGGGTGCGCATGGCCTGGAGCTTTATCATCCTGAATATCGCATTGTCAGTGACTCCAGCGCGGCTCCTGTTGAAGAAACCCTGACTCCGATTTACCCGGCAACGGAAGGTTTAACCCAGCCACGCCTTCGCAGTTTGTGCGAACAGGCGCTGAAGTTTATTGATAACCCCGATGCCCTTCAGGAATGGCTTCCAGCTTCTGTGCGGGATCAACACAGCCTTTGGCCCCTGACAGAAGCAGTTCGCTTTCTTCACAAGCCGCCACCAGATGCAGAGCTGGCCACCATTGCGGAAGGAGTACATCCTGCTCAGCAACGCCTTGCTTTCGAAGAGCTTCTGGCGCACAACCTCAGCCTGCAGCAGATTCGTCAGCGTGTCCGGCTACAGACAGGAATGGCTCTGCCCGGTACAAACCAGCTTGTGGATAAGTTTCTTGGCAACCTACCTTTTCAACTGACAGGTGCTCAGCAGCGGGTTTTTAAAGATATCCACAGCGATCTTTCCCAGCCTACGCCGATGATGCGACTGGTTCAGGGTGATGTTGGCTCAGGGAAAACCGTTGTTGCAGCATTAGCAGCACTTCAGACAGTGGAGAGCAAACATCAGGCAGCTTTGATGGCTCCCACAGAAATTCTGGCTGAACAGCACTACAACAATTTCTCTAACTGGCTGAAGCCTCTTGGTATCACCGTTGCCTGGCTGACAGGGAAAACCAAGGGCAAAAAGCGTGAACAACAGCTGGAGTTAATTCGCACAGGAGAAGCAGAAGTTGTAGTTGGTACCCATGCCCTGTTTCAGGACGAAGTTGAATTTCGCCACCTTGCACTGGCCATTATTGATGAACAACACCGCTTTGGTGTCCACCAGCGTCTGGCACTGAGGGAGAAAGGCCGCAAGATTGGAGCAATGCCTCATCAGCTGATCATGACGGCTACACCGATTCCACGAACACTGGCTATGAGCGCATACGCCGATCTCGACTGCTCAGTTATTGATGAACTACCACCCGGTCGAACACCTGTTAATACCATCGTTATTGGAGATGATCGCAGAAACCAGGTTATTGAAAGAGTTCGTGCTGCCTGTAAGGAAGGCAGACAGGCTTACTGGGTTTGCACTTTGATAGAAGAGTCAGAAGCTCTGCAATGTCAGGCAGCAGAAGTGACCGCAGCGGAATTGACAGAAGCATTGCCAGACCTTTCCATCGGCCTGATCCATGGTCGCATGAAGCCTGCTGAAAAAGTTGAAGTTATGAATGCTTTCAAAGAAGGACATCTGCACCTTCTGGTGGCAACAACAGTTATCGAGGTTGGCGTGGATGTTCCCAATGCCAGCCTGATGATTATTGAAAACCCCGAACGTCTTGGCCTTGCTCAACTCCACCAGCTCAGGGGAAGAGTTGGTCGAGGCAGCGTCGCCAGCCACTGTGTTCTGATGTATCACCCACCACTTTCCCAGCAAGGGCGTGAAAGACTGCAGGTTATGCGTGAATCCAGCGATGGCTTTGTGATTGCCGAGAAAGATCTCGAACTGCGAGGACCGGGGGAGGTTCTGGGGACTCGCCAGACGGGCCTGGTGTCATTCAGAGTTGCAGATTTGGAGCGGGATAAAGCTCTGCTGGACACAATTAAAATCGCAGCAGAGCATCTGATAACTATCGCACCTACACATGTACAACCATTAATTGATCGCTGGTTACCTCAAGGAGATCAATATGCTGATGCTTGAGCGATAAGGCTCTGACCCTATCGCTCATCTAAAGATCTCAGCAGTATGCCACACGTACACGACGGTACTCTGGCTTCCAGATCTGCTGGCGAATGCGTTCTTCCAGAACACTGACTTCACACTCAGGAGCTAAACCTTCCTTCTGAGCCTGCAAAGCTACTGCACGGGCAATTTCACCAGTTACTCGCTTAATATCATTCATTGGTGGTAACAGAGTTCCCTCTGGAGCAGAGATCGCAAGGGTCTCAACCGCTGCGTTCAGCATGCCATCAGAAACCTGTTCGGCACCGCAGGCCAGTGCACCCAGACCAAGGCCTGGGAAGATATAAATATTGTTGCACTGTGCGACCGGATAAACCTTGCCATTAAACTCAACCGGGTCAAATGGACTTCCAGTTGCAACCAAAGCACGTCCACCACTCCAGCTCACAATTTGTTCAGGAGTCGCTTCAATCTGACTGCTTGGGTTGGAGAGAGCAAAAATAATTGGTTGCTTATGGTTCTCAGCCATCTGTTCAATGATCTCTTTCGTGAACAGGCCTGGCTGACCGGATACACCGATAATGGCATCGGGTTTTGCATGACGGATAACATCCATCATGAAGACACCGTCAGTATTGGACCAGCCTTCAATTTCACTCTTCTTGTGAGTCAGCTTCTGCTGGAATGGATACAGGCCTTCCATTTCATCATTAAGCAGACCAAAGCGATCCACCATATAGATACGCTTCTGAGCCTCTTCTTCAGTCTGGCCGCGTTCTACCATCAGACGAATAATCTGGCCGGCAATACCACAACCGGATGAACCCGCGCCAAGGAATGCAATTTTCATCTCTTCCAGCGGCTTGCCTGCAGTGCGTGCAGCAGCCAGAAGAGTGGAAGCTGCAACGGCTGCTGTTCCCTGAATATCATCATTGAAGCTGCACAGCTCGCTGCGGTATTTATCCAGCAATGGCGTTGCATGATGAATAGCGAAATCTTCAAACTGCAGAAGAGCTTTTGGCCAACGACGTTTCAGAGCCTGGATAAAGCTGTCGACAAACGCATAGTACTCTTCATCATCAATACGCTTATGTCTCCAGCCAAGATAAGCTGGATCATCAAGAAGCTGCTGATTATTTGTGCCACAGTCCAGGGTAATTGGAAGAGTCTTGTTTGGTGCAATACCGCCAACCGCAGTGTAAAGGGACAGCTTGCCGATACAGATACCCATACCGCCAATACCCTGGTCACCCAAACCCAGAACACGCTCACCATCAGTGACCACTATCACTTCAATATTGCGCTTGAAGTTGGCCAGCATGGCATCAATGCGATCTCTTTCCGGATAAGAGATATACAGACCACGGGGTCGGCGATAGAGATCACTGAAGCGCTGACAGGCCTGACCGACCACCGGGGTGTAGATAATCGGCAGCATCTCTTCCAGATGGCGCTGGATCAGTGCGTAATACAGAGTCTCATTGGTATCCTGCAGCTGACGCAGATAAATATGCTTCAGGATCGGTGTCGGTTTAACAGAAAAAGATTTGTACGCACGACGGCACTGCTCTTCCAGTGTCTCAACCCGCGGGGGTAACAGGCCATGCAGCTCAAGCTCGCTGCGCTCTTCCATTGAGAAGGCCGTATCTTTGTTCAGCAGGGAGTTTTCCAGAAGGGTACGACCTGTCAAAACGGTATGAATGCAATTGGAATCGACTTCGCTCATTTGTAGCTTCAGTGAAATTAATAAGGGGAAGGAGTTAATGCTCGGCTCTACTCAACGGGTTCTCTGTCAGTCCCCTTGACTCTGAAACCACTGAGCGACGTATTAGGATAAATCTCCCGACATCAACACAAGTAGACCGGGGTCAACGTTTGACTGATCCGCACCGGAGTTGGTCTAGATTATAGAGGCAAAGCTGTTGTGTACTTAATCTGTTCCATGGCAAAGCTGGCTGAAACATTGCAGAGATCAGGGATTGTTTTAATCAGCTTTTTGTAGAACTGGTCATAAGCGTGAATGTTTTTTACCACAACCCGCATCATGTAGTCCCAGTCTCCACCCATGCGATAGAGCTCTACAACTTCGTCAAATGAGGAAGCCTTATCGGCAAAATGTTCCAGCCACTCTTCGTTATGATTGCAGGTTTTCAGGAGAACAAATACGGACAGCGGCAGACCAAGCTTGTCCTGGTCAACAAGTGCTACACGTTTACGAATAACGCCATCTTCTTCGAGCTTACGAACCCGCTTCCAGCAGGGGCTTGGTGAGAGGTCGACCTTCTCCGCAAGATCATTCAGCGAAAGAGAGGCATCCTCCTGCAAATAACCGAGTATTTTCCTGTCTTTTTGATCCATGAAAATATATTCCAACAGCAGGGAAAAAAGAGAAAAATATTCTATAACAAGTCGTTTTTCGGATAAAAGCCAAAATACTCTTCTTTACATTCTTCAGTAACATTCACCGTGCTTTCGAATATTATGGGGAGTTGATTTTTTCATCCATCAAGCCGCAACGCCGGGAGTGTAGCCGTAGCTACGTGACCAGAGTTGCAGCGCAGCGCAAGGGTGAAGAAAAACGCCGCAAGAATATACGAAAGCAGTTGCTCTGATACTTATTAAGCCAGGTCAAAATTGAGGCATATTTTCCCCAGATAACACCTTGAGAAAAATATTTTCCCTCCTCTAATGAGAGAGGGAAAATATTCCAAAAAGCCCATTCATTTCATCGAAAGAGAAAATACTTTTCTATACCACCACACGTATCATTACTTCGTACTCTCACCGACTTTTCTATTAGCAAGGATTGAAGTTATGTGGCGTCCGGAGTGGGACGGCTTTGTAGCCATTATTAAAGATCGAGTTAAACCGGCTCTGGGCTGCACTGAACCTGTTTCAACGGCCCTGGCAGCTGCTTATGCCACTCACCTGCTCGGCTGCCAGCCCGAACGCCTGGAAGTTCTTGTCAGTGGAAACCTGTTGAAAAACGGTATGGGTGTTGGCATCCCCGGTACCGGCGAAGTCGGCCTGCCAATTGCGGCAGCTCTGGGTAGCACCTGCGGTAATCCTGATAAAGGTCTGGAAGTTCTGGCAGACGTTACCCCGGACTTCGTAAAGTCAGCCAAGGCAATGGTTGAGGCCAACCGTGTTTCTATCGCCGTAACTGAAACACCCTCTGTTCTTTATTCAGAAGTTCTTGCTACGGCAGGAAATGAAAGCGCTCGTGTCATTATTCGTGACGGCCATACCAACGTAACCTTGCAGGAGCGTAATGGAAAGGCGGTCATGGAAGCCTCTGTTCAGGACCCTGAGCATTTTGCTGACAAGGAAGTCAGCACCCCAGAAATGAGCATCGAAGCTATCTATGAGTTTGCAACAACTGCAGACCTGGATAAGTTGATGTTTATTGAAGAGTCTGCCCAACTGAACTGTGCTTTGAGTGAAGCTGGTCTGCACGAAGATTTTGGTTTGAAAATCGGTAAGACTTTCAAGAAAAACATTGAACGTGGTTATCTGACTGAAGATCTGTCTGTGCTTGCCATGATGCGTTCATCCGCAGCTTCTGATGCACGTATGGATGGTGCCATGCTGCCAGCAATGAGCAATTCCGGCAGCGGCAACCAGGGTATTGCAGCCACTATGCCGGTTGTAGCCGTTGCAGAACAGATCAAAGCCTCAACAGAGCAACTGATCCGCGCTCTGGTTCTCAGTCACCTGTCTGCTATTCACATAAAATCTCATTTGAACACCTTGTCTGCTCTATGTGGTGCAACAACAGCAGCAACTGGTGCAAGTGTTGCTATCACCTGGTTGCTGGGTGGTAAATTGGATGAAGTGAGTAACTCCATTTTTAACATGTTTGGAGATGTCACAGGTATGTTCTGCGACGGAGCCAAGACAGGTTGTTCACTAAAAGTTTCAACATCGGCTTCTGCAGCGATTAAAGCTGCTTTAATGGCCCTTGATGGTATTCGAATTACCGGTCATGAAGGAATTATTGAAGACGACCTGGAAAAGACCATTGATAACATCGGTCTTTTGGGAAATCAGGGAATGGCGGAAACAGATACAATGATCCTTAAGATCATGACAACGAAATGAGTTGATACTTATTAATTAAGTTAATTTACTCACAAAAATAAATTAAGCCACAAGAAACAATTCTATTAATTTAGAAGGATTTCTTGTGGCTTAATTTTTATTAATTTAAAAAAATATATCATAATTTAATAAGCGCGCCTCAACCACATATTAAACTGTTAAAAAATAGACGATTTTAAAATTAATAAACATGATTTTTGTTCTTTTTGACAAATATCAACACTCCCAGAAAAATAAAATGAAAAGATACAACAATCCAGTTTAACCGGCTGTCTCTCCGCCTTTCTGGAATAAAAACCAACATGTCTATGTCGTTATAAAAAATTATGACGATGCTTTTTTATGCCTGAAAAAAGTCATGTTGGTTTGCCAGTCATTACCCGTGAATTTTTTAAGTAGGACATGATGGATAAGAAAAAACTTGGCTTAGCCAGTATTGTATTACTGGGCTTCAACTCAATTATTGGATCCGGTATTTTCCTATTACCCAGCCGCCTTTATCATCTGGCTGGTGACTGGTCAGTCCTGTTGGTTCTTATTACTGCGGGCATTGTTGCAACAATTGCTTTCAGTTTTGCAGAAGTTTCCGGCTATTTCAGTAAGAATGGTGCCGCTTACGTTTACACCAAAGAAGCTTTTGGTCAATTTGCCGGCTTTGAAGTTGGTTTCCTGAAGTGGATCATGCAGTGCATTGCATGGGGTGTAATGGCTGTTGCTCTGACCAACATCCTGGCTAACACTTTCCACTTTGAAGATAACACAATGCTGCGAAATATGATTATCTTCGGCATTGTGACATCTCTTACATTCCTCAACCTGCAGGGTGTTAACGCCACCAAGATTGTTAACAACGTTTCCACTCTGGCAAAAATGCTTCCTCTGGTCATTCTGATTGCCGGTGGAATCTGGTCCATCAACCCTGAATTTATTTTCCCTGCAGGTGATGCTGCCGGTACTGCTGAGTACACCCTGTCTGGTGAGACTCTGGGTTCTGCTTTGATTCTGTGCTTCTACGCTTACACCGGTTTTGAAACCTTCGGTACTGCGGCTGAAGATATGGAAAACCCCAAGCGTAACCTGCCGCTGGCAATTGTTTATGTAATTGTTGCCGTTATGGTTTTCTACGCACTGGTTATGGCTGTATGTGTTGGCGTTCTGGGCCCAGACATCGCAAACTCCAAAGTACCTGTTGCTGATACTGCGCGTGCTGTATTTGGTGACTGGGGCTTCTACATGATCACCATTGGCTCCATTATTTCTCTTGCCGGTATTAATGTAGCAGCATCTTTCCACATTCCACGTGCTCTGCTGCCTCTGTCCGAAGACAAGATGGTTCCTGAGTTCTTCGGCAAGAAGAATGCTAACGGTGTACCAACTGTAGCTATCATCGCTTCTGCTCTGGTGACTATTCCTATCGCACTGTCCGGTTCTTTCACCACTCTGGCCATGCTGAGTGTGGTAACCCGATTTGCCCAGTACATCCCAACCTGTCTGGCCGTTCTGGTATTCCGCAAGCGTTATGCCAACAACCCTGACATGCAGCCAACCTTCAAGGTTCCTTTCGGTCCCACCCTGCCTGCTCTGGGTGTGACTATCTGCCTGTTTTTGCTGGCTGACCAGAACCCAACCAAGATCATGGTAGGTCTGGGTGCCATGGTTGTGATTGCTCCTCTGTACTTTATGGCTCAGAAGAAAGCTAAACAGTCTGCTGCTCTCGCTGACGCCTGATTGGTCGTTATAGGGATTAAATAATAAGGAAGTTGGCATGCCGCACCTCCGGGTGTGGCAACTTGGGAGTGCTAGGTATGAACACTATTGAATACGTCGAACAATGGCATCAGGAAATCACCAGCTGGCGTCAGGATCTTCATTCCTTTCCGGAAGTTGGTTTTGATCTTCATCAGACAGCTCAGTTCGTTGAAGACAAGCTTATTTCCTGGGGAATTGAGGTAGACAGGAGCTTCGGAAAAACCGGTGTTGTCGGCATTCTGGATGGTAACCTGGGTCCTGGCAGAACGATTGCTTACCGGGCGGATATGGATGCCCTGCCCATGCAGGACAATACCGGTAAACCTTACGCATCAAAGTTTGATGGTGCTGCCCATGCCTGTGGTCACGACGGTCATACAGCCATGCTGCTTGCCACAGCCCGTTACCTTTCTGAACACCGTGATTTCAAAGGCCGGGTAGTGTTCCTGTTCCAGCCTGCGGAAGAGATTGGTGCTGGCGCACGAGCCATGATGGAAGACGGTTTGTTTGAAACCTACCCATTTGATGAGGTTTACGGTTTCCACAACATGCCTCGCCTGAAAGAGAACACTGTTTCTCTCCGTTATGGCCCTATCACCGGTGCTGGTGAAAAGTTCAGCCTTAAAGTGTCAGGTTCAAGCGGTCACTCCAGCGTTCCCCATAAGTGCGTTAACCCTATCACTATCTCAGCCAAGATTATTACTGCCTGGCAGTCCATCGTGACTGAGTGTATTCCCAGTTCAGAGATGTGTGTTCTGGCAGTCACCAAGATCCAGGGTGGTGAAGTCTTTAACTCGATTCCAGAATCTGCAGAAGCCGGTGGCACGATCCGCTTCTATGAGAAAGAAGTTGGTAACTGCCTCAAGAGGCGAATGAAGCAGGTTGCGCAAAGTATCGCAGATGCTTACGACGCAGAAGCCGAAGTCGAGTTTGAAGTTCTATGCCCGGCAACAGTCAATACCACCGAGCATGTTGACTGCGTTGTTGATATCGCCAAACAGACTGTCGGAGCTAACAACGTTGATACCAATGTTGAGCCCAGCCCTGGTGGTGAAGATATGGCTTTCTTCAAGAAAGATGACAACGTCGGTGCCTGCTATTTCATGATTGGAAGCAAAGGCACCAACCTGCACACCTGTGACTTTGACTTTGATGACTCCATTATCCCAATGGGGGTCACCATCCTGTGCCGTATTGCCCAACAGCGTTTAAATTAATAATCTTATTAAGATCAAAGCCATGAAAAACCTGATCAAAAAAACTGCTGCTGCTTTTATTATTTCAGCCCTGGGATGCTCAGCTGTAAGCGCCAGTGTTGTCGACTGGACTTCCAAAGCTGGTATTTCCCGCCTGGAAACCTCCCAGCATAAAGGTGACTTCTTCAAGCTGGCCAACAACTTTGAAGCCCAGGAAAACAAAGTTTACTGCGGCGTTGCTTCCACTACCATCGTCCTTAACGCTCTGCGTGTTCGTGCCGACAAGATTGAAATTCCTCTGGATGAATCTCTGGTCGCTGAAGAAAACCGTGACTGGTTCCCTCAGGGCGGCTTCAGCCCTGTTTATGCTCGTTACACCCAGAACACCACCATGCTGAAAAGCCCTAAATCCGTTCAGCAGGTAATGGGTAAGCCAGCCGTTGAAGGTGGCCGTAAGGATTACGGTTTCCAGCTAGGCGAACTGGAAGCCATGCTTGAAGGAAACCAGTTGGATGCCAAAGCTGTTCACGTTGACAGCCTGGATAACTTAAATGAAATGAAAGCAGAGGTTATCAACGCTCTGGATACTGCTGACCAGTACGTGCTGATCAACTATGCCCGTAAGGGTGTTGAGCAGCCAGGTGGTGGCCACATTTCTCCTATTGGTGCATACCATGAAGCATCTGATTCCTTCCTGATCATGGACGTAACACCAAATAAGGCAAACTGGGTTTGGGTTTCCAGCGACCAGCTGTTCTCCGCCCTGGCCACAAAAGATGTCGACAAAAACCGCGGTTACGTAGTGGTTAGCGACACTCTGTAATATTCAGTCAGCGCCCCTGGTGCACTGTCGCAGAGAGAGAAAACAGCCTGGATATTTCCGGGCTGTTTTTTTGATTAGGTATTAAGCAACCGCTTTCTTTTTCTTCTTAGGTTGCAGCATTGATGGCAACGCTTTTTCCACAGCTTTCTGAAACCACATAACTTCCATGGGGTTTCCTTCAATGCGGATTGTTTTATCCTGAATT
Source organism: Parendozoicomonas callyspongiae (assembly GCF_023502345.1). Classification (GTDB taxonomy): domain Bacteria; phylum Pseudomonadota; class Gammaproteobacteria; order Pseudomonadales; family Endozoicomonadaceae; genus Sansalvadorimonas; species Sansalvadorimonas callyspongiae. The sequence continues at coordinate 160,691 of NZ_JAMFLX010000007.1, forward strand.
CCTCTCATGAAAATGGCCTGGCCTTCAGGCTTTGTCAGTGCGTCCCATCCAAGAGTTGAGGTTTCAAAGCGGATAGCAAACTCCGGGTCTTCAACAATTTTACCGCTGGCTGAGGTCACTTTATCCTCTTTCACGGTATAACTACGGCAAACACCCTCCACGCTGGAAAGCTCAAAGGTCATATCCTTCCCTTCAAGCACTTTTTTGAACTCTGGCTTGTTTTTGCTGGCACGTTTCATCATAACGCCAAGAGCCAACAGCAGCAGTTTAAATTTCACAAGGCTCCCCCCAATGAAAGAATTGTGACACCAGTCTATAAACATTCCTCTTTTGTGCCAGTGCAAAGATGACAGAACCCGTGGTTAATAAGTACTTGGGCTTAAAATGATTCAGATGAGGGAGGTTCAAAAATGCAGCACTGAAGAATAAAAGTGCTGCATTTTGGTTTGTGAGAGACCCTTTACCAGAGGAGAGATCTCTGAGAACAGAGTTTTACTGGTTCACAGCGTCTTTCAAAGCCTTACCAGGCTTGAATGCAACAGTATTACTGGCGGGGATTTCGATTTCTTCACCGGTCTGGGGGTTTTTACCTTTGCGGGCACCTCTGGCTCTTTGAGCGAAAGAACCAAACCCGATAAGACTTATGGTTTCCTGACGCTCAAGTGCCTTGGAAATTTGCTCCAGAATGGCGTTTAAAGCTTCACCGGCTTTATCCTTGCTGAGATCGGCCTGGTCTGCAATTGCAGTGATGAGTTCTGGCTTGCGCATGACTCCCTCTCGAATCCATTTTTACTGTTTATTATTTTTATTGATTTCCCAGTAGTGGCCCATCCAAGGCCCTGGACTACCGAAAACATGCTGCACATAAAAGCACCAGCACGGCCGTCAACATTAAAACAGCCTCAGCAACAGGGCAACACCAAATATCGGATAAATTAGCTTCAGAGCTTCCAAAAGAAGCAAACTTTCTTATAAACCAGAGAGATAGACTCCCTCACTAAGGACGTTTATAGCATCATTTTTATCAATCTTTTCTATTCTTCTGACCTGAAAGTATTTCCGAAGCGGCATTTCGGTCTTTATTCATGATCTTGACAGGGACATTGCAGGGATAAGCTTGCATCAGTAGGTGTTATCACGCATGCTGCGATAAAACGCAGCCCGGATTGGATGCGCGGGAGAATTCAAACAGCCATGAGCAGGAAAAACCTTTTTCTCTTTCGCAAGGGTGAAAAAGGTTTTTCCATGGTAAAAGTAATTTATGCAGTCTTGCCCAGTCAGTACTCTGGACCAATATATTTTTTTAGAGCAGAAGTGGTACAGCCTTAACACTCTGCCATGGGATATTCCCGCCAACTTAAAACACTGGTTGCTGGATACCGGGTCTCTGACCCAGCGCTTGAAAGATACTTTCTCCGGTTCATTTGAGGTGCAGGTTCTTCATCACGACTGGGGGCGGCCAACAACCAGTGAACAGCGTTTTCTTTCCATGCAGGAACGGGAAGCTGCCAGCATTCGTGAAGTTGTCCTGGTTTGTAACAACGCCCCACGAGTCTTTGCCCGCAGTATTCTTCCTGCAACCAGCCTCGAAGGGCGTAATCGACAGCTACTTAAGCTGAACAATCGCCCTCTTGGTGCTTTTTTATTTGCACAGCCCGATTTGGAAAGAGGGCCTATTGAGTTAACTCGTGTTTATGACCAGATGCAGAACCCTGTGTGGGGAAGAAGATCGTGCTTCTTTTTGGGTCATAAGCCTTTGGCCGTGTGCGAGTATTTTTTGCCAGGAATGGGATAATTTAGAAGAAGTATGAAAGGTATCCTTAACCCTACTCTCTTTAACCAGGACAGGTTGAACAACTATGTCCAGCTGACCAGGCTGAACAGGCCAATTGGTATCTATCTTCTATTGTGGCCCACACTTTGGGCATTATGGCTGGCTGCAGACGGATGGCCTGAGCCAGAACTGTTCGTCATCTTCGTTCTTGGCACTGTTCTTATGCGTTCGGCCGGTTGTGTGATCAACGACTTTGCCGACCGCAACTTCGATGCCCATGTAAAAAGAACCAAAGATCGCCCCATGGCAACAGGAAAGGTTTCTGAAAAGGAAGCTCTGATCCTGTTTGCCATATTAATTCTAGCTTCTTTCCTTTTGGTTCTGATGACAAACCCTCTGACAATTGCCTTATCATTTGCTGGTGCATCGCTGGCTGCCACCTACCCATTTATGAAACGCTTTACACACTGGCCTCAAGCCGTTCTGGGTGCAGCTTTTGCCTGGGGAATCCCTATGGCCTGGGCAGCTCAGACCAATACTGTAGACCCTGTTGTCTGGGCTCTGTTTCTGGCCTTCCTGTTGTGGACAATTGCTTACGATACGCAGTACGCCATGGTTGACCGGGATGATGACCTGACTATTGGCATAAAATCTACAGCAATTCTATTTGGGGAAAAAGACAATGTCATTATTGGACTGCTTCAGGCTCTCACTCTTCTGGCATTGCTGGCAGCAGGGATGATGACCGGCCTTGGCACTGCCTATTATCTTGGTGTGCTTTTTATGTCCGGTTCCTTTATCTACCAACATACACTGACCAAAGACCGTGATCGCGATGGGTGTTTCAAAGCATTCTTATCCAACCATTGGGCTGGACTGGCAGTTTTGATTGGAATTATTCTGGATCGCTGTATTCTCTGATATTGCCGATCTACAAATCACGCTCAACTAATGAAACACTCCCTGGCTCAGCAACTTTCCCCGTTTGTTTGTCCGGGCACAGAGGCTCTCTGTGCCCGCTGGCTAATTGAAGGAAAAATCCAGCTTAAGATATCTGCACCCAGAAAAACCAAACTTGGTGATTTCAGGCCAGCTCACTTAAACAAACCCCACAGGATAAGTGTTAACAGAGACCTAGAACCTCTACAGTTCCTGATCACGTTAACCCATGAAGTTGCCCATGCAATCAACTGGGACAAACACGGCCGAAAAGTGCAACCTCACGGAAAAGAGTGGAAGCAGATCTATAGTAAGCTGTTAACAAGCATTCTGGACTTGAATGTGCTGAACCAAGAGACAGCTCAGGTTTTAAAAAGCCACAGTAGTAAACCGAGAGCCAGCAGTGCTACAGATGTTCACCTTCAAGGTCTACTCATTGATGAAGAAGGCACTGTATTAAATGACTTGAGTTCGGGCTGTTTCTTCATAATCAATGGCCGGTCTTTTAAAACCATTAGAAAATTACGCAAATACTGGCTGTGTGAAGAACACCCAACAGGGCGGCATTACCGTGTTTTAGGTACAGTCAAAGTTGATCGGATAGAACATTCAGAGCATATTTAGCAGGGGTGATTTTGTATTTGTCATATTTCTGCAACATTCACCCGTTGTAATTCATCAGGTCTAATAGATGACTGCCTCAGGGTGAGTACAACGAACCATGATTGCTTCAACAAACAAAATCCTGATTGTTGATGACGAAGCACCTATCAGGGATATGATAACGGTGGCTTTGGAAATGGCCGGGTACACCTGTCTTGAGGCAGAAGCTGCCCAGGAAGCCCACGCCATTATCGTCGACCAGAAGCCCGATCTTGTTCTGCTGGACTGGATGCTTCCAACTGTCAGCGGCCTGGAGCTTGCCCGACGCCTGAAGCGGGACGAGTTGACGGCAGACATTCCCATTATTATGCTTACCGCCAAAGGCGAGGAAGATAATAAAATCCAGGGACTGGAAACCGGTGCTGATGATTACATCACCAAACCTTTTTCTCCCCGGGAACTTGTTGCCCGTCTGAAAGCCGTTCTTCGCAGAGCCGGTGCAGCCAACCAAAGTGATCCCATTGAAGTCCAGGGTGTGACCCTTGACCCCGCCAGTCATCGAGTATCTATTGACGGTGCACCCAAAGAAATGGGGCCGACCGAATATCGCCTTCTCCAGTTTTTTATGACACACCAGGAGCGAGCCTACACGCGAAGCCAGCTTCTGGATCATGTCTGGGGAGGAAATGTTTACGTTGAAGAACGTACAGTTGATGTCCATATACGCCGATTGCGTAAGGCATTGGGCAACAGTCACGAAAAACTCGTCCAAACCGTCAGGGGAACCGGCTACCGCTTTTCCACAAAGGCATGACAAGTAGTACGGCAACAGGTAGCATTCATCCTGTACAAGGATAGATCTTGTTGCCATTTTTCATGAATGACCGGAAAACACCGTGAACCATAACTGGCAATCGTCTGTGCTTAAGCGCCTGGCAGCCGTTCTGGGGCTTAGCTTTGCCTTTGGCATAATCTTTGATCAGGTCACAATTTTTCTACTTCTGGCCTGTGCTTTTTACCTTGCCTGGACACTCCGGCAACTCTTTATGCTGGGCAGCTGGCTGGAGAACAGCTCATCTCTCTCTGATCCCCAGGAACCACCTACCAGTCGTGGATCCTGGGGAGATATCTTCGACAGTATTTACCGCCTGATGCGTAAGCAGGAAAAGCTGCGTGACAGGCTTCAGGCTGTTATCGACCGTATTCAGCAATCAACATCAGCCCTTCAGGATGCTGTGGTGATGACCAACCGCCACAGTTTGATTGAGTGGTGGAATCCGGCTGCAGAACATATTCTCGGCCTGCGCTCTCCTGATGATCATGGACAGCTTATTACCAATCTGATTCGCCACCCCCGTTTCGTCTCTTATTTCGAACAGAAGTCTTATCAGGACCCGCTTGATATGCCTTCACCCGTTTCTGAACAGAGAACTCTTCTTTGCTCAATCACTCTGTATGGTCCTGATAACCGATTAATCCTGTTTAGAGACAACACCCGCATTCATCATCTCGAACAAATGAGCAAGGATTTTGTAGCCAATGTTTCTCATGAACTGCGTACTCCTTTAACCGTTATTACCGGCTACCTCGAAACACTGGCGCATTCTGTAGAAATAATGCCACAGCCACCTGTGCCTGTTTTGCCCAAAGCGGTCGGACAAATGCAATCCCAATCTCACAGGATGTCTAATATCATTGATGATTTACTCACTCTTTCAAAACTGGAAACAGCGGATAGTCAGCAGGATATCCAGCCAGTGTCATTACCGCTCTTAATCAACACAATTGTTGAAGACGCAAAATCCCTCAGCGGCAATAAAAACCATAAAATTATTTTCAACTGTGCTCATGAGGATCAGATTCTCGGAAATAAGAAAGAACTGCGCAGTGCCATCTCCAACCTTATTTTCAATGCCGTGAAATACACACCGGAAGGTGGAAATATTTCCATACGCTGGACTGTTAGTCTCAATACTGGTTATTTGACTGTTAAAGACGACGGTATTGGTATTGACCCACAACACATCCCACGCCTGACAGAACGCTTCTATAGGGTTGATAAAAGCAGACATGCCTCAACAGGAGGCACAGGCCTTGGCCTTGCCATAGTTAAACATGTACTGCTAAGGCATGATGCAACTCTGCTAATCAAGAGTCGTCCTGGTAGAGGGAGCAGCTTCACCTGTCAGTTTCCTCATAGCCGACTGGTTAAAAAAGCTGCTTAACACCCGAACCGTTACTATTGCATGGTTATGGACGTGGATTTTCTCCCAAGGAGCTGCACAGAACGCGGTTAACCAACGTGACCATATCTGGAGCACATCACAAAAGGGAAAAACGCCATAAAGAATATGCAAATGTAACGGTTCGGAGGTTTAATTATCTTTCTTCGATAATGCAGTCGGAGCGTTCCTTGCCAGTCCTTTGCAGGTATTCCTGAAAAACCTTTGGGGCACGCCCGGTCAATGACCCTTCCCACTGATGGTTGCTGCCACTTTTATCCTGAAACTCGAATAGATAGCGTTTGATATTACGCTTTTTCTTCTCCCCAACAGCAGTACTGCCAAAGTCCTCAATTGAAATTCCTTTCTCATCCATCATTTTTTTGATGACTTCAATACTGTTCTGCTTGGCTTTTATTTTTTCTTGCTGCTCCTCAACTGCGGCTTTTTTTTCTTCGAGAACATCCTGAAGCCTCGTTACAATACGCTCAAGGTCTTCAACATGAACATCACGAAATAAACCACGCATACGTGTTTTACTACTAAGCCGATGCATCACTTCATCAAATATATTCATATATTAAACCCTCGCATTCATACAACAGGCGCAAAAAAAATAGGTAATACTTTCTGACCTGACAACTTGAAAAGATGCTTTTATTTCAACTTTTATCCGCAGGCTCTGATAAATGATCAAATTTTGCCTGCAGCTTCTATTTTGTAACCCGGTAATACTTTAGACGAAGAAAGTGCACTGGAACGTGCGCTTTGTAAAAATTCGACCTGAAACCAGGTTATGTCATTCCTATCATTGCTCCGGTCTTTTTCTGTGATTCTGTGTGTTTGGGGCAAGAAATAGTCTTCTTGATTTCCTCACCATCAACACTTTCAAGCCTTACATCAAACTTCCAGAGCCTGTGAATATGTTTCACAATTTCTGCAGCTGATTCACTCAGTGGTCGTGTCTGATGCATGTAATGACGCAAGGTCAGAGATCGATCTCCCTTCACATTCACATTATAAATCTGAATATTGGGTTCTCTATTCCCCAGATTGTATTGTGCTGCAAGTGCCTCTCTCACCTGCCTGTAACCAATATCATCATGAATGGCATCAACCTCCAGGTAAGCTTTTTTCTCATCATCAACAATGCTGAACAACCTCAACTCCCGCATAACATGAGGAGATAAGTACTGCAGAATAAAGCTTTCATCCTTGAAGTTCTTCATCGCGAAATGAACCGCATCCAGCCAGTCAGTATCCACCAGCTCAGGAAACCAGCGGCGATCTTCTTCGGTAGGTTCTTCGCAAATTCGCTTGATATCCATAAACATCCGGAAACCCAATGTATATGGATTGATACCTGAGTAACGGGGATCATCAAAGTCCAGTTGGAAAATCACACTGGTATGAGAGTGCAGAAACTCCAGCATATACCCTTCATCAATTAATCCCTCATCATAGAGGTGGTGCATCAAGGTGTAGTGCCAGAATGTGGCCCACCCTTCATTCATAACCTGGGTCTGACGCTGTGGATAAAAATACTGGGCGACTTTCCTGACTATACGAACCAGTTCCCGCTGCCAGGTCTCTAATAAAGGAGCATTTTTTTCGATGAAATAGAGAATGTTCTCTTCAGGATCCTTAGGGAACCTCTCGTTGGTTTTTTCCTGAGCCCTCTCCTGCTGTGGAATCGTACTCCAGATATCATTCAACGTACGCTGAATATATTCTTCACGCTCTTTCTGGCGTTCCCTCTCTTCACCAGCAGACAGCGGACGTGGACGCTTATAGCGATTCACGCCCTGATTCATCAAGGCATGGCAGGCATCGAGAACCTCTTCCACAGCTTCAACACCATGCTTCTCTTCACAATCGGCAATATATTTCTTGGCAAACATCAGATAATCAATGATCGACTCGGCATCAGTCCAGGTACGGAACAGATAATTGCCTTTGAAGAATGAGTTATGCCCATAGCTGGCATGAGCCAGCACCAGAATCTGCATGGGCATAGTGTTTTCTTCCATCAGGTAAGCAATACAAGGGTTGGAATTAATCACGATTTCATAGGCCAGCCCCATCTGACCGCTTTGATATCTCTGCTGATTACTCAGGAAGTGTTTACCAAATGACCAGTGGTTATACATCAGAGGCATGCCAATCGATGCGTAGGCATCCAGCATCTGCTCTGAGCTGATCACTTCAATCTGGTTAGGGTAAGTATCCAGCCTGTATTTATTGGCAATGCGCGCGAGTTCATGGTCGTAGGCATTGATAAGGTCAAACGTCCATTCCGAACTGGTTGTCAACGGCTCTTTTTTATTGGTCTTGTTATCGTCTGACATTAGGCTTCCTTTTTCTCGAACAGACGCCGAAATACCGGGTAAATATCTGCAGCGGTTTTTATCTGCTGCATGGCAAAGGAATCAGGGAATTTGTCCTGAATGCCTTCATACTCCCGCCACAGGTTCTGATGCTGCCGGTCTGTAATCTCCACATAGGAAAAATACTGAACCAAAGGCATGAGATCATTGATCAAAATCTTGCTGCAGACTGAAGAGTCCCCTTCCCAGTTATCACCATCCGATGCCTGGGCAACATAGATATTCCAATCGTTGGGGGAATATCCTTTAACGATCGTATCCCGTGTCATCTCAAGAGCACTGGAGACGATTGTTCCACCGGTTTCCCGCGAGTAGAAAAAGTCCTCTTCATTCACGACCTTGGCAGCCGTGTGATGACGGATAAACACCACTTCAATCTGTTTGTAATTTTTCTGCAGGAACAGATAAAGCAGGATAAAGAACCGCTTAGCCATATCCTTGATTTCCTGAGTCATGGAGCCGGAGACATCCATCACACAGAACATCACGGCCTTATTGGAAGGCCGGGGAACCTTAACGAAATTGTTGTAACGCAGATCGATATCATCAATAAATGGCAGCTTTTTCATTTTGCCATTCAATTCCTTGATGCGATCTCTTAAAAACTGCGCCCGCTCTTCATCGTATGCTCCAGGTTGTACCTCCATCTCCCGAAGCTCTCGCTTCAGTTGACGAATATCCCGACGCGTACCACCACCGAGAGCAATTCTGCGGGCATGGGCACTACGCAATGAGCGGACGATATTTAATCTGTCAGGTGGCCCATCAGTGGTAAAACCGGCCTGATGGGTTTGAAACTCTACAGTCTCATGCAGGGCTTTCTCTTTCATGTTCGGCAACTCAAGGTCATCGAACATAAACTCCAGAAACTCATCGTGATTAATATTGAAGGTGAAGTCATCCATACCTTCACCCTGATCACTGGCCTGGCCATTACCGCCACCACTGCCCTGCCCACCGGGAGGTCGCTTGATGCGATCACCAGTAATAAATTCTTTATTGCCAGGGTGAACCTGCCTGTTCATCCCACCCTGCCCGTGGTTGAAAGTCGGCTCAGAAAGGTCGCGGCGGGGAATGGTAATGCTACTGCCACTTTCGACATCGGTAATACTGCGTTTATTCACCGCTTCGGAAACAGCCTTTTTAATATGCTTCCGATACCGGTTCATAAAACGCTGACGGTTGACGGTACTTTTGTTTTTACCGTTTAGCCGTCTGTCGATAACAATACTCATACACACTCCCTGTGTTGCAATGAAGCGCCCGAGGCGAAGTGCAGTACCATCCTTGGTGCTGCAGCTCACATCCTTGGTGATCGCCTCGCCTCTTGCGCCTACTACCTCGTACTACATCTACACTTTTAACTATAGAAGTATCTTTTTCATCACCTTAAGGTGATGAAAAAGATACTTCGCTCATGGCTGCTTCAGTATAAATCACTGAGACTTGCGAACCCGGATGTACCATTCAGACAGCAGTCTCACCTGCTTCTCGGTATAACCACGCTCCACCATCCTCTTCACAAACTCAGAATGCTTACGCTGTTCTTCCTGGCTGCCCTTGGCGTTAAAGCTGATAACCGGCAGCAGGTCTTCTGTGTTGGAGAACATCTTCTTCTCAATCACCGTCCGCATCTTCTCGTAACTGAGCCAGCTTGGGTTCTTGCCTTCATTTCCGGCTCGTGCACGAAGTACAAAGTTCACTACCTCATTCCGGAAATCTTTAGGGTTGGCAATACTGGCCGCTTTTTCAATCTTCTCCAGCTCATCATTGATGGCACCGCGGTCGAGAATGTCGCCAGTCTCAGGGTCACGGTATTCCTGATCCTGAATCCAGAAGTCTGCATAAGTGATATATCGATCAAATATGTTCTGACCGTACTCGGAATAAGACTCCAGATATGCAGTCTGGATTTCTTTGCCGAGGAACTCGATATATTTAGGAGCCAGGAACTCTTTCACATAACGCAGGTAGCGTTCATGTGTCTCCTGGGGGAACTGCTGCTGTTCAATCTCTCTTTCAAGTACATAAAGAAGATGCACAGGGTTAGCTGCAACTTCAGAAGGATCAAAGTTGAATACCTTGGAAAGTATCTTAAACGCAAAACGGGTAGACAAACCTTCCATACCTTCATCCACGCCGGCAGCATCTTTGTACTCCTGCAGAGGCTTGGCCTGTGGATCGGTGTCTTTCAGATTCTCACCATCATAGACACGCATCTTGGAGAACATATTGGAGTTCTCAGGTTCTTTGATACGAGAAAGCGTGGTGAACTGTGCCAGCATCTTCAAAGTGTCAGGAGCACAGGGCGCGTCCTTGAGAGAGCTGTTCAATAACAGTTTACTGTAGATCCTGATTTCTTCACTAACACGCGTACAGTAAGGCACTTTTACTATATTAACCCGGTCAATAAAGGCTTCATTAGTCTTGTTGTTACGGAATGTTTGCCATTCTGATTCGTTGGAGTGGGCAAGAATAATTCCATCATAAGGAATCGCGCTCATTCCTTCGGTGCTGTTGTAGTTTCCTTCCTGAGTCGCTGTCAGAAGTGGATGCAAAACCTTGATAGGTGCTTTAAACATTTCCACAAATTCCATCATGCCCTGATTGGCACGGCACAATGCCCCGGAGAAGCTGTAAGCATCCGGATCATTCTGGGAATACTCTTCCAGCTGGCGAATATCCACCTTACCAACAAGGCTGGAGATATCCTGGTTGTTCTCATCGCCAGGTTCAGTTTTAGCGACCGCAACCTGATCAAGAATACTTGGGAAGAGCTTAACAACTCTGAACTGACTGATATCCCCCCCAAACTCATGGAGCCGCTTCACAGCCCAGGGCGACATAATGCCTTTTACATAACGATTGGGAATACCATATTCATCATGAAGAATGGCTGCATCTTCAGTAGGGTTAAACAGGCCAAGGGGGGATTCAAAAACCGGAGAACCTTTGATGGCATAGAAAGGAACCTTCTCAATTAGGCTTTTGAGCTTTTCTGCCAGAGAAGATTTACCACCACCGACAGGCCCCAGGAGGTAAAGAATCTGCTTTTTCTCTTCCAGTCCCTGCGCAGCGTGGCGGAAATAAGACACGATCTGCTGAATCGCATCCTCCATTCCATAGAAGTCTTCAAAACCCTTGTAACGCTTAATCAGCTTGTTAGAGAAGATACGAGACATACGGGAGTCTCGGGAAGTATCAATAATTTCCGGTTCACCAATAGCCATAAGCATTCGCTCTGCTGCATTGGCGTAAGCAGATGGATCCTCCTTGCACCTTTGCAGATACTCCTGGAGCGACATCTCTTCCTGCTCTTTTAACTTATAACGCTGTTGGTAATTATTGAAAATTTCCATATTTTCCTACCTGGCCCTTAAGCATGTTCAATGTGTACTGCTTTGGGAGCGACAGCGTCTTCTGCCCCTGTTTACTTTTTATTGGGTAAAACTGTTTTTTATTCTCTTACTATTTTTTTAAAACTAATTCGTCATCCCTGCAACCGAATTAACAACTTTCTACACTGCTCATGCCTGCTTTTTTTCAATATGCTGTACCACCGCCCTTAAAAATCGCGAGGCTTCACCTCCTGTTACAGCTCGATGATCAAACGACAACGACAGACTCATTACCCTGTGCACTACCGCTTGCCCGTTACATGCAACAACCTGATCACCAACAGATCCAACCCCCAGAATGGCAACTGCAGGGGGAACTACAACAGGTGTTGCGTAACGCCCTGTTCCCAGCGCACCAAAATTGCTCACAGAAATCGTCGCACCCTGAAAGCTTTCTAGAGCCAGCTCTCTATTCATAACCCCATTTTTCAACCTGTTGATTTCAGTTCTGAGCAAATCTGGAGAAAAACTTTGTGCTCTCTCTAATACCGGGACCAGGAGACCATGGGGTGAGTCCACCGCCAAACCCACATTGACATCATCCATCAACTGCCGTTTTTCACCGGGGCCATCAAACCATGCATTCAGGGCGGGCTCCTGTCGACATGCATCAACAACTGCCATCAGTACCTTAACTGTAAGATCACTTTGGTTTTGCCATTCATGAATATCCGCGTCTGCAAACAGAGTTACCGATACAACCTCATGACCAGAACGAGTCATGCTTCTTGCCATTTCCCGACGCACGCCTTTTAATGGCTCACCATTTTCCAGACTTATGTTTGATGCTGACTCTTGGAGATTTCGAACCAGATGGTTAATAGCTGGGCGAACCATCTGTTGCACCTTACTGGTGGAAGGTGACGCCCCGATAAAGAAATGCTCTTCATCATCCTGTTCCGCAGCTGAAGCTTCGGTGATAGAACCGACCACTGTGCCGGTATCTGTATCATCACCTTCAAACTCCACCAGCGGTTCACCGGTATGGATCAGATCACCTGGCTGACCAAACTGACGAATCACTACACCTGCACAAGGAGAAGGCACCTCAACAACAGCTTTGGCTGTTTCCATGGAAACAATAACCTGATCCTCGCAAACGGTTTCACCTTCACGAACATGCCATTCCACGATTTCTGCCTCGGGAATCCCCTCCCCGAGATCAGGTAATTTAAAGAATCGCAATGTCTCCCCCTTGGCAACTAAGTCTGCCTTATTCCTTGGTTTCCTTTCTTTGCCATGGATGCTTGTCTTTTAGTTAAGAGAATTTGATCACAACTGGACTCATTTTCCGAAGCCTCTGTTATTCAGATTAGTTATCGATATCTAATATGCAAAAGCGATTTGTAATTGTTGTGTAGAAAATAGTTATCAGCTTATGCTATTTATATTGATTTAGTTCAGCCTGGTCTTCCATAATCCTACGTTTAATGTTTTCATTAATTTCCGGATGTATACCGATTATTCTTGACCCTGTCGGAGTTATTAACACACTCTTTCAGGTAGAAAATCGGTGCGCCTATCAAGGCCAGATATTAATGATGTATGAAAAGGGATGAAAAGAAGCCGTCGTATATCAAGCAGCCGTTTCTATGCTTTAACCACACGAATCAGGGCTCGGTTAAACAGTCATGAATAGCGATCACTATTCTTTTGTGGTCTGGTATGTAATGCTCCTCCATCCGGTAATACGGCATTGTGATGTCATACCCTGCCACCCGTTTCACCGGAGCTTTAAGCTCAAAGAACAGATCTTCAAAAATACGTGCAGCTATCTCAGCTCCCACACCAAAACTTCTTGCAGCCTCATGAACAATCACACAACGCCCTGTTTTTCGTGTTGAAGCCAGGATAGTCTCCATATCCAAAGGTTTGATTGTGGCAACATCAATAAGCTCAACACTGACTCCCTGTTCAGCCAATGTGTTACAGGCTTCCTGGCATTCACGCACACAGGCTCCCCAGGTGACCAGAGTCACGTCACTTCCTTCCCTCAAAGTGAAACAGGTATCCAGTGGCAAGCGGCTTCCTGTTTCTGGCAAGGTTTGTTTTTGAACACGGTAAATACGCTTGGGTTCAAGGAATATCACAGGATCAGGACTATCAATCGCTGATCGCAAAAGTCCGTACGCTCGCACCGGCGAAGAAGGAATAACAACACGAAGACCGGGGATATGAGCAAGCAGCGCTTCAGTACTTTCCGAGTGATGCTCCGGTGCATGAATGCCACCTCCAAATGGAGCACGCAGCACCATCGGGCAGCTTAACCGTCCACGGGTTCTGTTTCTCATTCTGGCGGCATGAGTCACCAGTTGCTCCATGCAGGCAAAGATAAAACCCATGAATTGAATTTCTGCGACAGGTTTTAATCCCTGGGCAGCCATTCCAACTGTCATTCCAGCAATTAATGTTTCTGCCAGTGGGGTATCCATAACCCGCTTAAGGCCATATTTGCTTTTTAGATCCTGTGTTGCACGGAACACACCGCCATTGGCACCAATATCTTCTCCCAGTAGCACCACATCCTTGTCGTCAGCCATTGCATGGTCAAGTGCAGTGTTTACAGCCTCAACCAAAGTTTTCTTATCACTCATGACCCAGCCCTCCCTGCATCTCTTCTTTTTGTCGTCTTAGTCCAGCGGGAAGATCTTTATAGTGGTAGTCAAAAAGGTCATCGACTTGGGGAAGAGGTGTCTTCTGGTAGATTTCAACAGCTTGCTGAATCTCCAGCTTTACCTGCTCAAGATAAGCCTGCTCCTGTTCTGGGCTCCATAACCCCCGATTATGGAGATAAGTTTGAAGCCGCTTTACTGGCTCCTCTGACCAGGCTTTGCGAACCTCTTCCGAATCTCGATACCGGGTCGCATCATCTGCTGTTGTGTGATCACCCAAACGATAGGTAATCGCTTCAATAACAACAGAACCCTTACCTTGTCTGGCTCTCTCTATGGCCGAACCAATAACTTCGTGCAGAGCAATAACATCATTTCCATCCACCTGCACACAGGGAAGACCCGCTCCCGCTCCTTTCTGTGCAAGCGTCGGTGCACCACACTGAATAGGACGGGGAACAGAAATTGCCCACTGGTTATTGACCACCAGGAAAACAACCGGCAATTGCCAGACTCCGGCAAGATTCAGGGCTTCAAGAAAATCACCCTTGGATGTTGCTCCATCTCCACAGGTTGTCAGTGCAACTCGGTGCTCATCCCGAATCCGAAAGGCTGAAGCAACGCCAACCGCATGCCCGGCCTGGGTGGCAATCGGAACACAGTTGGGAAAATCCTGCCCATAGCCAGGACCGGCACTTCCTCTTTCATCTCCTCCCCAGTAGAGATAGATATCTGAAAGCTCAACACCTCTGAGCAACTGACCAGGAAGGTCACGGTAATAAGGCACCAGAACATCTTCTTTCTTCAGTTGTTTGCCATAAACAACACCGGGAGCCTCCTGGCCAAGGCACGATGGATAAGTTCCCATCACTCCGGTGCGCTGCATGGCTATGGCTTTACGATCAGCCTCTCTGGCTTTCACCATGGCCTTGTAATAATCCACCAGCAAAGAACCTTCTTCCGCCCAGCCAGGAAGAGGCTGTGTGGGTTGCCCATTGGCATCAAGGTAACACACAAAAGGAATATCACTTTCATGCACCCGGAACAGTCCACCGCCATCAAGAGTTGTTGGCATGACCAATCTCCTTTATGCGCTTAATTGTTCGAGTTGATGTTTGGGGCTGTAAAGAATGTCTTCAGCCATTCGGTCAGCCATCAGGCTGGGAGGTTCTCCGCTGGTTATTTGCCGGTTAAACGGCCTCAGTATAGTCTGCTCTATGAGGGTGACGCGTTTGCGAGTCTCTGCTGCGGTTTTACCGCGATGGGATAGAGAGGCATGTATTAAGCCTCCCGCATTAATTAGAAAATCTGGTGCGCATAAAATATTCTGTCGGTGCAAAGCCAGCCCAGCTTCCGGTGTTGCCAGCTGATTATTGGCGGAACCTGCAACAGCACGACATTTAAGACTCTGAGCCACCGACGTTCCGATAACACCACCTAGCCCGCAGGGGCTGAAGATATCGCAGTCCACTGAAAGAATTTCTTTGGCTGCGACAACAGTCGCCCCAAAGTTTTTCTGACAAAGCGCACTTTTCTCCGGGTCAAGATCACAAACCGTCAGTTTGGCTCCATCCTTGTGAAGCAAATCACACAGGGCATATCCGACATGGCCAAGCCCCTGCACAGCAACATGCACACCATTCAGTGAATCGGGAAGATCTTTACAGGCTTTCAGGCAGGCAAGTATGCCGTGATAAACACCAAGGGCAGTGTAAAGAGCAGGGTTTCCGGAAGCTGATGTGCATGTAACATGAGGAGTGACTCTGGCGATAGTCTCCATATCTGCCGTTGTTGTTCCTACATCCATGGCAGTGATGTAGCGTCCACCCAGACTGTGGACAAACCGTCCGAAAGAAAGAAACAGTGCTTCCTGGTTCTGGATATCACGGGGAGCCATAATCACAGCTTTCCCGCCCCCCTGTTCTATTCCTGCAAGAGCAGCCTTGTCGCTCATCCCTTGGGCCAGTCTTATGGCATCACGGATAGCATCACCGCTACTGTTGTAAGGAAAAAACCGACAGCCCCCAAGAGCAGGGCCTCTACTTGTGTCATGGATCGCAATCACAGCCTGCAATCCGGTTTGAGGGTCAGACCACAGGTGAATATCACTGGTCTGGCTCTGACTCATATCCTGAAACATCGCGGGATCCCTCCGCCTGTAACATTGTTATGATTTTGATTTGTACAGTGACCAGCCGTTGTAACAGCCCCGTCACTTGCAGCAGCCACTATCACCATCATGGTGGTACTTTGGTCATGGTGGTTCTTTGGTAAAGTCTAGCGGCTATTTTTTTCTCTGCGGTGCCTCATACGACAACAGACCCTTAAAGAAAGATCCTGACAGCCTTCAGATTATGTGATGCGGCTCACAAAAAAACCGTCAAGGGGATGACCTGACGCCTTTAGCAGGAGAGCATCGAAAATTCCCCTGAACATAACGATGAAACTTATGACTGATCTACAGCCTGAGCAAAGGCGTCATGTTCGAAAACGCCTGGACTGTACAGTACCAGCCATTCGTACAGATAACGGACAACCACTGGGCTACCTTGCCGATATATCAAAAGAAGGGTTCAAGGTTATCTGCCCTGTACCACTGGAGAGAGAGAGTCAACTTGATCTTATTCTTGAGTTGCCTAACGCAGACAGCGTCAGGCAGATAGAAGTCACGGCAGAGTGCCGCTGGTGTCTGCCCGCAGAAGAGAGCGAAGAGTTTGGAGCCGGCTTTCATATCAAGTCGATATCAGACCAGAACCAGGTTGCACTCAACTATTTTATACGTGACTTTGAATACTAGGCTCTGTTGACATAAGAGCTTTCGCCATACAAAAAACGGACTGGTTTAACGCCAGTCCGTTTTTTGTTACTGGTTATTCCGCTATGGGGAGGTTCATGGTTTCCTTAACCTCTTCCATCACGATATAACTCTTGGACTCACGAACACCCGGCATTTTCAGCAGGATATCGCCCAACAGTTTTCGGTAAGACGCCATTTCAGAAATACGGGCTTTGATCAGGTAGTCAAAGTTACCGGATACCAGGTGGCACTCCAGAACATTCGGCAGGCTGCAAACAGCCTTGCGGAAGTCATCAAAGATACCTGTCGACTTGGTTTCCAGGCTGATTTCCACAAAAACCAGCAGGCCCGCTTCCAGGTAGCCAGGGTTTAACCTTGCGCTGTACCCCTGGATAACACCTTCTCGCTCAAGGCGTTTAACACGCTCCATGCAGGGTGTGGTACTCAGGCCGACTTTGTCAGCCAGATCCACATAGGAGATCCGTCCCTGTTCCTGCAGAATGCGCAGAATATTCCGATCAATGCGATCCAGTTGCCGAGTTACTTCTTTCCGGTTTCTCATAGTATGAAACAATCACAGAAAATAAAGCTGCCTAAGAAGACAGCTGTAGATAGTCGATAATAGTGCAGACTTGCGTGTGCCATGACCCAATCAGACGAAAAACTGGTGACGATCTCCTTGTCTGGCATTTCCCATAGATCATGATCATGGTAAAAGAAGCGTATTCTTTCATGCTTCACGGACTGGAGTCACCCGTTTTATGAGTCGCCCTGCCAAGGCAACGATCAATTTGTCTGCTCTCCGCCACAATCTAAGCTTTGCCCGCTCACTTGCTGGCAACAAAGTGATTGGAGTTATCAAAGCAGATGCGTATGGCCATGGGGCAATACCAATAGCACAGGTTTTGCAGGAGGAGCAGATTGATTGCCTGGCCGTCGCATGTATTGAGGAGGCAATCGTACTACGTGAGGCAGGAATTAAAACCCCACTTTTGCTTTTAGAAGGATTTTATGGCTCCGATGAGCTCCCTTTAATGGAATATTACAATCTATCTGCAGTAATCCAACAGAAAGAACAGATAGAAATCCTGCAAAAGTGGAGTGGAAAACCCTTCGACATCTGGCTCAAACTCGATACCGGCATGCATCGCATCGGTTTTCTCCCGGAAGAGTACAAACCTGCTTACACACAGTTGCGTAACTGCCCAAATGTAAACCGCATTATTCTGATGACTCACTTCGCCTGTGCAGACGAATCTGAGAACGATTACACCCAGCAGCAGATCGATATTTTCAGGCAAACGACCAAAAACTTTACAGAAGAAACCTGTCTCTGCAATTCCGCCGGGGTGATGCACTGGCCCCAGGCACATGGTGACTGGATTCGCCCTGGGTTGATGATGCTCGGTTCATCTCCTTTTAATGGACCCCATGAACATGACCACCAGTTGCAGCCTGTTATGGAACTGACATCTCAGATATTTGCTATTCGCAAACTGAATGCTGGCGTTCCGATCAGTTATGGAGCAACTTATGTTACAGATCGCCCAACCACTGTAGGCGTTGTTGCCATGGGGTATGCAGATGGTTATCCACGTCATGCTCCAAGCGGAGGGCCGGTTCTGGTAAACGGCCAACGGACAAGAGTGCTTGGACGTATCTCCATGGATATGATGACCGTTGACCTGAACCCAATACCTGAAGCCAAAATCGGAGATACTGTCACTCTTTGGGGAAAAGGTTTGCCTGCTACAGAAGTCGCTCACCATGCAGGAACCATCTCCTATGAGTTATTCTGCAATCTCAAGCGCGTTCCGATTCAATATGTTGGTCGCTCAAACGCCAAGAGTGAAAAGCCTTAAAACAGACAAAAACAGGCATATCGATGAAACAGACAGTACTGATCACCGGCTGCTCAACAGGGATTGGCCGAGCCTTAGCATTAGAATTTAACAAGAAAGGTTATTGCGTCTGGGCTACTGCGCGGAATATTGATTCATTAACTGACCTGGTTGAAGCAGGCATCCATACTGCAACACTGGATGTTACCAATGAGCAGAACCGCCAGGATGTCATCGACCAGATAATATCCAGCCATGGCCGCATAGATATTCTTGTGAACAATGCCGGCTATGGTGCCATGGGCCCAGTTGCAGAAGCTCCAGAGTCAGCACTCAGACAGCAATTTGAAACAAATGTCTTTGCTCCAACATTTTTTGTCAAACAGCTTCTCCCTGTGATGAAAAAACAGGGAAGCGGCTTAATCATTAACCTGGGAAGTGTTTCTGGAATTCTGACGACCCCATTCTCAGGAATGTACTGCGCATCCAAGGCAGCCCTGCACAGCTTGAACGAAGCCATGGTTATGGAGTTAAAACCTTTTGGTATCGACGTAGTGAATGTGCAGCCTGGAGGTGTGAAATCCAGCTTTGGCAGCAATGCTTCAAAAACTCTCGGCATTCTTCCCAAAGACTCTGTGTATAACGCAATAAAAGATGCTATCGAAGCACGGGCTGTGGCATCACAGAACAGCCCGTCATCTCCAGAAGGTTTGGCAGAAAAAGTCGTCAGCATTATCGCCAGCGGTAAACGACCTCAGATCATCCGCTATGGTCACGGCAGTATCGCCTTCCCCTTTATGGCTCGCTGGCTGCCAGGGAAGCTGGTTCGCAGGGTTCTGTCACATAAGTTCAAGCTGGATCAGCTGGCGTAACGTCTGGGGATCAGCAGACGCCACCGGCTGATAAGCAAAGCACTGAAGATCAGGCTACAGCCAACCATCTGTGCCGTTGCCATCGTCTCATTAAACCAGACGACAGCTGCCAGAGTTGTCCATACAGGCTCCAGAACCATTATCAGAGCAGCATGACTTACTGGGGCCAGACTCTGCCCGTAAGTCTGCAGAGAAAACCTCAGACTTGTCGCAATAAGAATACTGGCAAGCAACCAGCCAATGATTTCTCCAGACACCTCAGCAGGCCAGGTTTCAACCATTGCTGATGTTATCAGTCCTGCCAATCCAACAAGAGTAAGTTGAGCTGCTGTCAGCGGCACTGCAGGAATTTTCCCGGCAATTCGCGAGAGAAAAGTAAACTGCAGAGAGAACAGAATCGCAGCCAACAGGAACCAGATCAGCCCCGGATCAGAGTGGAAGCCACCTTCAAGAGACAGAAAGCCCAACCCGGAAACAGCCACAGGCAGTGCAAGCCAGGTGCTTTTGCTCGCAGGTTCACGAAACAGTAACCAGGCAACGACAGGAACGAACACAACCCCCAGGCTGGTTATAAAAGACCCTGTCCCCATATGAAGACCAAGCGCCAGCCCCTGAATCCAGCACAACATGGCAACCGCCTGAGTGCCTCCGGTTATCCAGACTTTATGACGCAGGGGACTGCTATTCAGAGTCTTCCAGGCACCACGGTTAGTAATAAACAAAAATAGTCCGGCAGAGAAAAAACGAATGCCTATAAACAGAAGTGATGGCATTTCAGCAAGTGCTTCTTTTGAAAAGACCCAGCCGCAGGCAGCAAGAATAGTCACAAGAAAAAGAACAAGATCAGCCTTCAGATGGGAAGAGTTCTCCATGCAATCCTTATCTTTATTATGTGTAAATCATCAAAACGGGCAGTCTTACATAGACTGTACAGAGTCAGAAGGGCATAAAAACAAGAAAGGAGGGTTGCTGACACAACGGATGTTATGCCAGCAGAGAAAATTCTACTGATCTCGCTCCATTATTTGGTAGGCATCTCGCTGAGCACGATCAGCACGACGAGCCAGCCACCAGGCAATAAATGCAGCCAGAGAAACGCAGAGAATCATCAGCGTTGCCAGCGCGTTCACCTTTGGAGAAACCCCCAAACGAACAGAAGAGAACACGACCATCGGTAGTGTGGTTGAACCCGGTCCGGAGACAAAACTGGAAATCACCAGATCATCCAGAGACAGGGTAAACGACAACAGCCAGGCAGAAGCCAGAGCAGGCGCAATTGTCGGAATAGTAATCACAAAGAATGTTTTCAGTGGTGATGCTCCGAGATCCATCGCAGCTTCCTCAATGGAAACATCCATCTCCCGCAACCGTGAGCTGATAACCACTGTCGAATAGGCTGTGCAGAATGTGATATGGGCGATCAGGATCGTCAGCATACCCCGGTCTTCCGGCCAGCCGATGCTTGTCGACAGGGAGACAAACATCAGTAGCAGAGACAGACCGATAATGACATCCGGCATAACCAGAGGCGCTGTGATCATACTACTGAACAGAGTTCTGCCCCGGAACTTACCAAAGCGGTTCAGAAGATAAGCTGACATAGTTCCCAGAATCACAGCAGCTGTAGCTGCACAAACAGCTATTTCCAAACTCGTCAGAACCGCGTCAATCAACTGGTCATCTTTAAACAGCTCTCCATACCACTTGGTCGAAAAACCAGCCCAGACAGTTACCAGGCGAGAGGCATTGAAGGAGTAGATCACCAGAATGAACATCGGCAGGTAAAGAAACACCAGGCCGAACCCAAGAGCAATATTGGAGAAGTTGGTTTTTCGTCCCATTATGAATCCCCTCCCAGTTCCTTCTGTCGGGAATTATTGAAGAACACAATCGGAACGAGAAGAATCAAAAGCATGACCATTGCCAAAGCGGAGGCAACTGGCCAGTCGCGATTGTTAAAGAACTCCTGCCACAGAATCTTGCCGATCATCAGTGTTTCCGGCCCACCCAGCAGCTGAGGAATCACCACCTCACCAACCGCAGGGATAAACACCAGCATTGAGCCCGCAATAATACCGCTCTTGGACAGAGGCAGTGTGATACGGAAGAAGCACTCCACAGGTCTGGCTCCCAGATCCTGCGCAGCCTCAATCAGGGAGTGATCAAGTTTTACAAGATTTGCGTAGATGGGCAGCACCATAAATGGCAGGTAGGCGTACACGAGACCGATATAAACAGCCACATTGGTATTCAGAATAATCAGCGGCTGATCTATCACACCAAGCCACATCAAAAAGTTATTCAGCAAACCATTGTTGCGCAATATTCCCATCCAGGCATAAATGCGAATCAGGAAGGAAGTCCAGGAAGGCAACAGTACCGCAATCATCAATGCTGACTGCCACTTTCGCGGAGCCCGGGCCATTGCATAAGCCATGGGATAACCCAAGAGCAAACACCACAGCGTTCCAAAGAAAGCAACTTCCAGAGAGCCCAGGTAAGCAGACAAATACAACGGATCATCTGCAAGGAACAGATAGTTGCCAAAGTTCAGAACGATCGTGACAGCTTCATCTGCATACTCCAGCAAATCGGAGTAAGGCGGAATCGCAATTTCGGTATAAGCAAAGCTGATCTTCAGAACAATAATAAATGGGATGAAAAAGAACAGCAGCAGCCACAAAAAGGGAATGCCAATAACTGCCCGGCGCCCAAGGTCGGCCTGCAGTTCATGGCAACTCGAAGCCTGTAACTTGCGAAGCATCATGAGTTAAGCACCACGCAGCTATCTGGTTCCCAGTTTATGTAAACCTCATCGTCCCAGGTTGGGTGGTCAGCAGTACGAATCACATTGGCCATTGTACATTGAACAATTGATCCGCCTGGCAGCTGGATGTAATAAACAGAATGAGCCCCAAGATAGGCAATGTCGTAAACAATACCCTGAGCCCAGTTGCAGTTTTCGCCCGGGCGCTCACGACTGATATTTATCTTCTCAGGGCGGAGTGCAACCCAGCACTTACGATCTTCCAGCGGGGCTGCAATACCATGATCAATGTAAACAGGCCCTGGCAACTGGGGACAGCCGATGATGACATGATCCGGTTCATCTTCTGTGATTTCACCTGGGAAGATATTTACCGAGCCAATGAACTCCGCTGTCATACGGCTGTTCGGGTTCTCGTAGATATCAACAGGTGTGCCGGTCTGAACAATCCAGCCATTGTCCATAATGCCAATACGATCAGCCATCGTCATGGCTTCTTCCTGGTCGTGAGTCACCATCAGACAGGTCACACCCACTTTTTCCAGGATCTCCACCACTTCCAGCTGCATCTGTGTTCGAAGTTGTTTATCCAATGCGCCCATAGGCTCATCAAGCAGCAACAGTTTGGGACGTTTTGCCAGGCTGCGAGCAAGAGCCACGCGCTGTCTCTGGCCTCCAGAAAGCTGGTGAGGTTTCCGGCGGGCATACTTCTGCATGCGTACAAGTTTCAGAAGTTCGGCAACACGCTGGTTGATTTCAGCTTTTGGCATGCCATCCTGCTTCAATCCAAACGCAACGTTCTGCTCAACAGTCATATGCGGGAACAGAGCATAAGACTGGAACATCATATTTATTGGGCGTTCATAAGGTGGCAGGTTAGTAATATCCTGACCATCAAGCAGAATGCGCCCTTCACTTGGTTTCTCAAAACCAGCCAGAATACGCAACAGCGTTGATTTGCCTGAACCTGAGCCACCAAGAAGCGCAAAAATCTCGCCTTTGTTAATAGTCAGACTGACTTCATCAACAGCCAGAGTTTCTTCAAAATTCTTGGAAACACGCTCAATCTTTAGCAGCACCTGTTTCTTTTCACGTGCGCTGAATGTTTTCTTATAGAAGCCGGATGGTATAGCCATCGATAGCAGTTCTCCCATAGCTGAATAGCAGCCATGTCACCAAAGCAGTATGCCAGTGTTATTGCACCTTCCCAGCATAAAGCGTTAAGTATGAAAGTAATTCGACAGGTAGTCCAAAGCACTCCACCCCACATGGTGAAGTGCTTTGCTGGGAGTGCCTTACTTCCCGGACATCAACCTATTCCAGGCCCGGGTGATAACCCGGTCAAGTTTAGGTTCAACCTCTTTAAAGGCATACAGCCTGCTCGCTGTCTCCTTATCAGGGTATATTCCAGGATTTTTGGCTATCGACTCATCAAGGAACGGTGTCGATTGTGTATTCGGATTCGCATACGACACATAGTTAGTGATCTCTGCGATCACCTTAGGTTCCAGCAGGTAATTCAGGAAAGCGTGAGCTTCTTCCGTATTGGCTGCACCGACGGGAATCGCCAGCATATCAAACCAGACGCCAGCTCCCTCTTTGGGAATGGAGTATTCAATCACGTTACCATTGCCTGCTTCTTCAGCGCGATCTGAAGCCATCAGGATATCGCCAGACCATCCCATGGCGACAACAATGTCACCATTTGCCAGATCACTGATATAACGTGATGAATTGAAATAAGTTACATAAGGGCGAACCTGACTGATTAACTTTTCAGCCTGTTCATAATCTTTGGGATTCTTACTATTTGGATCCAAACCAAGATAAGTTAATGCTGCGGCAAATACCTCGGTTGGAGATTCAAGGAATGCTACACCATGTGGTGCAAGCTTCTTCATATAATCAGGATTAAACAAAAGCTCCCAACTATTAACAGGGGCTTCTCTTCCAAGAATCTTTTCAATTTTTGCTTTGTTATAACCAATGCCCGTTGTTCCCCACATATATGGAACAGCATATTGGTTATCTGGATCATGCTCCTGGAGTTTATCCAGAAGTTTAGAATCGAGATTCTTCCAGTTAGGTATTTTCGATTTATCTAATTTAACAAATGCACCAGCTCTTAACTGGCGGGATAAAAATTCACTGGTTGGAGCAACCACATCATAACCGGAACGACCGGATAATAATTTGGCTTCAAGAACCTCATTACTATCAAAAACATCGTAGGTTACGTCTATGCCGGTACGTTTTTCAAAAACAGGCAGAGTCTCTTCGGCGATGTAGTCACTCCAGTTCAGAACATTCAAGCTCTTGGCTACTACACCGCCGCTGACACTTAAGGCGGCAACAATAAACAGCAGATACCTTCTCAGGCGCATCATTCTCTGTACTCACTTATAAAAGCCTGTCTCTAATAGCGAAGAGACAGGGTTATTAGAATCAACTCAAATAAAGTTGTCTGCAGAAGATGGACAAGGTTTGAACATCATTACGGCAGCGGCACATTGTCGCTAGGGACTGGCAAAGGTCAATGATTTTTTTTTCATTTTCTGTCAACGTATAGAACTGTTTATCAATCGTCGTATCCAGCGCAAAGAAATAGCCAAGATGAGTAGCTGGTAGGGAATCTTTTTGTCGGAATGAAGGGCAAAGAAAAGGCTCCTTGCGGGGGAGCCTTAACTGGTCGTTGCGTTTAAGAGTTACCCATCCTTGGGTTACACGGCCCTGTGCGTCGACCTTCCTTGTACTTTTTATCCTAGATACTTTCCGACTAGTACAACAGAAGACCATGCCTCTTTTTCCTGTGAGCCATATCTCACAAACTCTTCTTGGCAACGACTCGCTATTCAAGTGCTCATTCAAAATGCGACACTGATTACAGAACAACAATGACTTTTTAAAACTGGATTACCTCCATGGGAAATAACCTGAAACATATCGGTGTTTTGACGTCTGGTGGCGACGCTCCTGGTATGAACGCTGCTATTCGTGCCGTTGTGCGGGCTTGTACCCACTATGATCTGAAAGTGAGTGGAATTCACGAAGGTTACCAGGGTCTTATCGACGGTAACTTTCAAGAGCTGGATGCTCGTGCTGTTGCACATATTATTAACCGCGGCGGAACCATGCTGAAATCAGCACGTTGCATGGAATTCCGTTCCAAAGAAGGCCGTGAAAAAGCCTACGAGCAAGCTAAGAAACAGGGGTTGGATGCACTGGTTGTTATCGGTGGTGACGGCTCCTTTACTGGTGCCAGCCTGTTCTCCAAAGAGTTTGATATCCCTGTCGTTGGTATCCCCGGAACAATTGATAACGATATCTATGGCACCGACTACACCATCGGTTTTGACACCGCCCTGAATACCGTTGTTGATGCTATCGACAAGATCCGTGATACAGCCACTTCCCACAACCGCCTGTTCTTCATCGAATGCATGGGCCGTGATGCAGGCTTTATTGCATTAAACGCTGGCATTGCCGGTGGTGCAACTGAGATTCTGATTCCTGAAGATGATAAGGAAGTTGACGACGTTGTTGCGAAGCTGAAAGCCAGCCGTGACGCCAAGAAGAGTTCCAACATCGTTCTAGTAGCAGAAGGTGATCAGCTGGGCGGTGACGTCTTCAAACTGGCCCGTGATGCTGGTGAAAGACTGCCAGGTTACGATATTCGTGTATCCGTTCTGGGTCATATCCAGCGCGGTGGTAGCCCAACATGTTCTGACCGTGTCCTGGGAAGTCGCCTGGGTGTTGCAGCCATTGAGCAGCTAATGTCTGGTCACAGCGGTATCATGGTAGGCCTTCGCAACGATACCGTGACTACTGAAACCCTGCACGACGCCATCACGAAGAAGCCCGGCATTAACCGGAACCTGATGCACGTCGCCGAGATCGTTTCCTTGTAAACTGATCTTCAGATAGCAAAAAAGGGTCTGCATGCAGACCCTTTTTTATTTGCTCAGAAAAGTGAACGCGGCAAAGCCAACCCAACTCACAACTAATAATAACCATGGCAGCCAGTGCTGCTTATAGATGACATCAGGTGAAGTGATTTCAGGCTCTGAAAGAGCGTTTTCAGCCTGACTGCGAGGGTTCTTTTTCTTTTGCTTATCCAGTTCCCGCATTTTAGCTTTATGCTGCTTCTTATATTGCTCAATACCTTTCTGGATACCCTGAGCAATCAAGCGGGTCTGTTCTTTTGTCTGCCCCGGCTTTTGAGTACCTTTGGCAATTGCCATTGCTTCTTCCTGTGTTTTGGAAGAATTATCCTTTCTCGATCTGGACATATTACCCCCAGTCTCATTTCATTCTTTTCGGAAGGATATAAGAAAACCCCAGCCGACTTATTCGTTAAAATAGC
>NZ_JAMFLX010000070.1 GCF_023502345.1 Parendozoicomonas callyspongiae
GTCGTGTGGGACGCCTTCGGCGCCCCACACGCAAGCGTTAGGCCCTTCAAAAAGTTCAGAGTTATGACATCAACAAATTATTCATCAGATACACCAGTTTCATCTAAAGAAAATGACAGATTCTCGCGCTGGAGTTTCTCAGAGAGAGTTGCGCAAGTTATAGCGAAAAGAACTGACCCTTCATGCATTACTGTTGGTCTATATGGGGCATGGGGAGATGGTAAAACATCGGTTTTAAACTTTATTGAAACATCTTTAGAAGATAACGAGGATGTTATATGTATCAATTTCAATCCTTGGAGGTTTACTTCTGAAGAGAACTTACTATCAGGTTTTTTCCATTCAATAGCAGATGCCCTTGATGCGAAATTGATCAAAACAGAGGACAAACTAAAAGATATAATCAAAAAGTCTGCCTCTGGATTTGCTGCAGCAGCAGGAGCTAAAGGTGTAGGAGATTCAATTGCCTCTTTCATCAGTGGGCCTGATCTAGAAGAATTAAGAACAAGAATTGAGCATGAGCTTGAAGAAGCAAAGAAAAGAATCCTTATATTTATTGATGACATAGACAGATTAGAAAAAGAAGAAATACATGCCATATTCAAGTTGGTGAAATTGA
Source organism: Parendozoicomonas callyspongiae (assembly GCF_023502345.1). Classification (GTDB taxonomy): domain Bacteria; phylum Pseudomonadota; class Gammaproteobacteria; order Pseudomonadales; family Endozoicomonadaceae; genus Sansalvadorimonas; species Sansalvadorimonas callyspongiae. The sequence goes on from NZ_JAMFLX010000070.1 coordinate 620, forward strand.
CTGCTGATTTTAAATATACATCATATATTCTTGCTTTTGATAAAGATGTAGTTTCTGACTCACTACAAGAGAGATATTCCAGCTCTAACAAACACGCTGGTGAAGCATTTTTAGAAAAGATAATTCAAGTACCATTACATTTGCCTGCTGTTGAGAAAAAGGCTCTGCGTGAATTTTGTTACGCAGGAATAAATGAAGCTTTATCCCTAGCAGAAATATCGCTCACAAGTAGGCAAGTTCAAGAGTTTATGCGTGATTTCACATATGCTTTTGATCAGTCACTTTCAACACCCAGAAAAGCAAAACTGTATGGCAACACTCTTCTTTTTGCACTACCAATTTTAAAAGGTGAAGTTAACCCTGCTGATTTGATGATAATTGAAGGTTTTAGAGTCTTCACACCAAATTTATATGAAAATATCAGGACAAACAAAGACTATTTTACCGGCGTATTCAGAGAAAGCAGGCATGGATCAAATGATGCATTAAAAGAAAAAATCAAGAACATAATTAACAAGTCACTTGATGAAGATAAAATTGAAGAAAAAGAAGGATACATACAAGTTTTACAAAATCTGTTCCCAAAACTCAATTCCGTCTATGGGAATATGACCTATGGATCAGATTGGTATGAGCAGTGGAACAATGAGCAAAGAGCCTGCACCGAAAGCTACTTTAGTAGATATTTTTCCTACTCAATACCGCATGATGATATTGCAGATCAAGCCATCCTAGATATGATCAAGGAGATCACGAGTATTGAAGACACATTAGATAAAGAAAAGAATCCATTCCCCAAAATAATCACATCAAGTAATTCTGAAACCCTCATTCGAAAACTAAGAAATAAAGTTTCACATTTGGAGCAAGGTGAAGTTAGGCCCCTTGCTCTAACTATATCCGCTTATAGTAGCCTCTACCCTAACCCTGAAACACTTTATAACTTTACTGTTCCTTTCACTCAAGCTGCTATGCTAATTAGCGATTTAGTGCAACGTCTAGATAAAGACGAAAGGATTAGTTTAGCGAAAGATTGCATTCAATGTTCTGATGGCATCGACTTCAGAACTGAAATTTTCAGGTGGCTAAAACGTGAAGATGAGAACAAGCCAGAAAGAGAAGGTTTTAATCAGGATGAGCAAAATGAAATTGGATCAGTGTTAGGAAACTCTATCTCCGAATATCTGACTGATGATCTTGATATTACAATCAGCAATCCAAATAATGCCACCACAATTTTATATTCAGCCAAAGAATACATTAACAAAGAGTTCTCTGAAAATTACTTGGTGCAGCAAATATTAAAAGATCCATATTTCATCTATAGGTTACTATACGTTTATACTCCAACAGCTTGGGGAATGGAAAGTGGTGTTTCTCATAAAAGTGACTTTGAAAGGTCACAGTACGATAATCTAATCTCTGTCATTTGCCCTGAAATAGTAAAGTCTGCTGTCAAGGATTTATACACTGATGAGGTAAGTCAAGATGAATCTTATCCCCATAACTATGACCATGAAGATGAATCAATATTATTAAAACAGTTTCTATGGATTCATAACTATGCGACCAAAGAAAGTATTGAAGGCTCAGAGTCTGAGGCCTAACAAAAAAATCCAGGTGACGCCTACGGCGCACCTGATTTAG
>NZ_JAMFLX010000071.1 GCF_023502345.1 Parendozoicomonas callyspongiae
AAAGCGGGTAACAAGTGCATCAAAGGGACGCCGCCTTCGGCGGCGCCCCTCATGCAAGCGTTAGCTCCCTAATTCAACATCGAAATAAACATCAAGTAGTAAGAAGTTAGTTTTTCAAGGAAGTATCATGCATCAAATAAGTACGCTAGAGATTCAAAATTTCAGATCGTGCATCAAAACTAAAGTGTACTTGCAAGAATTCACACCATTAGTTGGATATAATAATGCTGGGAAATCCAATATCTTGAAGGCAATTGATGCCTTGGTTAAAGGAAAGGGACTAGCAGAAAACAATTTCAATGAAAATGATAAGCCTCTTATAATAATTGCAAAGCTGTCTGGTCTAACTGATGAAGTATTAGATCATTTAACTACTGCACAAAAAAGCAGTTTGCAGCCATATATAGAGAATGAAGAAATTGAAATCCGATTCAAGCAAGATAAGCCAGGCACTCAGAAAAATGCTGTTGACCTAGGTGTTAAATCACCCAGCGATACTTCTGATAATTGGACAAACCCTAATGGAATCCCCCAAGCAATTTCTACACTCTTCCCTGAACCTACATTTATAAATTCGATGGAAGATGCAGCAGAAGATATTTCAAAATTCAAAGCTAGTAACACAATCGGAAAGCTAATTTCAATACTTCAGAAAGACATCTCCAAATCTAAAGGAAAAGAGATATCTGATACATTATCTGAAATCGGCAAGAAACTTAATTATGACGGTAGTGATCGACTAGTTGAGTTTAGTGAATTCGACAATTCTGTAAATGAGAAAATTGAAGATTTCTTTCCAGGCTTAAAACTAAACTTACATATTCCAACCCCTAATATTGCAGATTTATTCAAACAGGGAACTGTGATTGTTTCTGAACGAGGTCATAAAAGCTTCAATGACTTCAATCATATGGGGCATGGCTCTCAGAGAGCCATTCAAATGACTTTAATTAGGCACTTGGCAGAAGTAACAAAAAATTCTACAAAAGAAGGAAAAACAAATTTACTTCTGATTGATGAGCCTGAATTGTATTTACATCCTCAGGCAATTGAACAGATTAGATCTTCTTTAAAAACACTTTCCCAAAATGGCTATCAGGTCATTTTCTCCACACATTCTCCCTACATGATTGAAAATGGTGATATTTCGATAACCAATATAGTGAGGAAGAATGAAGAAGGCACACAAGTAGCTACGAGGCTGAAAGACGCAATTGAAAAAGTTCTAACAGATAATGAGTCACAAGCAAGACTACTTTTCGACACATATAATCTTGGTCAAATCCTATTTTCTGATCGAGTTTTAGTTGCAGAAGGTGATACTGAAAAGCACGTTCTACCCGCGCTATTTAAAGCTGTTTCTGGGAGAACTATGGGTGAAGATAAGTGTGCGCTTGTAATAGCTACGGGTTCTCCAAATATACCCGGAATGCTTGCGATACTTGATGAAATGAATATACCAGCTAAGGCATTAGTTGATTTAGACTTTGCATTCACCGTTGCTCAAAAAAAGGGCATTGTACAGACCGGAAATGAAGATATCGGCAAATGTCTTGAAATTCTACAAAGCATACAACCAGTTCACGAGTTCAAATTGAATGGTGGTTATCCTCAAAAAGGTAATAATTTCAAAGCATCAGATATTTATGAGTTACTAGCTCAAGAAGAAAGCTCAAAAGATCACATTCTTAACCTTCATAATCATTTGAAAAAACAATCTATTTGGTTGTGGGTTTCTGGTGCAATAGAGCCTCACCTTAGCCTTGAAGAGAAGCAAACTGGTGACTGGTACAAATTCAAGGAAAAAATCAGTAAAACTCCTGCTAACGAAGTTATTCATGACTTTGCTCATGTTGAAAGTATGGTTGATTGGGCTATAAATGGTGTCAATTCACCAACAACGGATGTCAGTCATATCATTGCTGGAAAAGAGTTCGAGTTCCCTGTAATAAAGAAAGGAGAACTCTATCAGTGTATCGCTCAACACAAAAGTGGTAGCACTACTAAGAAAACTTACGGCACTATAAGCCCTGATCGAGATATCGCGATTACAGAAACAATTAAAATGATTGAACGAGTAAACGGAAGCTAACAAGAGCATCCAGCCGACCGCCTACGGCGGCGGCTGATGCAGGCGTTA
>NZ_JAMFLX010000072.1 GCF_023502345.1 Parendozoicomonas callyspongiae
CGGCGGTACTTGATATACTACTTTTCAGGTTGAGCGAAAAGGAATTTACCTATATACCACACAGATTGCCCAAAATTATGTATCAATTGTTCGCCTTGCCTTAAGAAAGATAATTCTTGATCAATTCCAGCAAGCGTTATGGCATCTTCAATTTTAGAACCTGTTGGATGCGCATCACCGACGCGCATATCGTATGCTCCAACAATCACACCAAATACTTTTCGGGCATTTTCAGTTCCTATTTTTTGAGCTAATAAGTCTTGGAGTAGTTTGTTTGAACCAAGTTTAGCTTTGTCTTTATGGTTTGAAAGCTTACGAAGCTCACGAATATTAAGCCTGTCAGAAAATATGCGAATTAACTCTTTTGCTAAACGAAGCAGTGAAGTTCTGTCTTTGCTCAAAAAGCGAGATATCTGCTGTTTGGCTGCTTTCTCATCAATTTCGTGTGAGAAAAGCTCAATTCCAAACTTCTCTTTAAACCCATTTTGAAGTAAATGCAAACTTGCAAAAAGTAATTCTTCAACTGCATGTGTCGAAGCTGGTTGAGCTTTAACCTGCGATTCAAGTAACTCCTCTGAAACTTTTCCATCTGGTGCGATGTTATGAGCAGCCCAAATGTGTTGCTCCCATGCAGGTAATCGAGCAATATCGTAGGCATAGACTGTAATGAAATCTGAAGAGTTAAGCCCAAAATGTACCGAATAGCTTGAGGTTGATACCAAACCACCAGTTTCAGCGGTGTACCATTTTAATGAAAAACCACGAAGAGAAAGAAGCTCGCTTATAATATTAGAGCGAAACCAAAGCCACCGGCCTATATCTTCATTGTTCAACTCTTTTGATGCCATTCGAGTGCCATCTGTTTCTACAATGAAGTGTGGTAAGTTAGGATTTTCATCCCCTCGAACTCGTATACTTTGCCCTTTATGGTCGATCCATTCGTCTCGCCAGAACTCACCTTCGATTCTTACACCTTCATGCCTACTGTGACCGTCTCCTTTTGAGCTTTCATATGCAGTATTTTCATTATTTTCTGGCCCCATAACTGGTGCATCTTCTTCTGGGTCAACATCAGTTCGCCAAACACGCATAGAAGCCCAACTTCCACCATAAATGTCTTTTAGTTCACGGATAAGAAGTTCAAAGCGACCACCATCTCTTTCTTCTTTTTTGTCTTCTAAATGTTCGTATTCACTTCCTGCCATTGTAATGACATTTTCCACTCTTTGGCGGTAGTAAGAAATGCGTAATGAGAGATTTCTTGCAGCAAGGTAGTCAATGAGAAATTCTCGTTTGATCTCTATAAGGGAGTGATTTCCTTTTTCATCTAGAATTTCACGAGCTACAACAACAAAGTTTTCTTCTGGCCTTACCCAGTTATTTCCCTCTTTGATAAGACGGAGAGCAACGACTAAATCAGGATTCAATATCCACTGTTTTACACCAACTACAGGCTGATAATGTTCGAAGACAAGTTCAACTCCGATTGTTTCCTCATCATTGTATTGATACTCATCTATAGATGAATATTTGCCGTCCTCATAGGCATAAGGTTGTGCGCTGTGTCCAATTCCAATACTACTCCAGCTAAGTCTATCTGCGACTTCTCTATGCTCTGGAGGAAATGCGACTGATCCACAACCAAAGACTTCACAAGTATGACCTACTTCAGAAACGCCAGCGGAGTTTTTACTATTTGTTGTAGATGCTCTCAATGGAACCCATGTAGATTTAGCAAAAGTTCGGCGAGTTTCTTTAGTTTGGAGAATCCAGTCTTGTTCCATATTTAAATCATTACCATGAATTTCAGATTAATACTTCTTTTGTAGAATAGTTTAATCGCTTCAAAAATTAAGCAGGATGTGTTGATGTATGCTCAGAGCCGTA
>NZ_JAMFLX010000073.1 GCF_023502345.1 Parendozoicomonas callyspongiae
GGTAGGGGAGCGTTGTGTAAGCCGTTGAAGGTGAGTTGAGAAGCTTGCTGGAGGTATCACAAGTGCGAATGCTGACATGAGTAACGATAAGGGGAGTGAGAGGCTCCCCCGCCGGAAGACCAAGGGTTTCTGCGCAACGCTAATCGGCGCAGAGTGAGTCGGCCCCTAAGGTGAGAGCGAAAGCTGTAATCGATGGGAAACAGGTTAATATTCCTGTACTTGTTGTGACTGCGATGGAGTGACGGAGAAGGCTAGGCCAGCAGGGCGATGGTTGTCCCTGTTTAAGGTGGTAGGCTGGTGACTTAGGTAAATCCGGGTTGCTAAGGCCGAGAGCTGATGACGATCTTTCGTTAGAAAGAGAAGTGGTTGATGCCAGGCTTCCAGGAAAACCTTCTAAGCGTCAGGTCACAACGAACCGTACCCCAAACCGACACAGGTGGTCAGGTAGAGAATACCAAGGCGCTTGAGAGAACTCGGGTGAAGGAACTAGGCAAAATGGTACCGTAACTTCGGGAGAAGGTACGCCGCTGACGGTGATCGGACTTGCTCCGTAAGCTGTTGGTGGTCGAAGTAACCAGGTGGCTGCGACTGTTTATTAAAAACATAGCACTGTGCCAACACGAAAGTGGACGTATACGGTGTGACGCCTGCCCGGTGCCGGAAGGTTAATTGATGGGGTTAGCTTCGGCGAAGCTCTTGATCGAAGCCCCGGTAAACGGCGGCCGTAACTATAACGGTCCTAAGGTAGCGAAATTCCTTGTCGGGTAAGTTCCGACCTGCACGAATGGCGTAACGATGGCCACGCTGTCTCCACCCGAGACTCAGTGAAATTGAAATCGCAGTGAAGATGCTGTGTATCCGCGGCTAGACGGAAAGACCCCGTGAACCTTTACTACAGCTTCACACTGGACCTTGATGTAATTTGTGTAGGATAGCTGGGAGGCTTTGAAGCGTGATCGCCAGATTGCGTGGAGCCAATCTTGAAATACCAGCCTGATTACATTGGGGTTCTAACTCCGCGCCATTATCTGGCGTGAGGACAGTGTGTGGTGGGTAGTTTGACTGGGGCGGTCTCCTCCCAAAGAGTAACGGAGGAGTACGAAGGTTGGCTAAGCACGGTCGGACATCGTGCGGTTAGTATAATGGTACAAGCCAGCTTGACTGCGAGAGCGACAACTCGAGCAGGTACGAAAGTAGGTCATAGTGATCCGGTGGTTCTGAATGGAAGGGCCATCGCTCAACGGATAAAAGGTACTCCGGGGATAACAGGCTGATACCGCCCAAGAGTTCACATCGACGGCGGTGTTTGGCACCTCGATGTCGGCTCATCACATCCTGGGGCTGAAGCCGGTCCCAAGGGTATGGCTGTTCGCCATTTAAAGTGGTACGCGAGCTGGGTTTAGAACGTCGTGAGACAGTTCGGTCCCTATCTGCCGTGGACGTTGGAAATTTGAGAAGAGCTGCTCCTAGTACGAGAGGACCGGAGTGGACGAACCACTGGTGTTCGGGTTGTGTCGCCAGACGCATTGCCCGGTAGCTAAGTTCGGACGGGATAACCGCTGAAAGCATCTAAGCGGGAAGCCCCCTTCAAGATGAGATTTCCCTGCTCCTTGAGAGCTGGAAGAGCCGTCCAAGACCAGGACGTTGATAGGCTGGGTGTGTAAGCGTTGTGAGGCGTTGAGCTAACCAGTACTAATGACTCGAGAGGCTTGACCATATAACGCCAAAGC
>NZ_JAMFLX010000074.1 GCF_023502345.1 Parendozoicomonas callyspongiae
TCATGTGTCAATGGCAATGAAATACGTGTTGCGCCTAACGCCCCCATCATGCGCCGCCGAAGGCGGTCGCATGGATGGGCTTGTTAGGCCAAGAATGTGGCAGGATTACGCGGTAAGAAACTTGAGAGGCTGGAGCTGAGAAAGATTGATACGCTTCTGAGCTTGCCAGATTTCATAGTTATCCTGCATTGCAAGCCAGCTCTGAGGAGTACGCCCCAAAACCTTGGATAATCTGAGAGCCATTTCTGGAGAAATAGCACTCTTACCTTTTATCACCCTATTGAGTGTGGAAGCAGCAACTCCCAGCTGTTCTGCAAGGTAGCGACAGCTAATCTCATACGGTTCCATATAGATGGACTCGATGAATTCCCCCGGATGCGGAGGATTGTGCATAGACATTAGTGATAATCCTCGTAGTTAAGGATGTACGCATTGCCATCCCGAAATTCAAAGGTAACACGCCAGTTACCACTTACTGAGATTGACCATATTTCTGAGCGATTTCCCTTCAGCGGGTGGAGAGAAAAGCCAGGAAGATCAATATCATCAATCACTTGGGCGGTGTCGATAGCAGCTAACTGCATTCTCAGCTTCTTACCGTGCTTGGCCTGAATTCCAGCCTTTTTGCCCGTCTCGAAGAACTGTTTCAGCCCTTTATGTTTGAATGACTTAATCATGAGATAGAGTGTAGCGCATTGCGCAACATGCTGCAATATCAATAATATTACGAAACTTGATGATTGGGAGGGCCTAACGAATGATATGGACTTCCCCCAACTCAACCATTCAGTGCCACACTTCCTGCACTGAACTGATGAGAGAGGAGACATACCATGACATCATTCACTGTTGGTATTGATCTCGCGAAAAATGTTTTCAGTCTGCACGGTGTCGATGCTCATGGCAAAGTGACCCTGCGTAAAACCGTTAAGCGTAACAAACTGTTGGCAGCCTTGGGCAATCTTCCGGAAGATACCTTGATCGGTATGGAAGCGTGCTCAGGTGCGCATCACTGGGCCCGTCAATTTCAAAAGCTCGGTTACACTGCACGCATTATGGCATCGCGTTTTGTCACCCCTTACAGAAAAGGTGGCAAGAACGACAACAACGATGCAGAAGCTATCTGCGAAGCGGTTGGTCGTCCGAATATGCGGTTCGTCAGTATCAAGAGCCCGGATCAGCAGTCGGCCCTGTGTGTTCACCGCTTACGTCAGGGCTTGGTGCGAGCCCGTACAGCCCAGATTAATCAGCTACGAGGGTTACTGATGGAGTTTGGGATCGTTATCCGCAAAAGCAGAGAGTCAGTCCAGCGAGAAGTACCGTTGATCTTAGCGGATGCCGAGAATGATCTGCCCTGGGTTATGCGTCAATTGATCGAAGATGCTTTTAAACGGCTGCTGCAACTGAATGATGATATAGCCGACTATGACAAGATGATTCATAGCCTGGCGCAAAGAACTGAGTCTGCGAAAAAACTATTGGCTATTCCCGGCGTTGGAGAGATGACAGCGACGGCCATTGTTGCCAGCGTGTCCGATGCCAAACAGTTCAAATCCTGTCGGCACTTCACAGCCTGGTTAGGTTTAACGCCGAAACAGCATACGACAGGTGGTGTTGTGCGCCTGGGTCGTATAACCCGAAGGGGCGATATTTACCTGCGAACATTATTGGTTCATGGAGCAAGA
>NZ_JAMFLX010000075.1 GCF_023502345.1 Parendozoicomonas callyspongiae
ACCACAACCCTTCAACTTCAGTTCAAATAAGGAAGTTTCTAGTTGTCAAATATTGAGATGCTTACAAAGGAAGATGTTGTAGAGATTCACAACAGACTTGTATTAGATGCAATTGAATCAGATGATCCAATCTCTCCTCCAGGCATTAAAGATGAAGGTCTATTAGAATCAGCTATAGGGCGTCAAAACGCTGGTTATGATGGAAAATTGAAATACGATTCTCCTATCCTCAATGCTGCATCGCTATGTTATGGAATTTGCTGCAATCATTCGCTTCATAACGGAAATAAGAGAACAGCTCTGGTTTCACTACTATGTCACCTTGATAAAAATGGTTATGCTTTCAACGGTAGAGCTACACAAGGAAATCTATATTCCTTCATGCTAAACGTTGCCAACCATTCTTTAGTTCCAAAAAAGAAATTGAAAAACTCGCTAGATAATTCTGACCAGGAAGTTAAAGCCATGGCGGAATGGATTAGAAAGAAGACGAGAAAAATGCAGAAAGCAGATAGAACCTTGTCTTATCCCGAATTGGAAAGAGTTCTCAGACAGCATGATGTCCATTTAGAAAACCACAAGGGTAATTATGTTGATGTAATAAAATACTCAACTTCATATGAAACAACTCGTTGGTTCCAAAAAAGAACAGTCCGTACTCGTGAAAAAGTTGCAAACATTCCTTTTTGGCCAGGTAGAACTGTTAGTAAAAATTTAATCAAATCTATAAGAAACCAGGCAGGCTTGACTCATAAAGATGGGGTTGATTCAGCCTTATTCTATGGCACAGAAGTCACTCCTGATGATTTCATAGTCAAATACAGAAACACATTGCGTAGATTAGCAAAAACCTAGTGCTAACAAGAGCTTGGGCTCGGACGCCGCGTTGCGGCGCCCGGCCAAGCAAGCGTTAGAAGCAATTCTATGTAGATCTGATATTTTATACGTTTATATCAATTCTAATATCACGGCCGTCAATTTATATTTAATTTTGAAAAATAATACAGCTGTGTATAAGTTCAAATCACAGTAAATGTGCCAAACAATAATTGTTTTATACATTTCCCTATCCGGAGAGGATTAATGAGCAGTAAAGAACTAAAAATTCAGGCATGTATAGTTTCAGTTTTACTTGGTCTTATTTTTGGTTTTAGTGCTATTCCAAAAGAATATGTAAAATTAGTTTTGATTTCATGGGCGATAATTTGTGGATTTATATTAAGCTCGGATGAGCAACGCTCTGTTTGGAAAATTTACACAAGCTCAATCGCTCCGTCACTTTTTTTATGCAGCACACCATTTATTGTTGTTCCACTACGGGCAATAATTCCATTATTTAGTGAAGCTGGGCCTAATTTTTATGCATTCATGAGTTTTCTTGCAATGATGCGGCATTCAGAAGTCTATTTTCTTACATATGTTGCTGAGTACATCGCATATTCTTTTTCACTGGCCACGATATGTATTTTTTTGAGTCTGATTTTTAAAAATTATCTATACAACATAACTGATGCATCATTGCTCACCACAAAAAGAATAATTACGACGTCATCCTGTTTTGGAGTCCTTTCGCTCTTATTCATCTGACTTACAAAGTAATCCCGCGCTTCTAACAAGTGCAGGCAAGGGACTGCGCCT
>NZ_JAMFLX010000076.1 GCF_023502345.1 Parendozoicomonas callyspongiae
CTTGGCTGATTATCCGATGCTCTGCAGAGCCTGCTATCACAGGGAATTCATTATTCAGCGGGAATTGCTGACGCCTGCTTCAGCCGCGCCGCCGACGGCGGCGTCGGGTGGAGGGGCAAAGCCCCGGAACGAACTGGAAGCATTTGTTAGGAGCGTTTCTTATTTATTATCTATGATGCCTGTAACTGGATGTTTGAGGTTTGCAGCATGTATCATAAAAGAATGTTTTTATTTATTTTTATTGTATTTTACCTTCTCATTGCTGAATCTGTTAGTGCAAACATATTTTATTTACGCTTCAGGAATGGGGTTTTAAGCGTAACGACACCTAGAAATCTAGAGCTAACTGATGCATTCTCTGTAGAAAGCTATAATTTGATACTTCATGAAAATGTCACTTTTCAGTTTGTTACTAATGACCTTAGCAACTTTGATGAGAATAATGAAAACTTGTTGGTTATTTTGTTAATTGACTTTTTTTATGAATGCGATGATTTAGAGGACTTTTTTAGCTCCTTTTTTGAACAGGGGTCTGGTTCTCAAACACAAAATGAATTTTTTACTTTGATTGATCAAGAAAAATCTTCATTTGTTATTACTGAAAGCTACGATTTAGATAGTGAGACCAGCTATAATACTGTTTCTCAGATGAACTTACTACCAACTAACCAAGAGGAAGATCAAGGTTTATTATCATGTTCATATGGGTGTGGCAGTATATTCACATCATCACAACAAAAAAAAATCATCATAGATATAATCATAAAAATCAACGCGATCGGTTAAAAAATAAGTGTGATATGCAATTTTATTGTCCGTTTTGTGCTAATGGATTTTTGATAACGAGTATTCACATGCTTTGTACACACATGAACTTATACCATTCAGAGAAGAGCTACCTGGATTTTCTTGATACTTATTGAGCCTTCTCCCCAGCTCACCGGTAAATCGGTAAGCTGGCAGGCGCTAAAAACAAAAAGGAGAAGACTCGATGCAATTCTACAACAACTCTCATCCTTTTTACTGCGGCATAGATCTCCATGCCAAAAGCCTCTATGTCTGCATAGTGGACGACAAGGGAAAAACAGTTGTTCACAAAAACATTAAAGCCCGTCCCGAATGTCTGCATCCATTGATTTCTCCTTATGCTGGCAACATAGTCATCGGTGTTGAATGCATGCACTGTTGGTATTGATTGTCAGACTGGTGTGCTGACCATGATATTGATTTTGTTCTGGGACATGCCCTATATATGAAGGCGATTCATGGTGGAAAAACCAAGAACGATAAAATCGATGCCTACAAAATTGCCCGGCTCTTGCGTGGAGGCAACTTTCCTCTGGCCTACAACTACTCTCGTGAAATGCGCGCCACCAGAGATTTACTCCGGCGCAGAACCAAACTGGTTCGGTACAGTGGCGAACTCAAAGCCCATGTGAAAAATACAGCGACTCAATACAATCTTGCTGATATCGGCAGTCATAACCTGCGTTATGCGGCCGCCCGAGAGGACGCACGTTCAATCTTCCATGAAGCTGCCGTTCAAACAAGTGTGAATCTTGACCTGGACACTGTGGTGTACCTGGGTGGCGAAATCAGGAAAGTGGAATGGTTTAT
>NZ_JAMFLX010000077.1 GCF_023502345.1 Parendozoicomonas callyspongiae
CAAACAGTCATGACCAAGCTTTGGCCACCCCGAACCATGAAAATGGTTGAGTCATGCGCCTTAATCAAGGGGTTGGCAGAGCCTGACTATGGTCGACAAATTTTTCAGTGGCCTAAACCCTGAACTCAAACTGACCTGAATGAATCGCTCGTACCCCAAATTGTTTCCCGCCTCGCGGCGGTGAACGCATGGTAAAAAGACCTTTGCTGATCCGTCAGCTTATGGCCATCGATTCTTCCATCAGACTCTGCCCTCATCCTTGAGTGAGGGAGAATAGTTCGATGCAGCCCATTTTGAAGTCTTGTGCTGGCCTTGATGTTCACAAAATGATGGTCATGGTGACTATTCAAGTCGAAGACGATGACGGCAACGTCACCGAACAGACCCGTTCCTTTAAGACTTTCCGGCGGGATCGCAAAGCCCTCAGAAATTTTCTGATGGAACAGGCAGTAGAACTCGTGGTAATGGAAAGTACCGGCAACTACTGGCAATGCATTCATGACATTCTTGCTCGAGCCGGGCTGAGTGTCTGGATTGTGAATGCCCGTCACGTCAAAAATGTTCCCGGCCGCAAGACGGATGTACTCGATAGTCAATGGCTGGCCTCCCTGGGGCGCTGTGGGTTGCTTCGCCCCAGCTTTGTCCCTCCACCGGACATCCAGCAACTTCGATTGTTGTTCCGCCGTCGTCAGAAACTGATCAGTCAGCGTTCATCCGAAAAGAACCGACTGCACAAGGTTCTGGATGATGCTGGTATCCGCCTCGGTGGTGTCGTCAGCGATATTCACGGTAAGTCGGCCCAGGATATGATCCAGGGGTTGATTGACGGCAAACATCCTGCCGAACTGGCAAAGATGGCCCGTGGTCGTATGAAGAGCAAAGTCGACGAACTGTTCAAAAGCTTGGACGGAGAGCTCTCCCGAGCCCATCGCACAGTTCTCAAGGATATCAGAGAGCACGTTGAGTATCTGGATAAGCGGATAGCAGCACTGGACGAAGTCATCCTCCAGATAGTGCGCTCTGACTATCGGGAGCCTTGGCAGGTTTTACAGACTCTGCCGGGGATCGATCAAATAGCAGCCGCAGGGATTATTGCCGAAGTTGGGCCGGATATGTCGGCTTTCAATGGCCGGGAATCACTGACTTCTTGGGCAGGGCTGTGTCCAGGAAACAATGAAAGTGCCGGAAAAAGAAAGAGTGGAAAAACCCGCAAGGGCAATCAGTCACTCAGAAGGTTGCTCTGTGAAGCGGCCAATGCTGCGATCAAGACAAATAGCCAGTTTAAAGGCAAGTACCAGAGCCTGGTGATACGGAGAGGTCATAAACGCAACATTATTGCGATAGCTCACAAGATACTCAGGGTAATACATTGTCTGTTGAGCAAGCTCCAGCCATACCATGATCCGGATATTGATTATGAGGCTCTGACGGTGCACAAAAATGCACCACGATGGTTACAAAAACTGCAAAAGTTCGGATACCTGCAGGGCATGCAGAAAGCCTGACAGCACATCAGGCGCTACCGGTTGACGATTCTTGCCCGTCGGCGAGACGGTGTCTCTTTGCCCGTGCAGTGCCCATTTTCATGGTAA
>NZ_JAMFLX010000078.1 GCF_023502345.1 Parendozoicomonas callyspongiae
CAGCAATTCCCCAAGAGTTCATTTAACCCAGACGCCCCAAGGCCTACACAACATCGACTATATTTAACTCTCGCGCAATTTTGCTGCTTACTGCACGGTTGTACCAATGCCTGCATCCAAGAAGAAAGCCATTGCAGATGACCTGATTCCTCTGGTTTCGAAACAGGTTTCCAAAATTGAAGACTTTCGTCCCAATAAAATGGATACCAAAATTCCATTGCATGATGCTGTCATGTCCGCTTTTGCCATGATGCATTTGAAGTATCCATCCTTGCTTCAGTTCGACAAAGACAAACTTGAACCAGAAACCCAGGCCAACCTCAAAAGCCTCTACCATGTGAACAAGACCCCCAGTGACACCCATATGCGGGTTATGCTGGATCCTGTCCCCACTCGCGAGCTGGCACCTTGCTTCAAGGCCTTGTTCACTTATGTCCAACGCAGTGGCCGTTTACAGCAGTTTCGTTATTTCGAGGAGGGTTACCTGGTTCCCTGTGATGGTACCGGATATTTTTCTTCAGGAAAGAACCATTGCAGCGAATGCTGTGTCAAGAATCCCGGTACCCCGAAGGAGCAGTACTATCATCAATTACTCGGCATTTGCATCGTTAAACCCGGTATAAAAGCTGTGTTGCCACTGATGCCAGAACCCATTATTCAGCAGGTTGATGCCTCTAAAAATGATTGCGAGGTAAACGCTCTAAAGCGGGCACTTAAACACATTCACCAAGATCACCCCCAGCTCAAGCTGATATTCAATCTGGATGACCTGTACTCCAAAGGCCCCACCATTAAGATGATTCGCTCCTATCAACATAATGTCATCGCCGTTGCCAAAGACAGTGACCATACTTCACTATTTGAAGCTGTTGATGAGTACGACAAACACAACCGGGTTCTGCGATTTGAACAGACCGATGACAAAGGGCATCGACACTGGTTTCGGTATACCAATGGTGTCGCCCTAAACAAAACTCACTCTGACCTGAAACTCAACTTTCTGGAATATGTTGAGTACGACGGACAAGGCAAGACGTGTTACGCCAATAGCTGGGTTACCAGCTTGCCGCTGTCTCACCAAAACTGCATGAAAGTCATGCGAGGAGGACGCGCGAAGTGGAAGATTGAGAATGAGACTTTCAATACGCTGAAAACCCAAGGCTACAACCTTGAGCACAATTATGGTCACGGAGAAGAACACCTCTCCAGCAATATGGCTTGTCTGATGTTTCTGGCCTTTTTAGTCGACCAGATAGAGCAGCTTGCCTGCCCAGTCTTCAACAGAGCCTGGCAGTCGTGTTTTTCAAAAATCAAATTATGGGAAGTTGTACAACAGTACTTTATGGGCTTCCAGATTGATTCATGGTACCAGCTACTCAAAACTCTGGCTTATAGACGAACGAGAGGAACGCCAAGAGAAATCATACATATCAGCAGCCTGGTTCCTGATACCTCATGATAGTAGCTGGCCTTGGTGTATTCAGCGTAAAAGACAATCCAATGAAAACCAGTATTTTTTCTGGGGCTGGATATTTGCGTTTGGAAATAGGAAAGTGGTTTACATTAGTGCAGTACATTTATGGGGAATAG
>NZ_JAMFLX010000079.1 GCF_023502345.1 Parendozoicomonas callyspongiae
GAGCTGTGGGGCGCCGTAGGCGTCCCAGGAGCGAAGCGACGAACACCAGCGACTTGTTAGCTGCGTGGTTCAGGCTTTGTGGAAAAGTTTTATACCGAAACCTGCCAAATAGGATATGGTTGGAGGTATTGCCATTATAAATATTGGTGTAAAGAAACACTCAGGAATAAGCCTTGAGTATTGGATGTATTCAGAAACACCTGTTCCCAACATTGAAAGAGAAATAGCCAGACATATCGCTGAAGCTACGTTTAAAAATCTTTGTTTTCCAGATGGCATTTACTACTACTCAGATAAAATTACTGGTTTATTTAACTCATCCCAAATGAGGCTAAAAATAGGAGCCGTAACTCTCTTAATTTCTTCCTCAGATAGAGAAGTGCAGATGGTGATGGTGTTTCTTGAGCTAAGGATAAAAGATTCGTGATCTAATTCTGATTCTATGGTTTGGAGCAGTGCACTTATTGCAGTTTCATATTCATCATCGGAAATGCCATCAGATATATTGAACCGTAATATGTAGGTTTTTTCCGTCATAATTATATTTAAACTTTACTTTGTGTCTCTGGGAAATTCTTGCCATTTAAAGAGATATCTAATACTTCTATTCATAGTATGGACATTAAACTCGGATGTTTGGTCATGAGTATGTGAGCAGCTAACGCTTGCGTGTGGGGCGCCGCCGCAGGCGGCGTCCCAGCCCCGAAGGGGCGAACACCACGCACTTGTTACACGGCGGTTGCTAGTACTTGGCTTTATTGAAATTTTTTATGACTCGATACTTTATTAATTCATTGGTCGCGTCAACAATTTCGATCTTTGCGCCTTTATAGCCGATTATTTTTGACTTTGTTAGATCATACTCGACATCATTATTAAAAGCCGGTCTTGCCATATTACTAGAAAATTCTCTATAACCGATGTTTATTTTGTTTCCAATGATTCCGCTGTAAATCAATGTTTGTTGAAAGGAGTTTTTTGATTGAATTGGCTTTTGTGTGTGTTCAAAATCATTACTATTTCCACATGCTGCAACATTAAAGACAGTGATTACGCAGATTTTATTAGTGTTTGTGTACGCCTGAACACTTTTCCATGGATCTGCTAATGCAGCTTTAGTTACCGAGCCACTCTCATTTCCTCCGCTGGGATAGTAAAACCCAGAATCGGAGTCATTACCTTGTTTTAGATAGTAACCTGGAAGAATTGAATATGCCCAGCTTGGGTCAATTTTCCCCCTTACATAAATTGCGTCGTGATTTGTGAACTTTCCTTGCCTTAGCATTGTATCGCCAACATAAGCGACATTAATAGAATCAATTGGAGGCTCACTTATTTCAGTTGTTATCGGTGCGTAATTGTACTTTGGTGTTGCACAACCAGCCATAAAAATTGAAAACAGTATTACTGCAAGTAATCTCATTTCTTTCTCTTAAAAAGTTAATTCTAATGATATGTTTATAAAGCCGTGTAACGCCCGCGTAAGGGGCTGCGCCGCCAGGCGCAGTCC
>NZ_JAMFLX010000008.1 GCF_023502345.1 Parendozoicomonas callyspongiae
CGCTTGAAAGCGTAGAGACTGCGAAACACTACATGGAAAAAACAGGCACAGCGACAGGACTCAGAGTCAAAGTCAGGGTCATCGACAAGCTTTACAAAGCGGGACGCAAGTATGCAGCAGATTTTAAAGAGAAGATGGTCATTCAGTTCGACGAACTGCTTCCAAAATGGAACTATGTTGCCATTCCTGATGCTATTGGATAAGCAGGGAAGTTATTTTTAGACAGTTCCTAAGTACCCAGGCAGTTGCTTTCATATATTCTGACGGCCTCTTTTCCCGCCCTTGCGGCGTTACAACTTTGGTCACGTAGCTATGGCTACGCTCTCGACGTTGTGCCTTGAAGGGTGAAAAAATCCACTCGCCATAACATATGAAAGAAACTGTCTGAGTACTTAGGCATCTCATGCGGAAAGAGTCCAGGATTGGCAATAAGAACAAATACAAACCCTGCAATATTAAGTAGGAAATGGATGAATTTAGAATGCCGACATGGTCGGCTATCAATCGCCTGATTTCGACCTGTTCAATTAATATTCGATCGTAAAAAATGTTCCGTTCAATGTCCCCCTCTTTTATGACCTGAGACAGCTATCTATCAATTTGGAATCCGTATTATTCCTGCTGTATCACTCAATCGCCCCCCCCGAAATAATGATAAGTAGCTCGCTTTCCAGGGGGGATTTTTCGGATTGTCGCACAGTTGGAGTTTTTTGTGCCGAATAAAACCACACACACAATTGCGCTGAGTGCGCTGGCGGTCGCTGTTATGGCAGCCACGCCAATGGCTTCTGCAGAATTGATTTTTAGCGAATATGTTGAAGGTTCTGGGAATGATAACAAGGCTTTTGAGATATATAATAACGGTAGTTCAAACATTCAACTATCAGACTACAAAATAGTTAAATTCACTGATGGTGATCAGAGCAAAGGTTATGCTCTTGAATTTACTGGCGCTGATGGGCTTTTGGCTCCAGAAGAAACTTTTGTAGTCGCTGTCAGCAACAAGGTTGATGGAGTATATCCAAGCAAGATACATCAGGTTGCAAACTTTAATGGTGATGATTCATTGCAGATTCAGCGCTTGAATGGAACTGTTGTTGATACACTTGGTGAGTTCGGTGATGTGGACTTTGGGAAAGATAAGGTGCTTTCCCGTAAAACTACCGGTCTTGTTGCATCAACTGCATTTCGGTCTGATCAATGGGATGCAAAGAGTAAAACAAGTGTTTTCGGTTTTGGGTTCAAGCCCGGTGAAGAGTATGTAATTCCTCCATTTGTATCATGTGTAGATGCTGATCGCAGGATTTCATCTGTTCAGGGAACTGGGAATATTGCTGTTGAAAAGAGATATGTGCAGTTAAAAGGTGTTGTTACGCGTACTCTCTACAAGCAGTACTTTATTGAGCAGGAGCGTACTTCTGCTGATTCCGAAGGTGCTTCCGTTGCAATCCGGGTTTACGATTCAGTAAATAAACCCGAAGTTGGTGACGAGGTCACTGTTCAGGGTTGGGTTGTAGAATATTCAGATGTTACACAGCTGAAAGACATTAAAAGCGGAAAGTTCCTTAAGTGCAGCTCTGGCCAGTCAGTGCCGCAAACATCGATTAGCATGCCAGAAAATGGAAATTATGAGCCGTATGAGAGCATGAATGTTGTACTTTCACCCATGACAGGTGATGGCAATAGTGATGGTGTGAGCGACGATGGTTTTTATGTTTCCGATGTGTATGGTGTAAATAGATATGCCGACCTTGTTGTTTCCAGTGGCGGAAATTTGATTAAACCGACCAATAAATATCCAGCTGCTAGCGCTGAAGCAAAAGAACAACAGGAAAAGAATAATAAGAATAAGATAGTGATTGATGATGGAGACTCCAGATCGTATCTATCAAAAGTTAATTATCTTCCAGATCTTGATTTCAATAATCCTGTGAGAGTTGGTGATCGTATTGATTCAGGGATGCAGGGTATTATAAGTCAAGGCTTTGGTAGTTATCGCTTGGTGCCTGCAGGTAAAATTACTCTAGACTCTAGTTCTAATCCGAGGGTCGCAAATCCAGCATCCCCTGCTGCGGGTATCTTGCGTGTAGCTAGTTTTAATGTATTAAACTATTTCAATGGTTTCCGCAATGGTGATGGAACCATTGATTGGGCAAAGTCCGATAAGGGGAATTCTCGTGGAGCGAATACTGCCGCCGAATTTGGTCGTCAAAGTTCTAAAATTGCAGTTGCAATGGCTCGAATGGAAGCCGATATCGTCGGTGTTCTAGAGATGGAGAATGATGGCTGGGGTGAGTATAGCGCCATTCAGAATCTGGTTAACCAGTTGAATGCCTCTTCTGATAAACCTCAAGGGAAGAACTATGACTTCGTTCGCTCGTCCGATCAGTTTATTGGCAATGACGTAATTAAAGTATCTATTATCTATGATAAAAATTCAGTTGAAACTGTAGGGCAGCCTACTATTTTGAAGGCGTATCCCTTTGATGAGGTAACTGGTAAGCACCGCCCCCCAATGGTTCAAACCTTTAAGCAAAAAAACACAGACAAAGAGCTGACTGTAGTTATTAATCATTTTAAGTCAAAAGGGTCTGACTGCGATGATTTGGCTGATAAGGAAGATACTTTCGGTCAAGGGAATTGTAATCGCCAGCGCGTTTCAGCTGCAGAAACTCTAGGTAAATTTTTGCAAGCTAATCATGTTAACAAAGATGTATTGTTGATAGGAGATTTGAACGCCTATGCGAAGGAGGATCCAGTTCTGGTTTTAACAAGAGATGATACTGGGCGGACTATTGAAAAATCTGTGAGAGCATCAGACGGAACATATGCTGTTGAAACGACAGACTACCACCTTGGCTATTCTAATTTAGGCGGCAATAATCCCGTATCTTATGTTTACAAAAGTGAGTCTGGAGCTCTTGATCACGCTTTGGCCAGTCCATCGTTAAAAGCTAAGGTTGAGCAAGTGTCTGACTGGGCTATTAACTCCCGTGAATTGCCTGGAATGGATTATAACGATGAATTTTATCGTGACTATAAGGGCAAGGAACCAACGGAATACAAAGCAAGTGCTTCTGGGCAGCAGGATGAGTGGTTTGATAAATATGTTACTCAGGGTGAATCTTCACCATTTCGCTCGTCAGACCATGATCCAGTGTTGATTGATCTGGATCTGACCAAAACTGAACCAGGTGAAGAAGGTGTAAATAGTGGCGATGGCGGCGGCAGCTTCGGTTTCCCAATGCTGAGCCTGGGGCTGTTGTCTCTGTTGGGCTTGCGCCGCCGCAAAATGAGTTAACAGCAGCTAAACCACAGTAATACGGAACCGTTTATGCTGTGGTGTAAGAGGATGGTGGGAGCAATCCCGCCTCCTGCTTGATCAATTAAAATAACTAACCCAGCTTTGATATTCAAATATGCGCCCACGGTGAAAGCAAGAAATTTTCGGCCCATACGGCTGGTCAGATGCCACATATCCCGACAGCCGCAATGCTCAATGTCAAAATACTTCACCAACTGACCAATGGTTGTCTCGACTCTTCGCCGAATACGCATAATGAGCCTGACAAACCATTTGGGACGATCATCATCCATGTTTCGACGCAATGGTGTCTGCAAGTCGATACCTGCTGCTTGGCAATCACGTTTTAATTCAGGCCTTATATACCCTTTATCACCCAGGAGCAGTCCGGCTATGTCGTCCAAAAAATCATAGGCTGTGTCGCGTTCATCAACGTTGGCAGCTGTGAGTTGAAAAGCTGAGGGAATACCTCTTATGTCTACAACGACATGCCCCTGAAAGCCATAAAAATCCTTCTTCTTTGCAGCACAGTACCCGAACCACGCCTCACCTTTAAAGCAGCGACTTCTGGCCACTCGTGTTCTGATGCAGACCTCAATGGGGAAACCATCAATGATGTGGATATCGGAACGGTCAACCTTGAGGAGGTGCAACAGCTCTGCGTTCAGCAGCTGTTTAACCTTCCAGAGATTGGCACCCTGGCGAACAAATTGTGAGCGATTAGGGAGAGAGGGAAAAAAGTGGAGCCACTCCCGATGAAAATACTTCCACATTGCTTTATCTTCATGGATGCCAAGCCATTCAGCGACAACTTCCATGGTGAGAACTTCACTGTCAGCAAGCTTGGGTGGTGTCCCACGCTTACGGATGGGTTCAGTGATGCAGGAGAAGTACAAATCGTCGATCAGACAGAAGACACTGATGATAAACTCTTCGAGGGGCATGGCCGTCACTGTCTGGTGTGTTATGGCAAATAGATATTAAACAGTGGTCATGCCCCGTCAGGACTTATAAAGAAAAGTCACACATCGCGTCTCTATAGTATTTTACAATGGCATTGGTTTGATTCGTCTTAATACTGGCCTGTTTACAATGATTGTTAAGTAGCCCTGCAAGTTTGTCTTCAGAAAGGCCTGTGAGGGCATTGCAGTGGAACTTATGCAGTGGTGTCCATAGGGATTCTCCATGGTTAAGTACATGGATATTCGTAATCGAATATCGAGCTCTCTGTATCCCTATGAATGCGGGCAAGATGGCCCCAAAAACAAACGTCCGAGTACTTAGGGATTGGAAAAAGAGACTCTGAGTTCAAGGTGGGTGGCAACTTTGTTTGCGAAACTAACACTATCAAAACTAGATAAACCTCAGGTTATGAGGCAACTGTTCCAAGTCTGCAAACCCTTAATGTCCTCCGTATGTATCTCGGTTAAGTTATGGGTTTATCGATTGATAGTTGTAGCTGTCTTGGGTTTTCGTTTTACATTTTTTTCTAACGTCTTTGAGTAAAGATAATAATTGAGTTGTAGAAACCTTATTTTTTGATTCTTGCTGATATTTAGTGCGCTGCAACTCATGCCATGCACTTGTCAGCTGGCTGCTCCTTATTTTCTCGATAATTATACTGGCCTGGTAAATATCCGGGTTTGAAAAGTGAATTTTTCCCCAGTGAATCAGAGCCATTTCTACAGCAGGCAAATTATCAGTTGAGCACTGTTTAAGAAGGCTCTGGAAAGCTTCGTTTTCCGATACATCTCTGGTCTGAGTTGATGAAGCAAGTATCACCTGAGTTTTGCCAGCTAAGTCTTTTCGCCACCAGGCAAAGAGTGTAATCAACCACAACCCTCCGAGCAGGAAAGTCGCTATCTGCCAGTAAATTAACGACTGTTTATCGATGATTTCTGATTGATTAACTGACTCGGGCTTGGTGGCAGGTGTTTCATTAAAGCTGGGTTGTGGCAGAGAAGGTGCGGGCTGGGTCTGCTCAATGGCTGATCCCGCTTTGATGTTAAGCTGTTGTCCCTCCAGTCGACTGACCTCAACCTGCCCAGTTTTGGTATTAAACCAAGTGATATCAATTGCCGGAACACTAAACCGTCCCCCACGAGTAGGCACTATGGCTGTGGATTCGCTACGCGTACCAAAAGCTCCGTGAACATCGCGCTTATCGTCCAGTGTTGGTTGATCGGGATAGCTGCGCATGCCGGAAATATTTAAAGCTGGCAGTGGTGGAATCTGGGCACTGTTACTGCCTCTTGCCATCACCATTACTGTACGGGTAATGGAATCACCAGCCTTAAGTTCATTCAGGCTCTCACTCCATGATTCTGAGATAGTGACTTCTTCTGCTGGCAGCCAGGGTTTATCGGATGGCCAGCTGGCCGGAACCGGGTTGACCTTAAGCTCCATTTCCGGTGATGTGATTCGGAATGGCTTGGTGCGGGTCATCCGCAGCAGACTGCGATTACCATAAGGGTCATCTTCAAGAATGGAACCGGTCAGTACTTGTCCGGGAATTTTCAGGGTTCCCGGACGTGTTGGCGTTACAACGTACTGACGGGTGATGATCTGGTATCGGATACCATCAATTATCCGTTCTTCATTCTGGTCTTCTCCCAGGATTTTAAAAATTGCCCCTTCGGTTTCCGGCGGTGTCAGGTTGGGGGAGTCGGCAAACTGGGCGCGGACGAAAATCTTCAGGGTCAGTATGGTTTCCTGGTTCTGCCAGACTTCATCTTTTCCGATGCTGGCACGCATAAACACCGGAGAACTGGCAGGAGCACCTTGAGTGGAAGAACCTTTCCTCACCTCAATCGTGATTGGGTTACTGGTATCACCATTATGTTTCAGGCTGGGAATCGTCACTGCCCCAACACGCTTTGGCAGCAGGGCAATATCCCACTCCACCCAGGACTCACTGCGGCCATTGATCATACGGATCTGGCTGCTCTGGCGAGAGTTAAGGATATTAAAGTCCTTCTCCAGAGGGGAAAGATCAGGTGAACCGCTGAAGGTCTGGCCATCACTGCGCAGGGTGTAATTCACCACTTCGCCATCGGTAATGACATTACGATCAATGGTTGCACTTAAATCAGCAAATACCAGGGAACTGAACAGGGCCAGCAACGGTGTAAGTTGTAAAAAAATGCTTTTGATGGGTTTTACCATGTCTTTTCTCCCTGCTGCACAGGTGCCCGTTGCTGTTGTTGCTGTTCAAACTTGCGACGCAGCAGGCCTCCGGGATCATCCGGGATACGTCTAAGCCAAGCGTTAGTATCAGCGCTGTCCTGACTGCTTTCTTCGTTTTGAGTTTCCATGGGAGAGCTGTACTGCTCCTGGTTCTCTTCCTGCTCTTGCTCAGCTTGATTTTGTTGCTGAGGGTTGTCTTTGTCCTGCTGATCATTAGCAGAATCATTGTTCTGGCTTGAAGACTGATCCTTCTTGTTTTGTTCCTCTTTAGAAGAGTTATCCTGATTTTGATCGTCTTGATCAGAGTTCTGGTTGTCGTCTTTGTTCTGACCTTGATTCTGATCATTATTGCTCTGGTCAGAATCCTGTTGTGGTTGGTTATTGTCCTGTTTCTGATTTTCGGAATTATCCTGATTCTGGTTTTGCTGATTTTGATTCTTCTGCTCTTGCTGTTGCTGCTGTTTCAGAAGATCTTCAACAATCTTACGGTTTCCCTTTGCAGCTGCAAAATCAGGTTTACCTGCTAAAGCCTTATCATAAGCCTTGAGTGCTTTTTCCAGCTCGCCACCACGGGCCAGGGCATTGCCCTGATTGTAATAATTCTCGGGTGTGTCCTGCTCTCCAAACAATTTTGCAGCTTCACTGAAGTCACCGCTACGATCGAGCGCTTCGGCTTTCCAGACCGGGTTTTCAAAGATCTCAGTAGCTTTTTTGGGATCTTCTTCGATAAGCTTCATGGCTGTCTGGTCACGGGTTTGCCAGAGATCATTCCACTCAAAGGCATAACTGTTCTGTGGCGGAAGAGCAAAACAGAGAATAAACAGTGAAAATAGCCAGCCACGACGGAATGCCAGTGCTGCAAAGGGGAGAATCAACAGTGCCAGCCAGCGCCCTTCGTCGTGCCAGCTGTCCCAGGTGCGATCAACCCGAACGGTTTCGTCGGTGACAGAAGCCTTTGGCAGCAGCGAGTTTATATCGCTGTTATCAAGGCTAAGGTCACGGTACAGGCCACCATTCTGGGCAGCTGCATTCTGCAGAGCACTGCGATCCAGCTGGGCCATCACAATGGCGCCGTCACGATTCCTGATAAAACCACCACTTTCTGCAGGAATCGGTGCACCCGCTTCTGTGCCTATCCCCAGGATGGAAAGTGTATCGCCGGTTCCCGCAAGCTCGCCGTTGATTGCCTTAGCCTGACTGGAAGTGATTTCATCAGTCAGCATAAGAATTTCACCCGCCTGCCCAGCACCCTGACGCAAAAGTTCAACCGCCTGGGCAATAGCTTTCTCGGGATGGCTGCCAGCTATCGGCATAATATTGGGATGCAGGGAACGAACAAGATTAACAAGGGTGGCATTGTCATCTGTCAGTGGGGCGACAATATGGCTGCTGCCGGCAAAGGTGATCAGGCCGGTCAGGCCATCCTGCCGCAGTCTTAAAATATCCGTCAATTTCTGCTTTGCTCGGGTAAGCCGGTTTGGGCTGGGATCGGCAGCCAGCATGGACTGGGACAGATCAACAACCAGAACCAGCGGAGACCGGCTTTTTTCAACCGGTGTACTGATCTGGCGCCAGGCTGGACCGGAAAGAGCAATCACTGTAATCAGTCCAGCGATTAATGTCAGCAAGGCCGGTAAACGGCTGAAAGGCTGGTCATCATTTTCTACAAGGTGAGAAAGCAGATGCGCAGGAATAATTTTCTGCCACTTACCTGATTGCTGTCTCTGCTGCCACAGTTTCCAGATCAGCAGAAAAACGGGAATAGCACCCAGTAACCACCAGGGGCGCAGTAGATGAAAGTTTGAAAATATTGAGGCTATATCCATCAGGCACTCCTCCTGACCCAATGGTTCAGAGTACTGAGCATCGCCAGCAGCCCTGCCAGAATAAAGAACACACTCAGTGGCCAGAAGAACAGATCACGTACCGGGCGGAACGTCTCTTTGGCCTGTTCAACCGGTTCCATTTTGTCGATGGTTTTGTACACGTCCTTCAGTTCATCGGTAGAGCGGGCGCGGAAGTATCTGCCGCCGCTCAGATTGGCGATCTGTTTCAGCATCTCTTCATCAAGATCAGCGGAAGGATTAACCCTCTGTGCACCAAAACTGGTCCCAAAAATACCGGGCTGAATCATTTCCTCAGCGCCCACACCAATGGTGTAAATGGTGACACCTTCCTTGGCTGCCAGTTCGGCGGCTTTTTCGGGGCTGAGGTTGCCTGCAGTATTGGCCCCGTCAGTCAGAAGAATCATAACCCGCTGTTCCTTGGGGCGTTTACGCAGCTGGCGGACGGATAGGCCGATGGCATCGCCAATGGCTGTTCTCTCACCGGCAATACCTATAGTGGCTTCATTAAGCAGGGTACGAACGGTTTCAATATCGAAGGTCAGGGGAGCCTGCAGATAAGCCTGAGTACCGAACAGTACCAGGCCAAGCCGGTCACCTTTACGCCCATCAATAAATCTGGATACAACATCCTTGATTACTTCCAGGCGGTTGACCTGGTGACCATTCAGCTTCAGGTCTTCAATCTCCATACTGGCTGAAAGGTCAACAGCCAGAAATGTATCCCGCCCTGAAACAGGCAGCTTGATCGGATCACCGACCCATCTTGGCCCGGCCGCAGCCAGCAAGAGCATCAGCCAGGCCAGCGCTGAAAACACAACCGGCACCTTGCGACTGCGGGCAGTGCCGGAAAGGCTTTCATCAAGAGGCAGGTCTGCAAAGAAAGGAACAACCAGGGCACTTTGTCTGCGGCTGGCGGGTTGCACAAAACGTCTGACCAGCAGGGGCAGGGGAAGCAGCATCAATATCCAGGGCAGGGTGAATTCCAGACCTGATAGAAATCGTAATAACTCAGACATGGTGCTTTCTTATCCAGACATCGACAGTGCGATAAAGTGGTTCGGGATCAACACCGGTACCTTTCTCATAGCTGGTTGTGCCAACGGCTCTGCCGGGGCCTTTGGTGAAAATCTTTGATAGGCCTGCTTTATCTCGTGTCTTATCGAGACTCTTATCGAGAAATACCTGCCACTCCTGCCCGCTGAGTGAAGCGACATCCTTGCGGGGATAAGCCTGCAGGGCAACGGACTTCAACAGGTAATTACATTCCCGCAGATAACGCTGACGATCATTATGTTGCTGGAATTGTTCGCGAATCACTTTCAGTTGCCTGCAGCCTGAACGGCGATAAACACTGCGCCGGTACCAGCGCAATATCAGCAGCACTGCCGCGATAAGAGCTGCAAGAGCGAGTGCCAGTAAAATCCACCAACCTATCGCTGGTGGCCATGTGCCGATAGGAGCAGGAAGAATATTGGGAGCCAGGGCATCCAGAGGATTCTGTCCCTGAGCGGCTGAGGCAACATTATTCATGATTGCCTCCTTCCAGTTCTGCCTGAAAAGAAACAGTGGTTTGCAGCAGTTGGTCTTCCGTGGGTTGGCAGCAGTTCAGCCGGTGAAACGGGATGCGGTACTTCTGCATATGTTCAACAAGCATCTTCTGCCGTTGCTGAGCCTGCTGCTGATAATTTTCCCGGGTGCTCTTTATCCGGCTGTTCAGCAGTCCACGGCGTTCACCATCACTGACGGCGTACAGACCAGCTGGAGGTAGATCACTGTCTAACGGATCAAAAACCTGAATCGCCATCAAATCACTGTGGCGGGAAATCAGAGCCATATCTTTCAGGCCGTTGGGACTGATTCCATGAAAATCGCTGATCACAATAACCAGTGATCCGGGATGAGTCAGCTGTGCGGTACGAGCCAGCATTTTATCCAGAGCCTGGCTGTTGCGGGGCTGACCAGCCTTGAGAGACTGATTCATTTCAACCGTCTGCTGCAACAGCTGCAGAACATGTTGCCGGGAACGACGTGGCCGAAGCTCCTTATGTTGTTCCTGCCCGGCCAGAAGAGCACCAACCCGATCACCATGCTTCAAAGCACGCCAGGCCAAAAGGGCGGCAGCTTCTGCGGCAGTGACTGATTTGAAGTTGAGCTGGCTGCCAAAGAACAGACCTGCTCCCTGGTCAACCACAAGAAGCACCGGACGCTCCCGCTCTTCTCGGTAAACCCGGGTCTGGGTTTTCCCGGTGCGTGCGCTGGCCCGCCAGTCGATAGTGCGGATATCGTCGCCTGGCTGATAGTTTCGGAATTCTTCAAAATCCATACCGCGGCCACGCAGACGGGACTGGTGTCCGCCGGTTAGCTGGGCTTTGGCCGGGCCGGGTTTATATAAAGGAATATGTTTGGCCAGACTCGCCAGTCTGGTCAGTTCATCAAGACTTGTGTAAGCACCACTCATTGCCGTTCCCCCAGTTCAGATATGCACGAGTGGTCAGGCGACTGCAACCTGCTGCATGAGCAGGGTGAGGATGCGGTCGGCGTTCATGCCCCGGGCTTCCGCTTCATAGCTGGGAATAATTCGATGGCGCAATACATCGTGGGCAATTGACTGAACATCATCCGGGGTCACGAAATCCCGGCCATTCAGCCAGGCATGGGCACGGGCGCAGCGATCCAGTGCGATAGTGCCCCGGGGGCTGGCGCCGTATTCCAGAAGTGAACCAAGGTTCTTCTGATATTTGGCCGGGTGCCGGGTGGCATCAACCAGATGAATAATGTAATCCTCAACTGCCGTGTCCATATGCAGTTCCAGCACTTCGCGTCGGGCTGCAAAAATCACTTCCTGGGGCAGAATGCTGGGTTTCACCTGTTGTTGCTGCAAAGCCTCTCCGCGTACCAGTCGCAGAATATCCCGCTCGGCCTGGATAGACGGATAATCAATGCAGACATGCATCAGGAAACGGTCCAGCTGGGCTTCTGGGAGCGGGTAGGTGCCTTCCTGTTCAATCGGGTTCTGGGTAGCCATAACCAGAAACAGATCGGGAAGTGCATGGGTGGTCCCGGCAACACTGACCTGTCTTTCTGCCATCGCTTCTAGAAGAGCAGCCTGAACCTTGGCCGGAGCACGGTTGATCTCATCGGCCAATACCAAATTCTGGAACACAGGCCCCTGCTGGAAACGGAAGCTGCCATCTTCAGGGCGGTAGATTTCGGTACCGGTAATATCAGCAGGAAGAAGATCCGGAGTGAACTGAATGCGCTGAAAACCAGCGGCAAGACCTTCGGCCAGATCCTTGATAGCCTTGGTCTTGGCCAGACCCGGAGCCCCTTCAACCAGTATATGGCCATCGGCAAGCAGGGCGATCAACAGGCGATCCAGCAGGCGTTCCTGCCCGATAATCACCTGTCGCAAATAATTTCTTAGTGAAATTAGCAAGTTGTGTGTTGAGCTTGAAGTCAAACCTGCATCCATAGGTGAAGGGCTCTCTTCTTTAATCAGGTAGTGTTTGAGCAATCCGTTTGCCTTTTTGTCATGGTTTGACCACGACAACGTAGGCTGAGTTATTTAAGGGTTGCCAGGCAAAATTTCAAGTTTGTAGTCAGACAATATAAACAGAAAAAAGTTTCCCTGCGGATGGGATGGATGATTTGTACTGTTCAGCCTGTTATCTATTTATACCGGAAACGATAATCACTTAAAGATATAATTATTTCGGTAGTTAGATATGGACATTTGTCAAATGCTGCGGTTATCTGTCGCTGGTCGAGGTTTGACCGAAATGGTCTGTTGTTTTGTTTAGGTGTATTCCGGTGACTCTTCTGTTCAATCTGTATACTGTCAGAAAGAACAAATCGGAATCGCTGGAACGATATTGTTCGAAATCATGCCAGGGGATTTTTAATGGGGCACCTTTACGCAGATACCAGGGAAGAGTTTGTCAGAAAACTTGAAAGGGAGTTATCTTCCCATCTTCCGGAAGAACAACTGGCTGGCCTGAAATTCTTTCTGAAACCTTTTTTTGCCATCACCACACCGGAAGAGTTAGATACATACCGATGCAGGGATCTTGTCGGCAGCACCCTGGCATTCTGGCGTTTTGTCCAGAACCATGACCATAACGCTCCGAAGGTTGAGGTGCTGAATCCAGATTATGAAAATAATGGCTGGCACTCGACCCATACTATTCTTCAGATTGTTCATCCTGATATGCCTTTTATCGTTGATTCGGTAAGAGTGAAACTCACCGAGCGTGGAGCCACCATTCACCATTTGCGTAATTGTGTTATGGCAATTGAGCGTGATGGCTCCAACCAGATGGTTTTTCCGGGTAATGGTCAATCCAAAAAGGAAGCACTGCTTTATATCGAGATTGACCGGCTGGAGAAAGAGAAAGAGCTGGAAGCTCTGTGCCAGGATCTGCAGGATGTGCTGGCGGATGTCAGACGTGTGGTTTCTGATTATCGCCCCATCTGCCGCAAGGTTTCTGAGCTGGTGGAAAACCTCGAAAACTGCGAACGTTCAGAAGAGCAGGAAGCCTGTGAATACCTGCGCTGGCTGCTGGCGGACAACTTTACCTTCCTGGCTTATGAAGAGCTGACCGTTGAGCGTGAAGATGACCAGACCAGGGTCAGGGAAGGGCGGCGTCTCGGTCTGTTGCGTCCCCGACATGAAGGGCAGCTGGATCGTAACCAGCTGGAACCGGAGCTGGATAGCAGCTTTTGTGCTGATCAGGCTCTGCTTTCTTTTGGCAAGGCAGCGGTTCGATCCAGTGTCCATCGCCCTGCGTATCCCGACTATATCCAGATCAAGCGCTTCGATAATGATGGTCATGTGATTGGCGAGAGCCGGATTATCGGCCTCTATACCTCACCGGTTTATACACAGAGCCCGCGCAAGATTCCCTGGTTGCGCAGCAAGGTCAGCAAGATTGTCTCCATGGCGGGGCTTGATCTGGGTACTCACCATGGCAAGGAACTGATCCAGATTATTGAAATGTTCCCCCGTGAGGAGCTGTTCCTGGGGACTGTTGATGACCTCTATGACTCCTTCATGGGAATTCTGCAGATACAGGAGCGCAACCAGGTTCGGGTCTTTATGCGCCGCGATACCTGTAATAACTTCTGTTCCGTGCTGATTTATGTTCCCCGCGAGATTTATGACACCAATCTGCGCCTGAAAATGCAGGAGATTCTGTGCCGCCGGATGAAGGCACTGGATGCTGAATTCACCACTCATTTTTCCGAGTCCATTCTGGCCCGGGTGCATTATGTTCTCCGCCTCTCCGATAAAAGCCTGGATGATTTCAATCCCAAGGTGATTACTTCTGAGATTGTGCAGGCAGCTTACTCCTGGGATGAGGAGTTCCGGGACACCATTCTGGAAACCCGTGGTGAAGTCAAAGGCAACAGCCTTTTGAAGACATTTTCCTCTGGTTTTTCAATCAGCTACAAGGAAACCTTTACACCTCTTACCGCAGTTGCTGATATCGAGCATATGCAGGGGATGAGTCGCGATAAGCCGCTATCAATGAGCTTCTATCAGCCGATTGATGATGACGGTTACCTGCATTACAAACTGTTCCACCATGGCAAATCCCTGCCTCTGGCTGACCTGATTCCTATTATGGAAAACTTGGGGCTGAAGGTTATTGGTGAGCACCCATACAAAGTCCGCAAGGGCAAGGACAAAATCTGTCTGCATGACTTTACCCTGTCCATGACCCATGGGCAGGAAAAGCCCCTGCGCAAAGTAGCGACGAAATTCCAGGAAGCGTTCTCTCGCACCTGGTATGGCCATGCGGAAAATGATCGCTTTAATCTGCTGGTGCTGGTGGCTGGTATGGACTGGCGTCAGGTCAGCATGTTCCGTGCCTATGCCCGCTATATGAAGCAGATTCGTTTTGGTTTCAGTCAAAGCTACATCGCCGATACTTTGTGCAATAACAACCAGATAGCCAAAAAACTTCTTAAATTATTTGAGATGTGCTTCGACCCTGATCAGGATATGACCGAGGGGCAGCGCAGTGCCCGTCGACAGCAGCTGCAGCAGACTATTCTGGAAGAGCTTGATGGCGTCAGCGTACTCAACGAAGACCGTGTTCTGCGCCGCTATATGGAGCTGATCACCGCAACCCTGAGAACTAACTTCTATCAGCATGATGGAGACGGCAACGCCAAGGATTATATCTCCTTCAAATTTGCTCCCGGTGAGATTCCCGATATCCCCAAACCTGCCCCGATGTTCGAGATATTTGTTTACTCACCATCGGTGGAAGGTGTGCATCTGCGTGGTGGCAAGGTCGCCCGTGGTGGCCTGCGCTGGTC
This sequence comes from Parendozoicomonas callyspongiae, assembly GCF_023502345.1. GTDB lineage: Bacteria > Pseudomonadota > Gammaproteobacteria > Pseudomonadales > Endozoicomonadaceae > Sansalvadorimonas > Sansalvadorimonas callyspongiae. Next base: position 14,662 of record NZ_JAMFLX010000008.1, read on the forward strand.
GGACAGGGCTGAGGACTTCCGTACCGAAGTGCTGGGCTTGGTCAAAGCACAGCAGGTTAAGAATGCCGTTATTGTTCCTGTCGGCGCTAAGGGTGGTTTTGTTCCCAAGAACCTGCCAGCAAAAGGCAGCCGGGAAGAGGTGCTTGAAGAAGCCATCCGCTGTTACAAGACCTTTATCCGTGCTCTGCTGGATGTCACCGACAACCTGGTAGATAACAAGGTTATTCACCCAGATCGGGTTATGCGTTACGACGAAGACGATACCTATCTGGTTGTGGCTGCGGATAAGGGAACCGCCACGTTCTCTGACATTGCCAATGGCATTGCCGAAGAGTATGGCTTCTGGCTGGGGGATGCTTTCGCTTCCGGTGGCAGTGTTGGTTATGACCATAAGAAGATGGGCATTACTGCCAAGGGGGCCTGGGTGTCCGTTCAGCGCCACTTCCGCGAAAGTGGGGTGGATGTTCAGAAAGATCCGGTCACCGTTGTAGGTATCGGTGATATGGCCGGTGATGTCTTTGGTAACGGTATGCTCAGCTCCAAGGCTCTGCGTCTGGTGGCAGCCTTCAACCATATGCATATCTTTGTGGACCCTGACCCCGATCCTGCTACCAGCTTTGTAGAGCGCCAGCGACTGTTTGCATTGCCCCGTTCCAGCTGGGAAGACTATAACAGCGAACTGATTTCTGAAGGTGGTGGAATTTATTCCCGCAGTGCCAAATCCATTGCTTTGACACCAGAGATGAAAAAGCGTTTTGGTATTCGAGCAAGCCGCCTCACCCCCAATGAGCTGATTACCGCCATTCTGAAATCACCGGTGGATCTGATCTGGAACGGGGGTATCGGAACTTATGTGAAGTCGAGTGCGGAAAGCCATGCCGATGTTGGCGACAAGGCCAACGACACCCTGCGAATTGATGGCCGTATGCTGCGTGCAAAGGTTGTCGGTGAGGGTGGCAACCTGGGTCTGACCCAGCTTGGCCGTATGGAATATGCCCTCGGTGGCGGCGCTTTGAACACCGACTTTATTGATAATGCCGGTGGTGTGGACTGCTCTGACCATGAGGTCAATATCAAGATCCTGCTGAACCAGATCGTTGCGGCAGGTGATATGACCCGCAAGCAGCGTGATGCCCTTCTGGAAAAGATGACTGACGATGTTTCAAGGCTGGTGCTTGGCAATAATTATCGTCAGGCACAGGCCATCAGCCTGGCTGATCGTGAATCACGTACCCGTATGGAAGAGTACAAGCGCTTTATCCACGCCCTGGAGAGTGCGGGCAGGCTGGACAGGGCAATAGAGTTCCTGCCGGATGATGAAGCGTTGAAAGAGCGTCAGGCGGCAGGGAAAGGGCTGACGCGCCCAGAGCTGTCAGTGCTGATCTCTTACAGCAAATCTGATCTAAAAGAGAAGCTGCTCGAATCCACGGTACCCGATGATGCTTACCTGGCCAGAGAGCTGGAAACAGCCTTCCCTGAACAGCTGGTGAAATTGTATCGGGAGCCCCTGCAACAGCACCGACTGAACCGTGAAATCGTGGCAACACAGCTGTCTAACTATCTGATAAATATGATGGGAATCACATTTGTCAGCCGTCAGCAGCAATCTACCGGGGCCAATGCTCCTGATATTGTCCGCGGGTTTGTAATTGCCCGGGATATCTTTGGTGCTGACCAGTTATGGGCGGATATCGAGAGCCTGGATCATCAGGTTGACAGCAAACTCCAGCATGAACTGATGGGTGAGGTGATGCGCCTGTTGCGCCGGGCTACCCGCTGGCTGGTGCGGATGAGGGAGGTTGATCGGGAGACGGATGCTTGTGTTGAACACTATCGTGACCGTATCAGCCAGTTGAAAGACAGCCTTGATGGTCTGCTCTCGGAAGGTCAGCGCAGCGACTGGCAGAAATCCCTGGATCATTTAGTTGCCAATGGTGTGCCGGAAGAACTGGCCCAGCGTATGGCGGGTTTCCGCTTCCTGTTCAGTATGCTCTCCATTATCCAGGCTGCAGATCAGACTGGTATGGATCTGGATCGGGTCGCGAGTGCCTTCTTTGCCATTGGCGAGCACCTGGATCTGCACTGGTATTATCACGAGCTAAGCCAGCTTGAGGTGGATAATCACTGGCAGTCTCTGGCACGGGATGGGGTTCGGGACGAACTTGCGCTGCAGCAGCGTGCTTTAACCGTCAGTCTGCTTAACCTGGAAGGTGCTCCTGAAGAGATCTGCGAGCGGCTTGGTTACTGGAGTGAGCAGAATGCTGTGCAGGTGGCCCGCTGGAAGGCAATTCTGGAAGAGCTGCGAGGAGCTGCCGGTGGTGAGCTGGCCATGTTTACCGTAGCAACCCGGGAGTTGATGGATCTGGCCCAGGGAAGCTGATAGCAGCCAAACTTACGTCAACAGAACCTGGATAACGAAAGGCCGCAGGGTTGATTCCTTGCGGCCTTTCTTGTTTGGCGTGATTTCAGACTGTTATAGCTGTGCGATGAGTTCTCGAATCATGCTGTCCGGAATTCTTTGCTCGCGCAGCTGTCTTTTCATCCGCTCTAGTACAAAGGCAAAGGCTGCCCGGTATTGAGCCATAACCACATCATTGATGTAGCGTCTCATTTCCTGCTCAAATCCTTCGTCGTTATTAACGGCCTGCTCAAAGTCGTCAGGGTTAATCTTGTCATTTTTGCAGCTCGCATGCTGTTTGATACGGTTCAGACGAACAGCGGTCATGGCATGTTCAACGGCTTTCATAATATCGACTTCTGTCAGCTCCTGAACCCTGTCCATAAGCAGTTTGGTATAGTGTTCACGAGCCCGTACCAGATTGCCACGTGCCGGGGCATATTCGGAAACCAGCATGGCCCCGCATAAGCGATCAGCAGTGAATTTCTTCAGACGTTGCTCCAGCTCCTCCTCTGTTTGAGGGATACTGTCCTCACCTTTTTCATCAAAGCCGATCGCGCTGAACATTTCATCATGCAGGCGCTGAATCATAACCTGGCTCCAGTAAAGCCGGTGATGGTTTTCCGGCAGGTCTGGAACGTCTTCCGCCGGTAATATTTTCTTTAATTCTGCGTCATCAACCAGCTCAGGCGTACCGCTATCCAGATGCCCTTTCAGGTAATCAAGAGCCTTCTTAACCTGCTTCAGACGGTTAAACTGCCCTGGGTTGCTGGCAAAGTCCTTTTCTACGGTTTCATAAATTTTTGCTTCTGCCTGCTTGGCTTTTTCACCTTCATCCTTGCAGCTTTTCGCCCATTGATCCCAATAGCCATTTGCGATTGCAGCAAAGGCATGGTTTTCTGCGACATATTGGATGTGGTTTTCATAGTCAGTCGCCTTGAGCAGCTTTTCGACCCCTTGTTTCACGTTGAGATCCGGGCGGTTGAGGTAGTTGTGCACATGGCTGGCGACCACAACGGCAACATCAGTCATTCCCGCGAAACGAGCGATTTCCTTAATGATAAAATGTGTGGCCACAAGCAAAGGTGTTACCAGGGTCACAGTACCGATCAGACCAAGAATACCAGGAGCCAGTAGTGCAGGTATCAATGACGCTGCAGGTAATGCGATGGGGGCACACTGGAGAATTCTTATGGCCAGTTCTGTACGTCCACCGGGTTTACCATGCCACCAGTTGCTAAAGGCCCCGTTAACCCGTTTTACCATTGCCTTATAAGGGTGAGGGGAAATATTCCCTAACCAGGCAAAGGGTTTAACGCCCATAATCGAGAATTCACCCAATAATCCCCCCAATATCCCCGTACTGGCCAGTGCTGCTTTGATTGGTCTCTTACAGGCGATATCAGCAATGAGCTGACCACTTTGTTCCATCATCTGCTGGCGCCAGGTTGCGTAAGCAGGGCCTTCAGTCAGAGTATCCATCAGGGTGTTAAGCGCCTGGACATCTCTACCTTCCATGGCGTTGACTTTGGTCTGTACCAGTCGGGAATAGAAGATGTTGGCCGCAGCCTTGGCCCATGTCCAGGCAGTGGAAACAGGGTTGCCCGCAGACTGGATAGTCCCCAGTGCTGCATTCAGAACATGAGGAACATAGGGGCCACATGTCAGCAGACGGTTGAGTGTAACCAGGCGTTTAACGGCTTTGAGCTGATCTTCAGGAATCTTGCTCAGGTCAACGGGTTCATTATCAAGATTATCGATAACGCATTGAGTCCACGCCTCGGCACTGACCCGGCTATGGAGTTCATTAAACCAGTTGTACAGTGTTGAGTTGGTGCCAACAGTATTGCCCAGGACGGTTAATGTCTGGCGCAGGTTACCATTCAATGCTCTTAATAAGCGGGGGTTGGTTTTTCCAAGCAGTGCCGCCCCGGTCAGGATTTCCTGGAAATCTTTGGTTAAACGGTCAGTAGTTTCGGTACCAAGTTTGACAACCTCCCTGGCAGCTTCAACAGGGCCCAGCTCCATATTGGCCAGTTTGCCAACAAGTGCTTTGCCATCGGTATAGGTTTGCCCGCCAGCTGTCCAAAGATGGCTGCCGACACTGGGTAAGTAGTTAAGAAGATCCCAGGCTTCGTCTTCGAACTTGTATCCCCTTAACGTCAGATCATGCATCAACTTCAGTTCTTTCATCTGATGAACAAAGGGCAGGGCACCGGGAGTCATGGCTCCGCGACCAAGGCGCTTGGCCACATCCATGGGCGAAGCTGTGCCTTCGAACATGTTCATCAGCATGGGTTTCGGACGGAGGGCTTCTATCGACTGTGCCATGAAAGCGTGATGGACAAACTGTTGTTGGTCGCCAAAGTGTTCCCTGGCTTTATCCATGTAGATGTCACGCTGACAGCACATCAGCTCATCTTTCTTTCGTAACCCTTTGTTGAGTCCCTGTGCACGCCCGTTATCGTTATGGAGGGTATAGGCGTGCAGTTTTCTAACAGCTTCAGCATACGGGTGCTTATCCTTTCCATGGATGGCGTCAGTTACCTGCTGGAGGTTGGTCTCTGGATCAGCGTGAAGCTTTGATCCCAGGTGCCAGAGTGGTTCGCCTGTTGCCATGGCCCTGATAACTTTCTGAGCGGACAGCTTACGCATTTCGAGGGCTGTGGATTTTATTGGATTGGTGTTGTAATTCAGTGCGGCAGCAAGAGTCCTTAACTGCTCGACCTGCTGAGTCATTTCCTCATATTGCTGCTGGGGAATGACAACCTCTTCCTTTAAAAGAGTTGCAGTTTGTTCTTTAAGTTGTTGATTCTGCTGGCGCAGGTAATGCTTTTGCACCCACTTGCCCATTTCCGTCAGCGCGGGATCAAGAGTGCCGTCGAACGTGGCAAGACTGGCTTTCAGGTATTCGCTGGCGTCTTCTTCAGGTATGGCATCGAGAATTGTCCGAATAGTTTGACCGCCTGCTTTGGTTTCCTGGTTTGCATCGAAGTCACAGATTTGGAAGTAAGTCGACAGAATCCGGCTAGCAAGAGCTGGTTGGGTTTCAATAACCTGCATGAATGCCTGTTTGGGGTCCCGCACTTGTTCCGGCGTACCAAGAACTGTGGTGTCCAGCTGATCGACTATCCCAGCAACCTTTTGCAAAGCATCTTCGGCTCCGATTGTTTCAATTCTCTTCTGCACCAGCGTGATCAGCTCTTCCTGGATATGACGTGATCCGGTATAGCCACGGCCATATTTATGAACCTGGCCGGGATTCAGCATGCTTGCTGTCCCTGCTTCAAGAAGTTGTGCGGGAATAACCTTCTTCATGCTGGCTGTGAGCTGTTGATCTTTTTGCTCTGCCATGTTCAGAAAGGCGAGTGAAGACAGAAGTACCCAGGAAACCTTTTCAAACTCGGTTTCGTAGGCCAGGATGCCATCCAGAAGTGCATTTAGGGATTCTTCATCTTTTTGCTTTTTTAACTGATCCAGCTGACGCTGAAGTTGTTCCATATCCTTCAGAGCCTGGGTTTTTCTGGAAGAGAATCTGCTGAATGTTTTGCCGATATCTTCTCTCAGCGCCTTGATACGGGCTTCCAGCAGGGCAATGGTCTCTTCTTTTTCCTGGCGGAACTGAGCCACCAGAATAGAGTGTTGATGCAGACCGTGAAGCAGAAGCTCTGGAGGTTGGCCGCCCAGCTTGTTGAAAATTGTCTGTAGAGTGTTTAATGCGGTTTGGAACAGGCCTCTGAGGCTGGATGCTACCTCAGGGTTAAAGGTCTCACTGTCCTTATAATCATCATCAGTCTCTTCTACCGGGTTGGTTTCGATTTCTCCCTTGCTGTTCCAGCCAAAGAACTCATCCTCGTCGCCATCTTCATCATCTTCAGGGATGGACTTGTATGAATCTTCGGAGACGGTGGATGTCAGGCTTTCGAATGGGAGTTCATCATTATCACTGGAAATGGAGGTACTGACAGATGAAGTCGCTGAGACAAAGCTATCGGTGGTTTCTTTGTTTTCATCGGTCTCTCCAACAGGGGGGCGATTAGATACAGATCGCTCTGGGAGAGTCATTGAACGGCTCAATGAATAGAACTGGGGATCCGGTGAAGAGTGTCGGCAGAGGCTGTTTGTGGGCTTCACAGGAGTTACCGAGCCGGTGATCGGCCGGGTAATACTGTCAGCCAGGGAGTTGAATCCCTGGATACCGCCATTGAAAATGCTTAGAACTTCCATGCCTGTCGCCTCCATGCTCCATTTCCGGGGAAAATATTCCCTGCACCCCATATCTGACAGGAGAAGCTGGCAAAAAGTTTCCTTATACCCGTGGAGTAAGACCAAGGTCTTAGCGGGATGTTAGGTTTTGACTCGGGATTGTTAGCAGGGGTGACCGGTTTGTCCGTGAAAATGAAGCATTATGGCGCTGGATTGAGCATGGGCAGGTCATTATAATCGCGCAGGCTCTGCCGCCTTCTATAAAAATCAAGGAAAATCGATGTATCAGTTGGCTCGCTCGCTTCTGTTTCGTCTCAACCCGGAAACAGCTCATAACCTCACCCTGGATATGCTGGGTGCCGGTCAGAGACTTGGGCTTTTAAAACTCGGCATGCGCAAAACACCGGATGCCCCGGTAAAGGTTATGGGAATCGACTTCCCTAACCCTGTCGGACTGGCGGCCGGTATGGACAAGGATGGCGACTGTATTGATGCCTTTGGCGCAATGGGCTTTGGCTTTATTGAAGTTGGCACCGTCACCCCACTGGCACAGCCCGGAAACCCAAGCCCAAGGCTGTTTCGTCTGGTGGAACATGAAGGCATTATCAACCGGATGGGCTTTAATAATCATGGCGTTGAGCATTTGGTGGGTAATCTGCGCAAGGCGCATACCAATGCCGTCATCGGAGTGAATATTGGTAAGAATAAAATCACACCTCTCGAGAAAGCCAATGATGACTATCTGACCTGCTTACGTGCGGTATACCCATGGGCTGGGTATATTGCCGTTAATCTTTCCTCACCCAATACACCGGGGCTGCGTGAACTGCAGTTTGGCGAGCACCTTCGTTCCCTGCTTTCCGCTCTGAAAGAGGAACAGACGGCTCTGGCGGATAAATATGGTCGCTATGTCCCCATTGCCATCAAGCTGGCTCCGGATATGACCGATGACGAGCTGCGGGAGATTGCCGGGGAACTGGTGGCCTGCGGTATGGATGGCGTTATTGCCACCAACACCACGCTTGAGAGAGAGTCTGTGGCCAGTCACCCTTATTCTACAGAAACCGGAGGGCTTAGTGGCGCACCTCTGACAAGTTTGTCGACAGCAAAGATCCGGGTTCTTGCTGAAGCATTGGAAGGTAAGCTGCCTATTATCGGTGTGGGTGGAATCATGAATGCCGGTGATGCTGCTGAGAAAATCAAGGCCGGAGCCAGCCTGGTACAGCTTTATACGGGCTTTATTTATCGTGGGCCAACGCTGATTGCGGATGCTTCCGAGGCTGCCTATCTCGAATTAAGAAAAATGGATAAGGCATAAATAGAAAAGGCCCTGAGAAGTCAGGGCCTTGTTTCGTAAAAGATACGATGTTGAATCCGGTAAAAAAGAGATAAGACCGGGTGCTAGAGAGTGTGGTGATTCATTTTGTGAATGCCGGATACGCCGGTATAGCCTTCGACGTGATCTGACCAGCCATCCCGCCAGCCATTTAACCATGCCTGCCGCTGGTTCATCTCGTCATGGGGACAATTGTCATTGGCGCGACCAGTTAAACCGGTCTGATAACCCTTGGCATATGCCCTTTCTGATTTATCCCTTTTTTGTCTTTTCATGCAGGTCTTGCCTCCTGTATTGAGTTACAGCATCCCGGTGCTTTGCAGGTCACGCGGGATAGGCATTTAGCTATGTGCATCAGCAGGCGCTGATACCTTTTATCGGAGAGGGATGAGAATGAATCACATCCCTACGGGTTTAAGTTCTATCGGAATCTATGGGATATGTCGAGAAACCAATAGGCATAGCAGGCCTTTTCCTTAGCTGAAAATTCTCTAAAACTTACAAATAAGAAAAATAACTGTATGAAAAATCATGGGTTTGACCGTTTGTCAGTTTGTCGTGGCAATTTGTATTTTTTTGTCTAGTGAGAATTTTCTTTTCCGCTTTGTCAGCAATGAATGGTCTAACCGGTAAAAATCGGTAGCGCTACGGGTCGTATTCCCTGTCGCAGAGAGTACAATGCACGGTTTTCTTTTTGTGACTGTTTCGATGTACGCCAAGCTCGATTTGTTTGCCTCCTGCCCCAAAGGTGTGGAAGGTCTGCTGGCTGAAGAACTGGCTTCACTGGGTGGGGAAGAGATCCGCCAGACAGTAGCCGGTTGCAGCTTTAAGGGAACCCTGCAGACGGCCTACCGGTGTTGCCTCTGGTCACGCCTGGCCAACCGTATTCTGCTGCCGCTGCGCCAGGTGGATGCCCAGGAGCGGGAAATGCTCTATGACGGCGTCAAAGCGATTCCCTGGGAAGATCATTTCGAGCCCAATGCCACCATGGCGGTTGCATTTTCCGGTACCAGTGGTGCTATCAAGAATACCCACTTTGGTGCGCTGGTGGTGAAGGATGGGGTCTGTGACCGTCTGCGTGACAAGTCCGGCTTTCGTCCCAATATCAGCAAGAAAACCCCCGATGTGCGCATTCATGTGCGCCTGAATCGGAATCGTGCGGATATTTCCCTGGATCTCTCCGGTGAGAGTCTGCATCGCCGTGGCTATCGCATTGACACCGGTAAAGCCCCGTTGAAAGAGAACCTGGCCGCAGCTCTGTTGATTCGGGCTGGCTGGCCGCAGATGTGCAAGACCGGAATGCCTTTGGTTGACCCTCTGTGCGGTTCCGGCACTCTGTTGCTGGAAGGTGCCATGATGGCGGCAGATATTGCACCGGGTCTTCTTCGCCTTAACTATGGGTTCCACAAGTGGTCCGGACATATTCCCAAGCTCTGGCTTGACCTGCTGGAGGAAGCGCGGGAGCGGCGCAAGGCGGGTCTGGCAAAGCTCAGTAACAGCTTTATCGGTTATGAAGGTGATGTACGGGTTGTGCGTCAGGCTCACGAAAACCTGCGCCGTGCGGGTTTGGAAAAGATCATTCATATCGAAACCCGGGAGCTGGCCAATGTCGAACCCATCAAATCAAAGCAGGGCCTGGTAATCAGTAACCCGCCTTATGGTGAACGCCTGGGTGAAGAGTCTAGTCTGGTCTGGTTATACCAGCATCTGGGTGAAACCCTGCGTACCTGTTTTCATCAGTGGCAGGGCGCTGTGATTACCAGTAACCAGGGACTGGCCCGTCGGATGGGACTTCGTGCCCGCAAAAATTACAGTTTTTACAACGGAGCGCTGGAAACCAAACTGTTCCTGTTTGATATTCAGCCTGAGTGGTACTTTGGCGCGCATAAAAAAGCGCAGGAGGCAGAAGGGCAGCAGGAACAACAGGATAGCCCTGATAGTTCATCTGAAAAGAGCACTGCAGAAGTGGCAGGGCAGGTCTCTCTTGGTAAAGGCGCCGAGATGTTTGCCAACCGTCTGCGCAAAAACCTGAAACAGCTGCAGAAGTGGGCGCGCAAGGAAAAGATCGAGTGTTACCGCGCCTATGATGCCGATATGCCGGAATATGCTGTTGCCATCGATCTGTATCGCGATAAGGTGCTGGTACAGGAATACAAGGCACCAGCCAGTATTGATGAGCAGAAGGCCCAGGAACGCCTGCATGATGTGCTTCAGGCTATTCCTTCGGTATTGCCGGTTAAGCCGGATCAGGTGTTTCTGAAACAGCGCAGCCGTCAGTCCGGGAAAAGCCAGTATCGTCGTCTGGCCAGTGAAAAGCAGCACTTTGAAGTATTGGAAGGTGGCTGCAAGTTTTTGGTGAACCTGGCGGATTATCTTGATACCGGACTGTTCCTGGATCACCGACCCATGCGTCTGCGGATTCAGAAAGAGGCTGCCGGTAAGCGCTTCCTGAACCTGTTCTGCTATACCGGTGCGGCAACAGTGCATGCGGCAGCAGGTGGTGCCAGCCAAACGACCAGTGTCGATCTCTCCAGGACCTATCTTGAGTGGGCACGCCAGAACCTGTCTCTGAATGGTTTCAGTGATCGTCATCAACTGGTGAATGCCGATTGCATGAAATGGCTGAAGGAGTCCAGAGAGACTTTTGATCTGATCTTTATTGATCCGCCGACTTTCTCCAACTCCAAGAAAATGCGAGATGTATTCGATATCCAGGCGGTTCATGGTGAACTGTTGGAGCGTGCGATGTCGCGACTGGCTAAAGATGGTGTGCTGTATTTTTCCAATAATTTCCGTAAGTTCAAGCTGGATGGTCAACTGACCGAGAAGTTTACCGTTGAGGAAATATCAGGGCAGACCATTGATCGTGATTTCAAGCGTAACCAGAAGATTCACCGCTGCTGGAAGCTGACTCATCGTGTCTAACTCACCCTGGAGGTGATTGTCAGCAGCTGCTCGGGCGTTGTAAGTAGAGCTTCCAGTTGCTGGAAAAACATACCAGTATGGTGCCCATCTGCCAGGCCATGATGAAAGGTGAAATTGACCGGCATAACTGTTTTATCAGGATGCCGGTCATATTTACCCCAAAATATTTGAGGAATGATATCTAGGGGCTTTTTCGGGATTGGCGGGGATACGTGGTTGAAGCGAATCCACGGGGCCAGTTTTTCGAGTCCAGTGTTTTCATCGCTGACCTGCCAGTAAAGAAACTGACAGGCAGTATAGAGAGGGAAATTATATGCTGGAGATTTCCTCTTCTGTCAGCTCCCGCCACTCACCTTCATTCAGTACCGGGTCAAGTTCAATGGCACCAACCTGTTCTCTGTGAAGACTCACGACCTTATTACCAATGGCTGCAAACATGCGCTTTATCTGATGATATTTGCCTTCGGTAATCGTTAGAAGTACTTCGCTGTCGGAAATGATTTCAAGCTGGGCTGGAAGGGTCTTTTTGCTTTCGCTTCTTAACAGGATGCCATCTGCAAAAGTGTTTACTGCTGAAGTGTCAATTTTGTCAGCGAGCCAGACCCGGTAGCGCTTGCCACAAGCCTTTTTCGGAGATGTAATGCGATGGCACCATTGACCATCATCGGTTAACAGCACCAGTCCGGTGGTATCCGCATCCAGACGTCCGGCAATCATCAGCTTTTCTGCATTAGGAATATCCAGCAGCTCCAGGATCGATGGGTAGTTTGCTTCTCCGGTATTGGAAGAGACAGTATCTATAGGTTTGTTAAGCATGATGTAACGCGGTCCGCTGTGGTTCAACGGTTTGCCTCGCATGACGACCCTTGTGTTTTCAGCAACCTTAAATCCCGGATTTTTCACTATTACGCCATCGCAGGTGACTTCTCCTTTGTGCAGGATTTTTTTGGCATCAGTTCGGGACAGGCCGGTGCATTGGCACAGGAATTTATCAAGGCGCATAGGGAGGTATGACTGCTGGTAAATGAAGGCGGGTGATTATGCGTCTCCTGTACGGGAAAGGAAACCTTTGATTTGCGCCTGGTGAATGGGTTCCTGTTTCACTGCTCAGGGAATCAAATCACATCAGGCATAGTAATTGCCTTAAATCAGGGCGATTTTTCGACCCAATGCTGCGAGCTGGTGCGCTACAAGCTGAATGCTACACGATAACAACAAAAGCGGGCTCATTGGGTGCATGTTGCAACAAGAAAGCACTGAAATAGTGCAATTTACCTGAAGGGCGGTGGTTTATGGATCTATCGGTGCTGTTAACAAAGACTGATTTTTTCATTTATGGCATAATATTTTCTTTTTTTGTCAGGACAGGACTACTGGATGTTCAGGCCCCTGCCGTTCTTTATCGGTCTGCGGTATACCCGCGCCAAAAGAAGAAATCACTTTATTTCGTTTATATCCGGCACCTCCATGGCGGGACTGGTGCTGGGTGTTATGGTTCTGATTATTGTGCTGTCGGTGATGAACGGGTTTGACCGTGAACTGCGTCAGCGCATTCTGGGAATGGTTCCCCATGCGACTATCACAGCAGCTTATGGTGAACTGACTGACTGGAAAGACCTCAGTAAAACAGTTGAAGCTATTCCCGGTATTGAAGCGTCTGCTCCATTTATAGAAGCCCAGGGATTGATGACCAGCCGTGGCCAGGTCAAGGGTGCCATGATTTATGGTATTGATCCCAAACTGGAAAGAAATGTCTCCATCCTTCCTGAGCATATGGCTGCCGGTTCACTGGACAAGCTGGAGCCGGGCAAGTTTGATATTGTGCTCGGAGATATCCTGGCTCGTTCTTTGGGTGTCGCCGTGGGTGACCAGGTCACAATTGTGCTGCCGGATGCAGCGGTTAATCCTGCCGGTGTGTTTCCCCGAATGAAACGTTTCCGTGTAGTTGGCACCTTTGCTGTAGGCGCGGAACTGGATAGTACCCTGGCTTATATCCATTTAACTGATGCCGGCCGCTTTATGCGTTATAAGGAAGGTGTGGAAGGAATTCGCCTGAAAATGCGGGATCTGTTTGAAGCCCCAAGGCTGGCCTGGGAAGCCGCCATGCAGCTGCCAGGACAATACTATATCAGTGACTGGACCCGAACCCAGGGGCGTTTATTCCAGGCTATCCAGATGGAAAAAACCATGGTCGGCCTGCTGCTGACTCTGATTATCGCAGTGGCGGCATTTAATATTGTGGCGACCCTGGTTATGGTGGTGACCGATAAACAGGCAGATATCGCCATTCTTAGAACCTTTGGCGCTTCTCCGCGTACCATCATGGGTGTGTTTATGGTGCAGGGTGCTGTTATCGGGGTAGTGGGAACACTGGCTGGTGCAGTTCTTGGGGTTCTTGCAGCCCTGAATGTTCCTGAAATCGTCGCCTGGATTGAAAAACTGCTGGGTATTCACTTCCTGAGTCCCGATGTTTACTTTATCAGTTATCTGCCTTCGCAACTGCTGTGGAGCGATGTGGCCATGATCTGTGTGGCCAGTATCGGGTTGAGTTTCCTGGCAACGCTTTACCCATCCTGGCGGGCATCCCGCATTCAGCCTGCGGAGGCACTGCGCTATGAGTAATGTTGTATTGTCCTGCAATGGCCTGACCAAGGTTTATGATGAAGGCCCTGAGCATCTGACGGTGCTTGATAGTATAGATTTTCAGGTCAGCAAGGGCGAACGAATTGCGATTGTCGGCAGTTCCGGCTCCGGCAAGACCACCTTGCTCAATATGCTGGCCGGACTGGATTCAGCCTCCAGTGGCAGTGTTTCAATCTGTAGTCAGGATATGGCAGCTCTGAATGAAAATGAGCGGGGGCAGCTTCGCAACCGCCATCTCGGCTTTGTGTATCAGTTTCACCATCTTCTGCCGGAATTTACGGCCTTGGAGAATGTTTGCATGCCACTGCTGCTGCGCAGGGAGTGTGCAGTTTCAGAAGCAAGATCTAGAGCCGAGGACATTCTGAAAACGGTCGGTCTTGAGCAGCGGATCCATCATAAGCCCTCGGAGCTGTCCGGTGGCGAACGTCAGAGGGTCGCTATTGCCCGCTCGCTGGTTGGACAGCCTTCACTTGTGCTGATGGATGAGCCGACGGGAAACCTGGATCTTCATACCGGCGAACGGATTCACCAGTTGATGCTCGAACTGGCCGAACAGGTTGATACTTCGTTTGTTGTGGTGACCCATGATCCCGTTCTGGCCGCCAAGATGGACAGGGTTTTTCAGCTGAGAGAAGGGCAGTTGGTCGAGGGTTAGCTCTGTGGGTTAAGTGTGCAATCAAACAGCCGTGATTCCTCTCATGGCTGTTTGATTCTGGTAACGAATCTCTTATTAGAGGTTGAGCGTTGCCGGATCAATTGCAATACCCAGTGAGCGCTTATCAATACGCTTTTCCTTGGTTGTTTCGGAATAGCGGAAGCAGACCAGATCGCCAACATTTACATCCAGTGCTTTCTCTGCACTCAGATATTTGTAATCTTCGCCTTCCACAGTCAGGGTGTGGATGTAGTAATCCGGCATTCCCAGCCAGTCACTGTGAGGACCGTCAGTGACAACAGCTTCCAGCTTGCCACGGCCCTGATGCTTTGGTTTACGGCGGCTGAAGCCACGATTACTTCTATTCATGATGCACTCTTGATTCTTGTGGTGGTTCAGTTACCCATACCAATATACCTTCTGATTCTCTTCGTAAAGAGATTTTGCAAAAGAAAAGCAGGCTGGCTGGTACGGAATAATCGATAAGGTGAAGATGTCCTGATTAACAATCTCCACCTGCAAGTAAAAAATTAAGGTGTTTTATCCCGGAAAGAGGAAAAACTAGGGATTCGCTTTTCTCTTTTTGCGCTGCTTCCATGAGCGAATGATATGCCAGCGCCAGAACAGTCTGATGCCGAAATAGCTGAGTGTCGCTACCACCAGACCGGTAATCAGGGAGCCTGCATAAAGAGGCATCCAGATACGGCCAATTTCATGATGAAGCCACTGCAGATTCATATGGAACTCTTCACTGCTGACCGGTGTCTGCAGGATGTAACACCCTATCTTATAGGTGAAATAGAACATCACCGGCATGGTGACAGGGTTGGATATCCAAACAAGGGCCACGGACAGTGGCAGGTTGCAGCGAACGAGAAGAGCAAGAAAAGCTGCCAGTACCATCTGAAATGGCATGGGAATAAAGCAGACAAAGACGCCGACAAAAAATGCCAGTGCGGCCGAGCGCCTGTTCAGGTGCCAGAGGTTGGGATCAAGCAGATGTTCTCCAAGAAACTGCAGGGATTTGTTCTCTCTTATCACTGCAGGATCTGGTAATAGCTTTTGAATCAGTTTCCTTGCCATGCCGATATACTAGGCTGTATTCCTTTAAAGTTCATACATTATCCTGTGCCCGAGACAGGTTGATCTGAGCGGCCGCCGCAACTGCTAATTCCATAGCTGTTTCATAAAGCTATGACTATGGCAAATGCCAGGGAGAACTTCCGAAAGCAGGTGGTCTGGCGAAGCCAGCTCGAAGGGCGCTTAGTATGCCCTGAATTCGGTGTTTTCTCCATATGTGGCAGATACTTGCCGGTATTAGTGTCGGTATCCTCTCAGCATCCTTTTCCCCGGTTGCTCCCGACCCGCACTGGCTCTGGCCTGCAGGGATGCTTTCTCTGTTTATGACACTGTTATCGGCGTTCAGGTTCCCGTATTTTATGGTGCCTGCAGCGCTGATGTTAGGAATGGTGTATGGCTTTTGGCAAGGGCAGAGCAGATTTCACAGCTGGGTTGATGCTGAACTGACAGGAAAAGACCTGCTGCTGTCGGGATCGGTGATCAGTTTGCCTTCTGAAAGCGGAGGTTCAACCCGGTTTATCTTTCAAGTCCCATCAGGTCAAAAGCCTTCCGGTAATATTTCCCTTAACTGGCATGATGCCCCTGATGGCCTCGCAGGCCAAAAGTGGAAGTTATGTATTCGACTGAAACGCCCCAACGGTTTTGTCAGCCCAGGCGTTCGGGACTATCAGGCCTGGTTAATGCGACAGAATATTATTGCCACCGGGTATGTCCGGCAATCCCCGCAAAATGAAATGTTGGGTGATGCAAAAACATCCTTGGCTGCTGGAATAAGAGCTCCGATAAGCAACTGGTTAACAGAAAATCTCTCTGTTTCTTTTTCTGGATTGGTAAAAGCACTTCTCCTGGGCGATACCAGGGGCCTCACTTCAGATGACTGGCAGCTTTTTCGAGATACCGGAACCATTCACCTTTTAGTGATCTCCGGATTGCACGTATCGTTGGTTGCAATGGTCGGATGGGTATTAATGAGAGGTTTCGGGCTTCTGGGGTTATTGCCTCTAAACCATATCCCTTTGAGTTCATTTGCCTCTGTTTGTGGATTGATTCTGGCACTTATCTACGGAGCACTTGCCGGCTTTGGCCTGCCTGTGCAGCGGGCTTTGGTTATGCTGACAGCGGGTGTAGGAAGTCTGCTCCTTGGTTTCAGGCTGCCAATTGTAACGGTTCTTCTTGTCGCCCTGATTTCTGTATTGCTGATTGATCCTCTTGCTGGAACGTCCTCAGGGTTCTGGCTGTCATTTCTGGCTGTTTCTGTTTTGCTCTATATGTTTTCCCATCGTAAAGGACGCAATGGGGTCCAACAGTTGATAATGGCCCAATTTGTGATTGCTGTTGCTCTTGCTCCTGTTCTGGCGGGTTTTCAGCAGCCGGTCAGTCTGTTATCGCCATTGGTTAATCTGGTTTCCATTCCGCTGGTTGGAGGGATTGTTGTTCCGTTGATGCTGGCAAGTCTAGCTGTATCGGCTCTCTTTCAAAGCGCTGGACTGTGGCTGTTGAGCGTTGCAGGCCATTTGTTGGAAATCTGGAAGTTCGTTCTGCAGTGGAGCGTGGAATATCTGGGTCAGGTGTTCTGGCTGCCTCCTCCAACCGGTCTTGATCTTATTGCCGCTATTGTCGGTATTGCGATAATGCTGGCACCTTCAGGACTCGGGTGGCGATGGCTGGGATTTTGCTGTCTGCTGCCATGGTTATGGCCCAAAGTTGACCGGCCAGACTATGGAACAGCGGAAGTCGCTGTTATGGATGTTGGCCAGGGGCTGGCAATTGTGGTTCAGACGCAGAAGCACACACTTGTTTACGATACCGGAGACCGGTTTCCCTCAGGTTTTACCGCAGCTGATGCTGTGCTTCTCCCCTGGTTAAGACGTCACCGGATTCGGTCACTGGATCGTATTGTGGTATCACACGGGGACCGTGATCATATTGGCGGTCTGGAAAGCCTTTCGCGTTTCAGTCCTGATGCTGAAGTGGTTCTTTCAGAGATTCCATATGATGCCTTTCCCAGTGCTTCCTCGTGCTATGATCGAAAACCCTGGAGGTGGGAT
This sequence comes from Parendozoicomonas callyspongiae, assembly GCF_023502345.1. Taxonomy (GTDB): domain Bacteria; phylum Pseudomonadota; class Gammaproteobacteria; order Pseudomonadales; family Endozoicomonadaceae; genus Sansalvadorimonas; species Sansalvadorimonas callyspongiae. Next base: position 31,953 of record NZ_JAMFLX010000008.1, read on the forward strand.
GGCGTTGGTTTCGAGTTTCTTCATGCACTTCCCGATGGCAATATAAGTTCCAATGACAGGTCGTGCGTCCTGCGTATCTGCTCTCAATCCAATTGTGCGCTTCTTACTGGTGATATTTCTTCAAGGCGGGAAAAACAGCTTGTCGATAAATATGGAACCAACCTGAAGAGTGAAATCTTTCTGGTTCCTCATCATGGCAGCCGAACATCTTCTTCTGAGCAGTTTCTGGAAGCAGTAAAGCCCGACTATGCATCAATATCATCCGGTTACAGTAATCGATTTCACCATCCATCTTCTGATGTCATTACCCGGTTGGAATTCCGAAAAATCAGGGTGTTGAATACAGCCCAGACTGGAAGTCAGGTTTATCTGCTGGGAAAGTCACTGGAGCCGGTTTGTAGCCGTGGAAATGGTTGGGGCTGGTGGAAAAGAAAGCTCCTTGATGGCACAACTATGCAGAACTGTGACCGGGTTCAGTAGACTGCATCTTTCGATATGGTAAAGTTGAAGCCATCCAATTCCTTGTATTTTGCTGATTGAAACCTTAAACAAGCATTAGTGCCGTTTTTATAGGGCAAGGGAGCTTGTTTATGGCTATCTAACGGAGGAACTTCAGCAGGTGTTAGAACTGATTAAAGCGGGTGGCTGGCTGATGCTGCCCATTATTCTCTGCTCCGTTTTGGCTATGGCTATTGTTATTGAACGCCTGTGGTCCTTACGAAGGGAGAAGGTCGCGCCGCGTAACCTACTGCCTAAAGTCTGGAAATGGTTCAAGGAAGGCAACCTCAATAATGAACGGTTGCGTGAGTTACGAAAAAATTCTCCTCTCGGCGAGCTGCTGGCAGCCGGACTGGCCAATGCCCGACATGGCCGGGAGATTATGAAAGAAAGCATTGATGAAACCGCCAGCAAGATTATCCATGATCTGGAACGTTATCTAACAGCTTTGGGCACCATTGCCGCTATTGCACCCTTGCTGGGTTTGCTGGGTACGGTTATCGGGATGATTGATGTTTTTACCGTGATTATGTTGGAAGGCAGTGGTAATGCGGCGATCCTGGCTGGTGGTATTTCCAAGGCACTGATTACCACCGCGACAGGTTTAAGTGTTGCCATTCCATCATTGATTTTCCATCGCTATCTGGTACGCAGGGTTGATGATCTGGTTGTTGCCATGGAGCAGGATGCCACCAGGCTGGTCGAAGTTGTTCAGGGTGAGCGCAAAGTGGAATTCACCGAAGGTGACAAGGCATGAAGTTCAGGCGTCAGCCAGCCCAGGAAGTGTCTATTAACATGACACCGCTGATTGATGTGGTGTTTCTGCTGCTGATTTTCTTTATGGTGTCCACCACCTTTACCAAGGAAACCCGTCTCGAAATTGATCTTCCTGAAGCGGCTGGAGAAGTAGTGGCTGCTCAGTCTCGGGATATTACCCTGGAAATCAGTGAGGCTGGCAGTTATGCCATCGGTGGGCAGGTCATTGAAGGAAACAGCGTCGAAGTGATCAAGTCTGCTATTGAACGTGCGTCAGGTGGTGATAATACCATTCCGCTGATAATCTCCGCTGATGCCCAGACTCCCCATGAGGCTGTTGTGGTTGCCATGGAAGCAGTTGGCCAGGCGGGCTTTGTCAAGTTAAGTATCGCCACCAGGGAGCCAGAGACCAAATAATGGCTTCCTGCAGTATTTCTTCAAGATTGAAAACTGTGCTCTCTGAAAGTATTACCCGATCCTGGTACCAGCACAGGCTCACTCCTTTTATGTCGGCCCTTTCACCACTGTCAGCCCTGGTATCCAGGGAGGCCAAAAGGCGCCTGCAAGCTTTCCAGGGTGATCCACCATGGAAGCCACCTGTGCCGGTTATCGTGGTAGGAAATATCACGGTGGGAGGCACCGGGAAAACTCCGCTGGTTGCTGCTATGGTTCGTCGTCTGCGAGAGGCAGGGTATCGACCAGGTATTATCAGCCGCGGTTACAAAGCCGATGCGGCGCAGACACCGCGTCTGGTAACCCGGCTTGATTTGCCCATGGAGTGCGGAGATGAGCCGGTTATGCTGGCTGATTTAACCGGTGTCCCTGTGGTGGTTTCTCCCGACCGGGCTGAGGGTGTCCGGTTTCTGTTGCAGCAGACAGGCTGCAATCTGGTTATCAGCGATGACGGACTGCAGCATTACAAGCTTCATCGTGATATTGAAATTGTTGTTATTGATGGCAGGCGAGGGCTGGGTAATGGTCGCTGTCTGCCTGCCGGCCCTCTGCGGGAACCGACTGATCGCTTAAATTCAGTTGATTACATAATCAGCAATGGCCAGATTGAACAGGCTATTGATTTTGAAAGCACGTTAATGAAGCTGGAAAACACCGGGTATATTCCTGTTGCCGGTGGTGAAGTTCGTCCACTTGATTGGCTGTGGCAGGAGCGACGAGTTCATGGTGTGGCAGGGATCGGTAACCCTGAACGGTTTTTCTCCAGTCTGGAAAGCTGCGGTTTTGAGGTTGATCGCCACCCTTTTGCTGATCATCATGCTTATGATGAGGATGATCTGTCGTTCAGGGATCAGCGTGCCGTTATAATGACCGGCAAGGATGCGATCAAGTGCCGATCTTTTGCCCAGGCTAACTGGTGGTATCTGGCCATTGAGGCCGTTTTACCAGAGCCGTTTTGGGAGAGTTTGCTGGCGCGTCTTTCTGCTTTGGGTCATGGTGCCTGAAAATTATCTGACCTGATTTTTGCTGGGTAACTGAACAACCAGCCAGTACTTATTAACACTTGGAACACATAGGTAAGCGGGTATTCTCATGGACAAGAAGCTGTTTGAAATTCTTGCCTGCCCTTTATGCAAGGGTGATCTCAAGAACGAGCAGGATAAGCAGGAACTGATTTGCCGTCCCTGCGGCCTGGCTTTCCCAGTGCGGGATGGTATTCCGGTGATGCTGGAACCCGAAGCCCGTACCCTGACTACAGATGAGCGCCTCTGAGAAAACGGACACATGTCATTTACTGTTGTAATACCTGCCCGGTACGCCTCAATGCGTCTGCCGGGCAAGCCGCTTGCCGATATTGGCGGCAAACCCATGATCCAGCATGTTTATGAACAGGCCTGCCTGAGTGGTGCCGACAGGGTGATTATCGCCACAGATGATGAGCGCGTGCAGGGTGTAGCTGTTCGTTTTGGGGCAGAAGTTTGTATGACCAGCCCGGATCACCCAACCGGTACTGACCGTCTTCAGGAAGTGGTCAGCCGCCTGCAACTGGCAGATGAACATATTGTTGTGAATGTGCAGGGGGATGAGCCTCTGATTCCTCCTGCCGTGATTGATCAGGTGGCGGAAAACCTGAAAGCCTGCCCGGAAGCATCTGTTTCCACCTTGTCTCACCCGGTTGCCAGTCCGGAAGAGTTGTTTGATCCGAATGCGGTCAAAGTAGTCTCTGACAAGAACGGGCTGGCTCTCTATTTCAGTCGTGCGACCATCCCCTGGGATCGAGATCAGTTTGCAGTCTCCAAAGAAAAGCTCCCTGAGAATAATCTGATCCAGCGTCATCTGGGTATTTATGGCTACAAGGTCGGGCTGCTCAATCAGTTTGTGACCTGGGGTGAATCGCCACTTGAAGTCACAGAGCGCCTTGAGCAGTTGCGTGTCCTCTGGAACGGTGCCCGTATCCATGTGGCTGAAGCCTGTGAAATGCCTCCGGCTGGTGTGGACACCCAGGAAGATCTGGAAAGAGTGCGCGAAGTCTTTGCTGCCCGCCGGGTTGGAGAAACCGCTGAGTGATAAAAATTTTACTGGTCTGCATTGGGAATATCTGTCGATCACCAACAGCTCATGGGGTTCTGCAGCAGAAAATCATTGATGCAGGGTTGGGGGATCGGGTCTTTATTGATTCAGCAGGCACCGCAGCCTGGCATATTGGCAAAGCACCTGATAAGCGCTCAGTCGCTGCTGCCAAAAAGCAGGGATATGATCTTTCCGCTCTACGTGCCCGGCAGGTTAATGAAAACGATTTTGACGAGTTTTCTTTAATTCTGGCAATGGATAACAGCAATTATCAGGATCTTCTGGATTATTGTCCTGATCATCTGAAAGACAAGATAAAGCTGTTCCTCCCCTTTGGGCATGTCGCAACTGAACAAGAAGTTCCAGATCCTTATTACGGTGGTGCGGAAGGCTTTTCTTATGTGATCAGCCTGGTGGAACAGGCTTCGGATAATCTGGTTGCCCGTATCCAGGATGGTGAGCTGTGAGTGAGATACAAAAACCTCAGTGGCTTAAGGAAAATATTGACCTTAAATCGCTGAATACCATGGGGCTGTCAGTATCAGCACGATTCTTTGCTGAAGTGCATAGTCTTGAAGAGCTTCAGGCCGCACTGCAGTGGGCCAGATTGCAACAGGTTGCCGTTTTTCCGCTTGGCGGGGGAAGTAACGTTGTTTTAGCTGGTGATTATGATGGACTGGTTATTCTGATCAGAATAATCGGACGTCAGGTTCTCAAAGTAAATGAAGAGAGTAATCAAATCCTGGTTAAAACTGGGGCTGGTGAAAACTGGCACCAACTGGTGCGATGGACTCTGCAGCAGAATGCTTATGGGCTTGAAAATCTGAGCTTGATTCCAGGCTGTGTTGGTGCTGCACCGATTCAGAATATTGGTGCCTATGGTGTCGAGATCAAGGATGTTTTTCATAGCCTGGAAGGGCTTGATATTCAGACGGGTCAAATTGTGGTCATGGGAGCTGAAGAGTGCTCTTTCGGTTATCGGGATTCTGTTTTCAAGGGCGAGTGCCTGGACCGTTTCATTATTACTTCTGTCACATTTGCGCTAAGTCGCGAGTTTCAACCTTGCCTGGGATATGGACACCTTCAGAAAGAAGTGCTTAAGGCTGCTGGAACCGATGCTGTAACAGGAAGGCTTGTTAGTGACACCATTTGTCGTATTCGGGAAGAGAAGCTTCCTGATCCTGAGATGGTTGGCAATGCAGGAAGCTTTTTCAAAAATCCGGTTATCAATGAACAGCTCTATCAGGAACTCAGCTCAAGAGAGCCAGATCTGGTTGCCTATCCTGCCGGTGAAGGGCTTTGGAAGCTGGCTGCCGGCTGGTTGATTGATCGCTGTGGCTTTCGCGGGCTGGCTCAGGACAATGGTGCAGGTGTTTACGAACATCAGGCTCTTGTGCTGGTTAATCGTGGTGGGGCATCGGGGCGGGATATTCTCGAACTGGCGGAGAATATCAAACAGGCTGTTCTGGAGCGTTTCCAGGTAGAACTGGAAATGGAGCCGCGAACTTACTAGCTAGCTATCATGAGATATAAAAAACCCGGACTGTGAAGACTAATGCCACTCGCTTAAGAGCGAGTGGCTCTTTTGGTGTGCCGGGCATGTTGCACAGCTTGGGGGTAAAATTCCCCTGTCCAGCCAGATGATGACGGAGTCCCATACTCATCCGGACATTCAGACAGTAGATCCGGCAGTTGTGCAGTGAAGGCGGTGTGGCTTACCCCGGGAGATCTGTGTGGTGTCTGATATTTCAGAATGAGGTCATCGTAAGGTGACCTGATCGCCATACAGAAGTCAGCAGACGGCATAGTGGTTGACCTTGGTCAGCGAAGGCTTGAACGGTACAGAGTGGTGAGTAGTTTTTACTTTTCGATACATCGGACGCAGATAAATACCAGTGAACACTGGTGCTCATATCAAGCGGAGAAGGCGGAACCGGAATCTGTGAGGCTATGAGAGCTGAGATTGTATCGGCACTGTGAGATTACGAAAGCCCGGCGGGTGCTATGAGCAGTAGTCTCGTATCACTGACCCTGTTATTACCATGTTTGTGGTAGTAGTAGACGCTCAACTGACCGAAACGCCCAGTACGGACCCATAAGCTGGGTGTTGTGGGAGGAGTGGAGCCGTGAGGCTCCACCCTATCCTGAAAGGCCACGTCAAGTTTGTCACAGACTTCCGGGATAGACCTGTTGCGCATCAGGCTTGTAGGGAAATTCTTTTCCAGTCAGTTGGCTTCCATGAAAGCCCAGATCTGGCTTAACCGTGTGACCGTTGTTATTTTGCTTTGTGTGGTGAGTTCCATGATCACGAAAGTCTTTCAACTGACTGATTTCATATAACTTATCTTTGCGTCTCTCGGACTTGAGTTATGACTCTTATCTATCCGAATATTTGTTAAATAACGCCTGTTAAAGCTATGAGTGACATCAATAGAAAAGTCATATTTCATAATTGTTCTTGAAAAGTGGTGTCGACTCTCTGTATTTATTAAAAAAAGAGAGCTTTACCGGGACGGTGTAAATGGCATGCCCTGATCAAGTGAAAGAATTGGTTTTACAGTTTCTGGAACTGGTGCCAATCTGATGAATGAAAGATGCCTGCAGGGTGGATATTCGGTTTCCAGTCAGGCATGTAACGCTTAAACGATGGCGAGATAGGTAATAGATGGTATAAATCGCCTATAAAATAACCGTTTTAACGAATTCACACCGAATCTGCGGTAAAAGAACCTTGACCACAGGTGCGGTAAAAAATATATAGTTGTCCAAATTTGCGAATACTCTCCTCGGACACTTGCCCGGGTGAGTAAAAATACAGGATGTGAGCTAAGCGTATATGGGTAAATCACTGGTCATTGTGGAATCGCCAGCCAAGGCGAAAACCATCAATAAGTACCTGGGTAAGGAATATGTCGTTAAATCCAGTGTTGGACATATTCGGGATCTCCCGGTCAGTGGCAGTGGTCAGCGCAAGCCCGTCGATGCCAAAGCCAGGGCCAAAGCTGCAGCTGAATCCCGCAAGCTTTCTCCTGAGGTGCGCGAACAGCGTAAGAAGGAGAAGGCCCGCAAGCAGCTGATAGAGCGGATGGGTGTCGACCCTGAAAATAACTGGCAGGCGCAATATGAAGTTCTGCCAGGTAAGGAAAAAGTCGTCGATGAACTGCGTCGTCTGGCTGAAAACGCGCCGACTGTTTATCTGGCAACGGATTTGGACCGCGAAGGGGAAGCAATCGCGTGGCATCTGCAGCAGACTATCGGGGAAGGTGTTTCTGATTACCGTCGGGTAACCTTTAACGAAATTACCAAGACCGCGATCAATGAAGCCTTCAAAGACCCCGGTGAGCTGAATATCGACAGGGTCAATGCCCAGCAGGCCCGCCGTTTTCTTGATCGTGTAGTGGGTTATATGGTTTCACCACTGCTGTGGGCAAAGATTGCCCGTGGTTTGTCTGCCGGTCGTGTGCAGTCAGTTGCCGTCCGCCTGATAGTGGAACGCGAAAGAGAGATCAGGAAGTTTGTCCCTGAAGAGTTCTGGGAAATCTATGCTGACCTGAAAGCAGGCTCAGGTGATAAAGTCCGGTTCCAGGTTGAGAAGCAGGGCGGTCAGAAATTCCGCCCAACGAATGGCAAGGATGCAGATACAGCGGTTTCTCTTCTGCAAAGTGCCGGTTACAAGGTTCTTCGCCGTGATGACAAGCCGACTACAACCAAGTCACCTGCACCTTTTATTACTTCCACCCTTCAGCAGGCCGCCAGCACCCGTCTTGGTTTTTCTGTTAAGAAGACCATGACTATGGCACAGCGCCTTTATGAAGCTGGTCATATCACTTATATGCGTACTGATTCCACCAACCTGAGTGGCGAAGCAGTAACGGCTGTTCGTGACTATATCGGTGACCAGTTCGGGGACAAGTACCTGCCCGAGAATCCAAATGTTTACTCCAGCAAGGATGGCGCTCAGGAAGCCCACGAAGCGATTCGTCCTTCTGATGTAAATATGGAGCCAGTAAAGCTGAAAGGCATGGAGCGTGACGCAGAGCGACTGTATGAGTTGATTTGGCGTCAGTTCGTAGCCTGCCAAATGCCCCCTGCCCGTTATCTCAGCACATCCGTTGTAGTTGAAGCGGGTGACTTTGAGCTGAAAACACGCGGTCGTACCCTGAAATTTGATGGTTTCACCAGGGTGCTGCCACCAGTGGCTGGTAAGGCGGAAGATATTATTCTGCCGGATATGAGCCAGGGACAGTCTCTTGATCTTGATGTACTGGATCCCCGTCAGCTGTTTACCAAGCCTCCTGCCCGTTTCTCAGAAGCGGCTCTGGTTCGTGAGCTGGAAAAGAAAGGTATTGGCCGTCCTTCGACCTATGCCTCTATTATTTCCACAATCCAAGATCGTGGTTATGTCACCCTGAAAAACCGTCGTTTCTATGCGGAAAAGATGGGAGACATTGTTACCGACCGTCTGGTGGAAAATTTCCAGGATCTTCTGGATTTCAACTTCACAGCCCGCATGGAAGAAAGTCTCGATGATGTGGCCAATGGTGAGTTTGACTGGAAAAAACTCCTGAATGAGTTCTACCAGGGATTCAATAACAAGCTGCAGGCTGCGGAGCAGAAAGAGGGTGGTATGCGGGCCAATGAGCCTGTGATGACCGATATTCCCTGCACTGACTGTAACCGTCCCATGCAGATACGAACCGCCAGTACCGGAGTTTTCCTTGGCTGTTCAGGTTATGCACTGCCTCCCAAGGAGCGCTGCAAGAAGACCATGAACCTGGTGCCCGGTGATGAGGCCATCAATGCTGATGACGAAGATGCGGAAGTAAACGCTCTGCGCGCCATGCATCGCTGCAATATCTGCGGCACTGCGATGGAGAGTTATCTGCTTGATGAGAGTCGCAAGATTCATATCTGTGGTAACAACCCAGATTGTGCCGGGTATGAAGTTGAAAAAGGCCAGTTTAAAATCAAGGGTTATGAAGGGCCTGTTATCGAGTGCGATAAGTGTGGTGCAGATATGCAGCTCAAGTCTGGCCGTTTTGGTAAGTACTTTGGCTGTACGTCCGAGGGTTGCAAAAATACCCGTAAGCTGTTGAAAAGTGGTGAAGCTGCGCCTCCCAAAATGGATCCTGTATCCATGCCGGAGCTGAACTGCCTGAAGGTTGATGATCACTATGTGCTTCGTGATGGGGCATCAGGCCTTTTCCTGGCGGCCAGCCAGTTTCCAAAAAACCGGGAAACCCGGGCGCCGCTGGTCAAGGAGCTGTTACCTCATAAGTCAGAGATCGATCCGAAATATAACTTCCTGATGTCAGCTCCTGTTGAAGACCCAGATGGCAATCCAACTATGGTGCGCTACAGCCGTAAGACCAAACAGCAATATGTGATGTCAGAAGAAGCCGGTAAGGCTACAGGCTGGCAGGCATTCTTTGTTGATGGTGCCTGGGATATTCGGGATAAACGCAAAAAGAAAAAGTAACTTTCTTTTGCAGGCATAGAACAGCCACGCAGGTAAATCTGTGTGGCTGTTTTGTTTTGACTGGAGTAATCTGGCCTCGTATTCATTAAGGGGGTGAATATGTCCCGGCAGTTTGTTGAATATACAAATAAAAAACTGATGATGGCTCGTGTTAGCTGGCTGGCGGCAGTTGATACTGAAGGAATTACTCGCCAGGGATTTCGTGAGGGCTTTTTATTTCACTGTGCTTGTGCTGTTTCTGGTTTGCTGGCGGAGATTCTTGAAGGATGTTTAATGCGTCCGCAGCAACCGGTTACTTTTGAAGAGGCTGAGCGGCTACTTGCACACGAGAAAGTGCTTTCTGGAAGTTTCCAGCAGGTTAAGAATCTGAAAGAGCATGGCTGGTTGGGTGTTTTGCTCAATGATTATGAGCAAACCCTTCATATTGAAGAGCAAGACTCTGATAACGCTTTTCACAATTTAATTGCTTCAAGCAGAACTGGCCAGAGCTGTGTTGGAAGTGAAGGGGATTATCTGCAATCCCTGCAGAAGCTTGTTCAGGATATTCGTGGCCAGCTGCAGGAGTGGTGAACAGAAAGGCCGCATGTGATAGATAATTACAGCAAGGCTCTTGTCTAATGAGCCTTGCGCTGTCTGATGACGATGCCGGCGCTATTTCCAGATTGGGCTGCATTCTCCAGCTGGGCGAGGGCGCTCGTAGTGAATGGGTTTAGCCAGGTAACGACAGTGTGGCTGGTTCCTGCTGCCAGTGCTTTTTTTCCAAGTTCAAGGCATCCTTCGCTATCTTCGGCAGACAGTAGAAGCAATTTGTTGATGACAACACCTGTGGTTTTTAGCCACTGAGCAATGTCCGTAGCTTGTGAGGTTGTACAGATCAAAGTGAGCCAGCGCAGATCCTGGCTGCGGCTGAGTTGAGTCAGCATAGGAGCGATCAGGGCTGCCATACTGAAGCCGAGAGAGGGCAGGATAACCTCACTGATGCGCTCTTCCACCATAATGTCCTCTCCTGTATCTGGAGATGACTCAGATTTCTGGCTGAATGGAAATGCATTTTGGCTGAAACTATGCATGTTCATTTCCTCCTGAAAATGAATCAGTGACGGATAACACCAACACTCAGACCTTCAATTTCCAGGTGTTCCTGGGTCAGATCTACCACGATAGGCTCAAAGTCTTCATTTTCAGGGTGCAGCCACACCATATTTTTCTTACGTTCAAATCGTTTTACGGTGACTTCTTCGTCAATGCGGGCAACTACAACCTGGCCATTATGAACATCTGTCGTTTTGTGGACAGCCAGCAGGTCGCCATCCAGAATGCCGATGTTCTTCATGCTCATACCACAAACCTTGAGCAGGTAGTCTGCCTTTGGATGAAAAAAATCCGGGTTTAACTGGCAATGGGAGTCAATATGCTCTTGAGCCAAAATGGGGGCACCGGCAGCAACCTGACCGATTACGGGCAGGCCCTGTTCATCATTTTTGCTTTCACTGCCAGCGGGAATGCGAATACCCCGGGATGTACCAGGAATGATTTCAATGGCACCTTTGCGAGCCAGAGCTTTCAGGTGATCTTCGGCAGCGTTGGGTGAACGGAATCCCAGTTGCCTTGCAATTTCCGCACGTGTAGGTGGAAAGCCGGTGTCATCAATATGATCTTTGATGAAATCCAGAATTTCGGACTGTCTTGGGGTGAGCTTGATCATGGATGAGTAATCTGTGTTTTTATACAGTACCTGTGATTATATACAGTTTATTTCAGCCTGCAAGAACAGCTGCCATGAAATCTTGATAAGTAAAGAATTCAGCCAGAACCATTTGCCTGAAGTGGGTCGGGAGTGGAAAGTTTGTACATAACGTGTTTTTATAAACGGATGTTTGAAACACCTGTATGGATTTCACTGGTTAGGAGTATGAATGGCACAATCGGATACTGTAGAGCGGATACTTGATGCAGCAGAAGCTTTATTTGCAGAAAAAGGCTTCGCAGAAACATCTCTTCGAACCATTACCAGTCAGGCCGGAGTAAACCTTGCCGCAGTGAACTACCACTTTGGTTCGAAAAAGGTCCTGATTCAAGCTGTGTTTACCCGTTTTCTTGATTCCTTTGTTGCCGGTATTGAAGCAGAGCTTGATCATTATGAGTCATCTGGCATGACTCCCGGTTTGGAAAAACTGGTCGCTCTTCTGGGTCAAGGGGCTATGAAGGTCAAGCCTCGAGGCGAAAATGATATAAAGGTCTTTATGAAGTTGCTGGCTTTGGCTTTTAACCAAACACAGGGGCATTTACGCCACCATCTTAAGCAAACCTATGGATCGGTATTTTCCCGCTATATGCAGCTGGTAATGGATGCCGCTCCTGATCTTCCCATGCAGGAGCTGTATTGGCGCATTAACTTTATGATGGGATCTGTAATCTTCACCATGTCTGGGTTTGATGCTTTAAATGCTATTTCTGATGAGGACTATGGTGTAACAACTACAGTTGAAGATACGCTGCATCGTCTGGGACCTTTCCTTGTTTCTGGTATGCGTGCTCCCAAGGATATGGACTTCTCCACCAAGGACTAACTATTATGCCAATCAGTGTGGATATCACTCGGCAGCTTCTGTCATTCAATAATGGAGACATCCATAGAGAATGGCCAGTTTCGACTGGTTTGAAAGGTACAGGTCAGGAAAGTGGCAGCTACCAGACCCCATTGGGGCAGCACTATATCCGGGCTTGTATTGGTTATGGTTTAGCCCCCCGGGCTGTATTGCAGGGGCGGCGAACTACAGGTGAAGTCTGGACTCAGGATCTGCATGCCCAGCAGCCAGGCAGAGATTGGGTTCTTGGCCGGATACTTTGGCTTTGTGGTTGTGAGCCTGGATTCAATCGATTTGGATCTGTCGATACTCAACGTCGCTACATCTATATACATGGTACTCCTGACTGTGAGCCTTTGGGTGTGCCACTATCTCATGGATGTATCAGAATGAACTGCGATGATGTTGTGGAACTGTTCCCCCTTGCTGGGTATGGAACCAAGGTCAATATTCACCTTTAAATTCTCTTCTTGATTGCATGTGAAGAGTATTCTGGCCCTCTTTACTCCCTCTGGTTATCCTCAGATGGTTACCTAATCCGGTGGCGGGGGGCTAGGGGTTCACGGAATACTTACAATGGCGGGATGATATCGAACCAGGTGGTTGCGATAAATTCTGAATACACCAGGAATATTATGAGACTTCTCTCGGTAATCAGGCCATGCATGTCTATCCACAGAATTTCTATGATTTATGGACATCCGATCATGCGATTATCTTCCTTGGAAGTTTTGAGAACAGCAATGCTTCCATAAGCTGGAATTGCTGTCAAAATGCTGGCTCGCCTGACTTCAGGCGTATTCCTGAAAATGTCTTTCCTGGAGAATGTCGAAAAGTTTGTCCTGAATAAATCATGCCAGGGGCATGGTAGATTCAGGTCTCCTCTTCTAAACAAAAAGTAAATCTCCTGCAGAAATCCTCCGGCTACCATTGACGATAGGGGCATTGGTCGCCAACATCAGTCTGTCGCTTCAAAATTCTGGTATTTATTCCATGAAACAGGGAATTCTGGTTCTTGATCTGAAAGGCACTCATTTAACCGAAGATGAAGCCAGGCTTTTTGAGCGTCCAGCTGTTGCTGGTGTCATTATATTTGCCCGTAATTTCCAGAGTCGCCAGCAGCTTGTAAAGCTGGTGAGTGATATTCGCAGTGTTGATTCCAACCTTCTGATAATGACTGACCATGAAGGGGGCCGAGTTCAGCGTTTTCGGGAAGGTGGTTTTACCCGCATTCCGTCCATGGGCGCTTATGGAAAACTCTATAAGGATGAGCCGGACAAGGCTCTTGCGGCATTGACTGAGACAGGCTGGCTGGTTGCCTCTGAACTTGCGGCGACCGGGATAGATTTGGGCCTTTCCCCAGTTCTTGACCTTGATCGGGGCATCAGTCGAGTCATTGGTGACCGTGGTTTTTCGCAAAACCCTGATGAGATTGCCGTGATGGCCAAGGCTTTTATTGAGGGTCTTCATGAAGGCGGCATGGCATCTATAGGCAAACATTTCCCTGGTCATGGAGGTGTGGGCGCAGATTCACATATTGCCTTACCGGTTGATGCACGGGAACTGAGTGAAGTTGAAGAAGACTTGAAGCCTTATAGAAAGCTCATTGGCAATGGTCTTGATGCTGTTATGCCTGCCCATGTGCAGTTCCCATCTATTGACCAGCAGGCTGCTGGCTTTTCCAAATACTGGTTAAAGACTGTTCTGAGGGATGAGATGGGTTTTCAGGGAGCTGTCTTTAGTGACTGTCTCTCTATGGCTGGTGCCAGTATCGGTGGCACTGTTGTACAGAGGGCAGAAAAAGCAATGGATGCAGGGTGTGATCTGGTTCTTGTCTGCAATAATCCAGGTGAAGCCCGCAAGGTGGTTGAAGCTTTTGAAGGATATGATCTCAATGAGCAAAGCAGACAGTCTCACCTTGCGCCTATGAGAGGTTGTTCTTCAATCACCTGGGATGAGTTAGAAAAATCTGAGCGTCGCCAGTCAGCTATCGAAATGATCACCAGAATATCAAGCAAGTAGAGTGACGGTGTAGGGAGAAGTCACCATGGAATTGTTTGAGTCTCTAAAAAATTGGTTAATCCAGCAGAACAGTTGGGTTTTTCAGGTGTTTCTGGTGTTGCTGTTAGCCGCAATGGTGCACCTGTTTGTTCACCTGGTATCAAACCGTTTAGAAAAGGGTTTTGCAAAGACCCGGAATCTCTGGGATGACGCTCTGCTCCATGCTGCCAGAAAGCCTGTCCTGGCACTTGTCTGGCTGGCAGGTCTGCTGTGGGTTATGGATATCCTCAGGCAGGTATCCGGAGCCCCCATAATCAATGGATTAACGGCAATAAATGATCTGGTTGTTGTTATCGTTGTCAGCTGGTTCTTTATTCGCTTTATTCGCAGGGTAGAGCGACAGGTGATTGCCAAGCCTGTTGAAGCTACCGGGCGGATTGATACCACGACAGCCATGGCGATCAGCAAGCTTTTGAGAGCGGTGGTGATAATAACCACGATACTGGTTGTGTTACAGACCATGGGATACAGCCTGTCCGGGGTGCTGGCTTTCGGCGGGATTGGTGGTATTGCCGTTGGTTTTGCTGCCAAGGATATGCTGGCCAACTTTTTTGGCGGAATGATGATTTACTTTGACCGGCCCTTCAGTGTGGGGGACTGGATTCGTTCTCCAGATAAAAATATTGAAGGAACTGTCGAGTATATAGGCTGGCGCCAGACTCGCATTCGTACTTTCGATAAACGTCCTCTTTATGTGCCCAATGCCACGTTCAGTAATATCTCTGTTGAAAATCCGTCCAGAATGCAGAATCGTCGTATCAAGGAGACGGTGGGTCTGAGGTATAGCGATGCGGCTCGTTTGCCCGAAATTCTCGAAGATGTACGTAGTTACCTGAAAAACAGTCCGGCCATTGATCATAGTAAAATCCTGATGGTGAACTTCAACACCTATGGACCCTCATCCCTGGACTTTTTTATCTACTGTTTTACCAAAACCTGTGACTGGTCCCAGTTTCATATTGAGAAAGAACAGGTTCTTCTTGATGTTCTGGCAATCATCCATCGCCATGGGGCAGACGTTGCCTATCCCACGCAGACCATTAATCTTCCCGAAGCGCCCTTATTTGATCAGCCAGATAAGTAGGAATCTGGTTTCAGGAATATCCCGGAACAGGATGCATCATGCTTACTGCAGTTATCGGTGGAACAGGTTTAACCCGATTAAGTGGATTAGAGGTTAAGTCACAGGAATCAGTCTCCAACCGCTGGGGAGATGTGTCTGCACCTTTGGTATACGGGGTTCTGAAGGGTGCTGAGATAGTATTTCTGACAAGACACGGCGCTGGTTACAATATGCCTCCTCACTGTATCAACTACAGAGCCAATATTCAGGCCCTCAAGGATGCTGGAGTAGGGCACATTATTGCGGTCAATGCTGTTGGTGGTATTTCGCAAAGAATGGATACAGGCGTGATCTGTATCCCTGACCAGATTATTGATTACTCCTGGGGACGAAAAACCACTTTCTTTGAAGGGTCAGAACATCCGGTTTTTATCGATTTTACTCATCCTTATGATCCAGGGTTGAGGGATGCTCTCCATAAAGCAGCCATGCAACTCGATATTCCCGCAGAACCTGGCGGGGTTTATGGATGTACCCAGGGGCCAAGATTGGAAACAGCGGCGGAAATCCGGCGTATGGAAAAGGATGGATGCGATATTGTCGGTATGACCGGCATGCCTGAGGCGGTATTGGCGCGGGAGGCTGGTATCAAATATTCGGTCATTACTCTGGCTGTCAATCGCGCTGCGGGGAAATCTGACCAGGAAATCACCATGGCGGCCATGCAGTCCATGCTTCAGACAGGTATGGAAAAAATCTGCGCTATTATTTCGGAGGCCTTATCCGGCTGATTTCACAATGACAACTGCCTGACGCACTGATCATGCTATAAATTCAGTATCCGGCCTGCAGTCTGGGCTGTATCGATCAGGGAAGTCAGTTGTACATGGATGTACTGATTGTTGAAGATGCACGGGATCAGCTTCATTTGCTATCCGCCATCGTGCGCAAGCTGGGGCATAAGGTGCACCAGGCCATGGATGGTCTTGAAGCCCTTTCAATCCTGGAAGCTGAGCCTGAAATTCGTATCGTGGTCAGCGACTGGATGATGCCGAATATGGACGGCATAGCACTGTGCGAATCTATTCGTAATGGTCGTTTCGACCGCTACATCTACTTTATTCTTCTCACCGGTCAGACCGATCATGATGCTCTTGTGCGCGGCCTGTCTGTTGGTGCCGATGATTTTCTTCATAAGCCCGTCGATTACAAAGAGTTAGAAGTGCGCCTGAAGGGTGGCGGCAGAGTTGTTGCTCTTGAGCAGAGCCTTGAGCAGAAAAACATGGAGCTGTCCCAGGCGCTACTCACAGTTGAGAAGGATCTGGAGTCTGCGGCCAGCACCCAGGAAGCACTTCTTGCTCAGCCAGCCGTTATAAATGGGGTCGGTTTCGAGTGGCACTTTCAGCCCAGCAAAATCCTGGGTGGCGATATGTTTGGCTACCATGCAGTAGATGATGAGCATGTCATGTTCTATCAGTTGGATGTCGCCGGGCATGGTATTCCTTCAGCGCTATTCTCGTTTGCGCTCAACAATCTGCTGATGGATGCCGATGGGCGAACGTCCATGTTGCGTGAAGAGTTATCAAAGCCTCCGTGGTACCGGGTTCTTGCTCCCCACGAGGTTGTTGCCAAGTTGAACCAGCGGTTTCAGGCGTCTGCCGATTCCATGCTCTATTTCACCATGATCTATGGGGTTGTCCATACTCCCAGTGGTCGCGTCACTATGACCCATGCCGGACATCCGGCCACATTCTGGGTAAGACCTCAGACCGGTGATATCCAGATGCTGGCTGACAGTGGTGTGCCTGTTGGCATGATGCCCAATATGAGCTGGGAGACCAGGGAGATTCAGCTGAAGCCCGGTGATCGTCTGTTTATGTATTCTGATGGCATGACAGAGTGTGAAAGCCCGGGGGAGGAGCAGTTTGGTGAGCCGCGGCTGCAGGAGCTGTTGCATGAAAGCCGTGAGTTGCCGATGACAGAAATGATAGAGCAGGTCTGGAAAGAGCTGTGTGCATGGCGGGGCCAGAGCAGTTTTGATGATGACATGACATGTCTGGTTCTGGAATATCAGGGAGGTAAGTAGTATGGGATACAGTAACCGGCAGGAAGCCGACAAAACCGTTGTAGAAATTGATGAGGCAAGGCTGGATGCAAGTCAGGCCACACCATTTCGAGACTATATGACGGATCTGATCAGTCAGGGCCAGAGGGATCTGGTTCTGGATCTGTCTCAGGTTGATTTCATGGATAGTAGCGGACTTGGCGCTATTGTCGGGGCGCTGAAAGAGTTGAATGGCGATGGTTCAATCCAGTTGGCGGGCCCACAGAAATCAGTGAACGATCTGTTTGATCTAACCTGTATGGATAAGATTTTTACCATTCATAGTTCGGTCAACGATGCCCTGTCCGGAGGAATACAATAACCATGTCCAGTGTGCTTCAGGGCCAAAGTGAAGACATTAAGCCTCAGTGCATCACACTGTGTATTGACAGCCAGCTTGAAGACACTGTTCTGGTGGCGATGGCAGTCCGCGGTGTCTGTGGCATGACTTCACTGACAGCAGAAGAGATAAACCGGGTGGAGTTGTGTGTTGTAGAAGTGGTTAATAATGCCATAGAGCACGCTTACCAGGGCCGCCCAAATGAAACTGTGGAAGTGGATGTTATGCTCAATCCAACCCGCTCTCTTGAGATTGTGGTTCGGGACTGCGGAACACCCATGAGCAAGCCTCTGTCGGCGGATGCTGAAATGTCAGTTCCTGATCCGACGAATCCAGAAACCTGGCTGTCTTCAGGTCGGGGAATCCCTATCGTTGAACGATTGATGGATGAAATTCGCTATGAATCCTGCGAAGACGGCAATGCTTTTCATATGATCCGCCAGCTTGGATAGGCTTGTCGCTGGCGAATCATCTTCTTACTCTCTCGCTATCAATCAGAAACCGGAGTCAGCTCTGCTTCCAGCTCAGGAAGCTTGTATGGGGTGACTTTAATAAGAATTCCGATATCCGGGTGATCGATAAAGTTCAGCTTGCTTAACTGAAGCCTCTTGCTGCTTTTAACCGGCATATTCTCCGTATAAGGAAAAATATTCACCAGTGTTTCCGGCAGGTCATCACTAGCAACTGGAGGCTGAATTGCGTAAGCCTCCTCTATACTCAAAGGAATAAGAACTGAGTCGCCAGCAAGAACTTCTTCCACCGGGCGGACCGGATTCAGGGTGTTCACCCACAGATCAGTGTCGGCGTGCAGGAAACGTTTTTGTGACAGGGATATTGTCCCTTCCACCTGATAGGTGTGACCGACTTTACGGCCGGCCTCAATTTTGATCGGTACCGGATGTCTGTCACGATCCAGCGGCATACGGAAACTGGCTTTCCAAAGAACCTTGTAATCCTTGGCACGGCGCAGGCTGCTGTTTTCTGCTTTGAGTCCGGAAAGGGAATCGGGCAGCAGAATAAATGCCTCGGTGGCAAGGTTTGGTTTTCTATCAACAAGTTCAGGCTGCTGGGCTTCCGGTTTCAGCTCTGCATCATCAGGAACCATGGAATCTTCATAGTACTCAAAAGGTGCCGAGTTCTGCTGTTCAATTACAGGGGCTGCCAAGGGTGTTGGATTTCCCAGTATTTCCTGTGGAACAGCCGTTCCGCTGGTGACTTCAACGGTTTCCTGATCAATGATTTCTCCTGCCTGGGGTGGAGGTAATTCTTCAACTCTCAGGCCGGGAGTTGGCAGAAATTCCTTTTTAACGGTCAACTGCTCGCTGGTATAGAGGTTGACTGCATTCAGTGGGAATTTATGTTCAGTCAATGCTGGTGGATGTTCTTTCGTACTGCTCTGACTTTTTTGGCTGAACAGCAGAATATCAAACTGGTACCACTCCTGAGCAGAATCCTCTTGGTTTGTTGCGGAAAGCGTCTGTGCTGATACCGCAGACGCTGAGCACGTTGCTGCAAATAGCAGTCCGCAGATAAAAGAAGCACGTAATGCCATGTTATTTCTGGGTTTCCTTATCGAATTATTAGCCAGCGCCATATTACGCCAGCCTGTCCAGTAGATTCTGGGTGATCTGGAAGCGCTCCTCAACCTTTTCTGAGCCTTTCAACAGTTTTAGTGATGATGAACCGTCCATTCTCCAGAGATGTGACTGCTGCTGAACCAAAGTAATCACTTTCATAGGGTCAATATTGGGTTTCATATTAAATTCAACCCGGCCACCCTTGGCGCCAATATCAATCCGCTCAATACCAAATGCCTCCGCCCGCAGGCGCAGCTCGGTCTGGCGGAACAACTGTTTCAGAGGTTCCGGTAACAGCCCGAAGCGATCAATCATCTCAATCTGGAGATCATTAAGAGCATCCTTATCTTTGGCCGAGGCAATGCGCTTATAGAACACCAGACGGGTATGGACGTCGGGGACATAATCATCAGGGATCAGTGCGGGAGCTCTCAGGTTGATCTCGGTTCCATGACTGAGAGGACGGTCAAGATCAGGTGTTTCGCCCTTCTTGATGGCTTCCACCGCCTGCTCCAGCATCTCCATAAACAGAGTAAAGCCAACATTCTGGATTTGTCCGGATTGCTCTTCCCCTAACAGCTCACCGGCACCACGAATCTCAAGGTCATGGGTTGCCAGGGTAAAGCCTGCTCCCAGGTCGTGGGCCTGTTCAATAGCTTCCAGTCGCTTCTGGGCATCCTTGGTTATTGAGCGGGGAGGTGGTGTCAGCAGGTAAGCATAGGCCTGATGGTGAGAACGGCCGACACGTCCACGCAGCTGATGAAGTTGCGCCAGACCAAACTTGTCCGCACGGTTAATAATGATGGTGTTAGCACTTGGAATATCGATACCGGTTTCAATGATTGTGGTGCAGACCAGTACGTTATGACGCTTGTGGTAGAAGTCCTGCATCACTCCTTCCAGCTCCCGTTCGCGCATCTGACCGTGGCCTACGGCAATACGGGCTTCCGGAATCATTTCTGCAAGGTCAGCGGCTGTTTTCTCAATGGTTTTTACTTCGTTGTGCAGATAATAGACCTGACCACCACGCATCAGCTCCCGCAGAATGGCCTCTTTGATCAGCAGCTCATCCGACTGGCGCACAAATGTTTTGACTGAGAGACGCTGTGCCGGTGGGGTGGCGATAATGGACAGATCCCGAATACCCGACATGGACATATTCAATGTCCGGGGAATGGGCGTTGCCGTCAGGGTCAGAATATCAACCTCAGAGCGCAGTGACTTGAGGCGATCTTTGTGACGGACACCAAAGCGGTGTTCTTCATCAATAATCAGCAGGCCCAGACGGGAGAAATGAATATCAGGCTGCAGCAGTTTATGGGTACCGATAATAATATCGATCTTTCCGTCTGACAGTTTCTGTTTCATTTCAGTGACTTGTTTGGCTGTTTTAAAGCGTGAAATCACTTCAATGTTAATGGCCCAATCGGCAAAGCGGTCACGGAAGCTTTCATAATGTTGTTGGGCAAGCAGGGTTGTCGGTACCAGAATGGCAACCTGTCTGCCTGCGTTCACAGCTATGAATGCCGCACGCATGGCCACTTCTGTTTTACCGAAGCCAACATCGCCACAGACCAGGCGATCCATCGGTCTGCCTGCGGTCATATCAGCGACAACTGAGTTGATAGAGGTTTCCTGGTCCGGTGTAGCTTCAAAAGGGAAGGCTGCGCTGAATGCATCGTACTGGGCATCGGGGGCAGGGAAGGCATAACCTTTCTTGGCTTCCCGGCGGGCATAAATATCCAGAAGTTCAGCGGCACTGTCACGGGCTTTTTCAGCAGCCTTGCGGCGAGCCTTGCTCCACTGTTCATTACCCAGGCGGCTCATGGGAGCCAGGGCATCATCAGCCCCTGTAAAGCGGGCAATCAGGTGCAGGGATGAAACTGGAACATAAAGCTTGGCCTCATCAGCATACTCAAGCTGCAGAAATTCCTGGGGCTGCTGATCGACTTCTATGGTCTGCAGGCCGCGATAGCGCCCAATACCATGATCCAGGTGAACAACGGGAGCCCCTTCACGCAGTTCACTCAGGTTGCGAATAATCTGGTCAGAGTGGTCGGTTGTACTCTTGCGCCGTCTGCGCTGCATCACCTGGCCGCCCAGAAGCTGACTCTCCGTGATCAGTGCGATATCAGGCTGTTCAAGCCAGAGAGGAGTGTCAAGTGGTGCAACAGTAATGGCGATAGGGCTGCTGCCAGCTAAAAAATGCTGCCAGTTATCAGCCGTTTCCGGGCGAATACCAGCCTTAGACAATAATTCCAGCAGGCTTTCGCGCCGCCCTGGCGATTCGGCCGTAAACAGAACACGGCTGTTGCCGTTCAGAAAATCAAGCAGCTTTTGCAGCGGCTGCTCCCTGCGGGGTTCTGCAGCCAGTACCGGAACCGTTCTGGCGGGAATATTCTCCCTGCCGCTTTTTGAAGCCTGGGCTTCATTGGTAAGTCGGATACGTGGATAGTCCAGCAGTTTGCTGAATAATTCATCCTCACCCAGAAAGACTCTTTCCGGTGACAATAGGGGCCGTTCCGGATTTACCCGGTGGTTTTCATAACGACTGCGGGCTTCGGTAAGAAACTGAGGAATGGCGGTCTGCAGATCCTTATCGGTCACAACCAGGGTGTTGCGGGGCAGATGTTCAAACAGGGTTTCTGTCTGTTCAAAGAAAAGATCCAGGAAATACTCAATACCCGGAGAAGCGATGCCCTTGCCAATATCGAGATACATCGGGCATTCGCGGTAGTCAACATCAAACTCTTCCCGGTAGCGCTCCCGGAACTTGTCTCTTGACTGTTTGTCCAGTGGAAATTCATGGGCGGGCAACAGCTGAACAGAGTCGATATCTTCCAGAGACCGCTGGGTGTCAGGGTCAAATGTCCGCAAGGTATCAATCTCATCATCAAAAAGATCAATACGGTAGGGGTTGTCACTTCCCATGGGGAAAATATCGAGAAGTGAACCCCTTAAGGCATATTCCCCATGGGCCAGAACGGTATCCACACAGGTATATCCGGCAGCCTCAAGATCGAGCCGGTACTGATCGCGATCCAGAATATCGCCTTTCCTGAACACCAGGCTGTTACCGCGCAACCACTGGCTGGGTGTCACCCTGTGCAAGAGTGTGGTCACCGGAACAATAAGAATCGACTGTTTAACAGATGGCAGCTGGTAGAGGGTCTTCAGTCGCCGGGAGATAATATCCCTGTGAGGGGAGAAGGTATCGTAGGGCAGGGTTTCCCAGTCGGGAAAATGCAACAGTTCTACTTCACTGTTAGCCCCGTTAAGAAAGAACCCCAGTTCCCGCTGAAGCCGATCGGCATTTTCGGTATCTGATGTGATGATCAGGGTCAGCCCCTGATGCTGGCGCGCAATATCAGCCACTGCACAGGAACCGGCAGCACCAATGGCCTGCCCCCAGTAGCGGCGATCACCCGCACGGACTGGCAGTGGAAAATCGATCAGGGTCATGAACGTCCTGTAGTCTGGCCGTTAGGAAAGACTCGAATTTTAAGTGCAGTGAAATTATTTCACCAGAGTTGCGAAACTTTTTCCGTTTGCATGCTTACTGATGTCTAAACCCTGCTCGAACATAAGTAAACAAAAGCGAACGCATTTCTGTTGTGAAATAACCGTGTTAGCTGGATAATAGCCGCGATTATAACTTTACAGCCTAAGGACGGTTGGTGAGGTCGTGACTGGGGCTGTAAAGAAAATGTGCAATGCATAAATAATTTCTACAAAAAAACAGTGTCAGGCTGTCAAAGCAGGTAAAGCTCAGTGAACCCAGAAAACACCAAGGATACTCTTTCTGAATGGATGGACCGGGAAGCCCGTGCCGAGGCGATGATTCCACTGGTGGGTCGGCTCTATCGTGAGCATCATGTCGTAACGTCGGTTTATGGACGGCCACTTATTAACCGTTCAGTGATCGATATTATCAAGGCTCACCGCTTTGTAAGACAGGTTGAGGGTACAGAACTGAGAGTCAGGGATTCTCTAAGAGTTCTGGAAACTCTGGATTCTCTCCATCTCGGCGAGTGCAGGATTGATATTGGCAAACTGGCACTGAAATTCCAGCGCCAGAACAAAATTGCCGAGCTTGAGGATTTCCTCAGGGAAGAGCTGGTGGATGTGGTTGATGGAAGAGCCAGTGAAAGACTTGAGGGACAGGATGTTGTCCTGTATGGATTTGGCCGTATCGGTCGTTTGATGGCCCGCCTGCTGATTGAGCGTGCTGGTGGCGGTGAGGGTCTTAACCTGCGGGCGATTGTAGTGCGTAAGGGTTCTGCCCAGAATGATCTGCAGAAGCGGGCCAGCCTGCTGCGCCGTGATTCAGTGCATGGGCCTTTCCGGGGCACGCTCAGTGTTGATGAAGAGAACAGCTGCCTGATTGCCAACGGAGTCCGGATTCAGGTTATCTACGCTTCATCTCCAGACAGTATTGATTACACCAACTACGGCATTAAAAATGCCATTGTTGTCGATAATACCGGTGTCTGGCGTGATGCTGAGGGTCTTGGGTTGCACCTCAAGAGCCCGGGTGTATCTCGCGTTCTTTTGACAGCACCTGGCAAGGGCGAGATCAAGAATATTGTTTACGGTGTAAACGATCATGCGCTGAGTACTGATGATCGTATTCTCTCGGCTGCATCCTGCACCACCAATGCCATTACCCCGGTTCTGAAGGCAGTGATGGATAAATACGGTGTGGAGAATGGTCATGTGGAAACTGTTCATGCCTATACCAATGACCAGAACCTGATTGATAACTACCACAAAGGTAACCGTCGTGGACGCAGTGCTGCACTGAATATGGTTCTGACGGAAACCGGTGCCGCCAAAGCTGTGTCCAAGGCACTGCCTGAGCTGGAAGGGAAACTGACCGGTAATGCCATCAGGGTTCCTACTCCCAATGTATCAATGGCCATCCTGAATCTGAATCTTGAAAAAGAGACAGATGCGGACAGCCTCAATAATTACCTGCGCTGGTGTTCACTGTATTCAGACCTGCAGAAGCAGATCGATTTTGTGAATTCACGGGAAGTGGTATCCAGTGATTTTGTCGGCTCAAGGTATGCAGGTATTGTGGATGCCGAAGCCACTATCGTGGATGGTAAACGCGCAGTGCTTTATGTCTGGTATGACAATGAGTTTGGTTATAGCTGCCAGGTAAATCGTATCCTGCATAGCATGGCCGGTATCAGTGCTCGCAGCTATCCGCGCAGTACCGACTAAAACGTCAGGTTTGTTAAATTGTTAATCAGTCTCGGGGGGAGTATTAAACTCGTCCCAGGCTGACATCTCCTCACGACTGTCTTCAGATTGAGTATCTGAACCGGGTTCATTTTCTGGATCGATTCGCAGATCTTCCGTTAGATCCTTGCGGTCATATCCCATAAGGTAGCTGTACCAGCTGCTCATTTTTTTGCCTAAACCGGGTTCATTCCCCTGAATGCGTGCAGAATCGCTGCTCCAGGTGTTGTCACTGACAATATGGCGCTCGCCGTGGTAGCGGTTGAGAGTTGCCCAGGCATAGTAATCAGTCATCCAGTTCAGGAAACCACTGCGCTCCCAGTCAGGACGTACAACGCCTTTAATCATTAGCAGGTAGCTGGTCCAGTCAGCAGTTTCCGTTAACAGGTAATTCAGCCCCTCTCGGGCTTTTTCCCGGCTGGGAATATTTTTCCAGTAAACGGAAAGAGTCGCAGCCATGGCTATGGCTGATCCGGCAAATCCCATAATGTAGGGCTGGCTGCCATCATAGAGGTGCCCGGGTTCCAGGAACTTATCCCGTCCCATAAAGAGAAGCTGGTTCATGGCCAGGATAAAGCCCGTCACCAGTGATGAGCCCCAATCGTGGGTCATACATATGGAGAGCAGGGTGGGGATCATGTAGTTGGCATCAAGCGGGTGCTCATACCATTTTCTGTTGGACTCAACCTCATTAGGAATGTTGTGGTGATTTAGCACGGTTGCGGCAACAGCTGCAAAGACCAGCCCCCTGCGATGCTTCAGGCTCTGAAGGGTCATAAAACCATCAATGGCAACCTGCCAGAAATCCCCTGTTTTCCAGTTGCGATAGGCACTGGCGAGCATGCCAGCCGGGTAACTCTGGAATGTTGTGAACTTGGTGAGAAAGCCTGCAGAAGCCTGGGCAAAAAGCCCCAGCATTACCGCGTAACTGCTGGCAGCATAAGCCTTGACTCGAAAATCTGAACCATCTCTTCCCTGGCCATCAATTTCACGAGCCTGCTTGATATTGTCATAAAACAGCTTGATCGCGACAGGGATAACCAGTGCCAGGTTGGTGAAGGGTTTGGCATAGGGTATCTGGCTGATCAGCTGTTCACTCATGGCAACAACATGAGGCATGATCAGACCGGATTCATTGATTGGAGTCTCTTTACTGGCGTGCTGAACGAGAGCCTGATAAATGTAATTGCGGTAATAGTAGAGAGAGATAGCGATATGGGTCAGCTGGGCAAAGCTTTCGGGGGATATCTCCCTGCTGCGCATCTCTTCAGCCATCAGTTCGGCCGTTGATTTAGGAGGTCCGCTGATCTGTTCCAGAAGAAATTCCTGCAGCAAATCTCTCTGCAGAGGATTTAGCTCGTGATTAAGAAAGCGATGCAGGGCCTCATGCATATTCTGGCGTTCATATTCGCGCTGATCGCCCAAAAGCGGATTGGAGTTATGTTCGCCGGTAAGACGCTCGTCATACTGAGGGTTGTAATCAAGTTCGGGTCCGTTCGGTCCATCAACTACCCGATAACCCATCCGGTCAAATGGCCTTTCCCCAGCCTGTGCGATTGGCGCAGGTTGTGATGGATCTGTTGAGGGAGAGGAGACATTGAGTTCCTGAGGGGTTTCACCTAATTCCATACCACCGTGGTAGTTCTCCAGTGGGTCATCCTGTGGGGAGATGGTGGAAGGGTCAAACGGCGGGTTCTCAGAAACCGGGTCTGGAGTTGGCTGCGTGGCTTGTCCTGAAGGGGAAATGTCATTTGGTACTTGAGGAGTTCCACCTAACTCTATATCACCATGGTAGTTTTCCAGAAAGTCAATGGTAGGAGATGGTAGCGCTAAAGAGGTATTCGGCTCCCCATCCGTTTTTGCACTGGTAACATAATTCTGATTGAGAGGTTCTCTGAAAAATGCTTCTGGATCGTCCTCCTTCAGGTTCGAAAGATAGTATTCAGGGGGTGCGTCATCGTCCCCGAAAGCCGGTGCCTGGTCTGCTTTTGTGTAGATTGTTACCAGGCAAAAAGTGGCGATTATCACCACAAATCCCTTCAGAATCCTGTCTGTATTCGGCATGTCTTTTTTTGTGTTATACCCGCTGAGAACGAAAAGATAGTACTCTAAACCCTTAATTCCGTATGGAATATTAAAGGCGTGATCATTATAATCCTGCGCAGGATATTCATGGGGCACGTACTCTTTGTTGGTTTGTAATGTTGACTGCGTGCCTTGGGACCCATTTGAGCCGGTTGCAGACTGAACACTAATGAGACGGGGTGAGTCTCATGTACTGCAAACGCTCCCTTTCTAGCTGGAATACAGGGCGATTTGAAAAGTAGAACAAGTGTTCAGAATTTGCCAGTAGCTGCCAATTCTCAAAAAACTCCTGCATGTATCAGGTTGGGCAAGACTTATGATCAAAATTAAAAAGGGTCTGAATCTGCCGATCACTGGATCGCCGCAGCAGGGTATCGCTGATGGCCCGGACATTCGTTCCGTGGCTGTTGTCGGTCCCGACTATATAGGCATGAAGCCTACTATGGCTGTCGCGGTTGGTGATCGTGTGAGATTGGGTGACCTTCTATTCACCGATAAGAAAACAGAGGGGGTGCGTTACACTGCACAGGCCTCTGGTATTGTTTCCGCCATCCACCGTGGCGAAAAAAGGGTTCTTCAATCCGTTGTTATTGATGTTGACGGCGATGATGCAGTCGACTTCGGTGCTCACACTGTTGACTCTCTCTCAAGTCTTGGCCGTGACAAAATTGCTGAAGTCATGGTCGAATCCGGTCTGTGGACTGCGCTGCGTACCCGTCCTTTCAGTCGGGTACCTGCACCGGGAACCTCTCCCTGTTCCATTTTTGTAACTGCGATGGATACCAATCCTCTGGCTGCCAATCCAGAAGTTGTGATCGGCGAGCAGAGTGAAGCTTTCGAACAGGGCCTTGTGCTGCTCAAGCAGCTGACCGATGGCGCTGTTTATCTGTGTAAGGCTCCAGGTGCTCAGATGCCTGCCGGTCCTGCTGAAGTGGAAGAGTTTGACGGTCCGCACCCTGCGGGTCTGGCCGGTACTCATATTCACTTTATCGATCCTGTCAGCACGGAAAGAGTTGTCTGGACTGTTGGTTACCAGGACGTTATCGCTATCGGCAAGCTGTTTACCACCGGTAAGCTGTGGACCGAACGCGTTGTTTCAGTGGCCGGTCCTCAGGTGGAGAGGCCAGCTCTGGTTCGTACCCGTCTGGGTGCCAGCATTGAAGAGCTGACTGCGGGTAATCTGAAGGCAGGTGAAAACAGACTGGTTGCCGGTTCTGTTTTTGGTGGACGAACTGCACGTGGATCTTTCGCGTTCCTGGGCCGCTACCACAACCAGGTCAGTGTTCTGCTGGAAGGTCGTGAGCGTCCCATGCTGCACTACCTGACTCCCGGTACTGACCGTCATTCTGTGATGCCGACGTACGTCTCTCATCTGATGAACAAGCTGTTCTCATTCACCACCTCTACCAATGGCAGTGAGCGTGCTATGGTGCCGGTTGGCTCTTATGAGAAGGTAATGCCTCTGGATATTCTGCCAACTCAGCTGCTGCGCAGTCTGATTTATGGCGATATCGTGGAAGCGGCCACCCTGGGTGCGCTGGAACTGGATGAAGAAGATCTTGCCCTGTGCAGCTATGTCTGCCCCGGCAAGTACGAGTATGGTCCTATCCTGCGCGATAACCTGACCCGTATCATCAAAGAGGGATAACAGAGTGCTGAGAAAGATATTAGACAGCCTGACTCCTCATTTTGAGAAGGGCGGCAAGTACGAAAAACTGTTTCCGCTGTTCGAGGCGATGGACACTCTGTTCTATCAGCCCAACAGCGTAACTCACACCACTTCCCATGTGCGTGACGGTATTGACCTGAAGCGTATCATGATCGTGGTCTGGGCCTGTGCCTTCCCGGCCATGTTCTTCGGTATGTGGAACGTTGGTTTCCAGGCGAATACCGCGATTGCTGGTGGCCTGTCTGCTCCGACCGACTGGCACAGCTGGTTCTTTATTGGGCATGATCCTTCCAGCCTGCTGGATAACATGATCTATGGTGCAGCCTACTTCCTGCCGGTTTATGCCGTGACCTTTGCGGCCGGTGTATTCTGGGAAGTCCTGTTCTGTATTGTCCGCAAGCATGAAGTGAATGAAGGTTTCTTCGTAACCTCCATCCTGTATGCCCTGATCGTGCCACCCACTATTCCTCTGTGGCAGGTAGCTCTGGGTATCAGCTTCGGTGTTGTGATCGGTAAGGAAGTGTTCGGTGGTACCGGCAAGAACTTCCTGAACCCGGCTCTGACTGGCCGTGCCTTCCTGTTCTTCGCATATCCTGCGCAGATTTCCGGTGACATGGTATGGACTGCAGTCGACGGCTTCAGTGGTGCAACCGCTCTGAGTATCGCTTCCAGCGGTGGTGTGGACGCTCTGCTGCAAAATGGTATTACCTGGTTTGATGCCTTCTTTGGCAGCATTCAGGGTTCCATGGGTGAAACCTCCACTCTGGCCATTCTGCTGGGTGGCGCGGTGATGCTGGTTATGGGCGTTGCTTCCTGGCGTATTGTTGCCGGTACTCTGTTGGGTATGGTGGCAACGACGCTGCTGTTCAATGCTATCGGATCCGATACCAACCCGATGTTTGCCCTGCCTTGGTACTGGCACTTCGTTCTGGGTGGTTTCGCCTTTGGTCTGATCTTTATGGTGACTGATCCTGTATCAGCTTCCATGACTCATCTAGGTCGCTGGTACTACGGTGCCCTGATTGGTGTGATGGCAACCCTGATCCGGGTCATCAACCCTGCATATCCAGAAGGCATGATGCTGGCCATTCTGTTCGGTAACCTGTTTGCGCCGCTGATTGACTACTTCGTCGTTCAGGCCAACATCAAGCGTCGGGAGGCCCGTATCAATGGCTAGTAACGACACCATTAAAAAGACCCTGATGGTCACGGTTGGCCTGTCTCTGGTCTGCTCTGTACTGGTATCCAGTGCGGCGGTTTTCCTGAAGCCGACCCAGGATGAGAACAAGGTTCTGGATGTTCAAAAGAACATTCTTGCCATCTCCGGTCTGGTAAAAGATCCCAAGGCTCTGAGCCGCAGCGAGATCACTGCCAAGTTCAAGGAAGTGACTCCTCGCCTGGTGAATGTGGAAACCGGCAGGTTTGACACGTCCGGTACTGATCCGGTGACCTACAACCAGCGTAATGCCGCCAAGGATCCAGCCACTTCCGTGAAGCTGCCTTCCAGTGAAGACCAGGCACTGATCAAGCGTCAGGCCAAACTGGCCAAGGTTTACGAAGTGCGCAAGGGTGACCAGCTGGAAACCCTGATCCTGCCTATTCACGGTTATGGTCTTTGGTCCACTCTTTACGGCTACATGGCTCTGGATGCTGATCTGAAAACCGTGGTTGGTTTCGGTTTCTATGAGCATGCTGAAACCCCAGGCCTCGGTGGTGAAGTTGATAACGCGAAGTGGAAAGCCAGCTGGAAAGGTAAAGAAATTTACGACGCCAATGGCAAGCTTGATATCAACGTGATTAAAGGCAGTGTTAACCTGAGTTCACCACGTGCCATCCATGAAATCGATGGTCTGTCCGGTGCAACCCTGACCGCCCGCGGCGTTGATAACCTGGTTAAGTTCTGGCTGAGTAACAACGGCTTCGGTCCCTTCCTGGCCAACCTGAAGAAGGGGGATGCGTAACATGAGTGTGATAAACACCAAAGAAGTTCTGCTCACGCCGATCTTCAACAACAACCCCATCGCCCTGCAGATACTGGGTATCTGTTCCGCGCTGGCGGTAACCACGGGTATGCAGACCTCGCTGGTGATGACCCTGGCGGTTATCTTCGTAACAGCGTTTGCCAACCTGTTTGTCTCCGTTATCCGTAACCATATTCCAGGCAGCATACGGATCATCGTACAGATGACCATTATCGCTTCCCTGGTAATCCTGGTTGACCAGTTCCTGAAGGCTTATGCCTTTGATACCAGTAAGCAGCTGTCGGTATTCGTTGGTCTGATTATCACCAACTGTATCGTAATGGGGCGTGCGGAAGCCTTCGCTATGAAGAATCCTCCCATGGCTTCTTTCATTGACGGTATCGGTAATGGTCTGGGCTATGGTCTGATCCTGCTGGTTGTAGCTTTCTTCCGTGAGCTGCTGGGTGCAGGCAAGCTGTTCGGTGTTGTGATTCTGCCTACTGTGAACAACGGTGGCTGGTACAACCCTAACGGCTTGATGCTGCTGGCTCCAAGTGCATTCTTCCTGATCGGCCTGTTCATCTGGGCCTTGCGTACCTGGAAGTCTGACCAGGTGGAAACTGAAGAGCACAAGATGGCACCTCACACCATCGCGTCGGAGGCTCACTAATATGTTTGAACAGTATCTGAGCCTGTTTGTGAAGGCTGTGTTTGTCGAGAATATGGCCCTGGCCTTCTTCCTCGGCATGTGTACCTTCCTGGCTGTATCCAAAAAAGTACAGACTGCGATTGGTCTGGGTGTGGCGGTTATTTTCGTACTGCTGCTGACCGTGCCTCTGAACCAGCTGATCTATCAGCATGTTCTGAAAGAGGGCGCACTGGTTGAAGGCGTTGACCTGACCTTCCTGGGTTACATCACCTACATCGGTGTTATCGCTGCGTCCGTACAGATTCTGGAAATGATTCTGGATAAATATGTACCGGCACTTTACAACGCCCTCGGCGTGTTTCTGCCACTGATCACCGTAAACTGCGCCATTCTGGGTGCCTCCCTGTTTATGGTGGAGCGTGACTACAGCTTCGGCGAAGGTGTGGTTTATGGCATTGGTGCAGGTGTTGGCTGGATGCTGGCCATTGTGGCTCTGGCCGGTATTCGTGAAAAGCTCAAGTACAGCGATGTGCCCCCAGGGCTGCGTGGGCTGGGCATTACCTTTATCACCGTTGGACTGATGTCTCTTGGCTTCATGTCCTTCTCCGGTGTCCAGCTGTAAAGGAGCGTGAGTTATGGGAAGTGAACAGATCATAATGCTCGGGGTGGCCCTGTTTACGGTCATCGTCCTGGCATTGGTTATGGTGATCCTGGCGGCCCGCTCCAAGCTGGTCAGCAGTGGTGATGTCACCATTTCTATTAATGACGATCCTGAAAAGGCCATTACTGTCCCTGCGGGCAGTAAGCTGCTGCAGACCCTGTCTGAAAAAGGTGTTTTCCTGCCGTCTGCCTGTGGTGGTGGCGGTACCTGTGCCCAGTGTTCCTGTAAGGTTCTGGAAGGTGGTGGTACTGCACTGCCTACCGAAGAGCCTCACTTCACTCGTGGGGAACTGCGTGAAGGCTGGCGTCTGTCCTGCCAGGTTGCAGTGAAAGAAGACATGAAGATCGAGGTAGAAGAAGAGCTGTTCGGCGTTAAGAAGTGGGAATGCGAAGTTGTTTCCAATGAAAACGTTGCCACCTTTATCAAGGAACTGGTTCTGAAGCTGCCTGAAGGCGAAGACGTTAACTTCCGTGCCGGTGGTTATGTCCAGCTGGAAACACCTGTCCATACCGTACACTACAAGGACTTCCACATTGAAGATGAGTACCGTGGTGACTGGGACAAGTTCAACATGTGGAAATACACCTCTGTTGTGAATGAACAGGTTATCCGTGCTTACTCCATGGCGAACTACCCGGAAGAGAAGGGACTGCTGAAATTCAATATCCGGATCGCTTCACCGCCTCCCGGACAGGATGACGTGCCTCCTGGCCAGATGTCTTCCTACGTCTTCAGCCTGAAGGCAGGTGACAAGCTGACCGTATACGGACCATTCGGTGAGTTCTTCGCCAAGGAAACCGACAACGAGATGGTTTTCGTCGGTGGTGGTGCAGGTATGGCACCAATGCGTTCCCATATCTTCGATCAGCTGAAGCGCCTGAGTTCCAAGCGCAAGATCTCCTTCTGGTACGGTGCACGCTCCCTGCGTGAAGCCTTCTACGTGGAAGAGTTCGACAAGCTGGCAGAAGACAATCCTAACTTCACCTGGCATCTGGCTCTGTCCGATCCCCAGCCTGAAGATAACTGGGAAGGCAAGACTGGCTTTATCCATAACGTCCTTCTGGATAACTACCTGAAAGATCACGCTGCTCCTGAAGACTGTGAGTTCTACATGTGTGGACCGCCCATGATGAACGCCGCTGTTATCAAGATGCTGGAAGATCTGGGTGTAGAACCTGAGAATATCCTGCTGGATGACTTTGGTGGTTAATACCTTGGTCTGAGTCCGGATTAAAAGGGTCGGCATTTGCTGGCCCTTTTTTGTGATGTGCGGCTGAACTTGTTCTCGATTGATTATTCATATCGCAGCAGGATGCCTGGGAAGTGATACCTTTCCTGAAGAAATGGTGGCTTGAACATATTCTGGAAGATGATAAGAAATTCATCGAAATGTACCGGGATAAGACTACTACATCTGACGACTGGCGCGGCCGATAAGTCATCATTACTAGGCTTGAATTCCGGATTAATTGTAGAGAGAGCAACTAAGCCGGAATTGCCATTCCTACCACATCTTATTCTGTATTAACCTGACCCAGACCCATAGCCTCATCTTTCAGCCCAAGTTGTTCCAGTATTTCATGAAGCATCCCACCATTACCAGCCTCATGCTCATGCGTTAGAATTTGCTCTTCATCCATGGATTCTTCTGTTGGCTCTGGCTCAGTACCATCATAATCAGGGTGTGTTTTAACCTCATCAATCTGAGAAGAATACCTCTTCAGTTGAAAGTTTGCTGGAGTAGTATAAAGAGCTGCTTCTGATAGAATACGTTTACCCATACCTGAAGGCTTTGGAGATGATCTTTGAATACGTGAAAAATTATTTCCATAGTACCCCACAACCTGATTTTGGTATTTACCTTTTATCCCGGCAGAAGTACAACGCTCTCGTAAGGATTCTTTGGCGTCAGATATATTTGGCTGGGTCTTATGGAACTCAAGAAGTACTGAGAACAAGTTATCATGCTCTGCGCGGAACTCTTTCAGCAGTTTTGTCCTTGTACCCTTTTCCAGCTCTGACGAGATACTCTTCCTTCGTTTTTTTTTCAAAATAGACAGACTTTCTGGAGCGCCCCTTGGAAAATTTGAGGTTGTCAGAGGCTTAACTTCTTCTAAGTCATGGGCATTTACCGTCATAGCTCCCTCGGATAATGTTCGAGAATGAGCTGAGCTTGGCAATATGGTAACTTGGTCAGTCAGTTCTTGAATTTTGTTTTCTGCGAGATTAGTTATAGCCCAACCAAAACCAGGTATAAGTTCAACAGTGAGAGGGGTGTGATTATCATAATAACTATCAAGAAATTTCACAGTTCCCGTGCCAATTCTTTGCATATGAAGAGGGAGCGGCTCCGATCCCCCAAGGCGGGGTAACTGTAAACCTGTTACTCCGATTTGTTCAAAACCTGCAAAATCTTCATAGCTTTCAGAGTCCTCTCCTGCAGATTCCAGTGCTAGAATTTCTTCGTACTCTAATGGTCTGGCAAATAATAATTCTGCCTGGGTCTTGTCTTGCAACCAGCGATAAAATACGTTCGTTTCCATAGTTGACAAAGCTTTGTCAAACTCTGGCTTATACAATTTTTCAAAATCAGTTGCGGAATATGAGTAATCATCATCAAGAACTTTACCAGCGGAAACTCCTGATCCATTAATCTTAACCTCTATGGAGGTATATAAAATCTCGGCTGGTTTTATGACTTGTTCACGGCTTACCGCAAACCTGAGGCGTAAACTGGCTTCAGCGGGAATGGGATTATCAGAGGAACGGTGTTTACTCTTCTGTTTAATTTGATAGAAGTTTCTTGTTGATACGACTTCAATCAATTCTCTCTCTCCTTCAAGGCACCGTACCTCCATCGTTCCTTGACGGATCATCCCATTTTCAGGCAGGGCTAGACGTAGGCCATATTCAGGTAAGAGATCCTCATTGCATGTAGCAATTGCTCGTTCCATATTTCTGGTATTGAGTAATGTACGAATAAGTCTGCGTTCATTTTTATGTAGTCCTACATCCTGCAGCACTAGCATGGATCTTTGGGCTATAGCCAGCCGTTCTTTATTTTCTAACGTACTCTCGACAGAACTACCAAAGGAACTGCTACCGTTACGACTTACACGGGATTGATACACATGCCGATAATCCTGGCTGGAAAACACAGTGGCCAATGGTAGCTGGTTACCTATCTGTGCTTTGATTCGAAAATCAAGATCGTGTGCGTTTCGACATAGGTCGTAGTCGTCTATGAGAACCCATCCGGCCAGCTTCTTCTGGTCATTTGATACTATAGAGTCCCAAAGGCTTTCATCCCTGCAAGCAACTTCGCGTGGCTCTAGGTTAAAGACGACGTTTCCTATAGATGTGCCAGAAAATCTACAGCGCTCACAATCAAGTTGCTTATCATTTACGCTTACAGAAGCGGAGAAGGGTATGACTTTCTCCTCTTCTTCCAAAGTAATGAATGAAGGGAGATCTGGAAGCTGAGGGTAATTGAATACTGCCGGTTCATGGATATCATCTCTATCAATTTGATAAGCAAACTTTTTTAATAAAGGCTCTTCCCCTAACAGGGTGGGCAGTTTAACCTGGTTGAAGAGGGGCTTTGTTATTGCATCTGCGACCCGATGGTTGCCAGCAGTTATTTCGATTGCCAGGGAAAAGACCTTGAACTGGTATTTCGTCTTTTTTTGCCTCATATCCACCTGTCAGTCTCCATCCTCCAGCCAGTGCAGAGGCCGCAAACTCTTCTGGTCAGAGCTTTCTGCCAGTCCCTCGCTGGCAAACTGATCGAGATAAATGATCAGTTCAAAGGAGGTATTTACGGATAAGCTGACCTGATCTCCTTTCCATATGACTGGTTCAGTCGGTAAAATACCAAGGATTTTCCCGCTCATCAGTCATGGGTAGTTAGTTTTGTCAAAACGTAGTCTTTTCGCAGTTGCCGCCGTCCTCTGCGTGGTAGCTGTTGTTCGCTTCTCCGGAGTTCTCAAATCTCCTTATATAGCTGAAGCTGGTGGCCCGACCATGGGAACCAGCTGGTCGGCAAAGTATGTCGCTGTCGATACACCTGAACCTGAAGTTCAGGATGCCATAGCCGAAGCGCTTGAGGCAGTTAATGTCCGCATGTCCACCTATAGGAAAGATTCAGAGCTGATGGAGTTGAACCGTGCTCCTGTTGGCCAGCCTTATAGCGTCAGTGAACAGCTGTTCCGTCTGGTTGAGCAAGGACAGACCATCTCAGAGCTATCAGATGGTGCTTACGACATCACAGTTGGTGCCCTGGTGAACCTCTGGGGTTTTGGCAGAGGTAAGGGGGCCACGGAAAATCTGCCGGAAAATCTGGATGCAGCTTCTGAGCAGGCATTTAGCAAGTGGCTGGAAAAAGGCAGGGTTTCCCAGATTCCAACAGCAACCGATATTGATCAGGCTAAACAGAAAGTTGGTTATAGATCGCTGATTCTTGATCGTAAAAACCGTACAATCACTAAGGAAAAACCGGTTTTTATTGATTTGTCTTCCATCGCCAAGGGGTACGGTGTTGATGAAGCGGCCCTTGCCATTGAAGCGCTGGGAATTGATAGCTATATGCTCGAGGTCGGCGGAGAGATTCGTCTGCGTGGTGTTAAGCCTGACGGCGAGTCCTGGAAGATTGCAGTCCGTGAGCCGGTTCTGGAAAGCAAGGTTAATACCATCGTTTCCATGGACAATAAGGGTATTGCGACCTCTGGTGATTATCTCCAGTACATTGAAGTTGATGGTGTTCACTATTCCCATCTGATTGATGCGCGCACAGGTTATCCGGAGAAGCATCGATTGGCGTCTGTGGCCGTTATTAATGACGATACCGGGCTGGCTGATGCCTGGGCTACAGCCTTTATGATTCTTGGTGAGAAAGCAGGTCCCAGGGTGGCTGATAAAGCCGGGGTAGATGCCCTGTTTATCTATCATACAGATAAGGGCTTCCAATCTATGGGAACCGGTAAGTTTAGTTCGTATATTGTTGGGAAATAACAGTACTACGGTCCCTGAATGTTGTTTCTATCTATAAGCCTGTAGCAAATCAAGTACAGTCCCAGGGGCGGAAACATTTCGGTGTTGCATGTTACACAGGATTTGGTGATGACTGTCACATTATTAACGTTTGGTATACTTCTGTTGATTATCGCCGGCATGGCTGTTGGAGTGATTTTTTCCAACAAGCCCATAGCTGGTTCCTGTGGAGGCCTGGGTAACCTGGGGCTGAAAGAGAGCTGCCCTATCTGTGGTGGTGACAGCGATGATCAAAAACCTCCGGCAAATATCGAAGGTCTGTTCTACGACGCTGCTAAGGATGAGGCGGCAGAGAACTAGTAAATCAGTTAATCGGGCAGGCCCAAAAAGGGCCTGTTTTTTTATAGCAATAATAATTTTTCATATTTTTAATTTGAACGTGGCATGACAGGGAGTGCCAATGGCGGTAACAAATTACGATCTGATTATCCTGGGATCAGGGCCTGCGGGCGAAGGGGCGGCAATGAGCGCCGTCAAACTGGGAAAGCGGGTAGCAGTAGTTGAAGAGAAGAGCGTAGTTGGAGGTAACTGTACCCACTTGGGCACGATTCCTTCCAAGGCCCTGCGTCACTCGGTCAAGGAAATTCACACCTTTAACAACAATCCGATGTTTCGGGAGATCGGTGAACCACGCTGGTTCAGCTTTCCCAACGTGCTGAAAAGAGCATACGATGTCATCGGGCAGCAGGTAGCATCCCGGGCACATTACTATTCCCGTAATCGGATTGCGCTCTATGTTGGACGGGGCAGCTTTGTTGATGAAAACACCATTGAGGTGGTGGAGAAGAATGGCAATGTTGAGCGTATTGCCGCCCGCAATATCATGATTGCAACTGGTTCCCGCCCTTATCGTCCTGCCGATGTTGATTTCTTGCATCCCCGTATTTACGACAGTGATACGATTCTGCGTCTCAACCATACCCCTCGCCGGATCATTATCTATGGAGCCGGTGTTATCGGTTCCGAGTATGCCTCGATCTTTTCCAGTCTTGGTGTACTTGTTGATCTGGTGGATACCCGTGACCGACTGCTCTCCTTCCTTGATAAGGAGATCTCCGATGCTCTCAGTTTCCATATGCGCAATCAGAACGTGATTATTCGTCATAACGAGGAATATCAGAAGATTGAAGGGCATGATGACGGTGTCACCATGCACCTCAAGTCTGGCAAGGTACTGAAGGGCAGCGCGCTGTTGTGGGCCAATGGCCGTACCGGTAACACCTCTGGCCTGGGACTTGAAAACCTTGGCCTGGCTGCCAACAGCCGTGGCCAGCTGGAGGTCAATGAGTTTTACCAGACCGCAGTTGACAATATCTATGCTGCGGGTGATGTGATTGGGTGGCCGAGCCTGGCCAGTGCATCGTATGATCAGGGACGTTTTGCTGCAGCCAATATCAGTGGTGAGAAGACTGCACGCAGTCTCAGCTCTGTACCTGCCGGTATTTACACCATCCCGGAAATCAGCTCTCTCGGGAAAACAGAGGAGGAGCTTACCGCTGCCGCAATTCCTTACGAAGTTGGCAAGGCCTTCTTCTCTCGTTTGGCCCGTGCCCAGATTACCGGGGAAACTGCAGGGATGCTGAAGATCCTGTTCCACCGGGAAACCCTTGAAATTCTTGGTATCCATTGCTTTGGTGACCAGTCTTCGGAAATCATCCATATCGGACAGTCCGTTATGGAGCGGGAAGGTGAGAGAAATTCCCTGCACTACTTCCTGAATACTACGTTCAATTACCCGACCATGGCGGAGGCTTATCGTGTTGCTGCGCTGGATGGTTTTAACCGTCTCGCCTAAAGTTTTCCTGTCTTAAACATACCAAGCGGTTGTCTCTTATCTGGAGCAGCCGCTTTTTTATACCTGCTTCCACTAAATAAATATGCTGTAACAGTCTAACATGACAGGAAATTCTTCTAATGGGGTTCTTGTGTAATGGCTGACCAGCAGCGGATGTCGACCAACCTGGGTTTCATTCTGGCTGTAGCAGGTGCTGCAGTTGGGCTGGGAAATATCTGGCGATTTCCGTATATGGCTGGCGAGCATGGTGGCAGCTTGTTTCTACTCTTTTACCTGCTGTTTGTCTTCTTGATGGGGGTTCCTGCCATGGTTGCCGAGATCGTGGTTGGTAAGGCAGGGCGGGCAACGCCAGCCAGCAGTCTGCGTAAACTGGCGACAGCTGCTGATGCCAACAAGAACTGGTCGAAAGTCGCCTGGATTGGCATGCTGGCCGCCGCAATGGTGTTGTCGTTTTACAGCGTTGTTTCGGGCTGGGGTGGTTATTACCTGTTAAAAAGTACCCAGGGTGATCTAGCAGGAATGAACAGCCAGCAGCTGGGGCAGTTCTTTCAGGAATTTCTTGAAAATCCCTTGTTACTGATAGTGTTTAACACGCTGTTCCTGGGTATTACCATGTTTATCAATGGGCGGCCTGTTGCCCGTGGTCTTGAGCGCCTCAATTATCTTATGATGCCGCTGCTTTACGTGCTGCTTATCCTGCTTGTTTTCTATGCATCAGGTTTGTCTGGTTTTGATCAGGCTTTGAATTATCTGTTTGCTCCCAACTGGGATCATATCAACCTGCGAGTTCTGGTGGAGGCAATGGGACATGCTTTCTTCACGCTTGCTGTCGGTGCCTGCTGTCTGATGGCATATGGGGCCTATATGCCGGAAGAGCAGAGTATCTGGCGAGCTGTCAGTGTCGTTGTTTTCCTTGATCTGCTGGTCTCGGTGCTCACAGGTATCGCAATCTTTTCTGTGGTTTTCAGTGATGGCCTTGATCCGTCGAGCGGCCCCGGCTTGATGTTTATTACCCTGCCGCGGGCACTGAACAGTATGTCCCTTGGTGAGTGGGTGCTGCCGCTGTTCTTTGTGTTGTTTATGATCGCGACTTGGACATCATCCATTAACCTGGCTGAACCACTGGTGGCAACTGCCAGCCGGCGTTACCAGATAGGGCGTAATGCCGCTTCATGGCTGGTTGGTATCTGTATCTGGATTCTGGGGCTGGTACCGTTACTGTCATTTAATCTCTGGAAAGAGTTCTCGATATCCGGTCGCTCTCTCTTCGATCTCTGGACCGGTACCGCAACCAATATCCTTCTGCCGACGACCAGCCTGCTGGTTCTGTTTTTTGTTGGTTGGGTGATGCCGAAGGATTTGCTGTTTGCCAAGCTTGGCATGGCCAATCACAGAACACAGCTGGTGGTACTGACTCTCTGTCGCTATGTCGCTCCGGGAATGGTATTAGCTGTATTTCTGTTTGGCCTGATGTCCTGACAGACCTTTGTGCCAGCCTCTTTTCTGCCAGATATAGCAGTAGGCGACAGAAGAGAGCAGGCGCTGAAGAATCTGGATACACCATACTGCACTGAGTCCCAGTCCGAAATAGACTCCTGCCAGCCAGGTAAGTGGCAGGGTAATCTGCCAGAGCGTGACAAAGCGGATGCGCAGCACGGTTTTGTTGCTGCCTGTGCCCAAAAGAGCCTGGGTCAGAACCAGGCTGATACTGTCGATAATCAAGCCGGCTCCTGCCAGTTGCAGAGGCTGGACACCTTCGGCAATCAGGCGGTTATTATCTGGCAGGAAAAGACCAAGAACGGCCTCCGGCATAAACAGCAACGGCAGACTTAACAGGGTCAGCAGCACCATGGCGACTGTGACTACATCCCAGCCCCAGCGCCAGGCACGATGAGTGTCTCCCGCACCCAGAGCGTGGTTGATCAAAGTGGTAGCTGCCATTCCCAACCCCAGCCCGGGAAGAATCAGAAGCAGTGAGACATTGATGATGACGTGGGTTATCGCCATGGCATCGTTGCCCATACGGGCAACCAGGGCGAAGAACACGCACATGCCCAGTGCGAACAGAGTCTGTTGGGCTGAGTCCGGCCATGCCTGGCGGTAAAGTTGCAGCATTCTGGACTGGTCAGGGCGACTGTTAGGCAGTTTATCCCTGCGGGCAATGCGCATAGTGGCAAGGGTATTGATCAATGCTCCGGTGTACATGGCGATCAATGTACCGATAGCCGCTCCTGAAAGAGCCAGTGGCTGAATAATGTTCCCGACACCAAATATCAGGCCATAGCTGGCGACAGCATTAACGACATGGGTAACGATCAAAATACGCAGGAAATTCCAGGGGGTGTTATAGCCATTCCAGAAACCACGGAATGTCAGCATCAGCATCGCGGCGGGCAGGCTGAGTACACGGATGCGGAAATAATCCAGGGCAAGCGGGGCGACAGAACTATCCAGACCAAATGTGCTGATAATCAGCCCTGAACAAAGAAAAAGCACAATCGTTAACGGCAGGCCGATAACAAGAGCCGCCATCACGCCACTGCTGACAGGTTCCAGAATCTGACTGCGATTGCCACACCCATAAAAACGTGCAACTCGTGATTGCACGGCAACAGACAAACCATTAATCAGGGCGAAGCTGACAAACAGGGCATAGTTGGCAGCACCGATAGCTGCCAGAGACTCTTCACCCAGACGACCGACCATAGCGGTATCAATCAGGTTAATAAGACTCTGTGAAAGCATTCCCCCGGTAATGGGGAGCCCCAGAAGCAGGATGGTACGCAGGCGATTTATCGGTAAACCCTGGGGCAAAACAACCTCAAGCCAGCAGGAAACAGCCATGAGTTTAATGAAAAGTCATGAGCAGAAGAAACATGATTTGCCAACTTCCCGATGAGAAATCATATTCACGGCAAAGGCAGGCATTCTAACACCTCCGGGCTATGAATACCTGCCGTTGTTTACCTTATTGCTATAAGCGACCTCAGGCCTGCTCAGGTTCGTAATCGAGATTTGGCATCAGCCAGCGCTCGGCTTCCTGCAGGGAAATTCCCTTACGACCGGCATAGCTTTTTACCTGATCCTGCTGGATTTTCCCAACCGGAAAGTATCTGGATTCCGGGTGAGAGAAGTACCAGCCGCTGACCGAAGCCGTTGGCCACATGGCAAAATGCTCAGTCAGCGACACGCCAATCTGGTTTTCAGCATCCAGCAGGCGGAACAGTGTCTCTTTCTCGGTGTGATCCGGGCAGGCCGGGTAACCGGGAGCAGGGCGGATGCCCTGGTATTTCTCCTTGATCAGCTCATCATTGGAGAGCTTCTCTTCGGAGGCGTAGCCCCAGAACTCTGTCCGCACTTTCCAGTGCATATATTCCGCCAGAGCTTCTGCCAGCCGGTCAGCCAGAGCCTTCACCATTATGCTCTGGTAATCGTCATGGGCATCCTCATAGCTCTTGGCCAGTTCATGGGCACCAATACCTGCCGTGACGACAAAACCGCCAATATAATCGTCGAGACCCGTGTCTTTGGGAGCAACAAAATCAGACAGGCACTGGTTAGCCTTGCCGTTGACCATCTTGGTCTGTTGCCTCAGGTGATGAACAAGCACCTGTTCTTCGCCATCCTGCAGCTCAATATCATCACGGTTTACCTGACTGGCTGGCCAGAAACCGATGACTGCTTTAGCAAGAACCTCATTCTTCTGCTCGAAACGATCCAGCATCTCCTGGGCGTCGTTAAACAGTTTTTGCGCTTCTGTCCCGACAACCTGGTCATCAAGAATCTTTGGATACTTGCCGTGCAGGTCCCAGGAAATAAAGAATGGTGTCCAGTCTATAA
Organism: Parendozoicomonas callyspongiae; assembly: GCF_023502345.1. GTDB lineage: Bacteria > Pseudomonadota > Gammaproteobacteria > Pseudomonadales > Endozoicomonadaceae > Sansalvadorimonas > Sansalvadorimonas callyspongiae. Next base: position 73,898 of record NZ_JAMFLX010000008.1, read on the forward strand.
ACTCCCGCAGCTGTTTAATGCTGATCTCATCGAAGGTGCGGGCGCCGACAAAGTTCGGTTTGGGAGGTTGATAGCCTTTCCAGTTAAGCGGTGTAACTTTTTGATCTAAATCAGAAAAAGCGACTCGCTCGGCGTTGGGGCGACGTTTGCTGTGGCGCTCGCGCACCTTGGAATATTCTTCCTTAACCTTCTGAACAAATGGTTCTTTAAGCTCATTACTGATCAGACTGGTGGATACACTGACACTGCGTGATGCATCCGTCACATACACTACCTGATCATTCTGGTACTGCTGCTCGATTTTAACAGCGGTATGAGCCTTGGAGGTTGTGGCACCACCAATCATCAGTGGAATATTGAAATCCTGGCGCTGCATCTCACGGGCAACATGAACCATCTCGTCCAGTGAAGGAGTAATCAGGCCGGAGAGGCCAATAATATCGACATTCTCTTCCCTGGCTGTCTGCAGGATTTTTTCGGCTGGCACCATAACACCGAGATCAATCACCTCGTAGTTGTTGCACTGCAGAACCACACCAACAATGTTTTTGCCGATATCGTGGACATCACCTTTGACTGTTGCCAGCAGAATCTTACCTTTAGCCTTGCTGCCTTCATCCTTTTCATCTTCGATAAAGGGAACCAGATGGGCAACAGCCTGTTTCATCACCCGCGCGCTTTTGACCACTTGCGGCAAAAACATTTTGCCGGCACCAAACAGGTCACCAACAACGTTCATGCCATCCATCAGCGAACCTTCAATCACCTCGATGGGTCGTTTGGCCTGCTGGCGGGCTTCTTCAGTGTCCTCAATAATATGAGAGGTAATGCCCTTAACAAGGGCGTGCTCTATGCGTTTGTTAACCGGCTGTTCACGCCAGGCCTGGTCTTCCTTCTGTTCCTGGGCAGAACCATCACCCCGGTACTTGTCAGCAATGGCCAGAAGGTTATCTGTACCGTGATCTGTGCGGTTAAGAATGACATCTTCAACTGCGCCTCTCAGCTCTTTCGGAATTTCTTCATAAATAGCCAGCTGACCGGCATTGACGATACCCATGGACAGTCCGGCCTTGATGGCGTGATAAAGGAAAACAGCATGAATCGCTTCCCGCACAGGGTTGTTGCCCCGGAATGAGAAGGAGACATTGCTGACTCCGCCGGAAGTCATGGCATGGGGAAGGTTGTTATGAATCCAGTCACAGGCTTCGATAAAGTCCACAGCATAATTATTGTGTTCTTCAATACCGGTGGCGACGGCAAAGATATTGGGGTCGAAGATAATATCCTGTGGTGGGAAACCGATCTCGTTGACCAGAATATTGTACGAACGCTGGCAGATTTCGATCTTGCGCTTGATAGTATCCGCCTGGCCGGTTTCATCAAAGGCCATCACCACAACAGCGGCACCATAACGGCGACAGAGCAGGGCATGATCACGGAACTGCTGTTCGCCTTCCTTCAGGCTGATGGAGTTGACAATGCCCTTGCCCTGCAGACACTTCAAACCGGCTTCAATGACATTCCATTTGGATGAATCGAGCATCACCGGCACACGGGCAATATCCGGCTCGGATGCAATCAGGTTGATAAAGGTGACAATGGCCTGCTCGGCATCAAGCATGCCCTCATCCATATTGATATCAATAACCTGCGCACCGTTTTCAACCTGAACTCTGGCAACATCAACGGCCGTTTCGTAATCACCTTCTTTAATCAAGCGTTTGAAGCGGGCTGAACCGGTGACATTACAGCGCTCACCCACGTTAACGAACAGGGAGTCGGAGTCAATGGTAAAGGGTTCCAGACCGCTTAGGCGGCAGGCAACTTCCGGTGTGGCTGGCTGGCGAGGAGTCAGGCCGGAAACTTTTTCGGCAATGGCACGGATATGGTCAGGTGTGGTGCCGCAGCAGCCACCAATAATATTAACCAGCCCGGAACTGGCAAACTCACCGACAATATCAGCCATCTGCTCGGGCGTTTCATCGTACTCCCCAAATTCATTGGGCAGACCGGCATTGGGATGGGCACTGACACAGGTATTGGCAACCCGCGCCATCTCTTCAACATACGGACGCAGCTGGTCGGCACCCAGGGCACAGTTGAGGCCGACACTCAGAGGGCGGGCATGGTTAAGAGTGTTCCAGAACGCTTCTGTTGTCTGACCAGACAGTGTTCGTCCCGAGGCATCGGTAATGGTGCCTGAGATCATAATAGGGAGTTCTTGCCCCAGCTCATCAAAGACAGCCTGCACGGCATAAACAGCAGCTTTGGCATTCAGGGTATCGAAAATAGTTTCGATCAGGATTAAATCGACACCGCCTTCAATCAGGGCTTTGGTGGCTTCACAGTAATTCTCAACCAGCTTATCAAAGGTGATATTGCGGTAGCCCGGATCATTGACATCAGGGGAGATGGAAGCTGTTCGGCTGGTGGGGCCGATAACACCAGCTACAAAGCGGGGCTGGCCGGAAGCCTTTTCAATTTCCTGAGCTGCCTTAACCGCCAGTCGGGCTGCTTCCCGGTTGATCTCCGGAACCAGGTCTTCCATTCCATAATCGGCCATGGACACCCGGGTAGCATTAAAGGTATTAGTCTCGACAATATCGGCACCGGCTTCGAAATAGGCCTTGTGAATGCCGGTAATAATCTCTGGCTGGGTCAGCGCAAGAAGGTCGTTATTTCCCTTCAGGTCTGATGGCCAGTCGGCAAAGCGGATACCCCGATAGTCAGATTCTTCCAGTTTATGGGACTGGATCATAGTGCCCATGGCACCGTCAAGAATCAGAATACGTTGTTGTAGGGCGTCTTTTAGTTGTTGTAGGCGGTGTTCGGCGACGTTCATGTAAAACGTATCCTGCTATAGATCTTTAAATTATTTATAAGTTGTTGCAGCCGCTGGGTATTCGGCTGCTTTCGCTTTCTCACGGGGAGCTTTGACAGGCAGTGTATCAGATTGTTTTGCCGGATAGGATGGGGAAGGGCGCAGCCTGAAGATTATCTCCAGGCTGGCTTATCCTTTGTGACCGGAGCAAGAGGACGAAGACCTTTCTGCCACTGGCGCATTTTTTCCGCATGGGTTTCCTGGGGCGGTTTATATGAAACTTTCTTCCTCACTATGGGTTCTTGCACATGGCTTTTTACTTTCTCCAGCTTCTTTCCTTTGATCGGTGCCGTTGTGCGTAGCTCATTGATAAAGGCAACACGCCTTTCCCCATCAACCGAACAGTTTTTGTAAGCATGTGGGTGATAACCCTTCTCCACCCGTTTGTTCATATAGGCTTTAGGGATCTCCGTTACCACGGAGCGGGTACTGAAGTTTTTGGAACTTGAACTTGTAGAGCTTTTACGTGAGTTCCCGCCAACAGCTCCTGCTGATGGAGAGGGTGATCTGTAAGGCCTTTGAGGTGAAGCTTTGTTCATATCTGTCTCCCAAAATCGTGTGCTTTGGGATAAGCGTATGAAAGAGTTCCTGAAAAATCTGTAGAACTTGTGGAGGGGGGTGCTTTAGTCAAACAGGATATTGGGGGAATGGTTTCCCCCATTAGAGATAACAATCAAGCTGCTTCGGGGGCTGGTTCCGCATCCGAGTGTTGGAATCTGGATAAGGCCAGAGCAAGCAGAATCATGGTCAGGGAGATACCCGCCAGTGGCAATGTGTTATCAAGTACCATCTTACCAGCGATAAAACTGACTCCACTGGCAATAATCATTTCCAGGAAGAAGATAAGACCGGAACCGGTTCCTGCATGCTGATCCAGATGAGACAGGGCTTTTGCCTGGCAGGAAGGCAGGAACAGTCCCAAGCCCGCCTCATAAACCACCAGTCCAAGAGCTAGACCCGGCCAGAGCTGACCATCAGTCAGAAGGGCACTTCCAAATGCGATCGCGGCACCTGCAAGCATAATGGTCCAGGACAGGTTGGTAGCTTTCTTGCGACCAAGCTTATCGGTAATACGACCTGCATTCATACTGCTAAGGATGTAAGCACCCATAACAAAAGCAAAGACAGCTCCGTAGGCCTTGGGAGACAGTTCGAATGCTCCAATCAGTACGAAAGGTGCGCCGACAACAAAGACAAAAGCACCGGCAAAAGCCAGGGAAGCGGTCAAGGCTGGAACCATATAGCGACGGTCACGGAACAGGACCGAGAAACCATTAAGGGTGTCGGCAAAACTGGCGTCCGGGTTGCCCTTGTTCTCATCAGGAAGCAGTCGAACCACAACGATAGTCAGAACACCGATCGCCAGCATAAAAATAAAGCTGGCTTGCCAGCCCCAAAGTTCCTGCAGGAAACCGCCCAGTACGGGAGCAACCATCGGAGCCACTACCAGAGAAGCGCCAATCATGCCGAGAATACGGACATCATTCTTTCCTTTATAAAGGTCACGGGCGATAGCACGGGACAGGGCAGTACCAAAGCAACCGGCAATAGCCTGAATCAGGCGTGCAGCAATCATCACTTCAATGCTGCGGGTGAACAGGATTGCCAGTGTTGCTATAAGATATATGGCGTAACCGCCAACAAGAGTACGACAGTTGCCGAACCGTTCAGAGACAGGGCCGACAACCAGCATGGAAATTGCGAAGCCAAGCATGAAAATACTGACAGTCCATTGCGCCATATAGGGCGTTGTATCAAAAGCTTCTGTCAGTGCTGGCAGTGAAGGGGTAAACAGGTCAATTGAGAGTGGGCCGATAATGGCGCAGAGCACCAGAACCAGAAAAATCAGATGTGACTGTTTAACCGGATCAAGACGATACAACATGGACTCCAGTATTGGCTGATGTTCTTACTGCGAAAGTACCCTGCATTGTTAATACATTGTGCAGGGTCTGTATCTTTCAGTTAGAGAGTTCAAAGGCCAGCGGAGGATAGCGACAGCGAAAAAGGGTGACAATTGTGAGTGATACGTTGAAGCAGGTGATCAGACGCAATCATTAAAACCTACACAGAAGTTAGCTGGGCTAAACGTCTGTAAAATCAGGAAAAGCTATCATTGGGAATAATAACCGACTGTAATAGTGGGGCTTTTACTCGGCTGTGATTCAGCGTAGAATCCCCTCCAAACCAACACAGGAATGTCACACTTGAGTACAGCGGAACTTTCCATCGAATTCACCGAAGGGGCCCAGCAATACCTGGCGGAACTGCTGGAAAAACAAAATGTTGAAGGGATTGGTGTACGTATGTTCGTATCCAGCCCGGGAACACCGCACGCTGAAACCTGCCTGGCCTACTGTAAGCCGGGGGAGGAGAAGGGCAATGATGTATCCATGAAGCTTGATGCCTTTACCGCCTTTATTGAAGAGGACAGTGTTCCTTACCTGGAAGAGGCCAAGGTTGACTATGCAGCTGACCGGATGGGAGGGCAGCTCACCATCAAGGCACCTAATGCCAAGATGCCTAAAGTGTCAGATGACAGCCCCATTGATCAGAAGATTAACTATTTCCTCCAGACAGAAATTAACCCAAGCCTGGCTTCCCATGGCGGCATGGTTCGTCTGGTGGAGATGGACGAAGAGGGCTATGCCATCCTGCAGTTCGGTGGGGGCTGCCAGGGATGTGCCAGTGTCGATCTGACGCTTAAAGACGGCGTGGAACGCACACTGATGGAGCGCATCCCCGAACTAAAAGGAGTGAAGGATATGACTGATCACTCCAATACTGAGAATGCTTACTACAAGTAAACGCCAGTAATTATTGATATTTAACCGGATGTTCTCCATCCGGTTTTTTTATGCCTGAATATCTTCCATAAATATATTATACAATCATATTTTTATTCCCCGATTTATAACCTTCAAAAATCGAAATGCTGCGACAAAATGAAAACAGGTAAAACACAAATTTGATTTCTTGAGAATGACAGGATTAATTCAGAAATGCGGCTTCAATAAGAGTTTTAGTGTATTGGTGATTTGGATAATTGAAAACTTGTTCAGAGGGACCACACTCGATGAGTTTCCCCGACTTCATCACGGCAATACGGTGGCTCATGGCTCGAACGACCGAGAGGTCATGGCTGATAAAAATATAAGATGTATTGTGTTGCTTCTGAATTTTCCGCAGAAGGTGAATCAGCTGCAGCTGCAACCCTCGATCGAGAGAAGATGTTGGTTCATCGAGAATGATCAGTCTGGGCTCCAGAATAACAGCACGGGCCAGAGCGATACGCTGACGCTGGCCACCGGAAAACTCATGGGGATAAAGATCGAGTGAGGAGTAGGGGAGATCCACTTCATCCAGCACCAGACGCATTTTCTGTTCCCGCTCCAGCGGATTCAATCTGCTATGAATAATCAGGCCTTCGCCCAGAATTTCCCGAATAGACATTCTTGGATTAAGGCTGCCAAATGGATCCTGGAAGACCATCTGGATATCTTTTCTTAAGGGACGAAACGTCTTTTCGCACAGAGACTGAACGGCCTGTTCAAAAAAGAAGATCTCACCATCAGACGTGATAAGCCTCAGAAGTGCGAGGGCAACAGAGGTTTTTCCTGAGCCACTTTCCCCAACTAAGCCAAGGGTTTCTCCTTGTTTCAAGCTGAGTGAAACTTTATCAAAAACCGGGTCGTTATTGGTTTTTGAAAACCAACTTTTCCTTTGTCTATACCAGGCTCTCAGCTCCTGTGTGACCAGTGCATTCTTTGCGTCACTGACCACCGGGTATGGTTGTCCGGTCGGTTCACTATCAATAATATCTCGGGTCACAGAGTGCCTGGGGTTTGCAAAAATATTATCAGTCTCTCCTTTTTCAACAAGCTTCCCGTCAGCCATAACACACATGCGATCAGCAAAGTGCCTGACTAATCCAAGATCATGGGTAATAAACAGGATGGCCATGTTGTAGTGCTTCTGAAGTTTTCCGAGCAGGGCCAGTATCTGCTTTTGCACCGTGACATCCAGTGCGGTTGTTGGCTCATCAGCGATGAGCAGGTCAGGACTATTGGCGATGGCCATGGCGATCATGGCCCGCTGTCGTTGACCACCCGACAGTTCATGTGGGTAGCGTTTATGGATAACTTCCGGATTGGGAAGTTCGACATCACAAAAGAGTTGCAGGGATTGCTGCTCAGCTTCCTGAGGAGAGACTGGCTGATGTTGAAGGATATTCTCCTGAACCTGTCTGCCTACAGTCTGAAGTGGATTCAGCGAAGTCATGGGTTCCTGGAAAATCATTCCAATCCGGTTACCCCTGAGGTTTTGAAGGTATCCATCGTTTTGCCGGATTAGATCTTTGCCCCGAAAGTGAATAAGCCCCGAAATTTCCATAGAGTCAGGAGTAAGGCGGGCAATGCTGTGAGCTGTCAGGGATTTACCTGCCCCTGACTCACCAACCAGAGCTAGAGTTTCTCCACTCTCTATTTTGAAACTGACATCCGAGACGAGTGTTTTGTCAGAGGCTTTATGGGTGATGCACAGCTCATTCACTTCAAGTAGTGGTTCAGCCATTTACATTCCTCGGATCAAGGGCATCACGAACGCCTTCGCCAATAAAAACCAGTAGGATCAGCAGAAGTGATGTTGTCAGAAATCCCGTGATACCAAGCCATGGTGCCTGAAGGTTATGTTTGCCCTGAGCAATCAGCTCACCCAGTGAGGGGGATCCCAATGGCATACCAAAACCCAGGAAATCCAGTGAAGCCAGGGTGCCGATAGCTCCACACAGAATAAATGGCAGGAATGTAACAGTGGCAACCAGTGCATTTGGGAGGATATGCCTCGTCATAAGGCGGGCATGACCAAGGCCCATGGCTCTGGCGGCCATCACATAATCATAATTACGGGCTTTAAGAAATTCCGCTCTGACCGGATCGATAAGTGGAACAAATGAAAACAGAAGAAGAATGCCGAGCAGGGACCAGAAACCGGAGTCGATCAGGCCGGACAAAATGATCAGCAGGTAGAGAACAGGCAGCCCTGACCACACTTCCAGAAAACGCTGACCTAACAGATCAACAGAACCACCGTAATAACCTTGTACAGCCCCGATACTGACGCCGAAAAGAGTTGTTCCAAGTGTCAGCATCAAGCCAAACAGTATTGATGTTCGAAGGCCATAAAGGACTCTGGCCAGAACATCACGCCCTTGGTCATCAGTGCCAAAGTAATTCTCACTGGATGGCGGTGCAGGTGCTGGCCGGTTGTAATTGATGGTGTCATAGCTGAATGGCACCGGCGCAGAAAGAATCCATCCTCCGGACTGTTCAATCTGGTTTTGGATATAGTCATCCTGCCAGTCCGGTTCAATATCCAACTCTCCGCCAAAGGTGGTTTCCGGGTATGTCTTCAGGAAAGGTACATACAGCTCCTCCTGGTAGGAGAGAAGCAGAGGTTTGTTATTGGCAATAAGGTTAGAGAACAGGCTGACAGTGAAAAGTAATAAGAAACACCAAAAGGAGAAATAACTGCGTCGGTGTTGCTTAAAGGCCTGCCAGCGTCTCTGGTTCAGTGGATTCACAGGCCACTCCTGGCATCAAAAGTGATGCGAGGGTCTACCCATGTATAGGTGAGGTCGCCTGCCAGCTTGACCAGTAACCCAATCAATGTGAAGACATAGAGGGTGCCAAATACAACCGGGTAATCCCGTTGGATCATGGCCTCAAAGCCCAACAGCCCGAGTCCATCCAGTGAAAAGATAATTTCGATCAGCAGGCTGTTGGTAAAAAGAATACCTATCAGTGCAGCCGGAAATCCTGAAATCACCAGCAGCATGGCATTGCGGAAAATATGCCTGATCAAAATCTGGGAATCTTTTAACCCCTTGGCTCTGGCTGTTATCACATACTGCTTGCGAATCTCTTCCAGAAATGAGTTTCTGGTCAGCATGGTTAAAGTGGCAAAACTTCCAATAATCATCGCCGTTATTGGCAGAACCATATGCCAGATATAGTCAGAGATTTTGCCAATCAGAGTCAGTTCATCAAAGTTATCGGAAGTCAGCCCCCTCAGTGGAAACAGCTGCCAGTAGGAACCACCTGAAAAGAGGATGATAAGCAGCATGGCAAACAGAAAGCTCGGGATTGCATAGCCGACCGTTATAAAGGTGCTGCTCCAGGCATCAAAGGCTGTACCCTGTCGAAGAGCTTTGTATATGCCAAGGGGAATGGAAATAAGATAAACCAGCAGAGTACTCCAGAGACCCAGAGAGATTGAGACCGGAAGTTTTTCCCAGATAAGGTCTGTCACCTTGATCGAACGAAAAAAACTCTTGCCGAGATCAAAGGTCAGGTATTCTTTCAGCATTTTGAGAAATCGTTCAGGTGCTGGCCGGTCGAAGCCATATTGCTTCTTGATTTTATCCAGCAATTCTTTGGAGATAGCACGAGAGCCCTGATGTTCATCCAGCTCCAGTGAAGACAGGCTGGCTTCTTCGGTTGTTCCACCAAGTCTGCTGGTTGCACCTGTATCAAACCCCTGAAGTTCAGCCACCATCTGTTCAACAGGGCCACCAGGGGCAGCCTGCACAATAATGAAATTCAGCAAAAGAATTCCAAGAATGGTTGGAAAAATAAGAAGCAGGCGGCGGAAAAGGTAGGCCGTCATAAACTGGGATTCTTATTGTTTAACACTATCGTCTAGTTTAGTTGGCTCAGTGGCAAACCATGTTGTGCGTTCTACTGAATAACGTGGAAGGTTATCCGGCGGAGAGACCCTGTTGCTGTAGGCTATTTGCCAGCTTGGGTTGTAGATCATTGGAATGGCCTGAAAATGCCACAGCAATATACGATCCATTGCCTTTATTTTTGTGACCAGCTCGGCCCAGGATTTTGAAGCGGGAATGGCTTCGGTTATCTCATCAATTGCAGGAATATTGACTCCGGCAAGATTGAGTGTTCCCTCTTCATTAAGATTGGCACTGCTCCAGAAGCTTCTCTGCTCTATGCCGGGTGAAGGTGTGTGACGAAAAGAATGGAGAATGGCATCGAAATCCAGTGCCCGGATACTTTTCAGGTAACGGGCGCTTTCTGCCGTTTTGATTGTCATCGTGATTCCGGCTTCAGCAAAGCGACGAACCTGGGTTTGCAGAAGTCGCTCATTACTTGGGTCCCCCAGAAGAATCTCGAAAGAAAATGGTTTTCCAGAAGGTGTCTTCATTACTCCCTGTTCCAGCTGAAAACCAGCTTCTTTGAACAGGGAAATTGCGTACTTCAGCTTTTCTCTTCTGGCCATGGAACCGGCCGGCGGCCATATATCCGTGAATATTCTCTGGGGAAGATCGCCTTTCCACTTGCTGAGAAGTTCAAGCTCTTTCCCTTCAGGCAAACCCGTCGCTGCAAGCTCGGATCCATCAAAGAAACTTTTTGCCCTGACCATCATATTGCTGAGCAGGTTGGCAACAACCCAGTCAACATCCAGAAGTACAGCGACAGCTTCACGTACCCGGATATCATTGAACGGGGCTCTTCGGCTATTTAATACCAGTGAACTGGTCTGGGGGTTATGGTTCTTCCAGGTGCCCTTGATAAGCTTGCCGGTTTTAAGGGCTGACTTACTGTAGCCTTCCAGCCAGTAGCGAGGATAACCCTCAATATGCCAGTCGAGCTGGCCACTGTTCAGGGCCTCAAGGATCACATTACTGTCGCGGTAATAGTCGTAGCGAACAATATCGAAGTTATTTCGCCCAACATTGGCCGGGTGGTTTTCAGCCCAGTAATTCTTGATACGCTCGTATTCAATAAAACGTCCGGCTGCAAAACGCTTGATCTTGTATGCACCACTGACAACTGGTGGTTCGAGCAGATCGGCATTGAAACCACGATCCTTCCACCAGTGTTCAGGCAGAACCGGCAGTTGTCCGATCAGCAGGGGCAGTTCACGGTTTCTGTTGTGTTTGAAGGTAAACAAAACCCTGTGCTCTGAGGTGGCTTTGACTGCCTCCACATCCTGGTAGAACTGTTGCCAGAAAAGGCTGCCCTCTGACTGAAGAATATTGAAACTGAATACAATATCTTTTGCTGTGACTGGCTTGCCATCACTGAAAACAGCCTTGGGATTAATGTGAAAAGCTACCCAGCTGTTATCCGCAGGTTGTTCGATCTTCTCAACCATTACCCCATATTTGGTCAGAGGTTCATCCCAATTCCGGGTTAGCAGTGAACTGTTGGTCAGATACAGGCCATAAGCAGCTTTTCCCTGGGAGCCGTAGACATTAAAAGTGTCAAATGTTCCCATGGCGGCAATGCGGATAGTTCCACCTTTAGGCGCATCAGGCTTAACGTGTTTAAAGTGCTTGTAATCGGGAGGAAGGGCAGGCTTGCCATGGAGGGAGATGGCATGACTGAAAATGATGCCTGATTCTTCAGCCCGGGAATAACCAGATTTGGCAAGAACAAGGAACACGACCAGATAAAAGGCCAGCAGTGTTAGTGCGCGTGGTGTAGTCAAGATCCATCCTGCTTCATGTTTATTGGTTGAAATATAGATGGAATGCCGGGTTGGACTGCGCTTTTTATCAGCTAATTATTGTGAAGCGCGAACTCTCGTTATGACCCGCTCAGCTTGCTCGTTGTTGTTGGGAAACAGGCTATCGGCAACATGCTCTGCGCCAACTTCAATCGTTACGATGTAACGAGCACAGCTTTTGAAGTCATCATGGCAGTACTTCTTTTTCGTCAACGCTTCGGTAGCCGGCATATCAACCAGAGTACTCTGGAAAAAAGGACAGCAGTCGCAGTACTCGCACTTCTTTTCCATGCCGACCAGCCTGATATTTGAACCCCGAAATATTATCGGCGTGGCCTGGAAAGGGTTGAGGGAACGAGTGCAGGAGAGAGAAGACCGGGGGAAGGGCAGTTACTGTTATCGGATTACAGTAACTGCCTGATTAAGGTTTATCTGGCTGTTACATCAACAAAAAGGGTCAGGTTATCGCCGGGCTGGAGGTATTTGCCAAGGGTATTCCAGTTGCGGATATCATTGACAGAAACCCGGAAGCGTGAAGCAATAGCCGACAGGTTATCGCCGGAACGAACCTTGTAGGTCACCTTTCTTACCACGCCCTGATTGCTTCCTTTGGCTTTGCCGGTCCACACCACCAGCTTCTGGCCAACCCGCAGGGTGTCGCCGGGAGCCATGCTGTTCCATGAAGCCAGGCTCTTAACCGAAACATCATACTTGCGGGCAATTTCCCAAAAGCTGTCACCGCTGCGAACGATGTAGTCGATCTTGCTGCGTCCCTTCACAGGACGGCTGGCTTTGGCAATCCGGCGCTGCTCGGCCGTAAGGGTGTAGTCGGTGTTGTCACCGGATGGAACAGGAATCAGAAGAGATTTGTCTGCCACAATCCGGGTGCCACTGATTCGGTTTACATCCTTGATGAGTTCAGGTGATGTACCAAAGCGTTTGGCGATACGTATCAGGCTGTCACCGGATTTAATGGTGTAGCGCTGCCATTCAAGGCGCTGCTCAAAAGGCAGACCGGCAATGGCCTCACGAAAAGATTCCGCCTGATCAACAGGAATCAGCAGACGATGAGGGCCATCAGGGCTCGTCGCCCAGCGGTTGAAAGCAGGATTCAGGCGATACAGTTCTTCCATTTCCAGTTCCGCCAGTTTGGCGGCACGGGCCAGATCAATCTGCTGACCGATATCAACCTGTGCAAAGAAAGGCTCGTTGGGCACAGGTTTTAGTTTGAGATTGTAGCGGGCCGGGTCGCGGAATATTTTACCAATCGCAATCAGCTTGGGTACGTAGGCCGAAGTTTCCTTATGCAGGGAGAGCGACCAGAAGTCTGTAGCTTTGCCCTTTTTCTTGTTGCGTTTGATAGAGTTGGCAACATTACCGCGTCCACCGTTGTAGGCTGCAAGGGCCAGTTCCCAGTCATCAAACTGCTCATTCAGTTCAACCAGATAATCCAGTGCGGCATTGGTTGCTGCAACAACATCTCTGCGGCCGTCGTACCACCAGTTCTGTTCGAGTCCGTAATGACGTCCTGTGGAAGGGATAAACTGCCACAGGCCTGCGGCACGGCCAAAAGAGTAGGCGAATGGGTCAAAGGCGCTTTCAACAATGGGAAGAAGCGCCATCTCCATCGGCATATTTCGTTTCTTGGTTTCAGCAACAATGTAATGGAGATAGGGGGTTGCACGGTCAATAACCCGGTTAAAATACCCCTGGTTACGGCTGTACCAGCGCAGCTCAGCTCTGATACGGGCATTGTCCTGATCCAGGTTCATACCCAGACCACCACGAATCACCTCAACCAGATCTTCGGGTGGCGGAGGCGGTACCAGCTTTGGAACCGGCTTCTTCTTGCTGATTTGGACAGCAACTTCTTTTTTAACCTTAACCTCAGGTTTCTTCTGCTCCTGAACAGCTTTACTGATCACGGGCTCTGAGGGGGTAGAAGCACTGTCGGGTATCATGGTCTGACAGCCACCCAGCGCCAAAGCCAGCACCAGTGGTCTGGTCAGGCGGAGCGCTGAACGAATCTGTACGTCCTGGGTGGGCGTCTTATCTTGCATTGGTAACCGGTATCTAGTCTCTTCTGTCCACAGCTGCCATTATCCCTGTCACTGGCAGGCTGCACCTTAAATAACAAAAATGCCCAGTGGCATCACCAGCGGCATTTTAAAATGTATCTTTCCATCTGCGAACTGCAGCAAAGGTTTCATCTGCAGAAGACAGCGTCTGGCCACTCTGAATTTCTGCGGCTTTGCGAACCAGCTCAACATCTGCCCGCAGGAACGGGTTTGTTTTACGTTCATCTACAATTCGCGAAGGCACCGTTGGCCGGGATTGTTCCCGAAGTGTCAGTACCTGCTGGTAGCGTTCCTGCAGATCGGTATTCTCAGGCTCAACAGCCCGGGCAAAATTGAGATTGGCCTGAGTGTATTCATGAGCGCAATAGACAAGCGTATTGTCTGGCAGATTGGAGAGTTTAGTCAGAGACTCTCTCATCTGTGCAGGTGTGCCCTCAAACAGTCTGCCACACCCTCCGGCAAACAGGGTATCACCACAGAACAGCACAGGTTCATGATCCTGCCAGTGCCCGAAATAACTGATATGGCCGGCGGTATGACCGGGCGTATCAAATATCGCCAGATCATGACCAAGAATGGTAATGATGTCACCTTCCGACAGCTTTTGGGTTATGCCTTTGATGCTTTCTTTGGCCGGCCCGTAAACCGAAATATCATCAAGGCTGGTCAGACGGGCAACTCCACCGGTATGATCAGCATGGTGGTGAGTCAGTAATATGCCTTTCAAGGTCAAACCCTGTTCCTGGCATGCACGAAGTACGACTTCACCATCGCCTGGGTCAACGACAAAGCAGGATTGGCTTTTCGAGTCGACCAGCATCCAAATATAATTGTCATTGAACGCTGGCAGGCCAGTTATTGAGATCATATTACCGCCGGTATGGGCACATTACGCCGTGATCGTACTGGTTAACCTGTCGCATGCCAATAGTCATGGATACTGAATACTGAATGTTTGCGTTTAAGGCCGGATCGGAACAAGGCACATTTGCCGAATATCTGCCAGCAGTCAGGCAGTGGTTGGCTACGGAACGTGGCCAGTTTCTGCTGAGAACCGAACAGCGGGATCTGGATCTGCTGCTGCCACGTATGTTTGGCCATCATGCCAGTACATTGGGAATACTGCCTGATGCCTCGTTGCTGGAAGCAACCCAAATCGTACACAAGACGTTTCTGACGCCTCTCGAGGAAAGCGGTGGGCCGGAAACAATTCGTCTGTCGGTTACCGAATGGCCGGTACAGCCACGCAGTATGAATATGGTTCTGCTGCACCATGTGCTGGAGTTTTCAGAAAAACCTCACCGGACCCTGCGGGAAGCCTGCCGCGCCATTATGCCGGGTGGGCGTTTGGTGATTGTCGGTTTTAATCCATTGAGTTTGTGGAATCCTGTAAGGATGCTGGGTTGTGGTGAAGACCGCATAATCAGACGGGCCAGGTTTTTTGCCCCGCGAAGAATCAATGACTGGCTGACGCTGTTGAACTTTCGCCAGTGTCATCTTCATTTTGGTGGGGCACTGTTTCCACTGACAACACGTCTGCACCCGTTGCGGCGCAAGCGGGTGGAAACATTCTTTTCCACCAGCCGTATACCCATGGGCAGTTTTTATATAATGGTGGCGGTTAAGGAACGTTCGGGCCTGATACCCTACGACCGCCGCTGGCGCAGTACCGGCAACCGCCTGTTTGGCAGTACCGCCTGTACCGCTGGTGATTTAATGAAGGAAAACACTTGAGTATTGTGGTTGAGATTTTCACTGATGGTGCCTGTAGCGGAAACCCCGGTCCGGGAGGCTGGGGAGCTGTATTGCGTTACGGGGATATCAAGGAACGTCATATCTATGGTGGTGAAGCCAATACCACTAACAACCGGATGGAACTGATGGCGGCTATTGAGTCGCTGGCCGTTCTGACCCGGCCCTGCAAAGTGAAGCTGACCACAGATTCGCAGTATGTGCGCAAGGGCATCACGGAATGGATGGCAGGCTGGAAGCGCAAGAACTGGATGACAGCCAGCAAGAAGCCGGTCAAGAATGTGGATTTATGGAAGCGTCTGGAGAAAGAGGCGTCCCGCCATGACGTTGACTGGCACTGGATCAAAGGACACAGCGGTCATCCTGACAACGAAATGGCTGATGAACTGGCCCGCCGTGGTGCCCAAGAAGCCGCCGGCAAATAACGACTGAGCAGATATTATGTCCCGAATTATCGTACTCGATACGGAAACAACCGGTCTGGAACCCAGCCAGGGCCACCGTGTTATTGAAATCGGCTGCGTGGAAGTTATTAACCGCAAGCTGACCGGTAATCACTACCACGTGTATATCCAGCCTGAGCGGGAGGTGGAAGCGAGTGCCATAGAGGTACACGGTATCACCAATGAGTTCCTGGCAGATAAACCACTGTTTTCCCATATCGCTGAAGACTTTCTCAATTTTGTTAATGGCGCTGAGCTGGTTATCCATAACGCCCCCTTCGATGTGGGCTTTATCAACCATGAATTCAATCTGCTGGGCGCTCAGTCTCCAGGTAAGATTGAAGATTATTGCAAGATTACTGACAGCCTGGCGCTGGCACGCCGCAAGCACCCGGGTCAGCGCAACAGCCTGGATGCCCTCTGTAAACGCTATTTCGTAGATAACTCCAGCCGTACCCTGCACGGAGCATTGCTTGACTCCGAGATACTGGCAGATGTCTACCTGACAATGACCGGTGGTCAGACAGCTCTCTCTCTTGGTAGTCAGGACGGTTCCGGTGATGGAGAATCTGGAGCGAGCATGATCCGCCGCCTGTCCACTGACCGCCCTCCACTGAAAGTGCTGAAAGCAACTGCAGAAGAAATCAGCATGCATCAGGAAAAACTGGCTGCTATTGAAAAGAAGGCCGGAAATTGCTTATGGAAAGAACGTTTTTCTGAAGAAAATTCCTAAGCCAGATCATATAAAGGATTAAATAGTCCGGTAAGCTAACTTCAATAAACTTTGGTATTGCTTATCGGACTGTGCTGCGGAACAGGGCGGCATTTTCATAGTCATCAGTTCAATGGATCGAACGGAAGAAATTATGATATTGCACCATCAGGATCTCGATCACTTTCAGATTGAAGCCCCCACTGAAGGATCATCTCATCAGTGGCTGTACCTTGTTTTTGTCAAAGGCCAGATTGTTCCGGCTCCTGACCAGGGTTACTGCTGGACCGCGCTGCCGGTTCAGGAGGAACATATTCTTCAGCGACACACACTGGGCAGCAGTGATACCTGTGCCTTTGTTGCTGTGGAAGTGGCACCGAACAGGATTCTTATTGAGCCTGAACCACTGCGCAGTGCAATTATTTCCGACAAGCTGCCTGGCCAGATTCTTCTGCAGGCGGGTGCCTTGATTAACTGGGGCAGGAACTTTCGTTTTTGTCCCCGCTGTAAAACCCGGCTGGAGCCGGTTGAAAAAGGCGCTGATCGATCCAGAACCTGCAGCCAGTGCAGCTTCCGTGCTTATCCGGTACTCAGCCCCTGTATTATTGTGTTGATTACCCGGGGTGACAGCATCCTTCTAGCCCGTTCACACCGTCATCCCCCTGGTTTCCGCTCACTGGTTGCCGGCTTTGTTGAGCCCGGTGAAGATCTTGAACAGGCCGTTGCCCGTGAGGTTATGGAAGAGACTGGAATCAAAGTCACTGATATTCAGTATTCGAGCAGTCAACCCTGGCCGTTCCCCCATAACCTGATGGTTGGTTTTACCGCAAGATACGAAAGCGGGGAGCTGACCATTGATCCGGAAGAGCTTGCAGCCGCAGACTGGTATCCGGTTGATAAGCTGCCAAAGCTTCCTCCAAAGCAGACCATTGCCCGGAGTCTTATTGATCGGTGGGTAGAACGTTGTATGTAAGGTGGGTGTGAAATCTAGCTGGAAATAAAAAAGCTTCCCTGTGCAAACAAGGAAGCTTTTTTTGGAGAGCTGAAATCAGGCTGGAAACAGCTCTGGCAGTTTGGTGGCCAGCATCATATCGCCTTCGGCACGGAGTTTGCCCATCATGAAAGCCTGCATGCCATCGGTTTCACCAGAAATAATTCCCTTCAGGGTTTCAGAATCCATAATCAGTGTGACATTGGCATCATCGCTGGCACCAGGAACAACACCACAGGTTCCGTCCTTAACAATCAGGTGATAGGTGTCACCATCTTCAATATCGAACTGGAAAATCAGATCGAGACCGGCTGCTGCCTCAGTATTGAAGTGATGCTTCATTTCATCAAAGATTTCAGCAAGATCCGCCATCTTTTTTATCCTTTATCAAAATAATCGGCTGGTGCAGCAATAACCGTCAGGCTGCTGTCCGTGTTCGGCTTCTGCCCGTTTTATACGAACGGCGTCAGAGTATTTGACTGCTTTATACGTGTCAACCGTAATGCAGTTGTTTTACCTGTTGCTTCATAAATGCATTCACATCAAACCTTGATGGCAGCATTTTGTGTAATATACCGTGAGCTTGGACAAAGTCTGGTTTATCCTATCGCCTTGGCATATATCAAGGAGATGGATGTTGGAATTTCTGTTCGAGATTGGCCTGTTTCTGGTCAAGGTTGTCATTCTGGTTGGCGGAGTTCTGGCAATTGTAGCTGGTGTGGCTGCTGCCGGTGGGAAAGGAAAGGGTGAAGCCAAGGGGCAGATCAAGGTTCGTAATCTTGCCGATGAATACAAGAACAACCAGAGAACTCTTGAGGAAACCATCCTGGAATCCGATGAGCTGAAGAAAAAACGCAAGCAGGAAAAGAAAGACGCAAAGGCCAAAAAGAAGGCTAAAACCGAGGATGATCATGAGATCAAATCACGGGTTTATGTGCTTGATTTTCATGGTGATATCCGTGCCTCAGCAGTCAGCCGTTTGCGCGAGGAAGTTACCGCCGTTTTAGGTCAGGCTCGTACCGAGGATGAAGTTGTTGTTCGTCTGGAAAGCTCCGGCGGTATGGTACACACCTACGGTCTGGCTTCATCCCAGTTGCAGCGTTTTCGTGACCAGAGTATTCCACTGACAATTGCCGTGGATAAGGTTGCAGCCAGTGGTGGTTACATGATGGCCTGCCTGGCAGACAAACTAATTGCGGCCCCCTTTGCCATTCTGGGTTCCGTTGGTGTTATGGCACAGATTCCCAACATCAACAGGCTGCTGAAAAAGCATGATGTTGATATTGAACTGCACACTGCTGGCGAATATAAGCGGACTCTGACCGTGATGGGTGAAAACACCGAGAAAGGGCGAGAGAAGTTTATTGAGGATCTGGAAAAGACCCATGAACTATTTAAGGATTTTGTTGTTCGCGCCCGTCCTAACGTCGATGTGGAGCAGATTTCTACCGGTGAGATCTGGTATGGCACCCAGGCGATCGGTAAACAACTGATTGATGAACTGAAAACCAGTGATGCCTACCTCACAGACTGCTTCGCCAGGGAGCAGGATGTTTATCATATCAGCTGGACTGAGAAGAAAACGTTACCGCAGAAGTTTGGACTGGCCGCACAGCATGCTGTTGGAGGTTCTCTGAACAGCCTGTGGGAAAAGCTGGTTTCCAGCCGTTTCCCCGGTTAACTTTTCCTGTTTTTTTTATGCAGTTAGGGAGACATCCTTAACTGCATTCTTTATCCCTTCTCAATATTCAATCCCGCCTTAAACGGTCGTTAACAGCAATTGGCGACTCATATCTGAAAACAACAATATACGAAGACAACAGCAAGGTGAGAATTGCCACGGCCTGAATAACATGGGCGGCTACGTTATCGATTAACAGCTGGCTGGTCGCGACAGTGGCAATCAACAAAGAAAACTCACTGTTCTGCCCCAGGCGGGCTCCAACTTCCCAGGCTGTCGACTGCTTCTCACTCACTTTACGCAGGAAGAACCAGAATACGGGTGGTTTCAACAGCAGGCAGATGGCGGAAAGTACAAGTCCTGGAATAATCACTTCGTCCAGTAATCCGAGATTAAAACTGGCTCCAACAGAGAAGAAGAACAGAATCAGGAAAAAGTCCCGCAAAGGCTTGAGATTGATAGCGATATATTGGGCAATCGGGCTGGTTGCGATGGTGATGCCAGCAACAAAAGCTCCAATCTCAGCAGAAAGCCCCAGGGTATGAGCCAGTTCAGCCAGGCCAAGACACCACCCGATGGCCAGCAGGAACATGTACTCATGGAAACGATCGTATTTTGCCATCAGTGGCAACAGCATATAGCGTACGATGCCCCATGCTCCCATAACCAGCAGGGGCAGGGTGGCGAGGGTGGCCAGCAGGGACAGGTAACCATTGCTCAGGCCTTTGCTGTTAT
This sequence comes from Parendozoicomonas callyspongiae, assembly GCF_023502345.1. GTDB lineage: Bacteria > Pseudomonadota > Gammaproteobacteria > Pseudomonadales > Endozoicomonadaceae > Sansalvadorimonas > Sansalvadorimonas callyspongiae. The sequence continues at coordinate 93,697 of NZ_JAMFLX010000008.1, forward strand.
ACAGAACCAGCAGCATCATAATGGCGAGTAGATCCTGCAACAGAAGCAGGCTGACCAGAAGTTCACCGGTGTGTTTGTGGTGCAGCACAGTTGTAGGGAGCAGCTTTATGCCGATGATGGTGCTGGAAAACATCATGGTGCCCCCGATCACCAGGCATTCCGTTGTTGAGAAGCCAAACGCATAGGCTGTGCCATAACCAAGAGCGGCAAAAACCACCGAGCTGAGCAGCCCGACAATGGCGGTTTTTCGCAGCATATGCATCAGGTGGCTGGGCTGCATATCCAGCCCAAGAAGGAACAGAAGGAAGATAATGCCAGCGTGACCAATATCGGTCAGCAGGTCGGTATCATTGATAAATTCCAGGCCGTAAGGGCCAAAGATTCCCCCCAGGGCAATATATGCCACGATCAGCGGCTGACGAGTTGCCAGCGCGACCGTAGCCAGTAACGCCGCACCGGTAAAAATCAGAAAAAAAGAGTAAAACAGAGAGCCTGAATCCATGGGGTAAAACCGTTATAGGAATGCAGTCAGTATATCGGTTTATACGTGCTTGGGAAGCTGGGGAGAGACTTGAGTGCCGGTAAAGCTGACAGAAGTCATCATTACCGGCAACTGAATTGTGACTGAAAGGAGTCTTACATTCGGCGGAAAAGAGGTTCAGGTCGATCCCATGAAATCTGATAGGCCTCTGAAAATGCATTTAGGCTTGTACGGGATGTATCAACTGATTCTTGGTCAGGGAGAACAAATCCGCTAAATCCGCAGCGGGCAAAGTAATGAACCTGGTCTGGCAGGAACTGCCCTGTGGCAATGATCTTGCCGGTAAAATCGAGTCGTTCCCGTAGCAGACGGGCGAGGGTAAACCCTCTGCCATCGGTAAATGCGTGAAAATTGATTGCCACAACAGGGACATCTTTTACCAGCTCACCCACGGAATCAATCGGGGTATCAGCACTGGTTATAAGCCCGAGTTTCCACCGGTCTTCCTTGTTAACTGATGTCAGTTGTTCAGGTGAGACCAGGGTATTTTCCTGGAATGGTGCCTTTTGCTCGGAGGGAGCGATAGCCCATGAAAACTGCGCCTCTGTTGTTAGCTCAATGGCCTGTTTCATAAACACGCTCCTTAAATGGTGTCAGACCAATACGGCGATAAGTGGCAAGGAATGGTTCATTTTCCAGACGCTGCTCTAGGTACACTGCCAGAAGGCGGCTAACGGCATCAGGTACCTCGGCACGACTGATAGAACGGCCAAGGATTTTGCCCAGTGACGCATCATGCCCGGCAGAGCCGCCAATCATAATCTGGTAAAACTCCTCACCTTTCTTATCAACACCCAGAATACCAATATTGCCGATATGGTGATGAGCGCAGGCATTCATACATCCGGAGATGTTCAATGACAGATCACCCAGATCATGCAGGTAATCCAGATCCTCAAATTTCTGCTGGATGGCACTGGCAACAGGGATGGATTTGGCGTTAGCCAGGTTGCAGAAGTCACCGCCCGGGCAGCAGATAACATCGGTCAGCAACCCTGCATTGGGTGTTGCCAGACTCTGACTTTCAAGTTCCTGCCAAAGCTGGAACAGATCATCTTTGCGGACATCAGTCAGAACCATATTCTGCTCATGGGTGATACGTAGAATCCCAAAACTGTATCGATCTGCCAGCTGGGCGATATGATCCATCTGGGTTGCGGTGATATCCCCAGGGGCTACACCGGTATTCTTAAGTGTGACCACGACAGCTGCATAACCTTTCACCTTGTGAGAGGAAACATTCCTTTTATACCAGTTAGCGAAACCTTTGTTCGAAGCAAGGCTTCTGTTCAGGGTTTCTGATTCTTCAGGAAGTTGAGAATAATCTGGGGCACTGAAGTGGGAGGTGACTCTGTCAACTTCCTTGGTGGTGAGAGTTGCCGGCCCATCCTGTAAAAACAGCCACTCCTGTTCAACATGAGCCTTGAAGGTATCAATACCCATGGCTTTAACCAGGATCTTGATGCGGGCCTTATACTTGTTGTCCCTGCGGCCATACTGGTTGTAAACCCGCAATATGGCGTCCAGATATGTCAGCAAATGCTGCCATGGCAGGAACTCATTGATTACAGTACCGATGACTGGTGTTCGGCCAAGTCCGCCACCTACAAAAACCTTAAAGCCAGTTTTGCCCTGTTCATTTTTCCGAAGCTGCAGACCGATATCGTGAAATTGAACTGCCGCACGATCAGTTTCAGAATTCCCGGTTACTGCAATCTTGAACTTCCTTGGCAGATACGCAAACTCAGGATGGAGTGTTGACCACTGACGGATAATTTCACACCAGGGGCGAGGGTCGGCTGTTTCACCTTCCTGGACACCTGCAAAAGGATCGGTGGTGGTATTGCGGATACAGTTGCCGCTGGTTTGTATCGCGTGCATCTGGACGCTGGCCAGTTCCGCAAGAATATCCGGCACCTGTTCCAGTTTGGGCCAGTTAAACTGAATATTCTGCCTGGTGGTAAAGTGGGCATATCCCTTGTCATAGAAACGGGAAATATAAGAGAGCTTACGCAGCTGCTGGCTGCTCAATAGCCCATAAGGAATGGCCACCCGTAACATGGGAGCATGCCGCTGCACGTAGAGTCCATTCTGCAGACGTAGTGGTAGAAAAGCTTCCTCGCTTAAATCGCCGGACAGGTACCGCCGGGTCTGATCCCGGTATTGCTCAACGCGTTCATCAACAATGCGCTGGTCAATCTCTGAATAGGTGTACATAGTTGTTTTTGTTTGCGCATCAGGCTTTGCAATTATCATTGCGAGAGAAAAATATCAGGGTGTTTTTATTCTTCAAAGTAATATTTATTAATATAAAAAGACTCAAAAATTATATAGAGCCAGAAGATATGCCATTCAGAAATCCATTGACGGGAACTGAAATAGATTCTTGAGAGATTCACGGGAGAACGCTAATCTGGACGAACAATAATAATTGCAATCAGGAGAGTGGGTATGGATCAGAATTCTTTTAATGAAGAAAAGACAAACCAGGACAGCAAGGTTGATGCAATCTCAGCAGTCGCTTTGATTGTTATTGCCGTGGTTATTGCTGTGTTCTGGGTATCAGGTCAATAAGCTTTTTCTGTTGAAATTTCTCCGGGCTTAAAGCCTTTTCGATAGCCCGGAAGCACTGCTCTAGTCCACTATATATCCCACCAGAAGAGCCAGCCCTACAACAAAAAGTGCAGTAAATATGATACCGGAAATGATGTAATAGCCCGGGTGCCCATTTGCAAAATCCTGCTGCCTTTTCTTCTCGCTCTGTACCCCAAAGGCTGCAGCCAGCGTGCTCTGGATAACAGAAAACACACCTGGTTTCTTATCCTTCTCGATCATGTCTGTTCAGCCATTTTCGTCTGATGTTGTCATAACTATGTCCTGATAAATAAAAAAAGGCCAGAACCTTGATGGCTCTGACCTGTTGAGAATTTCGTGCTCTAAGGTGGATTAGAGTTCGATATGCCTGGACTCCACGCTTTCAGCCGAATCCTCTTCTAAGTCACTGACAGGATGAACTCTGAGGTTTAGTTTGGTCTGCTGTCTCTGAGGGAAACCCCAGCGTACAACTTCTTCAATGGAGGCCGTGATGCTGCCGGTAATAAGCGATGCAAACAGACCATCACGGAACTTGTAGAGAATGACCTCTCTCAGGGGGTGGTCCTGGACACAGTCAACACCAAAGGATTTATAGATCTTATGGGTTATAAAGCCCACAGCCAGTGAACTGGCCATCATGGCAGCAGGTGTCACCTTATTGTCCCCGAAATATGCCCGCATGGTGCGGGGACCCAGCAACTGCCCGAGTGAAGCTCCAACAAATTTGGTAAAGCTTCCTGCCACCATTCCAGAAAGGTGGGACACTGTCCCACTTGAGCCATAACTGCTTCGGATAATGTAGAGTGGCGTTGCAGCAGAGAGAGAGATACCAGCCATAACCAGATTGGATGAAATATGTCGGGTTAAACGGTCATCCGACCACTGACTGAGGTAGTCATCGACGAAGGGCATAATGGCACGGTTAATACCGAAAACAGTCGCGTTACTGATCTTGCCTTCATAGTCATGGGTGATTTTGGAAGAGAGCAGATACCACAGTGAACCTGTGGCAAAACCGCCAAGAGCAGAGGTCAGAATTTTTCTTTTACCGGGTGAAAGACCGTAAATATTGTCAATCAACTTGCCTGACGCTTCCCCCAGCAGAAGGTTGCTGTGGGAAACAACCCGTGACATGGCGAAGAATTTGGAAGCTTCATACATGCTCAGATTGTGTTTGCTGCCATCAAGGCCTACATCAGATATACCGGCGTAACTCAGGATCATAACGGCCATCACGCCCCGGGCCTGCCATTCCGGAGGAATTTTTCCCAGTCCCGGAATTGAGTACTGTTCGATAAGCGAGGCCATTCCCTCACCAACTTCCTCAACCAGGTTGTTGACTGATGCCATAACCATAAGGTGACCGGCGTTACCCCTCATGTTGGTGTCGGGGTGTCTCCAGCTCATTCCCGTACCGTCATTCACAGATCCCATGGCAATGGCCGCACCTAAGAGAGGCACCAGAACCCGGGCTCCATTTTCCACCATAGACCTTTTGGTTTTCTGGTGTTTCAGGTTCCAGTCGGTTGTGAACGAACTGTTGGCATTCTCTTTTCCCAAAGGCAGTGTCAGCCGGAAGGGATTACTGCCTAGCCTTACTGATCTGTCTGGAAGCGGGGCGTCCTGATGTGTTGCCGAGATTTCAATATCGGCAATTTTCTTGGCCATGGCATTGGCAAGTTCAACCTGAAGATTACCGGATTCATCGGTTCTGTAATCAAATGTGCCAGAGTTGTCCTTATAAAGAACAATAATGCTTGGCTCTGGCATTACTTGAGTGTCTGAATTTGTCTCTGTGGCTTTGGCCAGTGTCGGGATAAGTGTGTAAAGCAGGATGATTTTGAAGAAGTGCAACAGCCCCTTGTATCCCGACATCGGTAATCCTCCAGCGGAATTGAGTAGAATCTAGTGGGTGATAAGCCTAGTAGGGACTAGCGTGTAAGCAAGAGAGAAAACGTAATGTTACTGTTATCAAGCCTTAGAATAGTTAGAGGTGTCAATAAGATACATTCTTTTGGGATATATATCTGATATTCCTTATAAAAACAAAGGAATACTATTTACCTCGAAGGAGCAGGGCCTCACCGTGTTCAATCTGCTTTGAGGTGCCTTTCAGCAGCAGGACATCCCCTGAATTCAGTACCAGTCCGTCTGTTGGATCGATATTAGATCCTTCACGGGTTATCCGTTTGACTTCTACACCGCCTGCCTGCAGGTTTATATCTCCAAGGGCTTTTCCTACTGCCCAGGCTTTTTCTTCCAGAGTGACGCCATGGCGCAGTTTGCATGGGTCGCCTTCGGCGGTGTGCAGTACTTCTGACTGCCCAAAAAAGAAGCCATGCAGGATATCGTAATGTTCTCGCCGTACAGATTGGATACGCTGGGCAATGGAGTGTTCAGGGTGTCCAAGCATTGTCAGTACATGGCTGACAATCAGCAAACTGGATTCCAGCACCTCTGGGACAACCTGGGTAGCTCCTTCCTGTTTGAGAGTATCCATATGACTGTCATCGCGGGTTCTGACCAGAACCGGAACATAGCTGTTGACCTGGCGGATACCTTTCAGGGTTTCCATCGCGGCCCGGGAGCTGTCGATACAGATAACCACCATGCGGGCACGGTTAAGTCCAGCCGCTACAAGAAGATCCGTCCTGCGGCAGTCGCCATAGAATACCGGTTCGCCTGCACGGTTGGCTTCCTGAACATGAATGGGGTCGTCATCAATCGCGATAAAGGGAAGCTGATCCTCCTGGAGGAAGTGACTGATTGCCTGTCCGACCCGCCCGTATCCAAGAATCAGAATATGCTGGTGAATATCTTCCACCTGCTGGCTGATAACATCAGTTTCCTTGCGGGGCTCCCGGTTCTGGCGATTGCCATGGACAAACAGATCGGCCAGCGGACCACTGAACCGGATCAGCAGGGGAGTTGCCGCCATTGAGAAAATGGTGACCGACAGAATGAAAGATGATGTGGAGGAGAGCAGCAGTTCGTGCTGATTGGCCAGCGCCACCAGGGCAAAACAGAATTCACCACTTTGAGCCAGTGATATACCTGTTTTAATCGCAGTCTTTTGCCCACGTTGGATAAAGTGAGCCAGCAAGGCGATTAAGCAGGCCTTAAACAGGATCAGTCCGGTTCCGGCCAGCAGAATCATATGCCAGTTGGCGATAAACAGATCCAGGTCAAGCATCAGGCCAACCGAGACAAAGAACAGTCCCAGCAGGATATCCCGGAAGGGGCGGATATCAGTCTCAATCTGGTGGCGGTAATGACTTTCACCCAGCATCATACCGGCCACAAAACCGCCGAGAGCCATGGAAAGATCCAGAAGATGTGTGAGCCAGGCAGCCACAAGGCAGACCACAATTGCACTCAGAACAAACAGCTCTTCGGACTTGGTGCGGGCAATTTCATGAAACATTCTAGGCAACAGCCAGCGCCCAACCAGAACCATAAAGGCCACAAAGCCAATGCCCTTTGCCATGCTGATCATCAGCGAAGTGGACAGGCTTGTTTCGCCAATACCGGCAAGAGCAGGAATCAAAATCAAAAACAGAACGGCGGCTATATCCTGGAAGATCAATGTACCAATGGTCAGCTGGCCATGGCGGGAGCGGAGTTCATTTCGACGGGTCAGTTCTTTGGAAACAATGGCTGTGGAAGAAAGAGAGAGGCCAGCAGCCATAACCAGCGTTCCAACCGGAGAAAAGCCAAGAATCAGACCACAGAAGGCAATCAGCAGAGTGCTTATCAGAACCTGAAGTCCGCCCAGGCCAAATACAATTCGCCGCATGGCCAGAACATTGGCCAGGGAAAACTCCAGACCAAGAGAGAACAAAAGAAAAACCACCCCGATTTCTGCCAGCAGGGTGATATCGAATGTCCCGTCGATAATTCCGGTTGCCGTAGGGCCAAGAGCCAGACCCACCATCAGGTAAGCCAGGGTGTCAGGAATATGGAGACGATGGAAAAAAGCGATAGCGACAACTGAGACTGTGAAGATAATCAACAGTTGATTGAAGAAACCGAAATCCATATCCCGCCCCTTGTAAAATGCTCTGGTCTTATATCGTGATGCACTTCATGCGACTGCGGTCTAAATTCTCGTTGCAGCGTTATGATTTGTTTCGGTATTTTTATTTCCAGATAGAACGGCTCGAACAACCTATATCTGAATGCGACTGAATCTGTCGAAATTTCTCTTTAATCAAAGCACAATCTGACAATCAGCCATTAGCTTAGCATTTTCAAGGACTAATTGAGATTCGCTTATGCAACTTTTTCTTATGACAACAGCAGGTTGCCATCTTTGTGAGCAGGCACTTGAGATATTGAACGCTCTTCAGGAGCAGGCTGACTTCCAGCTGGATTTAATTGATATTGCTACCGATGATCAGTTGATTGACCGCTATGGCATCCGGATTCCGGTTGTTGTGGATGGCTGTTCAAAGAAAGAGCTGGGATGGCCGTTTACCGCACAGCAATTAGTCGATTGTTTTCATTTCAATTGTAACCGGGTTGAACATGCCTGATAGATCATTTGCATACAAATCCTTAAAAATATTTGCGTTTATCCTTTTAGCCGGGCAGTCCCATGCCGAGGTCAAAGTGATGGACTCACTCGGCCATGAAGTGGTTGTCCAAGGTCTGCCGAAAAGAGTCGTCAGCCTTGTTCCTCATGGCACAGAGCTGTTCTGCATGGCAGGAGGTTGTGACCGTCTTGTGGCTGTCAGCGCCAATAGTGATGCCCCTGAGTCAGTGAAAAAGTTGCCACATATCGGCCCATACAATGCTATTTCACTGGAGGGAATCCTTTCCTTTAATCCTGATCTGGTACTGGCCTGGCCTTCAGCTAATCCTACCGATGTTCTGGCACAGCTTAAGCGATTGGGAGTTCCGGTCTATGAAACAGATCCGGAAACGATTGAGCAGATTGCCGGTGAGCTGCGTGCCATGGCAAAGCTGTCGGGATCACAGCAGGGGGATCTGGAAGCGGCCAAGTTTCTGGATGGCTGGGCCAAACTCGAAAACATGTATGCGAGGCGCAGGCCAGTGCCGGTTTTTCTCCACATCTGGGATAACCCGCTAATGACATTGAATGACCAGAGTGCTGTTTCTTCCGTGCTGAAAGTCTGCGGGGGTTACAATATTTTTGGTGATGTATCAGTCAGGGTGCCTCAGATATCAGTGGAAGAGGTTGTTGCCCGACAGCCTGTCCTGATTGTTGAGGGAGATCACCGTCAGCGTAAGGAGAGTGGTGAGCTGGTCAAATACTGGCAACCATTCAATACAATACCGGCCGTGAAGAATCGTGATATTTACAGCATCAATGGCGACTATCTTCTCAGAGCAACACCGAACTTGCTCAAGGGAGCCAATGAACTTTGCGGACTTATAGATCAGGCAAGAAAGCGAATGAAATAAAGCTGTTGGAAAATAGTTTCCTGTCGCATATGTTATTGGTAAGAGAGTTTACAGACAGGAAACTGAGTGAATCAAACAAAGGTCAATCTCTCTGCAGAGGGTAAAGCCCGTTTACTGAAGCGGGCTTCGCTGGCTTCGGTCGCAACAGCTTTTATTTTAATCATGGCCAAACTGGCGGCCTGGGGTGCAACAGGTTCTGTCAGTATTCTGGCGACTTTTATGGACTCCCTGTTAGACGCCTTCGCTTCAGTGATCAATCTGATTGCTGTGTCCATTGCACTGAAACCTGCGGATGAAGATCACCATTTTGGTCATGGAAAAGCGGAGCAGCTCGCTGCGCTGGCACAGTCGGCCTTTATTGCCGGTTCAGGAATGTTCCTGATCCTTCACGCGATAGAGTCTGTTCGGTCCGATGATGTGATCGATAATGGCAGAATTGGATTGGCAGTAATGGGGTTTTCCATACTGTGTACCCTGCTTCTGGTGATGTATCAGACCTATGTGGTCAAACGTACCGGTTCCATGGCAATAGCCACTGATTCCATGCATTACAAGATGGATCTGTTGACTAACCTTGGGGTCGTCCTGGCTTTGTTCCTGGCTGCATCGGGTTACCCCTTAACTGACCCTGTGATAGGAATCGTCATAGCCATTTATATGATTTTCAGTGTGGGAAAAGTTGCCTGGGATGCGGTGCAGATGCTGATGGACAGGGCGTTAAGTCCTGAGCAGGATCAGCAGATCCGGGATCATGTGATGAAAATTGATGGTGTTCTGGGGATGCATAATCTGCGCACCCGGATGTCCGGGGTCAGGCCCATTATCCAGTTTGACCTGGATCTGGATGGGGATCTTTCTCTCAGGGAGGCGCACAGTATTGGCAAGCGCACTGAAAAGAGGTTGCTGAATGAAATCCCTGATGCTGATATCACCATTCATCTGGATCCAGAGAAGAGGGAGTGATCGGTAAATATCCGTGGGTAAGTTGTTAATTTCTGTAATGAATATCTCAGTGAAATTCTTATAACTCTTTAAATTTCAATATATTCTGACACCAAGTGCCTTGCCGGTGACAAATCACACCACCAAGAGGCATTCAGCCTTTGCTATATATTCTGCCATCAAATCAGACTGGGGTTGAAATGGCATTGTATTGGTTAGGAAGAACTGTCCAGGGAGCGGGAAAGTGTCTGGCTCTGGTTATTGTTCTCACACTGACTAGTCATTCGGCTCCGGTTAAAGCTTCAGGTTATTATGAGCCAGGCAGGGGAACCTGGCTTAATATCGGTAATTCATGGGTACTGCTCAGGGACTTTGATGCGCAGTACACTATGTCTGCCATGATTGGGTCTTCATTGCTTCAGCTGGGACTGCTCGGATTGTACCGGGGGTCTCAATTTGCTCTTCGCGGTCTGGCTGTGCCGGATTATCTTGTGCCTTCTTCAAGTCAATCCAAACTGATTTCAATGGGAGTATCAAGTGCCAGTGCTGTGCTATTTCATTATTACATGCACAGGGATCGTGAGACCGAAAGCGAACCACCTGAGCCTTCCAACCAATCTCGGCTGATCAGCGGTGAAACATCCTTTCTTGCCCCCATACATATCGTTAACAGCAGCCTTTCCAGGCATTTCAGACTGAATCTGTACCGCTATGCGCGTGAATTTCCCATGTTGGACATTCGGGATATTTCAGGAAGCCAAAATAGTATGGAATCAGGCAGAGACTCAGCTACCGAGGTTGACACCTCACCAGGATGGATGGAGCAAGGGCATGATGAGGAAGCCCGCGGGGCGGATCTGGATTATCTGGCGCAATATATGCGCATTTCAAAACAGTCACGTATTCAGCTCAGGTTACACAGGGAAAACCAAAAAATTGCCCTGGTGGTCAGCACGCTCGGGACTAACAGTGACAGTTGGTACAATTACAAAATACCGCTTGATGGTTTTAGTGAGTGGAGCATTACAGATATTCCTCTGCTGACTTCATGGATTCTGTCACCCGAGGTTTTGGGGATTATCAATCGAGTTGTCATTCCCATTAAAGGGAGTCGCTATTTATCGGAACAGTCTGTCAACGAGAGCTCAGAATTTACTGTGGCACAGGGAAGCTATCCCTGGGACTACTTGATAACTCTTAAAACTCCTCTCTCAACCCCTGATTTTGGCAGCCATCCTTACACAAACTATGGCATGTTCCATGGTGATGCCATTCAGCGGCAGGCCATGCCATCAGGCCGGTGTTGCGGGGCAAGTGATCCTGTCTGCACGGGCGTCTTAACTGTCACCGGTGAGGATCCTGTCTGGCCTCTTAACCAGGTAGGGGGGCTATCGCCATCGAAGCTTCATTATTTTCCAGGTCCTGTGAGGATGCGGGAACTCTCATCCCTGAGTGACGATAGCGATTGGGAGCCTTCTCCGTACATTGAGGTACCCTCCTGGGTCAGCCATGCGGTTTTATTGCCCCTTCATATTGGTCTGAATGTTCTATTACATTCAATCGCGGATAAAGTATTGCCAGTGCCTGAGACAGTCATCAGGGAGGAAGTGCCAGACCTGGCAGGTGCTGATCCAGCATCATCAGCACCAACAGGTTCAGCTTCCGATGAAACGGTATCGACATCAATGGAGTGCAGTGTCTGTCAGGATACTTATAAAGCAGGTGAAAAGGTTTGTGAGACGTGGTGTGGGCATTTCTTCCATGTTGACTGTTTCAATCAATGGTTCAGGGCACAAAACACCTGCCCAATGTGCAGGGACGAATCAGGCCTTATGGTTCGTGAGGTAACTCTCTAGGCAGCCTAAGGTCTTCTTGACTAAGGGGGGCATGTCTTGACCTGAACTGAGTCTGGTTCTCTGTCCAGGCCAAGACATGTTGCCAGTTATGTCACTGGCAACGCTTCTGAAGTTTCCTCTTGATTGATCTCTTTGGCAATAAAGGTGTACATCACCGGGATAACAAACAGGGTAAACAGCGTTCCTATGGTCATGCCGGTGGTGATGACCAGACCAATATTAAAGCGGCTGACAGCGCCGGCACCGCTGGCAAACAACAGTGGCAGGATGCCCAGAACTGTTGCGCCAGTCGTCATTAATACCGGGCGCAGACGAAGGGCGGCTGATTCCAGAGCCGCCTGGGCACGGGATTGCCCCTGATACTGCAGCTGGTTGGCAAACTCAACAATCAGAATACCGTGCTTGGAAATCAGACCAATCAATGTCACCAGACCTATCTGGGTATAGATATTCATGGAGATATTGATGCCAAGGGTCATCTGCAGCAAATTGCCCAGTACCAGCGGAATCAATGCCCCACAGATAGACATGGGAACAGTCAGCATAACCACCAGCGGATCGCGGAAGCTTTCAAACTGGGCCGCCAGAACCAGATAGATAACCAGCAGTGAGATGACAAAGGTCAGCAGCAGTGCCTGGCCTTCCTTCATAAACTGCCGGGATGGCCCCTCATAGTCGACACCAAAGCCTTCCGGAGCCAGTTGCTGAACCTGTTCATTCAGGAACGCCAGCGCTTCACCCTGACTGACACCAGGCAGAAGCATGCCCTGAATCTTGGTGGAGTTAAGCTGCTGGAACTGAGTCAGCTGGTTGGGTTTAGTTTCACTGCGTAGCTGAATAATCGCTGACAGTGGAATCATATCCCCCGATGCATTACGCACATAATACCGGCCCAGCCACTCCTTATTGAGGCGGAACTCCTGGTTGGCCTGCGGAATAACCTTGTAGCTGCGGCCATCGATATTAAAACGGTTAATATTGCCATTACCCAGCATAGTGGACAGCGTATTACTGATCTCCTTCATGCTGATGCCCAGCCGGGCGGCTTTGTTGCGGTCAACCAGCAGTTCGGTTTCCGGCTTGTTAATCCGCAGAGTGCTTTCAGCAAACATAAACAGACCGGACTGATTAGCTTTGCCCACTATCTGGTTGGCGACATTGGCAAGAGTCCGGTAGTCACTGGTGGTATTCAGAATAAACTGAACCGGCAGACCACCGCCTGATCCAGGCAGGGACGGGAAGATAAAGGAGAATGTCTGAATACCGGTGACCCGGGACAGATAGTTACCCTGCAGTTCCTTCTGTATTTCAAAAACACTGCGCTCACGTTGATTCCAGGGCTTCAGCACCATACCGGCAAAACCAGTATTCACGCCTGCACTGCCATTAATCAGGAATGACTGGAAGTACTCGGGAAACTGATTGAAGATCGGTTCCAGCTCCGCCGTGTACTTGTTCATATAATCGATATTGGCGTACTGCGGTGAAGTAGACACAATAAACACCAGACCATTGTCTTCCTGAGGTGCCAGCTCCTTTTTGGTCATCATGTACATGGGCGGAATGGTAGCCAGTACAATCAGAGCAAACACCAGGGTAACGGCTCGATACTTGAGAGCATCCTGCAACATACGCTGATAGATGTTCTTCAGCCGGTCAAATGCCTTATCAAGCCAAACTGCAAAAGCACCTTCGGAACCAGCTGGTTTCAGGAGAAGGGAACACATAACCGGGGACAGCGTCAGTGCCACGATACCGGAGACCACTACGGCTCCTGCCAGGGTAAAGGCAAACTCCCGGAACAGGGCACCAGTCAGGCCTTCCATAAACCCGATTGGGGCATAGACCGCTGCCAAGGTAATGGTCATGGCTATAACCGGCAGGGCAATTTCCCGGGCTCCCATCAGAGCTGCATCAAGTGGCTTATGACCCTCTTCAATATGGCGGTGAATATTCTCAACCACCACAATGGCGTCATCCACCACCAGGCCAATAGCCAGAACCATGGCAAGCAGGGTTAACAGGTTGATGGAGTAACCCATCATCTGCATACAGAACAGTACACCGATCATGGACAGCGGAATGGCAACAATCGGAATCACCACAACCCGGAAAGAACCCAGGAACAGGAATACCACCAGAATTACAATAACTGTGGCTTCCAGCAGGGTTTTCACCACTTCATCAATGGATTCCTGGATAAACTCTGTCGCATCATAAACGATCTCTCCCTGCATGCCGGTTGGCAGCTGTTTCTGAACAGTGGGGAGGTAATCTCTCAGGCGCTTGATAACATCCAACGGGTTGGCAGATGGAGTGGCAGACACGCCAATATAGATTGAAGGTTTGCCATTGAAGGCAACGTAGCTGTTGAAGTTCTCTGCAGAAAGCTCAACATCCGCGACATCTTCCAGCCGTACCAGTGAGTCGCCATCTGACCGTACAACAATCTGGTTGAACTGCTCAGGTGATGTCAGATCGGTTTTAGCATTGACGCTGGTAACCACCAGTTCGCCACGGGTCTGACCGGCAGCTGACTGAACGTTGCTGTTCAGGAGTGCCTGATTTACATCGGCGGCAGTGACTCGGTAAGCGGCCATCCGAACAGGATCGAGCCAGATACGCATGGCAAAGGTTTTCTGTCCAAGGATCTCCGCTTCACCAACACCTTCAAGGGTGGCCAGCTGGGGTTGAACAACCCGGGTCAGATAGTCAGTCACCTGCTCACTGTTAAGGCGATCGCTGTAAAAACTCAGGTAGACCAGGGCGCTGCCCTGATTACTGCCCTTGGTGATGACAGGGTCTTCGGCATCCTGGGGTAGCTGACTGCGAACCTCGTTGACCTTAGACATAATCTCGGTCAGGGCTGTATCAGCGCTGTAGCCAAGACGCAGATGGGCTGTGACTGTAGAAGAACTCTGGTTGCTGGAGGAGGTGATGTATTCGATGCCCTCGGCACTGGCAATAGCCTGCTGCACCGGGGTGGTAATAAATCCCTGGATAAGTTCAGCATTTGCTCCCGGATAAAAAGTTGTTACGGTCACAACCGCATCTTCCATATCCGGGTACTCACGCACCGGAAGCTTATTCAGAGCTTGAAGGCCGAGAAGGACAATCAGCAGACTGACAACTGTTGCCAGTACCGGTCGGCGTATAAACAGGTCAGTAAATTTCATGGGTTTACTCCCCGTTCTGGCTCAGAGCAACATGAGCACCGTTATGAAGTTTCAGCTGACCGGAAGTGACAACTTGAGTGCCGGCTTTCAGACCACTGACTATCTCAACACGATCATTCTCGATATCACCGGTTTTCACCTGAGTCAGGCGTACCGACAGTTTCTCAGGACTGTCGCCCTCAACCACGTAGACAGAATCCCCGTAAAGGGTATAAGTCACAGCTGTGCGAGGGACGGTAATGACCTGACGGGGCTCTTTGGCGAGCACACGAATATCAGCAAACATGCCGGGAATCAGTTGCAGCGCATCATTTTCAACCAGGGCGCGCACTTCAATATTACGGGTGTTGCTGTCGATGCGGGCATTTATGGCTTCGACTTCACCCATGAACTCCTGTTCCGGGAAAGCCCGGACGCTAAAGCGGACATCCTGACCGTTAAACAACTCAGGGTAATCCTGTTCGGGCAGGTTAAAGTCTACAAAGAGCTGGTTGATATTTTGCAGGGTAGCAACAAGCACACCTTCCTTAACATAGTCCCCTGGCTCAACCCGACGAATGCCGATGCGGCCAGAGAAGGGGGCATTGATTTTCTTTTTCCGCAGGGTTGCTTTGGTTTGCTCAACTGCGGCCTTGGCTTCATCCAGAGAAGCTGAGGATTGGTCGAAAGATGTTTGGGAGATCGATTTTTTTTCCAGCAGAGTGCGGTTGCGATCCCATGTCAGACGGGCCAGTTTCTCAGCAGCCTTGTAGCTTTTGAGGTTGGCCTGCTCGATATCGTCATCAAGCTGTACCAGCAGTGTGTCCTGCTTGATATCCTGACCTGATTCGAACAGAACTTTACTGACAAGACCGGGAGACTCGGTCTTGATATCAATACCCTGTCGTGCACTGAGAGTGCCGACAGATGTCAGGAAGGGCAGCCAGTTTTCCTGACTGGCTTCAGTTGTATCAACGATAACAGGGGGCGGGGCAAAAGATGCCATCCCTTTTGCCATCATTGTCTGTTCAACCTGTTTATAGGCGAATAGCCCTCCAAACAGCACGATCACGAAGATCAGCATGAACAGCATTCTTTTTTTCATGGAGGAGATCCCGATGTTTGAAACTATTTTATAGCTTTAATAAGAAGCCGCATTGGCCAGACCATGAAAATGGCAAGGAGGCTGTTACGGCGTCATCATAGAGTAAACACAGGGACTATATCGCAATTGAATTCCGATATGTATAAGGACTGCGCAAATTAAGAAAGAGCCTTACTTATTCTGCGTTTTGCTTCTCAATGTCTCGATTCTTTCACGGTTAACCCCGAAATCGTAGTAGCCGGTACGGGAAGCGGATCGTACATCAACGAGGCCGTCAGACTGAATCAATAGTGTGAGATCATCAACAAAACCAAAAAATCGGGATTTGAATTTGGCCTTGATAATATCCGGCCCAGAGTAGGTTACATGGGCACGAGGATCCTGTTTAATCCAGGCCAGCAGTATTTTACGAATGGTTGCGGTATCCTTGCCCGGATAAGAGAGAGGATTAACCCTGTGTTCTCCATGGGAGAAGCTGCTGACACAGTTTGGGCTGGATGGACAGGTAAGAGTCACTATCTCTGTTTCTGCTGAGCCGACCTGCTTATTCGCCTGGTCGCCAGCTGAAACGGGAGTGACAAAAACTGACAGAGCTATAAAGGGTGCCATCGCCAGCGAAAGAAATGTACGTCTCATTTGTTCCCTCTCCTTATCAATCAATATGACGTGTTTATAACGCAAACAGCCATGAGCGTGAAACGAAAAAGGATTGTTTGTTATCCGGTCATAGTCTTTCAAACCGTATTTTCACAGCTTCTGGAATAACGAGTTCCCAGAATATCAGAATAAAGAGTCCCTGGAATAAAATGATCAGCGTTTCTGAATTAGCCATTTATCCAATGAAATCCTGCCGGCAACTGCCTGTAAATCATCACAGGGTTGATGCATTCGGTTTAACCGGGGATCGACGCTGGATGCTTATTGATAGTAATGGGAAGTTTCTCAGCCAGCGTACTCATCCTGTTATGGTGCAGATTGAGTGCAGTTTGAATGATCAGGGGATTAATCTAACGGCTCCTGGTATGGGGACACTTACAGTGCCAGTTCCCGGCAATGACAACAACGTGATTGCCACTGTCTGGAATGATGACTGCCAAGCCCTTGATGCCGGTGATCAGGCTGCTGAATGGTGCAGCACATTTCTGAAAAACCAATGTCGCCTGGTTTATATGCCCGACAGCAGTTTCCGCCAGGTGAGTCTCAAGTACGCTGAACCGGGAATCAAAACAGGGTTTGCAGATGGCTTTCCGTTTCTATTGATATCCGAAGCATCCCTTGCCGAGCTGAACCGCCGGCTGGATATTCCTGTTCCCATGGTTCGTTTTCGTCCCAATATTGTCGTATCCGGATGTGAAGCTTTTGCCGAAGATTCCTGGAAGCGGATTCGCATAGGAAATATTGATTTCACAGTTGCTAAGCCTTGCACGCGTTGTGTGATGACCACCATCAATACCGATACTCTGGAGAAAGCCAAAGAGCCTTTGAAAACTCTGTCGGCCTACCGTCGGGCTGAAAAAGGAGTGGTCTTTGGCCAGAATCTTATTCATCACGGAGTGGGGGAGCTCAGCATAGGAATGTCCGTCGAAGTTCTGGAATAACAGAAAAATATCCTGTTTTTTGTGGGGTGCGGTATATCCTTATGTCTGGCCGTGACACCCCTCATATATAACTGTTTCGTAATTCTAATCAATCATTAGCAAATGAATCACCCTCTACAGTTGTAGTTGGTGATGTCAGTGGTTAATAAGGATCTAAAAGTGTCTGCATTAGAAAACCTGAAGCCGGCTTCCCTGTGGAACCACTTCCAGGATATCTGTGATATTCCTCATCCTTCCGGTCAGGAAGCCGCTCTGCGTGAGCACCTGATTGCCTTCGCCAACAAGCACGAGCTTGAGTACAGCGTTGATGAAACCGGCAACCTGATTATCCGTAAGCCTGCAACTCCAGGCATGGAAGACCGTGCCGGTGTGATTCTGCAAAGCCATATGGATATGGTTCCCCAGAAGAATGCAGACACTGATCATAACTTTGAAACCGACGCTATCGTTCCGTGGATTGATGGTGAGTGGGTGAAGGCCCGTGGTACCACTCTGGGTGCCGATAACGGTATTGGCATGGCAGCCTCCCTGGCCGTTCTGGAATCCAGGGAACTCAAGCATGGTCCAGTTGAAGCGCTGTTCACCATCGATGAAGAGCGCAGCATGGCTGGTGCTGAAGGTCTGAAGCCTGGTTTCGTCAACGGTACCGTGCTGCTGAACCTGGATACTGAGGAAGAGGGTGAACTGTACGTTGGTTGTGCTGGTGGTGTTGATGTTCTGGCTGACTCCACTTACCAGCTGGAAGATGTTGCCGCTGGCAGCAAGTTCTTCAACCTGACCGTAAAAGGTCTGCTGGGTGGTCACTCCGGCTGCGATATTCATCTGCAGCGTGGCAACGCCAACCGTATTATGGTTCAGATACTGAAGCGCTTGCAGGCTATCGGTGGCCGTATTGTTGAGATTGATGGTGGCAGCCTGTCCAACGCTATCCCGCGTGAAGCATTTGCAGTTGTCGCTATTGCTGCTGACAAGGCAGAAGAAGTGGCTGCTATTGTTGATCTGCAACAGGCTACCGCCCGTAAGGCTCTGGCAGAAACTGATGCCGGTGTTATGGTTCTGGCTGAAGAAGCCGAGGCTTCCACTCAGATTATGTCTGCCCAGGATCAGCAGAAGTTCCTGGACCTGTTCCAGTGCGTACACAACGGTGTCGACCGTATGAGCGAGAGTGTTGCCGGGGTGGTTGAAACCTCCAACAACTTCGCCATTATGCGCGTTAAGGAAGGCAAGGTGTTTGTTCACTGCTTTGCCCGCTCCCTGAGTGATGACGCCACCACCGAGATGGGCGAGCGTCTGTGCTCCCTGTTCCGCCTGGCTGGCTGTGACGTGCGCCAGGAAGGTCAGTTCCCAGGCTGGAAGCCCAATATGGATTCCGCCATCCTGGCTTCCATGAAGGACACTTACCAGGACCTGTTCGGTAAAGAGCCTGAAGTGAAGGTGATTCACGCAGGTCTGGAGTGTGGCCTGCTGGGTGGTATCTACCCAACCTGGGATATGATTTCCATTGGCCCAACCATCTGCTTCCCTCACTCTCCTGATGAAAAAGTTGAGATTGAAAGCGTTGAGCGTTTCTGGACTCTGCTGAGTGAATCTCTTGTCAGAGCGCCAAAGGCCGCGTAATGTCTTTCTGGCGGGTCAATTGATCCGCCAGTTCTCCCTCTATTGCTGATAAATTCAATTAGAACTCCTCAGACTGTTGGAGTGGAGTACTGTGCTGACGATAATTAATACAATTCTCAGTCGCGGCAGGAGTGCTCAATGTCCATTAGTGTGTTTGATCTGTTCAAGATCGGTTTAGGCCCCTCCAGCTCACATACCGTTGGCCCAATGAGTGCCGCCTTTCATTTTGCCAGCCAGCTTGCCGGGCAGCCTGTCGCTGTGGTTCAGATCACTCTCTATGGTTCGCTTTCCCTGACCGGCAAAGGTCACGCCACAGATCGAGCGGTGGTTTATGGGCTCTCCGGGCTGAAGCCGGAAACGACTCTGCCGGATGAGGCAGGTATTATCTGGAGTTCGGTTAAAAGCAGTGGCCAGTTGAGTCTTCCCTGTAAAAAAGAAATTCCTTTTGATCCAGACCGTAATATTTTATTTGTTGATCAACCCCTGCCTGAACATCCCAATGGCATGAAGTTCACAGCAACTGCTGAAGATGGTTCCATGATTCTGGAGCAGATCTGGTTTTCAACTGGGGGAGGTTTTATCGCTACCCGGGAAGACCTGACGAATCAATCTGGTCAGCAGAACGAACTCACGATTCCATACCCATTTTCATCCGCAGAAGAGCTTTTACGGCTCTGTGCCAGCCACCAGATAAATATGGCAGAGCTTCTTCTGGCAAATGAGAAGGCCAGAGGAAGTGATGAAAAAGAGATCTCAAACAGTTTGGATAATATTCTGCAGACTATGGAGTCATGCATTGAACGTGGTTTCCAGACCGAGGGCGTGCTGCCCGGCGGTCTTGATGTGCAGAGAAGAGCGCCCGGGCTTTACCAGCGCTGGCAGAAGGAGGTTGAGAGTAATGATCCCCTGCAGGTCATGGACTGGGTAAGCCTGTGTGCACTGGCTGTCAATGAAGAGAATGCTGCCGGAGGGCGGGTGGTGACCTCACCGACCAACGGAGCTGCCGGGGTCATTCCTGCTGTGATCGCTTTTCATAAGCAATATGATCGCTCAGCCTCGCAGGACTCTGTGCGTCTGTTTCTTCTTACCGCAGCGGCTATCGGCATGCTCTACAAAAAGAATGCTTCCATCTCGGCAGCGGAAGTCGGCTGCCAGGGTGAGATTGGTGTCGCATCATCCATGGCGGCAGCGGGACTGGTTGCAGCCTGGGGGGGAACGATGGAGCAGGTTGAGCACGCTGCTGAAATTGCCATGGAACACCATCTTGGAATGACCTGCGATCCTGTGGCCGGACTTGTTCAGGTTCCCTGTATTGAGCGTAATGCCATGGGTGCCGTTAAAGCAATTAACGCCGCAAGGATGGCCCTCAGTGGTGACGGCAAGCACCGTGTGACTCTGGATCAGGTTATTGAAACCATGTACCAGACCGGAAAGGATATGCAGGACCGGTACAAGGAGACCTCTCAGGGTGGCTTGGCTGTTAATGTTGTTTACTGTTAACTGGCAATTATCAGTATTAATTCTTATAAACTGCTGACGGGTTAGTTATTTTTTCTTTTTTTCTGAAAAGAGCTGATTTCTCGGAAAGAATGTGTATAATGCCGCCACTTCATACACATCAAAATGCTCACTTCAATTGAACCCCGCACAGAAAGAAATCGGCCAAGAGGTAGAGGTAAATCCAATGGGAACGCTCAACATGGGCGGACGTTTCTTCAAAAGTGAAGAACTCGAGCTCATTGAGCAGCGTCGGCTGGAAGCGCTTCTGGAAATCACCACGAAGCACAGTGAAGAAGTTCAGAGTCTCAAGGCTCAGGTTGAACAAGCTAACAGCAAAGCTGCTAAAGCTAACAATCAAATCAAGAGCCTGGACAAGGATCTGAAAAATCTTCGTTCTGAAAACCCAGATCGCATGAAGAAGCAGATTAAGCGTCTTCAGGAGCAGAATCGTGCTATGACTTCAGAGAACAACACTCTGAAGAGCAAGCAGAAACAGCTCCAACAGCAACTCGATGCTGCCAAGATGGAACTAGATAA
Source organism: Parendozoicomonas callyspongiae (assembly GCF_023502345.1). Classification (GTDB taxonomy): domain Bacteria; phylum Pseudomonadota; class Gammaproteobacteria; order Pseudomonadales; family Endozoicomonadaceae; genus Sansalvadorimonas; species Sansalvadorimonas callyspongiae. The sequence goes on from NZ_JAMFLX010000008.1 coordinate 114,570, forward strand.
GTTTAAAGCTGAAGAGAAAGAAGCTGAAGTAGCATAATCGCTGCAGTTTCTTTGCGTCCCTGATTCTGTGGTTTAGCCTTTGGGTTAAGCAACAGAAACTGGTGACAGGATGTGAGGCGAAAAAGGAATTCCAGTCAGCCTCGATCAAGAGAGTGGCGGGCCATTATCCTGGTGGATAGGGCAGGTCTGCAGTTTTTAAACTGCATAATCACTGCTAAAGGCCCGACATCTTTCAGCTTCAATGATCACTGCTTTATTAAACAGGATTGCGAGTCAAGGGTTTATTTATGAACCCAAAGATCGCGCTTGTTCTGTTAGTAGGATTATATTGCCTTGTGCGCAGCCTGAGAAAGGTGCCACCTTTTCATTCCCCTTTAATTCCTTTCACTCTTTTTGCCACAGCCCTGGTTATCCCTTTTCTTGTTCTGGTTGTTTCAGGTTATTTCTTCCTGTCAGTGATTTACCTTCTGCTGATGATTCCATGGAAAACCCAGCTGGTAAGAGTTGCTCATCATATCTATCAGGAGTTTCACAAGGAGGGTTTGGAAGAGAGTTATCGAAAGCTGGACTTTCAGCCTGACACTTTTCGTCTGGCAACAGACCTGGTTGAAATTGAGCTTAAACCCGGTGAACGCAACATCGTTGGGACTTTCTCCAAAGGTGAACACTCAGGGAAAGATATTGGTAACCTTGATCCTGGCAAACTCTCAGCCCTGCTTAGTCATTTGCAGGACAAATATCCCCTGACTTGCCTGTTGATCAATCTCTGTATTGAAACAGACTTTGATGGGGCACTGCCACCACCGGATATTGAAGCTGCGAGTACTTTGCTTGGTGTTCAGCCAAGTGCAGGACGAGATGCTATCAGCAGAAACTTTCGAAGACTTATGATGGGGTTTCACCCTGACCGGGGAGGTTCTGACAGCCTGGCCAGTATGATTTATGCTGCAAAACAAGTGCTTTTAGATGAGGCCGCGTAGACTGCGGCTAATATTTTTTCCTGCTGAAAACTCAGATTATTCAAGCACTTTAGCCTCCAGTAATATAAGAATTTCATCTAACTAACGACTGGCGGTTATCACCATCTAAGCAATACTTGCACCTGCCGATGCGATTGATGTCCCCCTACAGTCGTATTGGTAAGGTCTGAATGGCCTTGGTACTTGGATTGTGTACCTTTGTTTCACTCCTATGGTCTTGGCCCGGTGAGCTTCCCCCAGCTACCGGGTTCTTTTTTCAGGTTTGTGAGGAGTTGTGAAAAAGGGGCTGATTCTGCCAGCCCTGTCTGTTAGCGCGCCAAATAAAGCGGTACTGTTGAAATTGAGTGTGAAGCGTTATCCCCTTTTAGTTTCTTTGTATAGGCGATATAGACGAGAGTATCGTTCTCCTGGTCGTAAAACCGGTCAACGGTCATCGTTTTAAAGAAAAAGCTCTTTGCCTTTCTGAAAATATTCTTTGCTGGCTTTTGAAAATCACCTGTGATCGTTTTCTTGACCTGTCGGCATGCAATACTTGCGTTGGTCTGATCCTCGAATGAAAGTGCTCGGTCAGGGCTTGTTACATGGCATGCAACACCGTCAATCGTTGGGTCGTTAAATGACTCAATTGTAATGGTGTCTTTAAAAAGTATGCCGCTTGTTTCTACTGTGCCAATTTTGGCTGCAGTTGCATTAAGGCTAAAAGCCAGTATAAGAAAAAGTAAGTTTTTCATCCCATTATCTCTTTTTTCAGGTTCCTGCTGAGGGTTTGGTAAGGGATTTTGTTGGATATCGCTCAGCGTTTCAATCGGGATTATTCGTGGGTTAAGTGATTTTACGACCCTTGTAATCTTACATACTTTTGAACCGTCGTAATTGTTCAGAAATGTAGTTGTTCAGAAATTCTGGCTCAGTCAGCCGCTTGTTTTTCTGTGAGGTGTTTTCCTTGTCTGAGTTGTTTGAGGCTTTGAATAGTCAGCTGGTCCAGATGGGAATGATCAAGGTTGTCCTTTTGTAGTTTCCCTTTCTGCCAGGGGAGCCTTTTATAGAAACCCTGGGTGCCGGTTTGTGGTGAAGGAAACTTGTTAACCTGAAACCAGGGGGAGTAGTCAAAGTCACCTGGAGTGCAGTGTTTAGGGTTTCTTTGGTACAGGCGCTGGCTGTCTTGATCTTTTACAACAAGCGGCCGTACAGGAAAGTTCACAAAGCTGAAGGCTTCAGCAATCAGGGTGGCACATGTTGTTCTTGACCAGGGTTCCGGGTTGCGGAACAGGGTGGATCGCCATCTTCGTGGTAAGAGCCGGGTTGGAAGAAGGAGACGGCACAGATCGATTATCTGACGAATATCATATTCCTGCCCAAGCCTTGAGGCGGCATACTTCAGCACATCATATCGATCCGACTGCACCAGCCCCTGTGGTCTGCAGATCCGCAGGTGTTCGCCACGATAGATACTTAGGGGGCGGGTGACCGTACCGATACCAAACTCGCTTTCAATGATCAGTTGCGGATTCCTGCTGGAGCTAAGATCCCGGTCGAAGTGCTTGCGAACAAGCGCACTCAGCTCTTCATCCTCAATATCTTCAAGTCGACCGATATAGAGCATGGCGTGGGACCAGCGGCTGAATGTCAGCCTCTGAATAATACGTGCCACCCGTGAACGCCCCTCAACCAGGACGACATCACAAGGTTTTAACTCATGCCTGATTTCATCGAAGTCACTTAGGGCATGCCTGGATACTTCCGACTCATAAGTCAGCCAGGATGTACACCTGAAGAGCAGGTTGTGGCGAAGGCTGGGGAATATCTGCGAGATTCGTCCCTGAATCATCCCAGAGTGCTCCTTGTGGTGGTTTGTTCTTGCGCAAGCAGCGTTAGTAAAAGCGTGGCATAGAAATATGACAGTTGTGTGATATGGCAGGGATGATTGATGAGGGCTGTTCCTTCGAGGCTATCTTGAAGCTCGAGACTCAAACCTTGAAGTTCGAAACAGTAGTCTGAAATGACTTTGTAGCTACACCGCTATTATACTCCTTTCAAAACCGCTCATAGTTGGGGGATGAATGATGACTCAGGCGAAAGACCGCCCCTCAGGGTTGCTTGGACAGATTGTCGCTGAAACGGATGGTCGTAAGTTGCCTCCCGTCCATCAGTGGAATCCTCCTTTTTGTGGGGATATTGATATGGTGATCAAGCGGGATGGCAGCTGGCACTATATGAAGAGCCCCATAGGGCGTGAGCGGATGGTTCGTCTGTTTTCCACCGTGTTACGAAAGGATGGTGATGATTTCTTTCTGGTCACTCCGGTAGAGAAGGTTGGCATCATGGTTGAGGATGCCCCCTTTATTGCAATCTCGGTTGAAGTCTCTTCACAGAACGAAAAACCATGCCTTAGCTTCGTTACTAATGTCGGTGATGTGGTTGTTCTTGACCAAGAGCATCCGCTGCGTGTTGATCTTGATCCCCAGACCCAGGAACCTTCTCCCTATATCCTGGTTCGGGATCGGCTGGAAGCTCTGATTCACCGCAATGTTTTCTATCAACTGGTTGAGATGGCAGATATTCGTGAAATCAAAGGGCTGAAATGGTACGGCATAGAAAGCTGTGGAGATTTTTACCTGATAGCTCCCGCCCCTGAAGATCAATAACAACCAACATCTGGTTACCTCAAAGTAGATATAGATAATGGTCGACTGTTCTTCTTATGGGAATTGATTGGCACTAATCATCATCAGGATTCAAGTCGGCTTTCACCTCGGAAACTTCTCCCGCCGCCTCATAATTCACAACTGCTGCCGGAGTCGGAGTGGTGGCTTGAACGCTTGTTGAACCAGTAGGCGCTCTACGGCACTTGTCATAAAGTTGAAGTATTCTTGGGCGCTTTCCACTTTTCCACCGACTAACTTCGTTAATGGTGAATATCGTTCCGACTCCAAGAACAATTACTCCGGTAACACCTGTTACGACACCCACTATTAAGCCAATATTTGGTGGTGCCATGGTTGGAGCCATGAGCCCTGGTTCAAGAAAGGGAGTCACTGCAGGGGCAAGTGAACTTGTTATTGATTGCGCTACCCCCAGAGTAGGCAGCCACAGGGAGGCCAGCAGACGAAATACACCTAAGCCACCTGAATGTCTGTAACCTCCAATGGTGGCAGAGGTGGGTGTAGCCGGTGGCTCAGAATCCGAACTCAGGCTGATATGCTCATATTGAACATTTCCTTTGTATAGAGGTTGCGATTCCAGTAATTGTTCGAGATGGATGTAGTCAAGGACTGCTGTTGCTTTGCCTTCTGTTTTAAATACCGGTTCCAGTTTTGTAGGAGCAGCTTCTCTGTCTTGCTTCGTGACAAAGTCAATATGGCTTGCCAAGACCAACGACGCTGAGCCTGCAACCGTTAATGCTGCGTGATCAGACAATAACGAAGAAGATAAAAGGATTTCTGGTAAGGCTGTGCTTGAACTTCCCTCAGCGCTATCTGTGCTAATGCCCTGAATGAAGATTTTTTTTGCCTGATCAACTCTGAGGCTTTGATCCCAGGCTATTGGGCCATTATGGCCACTGACCAGTACCAGGATTTGAGTGCCAGCCCTGCTGCTATCCAGTAATGTCTTAAGGCTGTTAATGCCAGTGGTTCCGTCAAGGAATACAACCGTATCAATGAGCTGTTTCCCGATAGTCCTTTGGTATGAGTAAGGTATTCCTGGCTGTAAATCAGTTGATTGTTCTGCTCTTTGCAGTGAACTGCTTAAAGGTCTACGGGTAAGCGGGTGATTCCAGGGAGCTTTTCCTCTGAATAGTTCTGGGTTGACGGCATCTTCGAGTTTTGAGTATGAAAGGTCAGGTGTAGTCGTAGGATGCCCTTGAAGAGGCTGCTGTCTTTGGGTTTTGACAATGGCATTCAGGTTTACTGCCCAGACAGTAAGGAGTATGAAGACAGTCAGCCTTAGGAGAGGATGAAAGACAGGCATAAGATGTACTTCATGATCGAACCTGAACCAGTTATATGTGAGACTTTCCAGTTATGCCAGTCATATAACCAGCATGTTTAACAAACGGTTAAGATGACTATTTGATAAATATGTGAATTTGCTTCTGGAAACATCAACATATTCTCGTATATCTGTTTTCCCTCCTTACCGATTGCTTTATAGTTAGATACAGCCTGTTGTTCAGGTGATACACACAATAAAAATGCTCTTTTTCAGGAGCGTCCAATGATTAGAAAAATATCGCTTCTAATTCTGACTCTATCAGCTGGCTTAGCCTTTGGTGAAACCCCATGGTACATGGGTGTTGCCGGAGGTGCCGGTGAAGTTGAAGTTGTCGGGCATGATCGTGGGCCAGAAGCCACCAAGGTATTGAGCAAGGCTGGTTTGGGGGTTAACTCTGCAGTCAGTGCTGAAGATGATGGTACAGCGGTCTGGAAAGTTTTTGCCGGGTACAGAATAAATGATTACTGGGCTGTTGAGGCCGGTTATCAGGATCTGGGCAACACTTCAGGTGGTTTTTCCTCTTCAATAAGCAAGAACGGCACAACATCAAATCTCAGTGGCAAAGTGAAATCAGAATATGACGCGCTGTCCTCATCTGTCGTAGGGCAGTGGAAGTTTAACCGCTGGATTGGTGTTTATGGCAGGGCCGGGGTGCACTACTGGAAACATGAATTTACAGCAAAAGGCAGTAATACCCTGGGCATGACGATTGATGAAACCGAGACTGACAATGGAATTGATTATCTCTATGGCGGCGGTGTTGTAGGCCAGCTGTCCGATAATATTTCTGTTCGCCTTGAGTGGGAAAGATTCCATGGGATTGAAGATGAGGAAGGGGTTGATATCAAGACTCTGAGTACAGTCTATCGTTTCTAAATTTTTCTCTTATCTCTGAAACAACAAACCCCTGAATATTCAGGAGTTTGTTGTTTTTCCACCTCAAAATTTTTCTACATGTTGGGATAGTTCGGCCCCCCAGCTCCTTCCGGTGTTACCCAGGTAATGTTCTGGGCCGGGTCCTTGATATCACAGGTCTTACAGTGCACGCAGTTCTGTGAGTTTATCTGGAACCGTTGACTGCCGTCTTCCTCTTCAACAACTTCATACACACCGGCCGGGCAATAACGCTGAGCAGGCTCATCAAACTGCGGCAGGTTATCTCGCAGGGGCAGTTCCGGATCTGTCAGCTGGAGATGACAGCGCTGATCTTCTTCATGGTTGGTATTTGAAAGGAAAACAGAGCTGAGCTTGTCAAAGCTGATTTCACCATCTGGTTTTGGATAGTTGATCTTTGTGCAGGAGCTGGCAGGCTTGAGTTGGGTATGATCCGCAGAGGGATCACGCAACGTATATGGCAGCTTGCCATTAAAGATATTGATATCAAACCAGGCAAAAGCACCACCAACGAATGCACCAAACTTATGCAGCAGTGGGCCGAAGTTGCGCTGCTGGTGGAGTTCGTCGTGGAGCCAGGAGTTATTGAATGCCGCAGAAAAATCACTCAGCTCTTTACCGCCCTCGTCACCATTTTTAATGGCGGTGAAAACAGACTCGGCGGCGAGCATACCGGATTTCATAGCCGTATGAGAGCCTTTGATCTTGGCATTGTTCATGGTACCGGCATCACAGCCAATCAGAAGGCCGCCGGGGAAGTTCATTTTTGGTAATGATTGCAGCCCACCTTTATTCAGGGCGCGCGCACCATAAGAAACACGCTTTCCGCCTTTAAGATACTTCTTGATCAGTGGGTTATGCTTCAGGCGCTGGAACTCATCAAATGGGCTGACATGGGGGTTGGAATAGTTCAGGTCAGTAATCAATCCAACCACAACCTGATTATTTTCGAGATGATAAAGGAAGCTGCCACCAGTTGAGCTGCTCTCAGTCAGAGGCCAGCCCGCTGTATGAATCACCAGACCAGGCTGATGCTGCTCTACAGGAATATCCCAGAGCTCTTTGATACCGATGCCATAGTGCGCCGGGTCTTTACCGTCATCCAGAGCAAACTCTTTAATCAGTTGTTTGCCGAGATGGCCGCGGCAACCTTCAGCAAACAGAGTGTACTTGGCCCGCAGCTCCATGCCTGGCATATAGCTGTCTTTATGGTCGCCATTTTCTGCAATGCCCATATCGCCGGTGATAATGCCTTTTACTGCACCGTCTTCAATCAGCACTTGCTGGGCGGCAAACCCTGGGAATATTTCCACACCCAGCTGTTCCGCCTGTTCCCCCAGCCACCGGCAGAGGTTGCCCAGACTGATAATGTAGTTGCCTTCATTATGCATGGTCTTATGGGTCATAAAGGCGGGAAACTTTTTGTTGCTGTCGGGGCCGGTCAGGTAATGAATCTCATCAGCTGTAACTGGTGTATTCAGGGGCGCGCCTTTCTCTTGCCAGTCCGGGAAAAGCTCATTCAGGGCATGGGGTTCAAACACGGCACCTGACAGGATATGCGCACCAATCTCTGATCCTTTTTCAACCAGGCAGACAGTCAGTTCCTGTTCGGTTTCCTGGGCCTGCTGCATAAGGTGACAGGCTGCGGACAGGCCGGCAGGGCCACCACCGACAATAACAACATCAAACTCCATGGATTCGCGTTCCATGACTGACCTCCTGCTGTGGCTAAGCGGCAAATTATGCTTATTAGAATTCAAACAGTTGTTTTACTTTGGGCGCATTATACGACCGGACAGACGCTTAGCCAACGGCATGTTGTGGATTTGCTTCGATAAATACCTCATCAGGCTGGTTGTGAAGTATAAAACCTGCTGGATATAAGCGGGAAAAAGCACAAAACAGTTATAGGTAATGCTACATAAAACACTCGTTTGAATACGTAGTTTACTACTGTTAAACTCGGTTTCGCGACAGGGGGTGAGTATTCTGCATCTTGTGAGAGGCTTTACTCACAAACCGCTAAAGCCCAATAAATAAAAGGAAGGCTGCAAACGTATGAAGGTTCTTGTAGCTGTTAAGCGCGTTATTGATTACAACGTCAAGGTTCGCGTAAAGGCCGATAATACAGATGTTGATCTGACCAACGTTAAAATGGCTATTAATCCGTTCTGCGAAATAGCTGTAGAAGAAGCGGTTCGACTAAAAGAACAGGGAGTGGCATCGGAAATCGTTGTTGTTTCCATGGGACCAAAAGAGTGCCAGGAGCAGATCCGCACAGCCCTTGCCCTGGGTGCTGACCGGGGTATTCAGGTACAGACTGACGAAAAGCTCGACTCCCTTGCCGTTGCCAAGCTGCTGAAAGCTGTTTATGAACAGGAAAAACCTGATCTGATCATACTTGGCAAACAGGCTATTGATAGCGACAACAACCAGACCGGGCAGATGCTGGCAGCGCTGGCAGGACTTCCTCAGGGGACTTTTGCTTCAGAAGTGAAGGTTGAAGAAGGCAAGGCTAATGTCACACGCGAGGTTGACGGAGGTTTGCAGACTGTTGCCCTGAATCTGCCTGCTGTTGTGACAACTGATCTGCGTCTTAATGAACCCCGCTACGCGTCACTGCCCAATATTATGAAAGCCAAGCGTAAGCCTCTGGATGTGAAAACACCGGAAGATCTGGGTGTCACCATCACTTCAACCATTTCCTTGCTGAAAGTTGAACCACCAGCCGAGCGTCAGGCAGGTATCAAGGTTGGCAGTGTCGATGAGCTGGTAGAAAAACTGAAGAATGAGGCGAAGGTGATCTGATGAGTATTCTTGTCTTAGCAGAACATAATAATGCCAGCCTCAACGCTGCCACTCTGGCAGTGGTAGCGGCAGCAAAGGCCGCAGGGGATGATATTCATGTCCTGGTAGCCGGGAGTGGCTGCGGAGCCGTGGCTGAAGAAGCCGCACAGGTTGAGAGTGTCAGCAAGGTGCTGGTTTCTGATGATCCAGCTTATGCCCATCAGCTGGCGGAGAATATCAGTACTCTGGTCGCTGAAGTCGGTAAGGGCTACAGCCATATTCTTGCTGCAGCAACGACCACGGGTAAAAACGTTATGCCTCGGGTCGCGGCATTGCTGGATGTTGACCAGATCTCCGATATTGTCGGTGTTGACAGCGCTGATACCTTCCGTCGGCCTATCTATGCCGGAAATGCTATCGCCACAGTCCAGTCTTCCGCTCCAGTAAAAGTGATTACCGTTCGTGGTACCGCTTTCGATAATGTTGCTGCAACGGGTGGTACAGCTGCTGTCGAACAGGTTGCCGCCGCCGGTGATGCCGAAACATCTGCTTTTATCGGCGAGGAGATGGCGGAATCTGATCGTCCGGAACTGACTGCTGCAGGTATTGTTGTATCCGGTGGTCGTGGCATGGGTAATGGTGAGAATTTTGAGATTCTCTACAGTCTGGCTGACAAGCTGGGTGCAGCAGTCGGCGCATCCCGTGCAGCTGTTGATGCTGGCTTTGTGCCCAATGATATGCAGGTGGGTCAGACCGGTAAGATTGTTGCCCCGGAACTGTATGTAGCCGTTGGTATTTCCGGCGCTATCCAACACCTGGCAGGCATGAAAGAGTCCAAAATCATTGTTGCCATCAACAAGGATGAAGAGGCTCCTATCTTCCAGGTTGCCGATTACGGCCTGGTTGCTGACCTGTTTGAAGCCGTGCCGGAGTTAACTGGCAAGGTTTAATTGTGCTCTGAATTGCACAGGCCCTGTGCAGAAAAGCCCGCACTGGCAATTTGCTGGTGCGGGCTTTTCATAAGAGTATTACCCTCCTGAATAGACTCTGTTCCAGTCAGTCCAGACCGGCTCAAGGCCTGCATCATTTATGGCCCTGGCAACATCATCTGCACTGCGATTATCATCGATGGCAAACTGCTCAAGAAGCCTCTGTTCCGGATCAGCATAACCGCCGGGCTGGGGGTGAGCAGCGGCAAATGCACTGTCTGTACGCCAGTCTTGTGATAATCCCAGCAAAGTACCCAGGCCAATTTTATCCATCCCTGCCTGTGCGGCACGATCCGCTGTATTCAGGCGATAGATGTAATCAGTTTTTTGACCACGTAGATGGCATTGCTCGTAGGTGGGTTGATGGTAGGTTTCCTGGTAAACCATCACAGCATCGACACCCATAGCGTCCATTTTGCTGTAACCCTGTAGATCAAGCGGCTGGATCTCTATGGCCAGGTAACTTAACTGATCTCTAATTGCTGGAATAATCTCCTGAAAATACTCCATGCCTGCCAGTCGTTCGTTCTCTCCGGTTACCAGCAGCACAGAATCAAATCCCATCTTTTTTATGGCCTCAATCTCAGCATTATTCTCGGTGAGATTCAGTTTTTTACGCTTGATTTTATTACTGATGGGTAAACATTCGGTGAACCCATTTGCTGAGCTCGCAATCCCTTGGTACCAGAGGAGTTCTTTTTTTGGTACGAAGTAACTATGTTGCTACAGCCCTTGAAAACTCGGGATATGACATGGGTTCACCGAATACTTACGTTCCAATGTCTAATTCCCAGCTACCTCCTTGTATTTGCAGTTCTTTTCACGCAGACTGCACCCCTCTTTAGCATGTGAAACAGTACATAATCATGTCCCAATACGAAACCACGGAACAGAAAGCAAGCTACGGTATTGGTCGTCAGATGGGTGATCAGCTGGCGCGCCAGACTTTTGAAGGCATGGATATCACATCTATCCAGAATGGCCTGGCCGATTCCCTGCAAGGCAAGGAAATGGCTGTATCTGCTGATGAGATCAATGCAGCATTCCAGGTTATTACTAAAGCCATGCAGGAAGCCGCTGAAGCTCGTTCTGCAGAGGCCATCTCTGCTGGTGAATCCTTCCTGGCTGACAACGCTGGTCGTGAAGGTATCACTGTGACCAAATCCGGTCTGCAGTATGAAGTTCTGACCAAGGGTGAAGGCGAGGTTGTTTCCAAAGACAACACCGTACGTGTTCATTACCATGGTACTCTGGTCGACGGCACTGTTTTTGACAGCTCCGTTGCCCGTGGTGAGCCAGCTGAGTTCCCAGTGACTGGCGTCATTGCCGGTTGGGTTGAAGCGCTGCAGCTGATGGTTGTTGGTGATAAGTTCAAGCTCTATATCCCTCACGATCTGGCCTATGGCGAGCGTGGCGCAGGTACTATTCCTCCATTCTCTGTCCTGATCTTTGAAGTTGAAGTTCTGGCTGTTGTTGTATAAGCAAGAACTGATTATTTAGCCGTATCAGTGATGCGGCATCCAAAAAAGCAGGCTATATCAGACTGCTTTTTTGTCAGGTAGATACCGAAGTAAAACACTACCTTCTTAAGTCCTTGTTTGTTATGGTGATAACTCAGGGATGAGTTAACGGCATGACGCAGGAGCATGAAAAATAATAATAATTTCCTAAAAATTGTGGGAGACCGATTTGATTAGTGTACTGGTGGCGGATGACCACGAGCTTGTCAGATGCGGAATCGTGCGCATGCTATCTGATATAGATGGTATCGAGGTTGTCGGTGAGGCCTGTTCTGGCGAAGAAGTTCAAACTATCTGCAGAGAGCTAGACGTCAACATTATTCTGATGGATGTCCGAATGCCTGGTATGGGAGGGTTGGAAGCAACACGCCGCTTGTCAGTCTCACGCCCTGATATTCGTATTATTGCTTTATCTGGCTATGAAGATGCTATTCATGCGAGAAAGCTGCTGGAAGCTGGTGCTTGGGGATTTTTGACCAAGGGTGATGATCAGAGTGAAATGATTCAGGCCATCAAGGATGTTTATAACGGCCGCCGTTTTATCTGTGCTTCCATTGCCACAGAAATGGCAGTGAAGTCATTTTCCCGCAGACCAGATAATCCTTTTGAAGCGCTTTCTCCGCAGGAGTTCCAGGTAGCCATGATGGTTATCGATTGTTATAAGCCTGCTGATATTGCCTTGAAGATGGGAATAGGGCCCAAGACGGTCAATAGTTATCGCTATCGCATTTTTGAAAAACTGGGTGTAACCAATGATGTCGGGTTAACCAAGCTTGCCATCCGCCACGGTGTTATTGAAATTACTACTGAAGAACAATAAATCCTGCTCCACATATCTTCCCTGAAGTGTGCCAGAAATGTACCCTTGGGCATATAACTTCTGGCTACCCGATAATCTATGTCATCTAGCTCTGATAGCACTTTCAATCATAAAGCGTTTATTTCGTCTGTCACCGATCTTCCTGGTGTCTACCGGATGCTAGGTTTAGATGGCAAGATTCTCTATATCGGGAAAGCCAAATGTTTGAAGAAGCGTCTGGCCAGCTATTTCCGCCCACAGGGGCGAAGCAGTAAAACCACGGCAATGGTTGCCAAGATTCACTCTATCGAAACCATTGTGACTAACAGTGAGGCGGAAGCACTTATTCTTGAGCAGAACCTGATTAAGGATAACCGGCCTCCCTATAATATTCTGCTCAGGGACGATAAATCTTATCCCTTTATTTTCCTTTCAGAGAAAGATAAGTGGCCCCGTCTGGCATTGCATCGTGGAGTGAAACGGAGGAAGGGAAAGTATTTCGGTCCCTACCCCAGTGCCGGTGCTGCTAGAGAAAGCCTTGCGCTGCTGCAGAAAGTGTTTCGGGTCAGACAGTGCGAGGACAGTTTCTTCCGCAACCGGACTCGCCCCTGTCTCCAGTATCAGATCAACCGCTGTAAAGGACCTTGTGTCGACCTGGTTGCAGAGGATGAGTACAGCCAGGATGTTAAAGACTCGATTGATTTCCTGCAGGGACGAAGCCAGGAGCTGATTTATGATCTGATCAAACGGATGGAAGCTGCCTCGGAAAAACTGGAATTTGAAGCGGCGGCTGACTATCGGGACAGCATTGACCATCTTCGTAAAACACAGGAGAAGCAGGTGATCGCTGTCGCGTCCGGAGATGCTGATGTGTTCGGCTTTGCCCAGGCTCCGGGTGGCAGCTGTGTGCAGGTGATATTTGTGCGTCAGGGCAGGGTGCTGGGTTCCCGACACTTCTTTCCCGGTTTTGCCCATGATGGGGATAAGGCTGAAGCGCTGGAGAGTTTTCTGGGTCAGTTCTATATCAGCAATGCCGATACCCGGGATTTCCCTCGCGATATTTTGCTGCCAATGGCTATTCCCGGCCATGAGGCTTTGACTGAGGCCGTGCAAACTGTGGCCGGGCGAACTGTTCAGCTTCGTCATAATGTTCGTGGTGAACGCAAAGACTGGTTAAAGCTGGCTGAGAGAAATGCGGTTCAGACCCTGAATGCTCATCTGGCAGATCGACGCAATATTTATGAGCGTTTTCTGTCTTTGCAGAAATCCCTCGACCTTCCAGATATTCCCGAACGTATTGAGTGTTTCGATATCAGTCATACCATGGGTGAGGGCACTGTCGCTTCATGTGTGGTTTTTGGTCAGGAAGGTGCGCGCAAGAGCGATTACCGCCGCTTTAATATCCGTGATATCACCCCGGGGGATGACTATGCAGCTATCGCCCAGGCTGTTCAACGCCGATACTGCAGAGTGCTCGAAGAAGAAGGGGTATTGCCGGATATCCTGCTTATTGATGGTGGTCTGGGTCAGCTTAACAAGGCTAAAGCGGTGATGGATAATCTCCAGTTGGGTCACGTTGCCATTTACGGTGTTGCCAAGGGGGAAACACGCAAGCCCGGTCTGGAGGTTCTGATCGAAGGTCAGACAGGGAAAGAGTTTACCATTGAATCATCATCACCCGGTTTGCATTTAATCCAGCAGGTTCGGGATGAGTCGCACCGGTTTGCCATAACCGGTCACCGGCAGCGCCGGGATAAAAAGCGCAGGCGCTCCCAGCTCGAAGATATAGAGGGTATTGGGCCAAAGCGTAGGGCAGCATTGTTGTCATTCTTCGGTAGTGTTAAAGGTGTAAAAGAAGCTCCTATAGAGGAGTTAATGAAAGTGCAGGGGATCAGCCGGTCCATGGCCCAGCATATTCATGATGTCTTAAAGTAGTGACTTACCTCTCTTGGCAGGGCTCTTACTACAGAAAACCGGAATAGAGCTATGACATGGGGCGGGGCAAGCTGATAGACTTGACCCGCAGGTGGGATGTTTGCGCCTGAGCATTAAGGATAAAGCCGTACACCATGAATATACCCAATATACTTACCCTGATTCGCTTACTCTTGATTCCGGTAATCGTGGTCGTACATTATCTGGGCTACCCCTGGACCAATGTCGCGGCTGCCGCCATTTTCATGGTGGCGTCATTTACCGACTGGTTTGATGGTTACCTGGCACGACGCCTGAACCAGACAACCCCCTTTGGTGCTTTTCTTGATCCTGTAGCTGACAAGGTGATGGTTGCTGTCGCACTCGCAATTTTGATTGAGAAGTTTAATACTCCGCTGATGACTGTCCCGGGGTTAATTATTATTGGTCGCGAGATCGTCATATCCGCTCTGCGGGAGTGGATGGCTGAACTGGGCAAACGTACCAGTGTTGCGGTCAATTTCATTGGCAAGCTGAAGACGACTGCTCAAATGGGCTCTATTACACTCTTGCTATTTGCCAAGGAGATGGGAACAGGTCTGGCAGGAATGGCGGGAATGGTTCTGCTGGTTATTGCTGCGATACTGACGATCTGGTCCATGTTTGTTTATCTGCGTGCGGCCTGGCCAGATTTAAATCCATTCGATAAATAGTTCCCTCAGTTATTGTTGGAGTGGTTGCCTATTTCTTTCCAAAAGAGTGAAAGTTGGCAACCCAGCCTCTCAAATTAATATCTCTTTATATTTCAATGTATTGACAACTTGGCTGAGACTAATAAAATAGCCGGCGTCTTCTGGCGGTGCCGCTGGAAAGGCAGGGCGGGAATAGCTCAGTTGGTAGAGCACAACCTTGCCAAGGTTGGGGTCGCGAGTTCGAGTCTCGTTTCCCGCTCCAAATATTCATGAGTGAAAATTATTTTTATTTTCACGATGAAAAAGGCGAGTTAGCAAAGCGGTTATGCAGTGGACTGCAACTCCATTTAGACCGGTTCGACTCCGGTACTCGCCTCCAGTTAAGCATCATGGTAGCCTAGTCATGGTGCCTTCTGCTTATAAAGCCCGGGTGGTGAAATTGGTAGACACAGCAGACTTAAAATCTGCCGACCGTTAGGTCGTGCCGGTTCGATTCCGGCTCCGGGCACCATAAGCACTCTTCATATTTCATATATCTCGATACTTCCTGTTTCGAACTAATGAAAGCTATAAAGGCGAGTTAGCAAAGCGGTTATGCAGTGGACTGCAACTCCATTTAGACCGGTTCGACTCCGGTACTCGCCTCCAATTTACAAGTTAACTTTTCCAGCCCAGCGCTTTACAAGATATCTGACAAAATCAAAACTAGCGACTCTTGCTTTTACGCTGATTGAGTTATGGCCATCAAATCGCCTTTTCAGGTAAGTATTCCGTGAACCCATGTCATATCCCCAGTTTTCAAGGGCTGTAGCAACATAGTTACTTCGTACCAAAAAAAGAACTCCTCTGGTACCAAGGGATTGCGAGCTCAGCAAATGGGTTCACCGAATGTTTACGAATTTATTCCACTGCTGCTTCTAACCTTCTGAAGCAGATAGAAAAAGGCTTCCGAGAATATATTGGCGATGCGTGGATTATTGGCATTCGACAACGAAGAGCGTTTGTATGTGGGGAATGCCCAAATGGTAGTGATGGTTGCGACAAGCGTCTCAGATCTGTTCTGATTTTTTAACCAGACAGCAGTGGAGTGTTCCCATGAAAATCTCTCGCAGTATGTTCATCCATGATCATAATATTCTTTCTCACAACAAACCGGTTAGACAGGCTATCACGATGAAACAATAACGCTGTTTTTCTGTCCAAGGTATTAGCGACACCAGTTACAGGAGCTAATCAGCAGCTATGCAACAACCCGTAACAACTGATCACCATACATCTCCAATGCCCCGGGAAGCGAAACCAGAGTACTCAGAAGTGCTGACTTGCATGAGTGCTGGCCGCACAGTCATCAGAGAGTTAGACGGTAGTCAGGTCTTTGGACAGCTCAATCCTGATTGCTGGCAGCTTATAAAAGACCACCTTTCTGCCAGGGACATTCTGGCGCTGCGGCATACTTGCAAGTACTTCTTCACCGATGCCAGAAAAGAGCTTCCCGCAGGGGCTTATTCGCATGAATGCAGCCCGCTGATGGTTGAATACCTGAACCCTTTAGGATTAAGTCGGCATAAAATCCTGACCAATTTTCTTGTGGAAAAGTATTTCACCCGACAACCAGAGGTTCAATCCCTGTACCGAAAGAAAATGGAAGTACAACTCCTCCATCAAAAAGATCAATACGAGAGGAGTCTCGAGGGGTGGATGAATCAATACTTTAATAAAAAAGAGCAGGAATGGGTCATCAGTGACGTATTAAGACAAGCTGCCCTGTTGCGACGTTTAAGCAACAGCGCCTATAAAATGGAAAGTGTCATCACTCTGAAAGGCCACTATAATAAGGTTCTCTGCGTCACTAGCACCCCTGATGGACGGGTGATCTCTGGTTCAATTGATAAGTACCTGAGGGTCTGGGATCTGACCAAAGCCCCAGAGCAGCAGTTTGTCGCCACTCTGGCAGGGCATTCCGGCTGGGTCAACCGAGTGTCCACCACCCCCCAAGGGTTGGTGATTTCCTGCTCAGGTGATGAAACCCTGAAGGTCTGGGATCTGACCAAAGACCCATGGCATGAGTGTATCGCCACCCTGGAAGGGCACACCAACTGGATTGATTGCATAACCATCACCTCTGAGGGGCAGGTGATCTCCGGCTCTCATGATGACAGCCTGAAGGTTTGGGATCTGACCAAAGCCCCAGGGCAGCAGTGTATCGCCACCCTGGAAGGACACTCTGGCTGGGTTAGTGATGCCTCCATTACCCCCGGAGGGCTGCTGATCTCCGGCTCTCATGATGAAAGCCTGAAGGTTTGGGATCTGACCAAAGCCCCAGGGCAGCAGTGTGTTGCCACCCTGAAAGGACACTCCGGCCATATTATTTGCATGACCACCACCCCTGAGGGGCTGGTGATCTCTGGCTCTGGTGACAACACCCTGAAAGTCTGGGATCTTACCCAAGCCTCAGGGCAGCAGTGTGTTGCCACCCTGACAGGGCACTTGGCTGCGGTCATTTGCATGACCATAACTCCCGAAGGACTGGTGATTTCCGGCTCAAACGATAAAACCCTGAAAGTCTGGGACTTGACCAAAGCCCCAGAGGAACAGTGTGTCGCTACCCTGACAGGGCACAAAGGCGTGGTCAGGAGTGTAACTATCGTCCACGATGGGCGGGTGGTTTCCGCCTCACATGATAAAACCCTGAAGGTTTGGGATCTGACCAAAGCCCCAGAGGAGCAGTGTGTCGCCACCCTGAAGGGGCACTCCGGAGAAGTTCATGTCGTGTCCACCACTCCCGAAGGGCTGCTGCTCTCCGGTTCTTTTGACAACACCCTGAAAGTCTGGAACCTCTATCAGTCTATTAACTGGACATGAAGTGGGTGTAAAGACAGAAACCGTGCCAGACGCGATGCAATGTTTTATCGAACAGTGACGCTGGATTCAAGCAATAAGTGCAATCGACTCCCCTGTGTAAATTTCATACAGTGTACGCCCGCCTAATACCTTTCGTGGCATGGTGTTGATCAACAGTTCCATCGTCTTTATCTCCGCTTCTGTCAGGCTGCCCAAAGCCATTTTTTTTGGCCAGGTTCTACGAATGATTCCATTAGTGTTTTCGTTAGTTCCTCGCTGATAGCTGGCATAGGGTTTGGCAAAGTAGACATCAGCATTAATGGCATCCTTCACGGTATCGTGAGCGGCAAACTCACCTCCGTTTTGTCATTATCAGTTATGGGATATAGTTCATCTTTTCCAATATGATTTTGCTGGTGGAACATTGCCCTCAGACAAGCCAATTATTCCAGTTATTCTCGCCGGTGGCTCGGGAACCCGATTATGGCCGCTTTCCATCAAGCAAAAACCTAAGCAGTTTCTGAATCTGGCTGATAAAGAACTTAGCCTTTTTCAGCAAACCTTGTTGCGGGCCCAGAATATTTCCGGGTCATATCCGCCAATTATTGTTACCCATCACCGTTATCGTTTTCTGGTTGCTGAACAGGTCGTGCAGCTGAATGTTAAAGCACGGATCTTGTTGGAACCCTGCAGCCGGGGCACAGCACCGGCCATCACTCTTGCTGCATATGAGGCGCTAACCCTGGCAGATAATCCCTGGTTGCTTGTTTTGCCCTCTGACCATTACCTCAAAAGCACTGATAGCTTTGATACGGCAGTATCAAAAGTTATTAAAGATAATCGCGCTGAGAGTGTATTAGTTACGCTCGGGGTAGAACCTACATCTGCTGAACCTGGGTTTGGATATATAAATTGTGCTGGCAAAGCGGAGGGTGGCACAGGTTTGCTACCTGTTACAGGTTTCACAGAAAAGCCGGCTAAGCCTCAGGCAGAACGGTATCTTCAGGCTGGTGGATATTACTGGAATAGCGGCATAAACCTTTATAAAGCCGGAGTATTTCTGGATGAAGTGCAACATCTTTGCCCAGCCGTTTATGATGCATGCCGCAATGCCTATCAGAAGCTTGAGAGTGATCTGGATTTCCTTCGAGTCCCAATAGCTGATTATCAGGAATCTCCGGTATTGTCGGTTGATAAAGGTATTCTGGAAAAGTCCTCAAGACTGATGATGGCCAAACTTGATGCTGGATGGTCAGATATTGGCTCTTGGAAGGCCAACTGGGAAATCGCCCACAAGGATAACGGGCAAAATGTCTGCCTGGGTAATATTCAACACGTTGATTGTTTAAACAGCTTGTTACGCTCTGACAGCCGCCAGATTGCTGTGCTTGGACTGAAGAATATTATTGTTGTTGATACCGCTGATATAACTCTTATTGCTGATAAGTCCCGCTCTCAGGATGTTTCACTGTTCACAGACTTTGTCCAAGGCGGCACTGATACTGAGAGGGTTTTACGTCCCTGGGGATCAAGGAATGTGCTTTACAGTGCGCATGGATATCAGGTTAACCAGCTAACTGTGAAGCAGGGGCAGAAGATTACTTTGCATATGCACAGGCAACGGTCCGAGCATTGGATCATTCTTAACGGAAGCGCACACGTTAACTGCGAAACTGATGAATACTTTCTTGAGAAGGGCAACTCCATTGTTATCCCTGCAGGGTGTTCTCACAGCCTTGAAAACTGTGGCAATGCTCAACTTGAGGTGCTGGAAATGCAGATCGGTGACTACCTTGGTGATGATGACACCATTCGGCAGTAGACTTGGTTGTCTGCCGATTTATTTGTTTAATATGCCAGCGCAACCTGTTGATTTTAATTAGTGTTACTGTATTATTCACCCCCGTTGAGGCGAGTTAGCAAAGCGGTTATGCAGTGGACTGCAACTCCATTTAGACCGGTTCGACTCCGGTACTCGCCTCCAAATATAAAGATCAGCCTTGTGCTGATCTTTTTTTATGTCTGAAAAAAATTACCGACATGCTTTAAGCAGCTTTGAACTGCACAAAGCTGGAGTTCAACTAGACTAAATTGTCATAAATGACGGCATAATAACAGGCATATTTTGGAGAAGAATTCCAATCAGACAAGGGTTCTGTCACTCCCTCTGGTACTCAAAAGTCTAGTGCCATCCATTCTGGGCATTCTCTTCTTTCTGATTCCATTTGATGGCCCCCATGGACCGACAGTAATGATTGGTATAGTCGGCTATGCCATTATGGATCTGTCATCCCGCCTTCTGCCCCTGACCGTTGTGGCAATCATGCTGATTTCAGCCGTTGGTGCCATTTATGTTCGCATCCATGAGCCTGCCTGGGTGCGCAATCATCTATTTCTACGATCAGCATTTATGATTTCAAAGTTCTGGATTCTTGTCCGTGCTGTGGGGGCGGTTTTAGGCATTGCGATTATTTTGAAACTTGGTCCTGAATGGTTGTGGGGGGAAAATACCGGGGGACTGGTTCTTCATGAGCTGCTCAGTGTACTGCTGGTATTCTTCTTTCTTGCCAGTATTTTCTTACCGTTGCTGCTTGATTATGGCCTGGTTGAGCTGGTTGGTACGATGCTGCACCGGATTCTCAAACCGGTCTATAAAATTCCTGGAAACAGTGGGGTTGATATCATTGCTTCGCTGCTGGGGGATGGAACAGTTGGTACGCTGATAACAGCACGGCAGTATGAGAAGGGCTACTATACCGGCCGAGAGGCCGCCATCATCGCAACAACATTCTCTGTGGTTTCTATCTCGTTCTGTATCGTTGTGGTGAATTTTGTCGGCTTGCCCCATATGTTTCCCTACTTCTATCTGACAGTGGTATGCACCTGCCTGATTATTGGACTTGTTCTTCCCCGCATATGGCCTCTAACAAGTATTCCCGACAAGTATCACCCTGAAGCCGATTCGACTGTGGTTGATAACAATGGCCAGCAGCTCAGTCTTGTCAGTGGTCTTCAATTAGCAACCCAAAAAGCCGGAAGCGCTCCAGGCCCTGTGAAACTGCTTCAGATTGGGCTATTCAATGCCTTTGATATTTGGCTGGTGTTTATCCCGGTTATCATGGTCATCGCCTCTGTCGCAATGATTCTGGCGGAGACAACACCCATCTTTCAGTGGATGGGCAGCCCGCTGGTCCCTTTGCTTGACCTGCTTCAGATTCCGGAGCCAGAAAAGGCTGCCCCAGGGGTTTTCCTGGGGTTTGTAGATATGTTTCTGCCAGCGATTCTTTGCCGGGGCATAGATAGCGAGATGACCCGTTTTATTATTTCAGCACTTTCTATCGCCCAGCTGATCTATATGTCAGAGGTAGGCGTATTGATCATGAAATCCTCAATTCCCCTGAATTTCTGGCAGCTTCTGTCACTCTTTATTATTCGAACAGTAATGGCTCTTCCAATTATTGTGCTGTTTGCCCGTTTCTATTTCCTGTAACGAGGTGTAATCGATTTCAGGTTGTTACTGCCGTTACATATGCAAACAGCCGTATCCTGAACTTAATGAGCTGAATTTCGCCTAACGGGTGTCTCAGATTCCGTAAGGTGAATTGAATGCTCTCCAGGTTCCGCGCTGTAACTTTGGTAAAACCTTCAATTACCCAATCGCTGCCTCTTGCCCTGATAGCTATTCTCCTGTTGGGGATGGGCCTGTGCTCTTCTTCCTGGGCAATGGTCGAGATGGACAAGTGTAATATCCCGGAAAATATGTATGTGCTGAAATTCTCTAACGAAGAGGATCTGGATAAAATTCACAGTAAAAAGAGAATAAATGAAGAAGTCTATGGCTCCAATAGTTCCGGAAGACCTTCTACCCTTGGGATGAATAATGACTCCTTTGAAAATGACTACTATGCCAACTATGACAATGCGATACGCAATACCCATATTGTCGTGACTGTTGACCCTCTGAACGAAAATATTTATCTCTCCCTGCAGTCTGATCAGAAAGATTATTTTGATGATAAAGCCGTATGGAAGACAAATTACCTTGCATTTGTCGACGGTAAGAACAACAGATATGCAAGATTTACATGTCATGGAAACCGCCTGCATTTGAAGTGGGCAGGCCGTGATTACAATGCATCCTCAGAAATGTTTTCATCAGCATATGGAGAGATGAAGGCAGAAGTTGAATTCTATCGAACAACTTCAGTTCAGAGCGGAAGTCGCCTCAAGGTTACAGAAATTCATAACAGTTATATGCCAGGCTGGACACTGACTGGAACAGTTTACTGGTTGTCCCAGTTAACAAGACATGGAACCTACATTGCGCTGAATAATATTGATTTCGAAATGAAAGACGGTGCCAGGCCACTTTATATGAACGGCAAATATAAGCTTGGCTATGAAACTTATGATCCACAGCGTTTGCAGATGGATATTGAGTATCTTGCAGCTCGCTATGATGAAACCTCAGAAGAAAATGCGATTGTCTATGGTATGTCGACACTTCGCGCCATGCTCTATCTGGCCAATATCAAGCTTAGTAAAATTGCAGGTTCCGTCGCAACATCAACCTTTGAAGTCACCACTCTTAAAGAGCAGATTTCCAATCTTGATATGGAAATGAGAAAGGCTTTACCGGTCGATGAGAATGACTTGAAGACAGGGGATGGAGCCAATCTACTCAATGCCGCCGATCAGGTTGTAGAAGTATCCGCCAGAGTCACGAATCTTTTGGAGGCAAGTCAAAGAACTGAGGGTACAACTGGTGCCTTGCTGGCAAGCATAATTGATGCAAAAAGGATTTCCAGGCAGGTACATAAAGCAGTTAAGGTCATCAAAAATCAATTAGATTCGGCCTTCACGCGTCTTCATGCACAACGGCAGTTTCTTAAGAAATCGAAGGAAGAAAACCAGATAGACTTTGAAGGAAATACAATTCACCAAGTCAGGCGGCAAGACGGCAGTGGAAATGCCCTGCAGGAAAGCACCACCGCTCTTCAGGAAGAGCAAGATGAGATTCTGCAAGGGCCAATTCAAACAGAAGAATTGCTTGACCAGTGCTACCTGACGCAGTCAGAAACAACTATCGGGCAGTATATGCACTATGTACCACGATTTGGCGATCACCGGTATGGTTTTAATACGGGAATAGAAATCCGGGTTATTCCTGACAGGAATAACCCCATTAAGATTCACTTCAAATCTGACAAAATGCTCTGGTCATGGGGCGTGCTTCGAGATGATAACCCCACGGGAGACTTTGTTGTTGATAATGTCTGGTGCCGCGGGCCACTGTTTGGCGCTGATTATGTCAGTGGGTCGCTGCGGGCAACGGTTAGAGGTGTGTTCGATAACATCAACAACAGAATCTACACGACTGCCCAGTGGAGTACCTGGGATAACAGTTACTGGATTACGCGTATTCTGGCTTATGGCCATTCTGGCATCACTGGTCTTACAGAAGTTGCATTGGGTTATGTAGCTTTGCAGGCTCTGATTTATGCAGCAAACCCGGCAGCAGCTGCATCAGCCTTTGCAGTCAAGGGAGCCCTAGCTTATGCCGGTGTTGCCTTAGCGACCAGTCCGCTTATACCGCCAGAAATAAAATTGCCACATCATCAATATGTTACCCAATTGCTTGCGCAATATGGTGTTGGTGAAGAGTACTTCAGTGGCTATGGGAAAGAGTATTTCGCTACGCTCACTACACTATACGATGCCAAAGGTTTTAAATAATCTAAAGATTGTGAGCAACCCTTCGCTCGTGTGATAATTTTCAAGGCTTATAAGGGCAGCTTTGAGAATAATAATGGTGAATGTGTCCCGCGTAGATCTTAATCTACTGGTGTATTTGGATGCACTGCTTAGAGAAAGAAACGTAACCCGTGCCGCTGATCAGCTGGGCATTACTCAGCCAGCTATGAGTAATGGGCTAAGACGGCTGCGAACCCTGTTCGAAGACCCGCTGCTGGTCAGAACCAGCGATGGAATGACACCGACCAACCGTGCCCTTGAACTTCAGCCGCTGATCCGCAATGTTCTTAAGGATATTGAGCAGGCGGTACGCCCCCAGACACCTTTCACTCCTACCTCAAGCCATCGGGTCTTTCGGATAATGGCCAGTGACTATGCGGAATCAACCCTGATTCCCGCATTGTTACGTCGTCTGCGTTATGATGCCCCGCATATTACTCTGGATATGCTGACTCCCAGTGATGTCAGCTTCCAGGATGTGGAGCAGGGCAGGGTGGATATGGCGATAAATCGCTTTGATGAAATGCCTCAATCATTTCACCAGAGCACGGTCTGGCAGGATGGTTTTTCCTGCCTGCTGAGCAGAAATAATCTGATTCGTCGGAAATTCACACTGGAGAACTATCTGAATGCACGACATATCTGGGTCAGCAAGACAGGTATGGGCGTGGGTGTGGGAGTCAATCCTGAAGATGTTCAGCGACTGGGCTGGGTCGATGATGCTCTCAGCAAACTGGGCCGTAAGCGGCAGATTACCGTTTTTACCCGCCACTATCATGTTGCCATGCAACTCTCTCGGCAGAATGATCTTATTGCAACCCTGCCAACCAGGGCTGCAATGTTATTAAGTGAAGATCCTGAACTGGTGATTCAGCCACCACCATTTTCCATTCCACCAATTGAGCTGAAGATGGCATGGAGTCCTTTATTGCAGCAGGACGCTGGGCATAGATGGATACGTCGCTTGATTATCGAAATGGCGCGTCAACCTGAATTTTTTCCTCGTAACCAGAAAGCTGAAAGCCTGTAGCTGATCAGCCTTCAGCGACTTTCTGTGTCAGTCGCATCAAGTGAAATTCCGCAGGTTTGACCATGGCCAGAAAGATATCAATGACCAGCATGCCATTCTCAAGATCTATCAGCGTCAAAGCCCATTGATCATCAGGTGAAATGCTCTGACCAGACACAGTGCACATCTCTATGTCACAAGGACGGGGGAGAGTCGTCATCAAATAGGGATAGTAGGCTGCACTGATCTAGAGCCGCCTGGCAGATTTCATAGTAGGTCAGCCGTGCCCAAACTGATTGCATCTGACAGTACAAGCAGGGTGACTTTATCAATAGTGGCTATTTCTCGAAGGGCTTTTAAAATGGACGGGGGAAGGGTGGAGATTTCTTCTATATAACCCCCGGGAGTTGTGTAAGTTGGCATATCATTTTCCATCCCTGTCGGCATTAAACCTGAGATATTCACAGAATACAGAACGGGAAATGCAATCGAGGCTCTATGCTAAGCGGTTATTAATCATGTCATCAACATATCAAAGGATTATGCCTAAACAAAGAGGGCACCACAGGCGCCCTCCAATACTTCAGTTAATGGCAGAGATTATTTGCTATCAAACTGATTCATAGTGTTATCTTCACCAGCAGCTTTCAACGCAGCATCACCAGAGAAGTACTCTTTATGATCATCGCCCATATCGGAACCTGACATGTTCTGGTGCTTCACACAAGCAATGCCCTGACGGATTTCCTTACGCTGAACATTGGCTACATAGCCCAGCATACCCTGGTCACCGAAGTACTCTTTTGCCAGGTTGTCAGTAGACAGCGCAGCAGTATGGTAAGTCGGCAGAGTAATCAGGTGATGGAAGATACCGGCTTCACGGGCGGCATCAGCCTGGAAGGTGCGGATCTTCTCATCAGCAGCCTTGGACAGCTCGCTATCGTCGTATTCAGCATTCATCAGACTGGCACGGTCGTAGGAAGATACATCCTTACCTTCTTCTGCCCAGGCATCGAATACCTGCTGGCGGAAGTTCAGGGTCCAGTTGAACGATGGACTGTTGTTGTAAACCAGCTTGGCATTGGGAACAACTTCACGGATACGCTCAACCATACCACCGATCTGACCGACGTGAGGCTTCTCGGTTTCGATCCAGAGCAGGTCTGCACCATTCTGCAGAGAAGTAATACAGTCAAGAACCACTCGATCTACACCGCTGCCCTTGCGGAACTGGAACAGGTTGGAAGGCAGACGCTTGGGCTTAAGTAGCTTGCCGTTAGCCTTGATCACCACATCACCGTTGGCAATATCTGATGCATTATCGACATATTCACCATCAAGGAAGCTATTGTACTGGTCACCCAGATCGCCAGGCTCATTAGTGACAGCAATCTGTTTGGTCAGACCAGCACCCAGGGAGTCTGTCCGAGCAACGATCACACCATCATCAACACCCAGTTCAAGGAAGGCGTAGCGAACAGCGCGAATCTTGGCCAGGAAGTCTTCGTGAGGAACGGTCACTTTACCGTCCTGGTGACCACACTGCTTCTCATCGGAAACCTGGTTCTCGAGCTGGATACAGCAGGCACCGGCTTCGATCATCTTCTTGGCCAGAAGGTAAGTGGCTTCTTCATTACCAAAGCCAGCATCAATATCTGCAATAATTGGCACGATATGAGTCTGGAAGTTATCAATTTTGCTCTGGACAGCTTTTTTCTCTTCAGAAGTACCGGCTTTGTCCAGCGCACGGAACAAGCCGCCCAGTTCTCGGGCATCGGCCTGACGCAGGAAGGTGTAGAGTTCTTCGATCAGGCTGGCAACAGAAGTTTTCTCATGCATGGACTGATCAGGCAGTGGACCGAACTCGGAGCGCAGTGCAGCAACCATCCAGCCGGACAGGTACAGGTATTTGCGATCCGTGGAATTGAAGTGCTTCTTGATAGAGATCAGCTTCTGCTGTCCGATAAAACCATGCCAGCAACCGAGTGACTGAGTGTACTGTGAGGGATCTTCATCATAACGGGCCATATCAGCACGCATAATGCCCGCAGTATATTTGGCGATATCCAGACCGGTTTTGAAACGGTTCTGGGCCCTCATACGTGCGGCGTACTCAGGATTGATGGCATCCCAGGCAGACCCTTGAGTTGCTTTTAGGGAAGCAATGCTATCGATGTCTTTCAGGTAGTTTGACATGACCGGTCCTTATTCTTTTACCATGGAAACACCTTGTGTTGGCATTCCCGCTTATGGCTGTTTGCAGTGACCACACCCACCCTTGTAATGCTTGTTGTCGGAGTGCGGCGGCCATCTACGCTGCTATCTACGTATGATTGCCGAATCAGTCTCGGTTCGGTGTGTGCATTCTAAGTAAACGCCGCCTCTTGGCGCAATTGCGCTTTTTTATAATCGCTATTTATTTGCTGAATGTTTATTGCCAAACCATAAATTCGGGGTCTATTTGGTATAACATGCGATCAAAACTACTCGTTTTGGCGTGTCAGATTTTTCAGGCCTTAATTGCCTGTGCTTGGCAATTCAAAAATTTTCAGGCATTTTGACGGCTGAAAACAGACAAATCACAGCAAGACTCGAGATAGAAGAGATAGGCTGGGCAGGGCAGGGCAAAGCCTGAATAACAAATGCTGGTGGCCAGAATCGAGCAGGTTATCGGCGCATAAAACGGGGTAGCGACATGACAGAACGTACACAATTCGGATCTCTGCAGGTAGCCAGTGTACTGTTTAATCTGGTGAACCAGGAGATCATTCCCGGCACTGGTATTGACTACAAAGATTTCTGGGCATCCTTTGAGAAGATCATCAATGATCTGGCACCGGTGAATCGTGAGCTGCTGTCTCGTCGTGATGAGATACAGCTGATAATTGACCAGTGGCATAAGGATCACCCAATCCATGACCCTGTTCCCTACAAAGCCTTTCTCACCGACCTTGGCTATATCGAGTCACGGGTTCCTGACTTTCAGATCACCACAGAAAATGTTGATTCAGAAGTCGCAACAGTTGCAGGTCCTCAACTGGTTGTGCCGGTGATGAATGCCCGTTATGCCCTGAATGCTGCCAATGCCCGCTGGGGTAGCCTTTATGATGCGCTTTATGGCACGGATGTTATCAGCGAAGCAGATGGTGCTGACAAAGGACGCACTTATAACCCTGTACGTGGTGCCAAGGTCATTGCCTATGCCCGTGAAGTTCTTGATCAGTCAGCGCCGTTAACGACTGGCAGTCATGCCGATGCTGTCGCCTATACAGTCAAAGAAGGTCAGCTGGCGGTTAAGCTCAACAGCGGTATGGAGACGACCCTTGTTTCTCCCGAGAGGTTTGCAGGCTATGCCGGCCAACAACAGAAACCCGACAGTATTCTTATTAAAAATAACGGGCTGCATATAGATATTCAGATCGATTCTGAAAGCCTTATCGGTAAATCAGATTCGGCTGGAGTAAAAGATCTGCTGGTGGAATCAGCACTGACCGCCATTATGGACTGCGAAGATTCCATTGCTGCTGTTGATGCTGAAGATAAAGTGACGGTTTATTCCAACTGGCTGGGCCTGATGAAAGGTGATCTGCAGGAAGTTGTGCAGAAGGGTGATAAGTCGTTCACCCGTTCACTGAACAAAGATCGTATTTATACCCGGGCAGATGGCAGCAGCCTGACTCTTCCAGGCCGGAGTCTTATGTTTGTCCGTAATGTCGGACACCTGATGACCAATGAAGCCATTCTCGATGGCGAGGGCAGGGAAATTCCGGAAGGGATTATGGATGCGATGGTGACGGCTCTGATCGCTATTCATGATTTAAACAAAAAAGGCCAGAACAACAGCAATTCCCGTGAAGGCAGTATTTATATTGTTAAGCCCAAAATGCATGGCTCGGAAGAAGTGGCTTTTGCCAATACTCTGTTCTGCCGTGTAGAAGATGCTCTTGGTTTGCCCCACAATACCATGAAGATGGGTATTATGGATGAGGAGCGTCGTACAACCGTCAACCTCAAGAACTGTATTGCCCAGGCCAAAGAGCGGGTTGTATTTATTAATACCGGCTTTCTTGACCGCACTGGTGATGAAATTCATACCTCTATGGAAGCAGGGCCGGTTGTCCGTAAAGGGCCAATGAAGCAGGCAACCTGGATCAAGGCTTACGAAGACTGGAATGTTGATACCGGTCTTGCTGCAGGTTTAAAGGGCCGGGCCCAGATTGGCAAAGGCATGTGGCCGATTCCGGATCATATGGCCGAAATGATTGAAACCAAGGTCGGACACCCCATGGCAGGTGCCAATACCGCCTGGGTACCATCACCAACAGCTGCAACTCTGCATGCCCTGCATTATCACAAGGTGAATGTTGCTCACCGTCAGGATGAATTGGCTGCGCGAGCATCTGCAAGCCTGGATGATATTCTGACCCTGCCACTGCTGGAAGATGTTTCATCCCTGAATGCGGATGATATTCAGAAAGAGCTGGATAATAACGCCCAGGGCATTCTCGGTTACGTGGTGCGCTGGGTAGAGCTGGGGATTGGCTGCTCCAAAGTCCCCGATATTAACGATGTGGGTTTGATGGAAGACCGGGCTACGTTGCGTATCTCCAGTCAGCATATTGCCAACTGGCTGCATCATGGTATCTGTACAGAAGAGCAGGTTATGGAAACCCTGAAGCGAATGGCGCAAGTGGTTGATCGTCAGAATGAAGGGGATCCGGCCTACCGGGCAATGGCACCGGACTATGATAACAGTGTCGGTTTTCAGGCTGCCTGTGATCTGGTTCTGAAGGGAACAGAGCAACCTAATGGTTATACTGAGCCTGTACTGCATGCCCGCAGGCGTGAAGCCAAGGCGAAGTATCAATAACTGTCTTTAACACGAAAAAGGAGAGCAAAAATGCTCTCCTTTTTTTCAAAATACGCCTGTTTATCCAGGTAACCTTGAAAGAGACGTCGAAGCTCTTCGTCACTCTCTTTTCGGATGTATTCCTCTGTGGTGCCATGATCGCTTATGGTGCCAGTTATTTTGCTTTGGCACAGAGACAAAAGTATTGCTTATGAGTTGTGGTCGCTGATCACCTGGTGTCTCTAATATAACCGCCGTCAAAGAACAGCGGATGGTGTGATTGCTTCAGACAGTGATGAGCTGGAGAACGGGTATCCGTCGGGAAAGGTTAATCTCAGTACCAATATGCTGGCTCATGGAGGCTTGCAAGGAATCAGCTGTCTGGCTGCAGAGCTGGGCAAAACTGAGCTTGCACATTCTCTGAAGGAGTGAAACTGTGAGAGCTGAAAGCATTGCTGAATGAGGACTGTTATAGCCCACTGATATGGACTTACTGAAAGAGATAATATTCTCCTTCAGTAAGACTCGTTTATTTCATCAGACCTTCAATGCCTGCTGTACTGCATTCCCGATATAACTGCCAGGAGTCATTTCCTTAAGAGCCAGCTTGGCTTCATCAGGAATATCCAGCTGATCAACAAATGCCAGCATGGCCTCACGGGTAATCACCTTACCACGGGTGAAAGCCTTGAGTTTTTCGTAGGGTTCTTCAATGCCATAACGGCGCATCACGGTCTGCACCGGTTCTGCCAGAACTTCCCAGGCATTGTCCAGATCGGCAGACAGCCGCTGGGGATTTGCTTCCAGCTTGCTGATTCCCTTTAAGGTGGACTCATAGGCAATCAGGCTGTATGCCATACCAACACCCATATTGCGAAGCACGGTTGAGTCGGTCAGATCGCGCTGCCAGCGGGAAATCGGAAGTTTATTGGCCAGGTGCTCCATCACTGCATTGGCAAGACCCAGATTGCCTTCGGAGTTTTCAAAGTCAATTGGGTTCACTTTGTGAGGCATGGTGGAAGAGCCAACTTCACCAGCAATAGTGCGCTGCTTGAAATACCCGAGAGAGATATAGCCCCATACATCACGGTCAAAATCGATCAGAATGGTGTTGAATCGGCGAATAACATCAAACAGCTCGGCGATGTAGTCGTGCGGTTCAATCTGGATGGTGTAAGGGTTGAAAGTCAGTTCCAGTTCTTGCTCGATAAATTCGCTGGCATTGGCTTCCCAATCAATTTCAGGGTAGGTGGCCAGGTGAGCATTATAGTTACCGACGGCACCGTTAATCTTGCCCAGAAGGGGGGTCTGACGCAGCTGCTCCAGCTGACGCTGCAAGCGGTAGGCAACATTGGCCATCTCTTTACCAAGAGTGGTTGGAGAAGCAGTCTGGCCATGAGTCCGGCTCAGCATGGGTAAAGAAGCATGCTCATGAGCCAGAGCACGTATCGCTTCAACGACACGCTCCATCACGTTTTCTGCAGCCTTGCGACCTTCTTTCAGCATCAGGCCGTGGGACAGGTTGTTGATGTCTTCAGAGGTGCAGGCAAAATGAACAAACTCCATGGCTTTGGCGAGTTTAGGCAGGGCTTTCATCTTGCCCTTAAGGAAATACTCAACCGCCTTCACGTCATGTTTGGTTGTGCGTTCGATGCCTTTGATCTCTTCGGCATCGGCAACAGAAAAGCCGTCAACGATCTGGTTTAGCAGATCATTGGCTTCCTGACTGAATGGGGCAAGTTCTGCAATTTGTTTATGTTGGCTGAGTCGCTGCAGCCAGCGCACTTCGACTTCAACCCGGGCACGGATCAGCCCGTATTCACTGAAAATACTTCTCAGTACACTGGTTTTGCCGCCATAGCGGCCGTCGACGGGGGAAATCGCAGTCAGCGATGACAGTTCCATTGGTAGACCCTTGTCAGTGCGTTAAGAGTATTCGGGGGAACGAATAATCTGGTTCAGATTTACAAGCGGGCGCGCCCTACAGCAAAAGAGTCCGGATGTCTGCCCGCCCATAATTATGCGAAACCTTTCAGAAGCTTTGAGACTTCGTTAAGTATTGGCTTTCTCTTGTGAGAGAAAACCAGGTGCCAGCGCCTTCCGCCAACCTGGCGCCAGAGAATGGCTGAGCGAATACCCGCCAGCAGAGTGGCCCTGATTTTATTGGCGCACCCGGCATTCTGCAGATGACGAAGATCACCGGTGACCTGAACACGCGTTCTGAATGTGCTGATGGTATCCAGGTAAATATCTGCCAGGCTGGCAAAAATATTGTCGTGCAGAGTCTCGAAGTGTTGCAACTGGCTTTCAGTCCGATCAATGCGACGTCCAATGGACGACATCATTTCAGGATTGCCGCGCAGCTTGCGTTCAAGATGGATCAAGGTGAGGGCATATCGCACTGTGTCGGAACGTACCGCATCTGGTTTGCGTTCCAGCACATCTCTCAGTAGCCTGAGACCCATGCTGACATTCAGCGGGGCACCATAGACATCAGCTACATCTTTCGGGCTGGTCATAAAAATACTATTAATACTTGTTTCCAGCTCTTCTGCCGGAGCCTGAGCTGTCTTGGCAATCTTCTCTACCAGGCTTGCGGCTTGAAATAGTCCGGCAAGGGCAAGGGTCCGGTCGGAATCAGTATGGGTCACAGCTTTTGATAATCCTGATTATTGGCTGTCGGTTTGCATCCTTATACCACGGAAGTGCCGAGAACTCCGTTGTCACAGTGATCCCGGCAATAACAAACACATGGTTATTTATGAGCATGCCTCTGTTCAATAACACCGCCACCCAGGCAGATATCACCGTTATAGAAAACCACAGACTGACCAAGTGTCACAGCCCGCTGTGGCTCATAAAAAACGACGAGGTAACGGCCGTTGTTGTCTTTCTGCAGAGTGCATGGTTGATCGCTCTGGCGATAACGAACCTTGGCTGTCAGTTTGGCTGGCAGCTCCGGTTCTCCATTAATCCAGTAGATAGTATCAGCTGACAGTGCTTCCGAGAACAGCAGGGGATTGTTATTGCCCTGGCCTACGACCAGGACATTACGATCCAGGTCTTTTTCAAGCACGTACCATGGTTCTTCACTGGCATTTTTCATGCCTCCGATACCCAGGCCCTGGCGCTGGCCAATGGTGTGATACATCAAACCATTATGTTCGCCAATAACTTCACCCTGTTCCGTTTCAATCACGCCGGGCTTGGCAGGAATGTATTGCTTGAGAAAATCGCGGAAGCGACGTTCACCGATAAAGCAGATACCGGTGCTGTCTTTCTTGTTGTAGGTGATCAGTCCATGCTCTTCAGCCAGCGCGCGAACTTCACTCTTTTCAAACTCACCAACCGGGAACAGGGTCTTGGACAGCTGTTCTTCACCGACAGCATGCAGGAAATAACTCTGATCCTTATTATTATCCAGACCTTTGCGCATCAGGGTCTGGCCGGTGGAATCATCACGGCGCACGTAATGTCCGGTAGCAATCAGATCAGCACCAAGCTCCATGGCGTAATCCAGGAAAGCCTTGAACTTGATTTCACGGTTACAGAGGATATCGGGATTGGGGGTTCGCCCGGCTTTATATTCTTCCAGAAAATGCTCAAAAACATTATCCCAGTACTCGGCAGCAAAGTTGGCCTGGTGCAGATGAATACCCAGTTTGTCACAGATTTTCTGGGCATCAGCCAGATCTTCACGGGCTGTGCAGTATTCGGTTCCGTCGTCTTCCTCCCAGTTCTTCATAAACAGGCCTTCCACCTGATAACCCTGCTGCTGGAGCAGAAGGGCAGAAACAGAGGAGTCAACACCGCCGGACATACCGACAATGACGCGGATCTGGGAGTTATCGGTCATAAATACTCAATTTAAGGCTTTCAGCGCTTTTCAGTCGAAAAATGGCCCTATTCTAAGCAACGGGGCAAATTCGTCCACAAGAACAAGCCAAGAGATAGGGGCGGGCGGAGCAGATTTCAACTTTCATTTCATATGCTTAAATGTAGTTTTGTAACACGCTGCATTTATTCTTAGGTATTTATGCGGTATCTTTGTACGCCATTATACGGTTTGCGGACTGCTTACACCTATATTGGTGCATTTGCAGAATAGAAGTAAGTAGCCGGAATGTAGCAAAACTACAAAAAATACAGCGCAGGTCGGTTAGATGACAACACCTCTAAAACCGGCGACTCACATTCCACATAACGGAGTTGATAAATGGGATACCAGAAGATCAAGGTACCTACCGATGGTGACAAAATCACCGTTAATTCAGACCTTTCCCTGAATGTTCCTAACCACCCAATCATCCCTTTTATCGAAGGTGACGGCATAGGTGTCGACGTTACCCCAGCCATGCTGAAAGTTGTTGATGCAGCAGTTGATAAAGCTTATGGTGCCAAGCGTTCCATAGTCTGGATGGAAGTTTATACCGGTGAGAAAGCGACCAAGGTATACGGTCCTGATGTCTGGATGCCTGAAGAAACTCTGGAAGCCCTGCAGGAATACAGTGTGGGCATCAAAGGTCCACTGACGACCCCAGTCGGTGGCGGTATTCGCTCATTGAATGTAGCCCTGCGTCAGGAGCTGGATCTGTATGCCTGCATTCGTCCGGTACGCTGGTTCAAGGGAGTACCAAGCCCGGTCACATGCCCTGAAAAAACTGACATGGTGATTTTCCGGGAAAACTCTGAAGATATTTATGCTGGCATTGAATGGCAGGCTGACAGTCCTGAGGCCCAGAAGCTGATCCACTTCCTGAAGGAAGAGATGGGAGTCACTAAGATCCGCTTCGATGAAGGTTGCGGTATCGGTATCAAGCCAGTGTCCAAAGAGGGTACCCAGCGTCTGGTACGCAAAGCCATCCAGCATGCCATTGATAATGATCTGCCTT
This sequence comes from Parendozoicomonas callyspongiae, assembly GCF_023502345.1. GTDB lineage: Bacteria > Pseudomonadota > Gammaproteobacteria > Pseudomonadales > Endozoicomonadaceae > Sansalvadorimonas > Sansalvadorimonas callyspongiae. Next base: position 148,483 of record NZ_JAMFLX010000008.1, read on the forward strand.
CCGTCACTCTGGTGCACAAGGGCAATATCATGAAATACACTGAGGGTGCCTTTAAGGAGTGGGGCTATGAGCTGGCTCACGAACGCTTTGGAGCAGAACCTCTGGACGGTGGCCCCTGGCATACTCTGAAAAACCCCAAGACCGGAAATGATATTATTATCAAGGATGTGATTGCTGACGCCTTCCTGCAGCAGATTCTGATGCGTCCTGATGAATACTCAGTTATCGCAACTCTGAACCTGAATGGTGACTATATCTCCGATGCGCTCGCTGCAGAGGTTGGTGGAATTGGTATTGCCCCGGGCGCTAACATCGGTGGCAGCGTGGCGATCTTCGAGGCTACTCACGGGACTGCACCAAAGTATGCAGGCCAGGATAAGGTGAACCCTGGTTCATTGATTCTTTCTGCCGAGATGATGCTGCGTCATATGGGCTGGACTGAAGCGGCTGATTTGATTTTGAAAGGTGTAGGCGGGGCGATTGAAGCGAAAACGGTCACTTATGACTTTGAGCGACTGATGCCCGACGCGACTCTGCTGAAGTGCTCTGAGTTTGCCGAAGCAATTGTCGACAATATGTAAACCTTATTTAACGGCTCATCAGTCAGTGAATATTTTCTGACGCTGTTGATTAAAGAAAATCCACTGGTTGTATTCAATCAAGACCTCACAATTACCACATCAAAAAAAGGGAACAGTAATACCGTTCCCTTTATATTTCAGATTACCTACAGGAATTAAGCCGTAACGGCTGAATCCATTCGTCAGCTCTCTGTGAATTCTTCGGGTTGGGGGGAGGTTTCGCCAATTTCAGCGGTTTGGGCTTCGGAGGATTCAACACCATCAGAGGAGAGGATTCCGATATTAATGGCGTGCAGTCCTTTTGGGCCCTGGATAATGTCGTAGCTAACCAGTTGTCCAGCCTTTAAGGTTTTATACCCTTCCATATTGATGGAAGAGTAATGAACGAACAGGTCTTCGCCATTATCCTCGTTACCGGGAAGGATAAATCCATATCCTTTGGCGTTATTGAACCATTTTACTTTTCCTGTAGGCATCTTATATCCCTCTTTGTACTCCTGATGCTTTCTTTTTATTAGTGTTATTATTCTTTGAACCCCATCTCCATGGGACAGAACTAGTTTTAGGTATGTAACAACGAGTGTCAAGCACATGTCAAGTGTCTAATAAGGACACGCATAGTAAACTAAGAGAGTGTGACAATACGTTGACAGAATTCCAGATGAGTAGCTTTGATTGGATTCGACTATCCTTGGATAAGGATCATCAAACTGAGAGTGATGATGGTGATGCTGCAGTTGCGACAGCAAAACCAAAACTGCAGCCACCACCGATGTATAAAGTCATTCTCATTAATGATGACTACACCCCTATGGATTTCGTTGTCGAGATTCTTGAGCAGTTTTTCAGGATGTCCAGGGAAAGGGCGACACAGGTAATGCTGAGAGTGCATACTGAGGGTTCAGCAGTCTGCGGAATCTACACGCGGGATATTGCAGAAACGCGTGCAGAGCAGGTTAACCAGTATGCCAGGGAACATCAGCATCCCCTGATGTGCAAGACGCAAAAAGACAACAGTTGACGACGGCTCCACCGGGTTACGCTAATGCTAAATAAAGATCTTGAACAGACTCTGAATACTGCTTTCCGGGAAGCACGAAGCAAGCGCCATGAGTTTATGACAGTGGAACACCTGCTGTTGGCTCTGCTTGATAATGCCTCAGCCGCTGATGTTCTGGAGGCCTGTGGCGCTGATATTCAGCAGCTTCGTGAAGAACTCACCAAATTTATAGATTCAACAACCCCGCTGATACCTGCAGGTGATGATGAGCGGGAAACTCAACCAACCCTTGGCTTTCAGCGTGTTTTGCAGAGAGCCGTTTTCCATGTACAGAGCTCCGGCAAGAAAGAAGTCAGCGGAGCCAATGTCCTCGTTGCCATTTTCAGTGAACAGGAAAGCCAGGCGGTGTATTTCCTGAAGCAGCAGGAAGTGGCCCGTATCGATGTGGTGAATTACATCGCTCACGGCATCGCCAAGATTCCTGGGCACCAGGGCGCTGAAACAATCGGCCAGGAAATGGTTGAGGAAACCGCAGACGGAGAGCCGGGCGGTACACGTCCTCTGGATGCTTATACATGCAACCTGAACGAGCAGGCACGTTTGGGCAAGATAGACCCTCTGGTTGGCCGTGATGGCGAAGTAGAGCGGGTATCACAGATCCTGACACGCCGCCGTAAGAACAACCCACTGCTGGTTGGTGAAGCGGGTGTGGGTAAGACCGCGATTGCCGAAGGTCTGGCCAAACGTATTGTTGATGGCGAAGTCCCTGAGATCCTCAAGGACGCCATCGTTTATGCTCTTGATCTTGGTGCACTGCTGGCAGGTACCAAATACCGTGGTGACTTTGAGAAGCGCTTTAAGCAGCTTCTGTCCGAGCTTCGCCGCAAGGAAGGAGCCATTCTGTTTATTGATGAGATCCATACAATTATCGGAGCGGGTGCAGCCTCCGGTGGCGTTATGGATGCATCAAACCTGCTGAAGCCGCTGCTGACGTCTGGTGAGCTGCGCTGTATCGGTTCCACAACATTCCAGGAATTCCGTGGCATCTTTGAGAAGGACAGAGCTCTTGCACGTCGCTTCCAGAAGGTGGATGTGACGGAGCCGGATGTTGATGACACCTTCCAGATTCTTCTTGGGCTCAAGCCCAAGTTCGAAGAGCATCATGATATCGCCTACGAGAAAGATGCTTTACGTGCCGCTGCGGAACTGGCTGACCGTTACATCAATGACCGCCATATGCCGGACAAGGCAATTGATGTCATCGATGAAGCCGGTGCCTATCAGCGTTTGCAGGAAAAGGAAGATCGCAAGAAGTCCATAGAAGTCTCTGATATTGAAGCGATTGTTTCCAAAATGGCGCGTATTCCACCCAAGTCTGTTTCTGCTTCAGATAAAGATCTGCTGGAAAAACTGCCGCGCAATTTGAAGATGACTATCTTCGGGCAGGATGAAGCGGTTGGAGCTCTAGCTACCAATATTCGTCTGTCGCGTGCAGGTTTGAAGCCAGCAGAAAAACCGGTTGGCTGCTTCCTGTTTGCCGGACCAACAGGGGTTGGTAAAACCGAAGTCTGTAAACAGCTGGCCAAATCTCTCGGGATTGAACTGGTGCGCTTCGACATGTCTGAGTATATGGAGCGTCATACTGTTTCCCGCCTGATTGGTGCACCTCCTGGTTATGTTGGCTTTGACCAGGGTGGACTGCTTACGGAAGCGATTAACAAGACACCTCACTGTGTTCTTCTTCTGGATGAGATTGAGAAAGGGCACCCTGATGTGTTCAATCTGCTGCTGCAGGTGATGGACCACGGCACTTTGACCGATAACAACGGCCGTAAGGCGGACTTCCGTAACGTTATCCTGATCATGACTACCAATGCCGGTGCTGAGACCATTAACCGGGCATCCATTGGTTTTACCGAGCAGGATCACACCACCGATGGCATGGAAGCGATCAAGAAGACCTTTACGCCGGAGTTCCGCAACCGTCTGGACTCAGTGATTCAGTTTAATGCTTTGTCACCGCAGGTTATTGCCAGCGTGGTAGACAAGCAGCTGACTGAACTGCAGGCCCAGCTGGATGAGCGTAAGGTGCAGATTGAAGTGAACAAGGCGGCTCGGGAATGGCTGGCTGACAAGGGCTATGACAAGCTGATGGGAGCTCGACCCATGGCGCGTCTGGTTCAGGAGAAGATCAAGAAGAGCCTCGCAGAAGATATTCTGTTCGGTAAACTGATCAATGGTGGTTTGGTCAAGATTGGTGTGAAGGCTGGGGAACTGTCCTTCAAGATTGAGCCTGCCAAAGACAAAGCTCCTGCTTCAGATGTAGCTCAGTAAATCTGTATCTTGTCGAAAATAAAAGGCCCCTGAAGCGAGGGGCCTTTTATTATCTCAAAAAAGATAATTTTTCACGCACAAAACACCCGTAGATCAGATGATCTGCAGGTTCGATGTTTTGGGCGGAATCTTAACGGGCGCGGTAAACAATACGACCCTTGTTCAGGTCGTAAGGAGTCATTTCAACACGAACCTTGTCGCCAGTCAGAATGCGGATGTAGTTCTTACGCATCTTACCGGAGATATGTGCAGTTACAACGTGGCCGTTTTCCAGCTCAACGCGGAACATAGTGTTGGGGAGGGTATCTACCACAACACCTTCCATTTCAATGGAATCTTCTTTCGCCATTCGGCTCCTACCTCATGTATGTAGAAATCATTTTTGCAGCCACTTAACAATTTGATGAGGCTACATTAAAAAATTCGGCGTGCATAATGCCCGAAATCCGCAACTTTCGCAAAGGAACAGGTCAATTGGAGTTAACTTTCCAGGTTCCAGTGTCGTGGTCCAAGTGCTCCAGGGGGCCAAAGTTTGATTTATAACTCATCTTACGACAGCCCTCGATCAGATACCCCAAATAAAGATAATCAAGCCCCGCTTCACGGGCTGCCAGAATCTGCCTGAGCACAAAGTAGACACCCAGACTCCTCTTACCACTATAAGGGCAAAAAAAAGAGTATACAGAGGCAAGGCCCTTGGAAAAGTGGTCAGTTACGGCTATACCAAGCAGTTTTTTCCCGTCATAAAACTTCCAGAAACTGGAATAACCGGTATCTATACAGAGAAACTCCTTCAGTTGCCTTGCCGAAGGTGGATACATATCACCATCGCTGTGCCGGTGATTTATGTACTGTCGATACAGTCGGTAGACCTCAAGGCTGAGCTCTGGTCTTGCCACTTCAATTCTTAGATCCTGATTTCTGTTGAGAACTTTGCGCTGGGTCCGGTTAGGCTTGAAATCCTTCACTTTCACTCGAACGGATACACAGGACGAACAGCCGGGGCAGCTTGGTGTGTAGATATGGTCACCACTGCGACGAAAACCCAGCTCAGCCAGATGCTCAACAGCCTCCATGGGAAGGAGCAAATTGGGATCAATAAACTGGGTCACCGCGATCCGCCCCGGAAGATAGCTGCACGGGTGCTCACCGGTCTGATAAATATTTATTCGCTGGCTCTGTTGCCCATCCATGAGCTTGTCTCTTGGGAAATCACTAGGGAAACTGGACTATTATCGACCAGCTCATTCACTCTTGCCAGAAACACATGGCGGGACATCAGTTTGGCCCCCAGGCTTTCCAGGTGAGGGGTATGCTGCTGACAGTCAATCAGTTCGAACAGTCCTGAAGAAACCAGACCAGTCAAAGCCAGTTTGGAAGCATTACTGGTCAGACTGAACATTGATTCTCCAAAAAACACCTTGCCCAAGGCGATGCCATAAAGACCACCAACCAGCTGACTCTGGTTCCAAACCTCCACTGAGTGGGCATAACCCTTTTGATGAAGATCGCAGTAAGCCTGCTGCATTTCATCAGTAATCCATGTGCCTTCCTGTCCCGCCCGGGCAATGCTGGCACAGGCTGAAATCACTTCAGGAAACGCTGAGTTGGAGGTAACCCTGAGTTTTGTGGTTTTCACAAAACGTTTCATGCTTCTGGAAAGATGGAAAATCTCAGGAGTCAGGACCATACGAGGATCTGGCGACCACCAGAGGATAGGCTGCCCCTCGCTGTACCAGGGAAAAATTCCCTGACGGTAGGCGGCCACCAGTGTTTCAATATTCAGATTACCCCCGGCACAGAGCAGGCCATCAGGCTCTACCAGAGCCAGCTCTGTGGGAGGGAAAATCGGGTTTTGCTCATCAATCCATGGAATCATAAACAGACGGAACTGTAGTCTTTAAACCTGCCAATGATGCACTCAACCATCCACTATGGAACGGAACCTTCAGGCTGTTTCCAGTTGGGGTAGATGGCGGAAAAAATCCAGGGATTCCGGATTTGCCAGTGCATCAGTATTGTTAACTGTTTCACCATGAATAAGAGCACGAATTGCCAGCTCTGTCAGCTTGCCACTTACCGTACGGGGAAGATCCGGTGCCTGGATAATCAAAGAGGGCACATGCCTCGGCGTGGTATTGCTGCGAATGGTTTTCTTGATATGGGCAACCAGACGATCATCAAGTTTCAGGTTATCTCTTAGTCTGACAAACAGAATAACCCGTTCGTCCTCAGCCGTTTTCTGGCCAACTGCAAGGCTTTCCAGAACCTCATCCACTTTTTCGACCTGACGATAGATCTCTGCTGTCCCGATACGAACTCCGCCGGGGTTCAATACCGCATCGGACCGACCATGAATAACCACGCCATCCTCTGATGTCAGCTCACCATAATCACCATGTGCCCATATGGTTTCAAAGCGGGAAAAATAAGCTTTGCGGTATTTTTCCCGTTTGGGATCATTCCAGAACATGACCGGACGACTCGGGAAGCTTTTCCGGCATACCAGTTCGCCACGTTCTTCTGTGACAGGTTCACCTCGGTCATCAACAAATGCGACATCCATTCCAAGGCCACGACACTGCAGCTGGCCTGGATAGACCGGGCGCAAAGGGTTGCCCAAGGCAAAACAGGAAATAATATCGGTACCACCCGAAATGGATGACAGCATCAGATCACTGCCAATCTTGCTGTAAACGAACTCAAACCCTTCATGGGGCAGGGGAGAGCCTGTCGACAGCACTGCTTTCAGCTTCGATAGATTGCAATTCTCACCAGGTTCATAACCGGATTTCTGCAGAGCGGTCAGGTAGCGGGCGCTGGTGCCAAAAACAGTCACACCCTCACGCTCGGCCATTTCCCAAAGTACTCTGGGACCAGGATAGAACGGTGAACCATCATAGAGAACAAGAGTTGCCCCCGTTAGCAGACCGGAAGCCAGCCAGTTCCACATCATCCAGCCACAGGTGGTGAAATAGAAAAAGACATCTTCTGGCCCGAGGTCTGTATGCAGTTTCAGCTCTTTGGAGTGCTGCAGCAATGTACCACCGTGACCATGAACAATGCATTTCGGCACACCGGTTGTGCCTGAGGAATAGAGGATGGCCAGTGGATGATTAAAAGGAAGGGCTACACATTTCAGCTCAGTATTATCAGACAGGAAGTCTTTATACAGAACGGCGTTGCTAATCGATGAAATATCCGGGTTATGCCCAAAGAAAGGAACGACGACCACTTGCTCAATAGAAGAAATCTGATGGGTAATTTCATCAATACGCTGACGGCAGTCGATGATTTTGCCATTGTAGTGATAGCCATCAGCGGCAATCAGAATTCGGGGCTCTATCTGCCCAAAACGATCCAGAACACCCTGACTGCCAAAGTCCGGTGAACAGGATGACCAGATGGCACCGATACTGGCGCTGGCCAGCATCATTAAGATGGTCTCGGGCATATTGGGCATAAACCCGGCAATACGATCGCCCTGTTTGATTCCAGCATCAGTCAGGGCATTGGCTGCTCTCGCTACCGTGTTGCGAAGCTCGTTCCGACTTAGTTCCCTGCGATCGCCATTCTCACAGCAGAAGACAATGGCGGCTTTATCTCCTGTGTGACGCAGTATCTGTTCGGCATAGTTGACTGTTGCACCGGGAAACCATCTGGTAGCGAACATACCTTCGGACTCATCAACAACTGTGCTGTAGCTACCCAGCGAAATATCCATGTACTTAGCCAGGAATGGCCAGAACTCTTCTCTGGACTGACAGCTCCACTCGTACAGTTCATCATAACTGTTGAATGAAAAGCCAAAATGTTGGTTAACAGCCTGCATAAATTCCCACAGGTGCGACGACTTCACCTGCTCTTGTGCAGGTGACCACAGTGGTTTTATCGACATAGCAAACTCTTTGGTATTTCTTATTTTATCAATAAGTTATTGAAAACTATTAATGTCGTATATTTACTTTTTGGACAGTAATGCCTGTGCAGTTCGGGAATAGTTTGAACAGCCCAGCTTGCTGCAAACTTGCTGGTTTACCTGTAACAGGGCATCCATATCCACTCCAGTGTGAATGCCCATCCCGTTCAACATAAACAAAACATCTTCCGTCGCCACATTCCCGGATGCGCCTTTGGCATAAGGACAGCCGCCAAGGCCTGCCACCGCCGTATCAATAACTGATATGCCAGACTCCATTGCCGCATAGATATTGGCAATGGCCTGCCCATAGGTGTCATGAAAATGCACAGCCAGGGCAGGAACAGGGATATCCCGGCCTGCAAGTTCAATCATTTTCTGAACCCTGACAGGATTGCCAACACCAATAGTGTCTCCCATGGAAATCTCGTAGCACCCCATCTGGTAAAGGTCTCGGGCAATATGCGCTACAGCATTCAGGTCGGTTTCACCTTCATAAGGGCAGCCCATAGTGCAGGAGAGATAACCGCGTACAAGAACTCCCGCATCTTTGGCGGCTTCAACAACCGGTTGAAAGCGCGCCATGCTCTCAGCGATTGAACAATGGATATTCTTCTGAACAAATGTTTCTGAAACGCCGGTAAACACAGCCACTTCCTGTGCACCAGCGGCAAGGGCATCATTTAATCCGCGCATATTCGGCGTCAGCACACAGTAGCGGGCAGAGCTCTCTTTCAAACCTGAAAGGACTTTCCCGCTATCTCGCATGGGGGGTATTCGTGTTGGAGAGACAAAGCTGCCGGCTTCAATACGCGACAGCCCGGCCTTTGCCAACATGGTGATCAACGCAACTCTGTCTTCCACAGAGAGTGTCACCGGCTGTCCCTGCAAACCATCCCTGGGTCCTACCTCTACAAGGGTTACCGCTTCGGGCAAGCTCATGCAGTGGCCTCCAGCTCATCCTGGAACGTTAACAGTGTGACACCTTCTTCAACCAGGTTTCCTTCCGGATGGAGTATCTGGTCGATAGTGCCGTCATGGGGAGCCCTGATGGTCTGCTCCATTTTCATGGCTTCCAGAACCAGCAGAGGGTCGCCATTGGTCACTGTCTGGCCGCTGTTAACGAGAACCGCAACCACACGGCCATTCATAGGAGCCGTTAAATCGTGACCGTCGTCTTCTGTGGTCGAGTAATCTGGCCTGCTTAAGGATTGAGTCAGGCGAGGCCCGGTCACGGTAACTTTCTGATCTTCCGGAGATACAAAGAAGTTCTTCCCATCAAACGTGACCATCGAGCCATGAACGGCAATATCAGTCATCGAATACTGCTGTTCATTAATGGTGACAGTCCAGCCATCACCATTTTGAATAACATTCACTTCACAGTGCTCATCATCCCACTGCCAGGTCTGGTACCACTGCCTTACTCCATTACTGCGCCAACCATTAGATTGATTCCAGATAGAATCTTCTGCCTGCGTTTTTGGCTTCAAAGACTGACAGAGAGTTACCGCAGCCAGAGCACAGGCCCTCTCACGTTTATTTTGGGCAAACAGCTCAGAGTTGTGCCGCTCAATAAAACCTGTATCCAATTGCTCATTCTGGAACTCTGATTGAGCAAGAATACGAATCAGGAAATCGCGGTTGGTTTCCAGACCTGAAATCCGGGTTTGCTCAAGAACTTCTATCAGGCGGTTGCAGGCTTCTTTACGGTTATGCCCCCAGACAACCAGTTTGGCAATCATCGGGTCATACCAGCTGGAGACTTCATCGCCTTCACTGATACCGGTTTCAATACGCAGCCATGGACGGCTTTGAGGCCAGGTCAGATGGCTGATCACGCCCGTTGCAGGGAGAAAGTCTCGAGCTGGATCTTCTGCATAGAGACGAACTTCCAGCGAGTGACCATTCTTTTCCAGCTCTTTCTGGCTCAAGGGCAGGGGAGCGCCTTCAGCAATACGAATCTGCCACTCGACCAGGTCCTGCCCGGTAATCATTTCAGTGACCGGATGCTCAACCTGCAGACGGGTATTCATCTCCATGAAATAGAAGCTGCCATCGGTATTCAGCAGAAACTCGACTGTTCCCGCGCCGACATAACCGATGGCCTGACCAGCTGCAACAGCCGCTTCACCCATACGACGCTGTATCTCTTCAGTCAGACCTGGAGCCGGAGCTTCCTCAACAACCTTTTGATGTCGCCTTTGTACTGAACAGTCACGGTCAAACAGATAAACGCCATTACCTGCCCAATCAAAGAAAATCTGCACTTCCACATGGCGGGGGGCAGGGAGATACTTCTCAACCAGCATAACCTGATCATCAAAGGCTTTCAGGGATTCCCGGCGGGCACTTTCAAGAACTTCCTGGAAACTGGCAGCATTCTCTACCACGCGCATACCTTTGCCACCACCACCTGCTGCGGCTTTCAGCATGACTGGATAGCCAATATCTTCAGCTTCTTGGCGCAACACTTCATCAGACTGATCAACTCCGTGATAGCCTTTGAGCAAAGGTACCCCAGCCTTTTCCATCAATCGCTTGGCTTCGCTCTTGGAAGCCATACTGACCATGGCGCTGGCAGACGGGCCAATAAACACAATACCTGATTGCTCTACCAGGTCAGCGAAACTGGAATTTTCTGATAAAAAGCCATAACCGGGATGAATGGCATCTGCACCCCAGTTTTTGGCTGCCTCAAGAACAGCTTTCTGATTCAGATAGCTTTCACTGGCAGCTGCAGGGCCAACAACCAGAACCTTATCAGCCAGGCTGGCTGCCAGACTATTGCTATCGATATCGGAACAGATAACAGCCGTTTCAATATTCAGTTTTTTGGCCGTATGGATAATCCGGCAGGCGATTTCCCCGCGGTTGGCAATCAGGAGTTTTTCTATTTTTTTTCGCTCAGGGCTGTTTCTCATTATTCCTTCTCCTGCCATGCAGGGCTGCGCTTCTCCAGAAAGGCGGATAACCCCTCCTGACCTTCCGATGACTGGCGGATATTGGCAATGGCTTCGCTGGTCATTTCCATCAATTGCGAGTTGATAGGGCGGCCACTGACATCAGCAATAAGCTGCTTGCAGGCTCTGACTGCGGCGGGGCTGTTATTCTTTAACAGCGTCAGAACTTGCTCTGCCTGTTCAGGCAGATCTTCCGGCTGATCAACCAGCTGATGAATAAAGCCCATAGCCAGAGCCTTCTGCGAATCAATCAGCTCACTGGTCAGCATAAAGCGGCGTGCTGCACGCTCTCCCATCACCCGGATCACATATGGGCTGATAACGGCAGGAATTATGCCCAGCCGCACTTCACTCAGGCAGAAACGGGCATCGGAAGAGGCAAAAACAATATCGCTGGCACAAACGATGCCCAGAGCACCACCAAAGGCCGCCCCCTGAACCAGGGTAATAACCGGGGCAGGGAAATGGTCGATGCCTTCCATCATCCCGGCCAGTTTTCGGGCGTCATCCCGATTAGCCTGGTAATCAAGATTGGCCGTGCGCTTCATCCAGCCAAGATCGGCGCCGGCGCAGAATGTTTCGCCAGCAGCAGAGATGACCAGTGCGCGAATATCATTGAGCTGTGACCACTCTTTTAAAATATCAGTGATCGTGGCAATCATTCCGCCATCAAAGGCGTTACGTTTTTCCGGGCGACTAAGCACCAGCCTGGCAATACCGTTGGAGACTGAGGTTTCAATTGTCATAATAAATTCCTCGCTCCTGTCCTTACATTCGGAACACGCCAAAGCGTGTCTCTTCAACGGGAACATTCAGTGTCACAGCCAGACTCAGGCCGAGAACATCGCGGGTATCCTTTGGATCAATAATGCCGTCATCCCAGAGCCGGGCACTGGCATAGAAAGGGCTGCCCATACGGTCATAGTCGTCGACAACCCTGGCTTTAAAGACCTGTTCTTCATCATCCGACCAGGGCTGTCCTTTTTTAGCCTGGGATGCCCCTTGTACCATGGCCAGCACACCAGCAGCCTGCTCACCACCCATGACCGAAATACGGGCATTGGGCCAGCTCCACAGGAAACGAGGGTCGTAGGCCCGGCCGCACATCCCGTAGTTACCGGCACCAAAGCTGCCGCCGATAATCACCGTCAGCTTGGGAACCTTGGCACAGGCGACAGCATTCACCAGTTTGGCACCATGCTTGGCAATACCGCCGGCTTCATAACGTGCGCCGACCATAAAGCCGGTAATGTTCTGCAGAAATACCAGTGGGATTTTTCGCTGGCAGCACAGTTCAACAAAATGTGCGCCTTTCTGGGCTGATTCAGAAAACAGGATGCCATTATTGGCCAGAATGCCTACCGGATAACCGTGGATACGGGCAAAGCCACAAACCAGGGTATTACCAAAATGGGTTTTGAATTCATCGAATTCTGAGCCATCCACAACCCGGCCAATCACTTCCCTGACATCGTATGGCGTCTTCAGACTGGCAGGAACAACCCCGTAAAGTTCTTCAGGATCAAGGCGGGGAGGTCTTGGCTGGGCTTTATCTGGCAAAACAGGAGCAGAAGTATTCAGTCGTGCAACTGACTGCCGTGCCAGTTCAAGAGCGTGATGATCGTTCTCGGCCATATGGTCAACGACACCGGATACCTTGGCATGTACTTCGGCACCACCCAGCTCTTCGGCTGAGACCTCTTCGCCGGTTGCCGCTTTTACCAATGGAGGGCCAGCGAGAAAGATCGTTCCCTGTTCCTTTACAATAATGCTTTCATCAGCCATGGCGGGAACATATGCGCCGCCTGCGGTACAGGAACCCATCACGACGGCAATCTGGGCAATCCCCTTGGCTGACATATTGGCCTGGTTAAAGAAAATTCGACCGAAGTGATCACGGTCTGGAAACACCTCATCCTGTCGCGGCAGGTTGGCACCACCGGAATCAACCAAGTAAATGCAGGGCAGGTGGTTTTCTTCAGCAATCGTCTGTGCCCGCAAGTGTTTTTTCACTGTCAGCGGATAATAACTGCCACCCTTAACGGTTGCGTCATTGGCAACCACCATACAGAGCCGTCCGCAAACCCGTCCGATACCGGCCACAGCTCCGGCCGCTGGCACATCTTCACCATAGACTTCATGGGCAGCATACTGTCCGATTTCCAGAAACGGAGAGCCTGGATCGAGAAGGGCATTGATACGTTCCCGGGGGAGAAGTTTGCCCCGTGATTTATGACGCAGGCGGGAAGCTTTCGGCCCGCCAAGGCTGATGCTGTCCGACAACTGCCGAATATGGCCAACCAGCTTGTGCATGGCATCGTGGTTGGCCTGATATTCTGCATCACCGGTGCGAACCTGACTGGTTAATACGGCCATAATGACTCTTCTTATATCTGTGATCATTTGTGAAGCCCATGCTTACATGGGTTTCATATCCAAAGGCGTTTCTGTCGAATCAATTTCCGGAGAACAGCTCGCGACCAATCAGCATACGGCGAACCTCAGATGTTCCGGCTCCGATTTCGTAGAGCTTGGCATCGCGCAGCAGACGTCCGGTCGGGTAATCATTGGTATAACCGTTGCCACCCAGAAGCTGGATAGCATCCAGCGACATCTGGGTCGCTTTTTCAGCACAGTAGAGAATAACGCCCGCAGCATCTTTACGGGTTGTTTCACCCCGATCACAGGCGGCAGCGACCGTATAGAGGTAGGAGCGACAGGCGTTCATGGTGCTGTACATATCCGCCAGCTTGCCCTGCACCAGCTGGAACTCGCCAATCGACTGACCAAACTGCTTACGCTCATGCACATAAGGCAGCACGGTATCCAGGCAGGCCTGCATAATTCCAGTTGGACCACCTGACAGAACTACCCGCTCGTAGTCCAGGCCGCTCATCAGAACCTTCACGCCCTTATCGAGTTCACCAAGAATATTTTCGCGGGGAACAGGCGTGTTCTCGAAAACCAACTCGCAGGTGTTGGAGCCGCGCATACCCAGTTTGTCGAGGTGAGGAGAGCGGGAAAAGCCAGGGAAATCACGGTCCACAATAAAAGCTGTGATGCCGTGTGCCCGTTTGTCGGGAGATGTTTTGGCGTAAATAACATAGGTGTCGGCATCCGGACCATTGGTGATCCACATTTTGCTGCCGTTGAGAACAAAATGATCGCCACGATCTTCCGCTTTCAGACTCATGCCAACAACATCAGAACCAGCACCGGCCTCACTCATGGCCAGGGCTCCAACCTTGTCACCGCTGACCAGATCTGGCAGATACTTCTGTTTCTGTTCTTCTGAACCATTCAACTTGATCTGGTTCACACACAGGTTGGAGTGCGCGCCATAGCTCAGGGCTACAGAAGCCGAAGCCCGGCTGATCTCTTCCATCACTACGGTATGCGCCAGATAACCCAGACCAACGCCGCCGTACTCTTCCGGAACCGTGATACCCAGAAGCCCCATATTACCAAATTTTTTCCAGAGATCCATCGGGAAGCGGTTTTCCCGGTCAATCTCGGCAGCCCGTGGCGCGATTTCATGCTGGGCAAACTGACGCACCTGATCACGGAACATGTTAATGGTTTCGCCCAGACCGAAGTTCAGTTCGTTCATATTATTAGACCCCTGATTGGATTCGGTGATGTTTGTCTTTTTGGGATTCTGAAAGTGCCTGACGACAGCGTTGTTCCGCTTCATCAAGCTCCAGCTGCATAATCTGGATATCATGCATCTGTTGGGACAGGTTGTTTTTGTGTGCCTGGATGGTTTCCAGCATGGTCAGCAGCTGCTTCTGGTTGCCACTGGCCGGATCGTAAAGCTCAAACAGTTCCCGTGACTCATCAAGGGTGAACCCGAGACGTTTGCCACGCAGAATAAGTTTGAGGCGGATTCTGTCTCCCGGGCTGTAGACCCGGGCCTGGCCCTTGCGGGCAGGGGAGAGCAGACCCTGTTCTTCATAGAAACGAATGGCCCGGGAAGTAACATCAAACTCACGGGCCAGATCGGTAATCGAATAGGTTTTACCCATCAGAGAACAGACCTTTGTTGTACTTATTAGTTGTGAATGAAGCTGACGTATAACGACCAGCTGTTCATTCGGTTATGGCTGTTTGATGGGTATCATAATAAGGGATTACCCTTACGTAAACGTAAAGGGTAATCTTTACAAAAAGAATTTTGGTGGCCGTTACTAGGTTCTGTTGATATAAGTTTGTGCGATTCAGTGGCTCAGAAAGCCGCTAATCGCAAGGAAGGCTTGTGAAGGTGTAGTGGTTCTACATCAAGCAAGTCTGACGAAGTGAGTGGCGGCTTTCTGAGCCACCCGCAGGGCACCAGCGAGGCTTTCCAGCTCGTCGTTGCAGCCGTTCGAAAGACAACCAGTATTCCTTCACGCCTGCGCCTAGATCTGAAAAGCCTCGCTGGCACTGAATGCACAAACTTATGACAACAGAACCTAGAATTCTGCCCATATTGGCGCATGGTCAGATGGTTTTTCCATACCACGAATCTGGTAATCAACACCTGCACCTTTGCACAGATCGATCAGAGACTGTGTCGCCAGAATGTGATCAATACGAAGCCCGCGTTTGGGATCACGTTCAAAGCCACGGGAACGATAATCGAACCAGCTGAACTGGTCGTCTGTGTCAGGGTAGAGATGGCGGAAGCTGTCTCTCAGACCCCAGCCCAGCAGGCGTTGATACCATTCCCGTTCTTCTGGAAGAAAGCTGCACTTGCCGTCTTTCAACCAGCGTTTGGCATTCGGCGCACCAATACCAATATCAATATCCTCAGGGGAAATATTCATATCACCAAGAACAATAACCGGCTGCTCCGGTGTATGGCTGCTCTCAAGGTAGTCCTGCAGGTTTTGATAAAAAGCGCGTTTATTGGGGAACTTGGTCGGGTGATCCCGGTTTTCACCCTGGGGGAAATAACCATTAATAACCGTCAGCGTTTGTCCATTCCATGGCAGATCAACCATCAGCATACGGCGCTGGGCATCTTCTGCTTCTCCCTCGAAGCCCTTGCGAACGGCCTGGGGTTTCTCTTTGGTCAGGGTGGCTACGCCATAATGGGTTTTCTGACCATGATAACTGGCGTGATAACCCAGCTTTTCGATAGCTTCAACAGGAAAATCCGGATCAAAGACTTTGGTTTCCTGTACGGCAATCACATCAGGCTGGTGAGTTTGGATAATGGCTTCAATCTGGTGCAGGCGTGTACGTATACTGTTGGCGTTGAAAGAAACAATTTTCATTTAGTATCAATCCGGATTATAGAAAGCTGCGCAGCCGATTGAACAGTACTGGGGGATTTTGTTCAAGGGGCTATCCCAGCTTTACCGGCTTTTATTCAACTGGTAACTTGGTAACAGGACATTCGCATATTTGTAATAACCGAACGTTCATAATAAATAGTCGTAGATGAGCAATACTGTAGGGTTAGATGGGTTTTCCGCGATCCCCCTTCAGTTTCGCCAGAAAATAATAATAAAAACAAATGGGGACGTTGATCCTATGCTATCAGCAGTCCCCAGGCTGGAGCACCTATGACAACCGCCACTTTCGGTGAATCCATCGATATGAGGATTACCACTCGCTACCTGGACAGCTCATGGACCAGAGAAGTCCGTTCTCTTCTTTATCACACTTACCGGGATGATTCTGTATTTCAGAGCCTGCTTGAAGCAGACAGGGCAGGGTATGATCAACGTATCCGGGCCTGTACCCGTGAACTTGCCGCTTATTACTTTTCCGAAAATATGCCTGTGATAGGTGTTCTGGAGGGTGATCGCCTGATTGGCGTGGCTTTTGTTTCCAGAAGTGAAGATATCAGCACTATTGTTGGTCGTCTTCTGTGGAAATGGAAGATGGTACTGACAATTGGGTACAAGTGTACTGTCAACTATCTGGAGTATCTCCGTAAGCTTCAAGAAGTTCTGCCAGAAGAGCATGCTTACCTGTTGCCACTGATTGGGGTACATCCCCGTTTTCGCAGATCAGGGCACTGCCGTACATTACTGAAAGCGGTTCATGATTTGAGCGATCTGGATCAAAACGGCAAGGGAACTTCACTGTGCCTGAGTAATGAGGCACTGCAAGCATTTTTTGGTGGGTTTGGCTATCAGCAGATAGGGCAGGTTGATCACAATGGTGTGAAACAGCTCGTTCTGTTTAGGGCCAGAACGAGCTAAAAAAGGATTATTCTCTTACTCTGGTTTTCTGGGCAATCAGGAAGTTGCCATTGGGTAGCTGCATCTCGTAGCAGCTGAAAGATTTATAACGATTACAGTTCTTCACCAGAACAGGTTCAGGGTCATTGATCCTGAACATGCTCTCGATATCCGGGCACTGACTCAGTGAGACATGCTCGGTATGACGCTTGACAATATCTTCGGTCAACTCGCGGTAGGGAACCTCGGAAACATACCAGTCAATACCACGCTGGGTATCTACATACTGGCCTATAAAAGGAAGAGAGGTATTAATCATCTCGCTTCTCATGGCCTGGCGCGCCAAAGAGTCCAGATACTGAATACCGTAGCCATGTTGGTTCAGCTGATCACTCTCCATAGTGCGCTGCAATTCCCTGATATCAGTAATCAGTTCCAGCCACTCTTCACGGGATCTCAGAACATTGCCGGAGTAGACGGCACCTCGAAGGGTTTTTACCTGGCGTTCAAGCGTTTTGAATTTTTTTCCTGTTGGCGCAACCGAAACTGGTGCAACAATCTCATCGGCTTCCTGTTCTGGTTTAGCTCCGGACCTGGATTTCATCACCAATCCAGCAACAGCTCCAAGAGTCAGGACAACAAGGCCTCCAGTAATCAGTGACTCCATTTATCTTACAACCTCTGCCTTTCTTATTAACAATAACTACCAGCCAGATAGGGCTATCTGTGGACGTGCGATGCTATCACAAGGTCAAACCTTCCGGAATTGACTGATGACAGAACAGGGCCGGATCTTGTCGAGTGGGGCGCTGCTCGTGTAAGGCATGAATCGTTGAATTGGAAAGAATATTAAGCATATCGTAATTTAACATAAGATAGATTATGCGCATTATCAAGTAATATGAATATCCACCGACTCTATACTGGTTCTACCTCCAGTATCGCTATACCCAACACCACGCATGTTAATACTTAAGAATACTTCGCCATCTGCTCTTTTGATCTGTACCGGTATCGGTAAATTGAAATTACCCGCATCTATAACATATGCAAAGTGGCGACTTGTCCTACGGTGCGGTGTTGTACTCATCCAATAAATACAACAAAACAGGTATAGCGTTTTGAAATCATTGCTACGATCACTCTCATTCTGTGTACCACTGGTATTCACCTTGATGTTTACCCAGGCGGCTCAAGGTGACATTAAAGGCCTCTTTAACTTTGCTGCGGGACTGCTGAACCATGGAGTCTTTCCCGAGTCGGAGCTTTACACCACCGATGATGACATCATTATAACGGCCAGTGATGGTGTTGAGCTTGCTGCAAATATCTTTGTCCCTACCAATCTTAGCGGGTCTGCACCAGCTGTTATCTTTATCAATAGCTGGGGCCTGAATGAATACCAGTATCTGAGCCAGGCTGCACAGCTGGCTGAAAAAGGCTATATCGTGTTGAGCTATTCCACTCGGGGGTTTGGCACATCGGGCGGACAAATAGCCACAGCCGGACCGCAGGATATTGATGATTACAGCCAGGCGATTACTTTTCTGATAAATAATTACCCGGTAAATCCTGATGCCATTGGAACGGCCGGTATTTCTTATGGTTCCGGTATCAGCCTTATGGGAGCTGCACAGGATAAGCGTGTAAAAGCCATCGCTGCCATGAGCAGCTGGGGTAGCCTGACTGAGGCACTGTATGGCAACCAGACCCCACGCTTAGCCTGGGCTGAGATTTTAACGCTGATCTCTGAAACCAATGGCAATCCTGACCCGATTATTGAGGCCAACTGGAAAATCATTAAGAATCAGGATCTCGATAATATCCCTGAAGTACTTAAGTGGGCTGAAGCCCGATCTCCGATCAACTACGTTGACAGACTGAATCAGAATGGAACAGCAGTCTATCTCGCAAAGGCCTATGGCGATAACCTGTTCCAGCCTAACTCGCTGCTGGAGCTGTATCAAAAACTGAACACTCCCAAGCATCTTGACCTCCTGCCCGGAACCCATGCCACAGCCGAACTGCTTCCTTCTTTACTGGGAGTCGGTGAAAATATTGTCTGGGAAAATGTCTATAAATGGTTTGATATTCATCTGAAAGATATCAGCAATGATCTTGAATCTGCCAAGCCACTGCAGATGAAAGTGAAATTCCAGAATCGCTTTGAAGGGTTTGAATCCTATCCGGTTGAAACAGCAACCAGTCATACCTTTTATATGCACCCACGTTCACTGTTCGATAATGGTGATCTCGAAAATCACCCTTACCGCCCAGGGTTTGGCCGGGAAAAAGAAAATACCATCAATGCCTGGTTTGGAACTTTGTTCAGCACCCAGATTCCAGTTTTATCACAGCTGCTTGAGCAGCTTGAAATCCCTGTAATAACCAATATCTACGCAGCATCTCGATACCGGGGAATCTACTTTAATACACCAAAGCTGAATAAAACGCTGGAGATAAGAGGTACACCCCGAGTAACTGTGCAGGTGCAGCCTCATTTCAATAAGGTTCAGTTGGTCGGATATCTCTATGATATGGACTGGAGCGGTACGGCTCGACTGATTACGCATGGTGTGACCACTCTGCCGAATGCATCTTCAGGAGAAAACGTGGCATTGTCTTTTGATCTTGTTGCAACAGCCTA
Organism: Parendozoicomonas callyspongiae; assembly: GCF_023502345.1. Classification (GTDB taxonomy): domain Bacteria; phylum Pseudomonadota; class Gammaproteobacteria; order Pseudomonadales; family Endozoicomonadaceae; genus Sansalvadorimonas; species Sansalvadorimonas callyspongiae. The sequence continues at coordinate 168,100 of NZ_JAMFLX010000008.1, forward strand.
TGATGTTCCGGAGGGTCACCGCCTGGTTTTGGCTTTTGATACTCGGGATCCTCAGTATCAGACACCAACCTCTAAAAACTATTCACTTGATTTTGAGTTCAGCGACACAAAACAATCAATCCTGACTGTACCTGCCTTATAAAGTACTGTGAAAAAGGTGGTTCAGGGATACACTGAGCCACCTTTTTGCCTTTCAAGCCCCCTGCTCTATTACGTATGTTTTCACTCCTGCTGTTGATTTGTACGACTATAAACAGGTTGCAACCGTCAGATATTTGCAAATCAAAGCAAGATCTGTCTAATATTTAGGCATGGCGAAATCGGGTCATTCACTAGATTGCGCCAGGTAATTGAAAAATTAGAATAATAAATGGAAATTGCCCCCGCCGTATGGGCTGAACTGAATGCCAGTTTCGCTGTAACTGTCGCTGGCAAAATAACGCAGTACAGATACAGAGGAATGTAACCCATGACGCTTAAAGGACTGATTAAGCTTACTGCTATATTGCAGGCTCACCCTTTGACAATCATTCAATGGCAGATATTAATGGTGGTTGCCGAAAACCCCGGTGAAACCATTACTGACCTGGTCAATGATGGCAAACTGGTCTGCGGAACCCCCAGCGATATTGCTGTCAGCGTAAAGCGCCTCGGTGAAGGCCGCCATGACCGTCCAGGGCTTGGTCTACTCAAGAAACAGCAACATGAGGATGATGGTCGGTATTTCCGTCTTTTCCTGAGTGCAAAAGGCAAAAAGCTGGTTGATAAACTCAAGCTGCAAATGAAGAATGTTCGCTGACCCTTGTTGTCAATCACAGTGTTGAAAAAGGCTGAGTAATCAGCCTTTTTTATGCTTGGAAATCATGATGTCTCTGGAATATTAAGACCTCCAGCCATTTGAATACCCTCAATACGAGCTTCAAGCCTGATCACCTTCTCAAGCAACTGCTGATTCTCACTCTCCAGGTGCTTCCGGCGATCAATCCCCTCCTCCAGTTCAATGATTCTGTTTTCCAGTGCCTGATATTGCGTTTCGGCTTCAAGACAGCGCCCTGCCCTATCTATAAGCTGCTTTATTGATTCGACAGGATCTTTGGGATTACCCAGTTCCACGGTAATACTGTTCAACTGAGCACGATCCTGCTCCAGCAGCTCAATCAATGAAGTTTTTTCAGTAAGTAGGACCTCTGATGAACTTCTTTCTCTCTTCTCCTGCTGCAGGGAATGTTCGAGTTCAGTCTTTTGCCTGTCCTTTTTACTACAGGTTTCCTGCAGCTTATCAATCTGCTTTTGAAGACGCCCTTTTTCACGGCGCTCTTCATCTATAACCTTCATCCAGTGGTTAATGATTTTCTGATGAGCTTCATCCAGGCGTTTTTCCTGCTCAATCAGTGCCTGCTTACCCTGTTGAGTTTCCTGCTCAATTCTGTTTTCCTGTTTGGAGCAGAGGGCTTCAAGCTGCTTCACTTGTTCCTGCAGGCTTTTTATCTGGCCCTGAGCTTCATGGATACTCTGTTTTAAGGTCTCCTTTTCCTGCTCAAGATCAAACAGACTTTGCTCTTGCCTGCTAATCGTAGACTGCTGCTCAGTCAGCTTCTGCTCCCATTCTGAGCGGCTGGTTTCAAACTCACCGTTACGTTCGTCCAGTTCATCCTGTAAATTCCTCGCCTTTTCACCCTGGCGGAACTTTTCTTTTGCGATTTCTCGTCGCAGAACCCTTGTCAGTTCAAGGGACAGTTCAACGTCTTCATCTTCTCCCAGAATTTCTAGCTCCTGCCACTCCCGGTAGTAAGGAAGCACTGTCTGCTTGCCCATTTTGACCTGGGCAGCAAGTTTCTGAGCTGTAATCTTTTCATCACGGCTCTTAAAGCCATCAAGAACACTGAAAACCTGTGCTCTACGCTGGTTATCTTTCATTAACACCCACTCAATGAACTATTAATACTGGTATTATAATACCGGTATTAATAGTATCAATAGATATCTATATATCATTAAAAAATACCGGTAATATTAATTACCGGTACTTTTTAATGTAGGAACTAGAATACCAGAGCCTTGTATAGGCCAGCAGGAAGTTAAAGAAACAGCAAAGGAGAAATTTGAGGATTTAGAGAGGAAATTGAGTAAAAAATACTTGAAAATGAGGGTTATGCTGTGGTCTGTGGAGGTGTACGTGGCCCTCTTCTGCGAATGGCTTTATCACGCTTAAAGTGAGGGGATGGTTTATCAAACTCGTGCAAAGTCTGGGGTGGCAGTGGTAAATCC
>NZ_JAMFLX010000080.1 GCF_023502345.1 Parendozoicomonas callyspongiae
GGCTGTGTTTTCACTAAAAGTTGATGAGCCGCAAACTATACTCTAACCACCGTTTTAGGCGACAAAGTCTTGGTGGTCGTGATGTTGACTGAAAAATTCCATAAGATTCTTGAGTCTCTGGATTCTTTGACACCCTTGCAGGTTGAAACTCTTCGTAGAGCACTCCCAGAGTCTGCTATCACGGATGACACTCCTCCTTATTCTCATCTTATGCAAGCCGTTGTCGATCATTTTGATGAAAGCCCCACCTGCCCACACTGCAAGGGAAACGATGTCGGGCACTGGGGAGAACAGAGTGGTTATCCCCGTTATCGTTGCCGTTCCTGCGACAAGACGTTCAATGCTTTTTCAGGAACCTCACTGTCTCATCTGCGCATACGGCACAAAGTCGATGATTATATTGAGTGCATGCGGGGAGATACCACGTTACGAACAGCGGCAAGCCAGTGTGATATCTCATTACCTGCATCATTCCTGATGAGACACCGTTTAATGGCGATCATCTCCCCAGATAAGGCTGAACTTCTTTCTGGCATATCAGAGCTTGATGAAACGTTCTTTCGGGAGTCATTTAAAGGGCAGAGAAATCTGGACAGGCCAGCCAGAAAACGAGGTGGCCGAAAGCCTCGAAAAAATGGCCAGGCAAAAAATGTCATCAAGAAAATTCCTGTTATGGTCGCCTGTGATCGCCAGAACCATGTAACAGATGCTGTCCTTGAGCACATATCGGCAGATGAACTGGAGGCTCATCTGCGTTGCAGGATACAGCCGGGATCAGTGCTGTGTGCCGATGCTTTCACTAGTCATGAAACGATCGCCAAACGCCTTGGCCTGGAACTTAAGGAGCTGGTGACAACGGCGGGCATTCATGTTCTGGAAGAGATTTATCATATCCAGCATGTCAACGCCTATCACAGCGACTTGAAGTCATGGATCTATGACTTTTTCAAAGGTATTGCGACAAAGAATTTAGCGAAATACCTTGGATGGAAGCGGTTTCTAAAGACCGAAAGGTTTTCAAAAGATAGTTTTATAGAAAGAATTTCAGGCCACTGGGTTCCTTAACTTTTATGTTAAACACAGCCTAGAAAGCCCTTGCTGCAAAAAAGCGAGCCCTAATAAACGGACGCACTCCCGACAGGAACCGGCATGTCTGGCAGCGTGTTGAAAGTCTGTAGAGAAAAATTTTTCGGAGAACTGGCAAGAACGAGGCATAGCGAAAGGGTCTTCCAAACATTTCGATCAAGTTTAGCTCTGAATGTTTGGAATAGTTATCTCGTGCGAATGGTATTAGAGGGGCACCTGATGGGACGCCTAAAACCCGGTGCCATTCTCTGTGCAGATGCTCACCTCAGTCATGAGGGTATTGCAAGGTGACTGCAGCTTGATCTCAAGGAACTGGTGACTACCAACGGGGTTTATGTGATAGAAGACAAATACAATATCCAACATGTCAATGCTTATCACTGCGACTTGAAATCCTGGATTAATGACTTCTTC
>NZ_JAMFLX010000081.1 GCF_023502345.1 Parendozoicomonas callyspongiae
TGATCTTTAAAAATATGGAATCTGTCAACACATGTTGTTAAACAAGCAATAGCTTGTTGAATCAATATGTTTAGTTGCTGAGCACTCAGATTGTTCTTTGAACAATCTTTCAATGGAAGCACCCCGTTTCTTTTATAAAGAACGAGGCGGACTATTGAATCAAGTGTGTGGCGAATCGTTACCAGGACATACTCTTTAGTCGGAGTTGTCTATAAACGCGTTGTTTGAATGTATAAACCAGATTTCTTTGGGTTATATGGTCAAGTGACTAAGCGCACACGGTGGATGCCTTGGCAGTCAGAGGCGATGAAGGACGTGGTAATCTGCGAAAAGTCTTGGGAAGCTGATAAACAAGCTGTGATCCAAGAATGTCCGAATGGGGAAACCCACCTGTCATAAGACAGGTATCTCTTAACTGAATACATAGGTTTAGAGAGGCGAACCCGGGGAACTGAAACATCTAAGTACCCGGAGGAAAAGAAATCAACCGAGATTCCCCTAGTAGCGGCGAGCGAACGGGGACCAGCCGAGCGATATGAGTTAGTGGAACACGCTGGAAAGTGTGGCCATAGTGGGTGATAGCCCCGTACACGAAGACGATTATCGACGCATTAAGTAGGACGGCACACGTGTTATGTTGTCTGAAGATGGGGGGACCATCCTCCAAGGCTAAATACTCCTGACTGACCGATAGTGAACCAGTACCGTGAGGGAAAGGCGAAAAGAACCCCGTTGAGGGGAGTGAAATAGACCCTGAAACCGTGTGCGTACAAGCAGTGGGAGCTGATCTTCGGATTGGTGACTGCGTACCTTTTGTATAATGGGTCAGCGACTTACATTCTGTAGCAAGGTTAACCGTTTAGGGGAGCCGTAGGGAAACCGAGTCTTAACAGGGCGATCAAAGTTGCAGGGTGTAGACCCGAAACCGAGCGATCTATCCATGGGCAGGTTGAAGGTTGGGTAACACCAACTGGAGGACCGAACCGACTGTCGTTGAAAAGCCAGCGGATGACTTGTGGATCGGAGTGAAAGGCTAATCAAGCTCGGAGATAGCTGGTTCTCCCCGAAAGCTATTTAGGTAGCGCCTTATGTATCACCCACGGGGGTAGAGCACTGTGTCGGCTAGGGGGTCATCCCGACTTACCAACCCGATGCAAACTCCGAATACCGTGGAGTGCAATCATAGGAGACAGACGGCGGGTGCTAACGTCCGTCGTCAAGAGGGAAACAACCCAGACCGCCAGCTAAGGTCCCTAAACATGATTAAGTGGGAAACGATGTGGGAAGGCTAAAACAGCTAGGAGGTTGGCTTAGAAGCAGCCACCCTTTAAAGAAAGCGTAATAGCTCACTAGTCGAGTCGGCCCGCGCGGAAGATGTAACGGGGCTCAAATCATGTACCGAAGCTGCGG
>NZ_JAMFLX010000082.1 GCF_023502345.1 Parendozoicomonas callyspongiae
GCAGCTAACGCTCGCAGCAGGGGCTGCGCCGTCAGGTGCAGTCCCTTGCCTGCGCTTGTTACACGGCGGTTATTTTATACTGGACTAGCAGCAAGATCATTTGTAGCTTTTATGCCACTTAGACGGTGATCTTTAATAAGATTTTTAATTTTTTCGGAACAATAAAAGCCAGCGTAGTAATCAAAATCTGTTTTGAAAATATTTTTCTCAACGACTTTCTTGGGGTTGAAGTTAAGTGCCTTTAGTCCAGAATGGACACCACGATCAAGTATTTCTTCACTTTTATTAATATCAGCTTTAGCTCGGCTTAAGCAATTAAAAACCCAATATTTTTTGTTTGTTAGCTCAAGAAATTCTCCATCTTTGTCTATATGCTCATAAAGAATGTCTTTTGCTTTTTTAGAAAAAATAAGGCAACCATTGCCCCAGCAAGAAATATCAGGCAGTGTTGAAGACACACTTTCGATGAATTCCCAAGAGACAGGCTTCCAAGCCTTTTTTAGCGAAGAACTATTTTCAGTAAAAGACATAAATAACTCATCACCAAGAAATGACAATACCCGATCTAAGTCGAGTTCAAAGTAACCAAACTCTTCATGGTTGACCAGGATCTTATAGATACTCATAAACCGAGCCTTATGCGTGATTTTTGGGTGAGGTTTTCAAGTGGTACATCGCCATTTTGTAAGTCACGCCGTAAGTTACCAAGAATAATTCTAGCCACAGGTTCATTATTTGCCGATAGCATTTTCGTGGCAACCCACTGATCATATTTTGCAGTATGAATAACTTTATGGGGCAGTGCTTTTTTCATAGCCCAGTGAGGAGTATCGTTTATGTTTGAAGGGAGCCATACACCATTATCTGGATCATTAATTCCTATACCACACATATGAAGTCGGAGTCTTGCTTGCGTAGCATAGACCTGTGATTTTCCTTTCCCTTGTATTATATGATGACACTCACAATTTTTGTCTGGCTTTGGATACCCTTCAATGCTCATGAATTTTGCGAGTGTTTCTGTTGGGTGATGGGGTTCCTCTTTATTTAATAGCTTTTTCTTTCTTGCTTCATCCCTATAAATATCAAGCTGAGTTTGTACTTGAGCACAAGCTTCTGTAGTTCTTCTTTGAAGGTCAAGATGGGCTTTTTTTCTTGCTAGTTCCTGCTGGATACACGAGCTATTTTTTCTCGCAGAGTGAAAAGTTTCAGCTTTATTTTCAAATTCACAAATAGCTCTTTCTAATGGGGTCATTTCAAAGAGGTGCTTTTCAGCCCTCTTACCATTTATGTATTTCAATACTGATTACTCCTTTTTATTATTAGCGAGCACGATGTATCATCTAGCCGTGTAACGC
>NZ_JAMFLX010000083.1 GCF_023502345.1 Parendozoicomonas callyspongiae
TAAAGACTTTTGGCGGGATTTACGATGACTTGGGACTATTCATTCCCCCAACGCGGGTAACGCCAGCTTAAGGGGCGCCGCAACGCGGCGTCCCTTTTGAAGCTCTTGTTAGCTTCACTATGCCCAGATGTTTTGGCTAATAAATGATAGCTGCCGCTGGCATTTTGTTACAGAGTCATTAACTGTCACCCTTTGGCCACCAATAGTGAAACTTTGTTGAGGGCTTAAACACTTAATTGGAATTTGTTTTGCTGAAGCAATACGACCTGTACCTAAAAAATCATCTAGTGGAACGATGTGATTATCTGGATCATCAGTAGTAAAACAGTCTATGTTGTCAGTTATTACTTGTTTTACTTTTTTTAAATACACTTTGGTTTGGTTGTTTGGCTCATACTGTGCTCCTGCTCTAGTTGACCACCCACAGTGTGTTAGAACAACCATTTGGACTTTAGGCTCATGCAAATCTAAACCTTGTTGTGCTCTGAGGAATGAGCGATTTTTATTCTGAAGTAATTCTAAAAGTAGTTTGAGTGAATCTACTGATTGCTGGTCTGTTCTTACTGGAACAATTAATGAATCAACTGCATGCCAGCTAAGATGAGTAGCACCAGAAAAGAATGGCGATGTATCGATTAATACTTTCCTTGTATCTGTTTTTCTGCATTCTCTATCTAGAAGATCTCTCATAGAATTAAGAATTTGCGTTATTGCTCTATCTGATTCTCCAGGTATGCCTCTGGCTTGAGACAATGCAGATTCCATGATCGATGGGAATTCATATAAGTTCGGAGATGAGGGTACAAAATATGCCCCTTTGCCATCGAAATATGAGTTATGGCCTTCAACTTTCTGAGCAATACCAGATGGAAAGGACATTCTTGGTAATAAGTATGGAAGCAGAGCATCGTAAATCGTTGTGCCGTTTGCTGGAGAACCTTGTGTGAAAAAACTTGTCGAATTAGCTTGAGGGCAAGTATCTACAGCTAGAACATCTCCAGCATCATATGCGAGATTAAATGTTAGAGTTGACTTACCGATTCCTCCTCTGAGATTACAAACTGCGTATCGATTATGTTTGGGTAACTCTAAATCCAGAAGTTCGGTCATTCTTGGAAATAAAACTGAGTGTGCGGAATTAGCCCAGTCTTGTGCATCATTTGCATAGTATGCTGCTTGTCTTGCGACAATCTTATCTACGTTCATTTAATTCCTAAAGGTTAATTGTGATGGTGGTTGTGGAGCTAACGCCC
>NZ_JAMFLX010000084.1 GCF_023502345.1 Parendozoicomonas callyspongiae
ACTCACAAGAAGAACCATACAAGTGCATGGTTTGGACGCCGCAAGCGGCGCCCAACATGCTGGCGTTAGGCATCCAAACTACATGTCAATAATGAAAGAGTATAACTCTTCGTTAAGAGAGGCATATTAGATATGCGTTTAAGTTTATTCTTTGATTCATACTCTTCTTCCCGGTTATTGGGGTTATTAAGCGTGTTAAAAGGAAGTCCATAAAGAGTCATATCTTTGGTGTCTACAACTACAGCTATGGGACGATCCGTGGTATCACCGACAAACATCTGCTTTATGGGAACGCCTTTTGAAGATAAAAAATTCATTAAGCTTAAAAAACCGTTTTCAATACCTAAATATTCATATGTTCCACCTACAATATGACACTCAAGCCCTTTCATTTGTTGATCATCACAAAACTTAAAAATTTCTGATAAACTTTCAGGTGTAAAATCGAAAGTTGTAAAGTGCCCAAGCAGCACTTTATTTTGATATTTATCAAAAAGAGTGACACAAATGCAGGGGCCAAGACCTGTAGTAAATATGTATCGTGGAGAGCCATCTGTGAACCCCAACTCACCCATATTTACTCTTAACATAGATGTATCAAGATCGCTTAATGCTTGAGGGTTATACAAAGGAGTAATGAATTTTGTTTCAAGAGCTATCTCTTGTCCATCTAAAGTATGGGCGTAGGCCTCAGGAGCATCCTTAAACTCTAAAATTAATTGATTATTTCTATCGCCTGCCAGAACGATAGGGATAAGCCTTTCAGCTTTGATTAAACTAGGGATATCAGTGCCTTCTAAGAGCTTTTCAATTAAATCATGATATTGACAAGTTTTAAAATAGTTATCCTGATATTCGCAAAATTCTTTAGTTACATTGAAAACGATACTCTCTTGATTGATGTCAATAATCGTTCCAGCTTTTTGTAAAACAATATCTTTAATTCCTTTAAATATATGGCTTCTACAATGAGCAAGAGAGGAATGTCTTCTTAACCTTATTGGTGTTTGCTGATAATCACTAACTCGTTGTGAACTAGAGGAGGCTGCTGATGCCACACTGCTCACAGTACAACCTTGGTTTATTACCTGTTGGTTATCTGGAGAATTTGCTATAGAAGTAAACGGGCAGTTCCCATCTAAGCCTACTTTTGAGTCCATAATTTAATTCCTTAATTCCTTAATTCCTTAGTTTCTTAATTTCGATATTAGTTCACTATTATTAACACCTCTGCAAG
>NZ_JAMFLX010000085.1 GCF_023502345.1 Parendozoicomonas callyspongiae
TGTATAAGGGTTTTTTAATTTTTCTGAATCGTTTCCACATTAACAGGAATGAAAGATTCTCCATCATCTGGCATGTTACAATGATAAGTAATCACATCAGAATTATCATGGTTATGAAAAGAGAATTTTTTTCCTTTTCCTGATAATCCAAACTTATCTTTCACTTCAGAAGAATAAATAAGATGAAATGACTGCTCTTTCTCTAAGTCGAATATGATTGACATAGGGCGACTTTTATTATTATTTCCTAGAAAGGTCTCAACAAGCTCTATACTTCTTTTTGAAAGAGCTGGAGCAATAAGATTAAAAAAAGTTGTAGGTGATGAGAACGAAACATTAAATCCTCCTATGACACTTGCTTTTAATGATTCTGCACATGCACCATTTTCAAGCATATTACTTACCGTTTTTCTGATAGCATCATCGCTAAGATGATAATCTTGAAAATGAGTCATTGATGCTACTTTATTATTACTATCCCAAAGAATAATACAGTAACAGTTACAGAGGGAATCTGTAGCAAGGTATCTCTGCCTCGGAAATGAATTACAATTTATAACTCCACTACGATCCATCGGGCAGTAAAGGCAAAGGTCTGATTGTATAGGTGTATGACTAATTGTTGCATCTGCTATAAGCAGTGGAGGAGCAATAAGATCATTCAGAATATGCTCATATGCTCTTGGCGTTTCGCATAGAACAGGAATACACCCATCGGCCGTTGGAACAAAGTTAATAAACTGGTCGCGTTTTAATCTCCCCCCCCATTCAGTAATATTTCTAGAAAATATATCCTGAATATCATCATGGTATATCTTTGGTGTATACCTTAGCTCAAGAGTATTCTCGTCAATTAAGTAGTCCCGAAGAAATCTTTTTACTCCACTTCGAATAAAGTCAGGCATTGAAATAACTTGTACTGGAAATTTATCGGTAGGTGAGACTTGTTTTTTTAATACCGTAGATTCCCTACCTGAGGCTTCATCAAAAATAGTACTTGACGACAAAGTATTTGCAAATCCTGGGACGTTCATAATTTGTTCCTAACTATCTTTTCATCTTAGAACTAAAAGAGAGCTATAGAGTTCACAGAAACACCCAACAGTTGAGTAAGAGCGCCTAACAAAAATTTCCAGGGGACTGCGCCTGCGGCGCAGCCCCTGAAATTGGCGTTA
>NZ_JAMFLX010000086.1 GCF_023502345.1 Parendozoicomonas callyspongiae
ACAAGTGCGTCGTGTACGGCAGCAAGCTGCCTGGGACGCCTACGGCGCCCCACACGCAGGCGTTATGCGCAATCAAGCTCAACATCGGAGTTTATAACTCTCAATGATTCACAGGAGTTGGAAATAAGTGAAACAACCAGAAAAAGTATACCGCTATCAAAAATTTAATGATAAAAGTCTTAGTGCATTGATTTTTGATCAACTATATTTTTCTGATCCTGTGAGTTTTAATGACCCTCTTGATTGTCAGCCAAGTGTAATGACGGATTCAGACTTGACTGAGCTTCGTGCAATTCTAAAAAAGCAAATACAAAAAAGAGTTCATGCTGAAAACCTTTTATCTTTGAAGAGTGCAAAAGTCACAGGGAATGGTGCAGATGAACATGCAGAAAGAACTGCAAACCAAACAGCACAAAACAAATTAAATGAAATAGCCTATTACGCAACAAACCCTGATTATGAGATGGGTATTGAAGAAGCTGAAATGCAGCTACTGAGAAATGAAATCCAAGTGGAATTATTAAAGCAATATGATCGCGGCATATGTTGCTTTTCTTCAGAACAAGACAACCCATTGCTCTGGAGTCATTATGCAGATCAGCATAGAGGTATTTGTACTGGTTATAGTCTCGAAAGAAATCCAAAACCAAATCTTCTTAAAGTAGAATATGGTGGAGATAGAGAAGTTTGTACAAGCTTAATATCAAAGGCCGTACTTGATAATGACTTAGAATCTAAAGAAAAACTTGATGAAAATATTCTTCTGCGCAAAGCATTACCTTGGGGCTATGAGAATGAATGGCGCTTATTAGGGAATCGAGGCCTTCAAGACTCCGACTTGTCTCTTGAGGAGATTACATTTGGCCTACGTTGCCCTACCTCAGTAAAACATGCTGTGGTTTCAGCTCTCAGTGAAAGATCAAAGGCTATTAACTTCTACGAAATATACCTAAAGCACGGCAGCTTTTCACTAAGTGTAGAGCCGCTAGATATTGAAACAATACTATTTTTACCTCGTGTGGCTCAATCGGGAATTGAAATTTTCGGTGAAACAAATGATTGAATTTACCTACAAACCCGCAGCGCATAACAAGTAAATCCAGGTGACGCCTACGGCGCACCTGATTTAG
>NZ_JAMFLX010000087.1 GCF_023502345.1 Parendozoicomonas callyspongiae
GCTAACGCCTAAATCAGGTGCGCCGTAGGCGTCACCTGGATTTACTTGTTATGACAATCTTGTGAGGTGCTAGCTATCTGTAACATGACTGCTCTGTATTCTATTCAGAATAGAGTCAAGAACATCATTGCTTATTGAAGGAACCCCGATTTTGTCATTTATAATATTCTGAAGGTATCGTCTTTTCTTTTCGTCTGGTAATGAATAAATTTTCTGGCAGAACTTTTTTTCTTTAGTCATATTGCTTATTGAGTCATAAGCATATTGCTCTAAGTCAATATTATTAACTATGTATTCATCGACTGCTTGTACGAACTTATGGGTAGCGCTGATTAGTGAGGCAGCCTCTTTAAATGTGAAATCAATGTGTTTCTTCCACTTTTCTCCAAGAAGAACAGAATCTAGCCCACAATATTCATTTTTGATTCTATCTCTTTCTGATCTAAGAATACCTGAGCTTTGATCTCTTATTTCATTGTCAATATCATAATGAAATGAGTAATTTCTCCACGTGATCAGTACTTCCATGAGTGAAATTAACACCGGATCAATCTGTAACTCATCTCCAATCAATGTTATTTTTTTATAAATAGACTGGTTTGCTTGAGAAAATAGAGTTGTAAATCGTTCAGACTTTAGCTCTTTGGGTTTTCTATTAAGCTCTGTCATGTACATTTCTAAAGACTCTACAGCAGAACCTAGAAACGACTGGAGAATAAATATCCTACTTCTATTTATTGAATTTTTGGTATTTTTTGGATTCCAAGAAGTGCTGAAAATATCCGGAACATTTTTGATGCCTGATTTTTCCAGTGCATCAAGACCTATTAAAGAAGTAATTAATAAATGGTTTGCATTACCAAACCTCTTCTTGAATAGTTTACGTGCTTTAGTGGCTATCATACTTTTGGTCGCCTGGCGGGAATTGAACCCACTCTCTTCCTTTTAGGACTCTAAGTTTAGAGTTTTGAAGGGAAGCGCTCCTCCACGAACCTCAGGCGTCATATAGGTGTGCAGTAAGGGACTGAACTCTACTAAATAACCAATATTTTTTCAATAGAGATGAGGTGCTCTGGATGTTGATGTGATTGTCATAACGCCT
>NZ_JAMFLX010000088.1 GCF_023502345.1 Parendozoicomonas callyspongiae
AAAGCGGGTAACAAGTGCATCAAAGGGACGCCGCCTGCGGCGGCGCCCCTCATGCAAGCGTTATGTACTTATCTCACACCTCCAGCACACATGATTAAAGTATTGAATAAATCTTTCGAGATCAAAAGGAAACATCATTTCATATGGAGCCGATATCTAAAAAATTGGGCCATAGGTAAAGATGTACATTACCTGAAGAAAAAAGGAGGCCTTGGGTTTGATAGTGTGAGTGGTTTAGCATGTGAGCGTGACTTTTATAATATAGAGCCATTAAACAAATCAGATATTGATTTCATTACCAGGTGGAGCGAGATGTCTCCATCCAGCTACTTAAAGAAGTTGCATAGAGCATACCTTGCTCAGTTTATAGAGTTGTCCTCTATATCTGAAGAATTAAACTCAGACGATGAACATGATTCACATATAAGAAAAGTTATTATTCACAATAGTTTAGAAAACTTGCACTCATATTTTGAAAATGGTGTTTTAAATGTTCTACAAGAATTGGCATCAGGCAATATTTCCGTACTAAACGATAAAGATTCAATGCTCAGATTTTGCTCATACATAGGACAACAAGTCACAAGAACTAAACGATTTAAGACAAAATCTATAAATGAGATTGCAGAAAACACACCTCCAGAATATAAATTCTATTCTGATTTATTCGAAAAGAATTGGTGGTTTATAAGCTACATGCTAGGGTTGAATCTTGGGATGAGCCTTTTCGAATCCAGAAAAAACGACAGACACATTTTTATAGTCAATACTACAGATACGCCATTCATTACTAGTGACAATCCGTGTATCAATATTCATGAATGTTTAGAAGGCAAAGAACGACTATCTCCTCCAGAAAAATCCGACTTATTCTTCCCTATATCACCTAAATATGCATATATGATAAATGATTCTGATAAATATCATTTCCTTTCGAATGGTATAGAGGAAGGAATGGTAAAATTTTTAAATAGTAAAATTGCAACTAATAGAGATCATTATCTTTTTTCAAACACTGAAACCTCCATTAGAGAAGCATTGAAACAACGTACATAACAAGCGCATGGTTTGGACGCCGCAAGCGGCGCCCCACAT
>NZ_JAMFLX010000089.1 GCF_023502345.1 Parendozoicomonas callyspongiae
CTGGCTACTCTTTACCCTGCCGCGTTTAATAAAAAAGGCCACTTTTGCCAATTCACTTTTAAGAGGGCATAGTGCTAAACAATGCAGCTAACAAGTGCAGGCAAGGGACTGCGCCGTCGGCGCAGCCCCTGATGCAAGCGTTAGGTTCTTCCACTAATCCTCAACATCTAAATGAAGGAAAGGCATGTCAGCTATAAAATTTGAGAACGGTACAATGAACCCTCAAGAATGGCTGAAGGAATCTGACGTTCAATTAACCTCGTCAAAAATTTTGCGTGAAGCTGGAAAGACAAAGTTTGATGAATTTACAGTATTAAAAACATCTAAGAATGCCCATTCTGGGGCTAATAGAAAAAAGTGCATGAATCTTATATGTGAAAAGGAAGCTGCATATAAATGCAGTATTTTACTATTAGGCTATGCAATAGAACTCGCATTAAAAGCTGGTATTGTAAAATATTATAAAAACATACCTAAACATCTTACAGAAAAAAGTTTAAAGCAAAACTACAGTCATAAGCTGAACTTAATGGCAGATGAGCTTGGTATCAACCTGACAAAAAGAGAAGTTGAGCTTTTGGATCTAATGGTTGAATTTCTATTAGAGAAAGCTCGTTATCCCTTAAGTGCTGATAATCGCGAAGAATACGCAAAAAAATGGATGATTAATAACGGAAATCTTCAAAGCGACACTCTTTATAATGAACTCCTAGCACTACAAGAGAAGATTATACAGTTTACGAAACATGCTGATAAAACATCAAAAAATCCAGTTTCCTCTGGAACCTTGAATATTGATGACAATGGGTATTTATCATTTAGGTTTGGAGGTAATCTTCCAACAAGAGTGACATACAAATATAGCGATTCTCAAATCAAGAACAAAGAAAACAACTTAGAGTCTCTAAAACTACTATTGTTAGCGCACTCAGACCAACACCCATATTTTCAAATACTATCAAACAATTGGGATGACATTGATTTCTTTGAGCATCTCAAGAATGACAAACTAAAAAAGCGAACCTAACAAGGCGTTGGTGTTCGGCAGACAAGCTGCCTGGGACGCCTACGGCGCCCCACAACTTC
>NZ_JAMFLX010000009.1 GCF_023502345.1 Parendozoicomonas callyspongiae
TTGTACTAATCAGGCTCGTTAGGCTCGGCTATCAATGTTTCACAGTTTTTTCAATCAAACCCTTGCCTACATCAGCGAACTGGTAGGGGTTCCAGACTTTCAAAGCCTCATCAATACATTGACTGAAAATTACCAACCCTTCAGAAGTGGTTGCTACACACCTGATTTGGTCTTTAAGCCCTGCCAAAGTGGCAGCACACATATCACCTAAAGCCCTGGTCGTGTCCCAGATTTTCAGGGTCTGGTCATTGGAACCAGAGATCGCCCGCCCATCGGGGGCAATGACCACACAGCTGACCAAACCTCTGTGCCCTGCCAGGGTGGCGATACACTCCTGACCGGGCTCCCCGGTCAGATCCCAGACTTTCAGGGTCTTATCATCAGAGCCTGAGATCACCTGCTCGTTGGCGGCGATGGTCAAACATGCAATCGTCCTGTCATGACCTTTAAGGGTGGCGATACACTCATGACCAGGCTCCCCGGTCAGATCCCAGCACTTTATGGGCTCATCAGTAGAGCCCGAGAACACTCGTCTATCTGAGGCGGCGGCTACGCACATGATCCACTCGTTAATATCCAGGGTGGCAATACACTCATGGCCTGGAATCTGGGTCAAGTCCCAGAGTTTCAGAGTATGATCATCAGAGCCAGAAATCACCCGCTCGTTGGAAGCGATGACCACACATCTGACCCGATCTCTGTGCCCTGTCAGGGTAGCGATACACTCCTGACCTGGCTCCCTGGTCAGATCCCAGATTTTCAGAGTATTATCACAAGAGCCAGAGACCACCTGCCCACCGGGGAGGATGGCCACACATAGCACCCAGCTACTGTGCCCTGTCAAGGTGGCGATACACTCTTGACCGGACTTCCTGGTTAGATCCCAGACTTTCAGAGTCTTATCATAAGAGCCTGAGAGCACCCGGCCGTCGAGGAAGGTGGCCAGGCATCTGATCATTCCTGTGTGCCCTTTCAGGGTGGTAATAGTTTCAACTCCCCCGGCCCTGTTGCTCAAATAGCGCAGCAGGGCACCTTGCCTGAGCACGTCCCGCATAACCCATGCCCGCTCTTTCTCAGTAAAATGCTTTTCCAGCCACCGCCCGAAAGGAGCCTCGGGCTGGCATTCGCGGGAAAATTTTGACGGCATGTTGTTACGGAATCGGGACTGAATTTTCGGGCTGCTGTGATAATATTTTTCCACCAGATCACTGGTCAGACATTGATTCTGGCTGATTCCAAACGGATTCTCTTCAGTGTCATTCAAATAAAAATATTTGCAGACCTGCCGGAGTTCTCGTACATCTCTGGCGGTCAGGTATGTCAGTATGTGTTGCCAGCAGTCATAACCGAGCAGGTTAAAGAACTGCTCGCCTTTTATCTTGTCGCTCTCTTCGCCTGGCTCCATCACCCTGATAGCTTTGCGACCATTACTGGAACAGGGAACAGGAGATTCGGTTCGTTTGCTTTCTGGCTGGTCAGGCGATGGGCCTGCCACTCTGGCAGGCTCTCTAACTGGTCCCATAGCACTGTTTTCCCGTTTTCTTTATCGTTGGTTTTATTGGATACAAAAAACAGTCTTACAGTCTCTTTTTGGTAACCTGTCTAACTGTCTGGTTATGGGACAGGTTTGAAACCGGACCCTCTTGCAATCAACTTCGTACAGAATAATTTCACGACTGGTTTTGTTTATTCAGAGAGTTTGACAATTGTACTAATCAGGCTCGTTAGGCTCGGCTATCAATGTTTCACAGTTTTTTCAATCAAACCCTTGTCTACATCAGCGAACTGGTAGGGGTTCCAGACTTTTAAAGTCATATCAATATAATGACTGAAAATTACCAACCCTTCATAAGTAGTTGCTACACACCTGACCTGGTCGTCTTTAAGCCCTGCAAAAGTGGCAACACACATATTACCTAAAGCCCTGGTCGTGTCCCAGATTTTCAGGGTCTGGTCATTAGAACCAGAGATCGCCCGCCCATCGGGGGCGATGACCACACATTTGATGATATCGCTGTGCCCTGCCAGGGTGGCGATACACTCCTGGCCCGGCTCCTGGGTCAGATTCCAGACTTTCAGGGTCTTATCATCAGAGCCTGAGATCACCTGCTCGTTGGCGGCAATGGCCAAACATGCAATCCTCCTGTCATGACCTTTAAGGGTGGCGATACACTCATGACCAGGCTCCCCAGTCAGATCCCAGCACTTTATGGATTCACCAGTAGTGCTCGAGAACACTCGCCTATCGGAGGCAGCGGCTACGCACATGATCCCCCCGTTAAGATCCAGGGTGGCAATACATTCATGGCCTGGAGTCTGGGTCAAGTCCCAGAGTTTCAGAGTATGATCATCAGAGCCAGAAATCACCCGCTCGTTGGAAGCGATGGCCACACATAGCACCCAGTCATTGTGCCCCATCAGGGTGGCGATACACTCTTGACCGGACTTCCTGGCCAGGTCCCAGACTTTCAGAGTCTTATCACAAGAGCCAGAGATCACCTGCCCACCGGGGAGGATGGCCGCACATAGCACCCAGCTACTGTGCCCTGTCAAGGTGGCGATACACTCTTGACCGGACTTCCTGGTCAGGTCCCAGACTTTCAGAGTCTTATCATAAGAGCCTGAGAGCACCCGGCCGTCGGGGAAGGTGGCCAGGCATCTGATCATTCCTGTGTGCCCTTTCAGGGTGGTAATAGTTCCAACTTCCCCGGCCCTGTTGCTCAAATAGCGCAGCAGGGCACCTTGCCTGAGCACGTCTCGCATAACCCATGCCCGCTCTTTCTCAGTAAAATGCTTTTCCAGCCACCGCCCGAAAGGAGCCTCGGGCTGGCATTCGCGGGAAAATTTTGACGGCATGTTGTTACGGAATCGGGACTGAATTTTCGGGCTGCTGTGATAATATTTTTCCACCAGATCACTGGTCAGACATTGATTCTGGCTGATTCTAAACGGATTCTCTTCAGTGTCATTCAAATAAAAATATTTGCAGACCTGCCGGAGTTCTCGTACATCTCTGGCGGTCAGGTATGTCAGTATGTGTTCCCAGCAGTCATAATCGAGACAGTTAAGGAATTGCTCGCCTTTTATCTTGTCGCTCTCTTCGTTTGGCTCCATCACCCTGATAGTTTTGCGACCATTACTGGAACAGGGAACAGGAGATTCGGTTCGTTTGCTTTCTGGCTGGTCAGGCGATGGGGCTGCCACTCTGGCAGGCTCTCTAACTGGTTCCATAGCACTGTTTTCCCGTTTTCTTTATCGTTGGTTTTATTGGACACAAAAAAACAGTCTTACAGTCTCTTTTTGGTAACCTGTCTAACTGTCTGGTTATGGGGTGGGTGATAACGAAGGCCTGTTTATGAAATGAAATTTAATCCAGAAAATGACGGCTGAGTTGTTTTCCGGGGCCGGAAAAATATTCTGAAAGCTTCGCCTGACCCGGCTTCCACAATGTCCATTCACCACTATTGAGTGTAAACAGCTTTCCGGTAGGCATACTGTGCTGATCAAGTTCCATAAGAATAGCCGGACACTCTGGATCAAAAATACTGAGAACTTCTTGCCCTGATTCGCTGATCTCATCCTCAGCATGGATCAGGGTCACATCATCGGGAACTTCAATTGTGACGGGGAAGACCAGTTGCAGGCTGGCCGTTTCATGATGGATATAGAAGTTAACAGGCCACTCTGTAGAACGACCACTGAACGTTAAGTTTTCCTCTGAAAGGCTTCCAATGAAAGGGGCTTTTAAGACTGGCAGCCAGTTTTGGCGCTGAAGCTGGTAAGGGTCTGGCAAAACTTCTTCAGCCACAGAGAACCCGAAAAGACCTTTATCAGAGACAGACAAAACCTCTTCCATCAGTTCAGCCCAGGCTGTTTGCAACGGATTATCAAGCTGGTCTTCAGGAACATACCCCGACACCAGTTTCAGAATATCTCTCTGCTGAACCAGTGCAAGAGCCTTCCGGTCTTTATGTTTGATAACAAGCTGAAGAGAGACACCAAGATTGGCAAAGATCTGGGTGTTTCCCTTTCTTTCAATCTTGCCGGTTTGACGCAGCGCCTGTAACTCTGAGAATGTCAGTGCCTGCCCGACAGGCTGGATATTCCAGCCATCAACGGTTTGCTCAAGGCTAACCCGCCGTGTCCGGAAGTGGTCTGCAGGCTCCCTGCGCAGGCACTTCTTTTTCATCTATGAAATTTTTTCCTGTCTACTGTTAACTGTCTACAGAACATGCAGCCTGAACAGCGGTAATATTCTGGCGCATATGGTTCGGGTTAATTGTTCCAAGTACGGCACTGGTCACACCCTGGTGGGAGAAGACAAAGTTCATGCTCTGCTGAACAGGGTCTTCACCACTGGTACAGAGATGTCCGCTTGCCAGAGCCTTCTTCACCAGAATAGCTTTGCCATGTTCAGCCGCATAATCCAGAACAGCCTTTTCACCCTGTTCGTTCAGATTCCAGGTCACCATGGCGCAGTCAGACTGCTCCAGAACCATAATGCCGCCATCCACAGTTTTGGTGGACATACCGGTAGCTCGGATCAAGCCCTGTTGCTTCATCTCTTTCAGGACTTCCAGTGCACCGTACTGCTTTAGAATCTCAACATCATGACCGTCCGAATGAACCAGAACCATATCCAGATAGTCCGTGTTCAAGCGCTTGAGGCTGCGTTCAATGCTGAAGCGAATATGCTCGGGAGTGAAAATGTACTTTGATTCACCATTCTCGAACTCTTCCCCAACCTTGGTGCAGATCACCCAGCGGTCACGCTGCCCGGCCAGCAAAGAGCCAAGACGCTCTTCGCTGTTGCCATAGGCAGGAGCAGTATCCAGCAGATTGATACCAAGATCATGGGCCAGAGACAGCAGATCAGCCGCCTCACGATCATCAGGAATACGAAAAGACGATGAATATTTAACCTTCTCGTTCCGGCCCAGCTTAACGGTACCAAACCCTACCGGGGAAACCTTCAAACCTGTTTGTGCAACCGGACGAAACCAGTTATCCATGCTCATGCCCATAGCCAAATGGCCCATAATTAAAAATTCTTGAATCAATCTTCCAGATGGCCTTCCCAGAAAGGACGGGTCACTTCAGGGCGGGGCAGGTTCTCGGCAACAAAACCTTCATTTCCTTCCGGCTTGATACCCTGCTCTTCAAGGTTTTTGATTACCTCGTCAGACAGGTTTGGTGCCAAGGCCAATTTAGTTGGCCAGGTGACCATGCCGTTCTTAATAACTTTGCAGTAGGCCGCATCAGGACGAAGCAACTTGTTCTGCTTGGGTTCTGCACGGTTTACCCGCAGGGTTCCCCAGCGAGCTCCGCCCAGATCAACCCAAGGCATCAGCTTCTTCAGCTCTTTCTTGGCCTTTTCGATCAGATCTTTCGGGTCGCGCTTAACACCAGACTCAGCCAGATCAGCGCCCATATACCAGACCCAGCGGCCATTTTCAGAAGGATGACTGGTCAGGGTCAGGCGGGGAACGATATCGGTGCTGACACAGTGGGCGTAAACAGGGTGAGGATAATCATGCTCAACCATCACCATATGCAGCGGACGCAGCTGCATTTTGGGAGATTCAAGGCCCCAGCGGTCCAACAGATCTCCGGTACCTTCACCGGCAGTAAAGACAAAGTTCCTGGCTTCAATCAGGCAATGATCATCACCACGAGCAATCTCAATACCGACAATGGATTTATCATCATTTAATTTCAGGGTGGTATCGTTTTCCCAATCGACCTTGATAAGACGATCTTCCAGACCATCAATCAAAGCACGAACAACGGACTCAATATCCACCACGCTCTCATTCAGCTTGTAAAGCTTGCCCTTGAATGCCGAAGTATTAAACGCTTCTGGCAGCTCACTCTTGGAAACAGGGTCAACCCGGCCTCGCAGGGCCTTACTTCCGAAGAAAGCAGCCATGCGGGAACCGAAGCCACCAGGGGTCCACATAAACTGGTGATCAGACAACACTTTTACCGAAGTCAGATCCAGCTCACCTTCACCCTGCATACTGGACAGCCAGCGGGCAGGCATACCGGCAATGCATTCGGAAGCTTTGGTCAGATTACCTGACAGGGCATATTTGATACCACCATGGATAATGCCCTGGGATTTGACCGTCTGACCGCCTCCAAGCGTTTCATTTTCCAGCAACAGGGCTTTGTAACCCATGTTGTTCAGACGTCGGAATAACCAAAGACCGGCGATACCACCTCCAATGATGGTGACGTCGGCTGTGATGACACGTTTCATAGTTGCCTGTCAGGTAAAGAATTTTCGCTGTATATATAAGGGCGAAGGGGGTGATATACAAGGAAAAGAGAACCGCAACCACCCTGATAGCCGTTTTTCACGAGAAAATGCCTTCTATCCAGAAGGCATCTGAAAGGGCCTCACCAGAATGCCACAGTCAATGATCACCAAAGCCAATAACATCATTCCTCGCCACGAGTGCTTACACGCACAGATCCTTCTGGGGCCAGGAGCCTGTCGGACTTAACCGACCGTAGCGAGAAAAAGTCCGACAGGCTCCTAGACGAAAACGGACCAGCCCTGAGTGAAATAGAGGTGGCCGAGGTTTGTGCAACCTCAAAGAAGACCGTTCAAAGAACACGTAATCATGAAGGCCGCTCAAAGTGGACTATGGAACTGTTGGCTGGCAAGTTGGTTAATTTGCCTGTTTCGATATCTTCAGCCACAAAACTTTCAGACAAATCATTGTTATGGGGACTCCTGGAGTGATGACCCTGATCAACAGTCACCATATTTCTTCACTTCCAGAGTCTGTTGACATTTTTCCCCATTCCCCTCCTTCGTAAGGCGGGTATAATCCCGCCTTTGATTTTTTCCTGCTCGAGAGGAGCCATGTCAGACTTTATCCAGGAAGTGGGCAGACGCCGAACTTTCGCGATTATCTCGCACCCGGACGCCGGTAAAACCACTATCACCGAGAAGCTGCTTCTGTTCGGAAATGCCATCCAGATGGCAGGCACCGTGAAGGGCAAGAAATCCGGACGTATGGCCACCTCTGACTGGATGACCATGGAGAAGGATCGTGGTATCTCCATTACCACCTCCGTAATGCAGTTCCCCTACAACGACCGTATGGTCAACCTGCTGGATACTCCCGGACACGAAGACTTCTCCGAGGATACCTACCGAACCCTAACGGCCGTAGACAGCTGCCTGATGGTGATCGACGGGGCCAAGGGTGTCGAGGATCGTACCATCAAACTGATGGATGTCTGCCGGATGCGTGAGACTCCCATCTTTACCTTCGTCAACAAGATGGACCGTGAAGTTCGGGATCAGATCGAGGTGATGGATGAAATTGAGTCCATCCTGAAAATCGACTGCGCACCCATTACCTGGCCCATTAGCATGGGTAAGAACTTTAAGGGCGTGTACAACCTGTACACCGATACTATCCATGTCTTCCAGCCTGGTATGGGGCACACCATTCCTGACGATGTCCGGATCAAGGGTCTGGAATCCGATGAAGCCAAAGAGCTTCTGGGCGAGATCCACGAAGAGTTCGTTGATGAGATTGAACTGGTTCGCGGCGCCAGCCATGAGTTCGATATGGAAGAATTTATGGCCGGTCAGCAGACTCCGGTATTCTTCGGCACCGCACTGGCCAACTTTGGTGTGCGGGAAATGCTGTACTACTTCACCGAGTGGGCACCAGCACCTCTGAAGCGCCCGACTGATGCACGTGAAGTGGAACCCACCGAAGAGAAGTTCTCCGGCTTTATTTTCAAAATCCAGGCCAATATGGATCCGAAACACCGGGACCGTATTGCTTTTATGCGGGTCTGCTCCGGCAAATACACCCGTAATATGAAGATGAAACATGTGCGGATTGGCAAGGATGTGAAAGTTGCTGACGCAGTAACCTTCCTGGCTGGTGACCGCTCTCAGGTTGAAGAGGCGGTCTCAGGCGATATTATCGGTCTGCATAACCACGGTACCATCCAGATCGGTGATACTTTCACCCAGGGTGAGAGCCTGAAATTCACCGGCATTCCTCACTTCGCACCGGAACTGTTCAAGCGCGTACGCCTGAAAGATCCGCTGAAGCTGAAGCAGTTGCAGAAAGGCCTGAAGCAGCTCTCTGAAGAAGGTGCTACTCAGCTGTTTATGCCCCGTCGCAACAATGACCTGATTCTGGGTGCTGTGGGTGTGCTGCAGTTTGATGTGGTTCTGCAGCGCCTGAAGGATGAGTATAAAGTTGATGCCATCTATGAGGCGGTCAACGTCAATACGGCCCGCTGGATTGAGTGTGACGATCCGAAAATGCTGGATGACTTCAAGCGCAAGAACCAGGAAAACCTTGCTATCGATGGCGGTGGTCACCTGACTTACCTTGCACCGACACGAGTGAACCTTTCTCTCGCGCAGGAACGCTGGCCTGATGTTGCTTTCCGGAATACCCGGGAACACTAAGCTGGATTACAGCCTGTGATAAATAGAAAGAGCCGCAAACTGCGGCTCTTCTCTTATTGTTTTTGTTTAGAGCCACTCTTCCTTCAGCCCGAAAGGTTTCCCTTTTCCAGTACTTGCTTTTTTACCGGAGCTTTCACAGTGATGACTTCACCATTGCTGAAATGAAGATCCAGTGAAACCTTCTCACCGGTTACCAGTGTTTTGCTCACTTTCATTATCATGACATGAAGGCTGCGGGGCTGAAGCTTAACTCTCTTCCCGGCAGGAATAATAATTGATTCCTGCTCCACCATACTCATTTTTCCATCTTTCTTAATGGTATCGTGCAGCTGAATATTGTTAGAAATGGAGGATGTCACCTTTTGCAGCGAAATATTGGTCTTGCCAGTATTTTTGATATTCATATAGGCAGCAGTATTGCTGGTTCCGGGAGGCATGGCACGAACTCTTGGCTCAGTCACCATAATATTACTCTGTGCTGCACTTGCTATTACGGAGCCAAGAAAAAGCCCCAAAAAAAACACTCCGGTAATAAATCTTTTGATCATTGACATACCCTTGTAATCCCCGGCTCAATACCGATGTTGTAGTTTAGGCGGCGAAATCCATGCCGCGCACAAAACTATAACCAAGTACCCAGTCATGTGAAAATATATATTTGTGACCGGGCACTCAAAAGTACCCAGGCAGAAATGTAGACAGGTAAAAGCATGCTTTTTGACAGCCATTGCCATCTTGATTTCCCGGCCTTCAACGAAGACAGGGATGATCTGCTGCAACAATGTTTTGCAGGTGGCATTGGTCATATCTGTATTCCTGCAACAGAACAGAAACACTGGAACCGTCTTGAGAACTTACTTGGATCACACTCCAGCGGAGTCAATATCTGGGGGGCAATGGGGTTGCACCCGTATTTTCTTGCATCGCACAAAGATGAATACCTGGAAGAGTTAGATAACAGGCTGGATAACAAACCTGACAACATTGTCGCTGTGGGTGAAGCAGGCCTTGACCTCCATATAGACAACCCCAACCTCCCCCGGCAGCAAGAATTACTGGCTGCACAGATTCTTATAGCCGCTCACCATAACCTTCCCCTGATCCTTCATGTCAGAAAAGCCCATGACCAGACAGCCAGTCTTTTACGACGTTTAAAGTTCCAGGAAGGCGGCATTGTTCATGCCTGGTCAGGCAGTGATCAGCAAGCTGAAGCTTTTGCTCGTCTGGGATTTAAGCTGGGTATTGGCGGAAGTCTGACTTATGAAAGGGCAAAGCGGCTGCGTCGCCAGGTTACAGAGCTACCGCTTGATTACTTTGTTCTGGAAACAGATGCCCCGGATATTCCCCTGGCAGGGCTGCAGGGTCAACGCAATTCTCCACTTACAGTACAGGAAGTCTTTTCAGTTATGGCCAGCCTGCGCAATATAGGTCCTGAGGAACTGAAACAATCCCTGTTTAAAAACACTCTGGATGCTTTACATATTGCCAACCCCTGATAAGGGGTGGTGGTTAAAAGCCTGGGAAACAAACCCCAAATGGACCTTCAGTTATCATAATAAAGATCCATTATCCCTTGCAGGATAGAGACTCTATTACTCCCCAGGTAACTGTTCTCTTATGTGTTCTGGGTAACAGAGCTGTTGGTGATTATTATTACCATATCCTGAACAGTTACCTGTTCCAATACAGGCAACTACACTGACTGCTTACCTGACTGTCATGAAACTTTTTCACCTCTCCCCCATTCCAATTACCGAACTCAATAACCCAGCCGGATCTTGGAACCGAAAGGTATCCTGAAACCGACAATTTAATAACAGGTGGGAGCATGCCAGAGCTTGAGGCACATTATTCCTTCCGTCACACCCGGGATTATCGTGTGGCTCAAACCTGCAACCGGATTGTTTGGATAGACTACAAAACTGGACAGCATGAACTCTTTGTCCAGGATATTCCTGATGGCAAGCGCCGCCTGCTTCATACCAGCCATGGCGATGATGGTGAACCCTTAAGGCTGGTTACACTCTCACCATCAGGGCGCTATCTTCTGATTACCCAGGGAGACTTCTCTGGCGTAAACAGCTGTACCAACCCACGCAGGAAAACCACTCCGCCAGCTGGTTTTTTGCAGCTGGTTGATACTGATGGAGAAACACCACCCAGACCAATTGCCAATACCCTGGTCGCTGCGATCAACCCGAATGAGTCCAGTATTACCTGGGCCCGTCATGGCTGTGTTTATTCTCAGACGATTGAAGACTCTCCAGTTAAAGAGCTGTTTCGAATCAGAGGTGATATCACTGATATCAACTGGAGGCCTGATGGATCCCGCTTGGCTTTTGTCTGCGAACGTGATGAGCATGCCCTGCTGGGTATTTATCAGCCCGGGATATCTGCTATTTCCTGGATATCACCTGACTTTGACCGCAAAATGAATCCGGTCTGGTCGAAAGATGGGCAGCATCTTGCGTTCTTGCGCTTCAACGGTCCCAAACCCGATATCGCCGAACAACTGTTTTCAAACAAGTCAGATAGCTTTGCCGTTATGGTAACTAATATCTCAACAGGCGAAACCAGAGCCGCCTGGGAGAGCAGCCTTGAAGAAGGTGCAGGTTTTTCCCTGCAATACGGAAACCGGCCCTTAACCTGGCTTGATGGACAGAGATTGATTTTTTCCCACGATGCCAGTGGCTGGGATCACATCTACCAGTACGATATCGCTGACAACTCCTGTACTGCCCTGACAGAAGGCTACTGGCTGATTCAGGATTATTGCAACAGCAGCGATGGCAAACTCGTTGTCGCCAGTCACAATGGTCGAAGGCGCTATCTGTATCGTCTGAGCGTACTGGATACTGAAACCAAAGAAAAAAATGACCTGCCTCTTTGTCAGGACAGCCAGTTCTGGCGACCGAGTTTTTCAGCTGATGATAAATATGTCTTCTTTGTGATGGGAAGTGAAACATCGCCCTGTCATATAGCTTATCTTGACCGTGCATCAGGAAAAACCATAAGACTCTCCCAGCAGACACAAAGATTCAGCGATACATCCAGACATTTCACCACTCCGAAAATCCACACTCTGAAGTCACTTGATTCCCGCCTTTTCCACAGCCAGATTTTTATGCCCGAAGGCCCGGGTCCATTCCCTGCAGTTCTGAATATTCACGGCGGCCCTTTCGTACAAAGCCTGCCGGGGTTTCATCCTCATCTGGGTATGAGCTTTCAATATGCCTTCTGCCAGCTGCTGGCTAAATGTGGTTTCCTGGTTATGGATATTAATTACCGAGGCTCCAGCGGCTTCGGCAAAACATTCCGCCAGGCTCCGGAGAGAGGCTGGGATGGCGCAAGCGATTACCAGGATGTACAGACGGCAGCACAATGGCTGACCCGTCACCCCAATGTTGACCGCAGGCGTATTGGCGTAATCGGAGAATCCTGGGGAGGTTATCTTGGTTCGCTGGCCCTGGCCCGTGACAGTGGACTGATACGAGCCGGTGTCGTTATCAACGGCTGCCATAACTTCCCAAGAGAGCTGAGTCGCCCACACTGGGGATCCAAATTGTTTACCAGTGATAAGGGAGAAACAGCAACAGAAACTATTGCCCGAGCAAAAATTGCCGAAGATTCATCGCCTTGGGGCTGGCTTGATCAATGGATGAGCCCGGTATTGATTGTCCATGGAGATGATGATCACTGCGTTGCTTTTGCTGAAAGTCTGCATCTGGCCCATGCACTCAGATACCGATCTGTCGAAGTGGAAAGTCTTGTCCTTCCTGATGAGGGCCATGAGTTTCTGCTGCATGAGTCCTGGCTGACCATTGGAAACCGGGCTCTGGCGTTTCTTAAAAGGCAGCTGGAAAGCTAACCGCTGCCTACGTTGCCATTTAATCCAGCTTGTTCTTTTTACGAAACTTCCTTGATTTGGTCTGCAGCATTTTCTTTTTCAGTGGCTGCAGATGATCAATAAACAGCTTGCCCCGAAGGTGATCAATCTCATGCTGAAGACATTCAGACAAGACACCCTCGCCTTCCACTTCAAATGGCTTACCATGGCGATCCAGAGCCCGAACCTTGACCCAGGCGGCCCTCTTCACCTTGCCATAAGAGCCGGGAACAGACAGACAACCGGCTGTCATTTCATGAGTTCCGCGTGTTTCAATGATTTCTGGATTAACAATCACGAATTGCCCGGATTTGTCAGCAGAGACATCAATCACTGATAAAGTCAGGGAAATACCAATCTGAGGAGCTGCCAGACCACACCCCTGGTTGGCATACATGGTTTCGAACATATCGTCGACTAGAACCTGGAAATCTTCCCCAAAATCCGTAACCGGCTTGGCTTCAGTCCGC
Source organism: Parendozoicomonas callyspongiae (assembly GCF_023502345.1). GTDB lineage: Bacteria > Pseudomonadota > Gammaproteobacteria > Pseudomonadales > Endozoicomonadaceae > Sansalvadorimonas > Sansalvadorimonas callyspongiae. The sequence continues at coordinate 12,812 of NZ_JAMFLX010000009.1, forward strand.
AGTACCGGATCAGGTTCATAGACCATTGGTCTTATCGCCATGGCTTATTCTCTTGCTTTGCGATAACCCTAAAGATAGAACAAGGGTGAATCTAAAAGCGGCCATCTGCTGCGTCGGGCCGCTTTTAAAGTCACTGAGTCGATGTTTAATTGAGAACGCCCCCTAGTTCTGCCGTAAAAGCATGGTGTCCAGTCCCTGGGAGGCCAGGGTAGTCTTGGCCTTATCCACAGCACTGCGGGTGTCATAGGGCCCAACCTGAACCCTGTGCCACTCTTCTCCGCCTCGCACGGAAACCCTGGCAATCTTGGCCTCATAACCAGAGAGAATCAGACGAACACGAAGTCTTTCCGCGTCCTGACTGCTGCGAAACGAGCCTGCCTGCAATAAAAAGAGTTCACCACCTTTGGATGCCGAAATGACCGGTGGTCCATTCTGGGCAGGTTTACTGGGAACAGGAGCTTCCTTTTTGGCCACCTGAGATGCGTTCGACCCTGATTTTTGATTAACGGGTTTAGGCTTGGGTACAGATTTTGGTTTTGCCGGAGTGGATTTCTCGCCTGGAGTCAGGACTTCAGATTCTGGCAAAAGCGTATAAAAGTCGAAAACCGGCTCATTATTTTTGGGTTTCTGGCTTGAGCTTGCCACGTTCTTTTTACTGGGCGCTGCAACATCAGGCTTTTCATCAAGATGCGGTAACAGATTGTTTAATCCAAAAATCAGTGCACTGATAGCCACACCTGCGGCCAGCCATAACCTTGCTGGTACCCTGTTTGCTGCCCTGGTTTTTTTGCGTCTTGCTCCGGTTCTCTTTTTACGACTGCCAGCCATGTTTCCCTCAAAGGCCAATCAAATCCAATCATATTCCAATAATCGACCATCCTGCCATAATCCAAAATCTTCTGCACAGCTTACTGCACAAAGAAAAACAGGATTTTTCCCGTCTTGTCGCTTCGCTGGATTTCCGATAGCATGCAAGCCATGATGACGGAATTTACCAGCGTGACCGAATACCAGGCTGTATCCGGTACCTCTGGTACTGGCACCGTTTCTCTTGCTCGTAAAAACAGTACCCGCAAAATCGCCCTCTCCCAGCGACGACGATCCTGCTGATCAAGTTCGCCCTGGTTTGTAATTACAACTTGTAACTGCAACCCCCAAACACAGCAAACAACTGTAAACTTACTCTCATCATCAGAGCCTGATTGTTTTTAAGGATTGCCCCAAATGAACGTGCTCAAGTTCCTTGACCAGAAGATTACTGCCGCATTGGTAGCCGCCGGTGCCCCGGAAGGCAGCCCCGCGATGATGCGCCCAAGCGCCCGCGCCCAGTTCGGTGATTACCAGTCCAACGGTGTAATGCCTGTGGCCAAGAAACTGGGCATGAATCCTCGTGAAATGGCGCAAAAGGTTATCGACAGCCTGGATCTGTCCGAAGTGGCTGACAAGGTTGAAATCGCTGGCCCTGGTTTTATCAACATCTTCCTGAAGCCTGAGTGGCTGACCCAGGTTCTGAGTGGCTACGTTCAGGACGAGCGTGCCGGTGTTGCCAAGGTAGAAAAGCCTCAGACCATCGTTGTTGACCTGTCTGCTCCCAACGTAGCCAAAGAAATGCACGTGGCTCACCTGCGTTCCACTGTTATCGGCGACGCGGTTTCCCAGACTCTGGAATTCCTGGGTAACAAGGTCGTGCGTGCCAACCATATCGGCGACTGGGGTACCCAGTTCGGTATGCTGATTGCTCACCTGGAAGAGCTGCAGAAGACCAACCCTGAGGTTATGAACTCCGAGCTGGGTGACCTCGAAAACTTCTACCGTCAGTCCAAGAAGCACTACGATGAAAACCCTGAGTTTGCTGAGCGTGCCCGTAACTACGTAGTAAAACTGCAGGGCGGTGACGAATGGTGCCGTGAACAGTGGCAAAAGCTGGTTGACGTAACCATGGAACAGAACCTGAACACCTACAAGCGTCTGGGTGTAAAGATCACTGCTGAAAACACTATGGGCGAGAGCATGTACAACGACATGCTGCCCGGTATCGTTGCCGATATGAAAGAGAAAGGCCTGGCCGTAGAAGACGACGGTGCGATGGTTGTTTATCTGAATGAGTTCCAGAACAAAGACGGTGACCCCATGGGTGTTATCGTTCAAAAACGCGATGGCGGTTTCCTCTACACCACCACCGATATTGCCTGTGCCAAGTATCGCTACGAAACTCTGGGTGCTGACCGTGTCCTGTACTACATCGATAAGCGTCAGTCTGATCACCTGAAGCAGGCATGGACTATCGTTCGCAAGGCTGGCTATGTTCCCGTGAACGTCTCTCTTGAGCACCACTCTTTCGGTATGATGCTGGGCAAAGACAACAAGCCGTTCAAGACCCGTGCCGGTGGTGTTGTAAAACTGGCTACCCTGCTGGACGAAGCAACTGCACGTTCCGAGAAACTGATCAATGAGAAAGGCGCAGATATGACTGCCGAGCAGAAGGCTCAGGTAGTTAACGCTGTGGCTATGGGTTCCGTGAAGTACTCCGACCTGTCCAAGAACCGTACCAGCGATTACGTGTTCGACTGGGACAACATGCTGTCCTTCGAAGGCAACACAGCTCCTTACATGATGTACGCCTACACCCGTGTACAGAGCATCTTCCGTAAGGCTGGTGTTGATGCTGTGTCTCTGTCTGGTGAAATCAAGATCACTGAACAGCCTGAGCGTGAACTGGCCATGAAACTGATGCAGTTTAGCGAGGCGGTTGACGGCGTTGCCCGTGAAGGTATGCCTCACATTCTGTGTGCCTACCTGTTTGAACTGGCTGGTGCCTTTATGAAGTTCTACGAGTTCTGCCCTGTGAACAAGGACGACGTAGCTGCTGATGTAAAAAACAGCCGTCTACAGCTGTGCGCACTGACTGCCCGTATTCTGAAGCTGGGTCTTGGCTGCCTGACTATTGAAACAGTTGAACAGATGTAATTCTGTTTCAGATATTTATCGCTGTCCTGTTACAGGGCAGCGATACTAAACCTTCCTATACCTCTCTTTTTCAGCCACTGAAAAACAGGCCTCAGGTACACTTGTTCAAATAGGTAATAGATATTTGTGCCAGGTAATCGGTTACTGGCCAACTGTCTAGGAGCCTGTCGGACTTAACCGACCGTAGCGAGAAAAAGTCCGGTTTGAGCCAGTTTTTAGAAGCACTTGAGGATAATAGTGGTTCTATTTGACGAAAGTGGTTCTAAAAACTGGCCAAATCCGGCTTTTTCGCAGTAGGTGCGCGTTAAGTCCGACAGGCTCCTAGCATGGAGTAAGACTTAATAACTGAAGAAAAACCCGGTTAAGGGTAAGAAGCAATAAGCCTTTGTTCAGCAGGAGTGAGCGCCAACCTCGCAGCCTCGCTTGGAGAAAACATGCTGACATCAGTCTCTCCACGCAGGCTGTAGATAACTCTGAAGGCCAGCACATTCTGTACATAGCGACGGGTTTCATCGTAAGGGATCGTTTCTATCCAGATATCAAGCGGCAGGTGTCCACGATCTCGCAGCCAGCGTCTTACTGCTGTTCCACCTGCATTGTAGGCAGCTGTCGCAAACACCTTGTTCCCCTCAAACTGGTTGGAAAGCCATGCCAGATGCGCTGTGCCGATAGCGATATTGGTTTCAGGTTTATACAGTTCGGAAGTGCGCTTATAGGGAACCCTGCTTTTTCGGGCAGCCTGTTTGGCTGTAGCTGGCATTAACTGCATTAAGCCCCGCGCCCCGGCATGGGATCTCGCCGACGGATTAAACGCACTCTCCTGACGGGCTACGGAAATAACCCAGGGGTAATCAATCTTGCGCCTTTCAGCATACTGATGGAAAAGATGCCCTTGTGGAGCAGGAAAACGCAGCTCCAGATCATTCCACATTGCTTCACGTGCTGCTGACATAATGGCCTGATGATGCCAGCCAAAGCTTCGAGCCACATAAGGAAGAAGCTTGCGCTCTTTCCCCGTCAATTTGGGTTTAATTAAATTCAGTTCAGACTGAGCACTGCTGACACGCTTAAGCTTCAGCCACTCTTTGATCCGGGCAAAACCGTCATGTTTAGCGATTAACTTACCCAGCTCAGAAACATGATGGGCTGGTGTTTCATGATTCAACTGAAATGGTCTGTTACTCAGATCGGCAACCAGGAACCCATAAAAGCTTCGCTGCTGGCTAAGCCGGCTCAGGATATTATTTTCCAGTGTCTGCTGAGGTCTGCTGTTCAGTTTCAGAAGAGCGACTGCATTCCAGTAGCTCCAGCGGTTACTTTTGCGTTCATGCATTGGCAGTTTGTGAATACGGTACAGCACCTCTGCCCAGCTTTGTTCAGCAAGAGCGAGGCGGATACGCCACTTGGTAATATCCGGGTACTTGTAATCAGGGTCGATTCGAGCAATCTGGTTCTCTGCATTCTCCGTGAAGTTTTTTGCAAACTTCATGGCCAGCCGTTTATCAATACTGGCTACCTGTTTTTGCTCGAATGGGTATTTATTCCTTAGCTTCAGCCAGATATCGAGAGCTTTACCACGATCCCGCGAAACCAGACGCTTGATACCGTGTAACATAATCTGTCGATGGGTTTTCCTGTTGCCATCCAGTGAGGCTGTTGCATCCAGAAGGTATGGCCCACTGTGAATACGCCAGAACAGTTTGGTAGAGTTCTTATACAAAGGCTTGGAGATGCTGCGGTCTATATACCGGGCCAGGGAAATCTTGCCATTGGCGACAGCCATCCAGAACCTTTGAGCCGCCAGGCTTTGAGTAAACTGCCCTGCCTTTTTCCAGCTGCTGAAAAGCGGATCACAGGCTTTATCCTGGGATTTACCAACCAGCCACAGGCTCTTTGCTTCCTGCCAAGCCGCTTTTGTATGACCAGTTGCCAGCAGGGCTCGACCATTCAGACACTGATAACGCCCGCCACTAATATCTATCCCGGCATAGGCCTGAAGATAGTGGGTCCAGCGCTGTTTTCGGGCCAGCCAGCTAAGCCACTTGTATTGCAGCTGAGAAGCCTGGGGCAAGTCTGGATGAGAGGAGACAAACCGATTAATATCTTTCTGGTTAATCGAATTGAACCGGGTACTTAAATAAAGGTATTCGAGATATCCACTCAATGGATAATCTTCCAACTCGGCCCGGTTCTGGAGGTATACCTTGATGTCGCCTCGTTTTAATGACTTCTCTACAGACAGAAATAGCGACTGCTGATCACTGGCCTCAGCAAGAGTAATACCCGGAAGCAACAGGCTGAGAATCAACCCGAAACAAATAGAAAGGTGGCGTAACTGGTTAAGCATCATAAAACTGACGTTTTTGAATCCCTGTCAATCAAAAGCATCCCGACAATCACTGCATACTGGCTTCTTTCATTATGATTTTTCTTAAAGCCGAAGCCAATTCATCGACATTATGAATTATTTTTTGAGCAATGATTTAAGCGTAGTAGTCAGTATGCCAAGATGGCTCCATATCTCAACCGAATTCAGATTGTCGGCGTCAGTTACCTGAAACACGTCCAGAATTGGAGAATATGCCGGTACATCTGCCTTTTTAACGCCTGTAAAAAAACCTCCAGTTGAATAACCGGAGGCTTAGTATGTGAAGGGAAGCAGGGCTGTCGGCTTGGGGAGAGGACAGGAAAACCCCAATCAACTGTTCAGTTGCTTCCGGTCAGCCCTGCAAAAATCAACAATCAAATCACTGACAGCAGCATAGAAACCAAAGCTGTCGCATTTCTCAACCCCCTGGCTCCAGTCATCCAGCCAGCTCAGGAGACAAGTATCCAGACAATTCAGCTGCTCCTCTGCAGAAGCACCCTGAACCGCAAGATTACCCATAAAATCCAGAATCACCGCCAGGTGATCAGCAGGTTCCTTGTATTCCTTAGTCTGGGCAAAGCCGTGCTTTTTGAGCAGAGCCACCATGTTATGGTGAGGCTCCTGCATCATCAGGCCATCTTCACTCAAATAGACGGATGCATAAGGCTGAACTCCGCTTCGGCCGGCTCCCAGAAACAGTCCTGCATAGTCAGCGGCCAGTTCCAGCTGCAGATCTTCCCGCAGCCTGAGTTTGCTGACGGCTCCCATCAGTTTTTCCGCAGACTGCTTCAGCTCAGGCTCCTGAGCCAGAGACCCCATAAACTGGTTCATTTTGTCGCTGAACAGAGCTTCCAGCTGCTGCTCATCGAACTCCATGGCAACCAGACTGGAGAGCCACCAGTACATCTGGGCACGATTCTGGGATGTGATATCACTCATGGTAACTGCTCTTGAAAACGAAGGTATGGCTATTGCCATACCTTCTGGGTTGCATGCATGTCAGAGACTGATTATCAGGCCTTAACCATTTCTGGACCGTCGAAAGCGGTAACCTTCAGGGCAGGACCAGTGTACTTCTCAACCTGAACCAGTGCAGTGTGAGCTGTGGTCGCCTGAGCCAGCTTTGAGCTGCGCAGGTCGCGAGTCAGCACGTTAGGATCACCATTCTTACACAGTGTACCGATCTTGCCGCCTTCGGCAGGGTTATACCAAGCGCCTTCAAAGATACGGATTACGCCATCCTTGTAGCGATCGCTGACCACTGCACCAGCCAGTACCTGACCACGGTCGTTGAATACACGAACCACATCACCGTTTTTGATACCACGGGCCTTGGCATCTGCAGGGCTCATGTAGACAGGCTCACGACCAGCTACTTCATAGCTCTCACGCAGACCCTTGGCACCACTCAGCTGAGAGTGGATACGGTCTTTCGGGTGACAGGACTGCATGTGCAGCGGGAACTTCTTGGAGCCGGCACCACCATGGGAACGCTCAACAGGTTCCATCCAGGTTGGGTGTGCAGGGCAGTCTTCGTAGCCCAGCTTGGCAATCTCTTCGGAATAAATTTCGATCAGGCCGGAAGGAGTACCCAGCGCTTCCAGTTCAGGTTCTTTACGGAAGGCTTCGTGACGAACCCACAGTTTCTCAGAAGCCTTGTCGAATTCGAAGTAGCCTTCGCCACCCCAGAATTCTGCGAAGGATGGCATCTTGATGCCCTTGTCCTTGGCGCCTTTCTGAGCCTGAGTGTACAGGTGCTCCAGCCATTCCATTTCGTTACGACCTTCGGTGAAGGTCTTCTCCTGACCAAAGCGCTTGCACAGGTCAGCAAAGATTTCGATATCGTTGCGCGCTTCGAACAGAGGCTCAACAATCTTGCGGTTCGCCAGGATACCGCGGCGGGAGTGGTTACCGAAACCGTCGATATCATTACGCTCGTAAGAAGTCGTTGCAGGCAGAACGATGTCAGCGAAACGGCAGGTTGCAGTCCAGTGGTGATCAATGGCAATAGCGGTTTCCAGCTTCTGCCAGCCCTGGATCATACGGTTACGATCCTGGTGGTGGTGGAATGGATTACAACCAGTGAAGATCGCCATCTTGATAGCTGGCAGAGTCACTTTACGACCATTGAAGTCGATAGTCTTGCCTGGCTCCAGCATGGAGTCAACAAAGCGGGCAACAGGGATGGTCTTGGAGAACTTGCCGAAGTCACCATTGTACTTGGGCTTGCCATTCGGTGCAGAACCGGTGAAGCCTGGAACCTTTACGTAGTTACGGGTTGGAACACCTGCGCCATTGTAGTGCCAGCCGAAACCGAAGCCGCCACCTGGCAGGCCAACCTGTCCAGTCATGGCAGACAGGACAACCAGCATCCACGCCCACTGCTCACCGTGGTGCATACGCTGCACACACCAGCCACCGATGAACTGTGTACGCTCTTTCGCGCAGGTACGGGCCAGAGACTTGATGGTATCGGCAGAAACGCCACAGATCTTGCTTGCCCATTCAGCGGTCTTTGGCTGACCGTCGGACTCACCAGTCAGATAAGGAACAAACTTGTCGAAGCCTTCACAGTAATCATATACAAAGTCTTCGTCGTACAGTTCTTCAGTGTACATGGTGTGAGCCATACCCAGCATCATAGGTACGTCAGTCTGTGGGTTAACAGAGATCTGCTCACAGCCCAGGTAAGCCTGAGTATCAGAAACAACTGGGTCAATGCTGATCGCGCGGATCTTTCCAGCACCAACCATATCTTTCAGCTGTTTGTAGTAGCCATATACGTCATGAGCAGGAGTGCTCCAGCCAGCCTGCAGGTTCTTGATAGGATCAGAACCCCAGAACACGATGTTCTTGGCATTCTTCATTACCAGCGGCCAGGAAGTCTGCTGTGCATACACTTCGGTGGAGCCAACAACGCGAGGCAGGATAACCTGGGCAGCACCAGTGGAGTAGTCGCCTACTTTCTTGACGAAGGTACCGTGCAGGCCAACAGCACGCTGCATGGCAGCAATACAGTTGTGGTAAACACCGTTGGCTTTCCAGCCGGTGTGACCAGCGTACAGGCCAGCAGGACCGTAAGTTTTCTGAACGCGTTCCAGTTCTTCGTAGAAGAAGTCCAGAGCCTGATCCCAGCTTACACGGACGAAGCGGTTGTCACCGCGCTGAGTAGTATCGCTGTTGTGACGCTTCTTCAGCCAGTCCAGGCGAACCATTGGGTAGCGGACACGGGCAGGAGAGTACAGATCATCACGGATACCCATAAGCATATCGCTGGGGAAGATGTCTTTTTCAAACGGCTTGACTTCAGTCAGCTTACCATCGACAACGCGGGCACGGAATGCCCCCCAATGGGTGACGCCAGTCAGGTCAGCAGCCTTAGTCTCAGCGGCAAAAGCCTTGCCGGTGATCAGGCTGGGGCCGATCATACCTGCAGCGGCGCTAGTCAACATGCCGCCCAGGAAACGGCGACGGCTCAGGGATACGGTCTTTTCACTCACAGTTTGACTCCATTATTCCCATTGGGGAATACAACATTGGATTGTGTGTTGCTGTTTAAGACTGATCCGGCTTTATTTCTCGGAGGCAAGCCGGATCATCTGGGCATCAGTGATTCTGACTGCCATTTGCCGAATCAGAGGCATGGGTTTGCAGATACTTCAACAGTGTGCGTTCTTCACGCTTATCAAGATCAACAAATCCCATCATGCCTTTGAGCTGGGCAATCCATTCAGTAGAACTGAAGTGGTTGATATCAGGCGCACCATGACATTCAGAGCAAGAGGCCTTATAGAGCTCATCGGTGTAATCCCAGATGGGCTTCAACTCGGGAAGGAGGTTCTCGTTACGAATCCAGGCCTTGCTGGACACCTTCTGCCACTCTTTGTTTTTATCGCCGATCTGTGTCGTTTCAAGAACTTCAACTTTGCGGGAAAAAGAGCCTTTCAGAGTCGCAGCAAAAATACGCTTACCGGCTTCCTGAGTCAGTACACGTCCACGGCCAGATTTTTCTTTCCAACCCTGCACTTCGACTTTCAGCATATCGCCTTTGCTTTCCAGCACTTTGACTTCAGTGGCAGGAAGAAGTTTGCCTGCTTCTTTCTTGGCACTTTCTGTTTTAAACAGTGGCATTTCAGTCAAAGCATAAAGAATTTCTGCGTCTGCCGGTTTGGCAGCAAGCTTTTCCAGTTTCTTGAAGGATTTGCGATAACCACCACTCATGTCAGGCATTTTGTGCGCAACACCTTTGTGACAAGAGATACAAGTCTGGTCAGACTTGGCAGCTTCCAGCATCTGCTTGGCAGCCTGAACAGGCTGTTTACTGTGGTCCATCGCTTCGTAGCTGTGACAGCTGCGGCAGCCAGAAGAATCATTCTCTTCCATACGTGCCCAGACGGTCTGCGCCATATGAAGACGCTGCTCTTCATACAGTTCCGGGGTATCAATGGATTTCCCGATATACTGTTCATAAACATCGTTGGCAGCCTGCAGTTTGCGTTCCATCTGGCCAGCAAAATCCTGAGGCATATGGCAGTCAACACACTCAGCGCGAACGCCACTGGCATTGGTGAAATGAATAGATTGTTTGTACTCTTCCAGTGGCTGCTTCATGGTATGACAACTGGTACAGAACTCAGTTGTACCGGTCAGTTCCATAGTTTTATGCCCGGTAAAAACCAGAGCCACTCCAATAATAATTCCCACGACCACCAGAGCCAGTACCGAGTACCTCCCTGTCGGACTGGTTAGAAAACGCCAAGCATTCTTCATAGACATCACAAACAGCAATAATTTTTAGATGCTGCAACTCTATGGAGATGTTGTGAACATATCTGCTTGCACGAGTGAACAACTCAAGACAAAATGTGAATAGATGTGAATAGAAAAGATCTTTGCCTAATATTCACCTCGATATACCGAACGAATCGCGCCACAACCCTTTACAATACTGCGCGATTACGCAACTTTCATTATGAAGAACCAGAGTCAAAACCTGTTTAATGAGTTATCACGTTCTTGTTGTTGAAGATGAGCCTGTCACCAGAGCCAGATTATCTGGTTACTTTCGCAAGGAAGGCTACCAAGTCAGTGAAGCCGAGGATGGCGAGCAGATGATGACAATCTTCCAGCAGGAGAATATTGATTTGGTCATGCTGGATATCAACCTGCCAGGTGAAGATGGAATATCCCTGACCCGACAGCTTCGGAGCCAGTCCCACGTTGGCATTATTCTTGTGACTGGCCGAACCGATATGGTCGATCGCGTCGTCGGCCTGGAGATGGGGGCTGATGACTATGTGGTGAAACCATTTGAGCTGCGGGAACTGCTGGTTCGTGTCAAAAACCTTCTATGGCGTATCTCACTTGCACAGCAGCCAGTTGAAGACGTTCAGGAGGAAAAAGAAGATTACATCCTGCAGTTTGACGAATGGCAGCTGGATACCCGCCGTCGCGAACTCAGCAGGGATGGGCAACAAGTCACTCTCACTGGTGGAGAGTATGAACTGTTGCTGGCGTTTACCATGAATGCAGGAACTGTTCTGAGCAGGGAACGATTGCTGAATTCAATCAGCCATCGTCGTGAAACCCGCGGAGACAGGACCATTGATACACTCGTTCGCCGCCTGCGCCATAAACTGGAAGAACATCCCGGGCAACCAACGCTGCTGAAAACCGTACACGGCGAAGGCTACTTATTTACCGAGGAGGTTTTCTGAACAACTTCATACACTGGTCGCCAGTTAGCAGGTGAAAGACTCTGGGTCATATCCAGCCCCTGGTTGATAAGTGCCGGACAGAGTTCCACAATACCCGGCCCCAGATCTTGAACCCATGCTTTACCCTCAAGGTATTTCACCGCCTGATCAACAGACAGGCGCCCCTGCAGCACCATATGATCATCATTGGCCAGATCAATTTTATTGCGAAGCAGGCCACGATAAACACCATGACTAAGATAGGTTGAGACCAGCTTGACCTTGTCAGTCAGCCTCCTGCGTTTCAACTCTCCAATGGCCACCTCGGTCATCACCGCCCCGCCTATCAGATAGTTAACGTCAGGGTATTGCTCAAGCACTTTTTGAATAAGATCCCGCTTAACTGCGTGGTCATTATCACCATAGGATTCTTTAACCACGACAACAGAGCTATTGTGCAAAGCATCCCGCAGCCCCCTCAGACTAACATCACTCCCCCCACGCCCGGTGGGTGATGAGAACCACGCAGCAGTTACTCTCTGACTCTCTTTCGGGTGCCGTTTTGCAAGCACCCGCCCAACACGAAACCCCATTTGGTACCAGTCAACGCCAACCTTGCCTGTGACTCCTTTCGGAGAGATATTATTCACCAGACCAAAAACGGGTATATCTTGTGAAAGCAGCGCAACTTTCTGTTCCAGCAGGTTATAACCAACGCCTCCGAGCAGGATGGCATCAGCTTTCCAGGCCTGACAGACATCAAGCTGGGCTTCCTGTCGACTTGCATCTACATAGCCATCAGCCGCCAGAACCTTAAGATCAATACCCAGCTTTCTGGCCTGGTCAACCATTCCATAATTGACACTCAACCAGTAAGAATCTTTCAAATGGGGATAGAGAGCACAGAGTCTCCATGACCTGGAAACCTGTTTCACAGGGGTGATCTGCGCTTCTTTCTGTACCGAAAAATCAAACGGAGTCACTGCCTCTTCAACCATCCAGGCAGCATTGGCAACAGAAGAAGACATAACAACAGGCGCGATAAAAGGCACTGCAAAAAGGAGCGATAGAAAAGGTCTGGCCAGTGTATGAATCACTCTCCATAACTCCTTATGGACTATGGTGACAGGAGTCGCCATAGTAGCGGCTCTTAAAGCTGTTGCAATAGATGAAACCTCGTGTCACTACGATCCAGGCTGTTTCCAACCGGTTTTCCATGCCCTTCCATTGGTCTCGGGGGAAAGCTACTGTTGTCGTTTGGTGTTATGGCCGGACTTGCAGTCACGATGGGTCTGGTGGCATGGAATGGATTTTCCCAGCTCGCTTCCAGGGAAGAACAGGTGACCAGTCGAACCCTTCCCGATCTGGTTACAGCCCGGCAGCTCTCGGAAATATCATCAGATATAATTTTTTCTGCCCAGGATCTTTCAAACGCCAGAACTGAACTCGAACGTCTGAAAAAAGGCCAGGAACTAACAGTTTCCGGACAGGTTCTTGCTGATATGCTTTCACGCTTCAGCCAGCGCCCTGTCAGTATGAAAGAGCTGGATGGTCTGCGGGCTATTACCCTGAAAATTATTGCCAACCTTGCCATTCTTGGAAGACAGGTTGGTGAAAGAATTGAGCTCCAGCAGAGCCTATCTCTTCAGCGGGAAGCTTTATTGAAAGCCATCACGGAATTCACCCGCCTGTCCCGCTCTCAGGTTGCTAACGCCAACACCATCGTTATGGCCAATATTGCCAGACTTTATGACCTGGCTCCTGATAACGACTCCCGGCAACTTTATTCTGTACTGGATCAGCTAGTTGATACCGATATTGATCAACTGCAGCGGGTCAGCAATCTGGAGCTTCGTGCTTATCGCATTCACAGCCTCCTGACTCACCTGGAAAAAGTTGAAACCAGAACGGAACTGATAAAGCTGCGGCAGCAGTACAACACCATGCTGGATGGTATCCGCTATCTTGCTGACAGTGTTGAAGATCCAGACAGACGACAGAAACTTGTTACCGAACTCAGTATGCTGGAAAAAGCAAATACGGCATTTGAAGCAACATCCCGGCTGTTTGATGTTAATAATGAAATTGCCCAGTTGAATGAAGGTAACGTCTTTCTTCTGGCTCACCTGAATCAATATGCTGACAACATTGTCAAAGAGTCTGAAGGACTTGCAGTCGAAGCAGGAGAACAGCTGCGTACCAGCCTTAACTACGGTCGGTCACTGGTCATGATTATGACTGCCATCACTCTTGTTGTGATGGTGTTGATACTCTGGCTGGTTGTCTATCGTCATCTGATAAGCCGCCTTGCCCGCCACACTGAAGTTATGGAGCACCTTGCCCTCGGTGATTTAACAGCACAACCGGAAGACTCCAGTGAAGATGAACTGGCCAAGATGGCATCCGCTATTGAGGTTTTCCGCCAGAACGCTATTGCCAAATCCCGACTTGAACAGGAGCAGATTGCCAGCCAGCAGGAGCTTAAGAACCACAGAGACAACCTGGCACACATGGTTCAGGAGAAAACCGAGCAGTTACACATAGCCAATGAAGAGTTAATCAAGAAAGCAGCCATGCACCGGCAGGCACGAGCCGAAGCCGAGCAGGCCAGCCAGGCCAAAACCCGTTTCCTGGCCCATATGAGCCATGAAATCCGAACGCCTATGAATGGTGTACTGGGTATGCTCACACTTCTGAAACAGACAACGCTTGATAAGCACCAGAAAGAGTATGTTAATGCCATCGGTTACTCCGGCGAGATTCTGCTGGATATCCTGAATGACATACTTGATTACTCAAAAATCGAAGCGGGTGTTCTGGAACACAGGCCCATCAGTTTTTCTCCCCGTACTCTGCTGAACGAGCTGATCCAGTTAATGTCGGGCCGTGCTCAAAACAATAAGCTTTCCCTTGATTTATTGATAGACAACAGCATCCCGGAGTGGCTCTGCGGTGATGCGGTCAAAATACGACAGATTTTGCTTAACCTGATTGGCAATGCCATTAAATTTACCAAATGTGGCGGCATTACCGTTTTAATGAGCAGAAGCGTCGACGCTGACGAATACTGTTTCCAGGTTCTGGATACCGGCTCCGGTATTGCGGAAGACAAGATCCAGCAGATATTTGAAGCCTTTTCCCAGGCCAGTCCGAACCTCAGGCAGCCGGGAACAGGGCTGGGCCTGACCATCAGCCAGAAGCTGGTTGATGTTATGGGTGGTGAGCTGGAAGTCAGCAGCACAGTTGGAAAAGGCAGTATGTTTCAGTTCACCCTGACCATGCCTGAAGGTGAAGAGGTGCAACCTGAAATCGCGGCCACCTGTCCGATCAGAAAATACAATATCCTGCTGGTTGAAGATAACCCTCTCAACCGGACCGTGGCCGAAGGGTATCTGTCCCACCTTGGGCAGTCGGTGACATCCGCACCATCCTGTGAAGACGCCAGAAAGGCCGTGCAGGAACAATCCTTCGATCTGGTGCTTATGGATATTAACCTGCCGGACGGTGACGGTGTCAGCCTGACCAGAGAACTGCGCCAGATAACCTCTGACGACCTGCCCGTCATCGCCATTTCCGCCCATGCCTTCCGGGAAGACCAGGAGCGTTTTCTGGCCAGCGGAATGAGCGCCTGTCTGGGCAAACCGTTACGCCTGAACGAGCTGTCCCATAAAATTTCAGACGTTATGGCTTCCGGGAGCCATGCCAGCCTATCCTGCGCTGCGGAACCTGATGAAAGCCTTATTAATCTGGCGCAACTGGAAAGCGACAGGGAGATTCTCGGAAACGATGCCGTAGACAGGATGATCCAGCTGTTTATAGACACCTCACAAAAGACGGTTTTGTCTATTGTCAGCGTTCTCAAGAATCCTGCAGATTCGCCAGAGACAACGGATTTTGACACACTTCAGAACAGGGCTCACGAGCTAAAAGGTGCTGCCGCAAGCATGGCTCTGCCCCGGTTGCACAAGCTGGCTTCGGATATTGAAATCCAGGCCGGAAACCGCAAGCTGGCTGGCCTGAAGGCCGGGCAATTGAAGGGGGTTTATTCCGAGTCAGTCAAAGCCCTGTCCAGGAATCTTATAAAGAAAGAGGGGGCTGCCTAACCCCCCCTCTTCCACAATTTACCCGCAACGCTCATGGCTGTTTGATAAGATGATTCTGCCGTTACCGAATTCCCGTACAGAATTCATTCAGATGTCGTCTTAATTTCTGAATCTCGCCGATACGGTACTGCTTGCCACACTTTGTGCAGACCAGGTTAGGGTCGTATGGGCGATCATCATTTTCATCGTCTTCATTGAAGATAACTTCTTCCGTTGAAGGGCCTTGGGAGGCTTTCCTGGCTGCGTCTGCAAAGTATTTGATTTCGGTACTAAGCCCCTTCATGAGTACGTTCTCAGGAATTTCACCGCTGTCATGCTTATGACGCCCTCTACTATCTCTACCAGCATACGCGTCTGGACGTGTGTCATCTTTCTGAGTAGCTTTAGATTCTAACGTTTTCCGTTTACACTCATCATAAAAATCAAGATCTGCTTTACATTTCTCCTTAACCCTTTTAATTATTGCCAGCCCTTCAATAGTGAGAGATGAGCAATCCACGTCTGCTTGATCCAGCCGTCGGAATTTATTTTCCGCAACTGTAAGCGCTGCATCCTTTTCTTGCACTTGCTGAGCAAGATTCTGGGCGCCAACAGTGACTTCTTGAACCTCTTTGTTCAATTTTTCAACCTGATTTCTCAACATTAAATTGATTTTACCTAAGCCTGCAGCATTATCTGTTGCAACTTTCAATTCCTCGCCAGCTTTATCTAATTTCTCAGATAAATAATTATTGTCTTTTCTTACTTTAGACACGCGCTCTTGAAACTCCATGTTACTTCTTTTCAACTGTTCATTAAATGTGTCTTTAGCATTACTCTCTTGTTGTAATTGTTGTATTGTATCTTGGGCTTTACAAAGTTCGGCATTCGCCTCCCTAAGTTTTCTCATCAATTCTCTATTTGCTTTGAACAAACCTTCATTTCTTTCAATTTGATGTTGTAATTTCTCTCCCATTTTCTGGCAACAAACCAATTGTTCATTATATTCAGCAGTGGCTTGTTTTGATTTTTCCTGTTCCTTCTCTACAAGTCCTTTCTGTCTTTCAACCTCTCTTGAATACGCATTCACTTGTGCCGTTAAAACATCCAAGGCTTCAACTATGGCTTTTTCATTACTTTTGCCTTCTTCAGAATCAATATTATGCGCCTTCATTGCATCAATAAGGACACACTTGATATTGTCCAGTTCATCTCTTGTATCCTGATGTCGTTTACTATCCTGTTCAACACGAGCTTTTAACGTATGGATTTCTTGTTGCGCTTTGCAGATGCTTTCATCTTTTTTTCCAGAAGTGGCGATAATTTGCTCAAGGAGTTCTTGATGTTCACCCTCCATTTTCTTAATGGCCTTTTCATGTTCAGACTTCATTACCTCAAGCTGTCTCTCAAGTTTCTCAACCTTGCTGGTACTGCGATCAAAGATTCTTTTTCCCAGGTTTTTAGCAGCCTGGTAGCAATTGCTGATAACACCAGACGCCAACCTGACAACCACTACTGCGGCTATTGTAACAACAGTTCCTACAAAAAGTTTTTTTACAACGACGGGGTCAAAAGGGAGGTTGCTGCCCTGCGATGAGCCTGAAAGTGCTGACATAATCATCTATATGCTCTCCATAACATCCATGTATGACTATATGGAGATATATTGTGCAGAAAAGTTCCACCTGTTTCGGAAGCACTTTCACCCTGAACACTTAACCATTTGATTTTAAAGGATTTAATAACATGAGCCTGTTGTATTACTCGAATTCAGCTTAAACCGGCTGTACATCACGATATTTGGTTGGATTCACTTTCACATGGGAATTCGGTTGTAAAATCGGCCGGGCAATAATCGGCTCATAGCCGCCATGCTGCATAAGCCTTTCATTAATCAGAGAAGCCAGCTCCAGCTTCTGATAAGAGCCTGGGGATATTACCCACGAGCCTTTATTCGCATCATCAACGTAATAAAACGCCTTTGATTCATCATGAGACCACTCCCGATGGACAGCGATGAAATGGCCACCATGACCAAGAAGGGCCAGGCCACACGTGGAAATGAACGCTTCAAACTTATCTATGCACAGTTCAGGTAACCCATTTTCTATGCGGGAAACTTCAGATTTTTCGCCCAGAAATATTTCACAGTTCCTCTGTAAGAAATCCAGCTTTTCCAGCCGATTTGTATTCTCCTGCTGCCCGGCTCCCTGAAGTTTTTCGGCCAATTCCTTGCGCAGTCTCATGGGATGTTTATCCAAATGCTTGAATCGGCAGTGACTGATATATATTGCCCACCCAGAGCAGATTCCCCCCAGGCGGGCACGCCAGCCGAGAACATCACCCTGGTTCCATGGAATATAATCGGGCCAATCGTGCCTGAAGGGCGTTTTGACCAGGTCGTAATACTTCTTAAGAAAATCACTCTGATTCTCCAGTGAGCCAGAGTCATCCGGAGAGACACAAGGGGTCAAATAAACTTCATTAGTCTCCTGGGGATTATCAACACGTTCTGACTGCTGGTCATGCTTCTTATCAGAAAAAAATGGATATTTCTCCTGCAGTTCCTGCCGCTGCTCAGGAGTAAACCGGGCAAAGACATCTGGTTTCTCACCCAAGGCTTCAGCAAATAATGGCTGGGCAACAGCCAGTTTGAACAGGCTTTCATTAGAGAATTGATCCAGTTTTCCCAATCTGAATTGCTTTACAGCATTGTATTTTTGATGGGGATACAGCAGTAGAGACAGTAATGTTTGCTCTTGAAATAAGTTGGATGATTCCTTGAGATATGTTTCCGGTTTTTCTAAAAGCTCCCTCAAGGTTTCGACAAATAAACCCGCGACTTTCAGTTTTGTTTCATCGCTGTATTGCTTGAGCCCCATAACTTTTTTGCATCCTGCCGCGCTTCGCTGGAAAGATGCCTGCAGCAAATCATCGGAAAGAACGTTGTCTTCCTGGTCTCTTCGATCCATATATTGCATCAGGATGGCAGGATAGGTCTTGAGTATCCGAAGCTGTTCAGGAGTCATATTGTCCTGAGAGTCAGGCAATGTCATTTGCATGGCCCTGGCATCCTCCCATGCAGGTTGCTGCTGATGAACCAGAAACTGGCCTGTTCTTTCCCTTAAATGTCTTTTTGCCCAGGGGCTTACCAGATCATATTCCAGGCGGCTCTTTTGATCTGTTTGCTGCTCTGGCTGCTCTGGCTGCTGTTCTTCCGGATAAAGGCATTGAAAATAATAGTTTGAAAATTCTGCGTATTGATTGCAAAGGTCTGCCAGCTCTGGTTTGTTGTTTATCAAACCGTTATTCTCTGGTTTTATCAAGGCACTGACATAACGAGGAAACCGGCAGGCAAGCTCAGCCAGGTGCTGGGGTGTGAATCCCTGCAAAATTGTCTGTATGGTATTGCATATAGCCGGATACTGACGTTTGATAAGCTTTGTGGCACAAATCTGCTTTGTTTCCTCATGGCAAAGCCATTCGAAATTTCCATAGGTATACAGCAGAAAGTCAGGATGCCAGGAGTATATTTCCAGCAGAATGCCCGCCATTTGATCGCCATTTCTGGTCTTAAATAATGTATTGGCCAGCTCAACATCATTATAAAGCACACGATTCGCACAGCCCTTGTTTTTCACCAGCACCATCATGGCCAGCAGATCATCTTCCTGGCACTCTTTGGTGCTAATGATTTTATTGCGAATATCCTCATATAAGGCCTCTACCAGCTCCGGGTGATAACTGGCAATAGCCGCCATATGGGCAAGATGAATAGCTGGATGAAAATTTTCTCGATTGTTTAAAACCTCTTTTGCATTTCTGATGGATTTCCAGCACAAGGGAATCAAAAGGGACATGGGGTCCTGACTCCGAAAACCATCTTTACTTTTCATGGTGTCAAACACCAGCTCCGGGTGAGAATCCGCAATGGCGAGAAAATCACTCTCCTGCAGTTTATTCTGATGAGTCAACAGGATATTCTCTGCTGTTTCCGGTTGGGAGTGACGGGCGATATAAACGAAATCTGCCAACTGAAGTGAATCCTGATACAGGTAAAGCTGTTCCAGTCGTTTTTTATCATCAACCAGCATGGCAATCAGCCGTCCTCTGCGAAATGCCTGGGCACGTTTGCTATCACCTTTCATACTGTTGATATTTCGAATCAGGAATTGATCAAAATCCTCCACACTTGCAACAGTGACAATGGGGCCATGGCCACTCGGCCATGTTTCAGAAAGCCAGTGGCAGTTGCGCAGAAATTGACTGTAAGTCTGGGAAAGCTGCTGACAGAGCCTGCCTACTACAGGCTTCTGAACAATCTGACCCGGCAGGTTCTGTTTGTTATAGACATTCACCTGAATCCGAAGATCATCCCGAATCCAGGCAACAGCGCCCCGCTCCCTGAATTTCCCCCAGTTTTTCGGATCACATATCTGATTCGGAGCTAAACCAGAAATCTGACCTGTTGAACCAGGCCCTTTACTCGCTGCAACCTGCATAAAAATCCCCCCTTGTCATTCCGGCAAGAATAAGGATTTAAAGCGGCAGACAACATAACATTGCTGTTAGAAGGAGTATTGGGATGGGTAACGAGAATACGGGTCTAAGTCTCCAGAAGAAACGTGACAGGGCCATCGTTGAGGAGACTGACTTTCATATCAGCACCAAAGCGACCACAGGCCACCGGCCGGTGCCTTTGCCGGGCCTCCTCAACGAACTTGTCATACAGCGCGTTCCCCTGCTCCGGTGAGGCCCCCGAGCTGAAGCTGGGGCGCAGGCCCTTGCGGGTATCAGCAACAAGTGTGAACTGGGAGACAATCAGCAAACCACCGCCAGTATCAGTCAGACTGCGGTTCATCCTGTCGTTTTCATCGGGAAAAATCCGGTAACGCAGAACCTTGTCCAGAAGTCTGCCTGCCTTTTCCGGGTTATCGTCTTTCTCTACTCCCAGAAGAAGCAGAATACCGTTTCCAATCTCGCCAACGGTTTCTTCATTGACAACAATACTTGCCTGGCTGACTCTTTGAATCAGTCCTTTCATTCATTTCTCCAGCACACGGCGAGCCGCCTGTTATTTTCCTAATTGGAAGCTTCTAAAGAATCTAGTTACGCGGTGAACAAGCGCCTGTGATTGATCATACTGCCTGCAGCCATCACCCAAAGTCTCACGCAGGGAAACATCATCTCGAAACATGTCACCGAGGGTGGCACCTGATTGCTTCTCTACACACCCCCGACAGCGGGCTCCTGGCCCCACTGGCCCCAGAGCCGACAGGGGTACAAAGTACGTCGCATTTTTGTCTGGGATATGAGATGAGAACAGTTTTTTACACGTATTACACGTGGCGTATTCCCTATCGACTGGCATTGGATTTTGAGCCGCTGCAGAGGAAGGCACTGATTGAGCACCACCGTCAGGTTTAACAATCAGATTACTTAATTCATTTATCTGCGATTTAATAGAGGCAATGCTGGTATCTCCCTTCATCAGCTCAATCGCATGAGATAACAACCTGTTCTTCAACCACGATTGAAATGAGCCCAGCAGATCTTGCTTCTGCTGTTCTTCAGCTGCACGCAGCGCAGCCTGATAATCTTCCTGCTCCTGTCGCAGAAGACACTCAATCATCAACCTTCCAAAGGAGAGACCGTCAGCTTGTTTTTCTTCATCCCAGTTTTTTCCCTGGGTGTGTAACAAACTGTTGCCCGATTGAGCATGGATGAAGGATGTGCATACCGCTTTTCCCCGCCCATTAATGCGGATATTGGCAGGTTTCAGAGCGGTTTCCACATTGAAAGCTTTATACGTGCTGAAAACAATATTCCTTTTATGGGCCCAGGTGATGTCGCTTGCGATCTGTTTAAAGATTTCAATTATTTGCAATAGGCTCTTTTCATCATTAAGAATCATGGCTTCCTTGAGAGATAAACCAACAGCTGGCAAAATCAGGCCTGTCAGTTCATAATCCCTGTCGCCGCCGATGTCCAACAGTATATGTTCGACAGCAGGTATGAACGCTTGCGCAACCCACCCACGGCCTCTCGCAAAAATAGCTTTATCAATACTCCGATAGAAGGCAAGCTCCTCTTGTCGCTGACTCTGGGTGATCTCTTGGTGCCAAAGTTTTAAAGTGACCGTTTCCCGAAGCGGAGACAGATGTGCCTCTTTGTAAACGGAAAAAGTATCCACACTGGTATTCCCACTACGAGCATCTGTTATTTCATGAAAATACATCTTATCGTAAGGGAAATCCCGGGGGAGCATGACCTGTCTTCTGGCCCCACCTTTGCTGTCAAGCTCCCACCAATCTGATAACTCTTTGACATTTTTGTTCAGATCTTCCTGTCTTGGGATAGCTGGCGGGTGCCTGTGACCATAAAGATCATGAAGCAATTTCCGGGTGAACCTTCCTTTAGGTATCAAATATTCACTGATTGCCATGAGCCAGCTGCCGTGACCCATACTGCTCGCAAAATCACTAGGGACCAATGAGTTGACATCTGGATTCCCTAAGTAGAAGAGTGCTCTTATACTACCATAATCACGAGTACTGGGACCTAAATCTATCAAAGCCTTAAAATCATCCCGACTGAGAAAATAATCTGGAACAGCACCCAGCCTGGTAGCTACTTGCCGATCAACGTATATTTTCAACAGATTTTCCCCGACCCAGGGGCCAGGTATTGTTCGTGCCGCACCTAAAGCACCTGCCTTAATCAACGCACCTTTGACAAGTGGCTTTGGCAGATCAGCCAGCAAATTTAGCAACACATCCAATCCTTTTTCTCGTTCACCTTTACTCTTTTGAAGGTCTCCGTAAAAATATTGTTCGATAACGTTCCAACCCAGGCCAGAATGAAACCACCAACGTAAATGGTAATATGAACCTAACTCTAGAGATGCCTTGGCATATTCAGCAATCCTCTGCTGTCGCGCTGCTACATCATCGGCACCCAGGTTAAGAGGCCCTGACTCCGCCCCCCTGTCATGATCACGAAAGTCACGAAGGCTGTGATAAAAATCTCTTAATAGATATAGGTTATTCGGCACTATGCTTTCTGCCGGTGATTCGCCACCTTCTGAGCTCTCGCTTCCCTGCTCCTTGATCTTTGCAATATCATCGTCTTGTAGAATATTCACATGCACTGCGTTCGCTTCAGACTGCAAGTCGAAGATGGTACAGGAAGGGGATTCAGGTACCTCCATTTTATTATCACTTTGCGTTTCGGGCATAACAAACAGCCACTGAAGCTGACCTGGCAGCGACTGCTCATTAGCGATCTTAAGATCCTGCCAGATTTGACCTGCCTTTAATTCTGGAACAGAAATAGTAAAGTGGCCGTTTGGCAACAACGATGGAGGCCTGTAATAGTAACGTCCATCTTCTTCTGCTTTTCTCTGAAGGTCGGTGAACTTTTCATCCACTGCATAAGGGAGGCTCAGCTTTTTTACCAGACTATGCACTGCGCTAAACTGCTGATAACCGTCTGGGGCAGACTCTGTGCCATCTGGCTTTTCCCTTGATAATACAAGCCCTTTAGCTTTTATCATGCCCAGAATTTCATCAGTAAAAAAATGGTTGTCTGGCAGACTGACTACAACCTGAGACCCGCCCTTTGCAATCAACACCGTATAGCCAGAGTAGGCAGGTTGTGCACACATCATAAGGGTGGCCAGTATACCGAGTGTTTTTACACACCACTGAGGACACAAAATGTACAGCGATTTCATAACGACAGTCCGATAAACGCAGCGTCATAATAACGCTTAAAAACTCTTAAAGAATCTTGCATAACGGTCATTGTCAGCACTCGTTTGCAAGAGCAGCGATAATTGTGAAGGGCTGAAGTTATAGCTGTGATTAAAAGCTTCAACAACTTTGCCAACAGCTTTGTCAGCAAAAATAACAGCACCCTGACCATATTCTGATGTCTAATACGTCAGGATTTGGAGAGGGTTGTCTATATGCCTACAGTTTTCGGCCCAGGCCCCAACTACAGCAGGCCCGAGCCAAGAAGCAAAAAAGAGAAAAAGGCATTCAAAAAGCAGCGACAACAATCGCGACTGGCCGAAACTGTCACAGCTCAACATCGTTTTTTCCTGCGCAGGTGCTGCAAAGCATGCGTGAGTTCACTGAAACTGCTGGCCGTAAGTGAGCGAAGCGTGGAAGTTATCTCTGTCTCGGCTGGAGTCGTCGCAGGATGGGTGGGTTATTTTGGCTGCCGCTTCATCAACCCTCTCATCCACTCTCTATCAATATACCTGCCAGACGGGTACGAACAGCCTGTTACCAAGGTAGCCAAATACGCTGTCAGTATTTTATGCAGCTGTCTAACTTACCATTACACCCGGCATTGCCTGAGCCACTTTGTCCACCTGGCTTCTGGTGATGAAGATCACCAGAAGATTTACCACCAGAAGCTGCCCTCTCTGATTAAGATTTTTCAGGATCGCTTATATCAACAAGACAAAGTAGCTAATGCGCTCAAGCGTATGAAGGTCAGCCATCTACAAGCCCTGATAGCGGATTACCTGGGAAACATATACCAGAAATACACATATCTTCGTCAAGCTGATGAGGATCAGCAACTGGAAGCAATACAACTCCAACTTGATTATGACCTGATAATGATGTCGCAAAATAACAATCAAAAAGGTGAAGAGAGCCCCATTTTCGATAACTTAATCTCGCAGGTGTCCTTACGGCTTGAATCGATAAGGACCAAAGAGAAAGTAGCAGCTGCATTCATGGAGGCTTATCTACACCTCAAAGAAAATGATGTTGAATTTAACCGCGCATTTACAGCTCTGTTCGGAAATTTATCAAGTACTTCGCCAGCAGTTATTAGACACCTGGCCGAACAGATTGAGGACCCAGATCTCTTTGATCAACAAGCCAAACTGGCTACTATGATCAAAACACACCCACTTGTGAAAACAACACTAAAGGATGCAGTGATAAACCATATTAAAGCCAAAATGGCAAAAGCTAGAAAAATTGAACAGCGTCAGAAGGAGAAACAAGAGCAAAAACGCACCCAACAGCCTTTACTTCAATCCCAGCCTCCCGGTACTTTAAGCCCTCCCCAGGAACCAACTGAACCTAAACCTGTAAAAAAGAAACGTTCCAAAAAAGATATAAAAGTGGACGAGACAGAACTGGCAACACCAACACCACTTCAGCCTTCTCAGCCAAGACCTTTTATAGAGCAAGACAAAGATATGGAAAATAGAATTCTCGCCACTACGACTGAAGCTGAAAGAAAGCAACATCTTAAGAAATGCTTTGAACGAATTAACGACTGTGTTTACTGGGATTCCATAGCGCTTGTCAGTACAGCCGGCGATGGCTGGGAAGCCAGAGACAAGAATGGAAATATCAGGCAGATTTACCATATGTCCGCAGGATTCAAGGACAAAGGAGAGAGAAACAAGGCAACCTTGCTGTTTACACGCTCCGGTAACAAGGTTGAACCTATCGCTATCGCTGCCCATTTAGACCGCTCAACCATTGAGTATAAAATCATAAACTGCCTCGGTGGCTGGCAGTTAAATACAAAAACTGTCGACCTGACCCAAAGCCTTGTTGCCACAGGCCCCACCCTTGAATCACCTCCTGACATCTGATGGGGGCATTACTTATATCTAAAAAATCTCGTCACGCGGTTCCATAAGCCTTGAGGTGCAGGATCTCTCTCGCGGGATATTCGCAGGCCGCCCATGTCTATCGAGAGTTCATCTCCACCACAATTAAAATCAATCACCACCTCTTGGGCTGTTGCTGTTGCTCCTGTTCCAACAGCTCCTGAGTTTGCTGCATCTTGCTTCCTCAATGTGCCCCCCAACGCCTCAAAACCAGAAATATCATCTCGTAATACTTGATCGCCGGGATCTTGACTTCTACCTCTAAGGTCCGATAAACACGCCCGGCAATAAGAAAACTGGTATGCATTCATACCATTCGGAAACAATGGACGCATCGCATTTTTGTCACGATCTTCAGATGAATAAAGTGAGTCACATAAAGTACAACTCGCAGCCCTTTTTAAAACTGCTTTTGGATTCTGGAGCATCTTATGTTCTGGCAGGGTGAGTACATTACTACGCTGGTTGTGGTATTTCTCAACACTTAAATTCGACAGCCGATGAAGCATGATGTCAATTCTGTCCCCTCCCTCTATCAGCGTAACGCCAAGCGCTAACAACCTATCTCTCAGCCATACGCTAAACAACTTCTCTTCACTATCCTCCCCTTGATGGGGCTTTGCTGCTGTCAGCGCATCTTGAAAAGATTGAAATTCCCTCCCTAAAAGGCATTCAATCATCAACTTGCCAAGGAACATGCTGTCAAGTTCCTTCTCTTCATGCCACTCATTCTGATGAGAAGGACGTTGACTTCTGTTCCATTGCGCATGCTGGAAGGATGTACAAACAGGATTCCCCTCATCATCAATACGAATATTGGCCAGCTTCAGAGCTGTTTTTTCCTCAGACCTTTCGCTATGACTGAAAACAATATTCTCTTTATGAGCCCACTGTATAGCAGACGTAATCTGTTGGAAGAGACCAATTTTCTGCCAAAGGTTCAGTCTATTAGACAGGATTAAGACATCCCTGAGAGATAACCCCACTCTTGGTAAAACCAGGCCTGTCAGCTCGCTATCAACGCCTCTTTGAATGCTCAGCAGCCTGTTTTCAACAGTCGGTATGAAAGATTGTGCCAACATGGGGGGATTCATCGCAGAAATTAATTTTGCGATATTCCGGTAGAACGCAAGCTCCTCCTGCCGCTGGCTCTGGCTGACCTCTGGATGCCAACACTTTATGGTGGCTTCTGGTTTGCCTGCAATCGGTTTTGCCTTCACGTATGCTGAAAAATCATCACTTCCATATATAAAACCACTAACGGGCTCTATGGTATTGAAATAAATATTCTCGGAAGGGCAGTCTATGGGAAGCATGACCTCGTACTTGCTTGTGATCTCCCGGAGGAACAACCATTCAGTTATTCCTTTATGACTCTCGCGAAGGGCTGACTCACAGGGAATATCATATGGCCAGGTACTGAGATATTTTTTATAACAAGCCACGTTAAAGTTTCCGCGAGCCCTCAAAAATTCACTGGCTGCCATGGACCAGTGCTGCTTGCTTACTTTTTCAATATACTGCCTGGGAATATGCAAGTCGGCGCTGGGGAAGTTTGTGTAGAACTCTGTTCTTCTTTTTAAATCCCAGGCAGGACACCGATAACAATTAGTTCTATCAGTACAATAAGTCATATCATACCGGCTGATAAAAACATCTGGTAAAGCCCCCAACCGGTCAACCGTAAACCGGTCAACGTATTTCTTAACCAATTCTTTCTCGAAACAGGGCCCTTTGAGCCTGTCTCCATGGGCAGAAGATACTGACTTCAGCGCACCTTTGACAAGAGGCCTCGGCAGGGCAGCCAGGGCTCTTACCAAATGCTGCACCGCTGATTCTCTATTGCTTTGCTCCCTTTCAATCACTGCGTCAGAAAATGGTTGCATATCAGTCCAGGTCAGACCGGCGTAAAAACACCACTTCATAAGATCAAGATCACTTAGGTCATTAGCTAGCCTGGTATATTCATCAACCGTTTCATGATATTCAGTCTCAGAGACAAAGCTCCCATTTATTTCATTAACAATAACCTCAGGCCTGCCAAGAAGGGTACGATAAAAATCCACCAGCGGCATAAGATCGTCACAAAGCTGCACTTGATCATCCCCTTGTGCATTCTGACATCCTTTCTGCCTGATATTTGTAATTTCATCGTCTGTAACAGAGCTTGCCTGCACCGCCCTGGCCGTATCGGGCGTATTGGCCAATCTGACGTAAGAGGGGGCAGTTATCTCTTGCGTGCCGGTCACCTGCGCATCGCCTGTTGAAGGAGGGGCTACAAACAGCCAACGAAGCCTGCCAGCATATAGCGGCGCACGCTCAATAGACAGATCCTGCCAGATTCGGTCGACATTTGATTTTGTCACAGAAATCACAAATGAATGGTTTGGCAATAATGAAACTGGCTTGTAATGAAAACGCTCGCTCTGGCCTGGTATGTGCTCAAGATCACTGGCATGACTCGGTAACTCATAAGGGAGACTCAACTCTTTTACCAGACTGCTCACTATCTCAAGCTTCTGAAGTTCCACTTGAGACTCTTCCTGAAATTCTTGCTGGCGCTGTTCAAGTGCTGACAGAAGATCTCTAGCGCGCATCAAACCCAGAATTTCTTTGGTAAAAGGGTGACCTTTCGGCAACTTTACTGCAATCTGAACTCCGCCCTTATCAATGACCAAAGAATAAGAGCCGGAATAGGCGGATTGCGAACACACTATGAGAGCAAACAGCATAAAGAGTGTTTTTTTAAAACACCAATGCGCACACATAAAAAACAGTAATTTCATAACAACAGCTTCAAATCAACAGCTTCATAATAGTCGTTGCAAGAAGAATGGTTATTACAAATAATCAGATTTTAAAGTTGTGATTTTGGGTTTAAACAACTTTGCCAGAAAAGGAAAGGCTACCTTGATCGATATTCTTGTAGCAGCTACCTGGCAAAACTTCTCAAGCCGTTTATTATGACTGATGCGCAGGCACCTCCCTTGAAACGCCTCCTGACATTCGGCGCGAACATAACTACTTTTTATTAAAGAGCTTTTTATTAAAAGAGCTTTTTACGTGAGGTACAGTACCTTGCTGAACCTGCCCTGCTGCACCGGATATGTTTAAATCTCGAATAACGTCTGTTATATCTTCGTGGCTAGAGTTAGCCGTTGCACCTCCGGTTTGCGCCCTTCTTTGTAATTCCTGTTTTACCCTTAAGATATCACCCACATTCTCAAACCCAGAAATATCATCCCGTAATATTTTAGCGTCAGAATCTGCTGATGAATTTTCACGCTGCAACGCACATGTCCTGCAAAATGACTCTGTTACACTCAAACCATTCTGAGTGACTGCCCGCATTGCATTTCTGCCATTATCATCAAATGAATAGAGGCTGGAACAGAGACGACAACTGGCGGCTGCTTGTGTTGATGCTTGCGAGAGAATTTCAGACACTGACCGGGTGTGTAAGGCAACACTATCGGAATAAAAATTCATGGCGCTGAATGTCTTCAGCTGCTTTTCAACATCGGCAATGCTGGCACGTTCCTCTATCAGCGCAATCCCATAAAATATCAACCGATCTCTCAGCCATACGCTAAACAACTTCTCTTCACTATCCTCCCCCTGAGGGGACTTTGCTGCTGTCAGCGCATCTTGAAAAGATTGAAACTCCCTCCCCAGAAGACACTCAATCATCAACTTGCCAAAAGCCATGCGGTCAGCTTCCTTCTCTTCATGCCACTCATTCTGCTGAGAAGGGAGTAGACTGCTATTCGATCGCGCATGCTGGAAGGATGTACAAACAGCATGCCCCCGTTCATCAATACGAATATTGGCAGGCTCCAGAGCTGTTTTCACATCAGTACCATCACACCAACTGAACACAATATTCTTTGTATGGGCCCACTGTATGGCACCAGCAATCTCTTTAAAGAGGCTAATTTTCTGCCACAGGTTCAGCTTGTCAGACAGGATTGTGACATCCCTGAGAGATGAGCCGACCACTGGTAAAACCAGGCCTGCCAGCTCGTCCCCTCCGTTTCCTCCAGTGCGCAACAGTTTGTTTTCAACAGCAGGTATAAAAGCCGGAACAAAATAAAACCTATCCGTAGTAAAACTGGATTTTGCAAAATTTCGATAGAACACGAGTTCCTGTTGTCGTTGACTCTGGCTGATTTCTGCGTGCCATAGCTTGACAGTGACTTCTGGCTGGTCGGGGAGCAGTTTTGTCTTTATGTAACCTGAAAAATCGTCGGCCCCATATACCGGACCATTAACGGGATTTATAGCACTGAAATAAATATCCTTGAAAGGGCAGTCTCTGGGAAGCATGACCAGTTGCCTTTCTTCCATTTTCCTGAGAGTCCACCAGGCCGTTAATTCCTCATAATTCCTGTCCAAATCCATCTTTTGGGGGTAATGCGCTGGAAAGCGGTCGAAATGTTTTTGAATAAAATTCAGGTCAAATTGTTTTCTAGACCTCAAATATTCACTGTGTGCCATTATCCAGTGGGAGTGCGACATATTTTCGGCATAGCGCATGGGAACAAATGAGTAAGCCTCAGAAAAATTTTCGTAGAAAATAAATCTTATGGAGCGACTATCACCTTTAGAAATACAATTAATCATATATTCAAAGCCATATCGGCTGATAAAACCCTGAGGAACAGCCCCCAACCGGTCAACAGTAAGCCGGTCAACAAATGTCTTAACCATATTTTTATCAAACCAGGGCCCCTCAAGTCTATTTCCACGGCCAGCAGCTACAAGCATAATCGCCCCTTTGACATGTGGCTTCGGCAGATTAGCCAGTGATTCTAGTAAAAACTTAAGACCTAATTCTCTATTGCCCTGCCCCTTTTCGATAATGGCATCAGAAAATGGTTCTATATCAGCCCATGCCAAACCGGAGTAAAAACCCCACCGTATAATATCATGCACACTCAGCCCATTAGTCAGTTGGGTATATTCATCAATCGTTTCCCTGCGCTCAGCATCAGAGACAGTGCAGCCATTGGCTTCATTAACAGTTTCCGCTACCCTGCTACGGAGGCTGCGATAAAAATCCACCAATAGCTGAAGGTTAGCGTTAAGCGGCTCTAGCGCCCCATCTGCAATTTGCTTCCCCTTCTTGCTGATACAATCAAGTTCACTGTCTGTAACAGGGCATGCTTCCACCGGCTCATTCATATTGAGAACATTGGTCCAGCTGGCGTAGGAGGGACCAGTTATCTCTTGCGGCATCAACGGGTTATCACTGACTGAAAGAGGAATTACAAACAACCAGTTAAGCCTGTTTGCAGATGACTGCTCACGTTCAATAAACAGGTCCCGCCAGATTCGGCTGGCTTGTGATTCTGCAACAGAAATCACAAAAGAACTGTTTGTGAGTAATGAAGCAGGCTTGTAATAAAAGCGCCCATCCTGTTCTGATACTTGCTCAATATCGTTACCATGGATCACTAGTTCATAAGGGAGGCTAAACTCTCGTACCAGGCTGCGCACTATTTTAAACTTCTGCACATCACCTTGAGGCTCGTCCGGAAATTCTTCCTGATACTGTCCAATTGTTGCCCCCAGAACATCTCTATCTCGCATCAAACCCAGAATTTCTTCAGTAAAATGGTGTCCTCCCGGCAACTGTACTGCAACCTGATAATCACCCTTATTAATCACCAAAGAATAAACGACAGAGTAGGCTGGTTGTGAACACGTTATGAGAACAAACAACATGAATAGTGTTTTTTTTAAAAACCAATGAGTACACACAGAAAACAGGAATTTCATAGCAACAGTTTCAGATCAATAATTTCAAATCACCAATTCATAACAGTAGCGGCAAGAAAGGTGGTTACTGCAAAAGACAAGAAGTTATAGTTGTGATTTTCTGTTTAAACAACCCCGTCAACAAAAGTAACTGGCGCTGGATTCAAGCAATAAGTGCAAATTCCTGAGCTTTAATACATCATCAACCAAATCCAATTCACGGAATGTTCAAAACGTAGTTTCCTGTTCATCGACAGCACTCGCGGAATCGCTGGACTCATCCTCGATACCTTCAGTTTTTGGCTTACTTGAACCTCCCCACATCAGCTTACTCTCTGTCCACTCTCTATCTAAAGATATGTGGGAAAAACGATCAGTAGCGAGTTCAAGGTTATTTGCGACAGAATCTTCTTCTGATATATCCCCCTCTTTATGCTCAGAGCCTGCTATAGGTTCGCTCCTGGCATATTCCCCCATCGTTTGGCCGCCAAGGGATACCTTTTTATATTTTAGCGGGGCAGAGCATATGACTGATTTATTTTTAACAATCTTCTTGTTGATATAGCGACAAACACCAGTAGGGTAGCTTACGGGTACCGTCCCTCTTGTATCGATTTCTACTTCCAATACCATTCTCTGGTCAACAGGATCTCCCCGCCAGACCCATACCACCGTTTGTACGAGTTCCTTATAAGCGTTGTATGTCAGTTCCAAAAAAAACGTATCCTCTTGATACAGAAAATCCTGGGTTATGAAGGCGTTGTTATTGCCCGGCGATGGCTGGGTAATTTTTTCAGGAATGACATAACCTTTTGGCTCAATCTCTGCGGTTATCTTATTTCTCGAAACACTGATTTTACAGGTTATGGGGAAGGCGGTAATTTTCAAGGTGTCGTCACTGCTACTGTCTTTCAGTAAATCACGAAATACCAGCCAGTTTATCACTCCAGCGTTTATCATCTTGCTGTATTCATTTTTATTCTGGTGCACAAAATGCCACGATTGTCCAGCATAATTAATTACCACAGAAAAAAGCGTTGGCTTGATAGCTTCATTTCCGTCCAAAGCGACGTAATCAATATAGAAATTCAATACGTCTTCACTTCTGGAGAGACCAAACCGCATGTAGTTCCCCCCACTCTCAAACTCCTTACTTTCAAGATGAATGGATGGTAAATGTTTTTTGCCAGTCCATTGCCCCGGCACAAGAAAAGATTGACTGCAGTTTTCAACACGCCACTCAATTATATCCTTCTGTTTTATGGCTTTCGCCACTTGCTTTGAAATAACTCCCTTATCCGACACTGGAATCAACATAACCGAATCAATTGGAAAAATTAAATGTCTTTTACTGATGGTTTCATCTGGAGCCATCGCTGCTTTTAAGGTATATACACCTATTTCGCCAGACTGATTCATCAAAAGCATTGTTTTTAACATTCTTGATATTTCTTTTTTGGAATAGTTAAATTTAAAATGCGCAGCTCCCTCCCTCCCTTCAGGAGTCATGGTAATGCTCAGCTCACCACTAAAAAAGTCGGGAAGAGTCACTTTTACTAAGATACCACTATCTTTCTTTAACTCTTCACTGCCTATATCCACACTCCAGTAGTAAATCCCTCTATCGTATTCAATATATCCATTTTCAACATCGTATTCACCGGGAATAACGTCTTTACCAACAACCATGCTTAAGACAGAGTATTGATAGAGATCCTCGGGAGGAGCCATCCTCGCCGCCCGCTTTACTTCACCCTCGGTTGCACACCACGGACAAAGCAGCGAACCCCTTGGGCTGGTTATTTTTCTTCCAAAAGATTGCTTACTTTTTCGAACAACAGGCTTACGGCATGCTTTACAACCTGATATTTCATTTTTTTTATCAAGAGATAAAAAATGTGTGCGTTTATAGGCGGTATTACGCCCGAAATGCTGCTGTACCGGCTCCTGGTTCGCAAAAGCTTCACTAAAGGTTGGTTCCCCGGTAGATGACACTGCTGCTCCGCTCTCGCATAAACCATCATTGGCGATATTTTTTCCATCACAAAAGAATTTCAAATGTTGATAAAACTCTGGTGAATTAACCGTTTTACCACAAAACTGACAATCCAGATCTACGCCATGGGAACGATTATGCAACGCCTCATGTGTTTCCATATATTTACTGCCACAGGTATCACATGTCTTCTGTTTCTCCTGACATTCTGCAGTATGGGCTGCAAGATGCCCATACTCCCCCCGCCAGGTACAGCCGTATTTGAAATTCCCACATTTGACTATATTTGAAGCAAGTAATTTATTAAACCATTCTGGACGACCGGTTTGAAATGAGTATGTTTTCTGGAAAATCTCATCCTCTTTTTTTTCACTGCCTGAAGATTCTTCACTTCCTGGTTTTTTGGTACACCATTTACACAGATAATTTTCTCTATCACCTACCCGAAACATGTCTCCGTATGCAGGCAGACATTCATCACAAACCAGATGTGTATAGGGGCAAGATATCTGGCGAGGGTTTAGTGGGTAACTGCCACACTCCATGCATTGAAGCTGAATATTACTGGTGAGGAAGTAGGCTTTGTAGTGCTTTTCATAACTCGCCTGCAACCTCGTACATAACAATAATACGATAGTCACGAGCCATACCATGGCAAGTCGCTTTGTTCCTGTGCAGTATGGGACAAAATCAGAAAAAACCACGTATATCACGCTCCAAACAGGCTATAAGTTCGCGTTAATTCCGACAGGCTCCTAGATACGAGCTTCTTCTTGTTCTGGTCTTTCAAGGGCTGGCTTTTTCTTATTTGCCAAAGGAATATCCAAAGTTGATCTTTTAGTACCAGGCACATTCATACTTGGCAACTCGAATAGTTTTGAAAAAAAACTTCTCCATCCAGCAGCTCGGCTATCAGCAGAATGTCTTCCGTCAGGTGATATCGCTGCGGCATCCGATTTTTTTTTATTGTTGTCAAACGTATCTGCAGTTTGGTCTATTTGTTGTGTTAATTTAAATTCTCGTATTTTCAGTACTATTATCAGAAATTGATCTTTAACAGGCCATCCACTAGTGGAGAATGTTACACGACCCTCACCAGGAGGAACGACATCCCCCCGCTCCACGAATTTCAAAACCCTATCATCTCCTTTCCTTGCCTTCCAATGCCAAGCCCTCTCGCTAAGGGTTTTCGTATGAGCGTTGTAGCAGGCTCTCAGCTCAAACAATTCTCCCTTATACGTAATATGGGAGTATAAGTAGCGAAGATTACAAATATTGGGTTGAGTTATATCCACAGGTTGAATGTATTTTATCGGATAAAGTTCCCAAATCAGCTTCTCATCGGAAAAAGAGGTTTTCGATATCAACGGGTAAACAGAAACCAGCAAAGTATCATCACTAAAACCTGCTTTCATTAAATCACGTAATACCAGCCAACTGACAGCACCTGAGTTTAAAGTCACACCCTTCCCATTCAGATTTTGGTGAAATAGTTGCCATGACTCACCTGCATACTTGATCACCACAGAAAATAATGTTGCATTCACTACTGCTGATTCTTCTATCGGCACATAATCAATATAAAAATCCAACCAGTCCTTACCATTTTGAAATCCTAAACGCATATGGTTTCCACCACTTTCAAAAATGTCACTCTCTAACAAACGGGATTCAATATCACCCTTATACTCCAAATTTTCCAAAACCAGTAAATGCTGGCTTAAATTTTCAACTCTCCATTCAATAACTTCCCTGCTTTGATCATCATGACAGGGAGTTTTTTTTATCTCCCCTTTATCCGACAACGGAATAATCATAATGGAGCCATATAATGCATAAAGGGGTATGGTTTTTGACACCGATCTTAATTCATTTACAGGAAAGACAAATGAATTCAATACTTTACTATTGGCTGCTAATATCAAACACTTTTGCATTCTTGCTCCCGCACTGGGAATAAAATCAGATTTCAAGTATATCTTTTCTTTAAACACTAAATCACTGGTTATGGTTAGAATAATTTTACCGCCAAAGATATCATTAAGCGTAATGCTTTTTTTATTAACGTCATCCGAATCAATAGTCCAGTAGTATATCCCTCGATCAAATTCGAGCTCCCCATTAACAACAGTAAAATCCTCCCCTGCCACTTTTTTATTACCAGCTACCCGTATTAATACAGACAGTTGATAAGAATTCTCCGGTACATCTATTTTTGGCCCTATGGTCTTGTCCTGACACCAGGGGCATAATACTTGAAATGATTTGGATGTTCTGAGCAACCCCCCCCGAAAACTTCGCAACGCAGGTTTGTAACACTTTTTACAACCAGGCTCCATGCCTTTTTGAGGAGTGGATATAAAGTTTTCTCTCTTTCTTTTATTAGCAGAATTGCTCATAAAGTGTTCCTTTATGACTGCCTGACTGGTAAAAAAAGAATGGTAGTCAGCAGAAACTCTCCCCCTTTCTGAAGCACCCGCAACCACTCTTTGTTCATCATTGTTTTTTTTCCCGCTACAGATAAACCTGATGTGCTTATCGTACTTGGCCGAATTGATTTTCTCTCCGCAGAATTCACACTCTAGCTCATGGGAATGAGAAAGATCATGCAAAGCCTTCATCCTTTCAATATATTTTTGATCGCATTTACTGCATGATTGATACTTAAACTTGCAGGCATTAACATGATCAGCATATTTCTCAAATGCATTTAACCATGAGCAACTATTTTCAAAATAGTCACATCTAACATAACTTTTATTAATAGCTTCACGGAACCATTCAGGCTGGCCTGAACTAAACAAATAGAAACCCGGATTTATTTCATCTTCTGTTTTCTCACTCACCGCTTGCTTATATGTTATGACGGTTTCCATGCATCGCTTACATTGGAAATATTTATCCATAGCGTGGTATTTTTTTTTATATTCATCCATGCAATCTTGACAAACAATATGACAGGAAGGGCAAAGAATTTGCCGAGGCTTTAAGGCATATTGATCACACTCCATGCATGTAAGTGCAGGATCTCTAACGACAAAGTTAGCTTTGTAGTTATTTTCATACCCAGACTTTGACGTAGTACTATAGAGTAATAACATAAGACCGATAATGACTTTGATTAGCCGCACCACCTCCTGATGATGATAGGAAGTCAGGGTAAAAGAAAAGCATTCATCATCAAACATTGGATACTCATCCGACAACCTGAACAGCAACAGCAACAGCAACAGCTGTAGTGTAGGTGAGTTTGTAAAATGTTCAGGCTAAACTTCCCTACTCTCTCTTTGTCAGTATGTGAGATCGCAGCCATGCGTCATGACAGCCTCACTGGCACACTCAATGCCAGCAAAAACTGGATCAAGCACTTTAACTCTGGAGATGTTGACTACTGCGTTTCTGCTTATATGTCTGATGCTGAGATAAAAGCAGCCCCACTTGGTGAATACAATGGATGGGAAGAAATAGATAACTTCTGGCGTCCTTTTGTCCAGTCTGGTGCTACTGATCTTGTCTATTCAGAAATCTGGCTCAGGCAGATTAACGACGACACTGTACACTTGGGAGCCAACTGGATTATGAACGTTGGCAGAGGGGTTATTAACCTTGAAGAGTGGAAGAAAACAGAAAAGGGAGTCTGGAAGCTGAACAAGGATGACTTTGAGATTCAGGAGCAGTTCACCTGAACCTCAAAGCACAATGAACTATCAGGAAGTTCGTCCCAATCCAAATTCGGCTTTAAAACGACGAGCCATTTCATCAGTCGCCCTTACAAGGGCATCCCGTATTCCTGACTCATTCGCTGAATGCCCGGCATCCCTGACAATATGCAGTTTTGATCCTGGCCATTTCTCCTGCAGGGTCTGGGCATTCTCAAGGGGACAGATCATATCGTAACGGCCATGTACGATAATCCCTGGAATATTATCCAAACCAGTCAGCAGTGGCAGAATACCCTGGGAATCAAGAAACAGGTTATTGCTCATGTAATGCGAAGAAATTCGAGCCAGAGCCAGCGTGCGATGGGGATCAGCCAGACTGTCGAGCACTTCCTGATTTGGTCGAAGCGTTGAGCACTGTGCGCACCATGTACACAGGGCCTTGGCTGCTCCCATACGGGCGAGTTCGTCATTCCCGACTAGACGATCATGGCAGGCGGCAACCAGGTCAGCGTGATCTTTTTTAGGAAAATGACTGACAAGCTCCTGCCAGTAGTCCGGGAATACACGACCGGCACCTTCTTTACTGAAAAGCCAGCGGATATCGCTTTCCCTGCCAAGGAAGACCCCTCGCATCACCATGGCAAACACTTTGGCCGGATGGCGCGAGGCATAGATCAAACCAAGAGCAGCACCCCAGGAGCCACCAAATAACAGCCACTTGTCAATTTTCAGCTTCTTGCGGATGACCTCCATATCAGCAACAAGGTCATCTGTCGTATTGTTCTCAGTGCTTGCATGGGGCTCAGAGCGACCGCACCCGCGCTGATCCCAGATAATGATCCGGTACATCTGCGGATCAAAGTAACGGCGGCTGTGTTTGTCACAGGCAGCACCTGGCCCGCCATGAAGAAACAGAACAGGTATCCCCTCAGGGTTACCACTTTCATCAACATACAGTGAATGGTCGCCGGAAACTGCAATGTTATGGCGTGCGTACGGTTTAATGGGTGGATAAAGGGTCAGCATTCATGTGTCCTTGTCAGTTCCCGCCCGATCTGTGCAACAGCAATAAACAGATAACAGCTTTTCGTCAGGAAAGAAAATACCTTTCTACGTAGAAGTAACATTACCCTTATATGTTGGCTATATAAAGATCATATTAGGCATCAAGACCTGGGCACCCTTTACTCAGCAAAAAAAAAAGCCCTGAAGCTGTTCGCTTCAGGGCTTTTTCTTAAGCGGCTTATATATTAAGCCTGCTTGTTCTTCGCTGAACGGGCGCGCTTACGCTCGATCTCAGTCAGATGCTTCTTGCGCAGACGAATATGATTAGGCGTTACTTCCACCAGTTCATCGTCGTCAATAAACTCCAGAGCCTGTTCCAGTGTATGGCGGATAGGCGGAGTCAGAATAATATTCTCATCTGTACCGGCAGCACGCACGTTGGTCAGCTGCTTACCCTTGGTTGGGTTAACCATCAGGTCATTATCACGAATATGCAGTCCAATAATCTGGCCTTCATAAACGTCAATATTTGGATCAATAAACATGCGGCCACGGCTTTGCAGGTTGAACAGGGAGTAACCCAGCACCTTGCCTTTTACCATGGAAACCAGAACACCGTTGTTGCGACGGCCAACTTCACCTTCCTTGACCGGGCCATAGTGATCAAAGATGGAAGTGAGAATGCCGGAACCGGATGTCAGTGTCAGGAACAGAGAGCGGAAACCGATCAAACCACGAGATGGCATGATAAAGTCCAGACGAACCCGGCCCTTGCCATCAAGCACCATATCCTTCAGCTCAGCCTTACGCAGACCCAGCTCTTCCATGATGGCACCCTGATGCTCTTCTTCTACATCAACAACAACCTGCTCATAAGGTTCTTCTTTCACACCGTTGTTATTACGGATAACAACTTCCGGGCGGGAAACAGCCAGCTCATAACCTTCGCGACGCATGCTTTCGATCAGAACAGACAGGTGCAGTTCGCCACGACCTGCAACCTTGAACTTATCGGCATCCTCACCCGGCTCGACACGCAGAGCAACGTTGTGAATCAACTCACGTTCCAGGCGATCCTTCAGGTTTCGTGAAGTCACGTACTTACCATCCTGACCACAGAACGGAGAATCGTTGACCTGGAAGGTCATAGATACAGTTGGTTCGTCTACCGTCAGAGGAGGCAGTGCCTCAACAATATTGGGATCACACAGGGTATCGGAAATATTCAGGCCTTCAATACCTGTAATGCAGATGATATCACCAGCACGAGCATCTTCAGTCTCGACACGCTCCAGGCCCAGATGACCCATCACTTTCTGGATTTTTGCATTACGTTCGTCACCCTCACGCGTCACCAGACGTATCTGTGTACCAGGCTTAACGTGACCACGCTTGATACGACCGATACCAATAACGCCCACATAGC
This sequence comes from Parendozoicomonas callyspongiae, assembly GCF_023502345.1. Taxonomy (GTDB): domain Bacteria; phylum Pseudomonadota; class Gammaproteobacteria; order Pseudomonadales; family Endozoicomonadaceae; genus Sansalvadorimonas; species Sansalvadorimonas callyspongiae. The sequence goes on from NZ_JAMFLX010000009.1 coordinate 51,423, forward strand.
TGTTGTAGTCCAGAGCAGAAATCTGCATCTGGAAAGGCCCTTCCAGATCAACCTTGGGGCTGGGAACATTGTTAGTAATCATCTCAAACAGCGGAGTCATATCATCCGCCATCTGGTCTGGCTCAGTCCCGGCAATACCGTTCAGGGCAGAAGCGTAGATAACCGGGAAGTCCAGCTGTTCGTCAGTTGCACCCAGGTTGTCAAACAGATCAAATACCTGATCCATAACCCAGTCAGGACGGGCACCAGGACGGTCAATCTTGTTGATAACAACGATTGGACGCAAACCCTGTTCAAAGGCCTTGGATGTTACAAAACGGGTTTGAGGCATGGGGCCATCAACCGCATCCACCAGCAGCAGAACGGAATCCACCATGGACAGAACCCGCTCTACCTCACCGCCAAAGTCGGCGTGCCCCGGAGTGTCCACAATGTTGATGTGGTAATCCTGCCAGTTAATTGCAGTGTTCTTGGCAAGAATGGTGATACCGCGCTCTTTCTCCTGATCATTGGAGTCCATGATGCGCTCAGTACCCTGATCCTTGCGGCCAAGGGTACCGGACTGCTGCAGCAGTTTGTCGACCAGGGTGGTCTTACCGTGGTCAACGTGGGCGATAATCGCTACGTTCCTCAGCTTGTCAACAGATGACTCGATCACAGGAGATATGCCTCAATTCTATATAACCTGTCCGGGTTATCGGCCGGCCAGGATGTTATTCAGTTTCTGGCGGAACCCCTTTTGGGTTCCTGCCATATCGTTATAGCTTTCAGCCAGGATTGCTGCCGAATCTCCCAGCAACTTCATATCGTCCCGATAGCGGGCCATATGCCTGAAATTCCGCAGGCGGCTGTTCTGACCCAGGGCAAAGCAGCGACAGTTCATATCCGAAATATCAATCAGCCCTAAACGGCCATCCGGCATTTTCAGAATATTCCCCAGATGCAATGACCGGAAATAAACCCCGGAGCGATGCAGCCATGCAATAAAGCGCCCCAGCTCCCGGGCCAGTTGCTGCCGTTCCAGCTCATCACAGCTGGCCAGCCAGGAACGCAACGTGGTTCCCGGCAGGGGACGGTAGTGGACTGCTGTTCGCAGGATCTCAGGAATATTGTAGGTGTCCAGCATTTCAATGGTAGGAATACCACGCTGCACCAACTCCCGTGCGTTTTTTGCGAAACGCTGGGAATAAGGATAAACAAGCGCACTTGAGAACCAGCGCTTGCGACGGAATAACTTAAGAAAGTTTCCATCCCTCAGTTCTATAACCTTATCCCCAAAGCCATCCGCCTCAATAACGCATCCGCCTTCTCGCAATCTGTTATAGTCAGTGACAGTGAGAGTCCGCATTGAAATCCATCAGAGATCTGGTTGTGTGCCTGCAGGCAAAGGCGGGGTATTCTACCCGTGTGACAGGAAAAGGGGAAGCCAGCCAAAGACTCATGCGCCAGCTGCCCCTTGGTAAAACTCTGAGCCTTATTATTTCCAGACGGGCTTAAGAGGAAGAAGGTGAGGGAGCGGCCCTGTATTCAACGCCTTGACACCTTGATATTCATCAGTGGTTACCGTGTTATTCCGGCGGCGGAAATCATTTGAAGCCTTTAAAATCAGTGTGCTTACCTTCTCCCCTTTTTCCGGGTTGATTCCCTCGTGGCACGCCTTGTAACTTTCGGCAAGCTCCCGTGATGGATGCAGTTTCCTCTCTGCGAGCCTGTTTAGAATATTCCATGCGACAGAGCGCAACTCCATAGGAAGCGTACGATGGTTCAACCAGTGAACGAGCATCCCATAGTTAACATCACTCGCATTCAAATAAGCGGTGCTCTCATCCTTTGTTTTTTTCTTTAATTCCCAAAAATAATTCTCGACTGATTCAAGTAGAAAGCCTTGTTCATCAATTCTATCTCTGGTGAAATACTTCGCCCTATGAACACCAAAAAGCAGCTTCAGAAAATCTTCCAGCCGTTCTGTCTCGATTAAAGAAAAATCTTCTGAAAAGTCGCCATTGCTGTACTTTTTATATAGCCTTACCTGCATATTCAGGTCTTCAGGTATCGCAACAGTTGAAGCAGCGAAACCCTGCTCATCTTCCCCGGAATCATCCTCAGATATAAGCATTAACTCCTTAAGAATTTTCATTTGGGGGCTTTGCAGATCACCTAAAATGGCGTGATACTGACGTTCACGGAGCTGTCTGTAAACCTTGTTAAGCCTGTTCCTTTGTAAGGCCAGGGCCAGCAATTTGTACCCTTTTGTGGAAGTCGTCTCTCTTTTAACTTCCGCAACATCGTCTGCCTCCAATACCATGCTGGCCATTTTTTCAGCGACGCCGTTGAGTTGTATGCCCAGCTGCAGCATTTGCTGTTTAAGTTCCCGGTCTTTCTCCGAAAGACCTAGATTCCTTTCAAGTATACGTTGCGCATTTTTTACGTCACCAGCTCGCTTCAGTAATTCACTGAGATAGAGAGCAGAAGACCCGTTTTCCACCGTATCATCAATCCGCTGTAGCATTCCATATACCGTATTGGATGGCAGGGAATCGGCTTTTCCAATCAACGCATCGATTTCATAATCATTCACACCTGCCAATAGGGCCACTTGCTTGATCGTGCTAATATTGACTGTCAGGCTCAGCGCCAGCTTTTCCGTAACGCCCAGATTATAATCATCTCCCGATACCTTTCCCTGTTGTTTTTTCCCCTGCATTGTGTGGAGTGCTAACTTCGAGTGGCCTGCGCTATCGACGTAATGCATTATCAGCAAAAAATCATTCGGCACATCTCCGGGCTCATCATTCTGGCTGTTAAAAATCGCGGAACGGCCTTCTGTGAAAATTTGCGGCTTGCTGAACAGAATGCTTTCATGTGCGATATTCTCAACACTGAAGCCAAGGGCAACAGCGTAGTTCGGCGCTGTCAGGGTAAAGTCACCATGCGAGAAAGGAGCCTCCCCTATTTCAGCCTCGAGGGAGTTAGAGTGCATGCCCAACTTCCCATCCTGTGCTTCGCTGATGCTCAAATTTTCAAAAAGCGTATCAATATCTTCGAGTGATGGCGGGTTAGCACCCGACTTGACAAGATAATCAGTATCCAGGTATCGCAGTGAGTGCTGCGTCCCAACGGCAGCCTTATCCGCAGGAACCAGCACTATAACATTCAGGGAACCTGTTCCACTGGCTTCTGTTCTGTCGCTTACCAGCTGAATATACCTTTTTTGGTACCCAGGCATGCCCACATCGACCACATCCACCCTATTGGCTGGTACCGAACCCGAACCCGAATTGGCTAGCAGTCCGCTAAATGCCTTTGCTTTAAGGTCATCCCCAGAATATTCATAGCAAATACCAGAGCCGACAATATTAATTTTGACTGCCAGCGCACTCGGGCATAGCAGCATGTTAAAAAGAAGAACTGAAAAAAGAGCGAACGCAACTTTTGGAGACTTAACCCACATTTTCCATTCCTTAGCTCAATCTATTTACTTGGTTTGATTTGAAGAGGAAGAAGATGATTGAGAGGTTTCTGTATATCTATCGGATCAATACGGTTAAATTCGGCCGTAGATATGACTACCTCATTTTCATGAATTTTCTTAGTTGTCCTGAAACCTTGACACGAATTGCTTTGACATTTCACCCCCAGCTCATGAAAGACCTCACATTTCACTCTACCAAGCTCATCATCAGACAAGCTGCGTAAAATCCGCCTGCCTACTCTGATGCCTTTATCCTTATCAAATTTCTCCCAGGATTTGTAATAGTTAAAAGCGAGACTACCTGAAGGTTTTACTCTGGTTCCACTAATGACACTTGTAAGACAATTTATACCAACTGAACGTAAAACAACGGGAAGCTCCTCATGGTTTAACCAGTTAACCATATGCCCATGGCTGCGATAGCATGGCCTCCCTGTCATATAGGTTTGTTTTTTACTGGGTTTTTGCGGGAAATCATAGAAATGTGCAGACGGGGTTAATTTTAGCCTCTTCCCGTCTTCAGTTACCATGCCATGGCCATGGTTTATTCCATGAACAGCTGATAATTGTCTTATAGTATTTTCAAACTGCTTTTTCTCAATAATACGGAAATCATTCCCAAAATCGCGTGAGGTGTATTCTTCATGTAGTCGTATGTTCAGATCTTCATCATCCGGGATTATTATTGTTGCCGACTTGAGTTGCTCTGATTCAGGAGAGGCTTCTTTCCCGGGAGTCTGCATTAATGATGCAAGAATGCTAAACTCGGGATCCTGTAACTGAATGTCAACCACTGAATAATCAAGCGTCTGGCAGCTTTTATAAATGTCATGGAGCTTATTTTTTTGAAAAGCCAGGTTCAGCAGCTGGTAACCAGGCGAAAAATCTACTTTTATTTTTTCTAAATCATCATTTGAAAATACATTAGTGCTTACAGCCAATACGGGTGCCAACTCATTAAGCTCTCTCCCTAAAAATCTCATTTGGGTCTGAAGATCTCTATCATCCTGGGTAATTTCCAGCTGTTTTTTGCGCAGCCGTTCGGCTAATTGAGAGGCTCCCACCTTCTCCAGCAGTTGACTGATATAGAAGGCTGAATTACCTTCTTCCTTCATGTCAGCAATAAGTTCCAGTAATTTATAGACCTTTTCTGATTGCGGTTGGGATTGCAGCCCGAATAGTATTGGTTCTATTTGCATATCCTCAATACCCGCTTCGCGGACAACTTTGCGCATCGTTTCAAGAGGGAGTCGCTGGGCAAGCTGCAACCGTACGTCAACATTCAGCGTATAGTCTTCGTCATCAGCGGAAGTTCTTCCCGGCTGTTCTTGCCCCTGGACCATGTGAATGACCACTTTTGAATCGCCCTGGGTGTCATCTTCATAGTACATGACCAGAAGCAGAGCACTTGATGGCATGCCCGTTTCACTATGACCTTGAACATGGGATTTGTTAAAAACTACAGTATATTCATTTGACCCAATGACAGGTTGCCTGAACAGGATATTGTCCTTTGCGAGATCCTTGATGCGAAAACCCATCACAACCCTGTACCCGGGGGCCGTCAGGGTAAAATTCTCCCCCTGCAGAGAATTCTCTTCGGTTAACCAGGTGCCTGACTGGCCGGAATGCATACCTATTCTGCCTTCCTGCAATTCGGTAAGGGTCAGCCCTTCCATTAGCATGGTTATTGCGTCTTCATCCTGGAGTGCTGCGTCTGGCGCAGACAGTGATTCAGAGTCCAGGTAGCTCAGCGTGTGTTGCAACCCAGGGTTGCTGGCTTGTTGCGCAGGAGCCAGCACTACAACATTCAGCGTGCCTCTCGCGGAGTCGCTCCCCGGGTTTCCAACACCAATATCAATAAATCTTTTGGAACTATTTCCAACGGGAGATATCTTCAGATCTTCCCCGTCCTGAGAGGGCTTCAGCCCGCTGTACCCTCTTGCTTTCCAGGATAAATCCTGATGCAATTTAAGCTCAATCGTCCCCTTTTCAAAGGCAATTTTTATTGTTTGAATCGCCAGCACACTCGGGGATAGCAGAACAGTGACAATCACCAGAAGAAATGCTCTGGTGAGCTGGTACACAGAGAGAAAACAGTTCTCATTCTTCATGATAAAACACATCCTCTTGTACTCTTCTATTCGTTGTACTCTTCTATTCGCTGAGCACTTTTGCGCTCTGGTTGAGACCGCCCGCCAGCCTATTGAATAACGATTCAAACCCGGGTTATTTTGTGTTCAACGCTTGCACACTGCGAATTGGAAGGCCGAGGTCTCTTTGGAAGTCCAATGAGCTCAATTGTTCGAACCCATTATCATCGATTACGGCAGCAGCTGGCCTGCACCCCCTGCCATTATTCTTCCCCTTACACCATTTCCCCTGGCAGGCCAGCCCCAACTTCTCATACACATCACAACTGATCTCTTTTTGTGCACTTTCTTCCATGCTGCGTATAATTCTTGCGGCGTTTTTACGTCCTTTTTCGGGGTCTACCTTTTGGTAACTTACCCAGTAGTCGTGTGCAAGCTCCTTTGAGGGCCTGCCTCTTTCACCTTTTATTAGCCCTTCAAGAATATTTCTCGCCGTTGAGCGCAACTCAGGTTCTATGTCAGGATGATTGAATATACGAACGAGCATTCCCTGAGAAAAGTTATCTTTTGCGGAATAATCATAAGATCTCAGGGTGTATGGGAGTTGTTCATCCCTTGACGCCTCCCCGAGGGCGTGAAAATAGCTATATAGGTCGTTTTGAAGTCTCACCATCTCCGACCCCGGCATAGTTCTCCAGGCGTTTTCAGGCTTCCGGACATCAAAATGAGTAAAAACGCTGTTCATCAACTGTTCGATCTTCTCCGGCTCAATGTGCCGAAGATCTTTCTGAAATTCTTGCTGGCGGTAAGGCATGTGCAGCCGCACATCAAACTCATCACCACCATCCGGGATTTCCACAACGGAAGCCGAGTAGCTACTGACAGTCTGATCAGTCCCCATTGGCGGTGTGCGCATTAACGCTGCCAAGAAGGCGAATTGCCCATTATCCAACTCGGTTTTTACGAAGGACAACTTCGCAGCCAGGCAACCTTTATAAACATCGTGAAGCTTGTTTTTTTGAAAAGCTCTGGACAGCAGCATGTACCCTTTTCCATTCAATGGCTCTCCTTTGACTTTTGCAATATCGTCCGCATCCAGTCCTGAGCTTACAACAAGCCTATCAGCCGACATGTTGAGCTCTTTGCCCAGATAGAGCATTTGCTGATTAAGCTCCCGCTCTTCCAGCTTAATAACAAGATCATTCTCCCGTACCCGCTGCGCATTCTTCTTGTCGCCAACTTCATCCAGAAGATTGGCAAGGTAGTGGGAGGAGGAACCGTCTGCCACCTTGTCGCCTATAAGCCGGAGTAATAGATAAGATTTTTCTGATTCGCTATGGTTCTGGTTTTTCATCACACTGTCTATTTCTGACTCATCAACATTGGCGTAGAGAGCGGCCAATTTCATTGTCTGAGGAGAGGCTCGACGAGAAAGCATATCTAAATCCCCGATATCCAGAGTGTATTCAACCCCGCCCTGCTGCTTTTTTTGCCCTTGCATGGTGTGAATCACCAGCCTGGAGTTATTCCTGTCATGACTATCGTAATAGTGCATTATCAGAAGAAGATCTCCCGGGGGCAGCCCTTCCTTCTGGGAACTGTTGAGCACGACAGAATGCTCTCCTGTGCGAATGGCCGGATGGCTGAATTCAATGCTGTCTTCGCGGATATTCTCAACTTTAAAACCCATAACCAGCCCATGCCCAGCGGTTGACAAAGTGTAGCCATCCTGCTCCAGAGAACACGGCTGCCTGCCTTCGGGTTCAGCAGACTCGAGGGACATACCTACCTGCCCATCCTGCATTTCATTAATGCTCAGGTTTTCCATAAGCGATGTTATGTCACCGGCCGAGCTGTGAGCCCCGTCCGCAGGAAAACACCTCTCATTCTGGTACACCAGTGAGTGCTGCATTTCTGTTTTGCCGATATCGTCAATGGGAGACAAAACCATGACTTGTAATGTACCCGTTAAGTCTGATGCCATGGGTGAGCCGGATACCTGCTCCTCCGCACGGCTTTTGAGCTCAATATATCTTTGCGGCATTGTACTCAGGGGTTCGATCAGCAATGTATTCATCTGTTGACCGTCGCCTTCAGTGAGCTTAAACCCTTTATAATGCCGGGATGATGTTGGAACTTGACCTTCAAAACCTTCACATGTGTAGATAACCTCATCAGACGAATTCGATGCTTTTATCTTGACCACTATTCCTGCCAGCACGTTCGGGCATAACAGCATGGTGAGCAGCGCCACAAAAAAAAATCTGGCCAATTTCCCGGCAGGTATAAGCCTGTTGCTATTTATCACCTGTCTACTCCCGCAGTGAATACGATGCGTCGTTTATTGTGGCTGGGCCGCTGTGGGCCGCTGTAATGCAGTCAGCCTTCTTCGAGTCAACCTTCCAACGGTGTATCAGGTATTAGCTGGTCAATGTATTTTCAGCAAGTTCTGAAAAAATATATTTACAACAAAGCACAGACTAAAATTGTTTCTACACTAACTCCCCCTTTGTGGTTTCAGTTCAGTCAGTGGGAGGGAAAAATGGTACAAACGAAAAGCATCAGTCAATCGATAGTCATCCGCAGGATAAGGCAACTCAGGATTTGCTTTTTGCTGCTGTGGCTCGGCTTTGCCGGGAGCGCAATATCCGGCCAAAAAGTAGAGGGCGTAGATATAGCGACTCTCAGGGAGCATTTAACAAGACAACATATTCAAGATGCCCTGTTACCAAGAATCGCAAAAAATTCGAAATTAAATGAGGTTGATTTTCGAAGATTCTTGGAAAGCTGTAAGTTCTTTCAAGCGCGAACGAGAAACCCAGAAATGCTCATAATCATAAAGAAAGGAAATTTTCGTAATAAACTCGACAGGGGAGAAACCTTCAAAAACTTCATGGTACAGACACTCCGTTTGGAGATTGATGCCCTGGTAGAAGTTTTTCAGTTTTTGCTAAATGATGAGGCATTCAGACCGTTAGGGCTGGAATTAAAGGATTCTCTGGAAAAGTCTTTAGCGCAGAATAATTTCGACGATAACGAAAGCCATGTTCCAAGCCCAGCCCCCTCCGATGATGAATCCGACGAGATGGACTTGAAAGAACCTAGTTACCCCACCGCCCCCCCACCTCCTGAGGCACATCCAGCTCAGTCTAAACCCCAACCACCAGTGCCTTTACCACCACAGCCAGGAACTAGCCCATCATACCATCCCCAGGCCGGGCATCCCTATCCCCAGGCAGGGTATCCCCCACAACATCAAACAGGGTATCCCCCACAACATCAACCAGGGTATCCCCCACAACATCAAACAGGGTATCCCCCACAACATCAACCAGGGTATCCCCCACAACATCAACCAGGGTATCCCCCACAACATCAACCAGGGTATCCCCCACAACATCAAACAGGGTATCCCCGGCCTGGACACTTCCTGGCAGATACTTCCCATTCTCCCCAGCTATGGCCACCAACTTACCCTCCTAATCAATTCCCAGAGTACACACGCGCCCCCGTTGTGCCACCACTCGCAACAAACAGTGGTTCTTTATTTGACAGCGGGTTGAATAGACTAAAGGATATACAAGAGAGACGAAACGCAATAGATTTTGATCAGCAGCAGTTATTTTCATCCTTGGGTCACTCCGTCTCTGATAATCTTGAGACTTACCGCCTCTCATTACGGCCACTTGTAAAATCTTTATTCTCTCAGGCTAATGAGAATACAAAATGGCTGACTATAGGGATCGCATGGCTGCATGTGGGTGGAAATTATTCTGAGTTTTTTCAATTAATGAGCAGCACTCCAGCAAGGCGTCGCCACACTTTCCTGGGGATATGTACAGATGACAAACGAGTTGATGTACTGCTGAAATATATTGACCTATTGTACTTGGGGAGAGATGCTTCTCACCCACCAAAATTGGACGGCTTTGACCAACGAGTACATGCCATGATGCAAAATGAAGGCATTGATCTAACACGTTTAAGACAACTAGTTGAAAAAGAATACAAAACAAAACCGGAATATTTCAAAGTTCAGCCTGCCATCAAATCCTTTTTCGAGAATCCAAAAAATACACCTTTTTTTGAAGATGTTCAGATTAGTAACATACATCAATTAGTGGAAAAACTTGAGCATATGGGCCAAACCACGAACCCGCATACGAACTTTGAACTGGGTATTGATGAGAGTGATATTAGTGATTTTGCTAGTTTGATTACTGCATTAAAATATGCAATGCGAAGAACCAGTAACAGTCCGCTGTTTGGGATGCTTTTAAAAATTCTTTCAAAATCACAAGCCAACCCTGAGCTACAAGGAGGAGAAATAGGGTTTATTGGTTTATTGCAATTGTCAATACCAGGCAGCTCTGACCATGTTTATGAAAATGAAATGAAAGATGCAGTTTTGCGTGCACTGGAGCACGAAGACACACCTGATGCAGTCATTTACGCGGTTGTTTCTGTGACGAATGGTGCACTCATGCCTGACTTATCCCAACGATATGCCATGTCCGGTGCCACATCTGGAGCCTCAAAACTAACAGCCCCTGCTATCTTTACCCCTGTTAATTTAGGAGGCGGATATTGGACGGTTAATCTATTTGGTGACCCAAAAAAGAAAACATTTGCAGCCCAACAATTATATAATATATGGAGAAATGTTGCCCGGCTTAGCAAGCTCGAAGAGCATCTTATTTCTGAGTGTGATAGGTTAAATACTACAGTAGGAGGCTCTGAGGGAATTATGAAAATGATGTCTGCAGTCAGGGATGCGTGTGTGTCAGACGAAGATGCTGAACAAGTTTTATTGGGGGCTGTACTAGAGACACGCAGCGCGGGCATTGCCCAAAGAATATGGAAGAGTGAAGCTAAGAAATAAATCTGCCCTGCCTGTACAAATGCACCGTTACCGCACAGTTCAGCGATGTCTCTTTTGCCAAGTGACATCGCTGAACTGTGCGGTAACGTTCAGAGCTGCCCTTCCCACCTCAAGCGTTTCCTAAACACGCTACCGTTTATTTCATTCCTAACCTGGCGATATGTTATTATTGAGCGCTTACCCTGATTTGCATGATCGTTCTTAATTACCAATTTTCAGCAGGTTTCGATGTATGACCGAACAATCCCGCGCCGCTGACAGCGGTCTGGCGATTTACCTGCGCCTATTGGGCTATGTTCGTCCTTATTGGCCCTTTTTCGCGCTCAGCCTTCTGGGCTACATTATTTTTGCTGCCAGCCAGCCCATGTTTCCCAAGCTGGTTGACTACTTTACCACCGCTCTGATCGGTGATTCCCTGGAACCTGTAACAATCTGGGGGCTGGGTGAGGTTTCGCCATCCAGACTGGTTTTTCTGGTTCCTCTCGGAATGGTATTTATTGCCGTTTTCAGGGGGATAGGCTCTTTTATGGGGAATTATTACCTGGCCAGAGTCTCCCTCGGTGTGGTTCATGACCTTCGGGTACAGCTGTTTAACAGCATGCTGATATTGCCAAACCGCTTCTTTGACGAGAACAATTCCGGCCACCTGATCTCCCGAATTACCTATAATGTTGGCGGTGTAACCACAGCGGCGACCGATGCTATTAAAGTTGTGGTCCGGGAAGGCCTGACAGTTATTGCCGTTCTGGGTTACCTGTTCTGGACCAACTGGAAACTGACCCTGCTGTTTATCGCCATTATTCCTGTGATTGCCGGCGTGGTTACCATCACCAGTAAGCGCTTTAAGAAGTTGAGCAAAAAAATCCAGAACACGATGGGTGATGTTACCCATATTGCCTCTGAGACCATTACCAGCCATAGAGTAGTGCGCAGCTTTGGTGGTGAAAGTTATGAGAAAGGCCGCTTTTTCGCTGCCAGCACCGACAACACCCAGAAAGGCCTGAAAATGGTCAAGGTTGGTGCTGTCATGACACCGACCCTGCAGCTGATTATTCTCTGCGCCATGGCGGCACTGATGTATTCCGTGCTGTATCTCCAAAGTACCGGGGCAACTGCTAACACTCCCGGCCAGCTGGTTGGCTTTCTGACCGCTGCAGGCCTGCTGCCCAAACCTCTGCGTCAGCTCAGTGAAGTTATCCCCAATATCCAGAAAGGTATTGTGGCCGCCTGGTCTGTCTTTGAGCTGGTTGATGAGCAGCCAGAACAGGATCTGGGCACCAAAGAAGTTGAACGGGCCCAAGGTGCCCTGGAGTTCAAGAACCTCTCCTTTACTTATCCAGGAGCGGATAAACCGGCCCTGAAGAATATCAACTTCACCGCTAAGCCCGGCGAGGTTATTGCGCTGGTTGGGCGCTCCGGCAGTGGCAAAACCACCCTGGCCAGCCTGCTCCCACGTTTTTATAACCATAATGAAGGCGATATCCTTCTGGATGGCATACCGATCCAGGATTACAGGCTGCCTAACCTGCGTAAACAGATTGCCCTGGTCAACCAGCAGATAGCCCTCTTCAACGACACCGTGGCCAACAATATCGCCTATGGTGACCTACGGGATACTGACAAGGAAGATATTCGCCTGGCAGCTCGCGCGGCTTATGCGATGGAGTTTATTGAAAACCTGCCGGAAGGCTTCAGCACTCTGGTTGGCGAAAATGGCGTTCTGCTTTCCGGCGGTCAAAGACAACGCCTGGCTATTGCCCGGGCCATTCTGAAAGATGCCCCACTACTGATTCTTGATGAGGCGACATCTGCTCTGGATACTGAATCTGAACGTCACATTCAGGCAGCGCTGGACGGTATTATGAAAAGCCGTACCACTCTTGTTATCGCTCACCGTCTCTCAACCATTGAGAATGCTGACCGCATTCTGGTTATGGACAAAGGTCAGATTATTGAGTCTGGCAGCCATGATGAGCTGCTGGAGAAAGATGGTGCCTACGCCCGCTTGTACCGTATGCAGTTTCAGGAACAGGCCAAACTGGCATCCGAGGAAGTGGTTTAAACCACTTCCTCCATTCAGTTTATCTTTTTAAGAGAAACGACATCAGATTAACTGACCCCAGATAAACAAGGGGTGTCGTTTTAAAATCAATACAAGGCGCTATTTCAAAGTAAATAGAGAATAGAATGAAACTCACTCTGCCCCGTTTTGATAAAGCCCGCGTTGTTGTAGCTGGCGACGTTATGCTGGATCGCTACTGGCATGGCCCAACCCGTCGTATATCGCCGGAAGCACCAGTTCCCGTAGTGCGAGTGACTGGCTCTGAAGACCGCCCAGGTGGTGCAGGCAATGTCTCCCTGAATATCACATCTCTGGGAGCACCCGTCTGGCTGCTCGGAGCAACCGGTGATGATGAAGCCGCCGACAGCCTGACCAACAGTCTGGAAAGTGCCGGCGTCTTCTGTGACTTTATCCGCCATGAACAAGCCCCGACCATCACCAAACTGCGGGTTATCAGTCAGCATCAGCAACTGATGCGTCTGGATTTCGAAGAATCCTTTTCAGAGTCTTTCCAGGAACAGATTCCTGAGCACCTTGAGAAGCTGCTGGATAACGCAGATGCTCTGGTTCTGTCAGATTACGGCAAGGGAACACTGTCGGATCTGCAGTCCCTTGTTAAGCTGGCACGTTCCCGCAACATTCCGGTTCTTGCCGATCCCAAAGGTGCTGATTTTGAGAAGTACCGTGGTGCAACAGTTATCACTCCCAACCTCAGTGAGTTTGAAACCATTGTAGGCCCCTGCCCTGATGAAAAGACTCTGGTTGAGAAAGGCCAGAAGCTGCGCAGAGACCTGGAGCTGGATGCTCTGCTGATCACCCGCAGCGAAAATGGCATGACCCTGCTGCGCGAAGATGAAACCGAACTGCACTTCCCGGCCCAGGCTCGTGAAGTTTTCGATGTAACCGGTGCGGGCGATACGGTTATTGCTGTTCTTGCAGCCGCCATTGCCAGCGGCATGCCTATGCCTGAAGCGACAGCTCTGGCCAATATCGCAGCCGGTATTGTTGTTGGCAAACTGGGTACTGCGACTGTCAGCCTGCCTGAACTGCGTCGTGCAGTCAGCTCTGTTCATGGTGTTGAGCGTGGCGCAATGACTCGTGAACAGCTGGAAACCGTCATTGAAGAAGCAAAGAGTCATGGCGAACGCATTGTCTTTACCAATGGCTGTTTTGATATCCTGCATGCTGGTCATGTTGGCTACCTTGAAGAGGCGCGTAAGCTGGGTGATCGCCTGATTGTTGCTATTAACAGCGATGAATCAGTAACCCGTCTGAAAGGTGAAGGCCGCCCGATCAATTCTGTCGAGCGTCGTATGGCTGTACTGGCAGGTCTGGAATCCGTGGATTGGGTTGTACCTTTCCATGAAGACACTCCGGAAACCCTGCTGGAGATGTTTAAGCCGGACATTCTGGTAAAAGGCGGTGACTACACCATTGATCAGGTGGTTGGTGCTCCTATCGTTCATGAGCATGGCGGCGAGGTTGCTGTTCTGGAATTTTTGGATAACTGTTCGACAACAGCAATTGTTCGTAAAATTCGTAAAGAGAACGTGACAGCCTGATTCATAGCGAATAAAACAAAGGAGCCTGGCGGCTCCTTTGTTTTATTGCATCCTTTCTAAGATGCAGCTTTAACACCTTCCTGACTAAGTCGATACTCTTCCTTAAGTTCCTTCCTCAGAATTTTACCGACAGGCGTGACTGGCAGCTCATCACGGAAAACAACTTTACGTGGCACCTTGTAAGCTGTCATATGCTCACGACACCAGGCAATCACCTCATCTTCTGTCAGCGATGAGTCCGTCGGAATAATATACAACCTTGGGGCTTCACCGGTTTTTGGATCAGGTACGCCAATACAGGCACAGTTCACAACCTTGGAATGTCCGGAAACAATGCTTTCGATTTCGTTGGGATAAACATTAAAACCGGATACCAAAATCATGTCTTTTATTCGATCAACAATGCGAATAAAGCCGTCGTCTTCAACTTTTGCGACATCGCCGGTTTTCAACCAGCCATCTTCACTGATCACTTCGGCTGTTGCTTCAGCACGGCCCCAGTAACCTTTCATAACCTGAACGCCACGAACACAGAGTTCACCGGTTTCTCCCTGGGCAACTGCATTTCCTTCATCATCAACCAGTTTGATATCTGTAGAAGGGACTGGCAAACCTGCTGTTCCCGGTTGGGCCTGTGGGCCCATCGGGTTAACACTTACGACGGGGGAACACTCAGTCAATCCATATCCTTCTGTTACCCGGCAGCCTGTGACTTCTTCCCAGCGCTTGGCTACATCATCCTGAAGTGCGGTTCCTCCAGAAAGTGTGACTTTCAGATGACTGAAATCCAGCTTATGGAACTCAGGATTCTCCATAAGACTGACAAACAAGGTGTTAAGCCCTGCAAAGAAAGTAAAGTCCCATGATTTTATCGCCTTGATAAAAAGGTTACTGTCTCTGGGGTTGGCTATCAGGACACTGTGCTGCCCCTGATATGGGAAGAACATCAGGTTCATAATAAACGCGTATATATGATAGAGCGGCAGCGGGGCAATGGCGATTTCCTCACCCGCCTTGAGCCACAACTCTCCATCATCACGCGTCTGTCCAAGAGATGAACTTATCTGTGACATATTGCCCACCAGATTGCCATGAGTCAGCATGGCCCCCTTGGCTACACCCGTTGTGCCTCCCGTATACTGCAGTATGGCAATATCCTCTGAAGTACGGGAAACAGGGGTATAGCCAGAAGTTTTAGCGCCCATTTCCAGTGTTTTGCGAAAAGAAATCGCAGTTGGCAGGCTATAGGGAACCACCAGTTTCTTCACATACTTCACAAGGCTGTTAATGATCCAGCGCTTGGGCGCAGGCAGCACATCAGCCAATGCCGTACGAATCAGATATTTTACCGGCGTATCACAGACAACCTCTTCAACCATATGGCCGAAGTTATCCAGAAACAGAATCGCCCGCGCCCCGGAATCATTCAGCTGATGCTTCAGTTCACGGGCTGTATAGAGCGGGTTGGTATTTACGATAACAAGGCCGGCACGCAGTGCACCGTATGCAACAATGGGATACTGAAGCAGGTTTGGAAGCTGGATAGCAATGCGATCACCAGGCTTCAGATCGGTATGACTCTGAATCCAGGCCGCAAAGTTTGCACTTTGAATATCAATATCACGGTATGTCAGGGTATGACCTATACCGGTGAAGGCAGGGCGATCAGCAAACTGGCTAACAGCTTCATCGATCAGTTCAATCAAAGAGCCGTAATCCAAAGTCGGAGCCTGTGAAGGCACTCCCGAGGGACGCTTATCATCCCAGAAAGATGGATTCATACTGATACCTGTTTGTTATTTTTGTAATCGGGTTCAATACAATAAACCGTTGCCATGAGCAGATTCCGAATACCAGGCCTCAAACCACGATGCATCGTAATTCACTCATTACCGGCAACAAGCCACTGCATTATGACCGCTTAATACATATGCTGGCAATTATTGGCATTTTTAGTAGCAATACGGCCGAAAATATAGAAACGACTTAATCACTTATCAAGCACAATAAATCCAAGCAAAAAGAACTCTTTACAGAGTGGAAAACATGGGGCAATCTGCACATGTCTTATCAGTATCGGCATTAGCGAAGTTGGACATAGATTATCGGCTTGTAGCCTGCCAGGAGCGTTTCCGGCAAGTATCCCATCACATCAATATCCAGCAGCTTGTGGAAGATTTTAATCGCCTGCGCACAACTGCAAACCTCAACGGTATCGAAGCACGTTCCGAGACAATCAGTTTTATTGCTGATCAGCTGGACGTTCTCTCCGTTGTTGAAGACCTGGACAGCGGACTTGATGAGTCAAAGCAAATGCTGGCAGGGCTCATTAATGAACTCTACGACCTGAAGCTCGAACCCGATACCGCCCTGGCTGGATAAATCAGCCAAGGGAAATATGGCAGTCTACCCCGGACTGATATCCAGTATCAGTTCGGGAGAGAGTGACTCAATTCTCTCCCTTACAGTATCCACATCGGTACCATCTGGTGCGTAAAGGTGTGCCTGAATAGACTGAAGGTGCTCACCTGTATAAGGGGCGGGTATGGTATCCGTATGAATTTCACTGATTCGTATATGCTGTTCGCCCAGAAGCCGTGACACATCAGTGACCAGCTCAGGGGCCTCATCAGCGATTAAGTTCATCAGCAGATGACTTTCATGATCAGGAAGCGCAGCGGGATCCATCCTATCAAACTGAACTTTCACGCCATTGTTCTTCATAGACGTCAAATCACTTGTAAGCCCTTTAAGCTCTTCAGGTGACACGCTGATAAACATGATACTGGCAAAGCGCCCCCCCATATGTGCCATATGGCTGGACAGCGAACGGGCTTTATGTTGAGAAACAGTCCGGGCCAGAACATCCTCCATTCCGGGCAGGTCGGGGCCAGTGACTGTCAGTAATAAATTATTCGTCATCGATCAATACTCTGAACGGCTCAACAGATCAGCCAAAGTATGGACCCTGATGGCAGGAATCGCGGGAATATTTTCTTTAACTTCGGGACATTTTTTCTCAGCCTCTTATAATACCGCCCCCTTAGAGCCTATTCATAATCTTATCGCAGGCTGCAAATGCCGAATAAAAACACCTGTTTCTTCGCTTTTGCTCGTTACATAGAACCACTATGCGCCTCGTAAAACCAAAGAAACAGGCATTTTTCTCGTCATTTTCGCTATCTGCGAAAGATTATGAAAAGGCTCTTAACGCTATAGCAGCCACACTGCGGAAGAAATCATGAACCTGACAACCCTCAGCCTGAAAAAAAATGCCGAACGTCGCCTCAAGGCAGGCCACCTCTGGATTTACAGTAATGAAGTCGATACATCCAAGACTCCCTTGAGTGGCTTCGAGGCAGGCCAGCAGGCTGTTGTAGAAACAGCATCAGGTAAAGCCGTTGGTATCGCTTACATAAACCCCAACACCCTGATCTGTGGACGACTGGTCAGCCGCAACACCAAGCATGCCCTGACCCAGTCACTTCTGGTTCATCGCATCAAGATTGCCCTTAGCCTGCGTGAGCGCCTCTATGATCAGCCCTGCTACCGTCTCTGTTATGGTGACAGTGACAATCTGCCCGGCCTGGTCATCGATCGTTTCCATGATTACCTGGTAGTACAGATCGGTACTGCGGGTATGGAAGCCATGCGCGAAGACATAATCGCCGCACTTGTTAAGGTTCTTAAACCAGCAGGTATCCTGTTCCGCAACACCGGAGGCGTTCGTTCTCTGGAGAATCTGCCTGAATATATTGAAGCCGTTTATGGTGAAGTGCCCGATGAGCTGCCACTTATTGAGAACGGTACCAACTTCCTGGCTCCAGTAAGAGATGGCCAGAAAACCGGTTGGTTCTATGACCACCGCCCAGCCCGCGCCTTCCTGAACGGCATGGTCAAAGGACAGAGAGTTCTGGACGTATTCAGCTATGTTGGCGGCTGGGGCGTTCAGGCTGCCAACCATGGTGCCAGTGAAGTATTCTGTGTCGACAGCTCAGCTCTTGCGCTTGACTATGTGCATAAAAATGCCGAGCTGAATGGTGTCGCTGATAAAGTTGCCACCCTTGAGGGCGATGCGTTCTCCGCGCTGAAAGAGCTGCATACCGCGCAGGAGAAGTTTGATGTTGTTGTTATGGATCCTCCTGCCTTTATCAAGCGCAAGAAAGATATCAAGAATGGAGAGCAGGCTTACCGCCGGGTGAATGAAATGGCCATGCGTTTGTTGAAGAATGATGGCATTCTGGTCAGCGGTTCCTGCTCCATGCATCTACAGCGAGATAACCTGCTGGATATCCTGCGTGCATCAGCCCGTCATATCGACCGTGAGATGCAGCTGTTTGCTGAGTGCCATCAGGGCGCGGATCATCCGATTCATCCATCCATTCCTGAGACGGCTTATATTAAAGCGATGTTTGGCCGGATTCTTCGAGTGTAAAAAACAGAATAATGTCGTCTGTCACAAACTGATCAAAGTGAACGACATATTTATTGCATAAGAAAAGCCCCGCTATTTGCGGGGCTTTCGGATTGATGTTGAATAACTTCAATTCACCATTTGGCATCAAGCAGACTTGGGCAGCTCCCCCTTGCTGACCAAAGCACCAGTCAGGTCATAGACCTTGCATTCTGATGACTTCATCCACCCCTGCCTGTAGGCACGGTCAAGCTTTGGCACCCCAAAGCTTAAATCCTTTTTCACTCTACGGGATTCAACACCCAACTGATAAGCCGCTTGCTCAGCTCGCTGAGCCCAACCAAGACTTTTACTGTAGCTATTGTCCATCCTTGACATAACGCCAGCAGCATACATGGTCAAAATATCTTCAATTCGCTCTTCCATGGCATTCATCACTGATGTTTCACCCGCAATCATGAAGCAAGACCTCCAAAAAAAACCACTTAATAAAGTGTTGATTTGATAAGCAGACACACCTTTCTTCTTCTAATCAAAAGTTTGCATGTCTGTGTGATTATTTATACCGGTATGAATTTTTCAATGCTTGTCTGTAAGTGGACAGTGGCTTGATCAAAACTCTACTTTTTATCCACAGCCATGTCTCTCCATATATAAGTACTTTTCACTACTTATTTTGTTAACTTCTGTTCCAATACCGGTAAAATGGTGGTTTAATTTCACACGTTACATTCATCAGTTGTATCAGACAAGAAGTTGCCGTGGGAGTTCACGGTCAGAAAGTATGTCATATAAATGCTGCATCCTTTTACCAAGAAGATACAGCGCTGACACACATTGTCACCAGGGACCTGGAGCACACTGATGTTCAAAACCATGGATACGGATAATCATCCATCCGCTGATTCTCTGGATGTCTGGCAGAGATTCCTGAACCACCTTCAACCTGTTTCCCTCCAGCAGTTAACCGGTACCAACCCGGAAAATTTCAGGGGGCGACTTCGACTTGCTCATCTGGGTGATTTAAGGGTCAGTATTCTCCATGCCACAGAGCACTGCCTGAAAAACGAGCCCCCGGCTGTCTCAAGCAAACCTCGAAAAGAATATGCACTGATTCTGCCAATGAGCGGGAACATGATTATTCGTCAGGGTCGGGATGATATACCTTTAATTCGGGATAACATTATTCTGGTTAACCTCAGTTACCCCGTAGAAACGGTTTATCTGACGCCAGCCACCTGCATGCAAATCATGATTCCTGAGGCCCGTCTGCGTCATCTCACCAAACTGCTGCCAGACAGCAAACCCTGTTCACTTGAGAGCGAAAAAGGCTTGGGGCTGATTTTGCGTAACCAGTGCCTGGGGCTTATCAATGGTCTGACTGATATAAGCAACGAGAAGTACTGCCACGCCCTTGGCGAGATGCTTATCAATATGCTCAGCCTGGTAATTAACAGCGCAGCCTCCTCAGGTCACAAGAAATCCCCGGAACTGAAAAGGCTGGCGGACATTCTTACCGCCATAGACCGGCAGCTGGAAGACCCGAATATCAGTACTGATACAGTGGCTAATGCAGCCCATATATCAAGAGCTTACCTGTTCAAGCTTCTCAAGCGGCATCACACCAGCTTTCGCCAGGAGGTGCTCAGCCGCAGGCTGGAGAGAGCTAAAACCCTGCTCCATGACCCGGCTCTTGCCCATCTGCCGGTGTCAAACATCGCCTGGCGCCTTGGGTTCAATAGCCACAGTCACTTCAGCCGAAGCTTCCAAAAGGCTTCAGGAGTAAGCCCTACCGACTTCCGCAAACTTTCCACCGATAAGAAGAGCGAGGTCCGCAACCAGAACCTGGAACTGGACCTTTCCTGATATACTCAGATTTCACAGCCCCATCTGCTTGGAAATAATCTCATTCATAATCTCTCGGGTGCCCCCACCGAGAGATAGAATGCGATTATCACGATAAAGCCGCTCAACCATACACTCCTGCATAAAGCCCATCCCACCAAACAGCTGAACAGCCTGATAGGTCAGTTTATCACTGCAATCTGTTGCGAAATTCTTGGCCATGGATACTTCCCGGATCACGCTCTTGCCCTTGTTCATGGCATCGGCCACCTGGTAGGTCAGAGCTTCACTGGCCTGAAGCATGGTCGCCATATCGGCAAGCTTATGGCGGGTCACCTGGAACTTGGCGACCGGACGACCAAAGGCTTCACGTTCACGCACATAGGCCAGTGACTGTTCCAAAGCCAAACGAGCAGTCATGTTCGCCATAATCGAAAGCATCAGGCGCTCACTCTGGAAGTTGCCCATGATGGCCGCGAATCCCTGATTCTCTCCACCAATCAGGTTTTCAGCTGGAACCATACAGTCATCAAAGAAAAGCTCGGCTGTATCAGAACAGCGCCAGCCCATCTTTTTGAACTTCTTGCCAACTGAGAAACCAGGGGTGCCCTTTTCAACCATAATCAGGCTGATTCCACCAAAACCTTCACCACCGGTTCGAACGCCTACCGTGTAAAAGTCAGCCCGGCAACCACTGGTAATAAACGTTTTGGAACCATTCAGCCGATAACGATCCCCTTCCCTGACAGCCCTGGTCTGCAGATTGGCAACATCTGAACCGCCACCGGGTTCAGTAATGGCGAGAGCTGCAACTTTCTCTCCCCTTAGCACAGGAGGAACAACCTTTTCTTTCAAAGCCTGAGAGCCAAGGCGAACAATGGGCGGTATCCCAATATCATGGGAACCCAGACCAGCAGCCAGACCACCGGAACCGGCACGCATAATCTCTTCGGAAAAAACAACACGGTGAAACTGATCGCCACCATTTCCACCCAGCTCTTCGGGATAGCCAATACCCAGAAAACCTGCGTCACCTGCCTTCTTGTACAGTTCCAGAGGAAACTCTTCAGCCTCTTCCCATTCATCAATATAAGGAAGAACATCCCGCTCAACAAACCGGCGAACAGATTCCCGCAGCAGGCGATGAGTGTCGTCAAAAAACTGATCAGTGAGCATAAGCGCATACCATTATTGTTTTTATGATGATGCAAGACTAAACAAGCGCTTGCTTGGTTGGCAAGTTTTTCCTGACAGCAAAAATCAGTGATTTTTTTCTTAGTCGTTTATTCTGTACAACCTGATCCCAGTCGCTTATTAAAAACGTGATACTCGAATAATATGGACAACAAAATGAGCACACCGCAGTCAGGCATACTCCCGGAAGCTAACACTGATGCCACTTTTCTTGTGCTGCTTCTCCAGAATGATCAGAAAAGTCTTCAAACTGCCCGACAGTTTTCAGGCAGCTTTCCATCACTGGTTGATGGGTTAGCTGCCAAATATCCCGACAGCAAACTGTCTGCAACCCTGAGTTTCGGAAGCCGGGCCTGGAAGATGCTGTTCAAAGATCAGTCTTATCCACAGGAACTTGCTCCATTCAAATCACAGCGTGATGGAGAGCGTCTGGCACCTGGTACCCCTGGAGACATTCTTGTTCATATCCGCTCCGACCGGAAAGATATTAACTTCGAGCTAAGCCGAATGGTTATGGCCAAACTTGAAGACAGCGCTCTGCTGGAAGAAGAGGTTTCAGGCTTCCGATATCTGGAATCTCGCGATATAACCGGGTTTGTGGACGGAACAGAAAACCCTGAAAGAGATAACCGAGCTGCTGTTGCCCTGGTTCCAGAAGGCCAACCACTGGCTGGAGGCAGTTATATTCAGTGTCAGCGGTACATACACAATATGCCTGCCTGGGAAAGCTGCCCTGTCCATCATCAGGAGCAGGTCATTGGTCGCAGCAAACAGGACAATGTTGAGTTTTCCAGTGAAGAAAAGGCTCCCATTGCTCATATCAAACGGGTCAGTCTGAAAGAAGATGGCAAGAGCCTGGAAATCCTTCGTCACAGCATGCCTTACGGTGACAGTCAGGAACACGGCTTATTCTTCATTTCCTACTGCCATGCAGCCCGCCACTTTGATCTGATGCTGGAGGAGATGATTCATGCTGATGGTGACGGGCATTATGACCATCTCATGAACTTTACCCAGGCTGTAACAGGTAATGCGTTCTTTGCTCCAAGTCGCGACTTTCTTGAAACGCTTTAGGGGCGTTATGAAAGTACCTGCGAAAGACTGTTACTATAAAGCAGAATTTTTGGCAGGATCAAAGTGAGTGGAAGACCTCAAGGCTAACCAAAAAATCTGGCTGGTCGTCAGTCAGATACCGGAAGGCAAAGTTGCAACATATGGCCAGATTGCAGATATGGCCAAGATGCCAAGGCGGGCAAGGCTGGTCGGTAATGTCCTGAGCCAGCTTCCCGCTGGCTCAACACTCCCCTGGCACAGGGTTATTAATGCCAAGGGAGAGTTATCCTTCCCAAATGGAACCCCTCGCTACCAGAAGCAGAAAGAACTTCTGGAAAGCGAAGGCGTTGTTTTTATCAATGCCAGGATAAGCCTTTCAACCTATCAATGGGAAGGCGAGTGAAGCGT
Organism: Parendozoicomonas callyspongiae; assembly: GCF_023502345.1. Taxonomy (GTDB): domain Bacteria; phylum Pseudomonadota; class Gammaproteobacteria; order Pseudomonadales; family Endozoicomonadaceae; genus Sansalvadorimonas; species Sansalvadorimonas callyspongiae. The sequence continues at coordinate 74,408 of NZ_JAMFLX010000009.1, forward strand.
ACGTTTACCGACGTATGTCACCAGCAGCAATACAGGTAAACCAATCACAGCTGTCATAATAAAGAAGGCCGGATAACCCATACCATCAACCATGGAACCGGAATATCCGGCCAGCAGCTTCGGCAACAGCGTCATCAGGGAAGCGAATATCGCGTACTGCATAGCGGTAAAGGCGCGATTGGTCAGGCCTGACAGATATGCAATAAAGGCAGCTGAAGCCAGACCACTACTCAGGTTATCAGCAGCAATCACACCTGCCAGCATCCAGGACTCAGGCTCGGAAACAGCCAGAAGGGCGAACAGCAGGTTACTGACAGCCGACAGGAAAGCACCCAGCCAGAGTATTTTGATCACACCATAGCGGATCGCCATGACCCCGCCCAGGAAACCGCCACCAATTGTCATCAGCAGGCCAAATGTTTTGGTGATCGCGGCTATCTGCTCCTTGGTGTAACCCATATCATCGTAGAAGACATTGGCTACGGCTCCCATGACGATATCGGAAATACGATAAGTGCCCACCAGCAGAAGAATATACAGGGCCAGCTTGCCATAGCGGCTGAAAAAATCCCTGAATGGAGCAACATAAGTCTCATCAACCATCCCCGGAGAGACCAGGTGAAGTTTCACCATACTCCAGGCACCAATAAGTGCAGCAGCCAAACTGATAAATAAACGGCAGGCTTCAGAAACAAAGGACGCTACCAGCTTATCAACTCCAATATTCATCAGAATCTCGGAAAAGCCGGACATTGCGTTTGAAACAAGCATGAAGACAGTGGCAAACATGAGAGTGGCAACAATAAACATACCCAGGAAGCGAGCATAATCTTTGGTACCATATTTGGTTTCGACAGTTTCCTTCGCCCGTTCCGGTTCACGTATACAGAGCGTTGTCACCAGCCCGACAATCATCGCCCCTGCCATGAACATATATGTCTGAGACCAGGCGGTGTAGTTATAGCCTTGTCCGTCACCGGATCCAAGCCAGCTTGCCAGCGCAAGAGCTCCGGCTCCAGCCACCAGCATACCTATCCGATACCCGGCAATATAGGCAGAGGACATCAGCGCCTGCCATTCCTCATCAGCTGCCTCAATCCGATAGGCGTCTATCACAATATCCTGGGTAGCCGAAGAGAAACCCAGCATGACCGCACCAATCGCAACAAGAGCCAGACTCTCCTGCGGATCATGCAGTGCCATGAAGAACAAAGACCCGACAATAGCCAGCTGAGCCAGCATTAACCATGCCCGGCGTCGACCAAGCAGCCCCGACAAAACAGGAAGCGGTAGCCTGTCAACCAATGGTGCCCAGACAAACTTGAAGGAGTAACCCAGTGCAGCCCAGCTGAAAAACGTGACTGTCGCTCGGGCAACTCCCGCCTCTCTAAGCCAGAGAGAAAGACTGCTGAAAATAAGAAGAATGGGGAGACCGGCAGAAAAGCCGAGAAACAACATGGTAATGACGCGCCCTTGAAAACAGGCTTTAAACGCTTCACCCCATGATCGTTGAGTAACCGGGCTTGGGTTGTTCATCCAAGAGTCCCTTCATTTTGCCATTCGGCATTTGTTGTATAAATCAAAGTTGGGAACCCAATATCATCAGACTCCCAAAAACAATCAATCTCTGAAGTTATCGAACTGCAGCGGCATGTCCAGCTCAGCTTCCTTCAGCATGGCAATTGCAGTTTGCAGATCATCACGCTTTTTACCGGTGATGCGAACTTTCTCACCCTGAATGGAGGCCTGTACTTTCATCTTGCTTTCTTTAACAAGCTTGGTGATCTTTTTGCTGAGATCTTTATCCAGCCCCTGACGTACAACAGCTTCCTGCTTAACCTGCTTGCCGGAGGCATAATGATCCTTCACTTCCATGCATTTTATATCAATACCGCGCTTGACCATTTTGCCCTGCAGCATTTCAATCATCTGACGCAGCTGGAAATCCTGGTCTGCAGTCATGGTAATGCTTTCATTCTTGTGCTCGAAGCTAGCTACAACACCACGAAAATCATAACGTGTGGTCAGCTCACGGTTCGCCTGATCGACCGCATTGGTCAGCTCATGCATATCCACTTCAGATACGATGTCAAAAGAAGGCATCAGCCCGTCTCCATTCGTAAGTTCCGTTTATAATTGGGACGATTTTAGCCGATCTGGCGAATCATCACAGCCACCTATCAGCAATATCAGTCTTCCAGACGGAAACCAATCTTCACCGTTACCTGATAGTGGGCAATCTTTCCATCAACGATATGACCGCGCTGTTCAACAACTTCATACCAGTCCATATTTTTTATAGTTTCTGATGCCCGTGAAATGGCATTGCGAATCGCATCATCAGTACCAGTGGTTGAACTCCCAACCAGCTCAATCTTCTTGTAAACGTGAGCGCCCATTCCAGCTATACCCTCTGTGTTTTCATAATACCGTCCCAGTATATGACTAATGCTGGTTCAGACGCGATAAATAATGAAAAGCTTTTCACCTGACCTGGATACAGAAAACCAGTTGCCTTTTCATGATAAATTTTGCCGATAAAAACTGATTTACCTGGATCGATTGTTTTATGTCCCAGAAGGAACATTTGTCACTTATTGGCGATATCGGTGGAACCAATGCCCGCTTTGCTCTGGTCTCATCCGGTACTCTTGATATCAAGAATATTCAAACCCTGCCCTGCGCAGACTTTGCCGGGCCAGAACAGGCAATACGCGCTTATCTCTCAGACTTTGCAGACGGGTGTCAGCCTGAACGGGCTCTGCTGGCTTTTGCCTGCCCGGTTCACAATGATTTTGTTAATGTCACCAACAATCACTGGGCTTTCTCCCAGGCTGAACTGAAAAACTCTCTTGAGCTTCAGGAACTCCGTCTGGTGAATGACTTCTACGTGCAGGCAATGGCGATGCCTTACCTGAAAGCTGATGAAAAACTCATCCTGCGCGAAGGCACAGCAAACCAAACAGCTCCCCGAGTCGTTATGGGACCAGGCACAGGTCTGGGGATGGCAACACTGGTTCCAAATGGAGAACGCTGGCAGACCCTGCCCGGTGAAGGCGGTCATACCAACCTTCCGGTTCGTAACGATCTTGAAGGACAGATTGCCAGTTATCTGCGGAACAAGTTCGGCATCGCAACCTGTGAACATGTTCTGTGTGGCCCCGGGCTGGAAAACCTGTTCGAAGCCTACAGTGCAATTCACGAATGGGGGCTGCAGCTTAAGGCTCCGGAAATTACATCCGGTGCACACTTCGGTGACGAAAAATGCCTGACCGTAATTAATCACTTCCTTGACTGGATGGGTTGTGTTGCCGGCAATGCGGCTCTGGTAACCGGTTCCCTTGGCGGTGTTTATCTGGCAGGTGGTGTTCTCCCCCGGATGAAAGAACTGCTTCAGTCGAGCACTTTCCTGGATGCATTTAACGACAAAGGATGCATGCGCAGTTTTACCAGCAATATTCCCGTGACCTTAAACCTGCACTCACAATCCGGATTACTGGGTGCGGCTGCAGCTCTGCTGTAATACTATCTGACCAGATGTCATATTCAGGAATAACAGCAGGAATAGTAAGTCGTGGGAAACACTGACTCTCCTCACTGGCATGTTCTGGGAGCCGGATCAATTGGCTGTCTCTGGACCAGCAAATTACTGCAGAGTGGTTTTGCCTGCACGGTATTACTGCGTCCAGAGAAGCTCGACGCCCTTGGTTCATTTTCCCATGATCTGATTCTTACCGAGAACGGAAACACCACAACTCACACCGTTTCCCTGGAAGCCGCCGGAACATCTGGTCAAATTGATAATTTGATCGTTACTACCAAGGCTTTTAATGCTCTAAAAGCTGTCCGATCTGTTGCAGGGCAGCTCTCACCCAGTGCCACAATTGTCCTGCTACAAAATGGGATGGGCAGTCAGCAAGCCATTGCCGAGACCTTTCCTGAACATTCGGTTTATGCCGGTTCTACTACCGATGGAGCCTGGCTGGAAGATTTTCTAAAAATACAACGAGCCGGGAGCGGTAAAACCTGGCTGGGGTCAATTTCCACAGAACCCTCTTCATCCATCTCCATGCTGGCAGGACTGCAGGATATGGATATTGAGCTGACTACAGATATCCAAAGCAAACTGCTGGCAAAACTGGCAATCAATTCGGCGATTAATGGCCTGGCGGCATTGCAGAACTGCAGGAATGGTGACCTTCTGCTCTCTGATAACTTCCGGACAGTGACCCAGTTATGCAAGGAGACAGAAGAAATACTTTTAGCATCAGGTTTTAGAGATAACACGAACCTGCTTGACGTTGTAAAACAGGTACTCATTTCTACCGGTGACAATATCTGTTCTACTCTTCAGGACGTCCGCCACCAGCGACCTACCGAGCTTGCATGGATTAATGGCTATCTTCTTGGCTTGGCTGAGACATTGAATATTGAGGCTCCGGGACATCATCGCCTGATGAATGACCTTGCCAGACAAGGGATTCAGTAAAAACCTTTCGTATACGGCAAAGCCGTTGTAATCTGGACGTCAGTCTGACAAAAGCGGAAGCCAATGAACGGACTACAGGATTATCTGTCCCGCCTTTCAATAAGCCGCAAACTTGTTTTTGTCATGCTTGGCGTTGTGCTGGGTGTGGCATTTGTTTCCTGTGCCGTTCTGATTGTTTCCGCCTATCTAGTGTCCCGAAATAACTTTGTTCCGGCCAATATTCAGGCTGTTTCTCGAATACTGACTGAACCGACTGTTCTCAACACTCTTCTGTCTGATCAGGATGAAGCGAAAAAAATCCTCCAGGTTGCCAGTGAATATTCACAGATTCAGGCCATCGCCATTTATTCCAGCGACAACCGTCTCTACGCCAGCTTTACCCACAAAGAGTTACCGATTTCTGAGGAAGCTCCTTCTGCAGCCGAAGATGAGACTCAGTACCTGAAAAGGGTTATAACCGGTGATGACCGCAGAATAACTCTCTTTATTCAGGCAGACCCATCTCTGCCCATCGACTTTTATGTGGGCATGACCATCGCGGTCATTATCATTCTGGTATTTATTCTTTTATTCAGCAGTCTGGCTGCGGGGATGATCAGGCGTTTTATTACTCAGCCGGTTCTGCACCTGATCAGTATTGCCAATACCGTTTCCATAGAGGAGAACTACGGAGTCCGGGCCCAGAAGTTCTATCACGATGAAATTGGCATACTGGCGCAAACCTTCAATACCATGTTGAGCCGGATAGAAGCCCGGGATCAGCTTCTCACCAATGCCCGTGATAAAGCAGAACAGGCCAGCCTTAAGGCACAGGCTCTGGCTATTGAAACTCATATGAGTAATAAACAGCTGGAACAGGAAGTTCGCAACAGAAAGCAGACCGAGCGCCAGCTGACCCGTCTGCAAAGCCATCTGAACAGCATCGTTGACTCCATGCCTTCAGCCCTGGTGGCCGTTGATCAGGAGCTTGCCGTCGCTCAGTGGAATCGGGCCGCGACTGTGCTGACAGGTATTGATCATGATCGGGCTATGGGTGCTTATCTTGGGGATGTGATGCCGTTCCTGTCTGATTCATTGGAGCAGGTTCAGGATGCCCTTGATAATGAATCAGCCGTCCAACTGGAAAAACTATCCCTGATTCTTCCCGGCGGTGAACGCAAGATGGACCTGATGATCTATCCGCTGACCGATGCTGACCAGCATGGCGCCGTTATCCGTCTGGACGATATAAGCCGCCGCCTGCAGCTGGAAGAGATGATGGTTCAGACGGAAAAAATGATGTCTGTGGGTGGACTGGCTGCTGGTATGGCCCATGAAATCAACAATCCGCTGGGAGCCATTCTGCAAAGCATTCAAACAATTCAGCGCCGAATGACACCAGAACTGGAAGCAAACCAGAAAACAGCCCGTGAGCTGGGTGTCTCTCTGGACTCAATCAATGCTTACTTCCGCACCAGAGACATCAACAAGTTCCTGGATAATATTCAAAGTGCAGGAGTGCGAGCCTCGCAGATTGTCTCCAATATGCTGCAGTTCAGCCGACGGGACAGCCGAATCCTGACTCCAACCGACCTGGATGACCTGATTCATAAAACCCTGGAAATCGCGGCTTCAGATTTTAACCTGAAACAGGGTTTCGACTTTATGCGCATCTGTATCCAGCAGGATTTTGAAACTGATATGCCCTCCGTTCCCTGTATCCCCAATGAAATACAGCAGGTCTTACTGAACCTTCTAAAGAACGCAGCCCAGGCTATCAGCAAACGTAAAGAACCCGATTGGCAGGGACATATCACCATTCGCACCCGAAAAGAGGGTGGTAAGGCTTTGATATCAGTTGAAGATAACGGCACAGGAATGACCGAGGATGTCAGCCGGAGAATCTTTGAACCATTCTTCACAACCAAGGATATTGGCTCAGGAACCGGCCTGGGACTGTCTGTCTCTTACTTTATTATCACCAACAACCACAATGGAGCCCTGACGGTCAGCTCAACACTCGGTGTTGGAACCACCTTCACCGTCATGCTGAACCTTGACGAGAGTTTTACCGACTCAGGTGCTGCACTAAGTCCTGACAGGCTGATATAATTCCGGGCTCGCCTAACAATAACAGATCAGATCTCTTCTATGGCAGCATCCCTTCAGCAGGCGGTCATTAATAATGTCCGGCAGGCTTTGGCCGAGGATATCGGCTCGGGTGATATCACCGCGCAACTGATTCCACAGGAACAGCACGGGACTGCCAGAGTGATCACCCGCGACAAAGCGGTGATCTGTGGCCAGCCCTGGGTCAATGAAGTTTTTCGTCAGGTTAACCCTGAAATTGTTGTGGACTGGCAGGTTCCGGAAGGTGGCCAGGCTGATGCCGGTACAACCCTGTTTACAGTTTCCGGTCCGGCACAGGGACTGCTCACAGGAGAGAGAGCGGCTTTGAATTTCCTGCAGCTACTCTCTGGCACTGCAACCTGTTGCCAGGTTTATGCTTACCAGGTTGCGGGGACAGGGGTCAAACTGCTTGATACCCGAAAAACCATCCCCGGACTGAGACTGGCGCAAAAGTATGCTGTCCGTACAGGTAGCTGTCATAACCACAGAATTGGTTTATATGACGCTTTCCTTATTAAGGAAAATCATATTACCGCCTGCGGAAGTATTGAAGCCGCTGTCACTTCAGCCCGCCAGCTGGCACCTGGAAAGCCTGTAGAAGTTGAGGTTGAGTCTTTAGAAGAATTGCAGCGAGCTCTGGAGTGCGGCTCAGATATTGTCATGCTCGACAACTTTTCACTGGATGACCTGAAGCAGGCTGTCCATATCAACCAGACTGATTTCAATGGGAAGGCTCAGCTGGAAGCATCTGGCGGAATTACCTTTAACACCCTGCGTCCCATTGCCGAGACTGGGGTGGATTACATATCCATAGGAGCCCTCACCAAAAGTTGCAGGGCCATTGATCTTTCCATGCGATTTACCAGCATGTGATATGCAGGACGAGATAACCATGAAAAAGACAATTCTTGTCACAGGTGGAGCTGGCTATATCGGCAGCCACACTTGTGTTGAGCTCCTGAAAGGGGATCATGACGTTGTTGTACTGGATAACCTGTGCAACAGCTCCCCGGAAGCCTTGAAGCGAGTGGAGAAAATCACCGGACGTGGCGTGACCTTTGTAGAAGGAGATATTCGGGATCGTAATATCCTGAAGGAACTGTTCAGCAGTTATGAGTTCGATTCCGTTATTCACTTTGCAGGGCTGAAAGCTGTCGGAGAATCCTGCTCTATTCCACTGCACTACTACGACAACAACGTCAGCGGCACCGTTATCCTGTGTCAGGAAATGGCTAACCACGGTGTTTTCAATATCGTATTCAGCTCTTCTGCCACCGTTTACGGAGATCCTGCCAGTCTGCCTATCCGTGAAGACTTCCCCCTGTCTGCCACCAACCCTTACGGCCGTTCAAAGCTGATGGTCGAGGAAGTGCTGGGTGATCTTTACAAGTCTGATAACCGCTGGAATATAGCCCTTCTCCGTTACTTCAATCCGGCCGGTGCTCATGAATCCGGTCTGATTGGCGAAGACCCCAATGATATCCCCAACAACCTTATGCCCTATATCAGTCAGGTAGCTATCGGCATGAGAGAACAACTCTCTGTCTTCGGTGGTGATTACCCGACTCCTGACGGCACTGGCGTGCGTGACTACATTCATGTCGTTGATCTGGCCATCGGCCACGTCAAGGCCATTGAAAAGCTGCGTACTGGCTGTGGTATCAAAGCCTGGAACCTTGGTGTTGGCCAAGGCCAGAGTGTTCTGGAAATGGTTTCTGCTTTTGAGAAGGCTTCGGAGCGCCCTGTTCCCTATCAGATCGTTGATCGTCGCCCTGGCGATATTGCGGAGTGCTGGGCAGACGCGGCCCTCGCAGCAGAAGATCTGGGCTGGAAAGCAGAGAAAAGCCTGGAAAATATGATGGCCGATGCATGGCGCTGGCAGTCACAGAACCCTAACGGCTACCGCGATGCCTGAGCTGGTGTAGCAAGATAAACAAAATGCCTGATAGCCTCTGCCGATAAGCCTTTCATTGAATGCTGCCAGGGGCTTGTTATGTTTCGCTTATTTTCCTTTATTTTTCTCCTATCCCTCAATCACTTTGCTCAAGCCGAGTGCAAAGACATTCCTCAAGAGCAGCTGCAGCAGGAACTTGATGCGCTGCTACAGGCCATTTCATTTAACAACAAACGCTATGAAGCTGGAAAACCGGCCATTAATGATGATGAGTATGATGCCCTGATCAAACAGCAGCGCTCTCTGAGCCGCTGCCTGAAAAAATCTTCCGAGATAACAAGCGAAACAACACCACCGCTGGATAACAGACATAGATTCCCCATGGGCAGCCTGAACAAAGCCGAAGGCAAAGGTGATGTGGTCAGTTTTCTTGAACGGGCCAAAAGGCTGGGAACCCCTGTTATTGTTCAACCGAAAATTGATGGTATCGCCATCGAACTGGTCTATCACAAAGGAAGCCTGGTTCAGGCTTTGAGCCGGGGCCAGTGGCGGAGCGGCCAAGGCCTGGACCTGCTGACAAAAGTGAAGCAGATTCGGGCTGTACCAGACAATATTCCCAGCAATCTGACAGAAGTGGTTATTCATGGAGAGCTGTACGCCTTCCCCTCGAATGAGGAAGCCCAGAAGTCGGCCTCATCCAGGCATTATGTGGCAGGGCTTATGAACCGCCAAAAAGCTCCAAGGGAAGAACTGGAGAAGCTGCAGTTTTTTCCCTGGCACTGGGTAAACAGCCCAAGTGCCTCCCTGCGCAGGAATTCAAGTCAGCTTGAAGAGTGGGGGCTGGCCAGCACATCCGGTTATATCCATCTGGTTCAGGATCTGGATGATATTGCTACCCTTCGCCGAAGCTATGACCTCAAAAATCAAAGGCTGGAGCTACCTCTGGATGGCATTGTCATCAAAATGGATAACCAGATCATCCAGAAGAAACTGGGTCATAACGATGGAACTCCTTACTGGGCTATAGCCTGGAAATTCCAGCCTCAGGCCACGGCTACAAAGGTCTCTGATATCCGCTGGACTATTGGCCGGACCGGGCAAATAACTGTTCTGCTGGATATTGAGCCTGTTACCCTTCAGGGCATTGATATAGAAACGCTCAATGCTGGCCCAGTCGAATATGTCCAGACACTGAATATTGCCAAATCTGATACCATAACGATTGCGTTAAAAGGCTCAAGTACTCCCGTTATGGGGAAAGTCATCGTCCGCCCTTCAAGCCGTGAACTCGCGGAATTACCAGATCAAGCTCACTACAATGGACTGACCTGTCTCCAGCTCTCCACGGCCTGTCAGAAGCAATTCATAGCCCGGGTGAAGTGGCTCACAGGGAAGCATGGCTTAGATTTACCCAACTTTAATCAAAACCATATTGAAGAATTGGTTGATAAAGGAAGGCTGAAGAAGATAAGCGATATTTTCTCTTTAAAAGCTCCTGAAGATATCTCTGCAGAAGCTGAGAAAATTCTAAGTAAGCCAGACCTCTCTCTTTCACAAACAATTCGGGCACTTAGCATTCCTGAAGTTGGCCGCAAAAAATCATTATGGCTTGCAGAGAAGGCCAAGAACTGGAATACCATTCTTGATAGCAGTCCAAACCAAATACAGTTATGGTTAAAAATGACTCAGAATGAAGCTAGAACCGTAATAGAATACTTAAACAACAAGGAAGTTCACTCGGTGTTAAATCGCCTTAATATAAGCCACTAGGTTGCGACAATTTCTTATTAAGGCAACAAATCAGAACCTATAAAAAAACCGGGATATAATCCCGGTTTTTTATACCTCTAAGAGGTGCTTATTATCTGCAGTTAGCAGGCAGATAGTTAGAAGCCACACCATTCGTTGCAGCAGCCTGGCAAGTCCAGGCAATCGCACCTGAAGAAACTGTTGCAAAAAGATCTAAGCCGTTGTTTGTACCATCCACTTTGCTGTTATAAACAATAGCGATTTTCGCACAGCTAGTAGCGCTGTTAGGGCAGCCAGTTGTTTCAGAGCTGACTGTTACGCTAGTCACAGCATTACCTGAAATGTCGGTAGCACTTGCAATACCTGCATCTGAGTTACTGGTTGGCCAGGAACCTTCTGATGAGTAAAACTCAGTTACAGCGCCTTTTGCACCAGAGGCAAGACTTAGACCTTCAGATACGTGAGCACGCTTGGTGTAATCCTGATAGGCCGGTATGGCAACCGCTGCCAGAATGCCCATGATTGCCACAACGATCATCAGTTCGATCAATGTGAAGCCTTGTTGTTTACCTGTCGCATTAAATTTCATAATTCACTCCTTTGAATTATTTTTCAGACCCAACTCAATAGTAGCAACTAATAAGCCAATTCACCTATTGATTTCCAAACACTCTTCACCGGTTGGTAATTATCACTTTATGGAGTGAAAACAGCCCAATTAAGAACTTTTGAAATAAAATCATTGGTTATAAATAACAAAACGCAATATTAGGAAGAAGCATCCACTTTAAAAAATGTCAGCTTTCAACACTTAAAATGGAGAAAATGACAAATCAAATGCAAATCAAATGCAAATCAAAGGGCAAATAAAAATCTGAGATAATTCAAAAACCAAACATTTATATAGAGATAGAAACTTGCGCTTGATTACAAAGTCAATTAGATACCGTCAACCACAAGATTCATCCCTTTTATAGCTGACTGAGTAAGCGCATATGAATAAGCGCATATATCATTTTTATAAATGATATCGAATCCAAACATATCCAATGAGTGAAAGTCCGCTTCCCGGTCTGGCCCGCAGATTAATCACAGAAGGGCTGATAGATGAGAAAACTGCCAGGGTCGCAGTTAAAGCCGCTCATATTAATAAAACCCCTCTAATTACTCATATTGTTCGCAGTGAACTTGTAAGCGGATACGCCATAGCGAAGCTTAATTCTGAGATATTTGGTATACCAATTATTGATATTGATGCTATCGAACTGGAACATGTCCCTCACGATGCCATCAGCGAAAAACTGGTGCGCCAACACAGAACAATTCCTTTATTCAAGCGTGGTAACAAATTGTTCGTAGGGGTATCAGACCCAACCGACGAAAAGGCTATTGAAGAGATTCGCTTCAGCAGTGGCAATATCGAGCTGATCCTTGTCGAAGAAAACAAGCTCAGCAACGCTGTCGAAAAGACACTTGAAACAGTTACTCAGGATCTTGGCGATCTGGATGACGAAGAGCTGAACAACCTAGATATTGACCACATGGGCAAAGAGCACGAGGAGGATATCGAAGCCAGAAATGAAGATGCTCCAATTGTTAAGTTCGTGCATAAGATGCTCCTTACTGCCATTAAACTCGGTGCATCCGACCTTCACTTTGAGCCTTACGAAAAGAGTTATCGTATTCGCTTTCGCATTGATGGCGTCATGCAGTCCGTTGCTCAGCCCCCTATTGGGCTGGCTCCCAAACTGTCTTCACGTCTGAAAATCATGTCTAACATGGATATTTCCGAGCGCCGCAAGCCTCAGGATGGTCGTATCAAGCTTAAGCTTTCTAAAACAAAAGCAATTGATTTTCGGGTCAATACACTTCCTACTCTGTGGGGAGAAAAGATTGTACTTCGTATTCTTGACCCTTCCAGCGCCAAAATGGGCATTGATGCCCTGGGGTACGAAAAAGACCAAAAGAAAATGTATCTCAAAGCGCTCGAACAGCCCCAGGGAATGATCCTGGTAACCGGTCCAACAGGCTCTGGTAAAACAGTATCTCTTTATACGGGTCTAAATATTTTGAATACGGTTGAAAGGAATATATCTACAGCAGAGGACCCGGTGGAAATCAATTTGGAAGGTATCAACCAAGTTAATGTGAATCCCAGGCAAGGTATGGATTTTACCCAGGCCCTGAGAGCATTCCTTCGTCAAGACCCTGATATCATCATGGTGGGTGAGATACGAGATATTGAAACTGCCAACATCGCTATAAAAGCAGCCCAGACTGGCCACATGGTGATGTCGACCCTGCACACCAACAGCGCGCCAGAAACACTTACCCGTTTATTAAACATGGGAGTGGCAGCTTTCAATTTGGCTACTTCAGTTAACCTGATAATTGCCCAGCGCCTGGGAAGAAAACTCTGCAACTCCTGCAAAATCAAACAAGATATCCCTGTTGAAACTCTGCTTGAACAAGGTTTTACCACCGATCAAGCATCAAGTGCCACCATTTATACCCATGATCCCAGCGGGTGTGACAAATGCAACAGGGGCTATAAAGGTCGGGTAGGTATTTATGAGGTTGTTGAGATCACTCAAAATCTGCAGAAAATTATTATGGAAGAAGGCAATGCAATGCAAATAGCAGAACAAGCTCAGAAAGAAGGCTTTCTTAACCTTAGACAAGCAGGGCTTTTAAAAGTACTGAAAGGCACAACCAGCCTGGAGGAGATAAACCGGGTTACTCTGGATTAACCGATTTTCAGAACCATTCTATTTCAACTCTTGGTACACTTCTCTTTTATTTCCCTAAACCGTTCATGGATGTCAGTGTGGGTATACAAACATACCTGGTTGGTGGTGCCGTTCGCGATGAGCTTCTGGGGCTCCCGGTAAAAGATAAAGACTGGGTTGTCACAGGCGCCACACCCGAAGATATGATCAAGAAGGGGTTTCGCCCTGTAGGGCAGGATTTCCCGGTATTTTTACACCCAAAAACCAAAGAAGAATATGCGCTGGCCCGTACAGAAAAGAAGTCGGGTCATGGCTATGCCGGGTTTACCTTTTTTACCTCTCCAGATATCACCGTTGAAGAAGACCTCCTGCGCCGGGATCTCACAATCAATGCCATAGCCAAGGACGATCAGGGAAACCTGATTGACCCATATCGCGGCCAGAAGGATATTCAAAAGAAATTGCTGCGTCATATTTCCCCAGCATTCCGCGAAGATCCTCTGCGCATCCTGCGTGTAGCACGGTTTGCTGCACGCTTTGCTCCCTTGGGATTTCAGGTGGCAGATGAAACTCGTGAACTAATGCGGGAAATGGTTCAGGAAGGAGAAGCAGCCTGGCTTGTTGCCGAGCGAGTCTGGCAGGAAACTTTGAGAGCACTGGGTGAGAATGATCCTGCACGATACTTCTTTGAACTGATCGAAGCCGATGCCCTTAGCGTTGTTATGCCTGAAATTGCCAGCAACTTTCAAAGTTTATCGTCAGTGCAGGCAAAAGCACTGACTCTTGCCCAAAAAGATAATGCCGAAGCAGAAATTCGTTTTGCCTGTGCAGTTAACTCTGCAGCCCAATCAAACTTCGATAATGTTCAGTCCCTTTGTACTCGAATGAAGACACCAAAGCAGTTCAAAGAGGTTGCCGAACTATCAGCAAAATTACTGGCTATCTGGCAGGAAGAACCTTTTTCACCTGAAGTACGTTTGAGTATTCTTCAGCAAGCAGACGGGTTTCGTCGTAAGGATCGTTTTTTCCTTATTCTTAGAGCCTGCTCATTTCTCTGTGAAGCTGCTGATAAGAAAGCCTTTCCGAAGGATCAATTAATTTCAGACTTGGAAAAGTGCACCCAGATCGCAGTGAAGGCATTTGTTGATCAAGGATTAAAAGGCAAAGAACTTGCCGAAGCTATTCAGGCAGAAAGATTAAGAGTCATTTCACTTTAAGATAACAGGCAGCCTGAAAGTATCAGGCTGCCTGCAAATGAACTGTATCCAACCCAATTAAGCGTCCATCCGGCAAAGCCATTTGAACACCTTCAGGTATATCTGAAACCTGCTTGCTGCATAACCCCAATTGGTCAAGCACACTGTCAGCCTGGGGCTGGTAGTATGACTCTTCAACAAACAGCTGGGCATAAGTCGGCTCTGGCTGATCCCAGCATGCCAGAATATCGATATCTGCAGCACAGTATACTGATGGCCGCACACGCCCAAGCTCATATTCAATGCGCTTGCACTCTTTACGAAACTCACGGGGTGATAAAGCGCTGGTCAGGCTGGCAACTGCATTGAAGTAATCCGGCCCATAGCCAACGGTAGACGTCGTTTTACAAACCGGGCTTAGCCAGATTTCTTCAAAGCTCTCAAGTAAAGCACCAATCATGGCGGGAAATTTCTTTTCCGCTTCATAATTACTGCCAAGCCCGATCACATAGCGATATTTCACTGACAGGGAATTCCCATTTGCTCACGAGTGCGATAACACTCAATTCCAGCAACAGCATCACGCAATGCATGAGGCTTACGGATTTTCAGCTTAACATCCGTGACCGGAAATTCTGCAAGAATAATTTTTACAACGTCACCTGCCAGTCGTTCCAGCAGGTGAAAGCGGCTTTCCTGACAGAAAGTTTTTACGCGACGGCTCAGAGCTGCATAGTCAAGCACATCATGAATTTCATCACTGGTAAAAGCATTAGTGAAATCTGTACCGAGTTCCAAGTCCAAAACTAAAGGCTGTGGCTCTTCATGCTCCCAGTGATAAAAGCCAATAATTGCCTCCACATATAAATCACTAATCAGAACCTTATCCATACCTGCCTCGAATAATGCCAACCAAGAAAAACGAAAATGACAGGCGCGCGATCACGCGCCCGGTTTGAATCTATGTTATACCGCTTCCAGCTCAGACATAGGCCAACGGGGAACTGGCCGGATGCCTTCTTCATCAACCTGCCCCGCCTGTAAACGACAACTGCCTGCATAAGCGATCATGGCACCGTTATCGGTGCAGAACGCCGGACGAGCATAGAACAGCGAGGAGCCTTCTCCTACAACCATCTTATCCAGTTTGGCCCGCAATCTTTGGTTGGCACTCACACCACCAGCAATTACCAATTGCTTAAGGCCTGTCTGACGCAAAGCGCGGCGACATTTAATCGCCAGAGTATCAACAACGGCTTCTTCAAAAGCCCGAGCTATATCCGCTTTGGTCTGTTTCTCACAATCTTCGCCTCCATGCTCTGCAACTGTATTGCGGGTGAATGTTTTCAAACCACTGAAACTGAAATCCAGTCCGGGGCGATCTGTCATTGGACGAGGAAATTTAAACCGTCCACTTGTTCCCTTTTCAGCCAGAGCCGCAATACGGGGGCCGCCTGGGTAATCAAGTCCCAACATCATAGCGGCCTTATCAAAAGCCTCACCAGCAGCATCGTCAACGGACTCACCCAGAAGCGTGTATTCTCCCTGGCGCTGCACTTCCACTAACTGGGTATGACCGCCTGAAACAAGCAGGGCAACAAAAGGAAACTGTGGAGGATTCTCTTCAAGCATCGGGGCAAGCAGATGGCCTTCCATATGGTGAACACCAATTGCGGGGATTTCCCAGGCCCAGGCAATGGATTTAGCCACAGAAGCTCCAACCATCAGTGCTCCAATCAGGCCTGGCCCCCGGGTGTAGGCGATGGCTTCAATATCGCTCTGAGAGCAGCCTGCCTCCTTCATTACTTCATTAATGAGAGGAAGAACCCGGCGCACATGGTCGCGGGAGGCCAGTTCCGGCACCACACCACCATAATCATTATGCATATCTATCTGGCTGTAGAGCGTATCTGCCAGCAGCCCATGCTCTGTGTCATAGATTGCAATACCGGTTTCGTCGCAGGATGTTTCGATGCCAAGAACCTTCATGGGGCGGGATATTCTCGTATAGCTCAGTCCAGAGGGACGCAATAATAGTGTGATGAAGGTGGCGAGTATACATGCTGAAGGAAAGCGAAACACTAGGTAGGTTTTCCTTCCTATATATATGTTGTGTACTACCTAAAATTACCGTTCCCTGCGTCAAATACCCGTCCTCCCTGACCAATATGACAGAACTACTTGACAGGCGGCTATTGACCCACTCCTCCTTGACCTCTAAAATTCGCGCCTTTGCGGATACCCTTCTATCCTGTTGGGTAATTTGCTCGGTCACTTACGACCACATTTAAACACTTGATATATATAAGGAAGGTGAGGCCCGCATGCCTGCTGTCAAAGTTAAAGAAAACGAACCCTTTGATATTGCCCTGCGTCGTTTTAAGCGCTCCTGTGAAAAAGCCGGTATTCTGTCTGAAGTTCGCCGTCGCGAACATTACGAGAAGCCGACTGCAGTGCGCAAGCGCCAGGCAGCAGCAGCAGTCAAGCGCCACCTGAAGAAATTACAGCGCGAGCAGCGTCGTCGCGAGCGTCTGTATTAATTCAGACCGGGTTAACCGGATCTCTCATTGCTGGCCTGGAGTCTGTTTCAACCGTGTTGACTGACGGGTGACTCCAGTCTGAATCTTCAATACACCCGATCAGGGATGGCTTACATGTCTGCCAACAACCTGAAGCATCGCCTCAATGAGGCCAAAAAAGATGCAATGCGTGCCAAGGATAAGGATCGCTTATCTGTGGTTCGCATGGCATTGGCCGAGTTCAAGCGGGTCGAGGTGGATGAGCGTATTGAAGTGGATGACTCTCGAGGACTGGCTCTGCTTGACAGGATGGTTAAGCAGCGGAGGGAATCTGCGTCCCAATATGCCCAGGCAGAACGCCATGATCTTGCCTCAAAGGAAGAGTTTGAGATAAGCGTTCTGCAAGGGTTCCTACCCCAGCCCCTAACCGATGATGAAATCAACGGTTTGATCGAATCTGCGATTACAGAAACCGGTGCCAGCTCCATAAAAGAGATGGGACAAGTCATGGGCATCCTCAAACCCCAGGTGCAAGGTCGCGCCGATATGGGTGCAGTCAGCAAAATGCTGAAAGCCAAATTGAGCTGAAACAGGTTTTCAGACAGATTTATCCCCTCCAATCTGTGATACCTTTTTACTTCGGACACAACCACCCGAGATATTTGTCTGCCTCCCAGTTTGCGGCAAACAAATCATTTTTATTTTCTTAACACCCAAATAAGCTGTTTCAGACACTATGGCCGGACTGATTCCACAAAGCTTTATCGACAACCTGCTTGCCCGGACAGATATTATCGAAGTGGTCAGTGACCGCATCACCCTGAAGAAAGCTGGCCGTAATCACCAGGCTCTGTGCCCGTTCCATAAAGAAAAGTCCCCCTCATTCAGTGTCAGTCAGGACAAACAGTTCTATTACTGTTTTGGTTGTGGTGCCAGTGGCAACGCCGTGGGCTTTGTCATGGATTATGACCATATCGGTTTCCCGGAAGCTGTTGAACTGCTGGCCCGACGTGCGGGACTGGAAGTTCCCCGTGAAGGCGGTGCCAAACAAAAGCGCGAACGTTATGATACGCTCTACCAGATCCTGGAAAAGTCTGCCGAATGGTATTCCGGTCAGCTGCGAAGTCATAGCAGCGCCAAAATCGCCCAAAATTATCTCCGGCAAAGAGGCCTTGATGGCCGGATAGCGAAACAGTTCCAGATTGGATATGCCCCTCCCGGCTGGGACAACCTGATGGAAACTCTGGGCAGTACTCCCGAACGCAGCCAGCTTTTGCTAGACGGCGGACTTGTTGTTGAAAATGAAGAACGCAAGTCAACCTACGACCGCTTCCGCAATCGCATCATTTTCCCAATTCGCGATTTGCGTGGCCGCACCATTGCTTTTGGTGGACGTGTACTGGGTGATGATAAGCCGAAGTATTTAAATTCCCCCGAAACTCCGGTTTTTCACAAAGGCAGGGAACTTTATGGTCTCTATGAAGCTCGTCAGGCCAACAGATCTCTTGAGCAGATTCTGGTCGTTGAGGGCTATATGGATGTTATTGCCCTGGCCCAGCAAGGGATCACCTGCGCTGCTGCCACCCTGGGTACTGCCACAACATCCGATCACCTGAATCAGCTGTTTCGCCATACCAGCCAGGTCATCTTCTGTTTTGATGGTGACAACGCTGGTCGCCAGGCTGCCTGGAGAGCTCTGGAAAATGCCATCCCCGGAATGGACGACGGCAGGCAGATACGCTTTCTGTTTCTCCCTCAAGGGGAAGACCCTGATTCACTGGTTCGAAAAGAAGGCCCTGATGCATTCCTGTTCCGGTTAAAGGATAAAAGTCAGGCACTGCCATTTGATGATTATTTTTTCCGCCATTTCGAGCAGGAGATTGATACCAGCACCCTCGATGGCAAAGCTCGCCTGGTTCATATCGTCACCCCATATATTCACAAGCTTCCGGAAGGGACATTTAAAAGCCTGATGCTGAAAAAGCTTGGCGATATCAGCGACCTTGGAACAGAAGCTGTCTCATCAATTATTGAATCCAAACCGGAACCGCAATCACCATCAATTTCTCAGCAAGAACATGCTGCCACTGAATCCTATGAAGAATATTCAAACCGATTCAATGCAGGTGATACCCAGCCAGCATATGCGCAGCCATGGTCTCAGCAACCGGGAAGGCATAAATTCAAACGACAGGGGCAAGCTGTTCCTGTTCCGGGTATTCGATTAAAACCTGCAAAAAGAGCTCTTCGCCTGCTGCTGGCCCAACCAAGACTGGCAGAAATGATTGACCCGGCCAAACTGGATATCGCCAGCCCCGACGAAGATGTTCGTCACCTTATTGCTTTGACTGAATCTCTGCGAAAAACTCCTGCGGATAGCACTTACGGTCTGCTGGGCAGCTGGTTTGGTACCCGCCTCGGTGAACGGCTAAATGAGCTGCAGAAAATCGATATGCCGATTTCCAATGCAGAACATGTTATTAAACAGTGCTTTAAACAGTTATCCACTGACGTACAAAGTAAAAAAGATTCACTCAGTGCAAAAGAACGATTATTGCAAGCTACCAAAAAAGGCAAAAAGGGCTGGCTTGTTGATCGCCAGGAGCAACAACAAGAAGCAAACTCAACAAAAGACTGATACACTCCCTTGAAAAACTGGCAGCGAATCCCCAAATAAAAACATTCCCGGCAATGTCGCCTTCCAGACACAGGGATAACAAGGCTGCCTTTTGTCTATTAATGCTCTGGCACAGGAACGCCAAGCCATCCCAAAATGGTCATAGATTTACCGGATTGTCGCATTCAACGTATGGCATACGGCAAGGCCTGTACGCTATAATTGGCCGCTTAACATTCAAGCGCCGGGAACATTTCGTTGTGAAAAGGTCTCGCTGTTAAAGGGTTGATATGTCCGCAAATTCTCAACAACAATCCCGACTGAAAGAACTGATCAGCCGCGGCAAGGAACAGGGCTACCTGACCTATGCGGAAGTCAACGATCACTTGCCGGATGATATTTCCGATCCGGAACAGGTCGAAGACATCATTCGCATGATCAACGACATGGGGATCAAGGTCTGTGAGACCGCCCCAGACAGCGACTCTTTGCTCCTGAATGATGGTGATGGTAATGAAGCTGCTGACGAAGATGCAGCCGAAGAAGCCGCAGCTGCACTTGCTGCAGTAGAGCAGGAAGCTGGCCGTACAACTGACCCTGTACGCATGTATATGCGTGAAATGGGTACTGTAGAGCTGCTGACCCGCGAAGGCGAAATTGTGATCGCCAAGCGTATTGAAGAAGGTCAGCGTGAAGTGATGACAGCACTGTCTCACTTCCCCGGAACCGTTGCCATGGTTCTTAATGATTATGACCGAATCGTTGAAGAAGAAGGTCGTCTGAGCGACCTCTTCAGCGGTTACATTGACCCTGAGCCTGAAGAAGAGCCAGAACCAGAGGTTGCCGAGGACGAAATTCCTGAAGACGCCCTGGAAGATGACGATGACGATGATGACGAGGAAGAGGCGAATACCGGACCAGATCCTGAAGAAGCCAAGATCCGTTTTGGCGAACTGCGTGAATGTTTCCAGGAAACATTAACAGTCATCGAGACTTACGGTCGCAAAACTCCAGAAGGCAAGGCAGCCCTCGCCAAACTGGCTGAGCTGTTCGTCACCTTCAAGTTGGTTCCGCGCATTGCCGACTTCATGGTTTTCCGTGTTCGTAACGCTCTGGATCAGATTCGCTCCAACGAACGTAGCGTTATGCAGCTGTGTGTTCGTCGCGCCAAGCTGCCACGTAAAACCTTCCTGTCCCGCTTCCCAGGCAATGAAACCAACCTGGAATGGCTGGACACACTAATCAGTGAAAATCCCGGGCAAGCAGAAGCTCTGGAACTCCAGCGCATTGAAATTCTTCGTGCCCAGCGCAAACTGAGAGCTGTTGAAGAAGATATCAACCTGCCACTGGTCGAAATCAAAGAGATCAACCGTCACATGTCCATCGGTGAGGCCCGCGCCCGCCGAGCCAAGAAGGAGATGGTTGAAGCCAACCTTCGACTGGTTATCTCTATCGCCAAGAAATACACCAACCGCGGCCTGCAGTTCCTGGATCTGATTCAGGAAGGCAACATCGGCCTGATGAAGGCCGTAGACAAGTTCGAATACCGTCGTGGTTACAAGTTCTCCACCTATGCAACCTGGTGGATTCGTCAGGCGATTACCCGCTCTATTGCTGACCAGGCACGAACCATCCGTATTCCGGTTCACATGATTGAAACCATCAACAAGCTGAACCGTATTTCTCGCCAGATGCTACAGGAAATGGGTCGCGAGCCTACTCCTGATGAACTGGCAGAGCGCATGGAAATGCCGGAAGACAAGATCCGCAAGGTTCTTAAGATCGCCAAAGAGCCCATCTCTATGGAGACTCCAATTGGTGATGATGAAGACTCCCATCTGGGTGACTTTATCGAAGATACTGCGATCCACTCTCCAGTGGATTCTGCAACTTCTGAAGGTCTGCGCGAAGCAACCCGCAATGTACTTGGCGGCCTGACAGCCCGTGAAGCCAAAGTCCTGCGTATGCGTTTCGGTATCGACATGAACACTGACCATACCCTTGAGGAAGTGGGCAAGCAGTTCGACGTTACCCGTGAACGTATTCGCCAGATCGAAGCGAAGGCACTGCGCAAGCTGCGCCATCCAACCCGCTCCGACCATCTGCGTAGCTTCCTGGACGAGTAATCATCTCCTCCAATCGAGATAGGGTGGAGCCTCACAGCTCCACTCCTCCCACAACACCCACATACGGATCCGTACTGGGCGTTTCGGTCAGTTGAGCGTCTACTATTACCACAAACATGGTAATAGTAGAGTCCGTGATACGAGACAACTGCTCACCACTCTCACTCTGTACCGTTCAGGCCTTCACTGACCAAGGTCAACTACTATGCCGTCTGCTGATTTTCCTGAACCCCCAACACTTCCAGAAATGGAAATAGACCCAGTTCCAGCTGAGGCCAGTTAAAAAACCCCACGCTTTATCAGGATGGGGTTCTGCAGCGTCTTAATCACCCTGGAATCACCATCAGGACTCCCAGAGCATTAACGGAGAGGGATGCCATCCCTCTCTCTCCCAGCAATCAGGATTATTCCTGATCCTGCATGTTAGCCAGCTCTTTGATGCTCAGCTTGATACGGCCGCGGTTATCCACGTCCAGAACCACAACCTTGATCTTCTGACCAACCTTCAGGTAATCATTTACATCGTTCACACGCTCTTCAGCGATCTGGGAAATGTGAACCAGACCATCCTGACCAGGCAGGATGTTAACGAATGCACCGAATTCTACGATACGTGCAACAGTACCTTCGTAGATCTTGCCAACTTCCGCTTCAGCAGTAATGCCGTGAACCTTGTCGTATGCAACCTGACAGGCGTCCTTGTTTTCACCGTAGATCTTAACAACACCATCATCAGTGATATCAATAGAGCAGCCAGTCTCTTCACACAGACCACGGATAGTAGAACCACCCTTACCAATAACATCACGAATCTTGTCGGGATGAATTTTCAGAGTCATGGTCATTGGTGCGTTTTCGTTCAGCTCGGAACGAGGTGCAGCAATAACGCGATTCATCTGCTCAAGGATGGTCATTCGGGCAGCCATGGCCTGCTCGAGTGCAATTTCCATGATTTCTTCAGTAATACCCTGAATTTTGATGTCCATCTGCAGGGCAGTAACACCTTCAGAAGTACCGGCAACCTTAAAGTCCATGTCGCCCAGATGATCTTCATCACCCAGAATATCGGTCAGAACAGCAAAACGATCACCATCCTTGATCAGACCCATGGCAATACCGGCAATAGGAGCCTTCAGAGGCACACCGGCATCCATCAGAGCCAGGGAAGTACCACACACGGAAGCCATGGAGCTGGAACCGTTAGATTCAGTGATCTCAGACACAACACGCAGTGTGTATGGGAACTCTTCTTCGGTTGGCAGCAGCGCAGACACACTGCGGCGAGCCAGTCGACCGTGACCAATTTCACGACGACCAACACCACCCATACGACCACACTCACCTACAGAATAAGGAGGGAAGTTATAATGCAGCATGAACGCATCGCGACTTTCACCTTCCAGCGCATCAATCAGCTGCGCATCACGAGTAGTACCCAGAGTGGTAGTTACCAGCGCCTGAGTTTCACCACGGGTAAACAGTGCAGAACCGTGTGTTTTTGGCAGAACGCCAACTTCAATATGAAGAGGGCGAACAGTTTTGGTGTCACGACCATCAATACGCAGATTACCGCTGAGGATAGAGTCACGAACGTGAGCTTTTTCCAGTTTAGCGAACAGGCCAGAAACTTCTGCAGAAGAAGGACCTTCTTCTGCAACAAACTGCTCAACCGCCGCATTGCGAATTTCGGCCAGGACAGTGTTGCGAGCCACCTTGTCATGGGTTGTATATGCAGAAGCGATCTTGTCACCGAAGGCAGTAGACAGAGCGCTCATCAGCTCAGTGTTAACTTCTGGCACACTCCACTCACGAATAGGCTTGCCAGCTTCAGCAGCGAACTCTTTAATTGCAGTAATAGCAGACTGGTAACCCTCATGGGCAAACAGAACAGCGCCCAGCATTTCATCTTCTGTCAGCTCCTGAGCTTCGGATTCAACCATCAGAACAGCGCTGTCAGTACCAGCAACAACCATGTCCAGCTCAGATTCTTTCAGCTCTTCGAAAGACGGGTTAAGCATGTAGCCACCCTTCTCTTCGTTAAAGCCAACTCGTGCAGCACCGATAGGGCCTGCAAATGGGATACCGGAGATAGCCAGAGCAGCAGAAGTTGCCAGCATACCCAGCATGTCAGGATCATTCTTCTTGTCAGTAGACATGACAGTAATGATGACCTGAACTTCATTCATGTACCCCTTAGGGAACAGTGGACGAATAGGACGATCGATCAGACGGGAAGTCAGAGTCTCTTTTTCGCTGGGACGACCTTCACGCTTCAGGAAACCACCAGGGATTTTACCGGCAGCATAGGTTTTTTCCTGGTAGTGAACAGACAGAGGGAAGAAGTCCTGACCTTCACGGGCAGAGCTCGCACCAACAACAGTTGCCAGCACAACCAGGTCACCCATGGTTGCCAGAACAGCACCATCAGCCTGACGAGCAACACGACCAGTTTCCAGAGTGACCGTCTGATCACCAATTTCAAACGACTTAGTTACAGGATTCACATTTATTTCCTTTCAACAATCAAATAAATCTGATTGATAACAATGCCGCCTCTTACTGGGATGCAATCCGGAATACGGCTACTCATTCCGCACTCGGGATTGCACCCAAATGTGTATCAGCCTGTATCAATCAGCTCTTATTGGTTGTAAAACCCCCTTGGCTCTACACCCTCAACCCACCAAGGGTAAACCTTTTGATGGGATTTTTATAACAAAACACCGCTGCTTTAATCCTTTTGCCTTAAAGCTCAGGATTGCAGCAGCGGTGCTTGCGGCTACCCCCCCACTCTGGAGGCCAGCACACCGGAAACGTCAGCCTCCGGCTTTAATCTCATATCTGCCAGCAAAAAAAACCAACCGATGAGAGATAACCAGAATCTTAGCGACGCAGGCCCAGACGCTGGATCAGAGAACGGTAACGCTCAACGTCCTTCTTCTTCAGGTAGTCCAGCAGGCTACGACGCTGGTTTACCATGCGGATCAGACCACGACGGGAGTGGTGATCGTGGATGTGAGCCTTGAAGTGAGACTGCAGACCTTCAATGTTAGCAGTCAGCAGGGCAACCTGTACTTCAGGGGAACCAGTATCGTTCTCACCACGGCCAAAGTCTTTAACGATCTCAGCCTTGCGCTCAACAGTCAGGGACATTCTATTAACTCCAAAAGAGAATATGCATTTAACAATCAAGGAATGGCCGCGCATATTAACAGCCACCCTCGTTACAACTACTCTTTACAAAGAAAATGCAGCCAAGGCTACAATTTCAACAAGAGCGTTCCGGCAAAAGGCGTATTCTAACCCCATATTCAGGATTATTCACCCGGGTTTTTCGCCCTTTACATGATGAAAGCGCCAACACGCCTTCAACTCATGGATGTTTCTCTCAAGGCAACCCAGCGAAAACCGAATCAGTGGTTAGACTGGGCTACCAGCCTGCGTGGTGCAACCAGGCCATCATCCTGAATCTCACCTATGCCCAGGAAAACATTAGGTTCACCCTCAACACTTCGGTAGATACGGACAAAACCGGAAGTCGGCGCACGCGGAACCTGAACAGGCTGCCCCTGGGTTACATAGTGGCTGCTATTTGCACCCAGAAGAACGGAAGGCCAGTGACTGACCGCCGAATCCTGAGCCAGCAGAATGTTATCCAGCGCAACATGGCCGCCACCATCACGGATCTCTTCGAGCTGTTCCAGAGTATAGGACTGCTCTTCCTCATAAGGACCAGCTTTCAGGCGACGAAGATCGGCAACATGGGCACCACAGCCCAGCATTTCACCGATATCTTCCACCAGGGTACGAATATAGGTGCCTTTGCTGCAGTCCACTTCCAGCACCATTTCATCACCACGAAACTCCAACAAAGTCAGGCGATAAATATTGACCTTGCGAGCCTCACGCTCAATTTCGATACCCTCACGGGCATACTGATAGAGCGGCTTACCCTTATGCTTCAGGGCAGAGAACATGGAAGGAATCTGCTCAATCGGGCCGCGGAACTTGGCTAGGACGGGCTCAAGATCGGATTGTGTAACAGCAACCGGACGCTCCTTGACAACCTCACCTTCAGCATCGCCAGTGTTGGTACGAATACCCAGTTTGGCAACTGTTCGGTAGCTCTTGTCAGAGTCCAGCAGATACTGGGACAACTTAGTTGCTTCACCCAGGCATACGGGAAGAACCCCCGTTGCCAGAGGATCAAGACTGCCGGTATGGCCAGCCTTGGCCGCACCATACAGTCGCTTCACTCGTTGAAGCACATCATTGGAGCTGCCACCGGCAGGCTTATCAATAACAACAATACCGCTGACCGGACGGCCGCGAAAACGTCTACGACGAGACATAACTCTTTCTTACTCCTGACCACCACTGTTTTCATCAACAGACGTCTTATCGTCAGCAACCGCCTCATCAATCAAAGACGACAGACGACGTCCACGCACCAGACTTTCGTCATAGCGGAAACGCAGCTGCGGGGTAAAACGCATACGCATGCGCCGGGACAACTCGGTACGCAGATAGCCTGCTGCTTCGGTTAAAACCTCAACAGCTTCGTTAATGGCTTTCTCACCATCTATACCGAGAAAAGTCACATGGACAGTGGCAAAAGCCATATCTCGACTAACATCCACACCGCTCACGGTCACCATGCCGAGGCGGGGATCTTTCATTTCCAGCTGCAGAACAGTGGCCAGCTCTCTTTGGATCTGGTCGCCCACGCGCTGGGTTCTACTAAATTCTTTTGGCATAACACGCGCTTTGAATGAAGTACGTCCGCATTTATGTTGCGCCATTGTCCGGCAGAACATTACGGGCGGCAATAATAAAAAAGCGCACGGAAGGAATAAACCTGCCGCGCGCCTTGCCAGTTCAGCGCATCACTTACAGTGAGCGTGCAACCTCAACAGACTTATACACTTCGATCTTGTCGCCGATCTTGACGTCATTGTAGTTCTTAACGCCAATACCACATTCGTGACCCTTGGCAACTTCCTTGACGTCATCCTTGAAGCGACGCAGGGATTCCAGCTCACCTTCGTAGATAACAACGTTTTCACGCAGTACGCGAATACGCTCGCTGCGATAAACGGTGCCTTCGATAACCATACAACCGGCGATCGCGCCAATCTTAGGTGCACGGAAGACATCACGAACCTCGGCCACACCGACGATTTCCTCACGGAATTCTGCTTTAAGCATACCGGTCAAGGCTTGCCTTACATCGTCAATGATGTCGTAGATTACACTGTAGTAGCGTAGATCCAGACCTTCATTCTCAACGATGCGACGGGCAGAAGCATCAGCACGAACGTTAAAGCCAACCAGAACAGCATTGGAAGCCAGGGCCAGGTTAGCATCGGTTTCAGTCAGA
The DNA here is from genome assembly GCF_023502345.1 of Parendozoicomonas callyspongiae. Taxonomy (GTDB): domain Bacteria; phylum Pseudomonadota; class Gammaproteobacteria; order Pseudomonadales; family Endozoicomonadaceae; genus Sansalvadorimonas; species Sansalvadorimonas callyspongiae. The sequence goes on from NZ_JAMFLX010000009.1 coordinate 101,216, forward strand.
CCACCAACACCGCCGAAGATAACCTTCACATCAACTTCGTCATTACCCTGTTCATGCAGTGCTGCTGTAATTGCTTCCAGAGAACCACGCACATCGGTCTTCAGTACAACCTTGAGGGTACGCTTCTCTGCTGAGCCCATGTCCTTGAACATGTTTTCCAGCTTGGCAGCCTGCTGGCGGGCCAGTTTGACCTCACGGAACTTACCCTGACGGAACATGGCAATTTCACGAGCTTTACGCTCATCCTGAACAACCAGCATTTCATCACCGGCATCCGGCGTTCCATCAAGACCAAGAATCTCAACTGGAATAGATGGGCCTGCAGTATCAATAGTCTTACCGTTCTCGTCGAGCATGGCACGGATGCGACCGTACTGCTGACCAACAAGCACGTTATCACCACGGTTCAAGGTACCAGCCTGCACCAGCACAGACGCAACAGGACCACGACCTTTATCCAGACGGGATTCGATAACCACGCCCTTGGCAGAACCTTCAGCAACAGCTTTCAGCTCCAGAACTTCAGACTGCAACAGAACGGATTCCAGCAGCTCATCAATGCCCTGACCAGTGTGGGCAGATACATGTACAAACTGGGTGTCACCGCCCCACTCTTCAGGGATAACCCCCTGAGCGGACAGTTCATTCTTAACACGATCCGGATCAGCCGCTTCCTTATCCATCTTGTTCACAGCCACAACAACCGGTACACCGGCGTCCTTGGCATGCTGGATAGCTTCTTCAGTCTGAGGCATCACACCATCGTCTGCCGCTACAACCAGGATAACGATATCGGTGGACTTGGCACCACGTGCACGCATGGCGGTAAACGCCGCGTGCCCAGGAGTATCCAGAAAAGTGATCATGCCGCGATCAGTGGTCACATGGTAAGCACCGATATGCTGGGTAATACCCCCGGCTTCGCCAGACTGCACCTTAGCCTTACGAATGTAGTCAAGCAGGGAGGTCTTACCATGGTCAACGTGACCCATAACGGTAACAACCGGTGCACGGGAAACTTCTTCACCCGTGGTTTCGCCTACTGCATCTTCCAGAGACTCTTCCAGAGCATCAGCGTTAACCAGCTTAGGTTTATGACCCATCTCTTCAACGACGATAGCCGCTGTATCCTGGTCAATGACCTGGTTAATGGTCACCATAGTGCCAAGCTTGAACATGTACTTGATCACTTCGGCAGCCTTAACCGCCATCTTGTTAGCCAGTTCGCCAACAGTGATGGTTTCCGGAATAGCTACTTCACGTACAACAGCGGCAGTCGGCTTGGTAAAGCCATGCTGCTCAAGCTCTTTGGACTTGAACGGCTTGCGGGACAGCGGCCTGTTACGGCCATTACGATCATCACGACCACCACGGGCATTCTTACCACCCCTGCGACGACGGTCACCATCACCACGATCATTGCTCTCGCCTTTCTTCTTGGCAGGGCGACGACGGCGACGATCATCATCAGCCGGTGGTGGTGGCGGTGCAGCCGGATTCACGCCAGGAGCCGCAGCTGGGCGGCGATCATCACCTGCACGCGCCGGACGACGGTCATCACCTGCACGAGCTGGGCGACGGTCATCACCTGCACGTGCCGGACGACGATCATCACCTGCACGAGCTGGGCGACGATCATCACCTGCACGAGCTGGGCGACGATCATCACCTGCACGTGCCGGACGACGCTGCTCGTTTTCTTCAGTCTTGCGACGGACTCCGTCCTTGCGGCGGGCATCCTCTTCGCCACGACGAGCCTTCTCTTTTACACGAGTCTCGTCTTCTTTCTTGCGACCATCAGTACGACGCTTCTTTTCAGCCTCGATATCTTCATTCGCTTCTGGCTTAACATAAGTACGCTTTTTGCGCACTTCCACGTTAACAATCTTGTTCTTACCGGAACCACCAGACACTTTCATCTGGCTTACGGTCTTGCGCTTCAGGGTAACCTGCTTGGGTTCAGCGACAACTGGCTCAGCCGGTGCGCTTTCACCGCTATGGGAACGACGAAGGTGAGCCAGCAAAGCGGCCTTCTCTGCGTCTGAAACAGGTTGATCTGCCTTTTTATGGGACAAACCCGCGTCATTCATCTGCTTAAGCAGGCGTTCAACCGGAGCTCCGACCACCTCGGCAAGTTGTGATACCGTTACATCTGCCATATAAACTTCTCCTCTCAGTGGCCAGCTCAGTCTTCTCCGAACCAGCAGATATTCCGTGCCTTCATGATCAGCTCACCAGCTTTCTCAGCATCCAGGCCGTCAATATCTTCCAGTTCATCGGTTGCCTGCTCGGCTAGGTCTTCCAGGGTACGAACACCCTTGGCAGCCAAATCGTATGCCAGTTGCTGCTCCATGCCTTCCAGAGCGAGGAGATCTTCGGTCGGCTTTTCGCCTTCCAGCTTCTCTTCGTTGGCAATGGCCAGAGTTAGCAGGCGGTCCTTGGCGCGCTGGCGCAGCTCGTTGACCACTTCTTCATCAAAACCTTCGATCCCCAGCATCTCTTCCAGGGGAACATAGGCAACCTCTTCGAGGGTGGAAAACCCTTCATCAACCAGGGTGCGGGCCAGGTCAACATCAACATCAAGATGCTCAACAAACACATTGGCTTGCTTGTCAGCTTCCTGTGACTGCTTGGCTTCTGCATCAGCCTCAGTCATTACGTTCAGACTCCAGCCGGTCAGCTCACTGGCAAGACGTACGTTCTGACCACCACGGCCGATAGCCTGGGCCAGATTATCTTCAGCAACAGCAAGGTCCATGGAGTGATTTTCTTCATCAACAATGATGGAAGCCACTTCCGCAGGCTGCATGGCATTGATCACAAACTGAACAGGGTTATCATCCCAGAGCACGATATCAACACGCTCATTACCCAGTTCGTTGGATACCGCCTGAACACGGGAGCCACGCATACCAACACAGGCACCAACCGGATCAATACGACCATCATTGGTTTTTACTGCAATCTTGGCACGGGAGCCCGGATCACGGGCCGCTGCCCGGATTTCAATAACCTCTTCAGCGATTTCCGGAACCTCAATACGGAACAGTTCGATCAGCATTTCAGGACAGGTCCGGCTCATCATCAGCTGAGGGCCACGATTCTCTTCTGAAATAGTGTGCAGGAGAGCGCGAACATGAGTACCGATCCGGAAAGTCTCCCGGGGGATAATCTGGTCCTTGCGCAGCACAGCTTCAGCATTACTACCAAGATCAACGATCAGGGAGTCACGGTTCACCTTTTTAATAGTGCCGTTGATCAGCTCGCCCAGCTTGTCGCGATAAGAGTCCACCATCTGGCGGCGCTCTGCTTCACGCACCTTCTGGACGATAACCTGCTTGGCGGTCTGAGCTGCAATACGTCCGAACGCGATGGACTCTACAGGCTCTTCCCAGATATCACCAATTTCCAGGCTTTCGTCGTTTTCCTTCCCTTCGTCGAGAGTCAGATGGGCGCCGGGGATTTCAAAATCCTCGTCAGCCACGACTGTCCAGCGGCGGAAAGTATCGTATTCACCGGAAGCTCGATCAATCGCGACGCGAATGTCGACTTCAGTCTCGTATCGCTTTTTTGTAGCCGTCGCCAGGGCAATCTCAATCGCCTCAAAGATAACTTCGGGCGGCACTCCCTTTTCATTGGAGACGGCTTCAACGACGTTCAGAATCTCTTTACTCATGCTCTGCCTCGCGCATCGTTAAACCGGTTCTTCCCTCTCGGACCCGCCCCATAACTTACATAAAAGCTATGGAAGCTCGGCGGGCAGGCATCAGAACTGCGGTATCACATTCGCTTTATCGATACTGTCAAAGGGGAACAAATATTCGTGATCATCACAGACGATAACGACTTCATCACCCTCAACCCCTCGAATGACACCCTGGTACTTCCGGCGCCCTTCAAAGGGAGCCCGCAGGCGCATATTGACCTGACTACCGGTATAACCGGCAAACTGCTCCAGTGTGAACAGCGGACGATCCAATCCCGGTGAAGACACCTCAAGGGTATATTCACTGGCGATGGGGTCTTCAACATCAAGCACAGCGCTCAACTGCCGACTGACCTTTTCACATTCCTCCAGGCCTACGCCGGATTCCTGATCAATAAACACCCGCAGCTTGCTCTGCTTACCCTGCGACATGAACTCTATCCCCCACAGTTCGCATCCAAGCGATACGACCACAGGTTCAACAAGTTCGTGCAGTACTTCCAGCTTGCCTGCCACTTCACGCCCTCGCACTGAATAACTGCCAAATCAGAAGCCTACGCTCCTGATAGCAATAAAAAATGGGCTAAAAAGCCCATCCACAACCAGCACATCGGATGGTCACCCACCCACTGTGCTTTTGGCTCAAGTATCCCGAATGGCTCTGAACGCTAAAGCTCAGAGAGTGTATCTAGACAATTTGAACCTGAATAATATCCGGATCCTCTCGGATTCCTTTTGGCAGCCTGCTACCAGCTTCCGGTTACATCAAGACCTATGCCCCAACAGTTTAATCCGCCAAATCAAATGCGCCGATCAAAATTTTTTTGATCATAGCAAAAAGCCCCTACACCGAGGGGCCTTTTTAAAATTGGTAGCGGGGGCCAGATTTGAACTGACGACCTTCGGGTTATGAGCCCGACGAGCTACCAGGCTGCTCCACCCCGCACCAAAACTCTTACCAGCAACAAATGCTGAAAATCACGAAGAAGTATATTGCCTGAGATAACAACCCGTCAAACAGGTTAGACTCATTGGCAATCATACCTGCCTTAAACAGATATACTGAAAACTGGTGCCCAGGGCGGGACTTGAACCCGCACGAGCATAGCTCACCACCCCCTCAAGATGGCGTGTCTACCAATTCCACCACCTGGGCTTCAGATACTACTGATACAACTTCCAGCGACCCCAATACCAATAAAGGCCATCACTCAGAAGCGCTTATGGAAGACTCAGCATCAGCTGTTTTCCCTTCGGAAACAACAGCTTTTGCGGTGTCACCCTCAGCAGACGCGGTAGAGTCTAACACAGGGGCTTCCGAAGAATCTACTGTAGAATCACTCACTTCCGGAACATCGGAAACAGGAGCAGGAATCTCAGCCGCTGGCGCGGAAACCTCAGTCGGAATACCAGTTACAGTACCTGTGGTCAGAGCATTAGCCTTGTCTTTGGCGATCATGGCCAGACCAATACTGGTCAGGAAAAAGACAGTCGCCAGAATAGCAGTAGTACGGGTCAGGAAGCTTCCGGATCCGCTGCTGCCGAATACAGTCTGAGAGGCACCAGAACCAAAAGACGCACCCGTCTCAGCCCCCTTACCCTGTTGGAGCATGATCAGACCAATCAGACCCAGTGCAACCAATACATGAACTATTAGAATCAGTGTTTCCATTCTTTAACTCGCAGCGCGACAAATTGTAAGGAAGTCCTGCACATCCAGAGAAGCACCGCCAACCAGGCCACCATCCACGTCAGCACCTGTAAAGATCTCTGCCGCATTAGAGCCCTTGACGCTACCACCGTACAGAATACGTGTACGGGCAGCCATGTCCGCATCATGTTCAGTCAGAAGCTGACGAATGGCGGCATGTACTTCCTGAGCCTGCTCAGGAGATGCAGTCAGACCAGTGCCAATTGCCCAAACAGGCTCATAAGCAATAACCAGCTTTTCCAGGTACTCAGACTGAATCTCATTCAGAACAACCTGCACCTGACGGGCAACCACTTCCATGGTCTTGTCAGCTTCACGCTCTTCCAGAGTCTCACCCACACAGAGAACCGGGATCAGGCCAGCCTTACCGGCATGACGCACTTTAGTCACAACTTCCGCATCAGTTTCACCATACAGTGAACGACGCTCAGAGTGACCTACCAGAATCATTTCACAACCAAAATCCTTGGCCATGGAAATGGAGATTTCACCAGTGAAAGCACCCTTTTCTTCAGTGCAGATATTCTGAACACCCCAGGCAATTTCGCCGGAAGACAGGGTATCAGCTACCCGCTGAACAAAAATGGAGGATGGGAAGACTGCAACGTCTACCTTACCAGCCAACTCCGCAGCGCCGGACTTCAACCCTTCAGTCAGTGCCGCAACTGACTCACGGGATCCATTCATTTTCCAGTTACCGGCTACTAGCTGCTTGCGCATCACAAAACCTCACTAAAGGGGCGGAATGTTAGCGCACCGCCAGCCGTCCTGACAATACGCATGACAAAAGGGGCGCACATTAAATGGCACCCCGTATAACCTGACAAATCAGGCATTAACCAGCTTCAGCTTCAACAACATCTGCCAGGGAACGACAGCGAGTGGACACTTCATCCGCATCCTCGCCTTCAATCATGACCCGGATAACCGGCTCAGTTCCCGATGTTCGCAGAAGAACACGTCCTCGCCCGGCCAGCTCAGTTTCTGTTTGCTGAACCGCCTCAGAAATCGCCTTATTGCTATCAGGATCGACTCGCTCAGACATGCGTACATTAATCATGGTCTGAGGATATTTGACCATATCGCCACACATATCGCTCAGGCTTCGCCCTGTCGCAACCATTGCACGCAGAACCTGAAGGGCTGCAACAATACCATCTCCAGTGGTAGAAACATGGCGGCAGATCAAGTGACCGGAGGATTCTCCTCCCAATTGCCAGCCTTTTGCCTGCATCATCTCAATGACGTAGCGATCACCCACTTTTGCACGGGCAAATGGAATACCTGCACCTTCCAGCGCTTTTTCCATTCCCAGGTTGGACATCACCGTGCCAACCACCCCGCCGGCCAGTTCACCCTGACTGTGACGGTGACGGGCAATGACATAGAGAAGCTCATCACCATCCACTTGGTGCCCGGTGTGATCAACCATCAAAAAACGGTCGCCATCGCCATCAAAAGCAATACCAATATGCGCCTTCTTTTCAAGAACCGCTTCTTTCAGGGTTTCAAGATAGGTGGAGCCAACACCCTGATTGATGTTCAGACCATCCGGGCTGACACCAATAGTATCCACTCTGGCGCCCAGCTCACGGAAAACTTCCGGACCAACGTGGTAGTTGGCACCATGGGCCGCATCCACAACAATATGCATTCCGGAGAGATCCAGATGCGGGCGAACAGTCGCTTTGCAGTATTCGATATAACGGCCAGCAGCATCATCAACACGCTTGGCACGACCAAACTTGGCAGGATCAGCAACCACCATCTCCTGATCCATCATCTCTTCAATAGCAAGCTCAACCGAGTCGGGGAGTTTGGTTCCTTCAGAAGAGAAGAACTTGATGCCGTTGTCGTAATAAGGGTTATGGGACGCGCTGATCACAATACCGGCATTGGCATTAAATGTGCGTGTCAGATAAGCAATGGCCGGAGTTGGCATAGGCCCAAGCAGCCAGGCATCCACACCCGCCGCAGATAAACCAGCCTCAAGGGCAGACTCAAACATATACCCGGAAAGGCGAGTATCCTTACCAATAATGACCCTGTTGGCTCCATGACCAGCAAAAACCTGCCCGGCAGCCCAACCTAGTTTCATAACAAATTCAGGCGTAATAGGAAACTGGCCGACCAGCCCTCTCACCCCATCGGTACCAAAATATTTACGGCCCATACAAAATTCCTTCTCAGCTTTTTACATGGAAATGCCCACAAGCTTTCTCAATTTCTAGGGGAGGGCATTTTACCCATAGGGCACATAGCCCGCTCATGGCTGCTCCAGTCACTTCCAGCTTCTCAAGCTGCAGCCACTGCATTTGCTATTTTCAGCACATCTACTGTCTCCTTCACATCGTGAACCCGAATAATCTGGGCTCCCGCCTGAGCAAGAAGAAGTGCCACTGCCAGACTGGCAGACAGGCGCTCGTCAGCTGTATTCTCCAGGACTGCACCAATAAAAGATTTTCTGGAAACCCCAGCCAAAACCGGATATCCAAGGCGATGAAACTCAGAGAAACGCTTAATCATCTGCAAATCAAAAGCTGGCGTTTTTCCGAACATCCCTCCCCCAAACCCCGGATCCAGGATTATTTTTTCTTTTGCGATTCCGGCTTTCTGACATAATTCAGCGCGAGATGCCAGATAACCGGAAACTTCATCAACGACGTTTTCATACGCAGGCACAAAACCGGATTCTGGCTGCTCAACCAGGGAGTGCATCAGGATGACCGGCACCTGACTTGCCGCCGCAGCCTCGAGAGCTCCAGGCCGACACAAAGCACGAACGTCATTCACAATGCCCGCACCAGCAGATGTCGCTTCACGAATCACAGCAGCAGAGCTGGTATCAACGGAGACAACAATATCAAACTCTTTGCTGATAGCCTCAATAACCGGCACAACCCGGTCTACCTCTTCAGCTTCCGAGATAATCTGGGCACCCGGACGGGTGGACTCACCACCGATATCAATAATACCAGCACCAGCATCCACCATCTCACGGGCGTGCTGAAGCGCTCGGTCAAAGGTGTTGTAGCGCCCGCCATCAGAGAAAGAGTCCGGGGTTACATTGAGAATACCCATCACATTTGGACGACCCAAATCCAGCAGACGCCCAGCACAGTCGAGGCTTTTATTAACAGAGTTGTTCATGGTTGTGTACAACCAGCTCCACGATTCAGCAGCGGGGGAAGTATAAGACGTGTCAGGCTCTGTTGACACAAATACGACAACAAAGGGAGCCGCAGCTCCCTTTGATTATCACTAACAAGCTTTAGTGCTGGCCGGCAGGTCCACCGACAGGCTTATCACCCTGCTCGTCCGAGTCAGAATCCGTGTCATCCACCTTGGGAGCATCAGTTTCTGCCTCTTCCTCAGCACCCTCAGCCTTGGCACCAGAATCACCGGAACCACCATTTTCATTCCAGTCCTTTGGCGGCTTGGGCTTGCGGCCTTCCATAATGTCATCAATCTGCTCAGTATCGATGGTCTCATACTCCATCAATGCATCCTTCATCAGCTCCAGCTTATCTCGCTGTTCTGTCAGGATGGCTTCAGCAGCCTTGTAACAGTGTTCAATGATATCCCGCACTTCCTGATCAATCAGTTTGGCAGTTTCACCGCTGACATTCATATGGTGAGAACCCTGACTCTTACCCAGGAAAACTTCGCCTTCCTCTTCTCCATAAAGGAGAGGGCCAAGCTTATCGGACAGACCCCACTTGGTCACCATGTTGCGAACCATCTGGGTAGCCTGCTGAATATCATTGGAGGCACCGGTAGATACACCATCCTTGCCGTATAACAATTCTTCTGCGATACGACCGCCATACATGGAAGCCACACGACCTATCAGGTAACGGCGGGAGTAGCTGACCTTATCTTCTTCCGGCAGGTACATGGTGACACCCAATGCACGACCGCGAGGAATAATCGTAACCTTGTAGACCGGATCATGTTCGGGCATCAGACGTCCGACAATGGCATGACCAGCCTCATGATAAGCGGTCATCTCCTTGTCTTTCTCACTCATCACCATGGACTTACGTTCAGCGCCCATCATGATCTTGTCTTTGGCTTGATCAAACTCAAGCTTGCCAACTGTGCGCTTGTTGGAACGCGCTGCAAACAGGGCGGCTTCGTTGACAAGGTTGGCAAGATCGGCACCGGAGAAACCTGGGGTACCACGGGCAATCACGCTGGCTTTCACATCATCACCGCAAGGCACCTTGCGCATGTGAACCTTGAGAATCTGCTCACGGCCACGAATATCGGGCAGGGGCACAACAACCTGACGATCAAATCGACCAGGACGCAGCAATGCAGGGTCAAGTACGTCTGGGCGGTTAGTTGCAGCAATTACAATAATGCCGTCGTTCGCTTCAAAACCATCCATTTCAACCAGCAGCTGATTCAGGGTCTGCTCACGTTCATCGTGACCACCACCAAGACCGGCACCACGGTGACGACCGACTGCATCAATCTCATCGATAAAGATAATGCAGGGAGCCTGCTTTTTGGCCTGCTCAAACATATCGCGGACACGGGACGCACCCACACCCACAAACATTTCCACGAAGTCCGAACCGGAGATAGTGAAGAACGGTACCTTGGCTTCACCGGCAATAGCTTTTGCCAGAAGAGTTTTACCGGTACCGGGAGAACCGACCATCAGGACACCGCGGGGGATTCGACCACCGAGGCGCTGGAACTTGCCTGGATCTTTCAGGAAGTCCACCAACTCCTGAACATCTTCTTTTGCTTCGTCAACACCCGCCACATCGGAAAATGTCGTTTTGATCTGATCTTCAGAGAGCAACCGCGCCTTGCTCTTGCCAAAGCTCATGGGGCCACCTTTGCCGCCGCCACCGCCCTGCATCTGGCGCATGAAGAACATGAAGACTGCAATGATGACCAGAATCGGGAAACTGGCAACTAACAGCTGGGACCAGATACTCTGCTTTTCAATGGGTTTCGCTTCAACCTGAACCCCACTGCGAAGCATGTCGTCCATCAGCTTGTCGTCACGTACAGCCGGAGGGATATTGACTTCAAAGCGTTCGTTATTGGTATAAGCTCCGTTCACAGTGTAACCGTCGATCAATACGCGACTGACCTGACCTTGCTCAACCTGTGTTACAAAATCGGAGTAGTTGACCTTCTGGGTAGAGGTCTGCATGCCGTCAAAGTTCTTGAATACCGTCAACAGCACCAGGGCGATTATCACCCATAAGATCAGATTTTTTGCCATGTCATTCAAATGTGTACCCTCACCGAGCGCATTCGGTACGGCTTAAATCGAAGAGGAAATCTGCACTTTTTACCCAAGGAGCATGAAGCCCGCTCATGGCCGTTTAATGCAGTTACTCAATCGTCACCTTACTACAGATCGACAGCTATAAACAGCGCGTTTCGCCTATCGATTCCGTAACCGAATCTATCACCTGCATGCAAAAAAACACTCCTTGCACAGGCTTAGGAATGCATATTGGGGCTCGCCCTGCACTTTACAACCGGGAAGACCGTATATTTACAATTTTTAACTCCAGCTTTACCCCTTAAACTGGCGTCCTAAAAGATAGGTTTCACGGGATCGGGCTCGTGAGGCACCCGGCTTACGAGTAGCAACACTGCCAAAACTGGTACGCATATCTTTCAGATATTCATCAAAGCCTTCACCGTGGAAAATTTTCACCAGAAATGAGCCACCCGGCTTCAGAACCTGACGTGCCAGATCCAGCGCAAGTTCGACCAGGTACATAGCCCGTGGTTGGTCTGATGCTTTTACGCCACTCATATTAGGAGCCATATCAGAAATCACCAGATCTACCTGATCATCTCCAATCGCCCGCAGAATTTCGGCCAGTACTGAATCTTCAGTAAAATCGCCCTGAACAAACGTTACGTCTGCAATGGGATCCATAGGCAGGATATCAGAAGCAACCACACGCCCTTTTTCACCGATTTTCTCACCTGCAACCTGGGTCCAGCCACCAGGCGCTGCTCCCAGATCCACAACTGACATCCCAGGGCGGAACAGTTTGTCCTTCTCAGCCATTTCCAGCAGTTTATAGCTGGCACGGGAGCGATAGCCGTCTTTTTGGGACTGCTGAACATACTGATCATCAAAATGTTCTTTCAGCCAGCTGGCGCTACTTTTTGATCTCGCCACAGATAAGATTCCTCAAACAGCCATTTACCGGAGTATTCGGCAAAAAGTAGCGTATATTACCCAAACCTCTTCATGCACCCAATCAGTGAGAGCCGCTGACGGCAAATACAGCCCTGCCTGCCTCTTGCATCCGAAGTCGGGGGAGTTAGAATGCGCCACCTTAATTTATTCCACCCGGAGATTGTGACATGGCGCTGAACGCCGAAAAAAAACGGGAATTACGTGCCATCGGGCACAAACTGAAGCCGGTCGTTATTGTTTCTGAAAACGGCATCACTGAAGGCGTTGTTGAAGAAACCCTGCGCGCTCTGGGTGACCATGAACTGATTAAAGTAAAATTTGCCGTTCTAGACCGCGAAGCCAAGAAGCAGCTGATGGCCGAACTTTGCGAAGCCTGTGGCGCTGATCTTATCCAGACCATCGGCAAAATTGCGCTGATTCTCAAGCCTGCCAAAGAACCAAACCCTCGCCTTTCCAACCTGCTGCGTGTGCTGTAAGCCACAACTTCCAAAAGGTTAGAAACAAAAATGCCGAACAACCTCCATAAAGAAGCGTTCGGCATTTTTGTATGTTCAAATCAAACTGATGCAAGCATCAGATGTGCTGAACCTCTTCGATTTCATACTCCATCTGGCCGCCAGGAGTATGAACAACAACCACATCACCTTCTTCCTTGCCTACCAGAGCCCTGGCGATAGGAGAGGTAACAGACAACTTGCCTTCCTTAACATCAGCTTCATCTTCGCCAACAATCTTGTAAGACACCTGACTATCGTCATCGGTATTAATCAGGGTTACAGTGACCCCGAAGATAACCTTGCCGGTATTCTCAATAGTGGTTACATCAATAACCTGAGCGTTGGACAGTTTACCTTCCAACTCCTGTACACGACCTTCATTAAAACTCTGCTGCTCGCGGGCCGCGTGATACTCAGCATTCTCTTTCAAGTCGCCCAGTTCACGAGCTTCCGCAATCGCCTCAGCGATTTTGGGGCGTTCCTTGCCTTTTCTAAATTGGAGTTCCTCGCGGAGGGCTTCTTCACCCTCCACGGTCATGGGAAATCGCTGCATGCCTATTAATACCTTATTGAGTACCTAGTGTGTACTTTGGTGCAAATCCTGTAGTCGTCTGACACTTCGCTCGGGGCCAAAGCTGATTGCCTGGGCAATAGCGATAGCTCCTGCCATTGTTGTGGTATAGAGAACTTTGTGCGTCAGTGCTGATCGACGGATTGTAAAGGAATCAGCTATCGCCTGACGACCCTCTGTAGTATTAACCACTAGCGTAATTTCGCCATTCACAATCATATCGACCAGATGAGGGCGACCTTCCTTCACTTTATTCACCACAGGAACATAGACACCCTCTTCAGCCAAGGCTGCAGCTGTTCCCCTGGTAGCAAGCAGCTCAAAACCGGCAGTATGCAGTATTCCTGCGAGCTCAGCCACTCGCTTCTTGTCGCGATCCCGGATACTGAGGATAGCCCGCCCCTCGGAAGGCAGCTGCATTTTCACTGCCAACTGGGCCTTGGAATAGGCTTCAGGGAATGAATCACCGGCTCCCATAACCTCACCGGTTGATTTCATTTCCGGCCCAAGAATTGGATCAACACCCGGGAATTTGTTGAACGGGAAGACAGCTTCCTTGACGTAGCAGGTTTTGGGGATGATCTCTTTGGTAAAACCAAGTTCCTGCAGGGAAGACCCTGCCATAACCCTTGCGGCCACTTTCGCCAGAGAAACCCCGATACACTTCGAGACAAACGGAACAGTTCGCGAAGCCCTGGGATTCACCTCGATAACGTAGATATCACCATCCTGAACAGCCAGCTGAACATTCATCAGGCCGACAACACCAAGCTCAAGCGCCATGGCTCTCACCTGGCTTCTGATTTCATCCTGAACATCATCCGGAAGATCATAGGGAGGCAGGGCACAGGCCGAATCACCGGAATGAATTCCTGCCTGTTCAATGTGCTGCATGATGGCTCCAATCACAACATCTTTACCATCACAGACAGCATCAACATCCACTTCAACAGCATGGGTCAGATAGAAATCCAGAAGCACCGGACTTTCATTAGAAACCTGTACCGCTTCATGCATATAGCGGTTTAGATCTTTTTCATCAGTGACTATTTCCATGGCCCGACCACCCAGCACATAGGATGGGCGAACCACCAGCGGATAACCGATCTCAGCGGCCTTGAAGATCGCTTCCTGCAGGCTTCGAGCCGTGGCATTGGGAGGCTGCATCAGTCCGAGTTTATGGATCATTCTCTGGAAACGCTCGCGATCTTCAGCCATATCAATCGCTTCCGGGCTGGTACCAATAATCTTGACACCGGCAGCTTCCAGGTCGAGAGCAAGCTTCAGCGGGGTCTGTCCGCCGTAGTGAACAATCACACCATCTGGTTGTTCGACATCAACAATAGCGAGAACGTCCTCAAGAGTAACCGGCTCAAAATAGAGGCGATCTGATGTGTCATAGTCAGTTGAAACCGTTTCGGGGTTACAGTTGACCATAATGGTTTCGTAACCATCTTCCCGCATGGCAAGAGCGGCATGAACGCAGCAGTAGTCAAACTCAATCCCCTGACCTATCCGGTTGGGGCCACCACCGATAACCATAATTTTCTTGCGGTCTGATGGTGCAGCTTCACACTCTTCCTCATAGGTGGAATACATGTAGGCGGTATCGGAAGCAAATTCTGCTGCACAGGTATCAACCCGCTTGTACACAGGACGCAGTCCAAGATTCAGCCGATGCTCACGCACCCGCGGCTCTTTCACATCCAGCAAAGCAGCCAGACGGGCATCACTGAAACCTTTACGTTTCAATCTTCGCAGATGTTCATAAGAGAGTGATTCAAAATCTGTTTCAGTGAGTGTTGATTCTTCCTGCAGCAGATCTTCAATCTGCACCAGAAACCAGGGATCAATCTTGCTCAGCTGAAAGATTTCATCCCGGCTTAACCCGGCCCTGAAGGCATCAGCAACATACCAGATTCGCTCAGCCTTAGGAGTAACCAGCTCTTCCCTGATCCGGCTTTCAGCATCCCTCCGACTCAAATCTACAATCGGATCAAGCCCGGTAGATCCTACTTCCAAACCACGCAGAGCTTTTTGCAGTGATTCCTGGAATGTACGACCAATGGCCATTACCTCACCCACCGACTTCATCTGTGTCGTCAGCCGGGCGTCAGCTTTTGGGAACTTCTCAAACGCGAAGCGGGGAACCTTGGTGACCACATAATCAATAGCAGGTTCGAAGGAAGCAGGGGTGACTCCACCTGTAATATCGTTCTGCAACTCATCAAGGGTGTAACCGACTGCCAGCTTGGCAGCCACCTTGGCAATCGGGAAGCCCGTCGCTTTTGAAGCCAGAGCAGACGAACGGGATACCCTCGGGTTCATCTCAATGACCACCATGCGGCCATCTTCCGGGTTAATACCAAACTGAACATTGGAACCACCCGTTTCAACACCAATTTCACGCAGCACTGCCAGCGAGGCATTACGCATGATCTGATATTCTTTGTCCGTTAACGTCTGGGCAGGTGCAACGGTGATGGAATCCCCGGTATGCACCCCCATGGGATCAAAATTTTCAATGGCGCAGACAATAATGCAGTTGTCATTCCTGTCCCGTACAACCTCCATCTCATACTCTTTCCAGCCAATCAGAGACTCATCAATCAACAGCTCACTGGTTGGGGAAAGGTCTAGACCACGGTTACAGATCTCTTCAAACTCATCCTTGTTATAAGCGATGCCACCGCCTGAACCACCCATAGTAAACGACGGGCGAATAATACAGGGGAAGCCAACCTGGCGGAGAACCCCGCAGGCTTCCTCCATGGAATGGGCAATTCCGGCCTTGGGGGTTTCCAGACCAATATTCTTCATGGCCTGGTCAAACAGATGCCGGTCTTCAGCCTTATCAATGGTCTTGGCGTTGGCACCAATCATCTCAACGCCAAACTTTTCAAGCACACCTTCTCTTTCGAGATCGAGAGCACAGTTCAGTGCTGTCTGCCCGCCCATTGTGGGCAGGAGAACATCCGGGCGTTCTTTTTCAATTATTTTTGCAACGGTCTGCCAGCGGATCGGTTCAATATAAGTTGCGTCCGCCATAACCGGGTCAGTCATAATGGTGGCCGGGTTGGAGTTCACCAGAATGACGCGATACCCCTCTTCTCTCAGGGCCTTGCAGGCCTGAGCGCCAGAGTAATCAAACTCGCAGGCCTGTCCGATAACGATGGGGCCGGCGCCAAGAATCAGAATGCTTTCAATATCGGTTCGTTTCGCCATGATATGTTCTTCTTGGTTCTATTCACGCGGTGCCTGTCTTTATCTCTATGCACCGCACTGATCCTGACTGATTCTAAATAGTCGTATAGCCATTAAAGACCAAAGAACGACTATCGTCGTTCATTCATAGCAGCTACAAATCGATCAAACAGCGGTGCTACATCATGGGGGCCAGGACTGGCTTCCGGATGCCCCTGGAAGCTGAATGCCTCGCAATCGGTCCGCTCAATCCCCTGCAGGGAACCATCAAACAGCGATTTATGAGTTGCACGCAAGTTTGCAGGCATTTCCTGCTCAGCAACTGCAAAACCGTGATTCTGGCTGGTAATCATTACTTCCGAACTTCTCAGGTTCTGTACCGGATGGTTGGCACCATGATGGCCAAATTTCATCTTTTCAGTCTTCGCCCCGGATGCAAGAGCCAGCAACTGATGACCCAGGCATATTCCAAAAACAGGTAGACCACTTTTGAGAATATCCTGAATGGCTTCAATCGCATAGTCACAGGGCTCAGGATCACCAGGACCATTCGACAGAAAGACACCGTCAGGATTCAGGGCCAGCGCATCTTTGGCAGAGGTGGTTGCAGGCACCACCGTCAGGCGGCAGCCCCGCTCAGCCAGCATGCGTAAAATGTTGCGCTTCACGCCGAAATCGTAGGCAACAACACGAAAACGTTCGCGGTCAGAGCGGTCTTCATGCCTGTCTCCGTCAAGCTTCCAGACACCCTCGACCCAGGTGTAGCTTTCAGCTGTAGTAACCTCTTTGGCCAGATCCATTCCCTTCAACCCGGGGAATTCCTTAGCCAGCTCAAGAGCCCTCTCTTCTGAAGCGCTCTCTCCGGCAACGATGGCACCGTTCTGAGCACCCTTCTCTCGCAAAATCCGGGTCAATCGTCGGGTATCGATTTCGGCGATAGCAACAATTTGGTTTTGTTCGAGATATTTATCGAGGGGCAGGCTATTTCGCCAGTTGCTGGCTAATAGAGGTAGATCACGGATAACAAGACCAGCAGACCAGATATTCTCTGCTTCTTCATCAAGAGAGGTAGTTCCAGTATTACCAATATGCGGATAAGTGAGGGTGACTATCTGGCGGGCATAAGATGGATCGGTAAGAATTTCCTGGTAACCCGTCATCGCTGTATTGAAGACGACTTCACCACTGGTTTCCCCATCGCAGCCGATGGCGACCCCATGGAAGATGCTACCGTCCTCGAGAGCGAGTATGGCTTTTCTGCTCAAGGCGTCCTCCCAAATGCACAGAGTTCGTGCTTTCGATACTATTTTCTTTATTGTGCTTTTTACTTATACAGCCTTAACCAGAGAAAGTAGCCGATATTTTAATTCTGCGGCTACATTTCAGGTTCACTAAAGCTTTGTAATTTGTAAAAGGGCGAGATGTAACAGAGTTCCATCTCGCCCACACATGTTCTTTTTTATCAGCCCAAACAGTGAACCCGGGCATAACGCCTAAGATGTTATCAGACACCCATTTACACGTCCATTACGAAAGTGACAATCATAGCTGACACTCTCCAGACTCAATCATTCCCTCAACCCGAGCACATCCTGCATATCGAACAATCCTTTGCCTTTTGCAGCCAGCCATTTGGCCCCACGTACTGCGCCGTTGGCGTAGGTCGCCCTGCTGGCAGAGCGAATGCCGATCTCAACACGCTCCCCTTCAGCAATAAACATGGCATTGTGCTCACCGACGATATCGCCACCACGAATAGTGGAAAAGCCAATTGTGTCCTTATCCCGTGCCCCGGTATGCCCCTCACGCCCGTAGACGGCGCACTGACTTAAATCCCGACCCAGCGTGTCAGCAATAATTTCACCCATATGCAGCGCAGTTCCGGAAGGAGCGTCCACCTTGTGGCGATGATGAGCCTCAACGATTTCGATATCGCTGTCTTCTCCCATAACCCGGGCAGCCGTTTCAAGAAGCTTGAAGATCAGGTTAACCCCGACACTCATATTGGGGGCAAAAACAACAGGGATTTTATTTCCGGCTTCCACCAGTCGGTTTTTCTGTTCTTCGGTCAGACCTGTAGTTCCGATGACAACACCCTGGCCACCAGCTTCACAGATTTCAATATGTCGGATAGTGCTTTCAGGTGATGTGAAATCGATTAAGACATCAAACTCTGCCAGGCCGTTTTCCAGAGAATCAACCAGTGCAACATCCAGCCTCCCCACACCTGCAAGTTCACCGGCATCTGCTCCAATCAGTGAACTGCCCGGACGATCAGTTGCCACTGTCAGTGTTGTCTCCGGATCTTGAAATACAGCCTGAACAAGGGCTTTCCCCATACGGCCAGCAGCACCGGCAACAGCAATTCTTGTCATCGTTATTGTCCTGTCATTTGATGAGGCAATTATCGCAAGGTCATTGAACAACGCAACAGGCAGCTGTAGAGATATGTTATGCCTTGAGCTCTTTACTTTATTGGTGCGTTAGTCTTATATCGTTGGCAACTTTGATCTTTCTTTAATGTGATTGTCCCTGTCTACCAATGAATATTCTTTCTATTCAGTCACATGTCGCCTATGGCCATGCTGGCAATGCCTCTGCCGTATTTCCTCTTCAACGTATGGGTTGTGAAGTCTGGCCAGTTCATACGGTTATGTTTTCCAATCACACCGGGCATGGCGATTGGCGTGGTCCAATCTTTGATCCTGTCACTGTAGAAGATGTTGTTACCGGTATTGAGGAGCGGGGGGTTCTCCCTGAGTGCAACGCCATTCTTTCTGGGTATATGGGTGCTCCTGAACTGGGTGACGCTATTTTAAAAGCCGTTGCTAAAGTCAAGGCAGCCAATCCTGAAGCATTGTATTGCTGCGACCCTGTCATTGGGGATACTGACCGCGGAGTGTTTGTTCGTGCCGGTATTCCCGACTTTTTCCGGGATAAAGTTCTAAAGCATGCAGACATTCTGACTCCAAACCATTTTGAACTGGAGCTTCTGACAGGCAGAAAAGTTAGTACCCTTTATGATGCTCTTAAGGCGGCAAAACAGCTGCAGATGCAGGGATCATCTCTTGTGCTGATAACCAGCCTGATTCGCACTGATGCCGATTCCGGACAAATTGAAATGCTGGCTGTTGGTGGTGATGAAGCCTGGCTTGTTGCGACTCCGAAGCTGGAGTTCCCTCATCCGGTAAATGGCTCGGGCGATGCGACAGCTGCCGTTTTTCTCGCGAAGTATCTGCAAACAAAGAATCTGCAACAATCACTGGAACATACTGCTGGAGCTATTTATGCCTTGTTTGAAAAAACCTGGGCAACAAAGAGTCGTGAGCTTCAGTTGATTGCGTCTCAGGATGCTTACGTGATGCCTCCGCAAGCATTTACAGCAGAAGCGGCAAGCTAGCTGATAATTTATAAAAAGATTCCAGTGCCTGCCCAGCCGTCGAACGCTGCCTGCAATCCGGCTCAAAACACTTTTTCAATGCCTCATACCAGGTTTTTCTGGCTTTGAGGTTTTTATTGGCTTTTATTCCACTCTTAAGCTTTTTACGCACTTTCTTACGTAATGTCTGAATTTCTTAAGCACTTAGCTGGTCAAAAACTGTTTAAATAATGGGGCTTCAAATAGAAAAGCCCGGCAATGCCGGGCTTTTCTATTTGAAGATGATCGATCAGGAAGTCATATCATCGAAGAACTTCTTCACCCCATCAAAGAAACTGTGTTTCTGAGGGGAGTGCCTGTCATCACTGGCATCAAATGTTGCCTGCAGTTCCTGCAGCAGTTCTTTCTGACGGGTAGTGAGATGAACAGGTGTCTCAACCATAACCTGGCAGATGAGATCACCCTGGGAACCACCACGAACCGGGGTCACGCCCTTGCCACGCAGACGGAACATTTTGCCAGTCTGGGTTTCAGCAGGAATCTTCAACTTAACCTTGCCATCCAGAGTAGGCACCTCAAGATCACCACCCAGAGCTGCATCAGTAAAGGTAATGGGTACTTTGCAGTACAGATGCTTGCCATCACGCTCAAAGATATCGTGCTCACGCACATCCATCTGAACGTACAGGTCACCAGCCGGGCCACCGTTCACCCCGGCTTCACCTTCGCCGGACAGTCGAATGCGGTCACCGGTATCAACACCCTTGGGCACTTTCACTGACAGTGTCTTGTATTCCTTGATACGACCCTGACCGTGACAGTCTCCACATGGATCCTTGATCATCTTGCCGGAACCATGACACTCCGGGCAGGTTTGCTGTACAGCGAAGAAACCCTGCTGCATCCGCACCTGACCATGACCATGACAGGTACCACAGGTAACAGGAGAGGTTCCCTTCTTGGCACCGGAGCCATCGCAGGTCTTACAGGCTATCAGAGTCGGGATACGGATCTTCTTCTCGACACCACGTACGGCTTCTTCCAAATCCAGGACCAGATCGTAGCGCATATCGGCACCACGCTGAACACTGGAGCGACCGTGTCCGCGACCACCGCCGCCACCGAAGATGTCGCCGAAAACATCACCAAAGATGTCGCTGAAATTACCACCATCAAAGCCACCGCCGAAGCCGCCGTGGCCACCCATGCCTGGGTCTACGCCGGCATGACCATACTGGTCATAGGCTCCACGCTTCTGGGGGTCTGAAAGAATTTCAAAAGCTTCGTTAACTTCCTTGAATTTCTCTTCAGATTCCTTGTCTCCGGGGTTCCGGTCAGGATGAAACTTCATCGCCATACGGCGATAAGCCTTCTTCATCTCCTTGTCGCTGGCATCCCGGGCAATCCCGAGTACCTCATAGTAATCTCTCTTCGACATAACCGTTCTAACCTGGTGCCGGAAATAAATCTCTTACAGCTACTGCGAAAATGCCACGCGCCTTAACAATCTGACCGATACATTTTCCGCGTGCTCTATTACAGCAAAAGCGCGGGAGTGAAAGCTCCCGCGCCCGAACTTGCAACCCCAACCCTTCTATTCAAAAGAAAGGGCAAGCAAAATGACAGGAATTACTTCTTGTCTTCTTTCACTTCTTCGAATTCAGCGTCAACAACATCTTCGTTCTTGCTGCTGCCGGCATCAGCTTCTGGCTGAGCACCTGCAGCGCCGCCTTCAGCCTGAGCCTGCTCAGCCATCTTCTGGGCCAGAGGGCCACCAGCCTGGATCAGTGCCTGAGTCTTGGTATCGATAGCATCCTTATCGTCACCCTTCACAGCTTCTTCCAGTTCCTTGATGGCGGTTTCAACAGCGTTCTTCTCTTCTTCAGTCGCCTTGTCGCCAGCCTCTTCCAGAGTTTTGCGGGAAGCGTGAATCATACCGTCAGCCTGGTTACGGGCCTGGGCCAGCTCTTCAAACTTCTTGTCTTCTTCAGCGTTGGCTTCAGCGTCGCGAACCATTTGCTCGATTTCGTCATCCGACAGACCGGAAGAGGCCTTGATCACGATGGACTGTTCCTTGCCAGTGTTCTTGTCCTTGGCAGACACGTTCAGAATACCGTTGGCATCCAGGTCGAAGGACACTTCGATCTGTGGCATGCCGCGAGGAGCAGTAGGAATACCTTCCAGGTTGAACTGACCCAGAGATTTGTTGCCGTGAGCCTGCTTACGCTCACCCTGCAGCACGTGAATGGTTACAGCCGCCTGATTGTCTTCTGCGGTGGAGAACACCTGGGACTTCTTGGTCGGGATAGTGGTGTTCTTCTCGATCAGAGGAGTCATCACGCCGCCCATGGTTTCGATACCCAGAGTCAGCGGAGTTACGTCCAGCAGCAGAACGTCGGTACGGTCACCGGACAGTACGCCACCCTGCAGTGCAGCACCCATGGCCACTGCTTCGTCAGGGTTCACGTCCTTACGGGCTTCCTTACCGAAGAATTCCTGAACCTTCTGCTGAACCAGAGGCATGCGGCTCTGACCACCAACCAAAATGACTTCGTCGATATCGGAAACACTCACGTCGGCGTCTTTAACCGCCTGGCGTACAGGAGCCAGAGAACGCTCAACCAGCTCTTCAACCAGAGCTTCCAGCTTGGAACGGGTGATCTTCACGTTCAGGTGCTTAGGACCGGTCGCGTCTGCGGTGATGTAAGGCAGGTTCACATCAGTCTGAGTTGCAGAGGACAGTTCGATCTTGGCTTTTTCTGCGGCTTCCTTCAGACGCTGCATGGCCAGGGGATCACCTTTCAGGTCGATGCCCTGATCTTTCTTAAATTCGTCGGCCAGGAAGTCGATCATGCGCATGTCGAAATCTTCACCACCCAAGAAGGTGTCACCGTTGGTGGACAGCACTTCAAACTGGTGCTCGCCGTCAACGTCAGCGATTTCGATGATGGAAATATCAAAGGTACCACCACCCAGGTCGTATACAGCTACAGTCTGGTCACCCTTGCTCTTGCCCAGGCCATAAGCCAGAGCCGCAGCAGTAGGTTCGTTGATGATACGCTTAACTTCCAGACCTGCGATGCGGCCGGCGTCCTTGGTAGCCTGACGCTGGGAATCGTTGAAGTAGGCAGGAACAGTTACCACAGCTTCGGTAACCGTCTCGCCCAGGTAGTCTTCAGCGGTCTTCTTCATCTTCTTCAGAATTTCCGCAGAAATCTGAGGAGGAGCCATCTTGTCGCCTTTTACTTCAACCCAGGCATCACCGTTGTCAGCCTTGGTAATTTTGTAAGGCACCATGGCGATGTCTTTCTGAACTTCCTTGTCTTCAAAACGACGGCCGATCAGGCGCTTGATCGCGAACAGAGTGTTATCAGGGTTAGTCACCGCCTGACGCTTGGCAGGCATACCTACCAGGATTTCACCATCATCGGTGTAAGCAATAATAGATGGTGTGGTGCGGGCACCTTCAGCGTTCTCAATAACCTTGACGCTGTCACCTTCCAGTACAGATACGCAAGAGTTGGTGGTACCCAGGTCGATACCAATAATTCTGCCTTTGCTCATCGAAACCCTCTCCGTTCACTTCGCCCTGGGCGAAGGCTTGAACTGAAAAACAATTATCAAAAATTCAAAAAATTTGCCCGCTTGGTCAGTCTGGTGGCGGCTCTGGGATCGGCTATCTGCCTCAGCCATCCGCCTTACTGACTGCTTGGGTCGATATATGGGAACGGCTGGAATTGATTTCAAGGGATCAATTCCTTTTTTTTCCTTTTTTTTCACTTTTCGCCCCCCCGGCTAACCATAGTGTCATTAGTGCTGTCATCTCAGAGCCCACCAGACCGCTATCCGCTTTAAACTGTCAGAAAGCCATGCAGTGGGCTGTGAAGCCCCAAGTACCGTAAACTTCAGCAACTATAAAAACTACGCTCAATTTGCCGCTATCTAATGTAAGAAAGGTGATCTGATCGATCGGAGCTCACTTTATGGGTGTTCTGAAAAGGGTTCTCAAAGCCTGCGGCATTCCTGCAGAAGGGGTTGGCATCCTCTATCAGGGATACAACATTGCCAGATTAAAAGGTATGGACGATAAGCTGATGGCCGGTATCTATGCATTAGGCCATCAACACTACCAAAGTGAAAACTTTGAAAGCGCACGCAACATTATGCGTTATTTGAGTGTCCATGATCACAATAATCCTGAATACCTTTCAGCCCTTGGAGCCTGCGAATACAGGTTGAAAAACTTCCCTGCCGCACTTGCTGTTCTTGAGCAGGCCGTTGAACTTGACAGTAATGACCCGCGATCAATGCTCAACCTGGCCCTTAGCCTGTTGAAAAATGGAGACAAAAAGCAAGCCAAAGACATCATGAAAAAAGCTAGAGAGCTTGCTTCAAAGCAGAAAGAGTTCGCCTATGAGTGGAAGCTTGCCAACCATATCCTTGAAGGTTCAGGCAAGAAAAAGAGCAAAAGGCAGGGGAATTAATCAATGGCAGGTATTGATAGAGGGGTTAGCGGCCAGCAACCGATAAGACCTGCTGATGCAAAGCAGTTGCAGAGAACAGAGCAGACTGGTCAGTCAGACTCACCCCAAACGACAAAAACGGACAACCTTTCCGTCAGCCACACTCAAGGCCAGCAAAAAACCGGAAATAAAACCCACCTTGGGAACATTCCATCGCCTGACCCAAGTGCCAGCAATTATTTATCGTCACAAAACCCTACTGACCTCAAAACGCTGCTGGCCAATGTGAATGCGGAAGTCACTCAAACCCAGGAAGAATTTGCTATATCCAACGCAAAAGCAAAGGAAACCGAGGTTAAAGAAGCTCAGGAGGCTCGCCAAAAAGCAACCGCAAAAGCTGCCGAGGATAAGAAAGAGTTAGAGAAATTAACGGAGGAAAAGGAAGCCGCCCAAAAAGATTCAAAGTGTATTGATGTCAAGGTAACGCTTGTCACGGTTCTGACTTTGGGGGGGATTAAACACAATTCCTGGTATGATAAACAGATGGAGGCAAAAGCAAATGCCGAGCTGAAAATTGCCACCATTGAGTTACAGGAACAGGGCTTGATTGACATTCCAGCCCCGACACTACCACCAATAATCAATGATATTTCAAAAAACTACTCCGAACTTCAAACCTGGTTGAAGACAGTACCAGAAGCGCAGCAGTACCGGGAAAGCCACGCATCTGGCCCGGATCGCAAGCAAATCCTTGAGACAAAAGCCCTTGCCCAGAGAATAAGCGACATGGGGGAAGAGGGACAGAAATTACTGGAGGCTGTCAAAAATTCTGATAGCCGCGCTGACTTTTATAAAGAAGCTCTGCTCATTTATGCCGAAAGCGGATCCCCTTCCTCATCCTCCCAGAATAACATTTTAGGAAACTTGCAGGTGACCGAAACCGAAACTGTGACGGGTACCGTGGAAACGGGAAATATATCAGGAACCGATACCCCTCCCGCAGAGACGAACTCGATCTCTGACGATTTAGCCTGGCAGAGAGAAATGGCAGCGCTGATGAACGCCCAGGAAGAGGAAATGAATGAAATCATTTCTCAACTTGAGCAAGCCGAGCAGGCGATTGTTGGGGCGGCCCAGGATGGTCAGGATATAGCATCTCTGAGATTTACCAGCATATAAACTGGGAGGGGACCTACCAACCAGAGAAAAACAAGGCAGCTCTTCAAGTGTGAACGACTGCCAATGTTCATCATCTTCAGGCTCGATAGGTTAACCTCGAAACCACATCTAAGCTGCCTTTGCAACAACCACCATGGCAGGGCGAACAACCCGACCGTTCAGGGTATATCCTTTCTGAATCACATCCATGACAGTATTAGGCTCCATATCCGGGTTAGGAACCATAGTCATAGCCTGATGAAAGTTTGGATCCAGCGGCTCACCAACCGGATTTACCTGCTCAACGTTAAACTTGGCCAGCGTATCGACGAACAGCTTCAAGGTCAGCTCCATACCTTCACGCATGGCGTCATGCTCACTACTGTCAGAAACCTCAACACTCTTTAGCCCGTTTTCCAGGCTATCAACAACGGGCAGTAGGGATTCGACAAACTTATCCAGTGCAAACTTGTGCGCTTTTTCCACATCCTGCTGTGCACGACGTTTAACGTTTTGCGCTTCCGCTACAGCACGCAGAGCTTGATCCTGGGCCCTGGACAGCTCTTCCTGGGCACGGGTCAGTTCATTTTGCAGTTCAACCAGAGAGTCTTCAGCCGCATTAGTCTCTACTGCTGTTTCCTGAGTTTCTTCCACAACTGCAGCTTCCTCAACCGCCTTTGCTTTTTCTACCTGATCTTCTGGCTTGGCCTGTTCTTCAGTCATCCTGCAACTCCGACGCAGATCAATATGCAATTAAAACGCATATATGGGGTAACAGGCAGCAACATTCAAGGGAAACATTCATGAAAAGAACGGCAAAAAAGATTGCACTGGAAAGTTCTGCAGATTACTGTATAAATAAACAGTCCTCAGGCCGAGTTTTTCCCCATGCTGACGCACCTGTCCATCAGCCATTTTGCCATTGTTGATCAGTTGGATCTGGATATTCCACGCGGTATGTCTGTGATTACAGGCGAAACCGGTGCCGGCAAGTCCATCATGCTGGACGCTCTATCGCTGACACTTGGTTCCCGAGCAGATTCAGACTGCGTGCGAACAGGGTGTGAACGAGCAGATATCCGGGCCACCTTTGATATCAACTCCCTGCCGGAAGCCCTGCAATGGCTGAAAGCCCGGGATCTGGAAGCGGATAATGAGTGTATTCTTCGACGGGTCATTACCAAAGATGGCCGAAGTCGTGGATATATTAATGGAACGCCTTCGCCCCTGTCTGATCTCCGCCAGCTTGGCCAGTTTCTTATTGATATTCATGCCCAGCACGAGCATCAATCCCTGCTAAGACCATCAACCCACCTGAAGCTGCTTGATGAATATGCCGGCAATCAGAAGCTGAGTACCCAGGTCAGGGAAGGCTGGCAAAAATGGCGGCAACTGCAGGATCGAATTGTTTCCCTGCAAACCCAAAGTAAAGATCAGGATGCCCGTATACAGCTGCTTCAATACCAGAATGAAGAGCTGGATCGACTATCCATATCAGAGGGGGAAGTTGAGGCACTGGAGCAGGAGCAAAAACAGCTGTCCAATGCCGAAGCCAGCCTTTATACCTACCAGCAGGTAGTTAATCTGTGCTCCGAAAGTGACAACGGCAATATTCTGCACAGTCTGACTCTCTGCCAGCAACTACTGGCTGAACTTGGTTCTGATATTCCTCAGCTGCAGGATACCCAGGATATGTTGGCGACAGCGCAGATCCAGGTTGAAGAAGCAACGGGAGAGCTCAACAGGTTTGTTGATAACTTTGAGGCAGACCCTGCAAGACTGGCGGAAATCACCGAACGTCTCTCTACCGTTTACACACTGGCTCGCAAACACCATGTCGCTCCGGAGGAGCTGCACCAGTTTCATGCGGAACTGCAGCAGGAACTTGAGTCCATGCAGTGCAGTGATGAGATTATCGAAGAGCTTGAAACTGAACTTGATTCGATTCAGAAACAATATCAAACCCTGGCTACAAAACTGAGCGACAAGCGCAGGAAAAGCGCCAACCGGCTCAATAAAGCCGTTTCCAAACATATCCACGAACTTGGCATGCCCGCTGGCCAGTTTATTGTTGATATCAACCCTCTCTCCGGTGAGCCGCAGGCTTTGGGAATGGAAGAAGTCAGGTTCCTAGTCAGCACCAACCCAGGCACACCACCGCGCCCCATGGACAAAGTGGCATCGGGAGGCGAACTCTCCAGAATCAGCCTTGCCATCCAGGTTATCACAGCCAAAACATCCGGCATTTCAACTCTGGTCTTTGATGAGGTTGATGTTGGTATTGGTGGTGGTACCGCCGAGATTGTCGGCCGACTTCTAAGAGAGCTGGGAGATCAGGGGCAGGTGCTTTGCGTTACCCACCAGCCTCAGGTTGCCTCTCAAGGGCATACACACCTTCATGTCAGCAAGAAGCTGCGTAAAGACAGCACCAGAACTCATATCAACACACTCCAGGGTGAAGACCGCACCAAAGAAGTCGCCCGTATGCTGGGAGGGGTAGAGATGACCGAACAGACCCTAGCTCATGCTCGGGAAATGATTTCTCTATCCAGTCCTGCCCAGGAAGCCGTCCATTAGACTGACACCCTTGTTATCAACATTCCCAGCTAGCCTTTGTCATAAGAGCCACTACCTATTAATGACAAAGGCTTCAAAATGCAGCGACTTTCTACTCTTACGATTGTTTTTTGGGCAGCGGCTTCCCTCTTTGTAGCTGTGACAGCTACTGCTGATGACACTCTGGACAGTGTCAGCGCAGCTCTGGAGCAAACATTCGTAAAATGGGATGAGATTCAAAGCAAAGCAGGCAGCACGCCCGAGACTAGAACCTATCAGATTGCATTTGATCGCTTACTGGCCAAGCAGCAGGAACTTAATAAATCACTCAATGACAGATTAATTCCATTTAGAGGCCAGATTTCTTCAGATAAGAAGCTCAAGCTGGAAATCATCTCCGAACTCACATCAAGCATTCTAAAGGCAGGTGACTGGCAGGAAGGCGTTTCCATCGTCAGAGAATCATACAGCGATGACCAGGAAGCCATTCAAGCTCTTAACGTAGTACTAGGAACGAGCAGTCCGGATGACAGAGCTAATGATAAGCCTGTAAATGACCCACAACCCGCAATTAATGCTGCGATTGATCACCTCATTGTTAAGCTTGCTGAACTGGATGAAGAGCTCGTCAAACTCAGATGGGAAGCACGTGGTAAAAAACCGCGGTCAAAGTTTGATCAGGAAGTCATCGAGAAACTCATTGGACTGTATGGGTATTCTGATGTTCTGGCAGCATTCACTACCAGACTGAATGCTGCAAACAGCCTCTCAGATGACAAGTCATTCGAAATTCTCTTAAAGCTATTAACAATTCTTCATGTTTACCTGGCTCCGGAGGTTGGTATTCGTACAATTCATCTGGGGTTGCATACTGAAGACATGCGAACATTGGTTGAAGGTGCCTTTAATGAAAAAAATAGAAATGGGACATTAGAGCCCGTCTACGAACAAAAAGTCCGAGACCACAAGGCGAACATTGCTCAGGCAATTCATGACAAACAGTTTCTTGACAACCTGGCCAATATTGCTAAATCAAAAGAATTATTAATGGTTTCATTCAATGAAACCCGGAACCGTCATTCAATAATGTTAACCGCAGTGCTGTTTGACCTGTTCCGTATTCAGGGCTCTTCATCTGACCTACCACAGATTACCGCAGCCTTTAAATACTTAGCTCCGGTTGGTCAGCTCTGGGACTTTACAACCTGTTTGAAGGCTAAAGCCGACAAAGTCACAAACTATGAGAACAGACAGGCAATATGCCTGGAACCGGCAATCTATCAGCCTGAAATGAAAGAATTAATTAAGCTTGAAGCTAAGTCATTTAAAATAGCCGGCTATTTTGATGAAGCCCAATATCAATGGGGATATGCCGGTGCAGCGATTCGCCTGAAAAATAACGTAGAACTGCCTGAGTGGATGAAATGAGCAAGCCATTATCATCTTTTTTTAATCGCTGCTGGTTTTACGCAACAAGTGCATTTGCTGTAGGCAGCATCTGTGTTCCTTCAATGGCCATTTATGACCCGGATCATACAATCCATGATCAGCTGACTCCGGAATACACTGATACTATTGATCACTTCACAACATTTTACAGTGGTCAAAGAGAGCGTCATGAGAAGGTCACAGCACTTTGCAAAGACAAATATCTAAATGACGTGATTGCAACTAATGGAGCCTCAAGTACATACCGAGTCACCATTTCAAGCTGTGATGAATTTCTGGACAGTCTGCTCAGTGAGCTTGATTATCTCAGCAGGAATTATGCCTTAGGCAACCGACTTTTCGGTGCTGTCTCGTCACAACGTGAGAGATCAATCCATATCAGATATGTCTATATGCATATTCTGGGAACAGTTCATAGCATCCTAAGCCCCGCTCATGGCGGTGAGCTTGGCGATCCGGGCTCAGTTTTTGATCCATCCGCCTTGCAGGTAACCCTCAACGAAGAAAGAATCAGCAGAATTATCAACTCCCTGCTCCTGATGTCTCAGGAAATGAAAGAGGATTTGTTTACCTACGAGTATGTCACGTTTGGAAAGGAGAAAAGTAAGCGCAGAATCTATCTGGTTCCAATTATGTGGACGGCCATTTTGCATGACCTCTTATCTCTGGGCGCAATTGCAAATCCCTCTGACGAACTCGGTCAAGTAATGTCCAAGATGCAGGCAAGCCACTATCAGGCTCGTAATGGAATAGAGCTTTTCCAAATCTATAGTCAAAATGAGGATGATATGCGCATCAAACATCAAGTTTATATGGGTGTTGTTGAAAGCTCACATTTCCCGGATTTGCATCGAATTGACTTAAAGGAAAAAAACACTTCCAGATTTATGGCCATTGCTAACGCCGAAGCCATGTCAGAAGACTTAGCTGCAGTATCCACTGCCCGAGATATGGCTACGACCTTTCTCACAAGGTATGGTTTCACAACCATGGTAATCGACAGAAAGATTCTCAATGCGTTACCCGCTCAAATCAACGGAACAGAAAGGCTCATTCATGCTCGAAGAGCTGAGAGTCACCTCTAACATTGAGAAGCAGCTTCTGAAACTCCTCCTTTCCAGAAGCTACATTTTTAATTTCTAGTTTTTTGGTTTTACATACAGCACCAGGTTGTGATCAACAATCTCAAACCCATGTTCTTCAGCAATTGCATGCTGTATGCGTTCAATTTCTGCATTACGAAACTCAACAATCTGACCTGATTCCATGCACACCATATGGTCATGATGTTCATCACTGGCCAGTTCAAAAACAGAATGTCCGCCATCAAAGTTATGGCGAATAACAAGCCCGGCGCTCTCGAACTGGGTCAATACCCGGTACACAGTCGCCAGACCGACATCCTCATCCGCATCAATCAGTGCTTTGTAAACATCTTCCGCACTCATATGCCTGTCTGCAGCACTCTCCAGTATCTGCAGTATCTTGACACGGGGCAAAGTGACCTTTAAACCGGCCTTTCGAAGCTCTTGATTTTCCACCCAAGTTTCCCTTTCTAAACCCCTGGAGATGTAATAAGCTGGGGATTATCTCATTTCCGTCCAAGATAGTGGAAGTCGGTAGACGATGCAAAAACGAAAAGCAACGTTTGCTCTGGTTTTAGCAGCTGGCCTTATAGGGGGATGTTCCTGGTTTTCATCCAACGAACTGAAGCTGGTGAGCTTTCCAGGCGCCTATAAAATTGATATCCAGCAGGGTAATGTCATTACCCAGGATATGGTCAACCAACTAAAACCGGGCATGACCCGCGAGCAAGTGCTGTTCGTAATGGGAGAACCGCTTCTTCCAGACACTTACGACAAAAAACGTTGGGATTATATCTATAGTTTCCAGCCAGGGGGAGGGGCACGTACCCAGCAAACGCTGAGTTTGTTCTTCAATCAAGGAAAGCTGACCCACTTTGAGGGTGATGTTATCCCTGGCCAAAGCAGTGATACTATTGACCAGCAGGTGCGTGAAAGCGCCTCTAAAGATGCTGCTGAAGCCAAAGATCAGGCCGTAAAAGAGCAAAAAGATCAGTAACTGAATCACTGCCTGATCATTAAGAGCAATAAAAAAGCCGAACATTAAGTTCGGCTTTTTTACGCTCACTTTTCTTTCGCAGCCTTTGCCTGCTCAGCGCGCCTTCTGCGTACTTCTTTCGGATCAGCAATCAACTCCCGGTAGATTTCAACCCTCTCACCATTTTTCAAAACCTGTTCCGAAGGCTTGGGTACAGTTTTTCCAAAAATTCCCATTTTGGCTTCTGAAAGCATGATTTCAGGAAAAAAATCACAAATACCTGAGCGCTCGGCAGCCTGAAGAAACGTTGTTCCTTCAGGAACCAGCACACTGATAATCTTCTGGCGCTCAGGTGTCGCGTAAGCCACTTCCACAGTAATGTCTTTATCCGCCATACAGTTGATCCGCCCTGGCACAGAATGAGTCAACCAGCGTATTGGCAGCCTGCTCGAACACTTTTCCCACCGCTGACTTCAGCAGTTTGTTATCCATCTCAAAAGAAAGATCCAGTATCACTTTACAGGCGTTATCCATAAGTGGCTTGAATTCCCAGACCCCCCTGAGATCTGTAAACGGACCTTCCTTAAGATTAATCTCAATGCGCAACCCCGGAACCATAGCGTTGCGGGTAACAAATGTCCCCTTTACACCGCCACGGCTGACACTGACCCGCGCTTCCTGCATGGTATCCGTTCGCTCAATCACTTCTGCCCCATCACACCAGGGCAGAAAACCGGGATACTCTTCAACTTTGTTCACCAGCTCATACATATTCTGAGCGGAGTGCATCACCAGAGCAGTGCGCTGTACGTTCTTCATAACAGCGATATCACCCCAGCAGATTGGCAAAAAAGATAACCAGCACGCAAGCTGGAGCAATCACCCGGCACAATGCACGCCACAGATTAAACTGCGCATTGCTCAGATTGAGTTCCTTATAGATATATGACCGCTTGATAACCCAGCCGGCAAAGACCGCAATCAGCAGGCCACCCAGCGGCAGAGTGATATTGGCAGTGATAAAGTCAACGACCTCGAAGAAGGTCATACCGAAGACCTGATACTCTTCACCAGACCATTCGTTAAAGGACAATACAGAGCCCATACCAAACAGCCAAACCACAGCACAGTAAGCTGTCGTTGCACCAGTACGCCCAACATTAAAGCGCTCAGTCATCCAGGCAACAACCGGCTCAACCATGGAGATAGATGAACTCAGTGCTGCAAGGCAAACCAGAAGGAAAAACAGGGAACCAAACAGCATTCCGCCCGGCAGATTGGCAAAAGCAGAAGTCAGCGTTACAAACAGCAGACCGGGACCGGCATCAGGCTCCATACCATTGGCAAATACCAGAGGGAAAATTGCCAGACCGGCGATCAGGGCAATCGCGGTATCAAGAACAACAACAGAACCTACTGTGCGGGCAATAGAGGCCTTTTTGGGCATGTAGGCCCCATAGGCCATGATTGCTCCCATACCGAGACTCAGAGTAAAGAATGAGTGTCCCAGTGCTGACAGAACAGCATCCCAGCTTAAATCTTCAGGATTGAATGCAAACAGGAAGTGTACACCTTCCATAAAGTGGCCGGATTCAACAATGCTGTAACCAAGCAGAAGCAACAGCAGAACAAACAGCGCCGGCATCATGACCCGAACACTGTTTTCCAGGCCCTTATGAATACCACGGGCAATGACCAAACCAGTCAGAACCATAAAAACGGTATGCCATATGGTCACTTTCACAGGACTGGCTGTAAGAGCATCAAAACTGGCTCCCACCTGCTCAACTGTCATCCCCTGAAATACACCGGAAGCCATATCGACCGTATAGGCAATGCCCCAGCCTGCAATCACACTGTAGAAGGAGAGAATAAGGAATCCGCTTAAAGCTCCCATCCAGCCAACAAGCCCCCAGGCTCGGCTGGCATCTGAGCCTCGTGCCAGCTCCCGCATACTGTTGATTGGACTATGACGCCCATGACGCCCCAGCGCAGCTTCCGCCATCATGATCGGCACACCGACGATCACGATACAGAACAGGTAGGTGATAACAAATGCACCGCCGCCATTCATTCCGGTCATGTATGGGAATTTCCACAAATTCCCCAAACCGATGGCTGACCCCGCCGCGGCTAAAACAAAGGTCCAACGATGCGTCCAGGTCTGTGCCGAAGGCGCCGATTTCAGCTCGGACATGTAAATCCTCGAAAAGTGTTCTTGATGCTAGAGCGAATCTCAGCATTGTATCCGTTTACTTATAGGGCACAACTATTAACAATCACCAATCGAGCATCAATATTGTGCAACCTGTTGCACAACCCTGCCATCAGGCATGGAATTTGATTCCCAGCCACGTATAATTCCACAACTATGGCTAAGAAATCCAAGAAGTCTGGAGGCGACTCCAGCATCGTCGTCAACAAGAAAGCCCGCCACGATTACCACCTTGATGAAACATTTGAGGCCGGTATTGCTCTGAGTGGCTGGGAAGTCAAAAGCCTCCGGCAGGGTAAAATCCAGCTGGTAGACAGCTATGTACTGCTGAAAGATGGAGAAGCCTGGCTGATCGGTGCCCAGATTACCCCTCTTTCCACAGCATCCACGCATGTAATTGCTGACCCTCGCCGTGACCGCAAGTTACTGCTTCACAAACGAGAGCTGGCGAAGTTGTTTGCTGATACTCAGCAGGCTGGCAAAACCTGTATCTGTACCAAACTCTATTGGAAACAGCACCTAATCAAGGCTCAGGTTTGCCTGGCCCGAGGCAAGAAAGAATTCGATAAACGCGCAACGACCAAAGAGCGCGAATGGAATATTGAGAAGCAGCGGGTTATGGGCCGCGGTTAATTCTACATCACTCTCAGGAGCAGTATCGCTGCTCCTTTCCCCTCTTTTAACTCTCCTACATACTCTTTCATCACCGGAAAACACTTAACAACTAAATAAGCTATTGACATTACCGGTAGCTAATCATTTAGAATATGCGTCATATTCAGGTTTCGACCTGCCGGGGGCGATTAGGATTCGACGACGGTGACGAAACCCGAGGTGCATGTCGAGCGCGTAGTAGCTCTCGTAAAACGAATTACTACAAACCTTTTAGTTGCCAACGACGACAACTACCAAGTAGCTCTGGCCGCTTAATACCGGTCTGCTACCGACCACTCTGATTTTTCTGCTGGCTGGAACTGGTCGCAAATTTAAACAGAATCGCTGCCTCCTGCGGGCCTGACGTGGGACAGTTAAAACTTTCCAGGATCGCCTTGCTCATCCCGCCTGCCGGATCGTTCAAGGTTAACCCAAAGGCAGCTCTAAGCATGTAGACCCGAGGGCGGAGCATTGGCGGACGGGGGTTCAAATCCCCCCGCCTCCACCAACCCAAAGCGTACGGTCTGACAAGACAGTACGAGACCATAAAAGGTCAAAAGCAAAAGAAAACAGGAGCTTATATAGCTCCTGTTTTTGTATCTGGCCCCTGTGTATAGCCGTGTACAGCCTCGCCAGAACTTCCCTGAAACTACAAAACTGCACTTAAACTGCACCTGAACTGCACCTGAACTGCACCTGAACTGCACTTAGAAATAAATCAGTCAGATATCCCTACGGGAAAGACTGGGGCGCATAATCCAACTTTTGCAGGCAAAAATACCATCAAAAACAGGCTTATTGTTTATTTCCCAGAAGTTAAAAAAGGTAACTCTACTGCTCCAAATTTAACAATTAAAAACTTTAGCCAAGTAAGCAGGTCTAATGTGACTTCCGATAATAAATGGATAGCAACTGTGAACTTAAGACCATCTCATCCTATCAAAGATGTCCCCCAAAAATTCTCAATTCATCATGCAAAGGACGAGGGCAGTGCTCATATTACCTGCCAAGGACAAAAAAGGGGTTGTCTTGTCGAGGTTCCAGAGAATTGCAACCTAGCTCTTCAAATACCTTCTACTCATAAACCAAGCTGCACCATACAAAATAAAGAACCTCTCGAGGTTGAGGCACTATCTAGACACGTAAATGCTTGCGACCCTTCGCCGGAGCACCTGCTGTCCCAAAGACTCATTCATGTCAAGCATGACCATAACTACTGCCAGTTTCCTTCTGCAAGCAGATACCCCGATAGTCAGACTGTTGCTCAACATTCTGATACTGGCTTCGCGTCTCCACCTGTCCAGAAGGCAATACGCCTTGAACCTTCTATCCCCTGTTTAGAGACTGATCCAAAAGTCACACTTCACCATATTCAGGCTCCCGATGAAGGGGGAATTCAGAGAAAAAGAAAAACCAGGAGAGATGCGGATCAGGACTTTAAAATAAAATTGCAAACAGCTATCGAACAAAGCTTATTGCCTTGCTGGTCCCAACAGACACATATTTCAAAATCAGAAAGAGATACCCTGATAGATTCGTTTATTTATTATTGTGCAGCCAGAGAGCGTGCCAGACTCCAGAAGCTTTCATCTGTTGTACCTCAAGCTCTGAGTCATTCACGGTTTGAGTGCCCCATAATAAGCGGCAGCAATCCTCAGCATTTCTGTAACGTACATCGAGAAGATGACAGGGAATCCATTGGCATACTCAATTTTATGCGCCAGCACCCTTCATACAAAACTTACCTAACCAGTAAGACGATGATGGATATGGAATTCTCAAACTTTATCCTGACTTTGGTTATATGCCGCATATTTAATAGTGAAAACACGTTAAGAAATCTTGGTTTTATATCGCCAGAGCGCCTGAACTCCATCTATCAAGACTATCAGTCCAACCCCGAAAAATATAAAAAACACCCTGCCTATCAGTTGAATGTAACCTACGGAAAGGCGGGCCTGGATATGGGACAGTTTATCTTTGAATTAATACCAGCAGCTATCAGGCTCTTCCCTGGTCTGTCGTCACGGCTACAACGACCTATGCGGATTGAAACTCTGAGCCAAGAACTGAACACCTGTTTGAAACAAGCGCTACCTTTCTGGTATCAAAAACAACCAAATGGGGTTGCAGTTCATAAATTCAAGCCCCCTAGAGCAACATTGAATCCCTCGGGCTTGTCAAAGCGAGATCTCGGTATATATGAGTTCAAAATGCAGGATGGGAAGATATTGCGCAAAAAGCAAGGCTCTCAAACCTCATTTACAGACACCCGTACTACTGCAGAAACTTTCAATTATCAGTTCAATTTTTCTCAAGCATTTGCTGATGCAGCCACACTGTGTCCTAATCTTGTAGACCCAAAGAGTGGCATGATTCCAGGACCCGGAACCAAGCAAGCCCTTTCTCACTTAAGGGACAAAAGCAGAAGCAAACCTGATATGCAGGAAGAACTTAAAACACTATATGCAGAGATCAAAAGTCAATGGCCTGATGTGTTAGGGCCTTTTAACATTATTACTCTAGAGCACAGTTTGTGTGAATGGACCCGGTGGCTGGCCAATACGCTAAGCTGCCGGAAACTGAGTAAACCATACAAGCCAAGAGCATCACTTTCCGCTGTTCCTCAGTGATTGATCCGAGGCAGCAAAAGTGGACACCTTCCTAAGCCATTTTTTCTAACTCATAATTCTCTGGACTCAGATACCCGAGAGAGCTGTGTGCGTATTCCGGAGCATTCGCCACCTAAACCGGATTTTATTCGCCACCCTGTCCGGTTTACATTCGCCACCCCTTGATTAAGGCGCATGACTCAACCATTTTCATGGTTCGGGGTGGCCAAAGCTTGGTCATGACTGTTTGGGGGGCGAATGTCACCGGAATACCCAACCTCGGCTCCCGCTGCATTTTTGCCATGAAAATGCCTATCACATTTACATATTTCGGGCCAAGAGAAAATGTCAGGCACTCTAACTGGAGTGTCAGATTATTTATTGTCTTTTCCCTGTTTACTTCCCTGTTTGAAATACTGGACGAAAGGATTAGACATAATGGCCTATCGATTACCCGAATACCCTCCATCCCGCTTTGCCCGATCGCGAGAAGAGATATCTCGCGAGCATGTAAACGACCAGAAACTTCCCAAATGGCGGGAACATGGGAAGACCCGGCAAGGGTATATCAAAGAACCTTCACAGGTTGACCGAAAGCCTTATAGTCGACCGCTACACAGCCGATCCCACACAACCCTAACAGCCATACAGAAAGCAACAGCGCTAGTCTCCCGCCCGGAATCACTGAGCAGGTATGAAGATCAAGAGTTAATAGAATTAATGGAGAATGTCATCAAAGAAGGGGATGCCAACCTAATGCTTAAACTGGCAGACTTGAAGGAAGCACAGAAGCGCTCATTTGATGCACCTAATCATAATGCAAAATATAAAAGAATGGTGAAAGCGCGCCATATTGCCAGTCGAATGAACAGTTCTGATACTTATAAACACCTTACTCCAGAAGATAAGCTTGATTACATAAATCACTTCCTGATTTTATCAGGACAACATAAGAAAGCGCTGGATTATTTAAATAAATTGAATGCCGATTTTATAGATCAAAAATTTGATTTTGTTAACAATCATTCCCATCACAACATGAAGCTTGCCATCAAAAAGTGCATTGAGGCCCTTCCATATTGTCATCACAAATCATGCTTCGAAAAACTCTGGGATAAATATTATTCAGTGCACTCTCATGAAAAGAGAGTCGCATTCTATGAGGAAATATGCTCTCTACAGGACCCAAATAACCGAACATTTTCTCCAGAAGAAATTTTAGGATTAAACTCACTTAAAATGACTGTAGTCCTCAGTCTTTATAAAAGTGCGTGCGAGGCCAACAAGCAACAGTGGCTTGATAAAGCTCGATCAATTGTAGAATTTTTTCAAAAACCTAAACCTTTTGCCCCTTCCGGAATGGTTCACAAACATCAAGCCAAAGCAGTATGGCCCTGCATTATAGCGCTTTCAAAGGCCGGGTTAGAAGGTGAGGCCCTGGTACTGCTTAGGGACATTGAAAAAGAGGATTCCTTCATTGCTCCACCACAAGATGACATACGCCTTATAAAAGAATTGGCCGCAAAAAAAACTCTTCTGGAATACAGGTTTTCAACTGGTAATCCTGAGGTACTTTCAGAACTCATGCCTGAAGCAGCCTTCAAAAAAATTTTCAGACTGAATTCCTGGTACACCCGCTTTCCCGCTATATACCTTGGCCAAAAGTTTTCAGGGGGGGAGTTAGCTTTTACAACCAATAAGAATATTGAGAGCCTCATCCTGATCGCGTACAACATGCAAAACTATGGTGTTTCCATACGAGCGGCTAAAAATATTCTGGAATTCAGCAGCGGGAAGCCAATGGATTACATAGTCGAGATAGCATCTCTTGGCCTTTTGGTTTGCTGCTCTGTCCTGAAAAAATATCGTCCTTCTACAGGCGATGTCTATAGCGAAGCTCAGCAAAATATTCAATTCTTCCAGCATTTTATTTCCAGAGCTATGAATGATGATGACTTACCTGTTTTTGCGCCCAGAATCCGATGCAATCCGATGATACGTCCTATAGAAGCCTACTGTGGCTCAATGATCGTCACTCGCAAGATTCAAGGAGAGAGTTGGAAATCTATATATAGAGCCCTGGAGGAAACAAAACAGAAGTGCCCACCTTCCAGTCAGTTCTGCGTGAATGGCATTCTGGCAGAAGTTGCCCTGACAATTTTAGAGGATGAAATTGACTCAACTGGTTTTTTTACTTCCCCCCCACCGGAAATTAAAAAGTGGCGCGCAAAGGCAAATGATTTAATACAAAAGCTCCCTAATGACGGCACTCATGGAGAACGAGTCTATATATACTCTCGTTTCTGCAGAATTTCCGAATCATATTATGGTAACCAGGGTAAGGGAGATGATGCACTAAAATGGCACGATGGAGAGGGTAGAGAATACAAAACCGCACTGAGATTTCATCCTGCCTATGAAGATCAGAACAAAGATGAAAGCTACCTGCACGCATTCTCTGATATCGAGTGGTTCCCTTCATTTTCTTCATAGGGAACTCACGTTACGCTTTTAAACCCTCATTCAGATTTGCCTTTTTCATAAAGGCGTCCATATTTCTCTTCCCGAGATCACTACACATCTGCTATGAAACCAGGCCTAGAGGAGCGGTTACTTTTCCTGTCCATGTCCGTTGAACTGACATTTGGTGTCACCGGTGTGATCTTCTCAGAGCAGGCAGGTTCAACAGCAGTCTTACTTGACGGTGCCTATTCCCTGATTTGCTCCATCACAATGATCGCGACAATTATGGTGGCCAAAAGAATCAAGCAACCACCAACCACCAATTTCCCCCTGGGGCAGGCCGCGCTTGAGCCCTTTCTTCTCAGCGTTGAAGCACTCATTCTTTTGACTCTTTGTACCGCCTTAGCAACCCACGCTGGCTATAAGCTAATCAACCACAGCCACCCACCAAACTTCAGCATTGCCCTGGCATACGAACTGGCGTCATTGATAACTGATCTTGGCATGGCATTTCTCATTCACAGGTCTGCCCGAAAGATAAACTCACCCCTTCTCCAGTTTGAGGCGCAGGAATGGATCCTTGATGGCATGCTCAGCGCCGTTGCTTTGGCAAGCTTCTCTGTGGGGGAATATTTGATCGAGTTCCCGGATATTGAATCGCTGATAGACCCCGTGCTGACACTTGTTCTCATTGCTCTGGTTCTGCCTTTTCCCCTCAAGACACTGCGAACAAATATCAACCAGCTGTTATGGCACTCTCCCGAGAAGGAACTCAGGCTAAAAATGCAACAGAACATAAAGAGACTGGATGGCTACCACTGCCATCTTGAGCCTCCTGTACTGCTGGTCATGGGCCGAACATTGTGGATAACCATAAGAACATCACCTATCGCCGGAGAATCTCCCCCAGAATGGCCAGAGCTGGAGAACCTCAAACAAAGACTACGTAAAGACCTACAGAGGGACTACCCAAACTATGAACTCCATATACAGTTGACACTGGGTTCTTCAGGGTAAGGCAAAGAACAAATTCAACTAACAGACTTGTTGAATAGGCTTCGCTACACTAAAAATGTATTACTTGAAGTAAATTCATATTTTTTGTTGTCAAACAACGGGGGCGATACGGATTCGACGACGATGACAAAACCTGAGGTGCATGCCGAGAGGGGGTAATCACTCTCGTAAATCAAATGGTTACTGTTTTATTAGCTGCCAAAAAACCAGCTAACGAAGAGTTCTACGACAACCAGTGGGCTGCGGCCGCTGCTTAATCGTAGGTTTGCTGCTTAACAACAGCACTCTTCCGGTCTTTCTGCCCCGTCTGTCGGGTAGTTCCATGACCGTCATTGCAGACAGACTCGCCGTGATCTGCGCCTGGCTTTGATCGGTTAAAACCTAACAGGCTCGTGCTGCCTTACCCCGACCGCTGGGTCATGGCAGGACTAAAATAAAGGCGGATCTAAGCATGTAGAGCTGAAGGCGGAGCATCGGCGGACGGGGGTTCAAATCCCCCCGCCTCCACCATTTTCCTGAAGATAAGAAGCTGCAATAGAAAAGCAAAATACAGTATTGAACTATTGCTACAGAAGACACTCCATTAGATAATTACGCCTTCAGCCTGGAGGCTGTTTATTTCGTTCGATTTCATTCCCAGGCCAAGCACTCTCAAGACCACACCTCTTGTAGAATAACCCTGCCAATATTGCGGTGAGCTAAACCACCTTTTCACTAAGAGTCAGAATGAACCAGTCAAGCGAATACGTTAACTCTTACCATTTTCAAACCGGACACACGCTGCCATTACAGCCTTGTTTGACTGGCGATATTACCACTGATGTTTGCATTATTGGTGGCGGCATGACCGGCCTGAACGCCGCCATCGAACTTCGTAAGCGTGGCTTTGATGTTGTTGTTCTGGAGTCTGAGCGTATTGCATGGGGTGCATCGGGCCGGAATGGTGGAATGTGCCTGGTGGGGTACTGCCTTGGCCCTCATGAAGTGGATGAAACCTTTGGCTCCGAGTGGGCCCGAAAGTTATGGGATCTTTCCTGTGAGTCACTCGATATCGTTCGCGAGCGAATAAAAGAGTTCAATATTGATTGTGATTTTCAGCAAAACTACATTGAGCTGGCGGTGAAGCCCAGCCATGTGAAAGAGCTGAAAGCCTACCAAGAACTTCTGGAAAACAGTTATGGCTATTCCAGTATCAGTTGGTGGGACAGTGAGAAAATTCAAGATGTAACCACATCAGATCGTTACCTTGGGGGCCTGTTCGACTCAAACAGCGCGCATATGCATCCACACAACTACACTATCGGGCTTGCCAGAGCAGCGATGGATCTTGGCGCCAGCGTGTATGAAAACAGCAAAGTCACAAAGCTGATCAAGGGCAGCCCTAACTGGGTTCAGACAGAACATGGATGGGTAAAAGCCAGGCAGGTTCTACTGGCCTGTAATGCTTACATTGACGGGCTACACAAGAAGGCCGAAAGCAAAGTGCTTCCGATTATTTCTTATATTGGAGTGACAGAACCGCTTGGCGACAGACAGCCGATTTCCAACCAAATGGCAATGTCTGACCTCAATAACAGCCTGGATTACTTTCGCCCAACAGCAG
Organism: Parendozoicomonas callyspongiae; assembly: GCF_023502345.1. GTDB lineage: Bacteria > Pseudomonadota > Gammaproteobacteria > Pseudomonadales > Endozoicomonadaceae > Sansalvadorimonas > Sansalvadorimonas callyspongiae. The sequence goes on from NZ_JAMFLX010000009.1 coordinate 142,725, forward strand.
ATGGCCGGATTTTATTTGGAGGAGTAAATCATCCTTTCAATGGCGAGTACCCTGATACAAGAAAACGTCTGCACCAACGCATGACGAAGGTGTTCCCACAATTACAGGATGTGAAAATGGAGTATCACTGGGGGGGGTTATTCTCCGCAACACGTGAATACATGCCCCATATTGAGCATCTGAGGCATGATATCTACACGGCACATGGCTACACCGGACATGGTGTTTCTCTCACCAACATTGCTGGCCGAGTTGTAGCCGAAGCAATGGCTGGTACTGCCGAGCGGTTTGATGTGTTTTCACGTATTCGGCATAAGTGGATTCCTACGCCTAAGGTGTTGCGTACACCGGCTTTGGCGTTGGCTATATGGAAGGCTGAGATTGAAGATGCGCTAGGGAGTTAAATAAGAATATCTCAATCACGTCTTACGTCCAAAAAATATTTGAACAACGGAAAAACAGGCTGGCTGTCGATTGTGAGACTAGGTAACATGCTCTTCTCGAAATTTCCAAGCCTGATTTTTGCAGTACAGCCTTTCTTTGGTGAGCATATCAATCGGAAAGCTGTAGCGTGATTAAATCTCAGATAGTAACAAGTGCAGATATAACAGAGGCTCTCATGCCTGAGCAAGACACTTCAGAAGTTCATCAAAATCAAAAAAGAGTCTTACAGCTTTGCCATGGCTACGGCATGCCGTTTCACGATGTGGCAAGACAATACGCTGCTCTGTTCAAAGACACTGAATTTAAAGTTACTACTGTTTTTCTCACTGGACCAAAAGATGAGTTTATAGCAAACACAGTAGACTCAGACGAAGTTATCTTTCTGGAAAATACCTCTAAAGATATCCGTGGATTAAAGTTAAAACAGATAAAACAGATAAGAGAGCTATGCCAGAAGCACCATTATAGTTTCTGCATTGCTCACCGCTTTAAGCCAATTTACATTGCCACTCATGTTAAAGGTTTGTTTGTCATCGGCATTCACCACGCTTTCGGCGATTACTCCAGGTGGACGCGCCGCCTTTATGCCAACAGAATTCAGAAGAACTTGGCATTAATCGGTGTTTCCAATTCCGTGCGAGATGACATGCGGGCTTCCCTGCCAAGCTTCCCGAAAGAAAAAATCGCCACTCTTTACAACCGAATTGATATTGATCAACATGCAGCATCACTCCTCGCCAAGACTGAAGCTCGAGAAGCATTAGATCTACCCAAAGATAAGTATATTTTTGCCAATGTGGGCAGACTCCACCCAGATAAGGACCAAAGCACATTACTTAAAGCCTTCGCCGCAATCAAGCCATATCAAACCAATTCTGTGCTGGTAATTATGGGTAAGGGTAAGCTGGAGCAAACACTTAAAGAAGAAGCGAACGCTCTAGGCATCAAGAAACAAGTGATTTTTACCGGACCAATTCCTGAAGCCTCAAAATATTTCAAGGCTTTTGATAGTTTTGTACTCTCTTCGGATCATGAGCCTTTTGGTATGGTGTTGTTAGAGGCCATGATTGCTGGTCTTCCCATGGCTGTCTGTAACAGCGGAGGAGCACCAGAAGTTGCAGGTGTGTGTGGCGAGAGCTTTTCTCTTGGTGATGCTGAAGCACTTGCAAATAGAATGAACCTCCTTATGAAACTGACAGAAACGGAAAAGGAAAATATCAAGCAGAGCATGATGATACGGCTCTATAGTCATTTCTCTGATACGGCAGTGAAAGCAGCGTTTTGGAACCTCCCCTTTCTTCCTGATTTAGAAAATATAAACATCTAATACAAACATATTTTTGAAGAAGAAAACCCTTGCCATCATTCCAAGGCAAGGGTTATTACATACACTCCATCATTAACCGAACATGAATAGAGAGAACCAATCCAGCATCCCTCGTAATATTTAGCTTATGATTTATAAAGTGTATTAAAAAACTTTTGAGTATTCGTCTGCAACATGCGAAAAACTCATACTTCTCATTTTCTCATTGCTATAGGAAAAGTCATATGAAGTATTTATAGTTTCGACCATCTTTCTTGCCAAATTGGAAATAACTTCATCATTTGTCTCACCATTTACAATATAGTCAGGAGAAATGAACTCTTTAGCTGATTCATAATAAGTAACCACTACAGGG
>NZ_JAMFLX010000090.1 GCF_023502345.1 Parendozoicomonas callyspongiae
TCGTATCGTTAAGCACAAAGTTGGTTTACTCAATTTAGCTGATGAACTCGGCAATATCTCTAAAGCCTGCAAAATGATGGGTGTATCCAGGGACACGTTCTATCGTTATCGGGATGCCGTTAATGATGGTGGCGTAGAAGCATTGTTGGATCGAAGCCGCAGAGTTCCCAATACCAAGAACCGGGTTGATTCGCACATTGAGGAAGCTGTGGTTAAATGGGCCATTCAGGAGCCTGCACACGGCCAGGTCAGAGTCTCCAATGAGCTGCGTAAGAAGGGTGTGTTTGTCTCACCTAGCGGTGTTCGGAGCATCTGGATGCGTCATGACCTGGTGAACTTTAAACAGCGTCTGAAGGCTCTTGAGGCCAAAGTGGCTGAAGAAGGCATTATCCTGACCGAATCGCAGGTCAAAGCCCTGGAACGCAAGAAGCTGGATGATGAAGCCTGTGGCGAGATTGAGAGTGCCCATCCTGGCTACCTTGGGTCACAGGACACCTTCTATGTCGGAACCTTCAAAGGAGTTGGCCGGGTCTATCAGCAGACCTATGTGGATACCTACTCCAAAGTCGCTCACTGCAAACTGTACACGACCAAGACCCCGATTACCGCAGCTGATCTGCTGAATGACCGCGTGCTGCCATTCTATGTGGCTGAAGAACTACCGGTTCTGCGCATCCTGACAGACAGGGGGACAGAGTACTGCGGTAGAGCAGACAGTCATGATTACCAGCTCTATATCGCCATCAATGATATTGAGCACACCAAAACCAAGGTGCGTCATCCCCAGACTAATGGAATCTGCGAACGTTTCCATAAGACGATATTGCAGGAGTTTTATCAGCCAGCGCTGAGGAAAAAGATCTATGAAACCATAGAGGCTCTCCAAGTGGATCTGGACGAATGGCTGGATTACTACAATACTCGTCGCACCCATCAGGGCAAGATGTGCTGTGGGCGTACTCCAATGGAGACGCTGACTGATGGCAAAAGTATCTGGAAGGAAAAATTCATCGATTGAATTTGACCTGACAGACACCCTCTTGAAAATCGGTAACTGTCAGATCAGGTCTGAATTTCTACA
>NZ_JAMFLX010000091.1 GCF_023502345.1 Parendozoicomonas callyspongiae
CCTGAAAACTCACAAGAAGAACCATACAAGTGCATGGTGTTCGCTGCTTCGCAGCTGGGACGCCTTCGGCGCCCCACATGCTGGCGTTATGTTGCTCCAGCATCGTAAACAGGCTATAGATGTAATCTTGAAACATTATTCATAGATACGTCATGACATCAGTCTCTTTTTTTTCTTGCCTTGCTATATTGCTTTTTGCTCCATACTGCAACGCCCTTTCAATTAAGATAACGACATCGAGTGAGGAAGGATTTTTTGTGAAATATTGCTTCACAGACGATCAGGTATTTTTCAAGTATCATCAAATAGTTGTAAACGGTTGTTGTTTTGATAATCTAAAAATCATTGATGATTTTCAGTCAAGTGAATATATCGAATTTGAATATGAAGAAGATAAAAGATCATGTCTATCGTTAGAATCAAGTCAAAGGTTGTTCGTTTTACTAAAGGGTGGTTGGCAATCCGTAATTTCATATAAAAGAAACCTTGAATTACCACAGGATTTCCAATGTGACAGTCCACCTTGCTCCTATATATTTTTTTATGTAGTCTTTGGTATCACTAATTTTCTTCCTGGACAATTTAGTCTTAATAATTTTGACCAACTCCATAATTATTTTAAGATTTACGAGCTACCTAAACATTTAAAATTATTTGATATAGTTTCAATCAGCGGTGTTATTAACGAGTATAATAGAGAAACCGTATTATATGTTGGAGGCAATATATTTATTTCTTGGGATCCTATAAATAATATTTTTTATTTTAGAAGCGGGCAACAAGTTCATGATTCATTCAAGGGTTTGTATAACACAACTATATTAAGAAGGAAAAAATCTTTTTCAGAAATCAAGCCTAATAATATATCAGCATATGGAATACCATCTTTACTTAATCCAGATTTAGGTTTTGAAATGAGGAAAGATTTAAGCATTCAACCATATTCTTACATAAAATAAATTGAGTATTTGATAGACCGCAACATAACAAATGGTTTCAGTTCGTTCCGGGGCTTAGCCCCTCCACCCGACGCCGCCTGCGGCGGCGCCCCTTAT
>NZ_JAMFLX010000093.1 GCF_023502345.1 Parendozoicomonas callyspongiae
AAAGCGGGTAACAAGTGCATCAAAGGGACGCCGCCTGCGGCGGCGCCCCTCATGCAAGCGTTAGAATTCAAAAGGTAGTATCGTGCAGAATTCAGAAAATGAGAATTATGAATCAGAGTTTTCAAAAGAAGACTTTGAAGGTCTTGATGAACGAGAAATAGTCGAATTGATGCGGGATTGGTTCTACGAGAACTACGAAGATCCAGCAGAAAGGACTCCATACGAAACAGCAGAAGGTGGGTACATTTATATTTGGGGTGGACCTTACTATCCAAGTGAAGAGTTAGGAATATTCCATGAATATGTCGATTTAGAGTTAGTTGAGAAGCTAGCTGAAGAGCTTTCAGCAGAGTGCTACGAATGGACAGGTAAAGAGAAGCCAGAGGATTATGAAGATTCATACTTTGATTTCATTGTTACTGGGAATGAATCCTATGCTTCCTTTATGAGAAATATTGACCATATACGACAAATATCCAAATCAAATATTGATACGAAAGGTAATGTTAAAGAACACCTTTTAGGTCTACTTTATGTCAATGTAATCACAGCGATCGAGACATATCTTTCTGATGCCTTTATAAATGAAGTGCTAAATGACAAGGACAAGCTAATAAAGTTCGTTGAAACAAACCCTGAATTTTCTGAGAGAACCTTCAAGTTGTCAGAGGTTTTCAAAAAACATAGCGAAATCGAAAAAGAGGTCAAAAACTATCTTCTCGGGTTAATGTGGCACAATATTAAAAAAATTAAGCCCATGTTTAAGGATGCTTTGGATGTAGATTTTCCCAAGGATTTATCCTTGATCTTCAAAGCCATTTTGAAAAGGCATGACTTAGTTCACAGAGGTGGAAAAAACAAAGACGGTGAGTCTGTAGTTGTCTCCGATGAAGAGCTATCAACTTTAGTACAGACCGCTTGTCAATTTATAGAGTCAATAAACGATCAAATTATTGGCGTCGAGGAATTTGAATTCTAACAAGAAAATCCAGGTGACGCCTACGGCGCACCTGATTTAGGCGTTA
>NZ_JAMFLX010000094.1 GCF_023502345.1 Parendozoicomonas callyspongiae
CTGGGGGATATGGGCATACCCCAGGATTTTCCTGATGACAGAACCATTTTTACTTTCGACTAACGCGTTGTCATTACTATGCCGTGAGCGTGACTTGGTCAGGGCAATTTTCAGTTTATTGAGCAGTTTGACGACCTGATAGTTGATGTACTCTGAACCATTATCAGAATGGAACTCTATGACCTTGAAGGGAAAGGCTGACAACAACTCTTCCAGAACAGGGATCAGATAACGCTCACTGATCTTCTCAACGGTACAGACCACTTCATACTGAGTCACTTCATCAACAGCATTAATGTGATAGAGACCCTTTACACCATCCTTATCCCCTTGGTGGACAGTATCAATCCGGATATAACCAGGTTTCCCTTGAGGTTCCGGACGGCGGCGAGTACCTATCGCGCTCTTGACGGAGCGAGTATGCTCTCTGCGGCCTCGCTTTCGCTCATACGTTTTTGACTGCCTGAGATTGTACAAATGGGAGACGGAAATTGTGGCCAAACGCTCATAGTGACTATCCCCCCGCAAGTAAGCACGCTCGCAGATTTTCTTGATGGCGGCACCATTCAAATCGCTGTGAAGCTGGTCAGTCTCGGCAAGTAGCCGGATATCGGCTTTGGTATAGAGAGTCTTGAAGCCATTGGTTGTTCGTTGCCTGCGTTTGAGGAAGCCTTTCTCTGTGAAGTCTCTAATCAACCGGGTTATCTGTGTTCTTGAGAGCCCAGTGACGGCTAGCAGATATTGGCGAAGGAGCCCCCTGTTCACTTTCCTCTGGCTACGGTAATGAAAGTGTATGAGGGTCTCCTCAATCCAACGATAACACTCATCTTTTGACTCCCAGCCTGGCTCAAGGCAAGAGGACTGGCTCAGAAGATTCTGGACATCATCAAGTGTCTTGATGAATTGGGTGTTCATGATGATTTTCATCCTCACATCATGAACGACGGTACAGAGGCTTACAGGCTCATTTCATATTGGAAAGTCGCCTTTGCTTCAGGCCCATTTCATATTGGAGAAGGCTA
>NZ_JAMFLX010000095.1 GCF_023502345.1 Parendozoicomonas callyspongiae
GGCTCTTCCCCTGATTAAGTGGGTGAATTTCATCGATTCACTCCACATGGGTAAAGCTCCAAGCCACCACAGTGGAAATAGATGGCTGTTCTAAATCTATCTCTATTCCGGAAACCACAAGCTCTGCGTTTCACTCGTTGAATCTTGGCATTCATGCCCTCTGAACGACCATTGTCGACTGAAAGGACTATCGCATTCACTATGCCCCACAGATGCTCCTTGATCATCAAGGCCACCTTGCGTACAGGTTCAAGACGACAACGAAGAGCCCAGCTTAACCAGCGCCTCCAGGCTTTGATTGCCCATCCTCGTATAGAGTAATGCCAGAGAGTCATTGCCAGCTCCTTGATGGCCCAGGCTCTGGCTGTTTTCAGCACCCTGTCTTTCAGAGGAATAAAGTTCTGCCATTGTTTTTCAGACATGTTTTCAGGATTGGATAACCATTGGTACTTGCTGCCTGTCAGAATGCTGTGCCCTTCAGCCGTAAGCACCTTGTGTTCCTGTCGGCGAACCTTGTCAACAGCCTCACCCAGAGCTTTGGCAATGTGGAATTTATCGAAGGCTATCTTTGTGCCAGCATCAGGAACCCTGTCCAGCGTCGTATTGATAAAAGCTGGCCACATATCCATGGAGACACTCTCGAGTTCAGAGAGCTGTTGCTCTGACTGCGTGTCATAGAACTGATTCAGACTCTCCTTCTTACGCTCATCAGCCACATGAACAACAATATCTCGCTCCTGATCAACGACAACTGTGACGTACTCATGCCGTTTCTGGAAAGAGGTTTCATCAATGCCAATATGTTTCAGGGGCTGAAGTTTTCTTCGCTGCAGACCGCGTTTGACCGCACGTTGCATAATGTTGTCTATGGCGTTCCAACTCAGCCCCATCTGCCTGGATACAGCTTGTGTTGAAGCTTCATGGAGCCAGTCGATGACCAGCGCTTCAAACATGGCCGTGAAGCCAGAGCCGGGTTCAGCCCAAGGCACATTAATTGTTTT
>NZ_JAMFLX010000096.1 GCF_023502345.1 Parendozoicomonas callyspongiae
TGTGGGCAGGTAGCAAACAATCAGCCTCTTTTCGATCATCCAGTCATCCAGCTGTTCTCTGAATTTTTTGCAAGTGTGAATACTGGCATTATCAACTACGACCAGAGTGTAACGGTCGCCAGTGCTGTATTTCGGGTCTTGTATTTGTTCGGCAAAATCTTCAAACACACGGATGACTTCATCACCAGTGACCGATCCACAAACAGGGTAGTAAAACAGGTCATTATCACGATTCATAAACCCCAGAACATTTATGCGCTGGCTGTTAACTGAAGGAATTCTCAACTGTTCTCCTTTTGGTTGCCAAGCATAAGGAACACAGGGCTGCTGGGAGAAACCTGATTCATCAAAATAAAACAGGTTTATAAGCCCTTTCCGTTCTGCATTCTGAGCGTTCTTCAGTGTCTGATGGCAGCGCTCGAAGGCTACCTGATCGCGCTTATGCTGACAGGACTTGCGTACGCGTTTATATACCAAACCGATTTTTTTTTGCTGCTCTCTTTAGAGTTTTTAAGGAGGCCCGTTTACCCGTTTCCTCTTCAAGTTTTGCCTGCGCATAAGATATACGGCGTGGCTCTTCTGCAATTAACTCTGCGAGGCGCTCTATCTCCTGGTCATTGTAGATCGTCGGTTTTCCGCCTCCGTGATCTTTATATAGGCCTTGTATACCCAAGCACTCCCAGTCATCAACCCACTGAGATATCGTCTGATATTGAACACCAAAAATATCAGCTATCTGGGCAAGAGAGTATCCTTTCGAACTGAGCAATACCGCATGGGCACGCTCTCTTACGTACGGCAGAGGCCCGTTGCGCATTGCATACTTTAAGGTATCAATAATGGCACTATCAGTGATAGGAGTGACGATCTTCTTCATCATGGCAGGCTCGGGACAGCAGTACTGAAAATATAGCACTCTATGAAACCGTACTGTCGTACGCTGTAGAGGTGGTCAATATATGAAAGCTGTTGTCTGGCTACTTA
>NZ_JAMFLX010000097.1 GCF_023502345.1 Parendozoicomonas callyspongiae
GAGGTGTTTTGGAAGAGCTTCAATAATAATTATATTGTTAAGGGTGATATTAGTGAAAGTCATTGTATGCAAGAAGCCGTGTTTGAGTTCCTGACGATTCCTAAATTAAAAAAAATTATCCTTGAAAATAATTTGAGACCATTTGATGAGAGAAGTGTCGCTTATGGAAATCTTGTTATAGAGGGGCATGATGATTTTTTTGGATTGCTAATAAACAATATGAGCTGCAGTGACTCAGTCATTGATATGTTTCTGAAAATTCCTGAAACGTTCCGTCCCTATCTTTTGTGGTGGCTGACAAAGCAGGAAAAATTCAAAATAGTTAACCAGATATTGTCAGAGCACACAGAATACAAAAGTTTTTTGCATGTTATCGATGAAAGTAGCGGAAACAGTTGCCTGCATGAGGCGCTCCGTGGCGCTGGTTTTTATGAATTCCGTACTTTGGTTGAAACGGCTGAACTTCACTCTCTCTTCGGGAAAAAAAATCTTGAAGGCAAGCTCCCCCACGATTTTTACAATATCGTGCTCTTTGATGCATATTGTTCTAATCTTTTGATGCCTTTGGATGTTGTTTGTTTTTTGCTCAAGGTGCGATCTCCTGTAGAGGTTCAAGAATTACTGGAAAGGCTCCTTGTTTATTTTGATGGGAAGGGTATCACGCCTCTGATTCATATTGTGGCCTATGCCCTTCAAAATGGCCTCACCCTTGGGTGCTGTTCCAGCATCTATCAGGACTCCAGATATCGCACAGACCATTTTTTGCAATTAGAAAGGGCGTATCCTTTGTTGTCCGCTTGTCTCCCCGTGGCGGTAGAGAATTACAAGGCACTGGCGGATCAGTTGATTAAAAGCGATCTCCCTTCACAAACGATTATCTGTATCCTGGTTGCTCTGCCTGAGCCGTACTCGCAGAAGATTATGGCGGAAATCCTTCAATCCCGGCGTGGTCATAGTTTTGTTAAGGGCCTGTTGAATACCGGA
>NZ_JAMFLX010000098.1 GCF_023502345.1 Parendozoicomonas callyspongiae
AAGGTGTTTTGGGAGTTCTTCAATGATTATGGTGCTCTTGGTATTGCGAGTTGTAAAAGTCATTGCGTGCAAAAAACCGTGTTTGAATTGCTGGTGCTTCCTAAGTTAAAAAAAATTATCCGTGAAAGTGATTTGAAATTCTTTGATGAGGATAGTGTCGCATATGGTAATTCTGTTTTAAATGAGCATGATGAGTATTTTATGTTACTAATAAAAAATATGAGACGCAGTGATTCAGTCATTGATATGTTTTTGAAAATTCCTGAAACGTTCCGCCCCTATCTTTTGTGGTGGCTGACAAAAATGCAACAATTCGAAATAGTTAACCAGATACTGTCAGTACATGAAGAGTACAAAAAAGTTTTGCATGTTATCGACAAAAGTAGCGGGAACAGCTGCCTGCACCAGGTGCTCCATCACAGTCATTTTTATGAATTCCGCACCTTGGTAGAAATGGCTCAACTTCGCCCCCTTTTCGGGCAAGAAAATTTTGAAGGCAAGTTCCCCCATGATTTTTATGGTGCCGCCATTCTGGACGTAGAACCTTCTGATCTGGTGCTATCTCTGAAAATTATTGATTTTTTGTTCGAGGTGCTACCACTGGAAAAGGTTCAGGTATTGCTGGAAAGACTCATTATTGATTTTAAAGGACGCGGTGGCAGGCCTCTGATTCATATTGTGGCTTACGGTCTTCAGAATGGCCTCACCCTAAGGTACTGTCCCAGCATATATCAGAACTCTGAATGTCACACAGACAATATTCAGCAATTAGAAAAGGTATATCCTTTGCTGTCTACTTATCTTCCTGTGACGGCAAATAATTACAAGACACTGGCGGATCAGTTGATTGAAAGCGATCTTTCTTCACAAGCCATTGTCTGTATCCTGGTTGCTCTGCCTGAGCCGTACTCGCGGGAGATTGTGGCGGAACTCCTCCAGCATGATCATGGTTTTGTTAAAGGCCTGTTGAATACCGGG
>NZ_JAMFLX010000099.1 GCF_023502345.1 Parendozoicomonas callyspongiae
CACCTAACGCCGCATTCAGGTGCGCCGTAGGCGTCACCTGGAATGCCTTGTTAAACGTACCTTGCACAATGCTAGAAGAACTCTTTTAACTGATAACCACTAACTTTGAGTTCTTTTGCTATTTCAGTTTTCCATGCCCCTGAAACGTCAAGAGCTACGTAAACGACACCACTTATGTCATTGGGTGTTTCAATATCACCTTTTACCAGAGCACAAACATTTTCTCTGCCGAGCTTCGCCATAAGATAGCCATGCTCGAAGACTACGTTTTGTCTCGCTCTTTGTTTGGGGTGAATTTTTGTTTCATGAATACCACGCCCATGATCGCAAGCAGTGTAGAGGACAACTGCATAACCAGCTTCATCAGAGTAATGTTCAATTTTTTCAATGATGGTTTTACCACCACTAGCTTGCTCGTGAAGAATTATTGGGATTAAACCAACACTTTCAATGAACCTTGCTACTTCTTGTTTTGCCTCATTGTCGCGTCCATGCACGATAAATACTTTATCTTTTTTCGGCTTTGGCGTTACAAATACTGGCTGTGGGCTTTGAGTTATTGGTTGCTGAACTGGAAATTTCGGTTTGGGTTCCACTGGTTTTGGAGCTAAATTTTCCCCGAACTCTAGATAATTGCATACAGGCGCAAACTCTTCGGAAAGATATGTTCTCCTTTCAGCATATGTCCCGTATTTCGTTTTAATGAAACCCCAGAATGAACCTAAGTTACGATGAAGTTTTAACCAGTCCGGAAGCATAGAAGCCAATGTAGAATTTCTAAGTAACTCGTGCCTGAGCTTCATATATTCAGCGTCATCTGCATGCCCGCCAGTGGCATGATTTTCGAGCAAATTGCTCAAATAATTTACCTTATCAAGGTCATTTTCTAGAAACTCAATACTCATTTATTCAATTGCTTAAAAAATTAAATACTTCCGATTATAACGATATTTTGGTGGTACG